>JAEUHM010000038.1 GCA_016795485.1 Verrucomicrobiaceae bacterium | reverse complement strand
CATGTTTTCCTCGATCATGTGCATGGGGACGTGGCCGGGGCCTTCGTTCATGACCTGGACGCCTTTGGCCCAGGCACGCTTGGTGAGCTCGCCCTGGACTTCGAGTTCGCCGAACTGGGCTTTGTCATTGGCGTCGGCGATCGAACCTGGTCGCAGACCATCGCCGATGGAGAAGGAGACGTCGTAGGCGGCCATGATGTCGCAGATGTCGTCCCAATGGGTGTAGAGGAAGTTTTCCTTGTGATGGGCGAGGCACCACTTGGCCATGATGCTGCCGCCGCGGCTGACGATGCCGGTCATGCGGGAGGCGGTCATGGGCACGAAGCGGAGGAGGACGCCGGCGTGGATGGTGAAGTAATCGACGCCCTGCTCGGCCTGCTCGATGAGGGTGTCGCGGAAGAGTTCCCAGGTGAGGTCTTCGGCTTTGCCGTTCACTTTTTCGAGCGCCTGATAAATGGGCACGGTGCCGATGGGCACGGGGCTGTTGCGGAGGATCCATTCACGGGTGGCGTGGATGTTCTTGCCGGTGGAGAGGTCCATGACGGTGTCCGCGCCCCACTTGGTGGCCCAGCGCATTTTTTCGACTTCTTCCTCGATGCTGGAGGCGACGGCGCTGTTGCCGATGTTGGCGTTGATTTTGACGAGGAAGTTCCGGCCGATGATCATCGGCTCGAGCTCGGGGTGGTTGATGTTCGCGGGGATGATGGCGCGGCCTGCGGCGACTTCGGAGCGGACGAACTCGGGGGTGATCTCTTTGGGAATCCTTTGCGGAAAACGAGCGAAGATGGATGGAGTGGTGGAGTGCTGGAGTGTTGCAGAACCGGCGTGCTGCTTGTCGAGGTCGTTGCGGACGATGTCGTTTTTGAAGTCGGCGATCTGGGCTCGGCGCATGTTTTCGCGGATGGCGATGAACTCCATCTCTGGGGTGATGATGCCAGCACGGGCGTAGGCGAGTTGGGTGACGACTTTGCCTGCTTTGGCCTTCAAGGGATTGCGTTGGGCATTGATGGGGGCCTTGAGCGGGCTGAGGATGCCCTCGCGCTTGGCGGCGGCGTATTCGGCGTGGTTGGCGGTGAGGTAGCCGTTGTCACGGGGCTCGATGGCGCGGCCGACGTATTCTTCCACGTCGTTGCGGGAGAGGATCCACTGTTTGCGCAGAGCGGGCAGGCCTTCCTCGACAGTGCCCTGGTAGTTCGGGTCACCCCAAGGGCCGCTTGTGTCATAAACGCGGACGGGTTCGTTCACCTCAATGCGGCCATTAAAGGCTTTGGTAGGTGACAGGGCGATTTCACGCATTGGCACGCGGATATCTTTGTGAATCTGCCCCTCCAGGAAGACACGGGTGGAGGCGGGGAGTTGGTCGGAGGAATGCGGCTCGAAAGAAGACTTTGGGTCAGCGATCATAAGATTCGGTAAGCGGTAAACGGTTTTCAGCGAGCGGTGGCGGCCTTTGGCCGGAACTGAGATACCTCCGAGCGAGCTCCCTTCGGCGGCATGACCCGCATCAGGTTCGGAGGGTTCAGGTCGAGGAAGACCCGTCTCAGTCCCTGCGGTGGGACGCCCCTGTCTGCTGCCGCTAGCATCCTGTCAGGACCGAGAACGTCAACCGGAGAGGCGAGAGAGCCTCAGTTTATGATTATTACCATTTTTATTGATATTTGTTAAAGTTGATTTACCTTTAACGCTATGGCCTCACCTAGATCTGTCCTTCCCATGCTGCTTGTGCTCGTCCTGGGCGCTGTGGTCGCTCATGCTGACTGGGCGTTGGAGTGGAACCGCGCTGCGTTGGAGGCAAGCCGAGCTGCAGGTGAATCTGCGCCCGAGGCAAGCCGCACGATGGCGATTTTGCACACCTCCATGTACGATGCCGTGAATGGGATCGTTGGCGGCTATACGCCCTATGCCGTGAGCGGTTCAAACCTTAGCGGTGCCTCTGCACAAGCGGCGGCATCCCAAGCTGCCTACACGGTGCTTTCCCAAATGTATGGCTCGGCTTCGTTTCAGGGTCTCTACAATGCCCAAATGAGCACCATCACGAACGGACAAGCCAAGGTGGACGGCATGAACTGGGGCTCGAACGTGGCCACGTCGATTCTCACCATGCGTCTTGGAGACGGCGCTGCTGATGCAAATGCGCCCTATACCGTGTCCAGTTCCGCCCCGAACTGGCAGCCCACTCCCCACAGCGATCCCGCACTCCACGTCACGGCTCAACCAACACTGACCGGATGGGGAAACGTAACCTCTTTCGCTGTCCAGAATGCCGGAGGCATTCACTCCACCACAGCCCCCGCGTTGACCTCTACCCAGTACGCAAATGATTACAATGAAGTGCAAACCCTGGGCCAGGCTGGCAGTCTTGTGCGCACTGATGACCAGACCCACATCGCCCACTTTTGGTCATCTGGATCTGCTGCAGGGACGAATACGTCCATCGTGCAATGGAACTCCGTGGCCGACTCGCTGGCCACTGCTGCTGGCCTGGATCTAGCAACGGAGACTCGCCTGCTCGCCGCGCTCAACGTAGCCATTGCCGACACCGTGATCGCGACCTGGGACGCCAAGTACGATATGAACTTCTGGCGGCCCATCACCGCCATCGCCTATGGTGATGATGATGGGAACCCAGGCACGACGGGTGACATCTTTGCGGGATTCCCGGGCTTCTGGAACCCTGAACTCGACACTGCGTCATCGCCTGAGACGGGCGATGTTGCGGCGATAGCGTCTTCCGCGAGAGAGATTCTGGAAAACTACTTCGGCAACGATGACACGTTCATGATTGGCACCGACGTGAACAACGATGGGGTGATTGATGAAGATGACGCGACTTACGATCGGAACAACGACGGCATCATCAATGCGCTTGATGCTTACCGGGAGTTCAGCTCCCTCACAGAAGCCGAAGCTGAGGCCATCCTGAGCGGGATTTATGCAGGGAACGACTTTCGCTGGGCTGTCGAAGCGGGTTCCACAACGGGAGAGACGGTATCCACCGAAGTGAATGCCAACTATTTCCTGCCAGTCACGGTCCCCGAACCATCCAGCGCCCTGCTAGTGGCCTTGGGGCTTATGTTCGGGGCAAGAAGGAAGCGCTCAGTCTGAGGATAGGGCGACTATCGGGGGAGCGCTGTTACACGTTAAACCGCCACTCGACGACGTCTCCATCTCGCATGACGTATTCTTTGCCCTCAATGCGAAGTTTTCCGGCTTCACGACATTTTGCTTCGGAGCCGAGGGCGGCTAGGTCGTCAAAGGCAACGATCTGGGCGGCGATGAAGCCGCGCTCAAAGTCGCCGTGGATGACGCCAGCTGCTTGGGGAGCTTTGGTGCCTTTGGTGATGGTCCAGGCGCGGGTTTCTTTCTCACCGGTGGTGAGGTAGGTCTGGAGGCCGAGGAGATCGTAGGCGCTTTTGATCAAGCGGGACACGCCTGAGTCTTTGACACCAAGGTCAGCGAGATACGCGGTGGCGTCTTCCTCCGGGAGATCAACCAGTTCGTTCTCGATCGCCGCACTGATGACGACGGCGCTTGCGTTGTGCATGGCGGCTACGTGTTGACGCACGGCGGAGACAAAGGGATGGGCGTCAGGAGTGTTGATGGCGGCGGCGAGTTGATCTTCGGCCACGTTGCAGGCGTAAATCACGGGCTTGGAGGAGAGCAGGAAAAAGGACTTCAACAGCTTGCGCTCATCGTCTGTGAGGTCGGCAGTGATAGCTGGTTTTCCGGAGTCAAGGTGCGGGATGAGCTTGTCGCAGAGCGCGAGCTCTACCGCAGCTTCTTTGTTGCCACGCTTAGCATCTTTCTCGACACGGCCTTTGCGTTTGGTGACGCCTTCTAGGTCGGCGATGATGAGTTCGGTGTTGATGACGTCAATGTCGCGCACAGGGTCGACGTTGCCGTCCACGTGGTGGATGTCGCCGCTCTCAAAACAGCGGACGACGTGCACTATGGCGTCTACTTCGCGGATGTTGCTGAGGAACTGATTCCCCAAGCCCTCGCCCTTGCTGGCTCCTTTGACCAAGCCGGCGATATCGACGAACTCGATGGCGGCTGGCACCAGCTTCTGGGAGCCGCTGATCTTGGAGAGCACTGCGAGACGCTCGTCTGGGACGATCACCACACCAATATTCGGCTCGATGGTGCAAAATGGGTAGTTTGCGGCCTCCGCTTTCCGGGTGCGCGTTACCGCATTGAAGAGAGTGGATTTGCCGACGTTGGGGAGACCTACGATTCCTGCGCGTAACATGGTTTTGGTTAAAAGGGGAGCCGAGGGTAGCAGGCTGGAGGGGTGTCGCACCTGGAAAGATGAAACAACCTGCGGAAAGTCGCGTTAAAACGGGCGAACTCACCCCCTTAAAACCCTCCATTATGATTAAGACAACGCTTTTTGGCGCTATCGTGTCGTTTGTGCTGGCCGGCTCCGGCATTGCGGCCCAACCGGACATGAAGAGTGCCGCTGCCAAGGTGGACGAACTTGTGCTCGCAGGTCTGAAGAAAAACAATGTCCAGCCCAATGCTGAAATCACGGACGAGGTCTTTGTCCGCCGGGTCTTCCTGGACATCGCGGGCCGGATTCCAACTCTGAAGGAGACGTCTGACTTCCTGGCCGACAAGTCCGAAGACAAGCGCGCTAAGTTGATTGATGAACTGCTCGCTTCCGACTCCTATGTGCAAAACATGTTCAACTACTGGGCCGACATCTTGCGGTTCAAGAGTCAAATGGTGGGTGGTGGCCAGAGTGCACCCGCGGGCTATGCATACGCTGCTTGGCTGAAGGAGGCTCTGGAGAAGAATATGCCTTATGACCAGCTTGTGCGTGAGCTGGTCACGGCGGATGGCAAAACTTACACCAACGGAGCAATTGGCTTCTACATCCGGGACTACAATATGCCCCTGGATAACATGGCTGTGACCACCCAAATCTTTTTGGGCACAAGCATGGTTTGCGCGCAGTGCCACAATCACCCGTTCGATAAGTGGTCGCAGATGGACTACTACCAGATGGCAGCCCACACGTACGGGATGACGGGGACCAATGGACTGACCAATCCGCTGCTGATGCAAGCTATGTATGGCGGCCCGTCTGCCAAGAAGGGCAAGAAGCCAAAGAAGGGCGATTACGCGGGTGCAGTGAGCAAGTTTGAGCTTCCCGAGGGCATGGTGCGTGGCGACATCAGCAAGGCCATGAGCGAGATTCTCCGCCCGTTGCGCTACAACAACGTGCTGGACCAAACCGGAAAGAAAGCTCTCAAACTGCCGCACGACTACCAGTACACCGATGCCAAGCCCAACACGGTGATCGAGCCGATGATCCCCGCGTCATTCTCGAAAGATGGCAAGATCACCGATGGCGATAAGCAACCGGTAGAAGCCTATGCGTCTTGGATGACTAGCAAAGAGAACCCACGGTTCACAATGGTCATTGCCAATCGACTTTGGAAGAAAGTCATGGGCCTAGGATTGATCGAACCCGTGGATGAGATCACCGATTCCACGGTGCCTTCAAATCCGCAGCTCATGACCTTTCTTGAGGACACGATGAAGAGCCTCAACTATGACATGAAGGCATTCTTCAAAATCCTTTACAATAGCAAGAGCTACCAGCGTGCTGCCCACACCAAAGATGTGGAACTTGGAGAGGTTTACCACTTCCCAGGCCCTGTGCTTCGCCGCATGAGCGCCGAGCAGATCTGGGACAGCGTGGTGACGCTTTACAAGCCCAATCCTGACGCCCCGAGCATTGATGCGCGTTTGACTGCCGAGAGTGCCATTCGTCGTGTGGAGTGGCTGGACCGCGCTCTGAATGCGCTAACACCTGAAGAGATGCGCGACTGCAGCATCGAGGTTGCCAAGAAACAAAAGGAGCTCGCTGCCGAGGTGCGTGCTGCACAGGTGGCACTCAATGAGGCAAACAAAAGCAAGGACGAAGCCGCCATTCGCAAAGCCAAGTCTGCCGTTGGCAGCCAACGTCGGCGTCTTGATGATGCTGTGGAAGAAATCGTCTATACCACCGGCTTCAAAAAGTTCGCCCAGATGGCAAAAGCCGGAAAGCTCGATGAGTTCGTGAAAGACGAGGAGTTCGCCGCAGAAGTGGCGTCTGTTCTCAAGGCCAAGAAGGGAGCTGATCTTCAAATTGACGAGGCGCTGAACATTCTCAGCCGCATTCATCGCTCACGTTACGAGCAGCAGCAAAAGCAGCGAGTGAAGGCCGATGCAGAGCGCTTTAATGCGAAGGACGACGACCGGGACAACTTGAAGAGCTGGGAGCGCTTCCGTGATACGCTCTACGTGCGCGCTTGTGACATCCGCAGCCCAGCGCCGAATGGTCACTTCCTCCGCGATTTTGGACAAAGCGACCGAGAAATCGTGGAGAACGCGAGTGAGGACGCCAGTGTCACGCAAGCACTGAACCTCCTTAACGGAAAAGTGTTCTCCAATTTGATGAATCCTTACACCATGATTGCTCGCAGCATGGCGAGGGCCAAAGACAAAGGTTCGGACGAGGTCATTGATACCGTTTACCTGAGCTTGCTGAGCCGCCGTGCTACAGCTGACGAGAAAGCCATCCTGCGTGAAGTGGCTGACAACGCTGACGCTCGGGATCGCGGCGATGTCCTGTGGACTGTGCTCAACACGCGTCAGTTCTTCTTCATCGAGTAGTCGACCCAATGGAATGGAGGGCGAGTGGCTCAGATGCCGTTCGCCCTCTTTCGTTTAGCGCCGACGTCTCAGCATCAAAGCAAAAGAGCCAAACATCAGTAGCGCGACTTTCCCTGACTCTGGGATAGCCGATGCGGTGATTAGCAAATACGGACGATTGGCTGGGGTGCCAAAGTTGCGGGAGTTAATCGTCATACTTACGTTAGGATCACCAGCAGAGAGAAGAAGGCTAGCGAGGCTGCCGGAAAGCAGATCCGCCAGGAAACCAGTGCCATTCTGGAGGGTGTGAGCCACGGTGCCGGAGTTCGATCCCCCATAGCTGAAAGTTCCCATGCTTTCAGACCCAGCGGAGACGACTCCGGGCAGCCCAGCCCACGTGATGGTGCCTTCGGTCCAAGAATCCGAGGTCAACCAGTCCACGGCAACAGCTCCTGCGGCGTTGGGGTTGAAGTTTGGGTTCTGCGGAGTGGCGGAGGTGAGCTGCAACTGCACTTGGTCCACCATCCATCCCCCAGTGCCGTAAGTGCTATCGAGTGACGATGCGATCGTAGAGAGGTCGAAGCGCAAGATACTACTAAGCGGCCCCACCACGTTGCCTGTTCCATTGCCAGCCAGAGAGAGTGCACCAGCGTTACCGAAATTGGAGCTCGCGTTTGCACTGGATAGATACGCGTCTGACGAAGCGACCACACTCAAGGTTGTAGCTGCTTCCAGTATCCCCGAAGCGCAAAACAGAAACACGAGCGCCCGCTGGATCATGGGGTCTTCGATATTCTGAGCCGGACGAAGTTCTTACCATCCAGTCCCGCCACCGGGAATGTGGCAAAGACCTGCCGGATCGGTGCCTGTCCGCTTATCGCACTTTCACTCACGTCAGCGATGTTTGTGGCGAATGCAGGATCTCCACTGATGCTGATGACTTCCGTGCTCCAGTTTTGAACATCATCACAAAACTGTAACTCGTAGATTAGGTCCGTTGCACGGGGATCCCGACGGAATGTCACGTGGAAGAACGTGTTGATTGAGTCATCGGAGAGTGAAGTGGTTAGGCCATTGTCGGCATTCGCGGTGGTGGGGCTGTATCCGTAGGCGTACTCCAACAGGTTGTGCATGCCGTCCACGTCATCATCACCCTCAAGATCCACGTAAGTTCCCGGCGGATTGGAGGGATAGCCCGCTGTCAGCCATGACTCGAAGAATGTTGGAGACGGTGCTGTGTTGTAGGTCAACGTTAGCTTGGGTCGGTAGTATGCGGCGTTGGACTGATTGTATTCGCGACTGCCGAATCGTGTAGCGGTGTAAGGTGTAGCTTCTTCTGTATCGTCTCCACGCAGCAGCCAGCCGTAGTTCGTGGAAGGGCTAGAAATCCAGCCCTGCACATCTGTGAGCAGATTGCCACCGGTCCAGACCTGGACGGGCTCGACGAGAAAGTTGCCCACCGATTTGGAGGCTGAAGGCGCAGAGACGTAGCTGCCCTCAGCGCCAGGGCTTGGCCACAGAGTGCTGGGGTGGAGCCGATGGCTCCAGGTTGCGTCATTAGTTGTGGGAGCGACACCGAGGCCACCGGGCTCGCCGGCGTTGGAAGTCCCCTCACCCCAATCGGCATTCATTTTGTGAAGATTGAAGGTGAAGTCCTGGGCAATCTGTTTGGTGATTGTCAAAGAAACGCTGGCGCTTGTTAGACTTACGCCTGGGGGAACGCCGCTGAAGTCAAACTTGAGAAGTGCTCTGCGGCGAGTGCCATTGCCTGCATCACCGGTGCGGCCAACGTAGAGATGCTCGCCACGGCCATTGCTGTTGGTAGACCCCTCATACATCGAGTTGTCCTTCACGGGATTAAGCGTGAGCGTCGTCACGGTACCGCCCTGAATCTTGTAGATCGTGCCGGCTGGCTTTCCTCCATCTGGTGCAAGCACGCCTGACGTGGTTTTGGCCGCAAAGTAGAGCTCGCCGCGTTCGTCTTCGCCAAAGCAGTAGATCCTTGCTGAAGAAGGTAGTGGATTGGCCACGTCCAGCGGACCGGTGTTAAGCTCGAAGACGTTTGGCCCTGTTTCTTCGAGGCCTAGGAGCACCCCGCCACCTCCAGTGATGCCCGCTACCGCGTAATCCGCGAACACATATTTGCCCTGGAGATCGGGTATCTCACTTCCCCGGTAAACATACCCGCCTGTGATGGATGCTCCGAGCCTCTGCATGACCTCTGTGCCTGGAAGGGTGCCGTGGCCAGCCAGTGCCGTGGGGTGAGCATACTCAGCGATTGGCGGTGTCACCGTCGGTAAGGTTCCGTACGCCGTGGGTGTGTCAAACGCGATGCTGCCCTCTTTGATGCGCCAACCGTAGTTTCCACCGAGAGTGATGAGATCAATCTCCTCCACATCCAACTGGCCGACATCGGCGCAAATCATTGCACCGCCTCCGAAGCCACCCTCGTCCCAACAGAAACGCCAAGGGTTGCGCATGCCGTAGGCGAAGATCTCGGCGCGCATGGGACCGTCCAAGGAATCATCCGTGAAGTCCTGGTTGAGGCCGATGAATGGGTTATCCGGTGGAATCGCGTAGGTTAGTGGTCCGTTGCCGTCGGGATCGGTCGGGTCGATGCGCAAAATCTTGCCCAGCAATGTTCGGCGGTCCTGGCCGTTGCCCAAAGTCCCAGTGACACGCTGGTTCGGTGCTGGCGGGCGTGAAGCAAGGCCCTGAGTGTGTCCAAGCTGATTGTCATCGGCCCCTCCTCCGTCACCTGAAGCGATGTAGAGGTATCCATCTGGCCCAAACTCCAACTGTCCTCCGTTGTGATTGGACTGTGGCTGGCCATAAGTGAGCAGCACCCGTTCAGAGGCTGGATCTGCAATATTGGGATTCGTTGCCGAGACCTTATACTCAGCGATGACCGTCACACAGTTGGTCGTGCCGCCCGCACCCACGGGATTTGGTGTGCTCAGACTCGCTGGGGCCGTGTAGTTGACATAAAAACAACGATACCCTGGGGAAGACTCGTTCTCAAAGTCAGGGTGGAAGCACATTCCCAGGAGGCCGCGCTCGCTGTAGGCCGTTGTGAATGTGATGATTTTGTTCTGACCCGTAATCGTGAGGTCCATGAACGGCGTGGGCAACAACATTCCGCTCTGGAAGACGTAGATTTTGCCCGGCTGGTCACATATGAAAAGCCTGCCTGAACCATCCCCTGCATTGCAGATGTTGGTGGGCGCATGCAGTTGATCATCGCACACGTTCTTCAGATACAGGCTAGGAAACGCGCCACTGCACATGAGAGGCATGCCGAAAACGGCAGCCAGCAGTTTGGTGCGAAAAGCATTCATCAGGCGCGACCTTGGTTGGAGAGGGGCCGATTACACCACAACTCGCCAGATCGGACAAGATGTAACTCGTTGGCGTTCAGCCTTTCGCAGTGACTCATAAAAAAGGACACCGAAGAAGGAGAGACCGAGGGTAATGGGGAGAGTCGATGCCTCATAAAAGAGGACACCGTGGCCAATGGAGCCACGGTTGATGAAAACGAGTTTAGAAGATTACACCCGAGTGGTG
>JAEUHM010000014.1 GCA_016795485.1 Verrucomicrobiaceae bacterium | reverse complement strand
CCGAGTCCATTCTTTCCACGCTCAACATTCTTCCCAAACATGAGTAAGTCGCCGAACAAAACGGATGCAGGCAACGGCTCGTATGGCATCTGTCGTGTCAGCAACGTCTTGCGCTCGCCGTCGCCTGATCCGAGGCGTTCGGCCAAAAACTAAGTCCATCACCATGAGACCCAAGATTGTAGTCATCATAGCAGCTTCCCTTGCACACTTCGTCCAGGCGCAGGTGCCGGATGAGCCGTCGGACCTGATTGCCTTGCGTGACGCGTGGGAGAAAGCGAGAGCAGCAGCACTTGCTCCCGTTGATAAGAAGTATGACGACGCTCTAACCGTCATGAGGGAACGCTATACCAAGCAGGGCAACCTCGCTGCTGCGCTAGCCGTTGATGCGGCTCAAAAGAAGCTCAAAGGGAGTCCTGGCGATATGGCAGCACAGCAATCGACAGCTACTTCTAGCAGCGCAACCACGCAGACCAGCAAGCAACGCAGACTGAGCAAGGATTTGATTGGGACGACATGGACTTGTGACGCTTGGAAAGCCAGTATGACCTTGAACGAAGACGGGACGACTACCTACAGCGGCACGAAAGGACCTATAGCGAAGTGGCAGGTCACCGAAGACGGCAAGCTAGCCCTTTCCCAAGGAAATGATTTTCGCACTGGTGAGCTCGGGAAGGACGGAGACACTTTTCGCATCTTCTTCGGAAGCCAGTTGGTCTGGAATCGGCAAAAATCCAAGAAGTGAGTCAGCACAGCAACAAGGCCGAAATCGGGTCGAGGTGACAGGATTGCGCCTGTCACCCCTCCCACACCACCCGGCATGCGGCTCCGCACCGGGCGGTTCCAAATAGATCACGGTGACTTGCGTTGAGTGGACTTCACTTGCGCCTTGTCTCCGTGATGCAGCTTGATCCAGATGTTCGTGGGGTCGAGCACCTGCTCTAACCACGTTTCGGTTTCTGCTAGAGCCTCGCCATGGTTGCTGGGCTACCTCGGGGACATCCAGGTGACACCTACCATGTGGAGTGAACTTCTCCGACATGTGCCGAACTTCCAGGAAGCCGAGGTGAGCAGACACTTTGCTTTCTGCTCTGCCGCTACTTGCTGATCCGAGAGCCAGCACCGAAATGGTAGGGCTGGGTTGTCCTCAACCCGCCGGTGTTTGGCTAGTCTTGGTTGGGCGAATGCGTTGACGTGATGGCGGCTCATTCGCCCGCCGTGGCCTCGCAAGCTCCGGCGCTTTGCGGAGAAAGCGCCCTACCTTGGGGTAATCAACAAGTCTGGGATGGGTCCTTGAAAGGTGGAGGACAGGGCGAGAAGAACAAAAGGCGCGGTAGCAAAACCTTCGTCAGCATTGCAGTCTGAGCGGCGTTCAGGTAGACTGAACTCATGAGCGATCTTCCACCCCCCTCAGCGCCAACTCCTCCAGAGCCGCCACCGCCCGCTCCTACTCCTCCTCCTGCACCGGAGCCACCGCCCACGCCTGAACCGCCTCCTACTCCTCCGGTTGAGGCTGATTTGCTTTCGAGCACTGGCGATCCGTTGCCGCGCAATGATGAAGACAAAAACCTCGGCATCGTCATGCACGCGCTCACTTTGCTCGTGCTGGCGGGTTTTGCAGGCATTCCGTTTCTCAATCTCATCGGTCCTGGTTTGCTCTGGGTGCTGAAGCGTTCCGATAGCGCCTACCTGGAGGCGCATGGGAAAGAAGTCGTTAACTTCAACATCGGTGTGGCCATTGTGAGCGTCATCCTCATGTTGCTCGCTTGGATTCCGCTGCTCGGGTGCCTCATGGTGCCGGTGGCGATGCTCGTGATGATTGGCACAGCGGCTTTTGCCGTCATGGGTGTCATTCAAGCCAGTGAAAAGAAACTCTACCGCTATCCCATTAACCTTCGTCTCATCTCGTAACCTCATGATCCGCCAACTGCTTCTTTCCGTCCTCCTCGCCAGTGCGTTCACCGTATCAGCGGAGGAACCCGTGACTTTGTTTGATGGAAAGTCCTTCACAGGATGGGAGGGCGATACGGAGAAGACTTGGCGCATCGAAGATGGTCAGATCGTTGCCGGTTCGCTCACGACGAAAGTCCCACGCAATGAGTTCCTCAGCAGCAAAGAGGATTACGCTGACTTTGAGTTGACCCTGGAGTTCAAGCTTCAGGGCGTCCCTGGCGGCGGTATGATCAATGCAGGAGTGCAGATCCGCAGTGAACGCATTCCTAACAACCACGAGATGATCGGTTATCAGGCAGACATCGGCGATCCGAAGTATTGGGGTGCTCTGTATGATGAGTCTCGCCGCAAAAAGATCCTGGCTGAAGTGGATATGGCCAAGGTGGAGCCCGTCTTGAAGCGTGCGGACTGGAACACCTACACCATCCGCTGCCAAGGACCGCGCATTCAGTTGTTCATCAACGGAGTGCAGACGGTCGACTACACGGAGGCGGATGCAGCGATTCCGCTCAAGGGCAAGATCGCTCTTCAAGTGCATAGCGGCGGCCCCACGGAGGTGCGTTATCGCAACATCAAGATCAAGAAGCTGTAAGCGCACGCACGCTCTGTCATGAAGCGCCTTTCCGTCTCCGTGGGCACTCAAACGCTGCGGCTCTGGGAGAACCAGCGTCTGCTCAAAGAGTGGCCATGCTCGACTTCTAAGTTTGGTCTGGGTTTTGTGGAAGGGAGTCTGCGTACGCCTGTGGGGCATTTCACCGTCAAAGAAAAGTTAGGCGCGGAAGCCACCTGGGGAACGGTCTTCAAGAGCAGACAGCCTGTCGGCATCTGGAAGACCGGAGACGAAACTCAAGATGACCTGGTGCTCACCCGCATCTTTCGGTTGGAGGGACTTGAGCCGCGCAATGCCAACACCTTTAGCCGCTACATCTACATCCACGGCACTAACGATGAACGCGGCATCGGCAAGCGCGGAAGTCATGGCTGCATCCGCCTCAAGAACGACGATGTGATCGAGCTTTACGACCTCGTGCCGGAAGGAACCGATCTCTGGATTCAAGAATGAAGCGCAAACTCACCCGCCGGGCCTTTTTGGCATCAACTGCTGGCCTTGGGGCTGCTGCGTTAGCAACTGAGCCCAAGGTAGCGAGTCGGATCATCGACACCCACACGCACTTTTATGATCCAACTCGCCCAGAAGGCGTGCCCTGGCCCACGCCCGGCACACCGCTTTACCGCCCCGTGTATCCAAAAGACTGGCTAGAGCTCGCGAGTCCACACGGGATTCGTGAAACAGTGGTCGTTGAGGCTAGCAAGTTAGTGGAAGACAATGACTGGATCCTTCGGCTCGCAGAGAAGGAGAAGTGCATCGTGGGTTTCATCGGCCATCTGGAACCCATGCAACCAGGATTCGAGAACCATCTAAAGCGATTGGCTCGCAATCCGTTGTTTCGCGGAGTGCGCATGGGTGGATCTTTGCTCATGGATCACGAGAAGCCGGAATACCGCTCGGCACTGAAACTGATGGCGAGTCTGGATCTCACTCTGGATGTGAATGGCCTCCGCGATCCATCATTGGTCGACAAGATTGCTTCAGCCATGCCTGATCTGCGTATCGTGATCGATCATTGCGGCAACTGCGGCGATCCACGGCAACTCAAGCCCGAGTGGAAGAGCGGAATGAAAGCTGCAGCGGCTCGCCCGAATGTCTGGTGCAAAGTCTCCGCGCTCGCCGAGATGGTGCAGAACGTGCAAGGCAACGCGCCTGATGATTGCAACTTCTATGCGCCCATCCTCGACCATCTGTGGCAGTGTTTTGGCCCGGAGAAGGTGGTGTTTGGCAGCAATTGGCCCGTCTCCGACAAAGGCGCGTCGTTTGCCACGGTGTTCAAGATCGTGAGTGACTACTTCAGTGCCAAAGGCAAAGAAGCGTGCGAGCAGTACTTCTGGAAGAACTCACTCCGAGCCTACAAGTGGATTGAGCGTGGTGCGTGAGGTCTATTGACAGCCCTTGCAGCTTTCTGGTAGAAAAATCCTGCCCCCTCGTGTGCTCAACCTCAACCACCACTGAAACACCATGCAGGAACTACTCATTCAACTCATCGTCGGGGCTCTAGGCGGCAATGCCGCGGGCGCCATCTTGAAGAAATACAGCCTCGGTCCGCTGCTCAATACCATCATGGGCCTCATCGGAGGCGCGGGAGGCTCTCAGGTGCTCGACAAGTTCAACATCAACCTCGGTAGCGACCTAGTGAACAACATCGGAGGCTCTGGGGTGGGAGGCGCGGTGCTTCTCATCGTTGTAGGCCTCGTGAAAAGCCTTCTCGCGAAAAAGGCATAAGGCCATCCGAAGCCTCAGCTTGACGCATGGCCGGGTCTCTTGTCGGGTTCGGTCATGCGTGTTGTGATTCAGCGAGTTTCAGAAGGCAGTGTAACGATCGACGGGAGTGTCGTGGCCAAAATCGCGCATGGGTTGGTCATTCTCGTCGGCATTGAGCATGATGACACGGCGGAGGATGCTGATTGGTTGGCGTCTAAGGCGGCTCAGATGCGGATTTTCTCCGACTCGGAGGGCAAAATGAATCTGAGCGTCACTGAAGCGGGCGGTGAGGTGATCGTCGTCAGCCAGTTCACTCTTCACGCCTCAACGAAGAAGGGAAATCGACCTTCATTCATCCGTGCGGCAAGGCCTGACCATGCGATCCCGCTTTACGAGCACTTCATCAAGGCGCTGGAGGCACTGCTAGGAAAACCCGTCCAACGCGGTGTATTTGCCGCAGATATGAAGGTGGCTCTCGTCAACGACGGCCCGGTGACCATCACGATGGACAGCCGGGCGCGTGAGTAGGTGGGCTACTTGGCTGGTGGTGGCGGAAGGAACTTGATGTCCTCGCTCTTCACATTGGCAAACGGGTCTTTTTCGCCGCCTTTGCCGTTGCCGAGAAGGTCCCAAGTATCAAACCAAGTGACGTAGATGATGAAGCTGAAGAGCAGCAGCGCGCACGCTGTCTGGAAGATTTCCAATGCTCTGACTTGAACGGTGGGACGACGACGAATCATCTCAATGAAGCCCATGACAATGTGACCACCATCCAGAACTGGGAATGGAATGAGGTTCAGCAGAGCAAGGTTGACGTTGAGCACCACGCAGAACCACAGAACCATGCGCCAGCCCTGGGGCTCCTGGAAGAGTTGATAGTAGATGGAGCCGATCTTCACGGGGCCACTGAGATGCTGGAAGCTGACGCTATCGCCTGGGGTGAGCAGGCCCGTGATGGTGCGGAACATCATCAAACTGGATTGCTTCACGGAGGCCCACCAGTTGGGATAGACCAGTGTGTCCTTTGCATCTGTGTTGAGTGGGAGGAACTCCATGCCGTGCATCGGCAGCGGGTAGCCAGCGGGCACATCTGGCTTGCGCACGGTCAACTCCACTTCCTTCACTTCAGCTCCACGCTTGACCGTGACCTTGGCTTTAGCCTCTGGGTTGTCTTTGAAGTAAAACATCAGCGGCGCGTAGGAGAAGATGGCCTCTCCATTGAGATGAGTGATCAGATCGTCCTTCTGAATGCCAGCAAGCGCGGCTGGGCTGTTGGCCTTAACTTCACCGATCTTGAATGGCGCGGAGTCGATGACCCCGATGGTCCTTAGTCCTGTCCGCTGAAACCAAGTGCCTGATTCAACTTCAAAGTCGCTCTCCACGGTGCGTGGTGCCGTTTCGCCTGGACGTTGAAACTCGATGAGGATCTTCGGGCCTTGGCTAAACGGAATCCGCTCACGCACGCTGTCGATCGGAGCGTCCCAGGACTTGATTTCGGTGCCGTCGATCTTCAAAATCTTGTCACCTGCCTTGAGGCCGGCTTTCTCGGCTGGCGAACCCGGCTTCACCCAGCCGATGGTGGTGTCGGTGTTCAGTCGCTGTGGACGACCAACGAACATGACGATCACGGCGAACAAACAGGCGAGCAAGAAGCTGAACAACGGCCCAGCAAATGCGACGATGATCTTGTCTAGCGCGGTGATGGGCGGGTAGCTCTGGCGGGCGTCTTCAGTTTTGCCCTCAATGGCATCCATGGGAGCCATTTGCGGCAGGGCCACGAATCCCCCGAAAGGCAGGCTGCCCAAACCATACTCGACTCCGTTGATGGTCTTCTTCCAGATCGGCTTGCCGAACCAGATGTAAAACTTCTCGATCACCAAGCCGCGCCATCTGGCCGCCAGGAAGTGTCCCCACTCATGAACGACAATGAGGAGGTTGAAGACAATGACGACTTCCAGAAGGAGGATGAGAACGCGAAGGACGGAGCCAAAAAAGCCGAGGGATGAAAGCCATTCCATAAAGAGGAAAACGAGGGTGTGGGTTGGAGGGGCGCAAAATCTACCCTCTCAGGCCCATCCGCGCAACCTGGGTCGCATTGTTTGCAAATCCCAGGTGCCTCAGGCCTTCTTGTTGCCCTGCATTCGGCGGCTGGCGGCCTCGAGTTTGGCCTTTTCATCGTCGGTGAGGCTGCCGATTCCTGTGCGTGAGATTTTGTCCAGGATTAGGTCTACCTCAGCTCGTGGATCAACTTCGTCTGGTTGTTTCCTGACCGATCTGCGGACCTTTCGCCCGGTAGGTTGCACAACATGGAGCCCCGAGCGCTTGGTTTGCACCCAATCGGAAACTGGTTCCCAGGGGCTTCGGCCTTGCGCGTGACGAACGAAGCCGTAAGCCACCACCGCCGTGCCCCACAGAGCAATGAGGTCGGCCCAATGCCGCCCGCTGATGGCCATGAGCGAGCCAAAGATCAAGCAGACGAAGACCACCCACTTCATGGGCACCCAACCGAGCATCTCTGCGTGAGGGTACAGCGTGCCCATCGTCACGAGCAGGCCTATCAACAGAAGGTAGTTACCGTTATGCATCGAAGGCCCAAACCCGATGAAGTAGAGCACATAGTAGATCGTGGGTAGGGTGAGGGTGAGGATGACGAGCAGTCGAATCATCGACGCACGGCCCAAATGGGTCTCCACGCTGACTCCAGAACTGTAAAAGAACATCAGACCAAAGGGCGTGAAGAAACTCGGTGCTTCAATGAAAGGGTAAGTCAGACATTGCCACAGAGACCATGGCTCATTGAGGGGAACACTCAGGGTGAGCCACTTCAGCAGCGGGCTGCCCGCTGCCATCAAGATGGTCGAGAGGATGACCCCGACGAGGAACATCGCGGTGACAATCGTCGTCACATAAACGGGGATGCGCCCCCACCACGTGATTGGCTGATTGTGAAAACTCATGCACCCAACGTATGCATTCGTCATGACTCGTCTTGTTGTTTTCTGCGCCATGCTGGCCACCGGTCTATCCTTTCCCATGAGTGCCATTTCCCAATCTGCCGCTGACGCTTGGCTGAAAGCCGCAGGCCCGGTCCCTGCTTTGCAGATTCCTCCTTCTTTAGACGAATGGCGGCCAAAGCGGGCGGAGATACGCAAAACATTGCTCCGTCTGCTCGGGGACATGCCACCGAGGCCACTTCCATCCGAGGTGAAGTCAGAACCCTATCGGCAGGAGGAGGGTTACCGGGTCGAGAAGCTCTCTTTCGACAACGGGGCTGGCGAGCACGTCACCGGCTATTGTTTTGTGCCGGATGGCGCCACTGCTGAGCAAAAAGCTCCGGCCATTCTCTACTGCCACTGGCATGGCGGACAGTATGAGATTGGCAAAGAGGAGTTGTTTGGCACCAACGCCACCCCGGTGACTCCTGGGCCAGCCCTCGCCAAACTCGGCTACGTGGTCGTCGGCATTGATGCGCCTTGCTTCGGCGAGAGGAATGGCAAGGGGCCAGACGGACCAAAGCAAACGGGCAGTGCGGGCGAGATGTCCGCCTCCAAGTTTCATCTCTGGCAAGGCAGGACGCTGTGGGGAATGATGTTGCGCGATGACTTAACGGCTCTCGACTACCTAGCTGCCCGCCCAGAAGTCGATGCATCCAAGATCGGGGTCACTGGCATCAGCATGGGCAGCACACGCGCATGGTGGATCATGTCATTGGATGATCGCCCGAAGGCTGCGTCCTGTGTGGCGTGCATGACGCGCTATCAAGACCTCATCCAGGAAGGAATGCTGAAGGCACACGGCATTTACTACTACGTCCCAGGCATGCTCCGTCACTTCGATACTGAGGCTGTCATCGCTCTCGCAGCGCCTAGGGCCATGCTTTTTCAAACGGGCGATCAGGACGGCGGCTCTCCAGCCACCGGCGTGAAGACTTTGGGCGAGATCGTTGAGAAAGTTTATGCGCTGCATGGCAAGCAGACGGACTTTGAGAACATCCTCTACCCAGGAGTAGCCCATGTTTATCTTCCTCAGATGTGGGAGCGCACCGTTGCATGGTTTGGCCAGCATTTGCGCTGATCTCTGAGCGCGATTTGCTCAGTAGTTGACGAACTCCACCGATCTCGGCCTTATTCAGCCTCATGAGCGCCCTCTCTTCCCTTCCCGCCCAGCCTTCCGCATCCGATTGGCAACAGTTTCTGCGCGATCTACTGCCTGAGTTTCACTGCGTCACGGGCACTCTCCATCGCCTCGACCCGGCGGATGGCTTGTTGAAGCTGGTGACCTGCGAGAAGATTCCCGAGGCACTCATGGGAGTGATCCAAGCCATTCCCATCGGCAAAGGAATCGCCGGAGCAGCAGCTCAGCGACTGGAGCCCGTCGAGTTGTGCAATCTTCAGACCGACGGCTCAGGAGTGGCGCGGCCTGATGCAAAGAAAACCGGCGTGCAGGGCACCTTAGCCGTTCCCGTCTTGGATGGCGAGACCTTGCGCGGCACCCTAGGCATCGGCATGACCGAGCCACACGACTTCACGGACGAAGAAAAGGCCGCGCTGATGGACATTGCACGTGCGATTGCGGCAAGGTTATAGCAGAATGGATGCACCATGCATCCAGGCATTGACGATCTTCTTACCCTTCTCCGATTTCCAAGTGTCTCCACCAAGCCGGAGCATCGTGACGATGTGCGGCGGTGCGCTGAGTGGCTCAAGGCCAAGCTGACGAGCATCGGCCTCACTTCCGAGCTTCACGAGACGCCCGGGCATCCAGTTGTTGTGGGCCGTAATGTGCACCAACCTGGTCGGCGCACCGTGATGATTTACGGTCACTACGACGTGCAGCCCGCAGAACCTCTGGAGGAGTGGAAAACACCAGCATTTGAGCCAACGATTCGCGATGGTCGTATCTGGTGCCGTGGCTCCACCGACAACAAAGGCCAGTTGATGGCTCATCTGCGCGGAGTGGAGGAAACACTCGCCACTGGCAGTGATTTGCCGGTCAATCTCATCTTCCTTTTTGAAGGTGAAGAGGAAATCGGCAGTCCCAACCTAAAGCCATTCTTGGAAGCTCATCGCGATGAACTTAAATGCGATGTCGTGGCCATCTCAGACACTGGGATGGTAGCTCCGGGGGTCGGAACGTTTACCTACGGCTTGCGCGGGATCGCCTGCCTTGAGGCGTTGGTCAGTGGACCCTCGATCGACCTGCACTCAGGCATCTTTGGAGGTGCCGTAGCAAATCCTAACACCGCAGTAGCGCACCTGATCGCTAGCTTGCATGACAAGAATGGCAAGGTCGCCGTGGAAGGCTTCTACGACGACGTCCGCGAGATTGAACCATGGGAACGCGAGGAATGGAGCAAGCTCGGCGACACCGCCACCGAGACGCTCTCCCTCACAGGCTCTCCGGAGCTATACGGCGAGGCTGGTTACTCGGAACTTGAGAGACGTTGGGCGCGCCCAACTGCGGAGATCAATGGCATTGGCGGCGGCTATCAAGGGGCTGGATCAAAAACCGTGATCCCGAGAGAAGCGATGTTCAAACTCTCACTCCGGCTGGTGCCGGACCAGAAGCCAGAGGACATTTTAGCCAAGGTGGAAGCTCATTTGAAGCAGCATCTCCCTCCAGGCACACGCGTGCAGATCCATCTGGGGCACACCGGGCAACCTTACGCCATGGACCCCAACAGCCGCTTCGGTATGGCCGCGCGCAAAGCTTTGGCGACTGCCTTCGACGGAAAAGTGGCTCTCATCCGTGAAGGGGGCAGCATCCCGATCGTTCAGGCATTCAAAGACGTCTTGGGTGTGGAAACGATCTTGCTTGGGTTGGCCTTAGGTGATTGTCAGGCACACGCACCGAATGAAAACTTCCCGTTGGAGAACTTTGAAGCTGGAGTTCGCCTCAACAAGATCCTGCTCCATGAGCTTGCGGCAGACAGTTAGTGTCCTGGCGGCTCTTTTTCTCGCCTCCATCGCCTACGGTGAAGTTCGCACGTGGACGGATGTCGCTGGGCGGAAACTGGAGGCGCAGTTGGTCGCTTCAGACGGCAGCAATGTGACGCTGTTGCTGACCAACGGCAAAGAAGTGCCGTATCCGATCACTAAACTGAGTTCTGCAGACCAAACCTACATCAAGGGGATGGCGGAGAGGTTGCGCGCCACATCTGCTCTCGGGCTGAAGCCTTTACCACCGCCAGAAAAGCGGGTGTGGCCCGTGGCCGTCCAGACACCACAGTCCGCAGTGGATGTGACGCTGGTGCAAAGTGACGAAGCGCGTGGCCTCTACGTGTATCAAAACCAGGCGTTTCAGTTCCGGGCTCAAGCCAAGTTTTTACCTGGGCTGATGTACAGTGTGGCGGAGACTTTTGAAGCCACACGGCGACTGATTCAGGAGCTTCCCTGGGGTATCACCTGCCGACCACCCGAAGGAATGAAGTTCTATATCGCCGAGCTTTATCGGAATCGCGCTGCCTACATAGCTGCTGGCGGCCCTCCTCAATCAGGGGGCGTTTACTCCACGCGGGATCGCATCTTCAAGATCCCATTTGAGAGCTTGGGCCTTGAGCAGCGCGGCAAAAGCTTCACGCGCGCTGATGACTACACCACCGGCACGTTGGTGCATGAGATCACCCACCAAGTGATGCACGACTACATCAACCACATGCCGACCTGGGTGGTGGAGGGCACTGCGGAGTATGCTCAGATGCTCCCATACAAGAGCGGCATCTTCCGAGTGGCAGCCTCGGCTTCAGGCTTCAAAGAATACCTTGAGCGGTTTTGGGGGGCGGGCATCCAGCCTCGTATGTTCGACATCGCGCCCTTCATTCGCATGAGGAGATCAGAGTGGGATGCTCAAACCAGTCTCGGACGTGCCTATATGCAGTCCTGCATGTTGGTGTATTACTTCAATCACCTCGATGGCGATGGCAAAGGCATCAACTTCATGAAGTTCATGGATGCCACCCGCGAACAGATGATTGCGTGGCAGAGCTACGAGCATGACTTTGATCGCTATCGCAAAGAAATGGACGAGTTCCTGAAAAAGCCAGGGGTAGAGCGGTTGGAGGGCGGCATGTTCAGGTATCCTCGGGGAATGACACCACCGGCAGCGCCCAAGTCACCATCCGGCCAGCAAATGTCCGACAATACCGCCATGGCTAACGTCGACGTGCTTCTCGGAGAGCGCACCGTTGAGGCCGTGCAGGCGGAGATGGCTGCAAAACTCGGTCCGATCCTGAAGTCGCTCAAAGAACCAGAATAGAAGCGGTCGGGACACTGCCGTTTGCTTGCGTTCCATCGGACCAAAGGCACAGTCCTACCATGCTTCGGAAAGTTCTTATCTTGTTGCTCATTCTCGTCGTGGCTGGTGGCCTCGGCTGGTGGGTGGCACAGCCTGATTCAGTTTCTACATCGCCGTTTGGCAACACGGCGAACCCTAACTCGGCAGCGACACAGCCCACAAGCGGCGGCTCAGGCTCTCTGTTGAACAAGTCTTCGGGTACCGGTCCAAAAGCCGCTGCTGGAGCATGGGTGCCGCCGGAAGGTGATCCGGTAAAGCGCTACCAGGAGGCAAAGACCAAGCAAGAACGCTATGATGTCATCTCCAACTTCATGGCATTAGGTCATGAGCGGAATCCCTTCATGCTCGTTGAAGCGCTGAAGGACCCAGATGTCTCGAATCGCGTGTATGCCGTAGAAAGTGCTTCTGCGCTGACTCCTGAGGAGTCCGTCCACGTCCTGAGACAAGCGGCGATCAATGACCAGTGGGATGTGCGCGAGATGGGTTGGAGCCTGCTAGCTCCTTACCCGCCGGAGTTGAAAGCCGGGGTGTTCGCAGAGGTCATCGCCAACGGTGCGGATGTATCCCTGGAAGAAGCTTTCGGCGAAATGGGCCGTCAGCCAGACATCCAATTGTTCGATACGATGGTAACCCTATCACAAAAGTCCAAACCTGAGCGTCAGGCTCGTATGCTGAAGGAAATCCAAGTTTGGCTGGAGCCCGGCGGCGGTGAGGTTCCTCAGTTCAAGTCCGTGCAAGAAGTGCTGGCGTGGTGGCAAAAGAACCGCCCCAACTACGACGAGTACATGCTGCGGATTGATCAGTAGGACGTTCCTCAAGGTGACACATCCGACTCAGGTGTGTTGCTTTTCAGCAGCGTGCCAATGATGTCTTCCTCAGTGATCATCCCGATGGGCTGATGCGTGGCGGGCTCAGTGACAATCGCGAGGCTCATGCCTTTGCGCCGCAGCTTTTGCAGCACACTCAGTGCAGGCAGATTGGCCTCCATGCTCTCCACGTTCTTGGTGTGCTGCCGCGCTTGGCGATCTGGGGGAATCTCTGTAGGAAGTGACGTGACGGGAAGCACGCCGAGTATCTTGTTTCCCGGCCCATCCGTCACTAACAAGTAGCTGAAATCACGCTCTCTGGCGGTCTCCGCCGCATCTCTGGCCAGCGAGTCAGCGCTTACGCTGGCCACCTCTCCCAATGGAATCATCACGCTTCGGGCGGTGAGCGGGCGCGTAGACAGCACTCGTTTGGCGATCTCTGCTGCGGCTGTTGGAACCTGCTTGGACTTCACCATGTCATCCATGAGACGAGAGAGATCATCGCGAGCGAGTTGTGCAGCATTTGCCTCCTCTTCAGTGATAGCCGTGGGTGTCGGGATCGTCTTGAAGAAGCCGCGGAAGCATGCGGCGACCTGCAAGATGGGTAAAAACTTCGTCAGCGCACGGAACGGATATCGCCTGAACAGATTCTTTGGCAATACCTCCAGGCCGATGATGAAGAGCGGCAGCGCCACCAAGAAACCGATCAAATAGCCGGGGGCATCCCATGTCCGCACGATGATCCACAAGATATAGCCGAACGCGGCCACATTCGCGATGTGATTGGCAATCGTCAGTGCACCTAACAAGCCGTCACGATCATCCAGTAGCGGCAACAACTGAGCTGCTCGCTTGTCTTTGGCATCCGCAGCATGACGCACCCTCACCCGACTGACGGAAAGCACTGCGGTCTCCAACCCAGAGAGCAGGAAGGACATCAGGATAGCGATGATGAACAGAACGACCATGGCCTCAGTCGACAAGCGGTTGTGAATCTTCTGCGGACGGCGCCTTGGGTTGCAACCTGATCTCCACTTGCTGAATGCGCCGTCTTGTTGCGCGCCGCACTTTGATTTCTAAGCCCTGAAGCCGAATGCGCTCACCCGGCTTCGGCATGTATCCGAGGTGATTGAAGACGAGACCGCCAATCGTGTCGATTCCAGGCTCTTCAAGGGGCACGTCCAGCAAGTCGGCGATGTGATCCAGACGCGCGGCACCATCCGCGATGTGCCGTTGCCCTTGTTCATCACTTGCGCGCACCTCCGGAGTCTCGCCCTGCCACGGAGCCGCATCGTAGAGCATCCAGTCCACGATCTCTTCCTGGGTGACCATGCCTTCCAGACCGCCGTATTCATCGCAGATGAGCAAGCATTGGGCTGGAGAGCCCAGATGCCGAGTCAGTGCCTCCAGAGCCGAGAACGTTTCCGGTACAAACACCGGCTGCTGGATGACTTTGCTCCACGCTGGCCGTCCAGCGAGCTTCCACTCATGCGCGTCCACCACACCGGTCACTGAGTCCGGCGTGCCTGCATAGAGGATGACGAACCTCGCGCTCGCTCGGTCCAAGGTGTCATGAACCTTGGCTTCTGGAGATGAGGCATCCACCATCTCCAGGTCCACTCGTGGCACCATGCAATCCCTCACCGTGAGATCCGCGATGTCGAACACCTCGTTCAAGATCGCTGCCTCGCTCGGGTCGATGGAGCCTTGCTCTTCCCGCATCTCGATGAGCGTCTCCAGCTCTTCCATCGTGATGGAGTGACGAGTCTTCATGTTCCGTGGCACCACGATGCTGAGGATGAGATCAGACGCCCGCTCTGCTAGCACCGCGAGTGGGTCTAACACCTTCCTGAGCGGATAAAGCATCCGCGCAGTGCGGACCAGCACTTTGGCGGGTGAACGCACCGCGATGAGCTTCGGCAGCACGTCCCCGGCGAACACTGTGAAGGCGAACAAGCCCGGTGCCGTCACCCATGGCGAGTAGCCCAGCTTCCGAAGCGGATCGAACGCCAGGAACAAGATCAACGTCGTCAGCGCTAGGTTAAGCGCGGCAGACACCAGCAGCGTGCGATGCACGTGATGGAACGGATTGGACAGAATCGCCAACACCGAGTCACGCAGTGATCCCGCCTTCAGGCGCGAGACCTGTATTCCCGCATCCTTGGCGGAGAACGTAGCCGTCTCCATCGCGGAGACGATTCCCAACACGATCAACAGGACCGTGTAGAGAACGAGGAGAGAAATGATGAGCGGTAGGGACATGAAGGCGGCTCAGAGACCGCCAGGAAATCAGAACGTGTGAATGAACAGGCCAGAACGGAGTTTCGGCTCAAACCAAGTGCTCTTCGGCGGCATGATCTGAGAGGCATCGGAGATGGCCATCAGTTGGTCGACCGTCACCGGATACATGCTGAAGGCCACGGCGTGGTCGCCGCTGTCCACCAGCTTCTCCAGTTCCTCC
This sequence comes from Verrucomicrobiaceae bacterium, assembly GCA_016795485.1. Classification (GTDB taxonomy): domain Bacteria; phylum Verrucomicrobiota; class Verrucomicrobiia; order Verrucomicrobiales; family Verrucomicrobiaceae; genus JAEUHM01. The sequence continues at coordinate 4,662 of JAEUHM010000014.1, read as the reverse complement.
ACCCCGCGTATCCCGCCGATGAAGTCGATCCGCTTGCTCGTGCGTGGGTCATCAATGCCCAGCACGGGACGCAGCAGCCCATCTTGGAGGATGGAGACATCCAGGCGGTCGATCGGGCTCGCATCTGAAGCGTGCTTCAGCTCCAGCGTATGCCACTGACCCTGCAAATACATGCAGCACTGCCCTGGGCGTGCAGGCTCTTTGATGGTGCTGTACTTCAGGGAGAAGATGGACTCCACCTTGTCCACAAACTCATCGCGGCTCAGGCCGTTCAGGTCCTTCACGGCGCGGTTGTAAGGCAGAATGCGCAACTGATTGCCAGGGAAGAGTACACTGAGGAACCAGTGCGCATCTTGGTTGCCAGGGTCTGTCTGCCGCCGCTCCTTGGCCACCCGGTAAGCCGAAGCCGCGCGGTGATGACCGTCGGCGATGTAGGCCGCTGGCACTCGTTCTTCAAAGAGAGCCGCTAGGGAGGCCGCCTTGCCTGGACGCACCCGCCACACCGTGTGCCGCACCCCATCGGGCGCGGTGAAGTCATGCTGCGGCTGCGTTTCCTCCTGGATGCCACGGATGATCGCCTCAATCGCCGGCTGGGACTTATAGGTCAGGAAGATCGGGCCCGTATTCGCACTCAGAGTGCCCACCAGCCGCGTGCGGTCATCTTCCTTGTCTTGGCGGGTCTTCTCGTGCTTCTTGATCACGTCCTGCTCGTAGTCGTCCACATGACAAGTCGCCACTAGCCCCGTCTGGGTATGGCCGCTGATCGACTGCTGGTAAAGGTACATGGAAGGCTCCGACTCCCGCACGAGCACACCCTGTGCCTGAAGCGCCAGGAAGTTCTCCCGCGCCTTGTCATAAACTTCAGCCGAGTAGGGGTCCACCTCCAGAGGCAGGTCAATCTCCGCCCGGTCCACGTGCAGCAGGTTCAGCGGTTTATCATGCGCCAGGGCATGAGCTTCTTCACGATTAACCACATCATAGGGAACAGCAGCCACCGCAGCAGCATGCTCAGGAGCAGGGACAAGACCTTGGAACGAACGAATACGCATCCCCTCTGATAAAAAGAGGGATCAGGCGAATGCAAACAAGGAGTGCGCCACAGACACCCCCACACCAGGAGCAACCCGACCACCGATTACCGTTCACCACTCCAACTCTCCACCACTCCAACTCCACCCCCCGCTCCGGCCCAAAGGGTCGGCAGAGCCCAGCCCAGCCCAGGGCTGACCGTAGCGATGCCCTGGCTTCCCCATCACGCAACGCGAGGTGCCCTGAAAGGGCACGAGAGAGGCTCTGATCCCTCTCGCGGCCCTTCAGGCCGCACCACATCGGCCACACCGAGACCCAGGGCATGGCTCCGCCAAGCCCTGGGCTAAAATCTCCGCCCCACCTTGGGGGCGTCCATCCCGCAAAATACCTCGTCACTCCCCCCACGCCCAGAGCAACCCGACCACCGATCACCGGTTACCGATGACCGATTACCACTCCAACTCTCCCCCCCCTCCGGCCCAAAGGGCCGGCAGAGCCCAGCCCAGGGCTGAGCGTAGCGATGCCCTGGGTTCCTCATCCACGCAACGTGAGGTGCCCTGAAGGGGCACGAGAGGCTCCGGAACCTCCGTTGATCTCTTCTACGGCACCGCCACATGCAGCCGAATCTAAAAGTCCCGCATGAACACACGCATCTGCGCCTTTAGCCACGTGCCTTGTTTCTCTTTCGACTCCAACCGCCCAAACAGGAGCTTCCCGGCATCCATCAGGCGCGCCAGAGCCTCGTTCTTGGCGCGTGGGATGTATCCGAGATGATGACCTCCATCCGTGAGGATCATGATAGCCAGTGTGTCATGGTCATTGTCCGGCTCTCGTTTCAGCACCAGCAGTTGGCCCGGCAACAAGGATGGCTCCACTTCTTCCAGGTCACGGTAACTGGTGCCGGCTATCTGGCACTCAATGAGCATGATCTCCTTGGCGAATGGCATCAGCGCCCCGTCACCACCAAAGGCACCGTGAATCAGCGCCAGCAGCGTGGGGTCAATTGGGACCAAACTCGATTCTTGGGACATAGCTTGGGATAAGTTGTTCCAGATGCTTCTCTAATGTCGCAGCCTGTGCTTGCAACTCTTCCGTTTCCTTCTCCAGCGTGGTTCGCTTGGTGCTGACCCAGTTATCATCCTCCAGATTCTCCCTCAGGTTGAACGGTGGCTGGCTCTTTAGGGCATTGATCTTATGTTCTTGCTCCGCAATGCGCTTGATCAGCAGATCATGCTCTGCCTTCAGCTTATCAAAGGCGTGAGGCGTATCCGTGAGTGGGGAATCCGTCATTACCAGAGACAGCGCCCGCAACCGCTCTACATCAGCCACGTCGTATGCCTCCTGCACTTGCCGCCACATGCTTCTATCTCCTTCTGTCTGGTCAGGATGCAGGTCAGGGTGCAGACGTTTGACCAACTGATGGTACAGCTTCTTCAACTCAACATTCTCCTCATGGGAAAGCAGATTCGTGAGACGCTCCTCTGCCTGCCTCAGCTTGGCCACCGCCTCCCGGAGTTTCGCTTCCCACAGGACCTGTTCCTCCCGCACCTGCGCCTCGATCTGTAGGAGGTTCGGCACAACGCCACGATTAAGAGCGGCTTGGGCCAACTCCATGATTCGCTTCAGCCGCGCCACCCGGACCTGGGACCTCATCAGTTCCAACTCCCACGCACCCAGTTTCGTTTGGTAGAGAGCCAGCAAGTTGTAGCGCACCGTATGCGAAAGATCATGCCCATCCGCCAGCAGCAGCGCCAGTTCCCCACGGCGCTGAGCGATGGCGGCTTTGAGCCGCACCATCTCAGGATGTTGGTCAGGTGTCATAGATTAGACACTAAAACTCCCCCTTCCTACCGCGCAAGAGATTGGACCACTAAACCATGATCAGTCCCGTAGCCTCGACGTTGATCACGCCCGCTTCTTTTTGGCGCGGTACGCCGTAGGTGCCTCCAGGAGCCTCATTTGGGGATCAATGTGGCCCGTTCGATGTGCGACTCCAAGAAGAGAGTTCACCTCCACATCCTCGTTGCCCCACTGGTCCCACCCAGGGCGACGAAAACGGGCAAAAAGCTCAAGGTATGGTCCAGCAGAACACGATTCGATGATGTCATATATCTCATCGGGCTGGTCTTGTCGCCACCACAGCAACCCACCACCAATGTGGCGGCAACTGCTGGAGATCCGCGGTCAGTGGCGTATAACCCATCCATGTGCAAAATCGTGATAGAGACTAGGGGTGGCGTCATTCAAGAAGTGTATGCGCCCGATGGTAGCCAAATACTGGTGCTAGATTGGGATGAGTGTTCGAGAGAAGCTCCGGAAGCAAGCATCGTTGAAATTGCCCCCCAATCGATTGATTCATTCCAATTTGAACCTCGAAATAGTATCTTGCCTCGGCAATGACAGAGTTCGTCATCACACCCACAGCTGAATGGTTGACCAAGGAAACGAAACGATGTGAGTCACGACTACTCGTATCGAGTCCCTATGTCGGTATTTGGCTATCAACCTTGATCAAGTCTCTCTCTCCATCAGTCCACCGTATGGTTCTGACGAGGACTGATTTGCGAGACTTTGCCTCGGGCGCGTCAGATTTGGATGCTGTTTGTGCTGCAGCCGAATGTGGCGCTGAAATCCACAGTGCCAGTCGTCTCCACGCAAAGGTATACGTCATCGACAGAAAATGTGCACTGGTGACCTCCGCAAACGCAACGTTTAGCGGCATGTTCAGCAATCTAGAATGTGGTGTTGCTACTCGGAAGATGGCCGATGTGAATCGAGCAGCAGAGATGGTCATGACTGCTTTTGGGGCAGACCAAAGGCTTCAGCGATGGACCGCAGCAGAACTTAAAGCTCTTCGGGAGCCTGTCAGGGAACTCAGAAATGCGGTCTCAACCTGGGTGCCCTCAGAGTCAGGCAACTACATGAACTTGGTCAGCATTCAGCGTTCCAAGCCGTTTGCAGACTGCCTTGCCGTAAATCTTCCTGGTTGGACAAAACTGGCTCTCGAAGGGATACAGAAACAAAAGACCGAAGTGTTTGACCTCAACGCTTTTGTAGCCGCATGCATCCCCTTGGTTAACGAGCGGTATCCGAACAATAGAAATGTTCGTGCAAAACTGCGACAGCAGTTGCAGAGGCTTCGGGACCTCGGTGTGATCGAGTTTCTAGGAAACGCGACCTATCGACGAGAGTCATAGTGGATTACCTTCCGCCATGGACGTCAGCGAACTAGCTGTTAAGGCTTCCAGAGTGGCAAAAGTGAGTGCAGGTGGTTACCCCGTGGGTAGGGCCGGATGACCCAGGGGGTGAGTGGGTTTTACCCCGTGGGTAGCGGGCGCTTACCCGGTGGGTAGTTGTCTGTTACCCTGGCAGTAGTTGGCGCTTACCCAGGGGGTAGCGGGCGCTTACCCGGCGGGTAGTTGTCTCTCACCCTGGCAGTAGTCGGCACTTACCCAGGGGGTAGCGGGCGGTTACCCGATGGGTGGTTGTCTCTTACCCTGGCAGTAGTCGGCTCTTACCCAGGGGGTGGTGAGCGCTTACCCGGCGGGTGTTTTTGGTTTACCCGCCGGGTAGTTGGCTCTGAGGGGCGGGGTGACTACGGGGTGGTGAGGGTGTTGGTGTAGGTGGCGTTGC
>JAEUHM010000032.1 GCA_016795485.1 Verrucomicrobiaceae bacterium | reverse complement strand
AGGGCCTGGGAATGGCGGGTCAACTGAGCGAGGCCGGGGTTGAGCTTATCGCCCCGCTCGTTGTCGTAGATGGTCTGGTCAGAGATGCAGGCCCCTGGGCGCGTGGCGACCTCCATAGCGGAGGCATCTTGCACTTTACGGGCCTGTTTTAGTTTTTGGCAGATGCGCTGGCAGAGCCAGATGCCAAACTCCGGGTCCATCTCGTCTGGAGGTGGTGTTGTGGGTGGGATGGTGTCGTTGTCCATGGGATAACCTGACCTCTGGCGCGTCTGCAAAAGGACATTGCGCAAAGTGAGTCTCTATCCCACCATCGGCGCGCATGAGTATGTCCGTGACTGACCAACTGCCCCCGGCGTCGTATCAGACGCAAGAAAAACCGGAGCCTAACGCAAGGCAAGCCGGAGGAGAAAGCGCTGCTGAGTTGAGCCGAACAGCAAGGAGCAAGGAGCAAGGAGCAAGGGCGCGGTCATAGCCAGAGACTAGATGTTAGCCTAACTGGCAGGAAAGACAACCTTTTCGCCAAAATCTTCCGCTCAAACCTCCAACCCGGAGGGCTGGGCTGAGGAGATGCCGACTCTCAACTGGATCGGCAAGGAAGCCGTCATCAATCACCATCTGGAGGTTCCCTTTCACCTGCTAAAGGACGTGCCGGAACTGGCCTGCGGAGACCCCGGCAGCGGCAACCTCATTGTGGAAGGGGACAACCTGCTGGCGCTGAAAGCGCTGCTTCCTTATTACCGTGGCAAGGTAAAATGCATTTACATTGACCCGCCTTACAACACCGGGGATGAGGGGTGGGTTTATAACGATAACGTCAAGAGTCCGGCTGTATTGAGATGGCTAGGAGAGGTGGTCGGAAAGGAAGGCGTAACGCTTGATCGTCATGACCGCTGGCTTTGTATGATTTATCCGAGGCTCGTGTTGTTGCGTGAAATGCTCTCACACGACGGGTCAATCTGGATATCAATGGATGATTCCGAGATCGGGTTGTTACGGATTGTAATGGACGAGATATTCGGGCGAGAACGTTTTGTCGCATGCAACGTTTGGCAAAAGCGGTATTCCCGTGAAAACCGTGAAGCGATCGGGGATGTTCATGAATACATCTTGGTATATGCGATGGACAAGGATCGCTTCAAACAGCTACGGAACAAAATCCCGCCAACTGGAAAGCAAGAGAAGGTATACAAGAATCCAAATAATGATCCTAAGGGAAGGTGGCGGCCAATTCCGTTGACGGCTCAAGATGGTCACGCAACGCCTGAGCAGTTCTTTACTATTGTAGGTCCGACAGGCAAGAAGTTCAAACCATCGAAAGGTCGGTGCTGGGGAATCGCAGAGGCAACTTTCAAAGAGTACGAGCGCCAAGGCCGAATCTACTATGGAAAAAAAGGCACTTCGCAGCCCAACTACATTCGGTACCTCTCGGAAGTCGAAGGAATGGTTCCGTGGACGTGGTGGCCGCACGAGGAAGTGGGGAATACCGATGAATCCAGTAAAGAGTTATTGGAGATTTTCCCTGAAAGCATTCCCTTTGATACCACGCCAAAGCCATCTCGACTTATTGAGCGAATACTTCAAATCGCGACAAAGCCAGGCGACATTGTTCTTGATAGTTTTGGCGGTTCGGGCACCACGGGGCACGGCGTATTAAAGGTTAACAATCTGAGATCGGATGAAGAACCTAGGCGATTCATCATGATTCAAATGCCCCACGAATCAGCAGAGCAGGAGAGTAGTAAACTTAGCATTGCGGAGAAGGCCACAGCAGAGCGAGTTAAGAGGGTTCTAAATGGCTTTGTGAATAACAAGGGATTGGAGATTCCGGGACTTGGTGGCGGGTTTCGGTTTGCAAGACTTGGGGAAGCGTTGTTCGATGATCACGGGTGCATTCGTGAAACGGTACGCTTCTCTGATCTGGCGCGGCATGTTTATTTCACGGAGACAGGCGAACCTCTGCCCAAAGAACGGGTGTCTGCCAGAACTCCGCTGCTAGGCATCCATCATGGACGCGCCGTTTACCTGCTCTACAACGGTATTCTGAAGGATAAGAGCATCACGGGCGGCAATGCGCTGTGCCGGGAGACGCTGGAGGTAATTCAAGAGTTGAATGCCGCGCATCCAGGCATCGAGCAAACGGTGATCTACGGCACCTCGCAACGGCTGGCTCCTGCACGGCTGAAGAAGGAGGGCATCGTCTTCAAACAAATCCCTTACACCATCCGCGACAAATGAGCGACCGTTACGGCCATAAGACCTATCAGAACGAAGTGCTGGAGACGCTACGCCAGTATTGGCGAGCGTGCCGGGAGAGCGGCGACCCGGAAACAGCCTTCATGCAGGTGACAGAGAAGATGCATGGAATTTCGCATCCTTATAACAAGGTGCAGCGACTGGAGAATGGTACGGAGATGCCGCAGGATATGCCGTTTGTCTGCCTGCGTGTGCCAACGGGTGGAGGGAAGACAGTGATAGGTGCGCGAGCTATCCGGGTCTTCAAAGACGAACTGCTGAATGAGGAAAAGCCGCTGGTGCTATGGCTGGTGCCGAGTGAGGCGATCAAAACGCAGACGGTGAAGCAAATGAAGGACCTGAGCCACCCCATCCGGCGCATACTGGAAGAGGAACTGGGTGAGGTGGAAATATTTGATGGGCCGGAGGCGCTGGGCATCCAGCCAAGCATCATCGCTGGCAAAGCCACCGTGATCGTCTCCACCATCCAAGCCTACCGTGTAGAAGTTACTGATGGCAGGAAGGTGTATGGCAACAACGGGCAGTTGATGGGGCACTTTGACCACATTCCTTTAGAGTTGAAGAACAGCTTCCCACAGGGCTTTCCCCACAGCCTGGCTAACGTGCTAAGGATGCACAGGCCGCTGGTGGTGGTGGATGAGGCTCACAATGCAAGGAGTGAACTGAGTTTGCAGGTGTTGGAAAGGTTTCAGCCAAGGGCTATTGTGGAACTGACGGCTACGCCTATCACTGATGCGAAGGACACCCCCAGCAATGTGTTGCACAGCGTCAGTGCCATGCAGTTGAAAGCGGAGAAGATGATCAAGCTCCCTGTAGTGCTGGTGGCGGAAAGTGGATTCAAGGAGGTGGTGGCAGCGGCGATAGCCATGCGGGGTGATTTGGAAAAGGAGGCGGAGATGGAGCGGAACGAGACGGGAGAATATATACGGCCCATTCTTTTGTTTCAGGGTGAGCCACACTCGAAGGAGCGTGAAACGCTAACGGTGGAGGTGATTGAAAAAGCATTGAGGGAAGAACACTACATCCCCGAGGCGCAAATCGTGGTGCATACGGGAGATGAGAAGGGCCTGAAGGGACTGGACTTGAACGCCGAGAGTTGCGCCGTCCGCTACGTGGTGACGCAAAGCGCGCTGAAAGAGGGCTGGGATTGCCCGTTTGCCTACGTGCTGTGTAGCGTAGCCAATCTGAGCAGCACCACCGCAGTAGAGCAGATGCTGGGCCGAGTGCTAAGGATGCCGAACGCCAAGGAGAAAAAGCGCGAGGCTCTAAACAAGGCATATGCCTTCGTGCGCAGTCCACACTTCTATCTAGCGGCCAATCTGCTGCGTGACCAACTGGTGAAGAAGTCTGGCTACGACAAGAAGGAGGCGAGGGAGTTCTTTGTGCAGCGAGGCAAGCAGTCGGCATTCGACTTAGAAGCTGGCGGACAACGTAGTGTGACGGTGAACCTGCCGGAGGGGCTGTCAGTGGAAGCTCTACCGGCAGCAATGCAGAAGCATGTGCTGAAGTATGATGGGACCAGACAGGTGATCACGCTGACGGGCAAACCGGACAGCAAGGCATTGAAGATACTGCAATCTGCGGTGCAGAGCGAGGAAGCGAAGGAACTGATCAAGGCGGCAGTGGATCAACTAGCGACACAAGAGACGATCATGACCAGCCCAGCGGAGAGGCAGGAGCGCTTTGCGGTGCCCCAGATGATGCTAGAGCTGGGCGGCAAGGTGATTTCGACCGATGAGGGGTCATGGCTGGAGACGGAATGGCGTCCACCATTGCCACCCAAGACAGATGATGTGCCGACCTTGGCTGACGCGAAAGCCGAAGAGAATGCGGGAATCATAGACGTGGAAGGGGACAAGGTAATCACCCGACGTCTCCCAGAGTTGGGCGCGCAACTACGCCTGATCGAGGTGAGAGAAAACTGGAGTGAGGTGAAGCTGGTGTCCTGGCTGGACCGGAACATACCGCATGATGACCTGGAAGCTGATGTGGCGAGGGCGTGGTTCAATGCAGTCATCAATGAGGTGCAGAAGCAAGTGCCCCTGGGTCGTCTGGTGAGGGAGCGCTTTGAGTTGCGGCGTAAACTCGAAGCGAGGCTCGCCACACTAAGAAAGGAAGCCCGAAGGGGCGAATATCAAATGGCGCTCTTCGGTCAACACTCCCTGGTGAAGTTGCGTGTCGGATGTGGATACGAGTTTGTATACGATCCGAACAGCTATCCAGCCAAAAGCGTCTGTCCGCGCAGTTCTGAGTTTGTGAAGCACTACTATGAGAAGGTAGGCGAGTTGGAGTGTGAGACCGAGAAGGGCACCATCAAAGAGGAGTTTTTATGCGCCCAATTTATCGACGGCCTCCCGGAAGTGAAATGGTGGGTGCGTAATCTGGACAAGCAGGAAGCGCATTCGTTCTGGCTCCAAACCAGCACAGACCGATTTTATCCGGATTTTGTTATCCAACTCCACAACGGGCGTGTGTTGGTGGTGGAATACAAGGGCAAGGATCGCTCCACCAACGATGACAGCGAGGAAAAAGAACTTCTGGGCAAGCTATGGGCAGACCACAGTGAAGAGCGCTGCCTGTTCTTGATGGTCAGTGGCCTAAATGAGTTCGACAAAATCAACGCCTCAGTGAAGTAACCCACTGCTGAATGAACCAGCAATGGTCAGGGCCATGATTGAGTCTCTAACTAACGGTCGCTTTCAGTCCGTGGAGCACTTTCCGTAAAGTTCCAGCGTGGTGAGCTTGCGGATTGCGTCTCGGGCGCGGTTTGGGTCATCTCTTCGGCATGAAACGTGTGGATGATTGTCCTCGCGGTGGACTGAGGGTCAGCGCGGCGGTGTGGGTTGGGGCTCTTCCGCAACGTGCTCGCGGCACTTGGTGGCTAACGCTGTAAAGAAGTCAAAGGAGCACAGGCTCGGGGCTCAGAGTTGCGAGCCAGCAGTCACCGGGATTGGAAAGAGGAGGACTTGGAGTGGTGGAGGTATTCATTGATTGCTGATTTCTGATTGCTGATTTTTGATTTTGCAGCAGGCACCGGGACTGGAAGGACCCTGAGGCGGAGGTCTTGGATCTTGTTGTCTTGAATCCCCCCATCAGCCACCGGGACTGGAATGAGGCGGACTTGGAGTGGTGGAGTGCTGTTCTTGGTTCCTGGTTCTTGGTTCTTTGGGCTTGGTCCGTCGGTTTAGTGCGGGGTCCGGCCAACCTCGTTACGGGTCGGTGAGTGAGGGCTTCCGTTGCTGCCTTTTCGAACTTGGCGAGATCAACCCGGCCTGAGTCTTCAGGGGTAAGGAGAATCCGGGAGCCAGTGATGGCGACCTGGACGACGAGGGGGGCTGAACGGGGATGGTTGCGGGACCTGCAAGGCGGTGTTTCCGGGACATTTTCTTTGTCCCAAACACGACCGAAAGCATTGCCAGACTGCTGTGCGCCTGCTAGAACACGGGCATGGCACAGGCAATCATGGATCCGGAAGAGGTGCGGCGTTTCGCTAAGGAGCTGAAGCGCTTCAACGACGATTTGGCCGTTCGCGCGTCTGGCCTGCAAGCTCGGTTTGCATCTCTCTCAAGCACTTGGCAGGACCAGGAGCACGAGAAGTTCGCTGAGGAGTTTGTTGTCACGATGAAAGCGCTGAAAAAGTTCGTGGAGGTGTCCGAGAAACATACCCCATTCTTGCTGCGGAAGGCCCAGCGTATTGAGGAGTATCTGGATCAACGCTGAGTCATCCATGGCAGATCAGGCACGCATCACATCTCTGGACGCGCTGGAGTTTTTTCGGCAACGGCTTCTCATTTTTCAGGGGAAGGCTCAGCGACTGCTGGAAGACGCTCGCAGTGAAATCAAAGTGACTCGTAACTGGCTTCAGAACGAGCAATGGCTCCACTGGGAGACGCAAATCAAGAAGAGGCGCAAGCTGCTTGAACTGGCTGAAGCAGAACTCATGACTGCGCGTTTCTCGGAGTTCGTCGACAGTCCCACCGTTCAGCAGCAGGCGGTGCGTAAGGCACGTCGTCTCGTTGAGGAGGCGGAGGAGAAGTTGCGTCTGGTGAAAAAGTGGAGCCAGGAGTTTGATCGCGTGGCGGATCCTCACGTGAAGCGCCTGGACCGTCTTCGTGACTGGCTCGATGATGAAGTGCCCAAGGCTTCGGCGTTTCTCTGGAATGCTCAGCGTACGCTTGAAGACTACGCGAGTGGCGACCTGCCGTCAGCCAGCCCAAAACCAACCCCCCCTTCTTCTGAAACTCCTACCCCATGAGCCTCAAAGCTAACTCCGCAGCCCTTGCGCAAGGCTTCAAAGAGCTGTCTCTAGCGTGGGATCGCACCCGAGGCTCTTGGCGTGATGCCAAAGCCATGGAGTTTCAGGAAAAATATCTGACCGACCTCCCGGAACTCTCCTCCAAAGTGGGCGTGATCTTGAATGAACTAGACAATTTGATCAGAAAGGTAAGGACCGACTGTGAGTGACCCTATTGACTTGCGCGCCAGTCGCGCGCTGAAACTAATTGCCGACCTCCAAACGGCGTGCGCTCATTTTGCGACACAAGAGGATCAACTCCGCTCTGAATACGCGACCAGAAAGTTTCAAGTCGATCGGAAGCATCGGCATGTGCAAGAGGACTATTCAGCAAACCTGGATGAGAGGATCGCAACCATCCGTGCAGAGCACACCGAGTGGGAGGAAAAGGTTCACGACATCCATGAGCAGCGGCGTGAACGCATCAATCGTGCACAGCGCACGGGCACTCGCGATCTTCACAAACGAGCCGAACTGGTCAAAGAACGTTGGTTGGGCAGTCTCCAGGTCAAACGCATCAGTATTGAGCGTCGAGCGACCCAAAAAGTAAAACTCGCTGAAGCTGCTTACACGACGTCAATCGCCGCGCTAGATGACCGGAGTGCAAAGTTGTTAGAACTCGACCGGGAGAGCAAGCGAGCCCTTTCAGGCTATGGTTCTCTCCGTCGGATGCTCAGCCGCGCTCCTTCTGATCCAGCGGGTAATCCTTTGGGCATTGAAAAGCACATTGCCGAGATCGATCAGTTGATTACTTCCGCTTCGTCACACCTGGAAAGCTTCAAACTGAACTTGATACCCAGGATATTTTCAGGAGTCGGGCTCGCACCAGCCATTTTGCTCATCTGTGTCATCGGCATCATTCTTGCCGCAGGTCTGGGACTTACTGAGCATGCATGGATGATCGCTGGAGGAGCAGTGGCTGCTCTTACTTTCCTCACCTTTGTCCTCTGGCTCATCGGCCTCATGCAAGGCAAGCGATCGGCTAAAGATCTGGCTGAAGCACTGACTCAAGCCGTCCGGCTGCATGAGGAGGCGAAAGCTGGTGCAAATAACCTCCTAGCTTCAGAAAAGGCCGCCGCAGAGTCGACCAAATCTTCTGAGATGTCGCAGATTAACGAGCAGTGGGATAAGGCGGAGGCGATTAAGGGTGATCACGAAGCGATGCTCCGTGAGAAGCTCCGTGTGCAGGTTCCTCGTGCTTGGGCTCACAACGACAAGCACCTCAATGATCGTGTGGACTTTATCCGCGCCCACTGTGCGACACTTGTCCGGCAAGTTACAGCGGAAATGACTGGCCGCCACGACACCATGACTCGCGCACGGGACACTGACCTCAATCAGCTCAATGGCGAGTTTGATGCCCGATGGGCTGCACTGTCAAAAGAATGGCAGCAAGCAACTTCCGCAGCTTATGCAGGCATCAACGAGATGAACACGGCGAGCGAGGCTTCTCCTGCACCGTGGACTCTTGAGTTTGCAAAGTCATGGAAGCGCCCCTTAACCGGTGCAACTGCCACACGATTTGGCAAACTTGAGCTCGACCTTGCCCAACTCACTAAGCCAACTGATCCGCGACTTGCGTTGCCGGGTCCTATGCAAGTCTCGGCACCACTGGCCTTGGTTTATCCCTCTGAAGGTTCCCTGCTGATGGAGTCTACAGATTCCGGAGCCGCAGATATCGCGGGTGCCCTCAACAATATTGCCTTTCGGCTTTTCTCCACGATGCCCCCTGGGAAGATCGTGGTAACCGTGATCGATCCAATCGGTCTTGGTCAAAACTTTGCGGGTCTCATGCATCTCGGTGACTACGAGGACAGCGTGATCAACCGCCGCATCTGGACGCAGCGAGATCAGATTGAGGACCGCCTCGCTGAACTCAATGAACACATCGAAAAAGTGATTCAGATGTATCTCCGCAACGAGTATGCCTCCATCACTGAATACAATCAGCAGGCTGGCAGCACTGCCGAGAAATACCATTTTCTCATCGTTGCAGACTTCCCCGCAGGATTCAGCGACACAGCCGCCAAGCGGCTACAAAGCATCGCAACGAGCGGCCCGCGTTGTGGTGTGTTCAGTTTGATCCATTGGGACAAGCGGCAGCCTTCCCCTGACGGCCTTGTGGATGATGAACTTCGCAAGTCAGGAGTCGTCATTCAGCGCGAAAAGCGAGGTTTGGTTCTGCGAGCCGATGGATTTGATCAGGGCGCTGCGAGGATCGTCATTGATGCGCCACCTGCTGATGAAATCGCCGTCGAACTCGTGCACGCCATAGGAAAAGGCAGTATCGACGCGAACCGTGTTGAAGTGCCGTTTGAAGTCATCGCGCCCAAGCCTGGACATTTGTGGGAAGACGTGACCACCCACGAAGTCCGAGTGCCAATTGGACGCACAGGGGCCACCAAGCTCCAGTATCTCGCCATCGGAAAGGGCACCAAACAGCACGCCCTTTTTGCAGGTAAGACGGGTTCCGGAAAGTCCACGCTCTTTCATGTCATCATCACCAACCTCGCTTTGCACTGTGACCCAGATCAGGTGGAGTTTTATCTCATCGACTTCAAAAAGGGTGTCGAGTTTAAGTGTTACGCCACTCGCAAGCTTCCGCATGCGCGAGTGGTGGCGATTGAGAGTGATCGTGAGTTCGGTCTCAGCGTTTTGCAGAGAGTAGATGATGAACTGAAGCGTCGTGGAGATCTTTTCCGCAAACTCGGGGTGCAAGATGTGGCTGGTTACAAGGCTGCAGGAGGTGCCGAACCGATGCCGCGCACGTTGTTGATGATTGACGAGTTCCAGGAGTTCTTTGTCGATGATGATGCCGTTGCTCAAGGAGCTTCCCTGCTCTTCGACCGCATCGTTCGTCAAGGACGAGCGTTTGGTATCCACGTATTGTTAGGATCACAGACCCTTGGCGGTGCTTACACACTAGCTAGAGCGACTCTCGGACAGATGGTGATCCGCGTTGCGCTTCAATGCAATGAAGCCGATGCCTATCTCATCATGGACGAGAACAATCCGGCTCCGCGCCTACTTTCAAGGCCGGGTGAGGGCATCTACAATGACTCTGCGGGTGCTGTGGAAGGCAACAGTCCGTTCCAAGTCGTCTGGCTTGCTGACAGCGACCGTGACAAGCATCTACAAACCATCGCCGATTTAGCGAAACAGCGTGGCATCAAGCGTCCACCTCCGATTGTCTTTGAAGGAAATGCCCCTGCAGAGGTGTCTGAGAACTATCTTCTCAATCAGGCATTGGTGGAGAAGCCCTCAGTGTCACCTGGAGTCTCGCGCCTTTGGCTGGGTGCACCGAACTCGATCAAAGGCCCAACGGAAGCGGCGTTCCAACGCCAGAGTGGCAACCACCTCATGATCGTTGGCCAAAGAGACGAAGCAGCTCTCGCGATGGTCGCTATGTCCATTCTTTCGCTAGCTGCTCAGTATCCAAAGGATGGAGCACGGTTCTTCGTGCTCCATGCATCGACACCGGAATCCAACGAAGACGCCCTCCTTCAGCAAATCGCGAGAACGGTGCCGCAACAAGTGACCATGGCCCGTGGAGCTGAGTTGACTGAAATGATGGAAGAAGTCGCCTCCATTCAGCGAGAGCGGAACGAGACGGGGGCTGAATCTGAGCCTTCGATAGTCGTGTTCATCCTTGGTATGCAGAAGTTCAAGAAACTTCGCGCTGAGGACGAGTTTAGCTTCTCCCTGGGGGGCGAAAGCGACAGCGGAAGTAACCCTGCCACCACTCTCACAAATCTTATCACAGAAGGCAGCACCCTTGGGCTCCATCTCATCACCACGGTCGACACCTACAACAACGTGAGCCGCTACCTTAGCCGTAAGTCGTTGAGTGAGATTGAGTTGCGCGTGGTGTTCCAAATGAGCGCCAATGATAGCGCCACGCTCATCGAGTCCCCAAAGGCCAGCGAGTTAGGCCTCCACCGAGCGATATTTTACAACCAGCAAGAGGGTCTTATGGAAACATTCCGCCCTTATGCTTTGCCCGACTCAGCTTGGCTCGCCAACGTCGCTGAAAGTTTGTCACAACGTTCTTAGCCAGACGTCAGCAAACTGAATGCACCTGCTGAACATGGCGAGCTTGCTTGTCATGGCCAGCGCTCTAGGCTCCACGCATGGCTGGTAAGCTCTTTTTGTTAGACGGTATGGCGCTGTTATATCGCGCACACTTCGCGTTTGCGCGGAGTCCAATCTTGACCAGTTCAGGGGTAAACACCTCTGCTGTGTTTGGCTTCGTAAACACCCTGCTCGACATCGTCAATAATCAGAAGCCGACCCATCTCGCCGTTGCACTGGACACCTCAGCACCGACTCCGCGTCATGAGTGGTTTCCTGCCTACAAAGCACAACGAGATGCCATGCCTGAAGATTTGGCGGCCGCCATTCCCATGCTCAAGCGTCTGTGTGCCGCGATGAACATCCCACTGCTCATCCATGATGGATTTGAAGCCGATGACATTATCGGCACGATCGCCAAACGAGCGGAACAAGATGGATTCGAGACGTGGATGGTGACGCCAGACAAAGACTTTGGCCAACTCGTTACGGAACACGTCAAAATCTGGAAGCCAGGCCGCCAAGGAGGCGAGGTCGAGCGCATCGGCATCGACGAAGTGAAGCAACGCTGGGGGATCGAACATCCCTCACAAGTTATCGACGTCCTCGCCCTGATGGGTGACGCATCCGACAACATCCCTGGAGTGAAAGGAATCGGCGAGAAGACAGCCGTAAGCATCATCCAGACATGGGGGACCGTGGAAAACGCTCTGGAGAATGCTTCAAAGATCAAAGGCAAAACCGGTGAGAAGCTTACAGCAGACAAAGACATGGCACTGCTCTCTAAGCGGTTGGTGACAATCTTTACAGACGCTCCAGTTACCACCGACATCAGCGATTTAACGATCAAGCCCTATGACGACGAAGCATTGAAATCCCTGATCGTTGAGTGGGAGTTCAATGCCCTTGGCAAGCGGCTGTTTGGTGCCGATTTCAAAGCAGGCCGCGGAGAAGGAAGACAAGGAGAAGTTGCTCCGACAACCTCTGACGAGCCAGCACCGCAGCAGACACCCTTGCGCACCATCACGGATGTCCCACACTCCTACCGTCAGATTTCAACGGCTAGCGAGCGCAAGGCATTCATCCAGGAACTGCTGCAACAAAGCCGATTCTGCTTTGATCTTGAAACCACCTCGCTCGACCCACGAGAGGCTGAGATTGTCGGCATCGCTTTTTCCTGGAAGGCGGGGGAGGGTTACTTCGTCATGTTTTCAGACTCAGGGAAAAGCGGTGTGGATGCTGCTGACACGGGGCTTGGCCTCTTTGAATGGGGTAGTGCAGCACACGCACAACAAAAAGAAGGTGCCAGCCTCGATGAGTTTCGTCAGGCGTTCACTCGACCAGGAGTGGAGAAAGTTGGCCACAACCTAAAGTTTGATCTCGCCGTTCTTCGTGAGAGAGGCCTAGTCGTTGAAGGACCGTTCTTCGACACGATGCTCGCGCACGCACTTGTTGAGCCAGAGTCCAGGCACGGCATGGATTTCCTCAGCGAGCTCTATCTCCGCTACTCGCCCATCTCGATTGGCACCCTTATCGGAGAAAAGAAGGACGGGCAGATCAGCATGTCCGTTGTTGCTCGAGACAATCCTCAACTCCTCACAGACTATGCGGCTGAGGATGCAGACGTTACTTGGCAACTTTCGCAACTCCTTCGACCTGAGCTCGAAACAAAAGGCCAGCACGATGTCTTCTACGAGATTGAGGCCCCACTCTTACCCGTCCTCGTCAAAATGGAGGCTGAGGGAGTGGCGATTGACGTCCAGGCGTTGAGGGAGTTTGGCTTGCAGTTAGAGAAGGAAGCAAACTCCCTTGAGAGGAGCATCCAAAGTTGCTCGGAAGTTCCATTCAACATCAACAGCCCCAAACAGCTCGGCGAGTTGCTCTTTGATAAGCTCAAACTTGCAGAGAAGCCGAAAAAAACCGCCACAGGCCAATACCAGACCAATGAGCAAGTTCTACAGTCTCTGTTAGGAACTCATGAGATCATTCAGCAGATTCTTGACTACCGGGAAGTCACCAAACTCCGCAGTACTTATGTCGAGGCGCTCCCACAAGCCATTTCAAGAAAGACCGGGCGTGTCCACACCACGCTTCATCAGCTCATGACGGCCACGGGCCGCATCGCGTCCAGCGATCCGAACTTGCAGAACATACCTGTCCGCTCAGAGCACGGTAAAGAGATCCGGCGTGCCTTTATTCCAGCAAAGCCAGACCTAGTCCTCATGAGCGCAGACTACTCTCAGGTGGAACTTCGGGTCATGGCGTCCCTGAGCGAGGACCCAGCGATGATGGACGCTTTTGAACTAGGCCAAGACATCCATGAGGCCACCGCCGCACGCGTTTACGGTGTGCAGCCAGAAGACGTACTGCCAGAAATGCGGCGCACGGCAAAGATGGTCAATTTCGGCATCATTTACGGCATTAGCGCTTTTGGCTTGAGCCAAAGACTGAGCATCCCACGCGGAGAAGCAGCCCGTATCATCGAAAGCTACTTTGCCCAATTTCCGGGCGTGAAGCGCTACTTGGATCAGACGGTGGAGTCCGCTAAAGCCAATGGTTATGTCGAGACCATGACCGGACGTCGGCGTTACCTCCGGGACATTAACAGCGCTAACGGCACTATTCGCGCTGCCGCCGAGCGAATCGCAATGAATACCCCAATCCAAGGAACCGCCGCCGATATGATCAAGCTAGCCATGGTCCGCGTAGATGCAGCGTTGTCCCTTGGACATTTTTCCACCAAGATGTTGCTCCAAGTGCACGACGAACTCCTCTTCGAAGGACCAGTCCACGAAATCGAGACCATTCGCCCCCTAGTCATCGAAGCCATGCGCAACGCACTCCCCCTCAAAGTCCCAGTCGTGGTCGACGTGGGCACCGGGAAAAATTGGCTGGAAGCCCATTGAGTGTCTATTGCCGTCTTAGGTTGGTTGCCACATTGAAACTCAGCTCGCTTCGTCTTGGCAATCGACCACGGAAGACCAGTCACTCAAGGTAACAGCCGACCAGGCGCGAATAGTCCGGCAACTTGACGAATATCTGTTACTTTTTGCGCATGCGTGTCCTTTTTCTTTTTAGCTTTCTCATATCTGGCCTTCTTTTGGGCCAGGAGAAGTCTGGCTCGACGGCGAACTATGTGCGTTGGGTTGAGGGCGCGAATCAGTCATCGCTGGATACAGCGATTGGACATTTTGAACGCGCTGATGGGCGGAAGTTGGATCTTATCGGCGCGGTGCACATTGCCGACAAAGTCTATTACGAGGACCTGAACCAGCGCTTCAAGAACTATGATGCCTTGCTCTATGAGATGGTGGGGGGGCCAGTGCCAAAGACTAGTAAGGAAAGGGAATCTCGCGCCAAGGCACGCGACTCATCCAGTTTAGCCTGGGTTGGACAGCTCCATGAAACCATGCAGCGGACTTTGGCTCTTTCTTCACAGATGGAGGAGGTGGACTACACGCCCAACAATTTTGTGCATGCCGATGTGAGCTTGCAGAAGTTTCAAGAACTGAAAAAGCAGAAACAAGAATCGTTTCTTGGGCTGATGATGAAGGCGATGCTCGTTCAGGCAGATCTTGAAGCCCAAGGCAAATTGGCACCGCAACCCGATCTCATTCAATTGCTGGCACTTCTCATCAAGGGTGGCTCGGCCAATGACTTGAAGCGCATCATCGGAGCTCAGTTTGATCAAATTGAAGCTCTAATCTCTGGCATAGAGGGCCCTGACGGTTCTGTCATCATCGGGGAGCGAAACAAAACCGCTCTGGAGGTGCTAGCGAAGGAGGTGTCCGCGGGCAAAAAGAAGCTGGGGATATTCTACGGTGCAGCACACCTGCCTGACATGGAGTCGCGCTTGCTAAAGGCGGGCTGGAAAAAGATTGGCTCGACTTGGCTACCAGCCTGGACGGTTAAGTGATGCCGTTGACCACGTTGATCGCATCACCACTGAGCCATCTTCGGACATTCTGAGCAGCGAGTGCGATCAATCTACCGCGTGACGCACGGCTCGCCCACGCTACGTGCGGCGTAATGATGCAGTTGCGCGCACCGATGAGCACATTGCCTGCCTTCGGCGGCTCCAAAGATAGAACGTCCAGCCCGGCACCAGCGATTGTGCCATCGTTGAGCGCCGTTGCTAACGCCGCTTCGTCCACGAGTGGGCCGCGCGCGGTGTTGATGAGGTAAGCAGAGGATTTCATCATTCCGAGCGTGCGTGAACCCACGATCGCCTTGGTGTCATCGGTGAGTGGACAGTGCAGGCTCACGACATCTGAGGTGCCAAAAATCTCATCAATTGAGCAGGGCTCCACTCCCTCTGGAGGCGGAACAGCCCAGGTACGACGAGCGGCCCTTACCTTCATGCCAAACGACTGCGCTATGCGGGCTACAGCTGTGCCAATATCGCCCAAGCCGATCAAGCCCATCGTCAGGCCGTGTAGCTCGATCATCTGCTTGTCCCAGAAGCAAAAGTCATCGCAAGCCTGCCAACGCCCTGCATTTACAGCTGTCGCGAGTTCACCGGTGCTGTTTGTTAGTTCCAACAGGAGTGCGAAAACGGCCTGAGCCACACTTGCCGACGAGTATCCTGGAACATTGGTGACAACGATGCCCTTCTGGGCAGCCGCAGCGGTATCGACAACATTGTAGCCTGTAGCAATGACTCCAATGTATCGCAGTTTCGGTAGCGCGTGGATGATCTCTGCGGACAGCACTGCTTTGTTGGTGATGACGACTTCAGCATCCGCTGCTCGCTGAAGAACCGTCTCCTTCCCCAGCGACCGATCATATACCTCGCACTGGCCGAGAGACTCAAACTCCGACCAACTCAGGTCGCCAGGATTTGCGGTAAATGCATCGAGAAAAACGATCTTCATGATGCGCGATCTCTTGCACGGTCCCTCGAATGACGCAAACCCGTAGCACGAAAGCCTCAACCAACCTCGTTTCGATTTCACATGAACCGCCGACACTTCATTCTCTCTGCCACAACAGCCGCAGTGGCCGCTCAAGGAGCCACCCAACGCACGAGGGTGGCCATCATTGGCCACACAGGGCGCGGAAACTACGGGCACGGTCTCGATACGATGTGGCAACGGCTTCCGGAGCTCTTTGAGGTGGTTGCGGTAGCCGATGGTGCTCCAACGGGCCTTGCCGATGCAAAGAAGCGCTTGGGGATCGAAAAGGGTTACTCCGACTACACTCACATGCTGGCTGAAGTGAAGCCGGAGATCGTCGCAATAGGCCCGCGTCACATTGATCAGCACCGCGACATGATTGTCGCGGCCTCTAAGGCCGGCCTGCGTGGTATCTATATCGAGAAACCGTTCTGTAGGACGCTCGCCGAGGCCGATGAGGTGACTGCCGCTTGCTCCCAGTCGAACACCAAGCTCGCTGTCGCCCACCGCAATCGCTACCAACCTGTCCTGGCTACGGTGAAAAAACTCATCGATGCAGGCGAAATCGGCCGAGTTTTAGAATATCGGGCTCGTGGAAAGGAAGATCAGCGCGGCGGATCAGAAGATATGTGGGTGCTCGGCTCGCATCTTTTCAACGTGATGCACACTTTGGGAGGAAAGCCGTTGTCTTGCTCTGCCAGTATTTATCAAGGTGGGTCTTTGGCGACCAAAGAGCATCTCAAGCCGGGCGCTGAGGGCCTCGGGCCTCTCTTAGGGGATGAGATTCATGCCCAGTTCAGATTTGAAAATGGGCTCTGCGGTAGATTCACCTCGATTCGTTCTGCTGGAGAGAAGTCCGCAGGCTTTGGTGTGCACATCGTTGGCACAAAAGGACTAATTGATCTGCGGATGGACACCAATCCCACGGCCCAACTTCTTCCTGGCAATCCATCGTCTCCGTCGAAAGGCACCAAAGAGTGGATTCCCATTTCGACGGCCGGTGTAGGGAAACCCGAGCCCGATCCGACGATTTTCGCCCAGGTCAATGACCATCGAATCGCCGCCATCGACCTTCTGGAAGCGATCAAGGCAAATCGACAGCCCCTCTGCTCAGGAGAGGATGCTCGCATCGTCATGGAGATGACTTTTGGCGTCTTTGCCAGCCACGTTGCCAACGGTTCACTCGTTTCCTTGCCGCTCAGAAGCCGCAGTCACCCGCTAGAAATCTGGCAATGATTGTCCGATTTCGCTAAAAAGTCGTCATTTCACCTCATGCCATCGCCTGTCAAAAATCACTGATCTATTATGAGCAAGAAGTTCAACATCGCCGTTGTCGGCCTCGGTTTCGGAGCGGAGTTCATTCCGATTTGGCAAAAGCATCCCCACACCACGTGCTACGCTATCTGCCAGCGAAATCCTGACAAACTCAAGGAGTGCGGTGATCACTGGGGTGTGGATGTTCGCTACACCGACTACAACGAAGTCCTCGCAGACCCAAAGGTGGACGCCGTTCACATCAACTCACCTATTCCCGACCACGGTTGGATGTCCATCGCGGCCCTCAAAGCAGGCAAGCACGTGGCTTGTACCGTTCCGATGGCGACCAGCATCGACGAATGCCTGGAGATCATCAAACTCACTCAGGAAACTGGTCTTCTCTACATGATGATGGAGACCGTTGTCTACGCCCGCGAGTATTTGTTCATGAAGCAGCTCCGTGACGAGGGCAAGCTGGGCAAAGTTCAGTTTATCCAGGCTTCTCATCAACAAGACATGGACGGATGGCCAAACTACTGGCCAGGCCTCCCCCCGATGCACTACGCCACTCATTGCGTTGGACCAGTTCTTGGACTGGCCGCTGGAGACGCTGAATATGTGTCCTGCTTTGGCTCTGGCACGATCCGCGATGAGCTGATCCCCTGCTACAACTCGCCTTTTGCCGTCGAGACAGCCCACATCAAGGTAAAGAACTCGGACCTCACTTGCCGCATCATCCGCTCCCTCTTTGACACGGCAAGGCAGTATCGGGAGTCGATCGATGTCTATGGCAGCAGCCAGTCTGTCGAGTGGCCCCTAGTCGAGCACCAACCACTGATCTTGCACACCGCTAAGAAACCCGAGCCAGAGATCCCCAGTGAGATCACCTGCCCGGACTTTGCAGAGCGACTTCCAGAATCGATCCAGCGCTACACGACCAAAGGAGTCTACGATTCAGATGACAATCAGCACCTGAGCTTCACACAAGGAGCAGGGCATGGCGGATCTCACCCTCATTTGGCCCATGAGTTCGCCATGGCCCTCTTCGAGAACCGCCAGCCGTTCCCAAATGCAAAGCAAAGTGCAAACTGGACCTGCACCGGCATCCTTGCCCACCAAAGTGCCCTGGAAGGCGGCGCGCTGAAGCACCTACCGAAGGAGACGCTGAGCTGAGCAGAACTAAAAGGTAGCCAACCAACTCTTCTCTCAGGCGGGGCCCGTGCCATCGGGTCCCGCCTTTTTTGTGCGGCTGTCTCGTTGATTGGCGGAGCCGCGAACTCCCTCCGCTTCCAGCCTGAAAACAAAATGGGCATCTCTTGATCATTTTTGATACTCAATTATTGACATTGTCTTATTATTGAATATCTGTATTAAAGTACTATCATGAAAACTAATATACTCTCGATGGTTTTAATGGTTGGCGCGTCCGCTTTACCCCTGAATGCCGCCGTCACCGCAGGAGGGATCGCCGTGATTGGCTACAATGACTTCCAAGACAGCTTCTCGCTGGTCGCCACAGAGCATATACAGGCAGGCGAGGTGATCTACTTGACCAACAATGGCTGGTCAAACCTCTCCAACTCATTCAACGGAGCCCACCCCGCCCAGGGAGCAGGAAACGAATCGATCATTCAACTCACCGTCACTGAGCACATTGCCCCCGGCACGGTCATTTCATCCACCATCAGCAACTCGTCATGGTCTTGGAACACTTCTGGGCTCATATCTGGCCAAGTTGGCGGTATAGCTGCATTCTCGCAACTAGCCTTGGATAACGTCAGTGATCAGATCTACATTTTCCAAGGTTTGGCCAACAATCCTTTGGCTAACCCGACCAACTTTATCTATGCCATGCACTTCGGCAGTTCGGAGTTCGCCACCTGGAGTGACTCCGAAGACATCTATGACGGAGCCATCCCTCCAGGCCTCTCGATGGAAGACAACACCGCATTCCTCCAGACCGACCTGTTTGCTCATGGTGACCCCGAGGGAAATAACTCAGCCTGGGGCCTGAACCTCAGCTCACCGTCGATCCTTGCCCTCCAAAACTCGACCGGCAGCAAAGCTGAATGGTTGGCGGCGATTACCTCAGCAAGCAACTGGGGTGCAGGCATGCCCGCGCCCGGCGGCGGTGGTCTGGCCATTCATGCACCGGAACCTTCCCGCGTGATCCTTGTCCTGGCCGGACTTTGCGCATTAATCGGCAAGCGGAGACGATGATATTTCGTTGACCGCAGCATTCTTGCCGCCCAACGATGCGACTGCTCCATGCCCGCTGTCGCCAACATCTCTTGCTACAAGTTTGCCCCGCTTTCTGACCTCAAATCACTGCGTGAGGACCTGCTTGGCCGGGCCAATGCCCTCAAGCTCAAGGGAACCATTTTGATCAGCCCTGAGGGCATCAATGTCTTCTTGGCAGGTCCCCGTGAATCGATCGATTCGATGGTTCAGCACATCCGGAGTATTCCGGGTCTCGCCGATCTGGCTCCAAAATACAGCGACAGTGACCACCAACCGTTTCGCCGAATGCTAGTGCGCATCAAAAAGGAGATCATTGCGTTCGGCGTGGATGGTGTAGACCCATCCAAACACACCTCGCCAAAGCTCAAGGCTGCCGAACTGAAACAATGGCTAGATGAGGGGCGCCCGGTCACCCTTTTGGACACTAGGAACGACTATGAAGTGAAACTCGGCACTTTCCGCCATGCTTTGCCGATTGGCGTCGACCATTTTCGTGATTTCCCGGCGGCAGTTCGGCAACTTCCACCGGAAATGAAGGACCAACCCATCGTCATGTTCTGCACAGGCGGCATTCGTTGTGAGAAAGCAGGCCCATTCATGGAGATGGAGGGCTTCAAAAACATCTACCAGCTCGATGGTGGCATTTTGAAGTATTTCGAGGAAATCGGGGGCGATCACTACGACGGCGAGTGTTTCGTCTTCGACCAACGAGTGGGAGTTGACCCAGCTCTGGCAGAAACGGACAGCATCCAGTGCTTCGTTTGCCAAACACCATTGTCAGGCGAAGATCAGGCTGACAATCGATACGTCGAAGGCAAGTCCTGCCCGTTCTGCTTCAAAACCAACGAAGAGCAGCAGGCCGAGTCCCTTCGTCATCACCAGGAACTCCTTTCCAAGATCGCCAATCCCCTGCCCGGCAGCGTTCCTTACGACAACTTCAAGCCACTCAACATCCCAGAGCGTTGCGATGGCATGAGATTGATCGATGCCTTGCTCGCCATCATGCCGCACGTCCAGAGCGACTACTGGATGAGTGAGTTCGCCAAAGATCGACTCGTGAATGACGACCGTGCGTCTCTCAAGCCAGACTTGATCGTTCGCGCCGGCCAACGCGTGTTGCATCGGTTCCCTGACAATGTCGAGCCGTCGGTGAATGCTAACATCCGCATCCTCCACGAAGACGCTGCGATTATCGTTGTCGACAAACCTGCACCTCTTCCGATGCATCCTGGTGGCCGTTTTCATCGCAACACCCTTCAGTGGATGCTGCATGAAGCTTACGCACCGGAGAAGCCCCGGCCTTCTCATCGTTTGGATGCCGATACGAGTGGCGTAGTCGTCTTCTGCCGCACTGCACGCATGGCTGGCAGACTTCAGCCTCAGTTTGCTGAGGGAAAAGTGCAAAAGCGCTATGTCTTGCGTGTTCATGGTCACCCGCAGACCGAAACCTTCACCTGCTCAGCACCCGTTGGAGTGCAGACCGATGGCGGTAAAGTCCGAGTCATCGACGAATCAGCCGGGCAAGACGCTGAGACACAGTTTCGCGTCATCCGCCGAGATAATGATGGCACGTCTCTTCTCGAAGCTATCCCAGTCACTGGGCGCACCAACCAGATCAGGCTACACGCCTGGCACTGCGGCCACCCGATCGTTGGAGATCCTGTTTATCTCACGGACGGCAAAATGGCTACCACCGCAGAGACGCTATCAACAGAGTCCGCCCCGCTGTGCCTGCACTCTGCTGAGCTGAGCTTTGTCCATCCCCTCACCAATCAGCGGGTGACTTTCTTGAGCAAAGCAGCGTTCGAGTAGCCTGAGCTCTTCTACATCTCACACTGTGATCCGGCGATTCCTTGCCGTGATCGGCCAAGTGTCCACCACCTGTCCATTCGCGATCACATACGCCTCGCCATGCATCGACACCGTGGGGCACACGTGACGAGGAATCCCATGCAGAGCTTGTCCTATCAGGAAACGCTCGCGTTGGTCCACCTTCATCACCAAGTGCTCCTCGCTCTGCATGACAAACTCAGCCTCTGGCTCCTCCTCAAACTTAACACGTGGATGCGGATTTTCTGGCGCTACCGACTTATGCCCGAGATCAACCGTGATCCGATCCGTGCTTGGCTTGCTAATGACACGGGTCAACAGAACCGCCGCAGGCAGGAATGGCAGGTCCGGGTGCTTGTCACCGTAGCCAAAGTCCCATAGCACTGTCGTGCCAGGGCTCAACACTCGATCTGGATAGCGGGCGTGAATGCCAAACGTGGGCGAGCCACCGGCTACCAGTTCTTTCACGATGATCCCCTGCCCTTGCAGTTCGTCGCGGAACGCCAACACCTTCTCAAAAGCCGAAATACACTGCTTCTCACGCTCCTCCAGACTCTCCGCGTGAATGTGCCCATCGTAGGCGTGAAGACCCGCTAAACCTAGACGAGGCGTGTCTCGGATCACCTTAGCCAAATAAAGAGCTTGAGTCCCAGGCACGATTCCCGTCCGACCCATTCCGCAGTCCAGTTCCAGATACACCGGTAGATCCACCCGCGCTTGCTGAGCCGCAGCCGCAAGGAAGCGAATCGTCTCCTCGTCATCCGCAATGGTCGAAAACCGCACTTCTGGATACGCCAGAGCCAGCTTCACCAAGCGCCCCGCATTCGCCCCCACGCACGGCATCGCCACCATCACATCCTTGCCACCCGCAGCAGCCACCATTTCTGCCTCAGCGATGGTCGAGCACTTGAATTTACTGATACCCAGCTCCACTTGGCGTTGGATCAGCCTATCACACTTGTGCGTCTTCACATGCGGCCTCAGGCGTTCTGGACCTCCGGCTATCTCGATCATCTTCTGCAAGTTGTGCTCGATGCGGTCCAAGTAGAACAGCAGGCTTGGGGTTGGCAGCTTGATTTCGTCTTCGATGTGATACCACGCGTGGGTCATAATGCCCATACGACTGGCATTGAACCTCACTTCCGGCAACCACCAGACTTGCACCTCTCACAGCAGACGATAGAGAACGTCCATGAACACCCAAACCCCACCCCGCCTCATTGCCATCGTTGCCATGGCCAGCAATCGTGTGATTGGGAAAGACGGAAAACTCCCCTGGCACCTGCCAGAAGATCTGAAGTTCTTCAAAGAGACCACCCTCGGCCACCCCATTCTCATGGGCCGCAAGACTTACGATTCCATTGGCAAACCACTGCCCAAGAGGCGCAACATCGTCCTCAGCCGCACCATGCAAGCCACTGAAGGCCTCGAAGTCATTCGCGACATCGCCGAACTCCAGACCCTCATCCCAGAGGGCCAAGTCGTCTACCTTATCGGAGGAGCCGCGCTGTTCCGCCAACTCCTGCCTCAGTGCCAGGAACTCATCCTCACCTACGTCGAGCAACCCCATGAAGGCGATGCCCTCATGCCCGACTTTGAGTCCCATTTCCACGCCCCCACCCTCCTCAAGTCCTCCCCCGGCCTCCAGTTCCGCCGTTATGAAGCCATCGGCCCAAACATGGCCACCGAGTAAACCATTCTCCTGCTTCAACGTTTGGCTCTTCCCTCAGTGGTGCCCCACTAGTGAGACAGCCAATAAGACGTCAACCCGAAGAGGATCAGTGCCACCAATGTGATAATGAGACCTGTTTTGGGATTGAGCGTGTCTTGTCTAAGTTGAGGGGTTTGGAATCCAATCAAGATCAGGAACAAACCCGTTGAGAGCGTCCTAAGCTTCCACTCGCCGCCAACGAATCCACTGAACAAAAACACAGCCACCATCAATGCCCCAGCGACCCTCGCAGGCCAACGCAACCATGGGCGTATAGGTGAGTGATATGAACGTTCTCGCATACGCCTAAACATTTAATCCGTTGATTGCCAAGTAAACATCGGAACTCGCAAACTCGCATAAACGAACGAAACACCGTTTGCGTCGGGCTACGATACCAAGACACCCCATAAAGGGCATCCTAGCGCCTCTTCGAGAATCCTCACATTTTTTTCAATCAAACCTCTAGGTCTGGCGATTGAGCTTTTGAACACGGCAATCACGCTGTGTGAAACTCAATCATCAACACTATCATCGCCATGAAAACACTTCTCGCCTTCCTTATCCTCGCC
Source organism: Verrucomicrobiaceae bacterium (assembly GCA_016795485.1). Lineage (GTDB taxonomy): Bacteria > Verrucomicrobiota > Verrucomicrobiia > Verrucomicrobiales > Verrucomicrobiaceae > JAEUHM01. The sequence goes on along the minus strand of JAEUHM010000032.1, from coordinate 76,733 downwards.
ACTGCTGCTCCTACTTTGCAAGCTGGTCACTGCGCACCCTATGTGGTGTCCACCTGTGTGGTCTGCGCCCGTACCGAGTGCCGCTATGCTTATGACCACTGTGGCCGTCCCTTCAGCTACGAGGTGAGAGTCGTCACCTACCGCGCCCACTACAACACCGGGGCCACCATTACTTTCACCAAAACCTACCGCGCGTAGGGGTGAACAGCAGGATGAGTTCCACTGCGGTAATGAGTTCCTTGGCTTGACGGCTCCTTACGACCTATCTCTATTCCAGGTATGCATCTCTCTCCTTCAGACGAACTGCTAAATGTCCTGGTAAGTGACCCTGAGTATACTGCTGCAATGACCTACTTGATGGAGTGGAAGGTGCGCATTCCCGGCTATGAGTTGCTGCGTTTGTTAGGGATCGGCGGCACGTCATGGGTTTATCTGGCCCGGCAGCTTTCTCTGGGTCGCTCGGTAGCCATAAAGGTGCTCGGTCCGAGCAACGAAACGGGTAAGGACATGGCTAGCGTTCTGAGGCGGGAAGGCCGGGGCATAGCAGAGCTGACGCACCCCCATATCATTCATGTGTATGACTTTGGCCTGCTGGAAGGACGGGCTTACCTCGTGCTGGAGTACATTGATGCGCCAAATCTGGCGGAACTTCTCAAGGGTGGGCCGTTTGACGCACCAACTTCCCTCACCATAGCCATCCAGTGTGCTTCAGCACTCGGTCACGCTCATGAGAGAGGCGTTTTTCATCGCGATGTGAAGCCGTCCAACGTGCTGATGGATGAGCGGGGGCATACCTGGCTGCTGGACTTTGGCATAGCATCCATCCGGCAGATGCAACTGGAGACGCGCCTTACGCAGAGGACTCTGGCTCATGCTGGCTCTTTGGCGTATATGCCACCGGAGCGGCTCAAGGGGGTGACGGAGGCATCTGCCACCGAGGATGTGTACTCGCTGGGGGTGCTGCTGTATGAGATGCTCATGGGCTTTCCTCCACATGGTGTCTTCCCGCCGGTGGTGGTGGCAGGCAGGGACTGTACGAGGCTGAATGAAGCGCTGCACCGTGCCCTGGCGCATGATCCTGCCAGCCGGTGGTCGTCTGCGGGTGAGTTTAGGCAGGTGCTGGAAGAAATAGTGGTGGAGTGGGAGGACACTCCGCTGAGCAGCATCCAAAAGCGTAGTCCAGGTGGGACGAGTCAGGCCGCGCGGGAGATATGGCTACTGGTGGCCACAGGAGCGGGTTTCTTCTTCATCCAGTGTTTCCTCATAGCCATGGGTGACAGGGATATGTTCTCTTTTCCAGCCGGCCCAGGCTCCAAGTTGTACGATTCGGCCTTGGCCCTGGTGATGTGTAATCTCCTCATGATAGGTGCCTGGAGCGCTCTTCTGTGGCGGACATGGCTACGGTACAAGCAGTCAGGCCGTAGACCATCCGGGCGCTCGATCGTGCTGAGCTATGTCACCATAGTGGTGTGCATAGCAGTTCTAGTCACACTGGCGGTAAAGGATTGAGCCATGGGTACCCCAATGCAGCGAGACAAAGGTTTCCCTCCAACCAACTGGGACTGGGTGGAAGCCTGCCGGTCTGGCAGTGACGACCACAAGCAACAAGCTCTGTCCATGCTCTGCTCAGGCTATTGGTATCCTGTCTATGCCTATTTGCGTGGTAGCGGCCATACCCCCGAGGATGCAGAAGATCTAACGCAAGGATTTTTTGTCCGGATGCTAAGGCACGACAGTTTCTCCCGTATTGACCGTCACAAGGGACGTCTGCGGAACTACCTTCTCACAAGTTTGAAGCATTTTGTGTTTGCCGAGCACTCGGCAAGGGTTACTCCGAAACGGGGAAACGGGGCACTGCACCTGCCACTGCATGTGGCATGGGCGGAGACTCGTCTTGGCTCAGAGAGTTTGGAGCCGTCTCACAATGCCACTCCGGAGCGCCTTTTTAACCAACGCTGGCTGGCGCTCATCATGGACCTGGCCATGCAACGTCTCAGTGCGGACTATGCGGCTAGAGGAGAAGCAGAGCTTTTCTCGCGGCTTGCAGTGCAACTGGATGCAGGTAAGACGGAATACGGCTCCCACAAAATATTGGCCCAGGAACTCGGGGTAAGCGAGACATCTGTCAGGGTAGGACTAGTTAGACTGAAAAAGCGTCTGGCTGCAACCATCCGTGAAGTGATAGCCGAGACTGTGGGCAAGGCCGACTCAGTAGACGCGGAGTTGCAAGAAGTCCTCGGATTAACCTAGCCGAAACAAAATACTTATTCACACTGTAACGTTAAGCCAGAAAATCAGTAGTTAGAAATAATGCCACACCTCTGCACTTTTATGCAAACCGCCACCTTCCAATCTCGTCATTTCACCTACCTGCTCTTGTGGATTCTTGTTGGTTTTTTGTGTTCTTCTGACCGCGTCCGCGCAGCTATAGGAGATGCCTGGACCGCTGTGCCAACACCTACATCCTCTGGCCTGGAGTCTGTCATATGGACGGGCAGCACTTATTTGGCTGTGGGGGAGCAGGGTACGATCATAACCTCGCCAGATGGGGTAAACTGGACGACTCAGTTCACCCCGACCTTCCAGAAACTGCTAAACGTAGCCTCAAGTGGCACGTTCCATGTGGCCGTGGGAGAGAACGGGACACTACTGACCTCCAGCAGTCTGAATGGCAGCAACTGGGTGGCCCGTACCTCAGGGCTGACCACGGGGCAGCATATCAACGGAGTATGCTGGACGGGCAGCCAGTTCATCTTTGTGGCTAACGGCGGACTCTTGAGAACCTCACCCGACGGCATCACATGGACAGCCCGGACCTCCGGCACCGCACAGCATCTGAACAATGTAAGCTGGCTGGGCACGACAGCGATAGCGGTGGGGAACGCAGGCACAATCCTGACTTCCACGGATGGCATCACCTGGACCGCACGGACTTCAGGACAGCCAACAGCCAGCTTCTATGATGCAGTTCAGACCTCCAGCACCACAGTAGTAGTCGGCACCCAGGGCACCATCGTGACCTCCACCACACTGAGCACTTGGACGAAGGCAACAATAGGCACTACCAACTGGCTCGGCGGTGTGACGTGGACGGGTAGTCGACTCATCGTCGTGGGTGTGAGTGGCACTATTTTCACTTCGACAGCAAGCGCCATCACTTGGACAGAAAGACCTTCCGGCGTGGTCAACTGGCTCTCGGGCGTGGCTTCGTTCAACAATCGGGCTGTCGCGTGTGGAGAGAGCGGCGTGTTGATGATCTCAGACGCCAGTTCTCTGACTGTCGATTTTGGTACGACCCCCGTTTTTGTTCGTGAAGATGAAGGCACGGCCCGTTTCATAGTTCGCCTCAGTGCTGCGGCCAAGAGTTTGGTGACGGTGCCCTACACGTTGACTGGAAGTGCGACAGCAGGTGCGGACTACACCGTGCCGGGATCGAGTGTCTCGTTCAACGTGGGTGAGATCAGCAAGACGATAGCCTTCCCCATACTGACAGATGCGGTGGCGGAAGGAGATGAAACGCTACAGGTGACATTGGGCGCGCCTACAGGTGCTTTGAATGGCTTTGATAGCGTGCGCTCAGCGGTGATACGCGATGTCAGTCCTCAGATTCACTTTGATCGCTTCACTTACGTTGTGAATGAAGAGGCAGGCTCTGCTCAGATTGCTCTGGAGTTGGATCGCACTTCTTCCTCACCCGTCACAGTGTCTTTTGGCTCACTAGCCTCGGGAGACAGCATGGCAGCAGCGCCGGGCATAGATTACACCATACCATCAGCGGTGGTTATTCCGGCGGGCACCCTGCGATTCAATCTGAATGTGCCTGTGACCGATGACGCGCAAGTGGAGGGAGATGAGATCATTGAACTCACCCTCGCCAGCGCTGCTGGTGGCACCATCGCTTCACCATCAATGTGCCGAATCCAAATCAAGGACAACGATGCGGCTCCGGCGCTTGGTCGGGATTGGGTCACGCGCTCACCGTTGCCCGCCACGAGTGACTTTAATGCCATAGCCAGCTCCAATGCTCGCGTAGTGGCGGTGGGTGCAGGGGGAAACATTCACAGTTCCCTGGACGGCATCACATGGACGCCCAGAACCTCCGGTGTCCTAGATGATCTGGAGCATGTTGTGTGGACAAACACGCAATTCGTGGCGGTTGGAGATAACGGGACGGTAGTGACCTCCACGGATGGTCTGTCCTGGACGGTGCGCCAGCGCTATGATGAAGCAGACATAGACGATGTGGTGTGGGACGGCACCCGCATCATAGCCGTGGGTTATGGGCATGACTCACCCGTGGTGCTCACTTCTTCAAACGGCGCGGTGTCATGGACGGTGAGGAAACTTCCCGACTTTGCACGGAGGTTGGTTTGGACGGACGGCACATTGGTGAGTGTGGATAATTTCGGTGACATCATGACTAGCACCAATGCTGAGGATTGGGCTGTGCAGAAGAGTTCACCCTTGAGCTACGCTTCAGCGCTCTGCTACAACGGCAGTCGGATCGTGGCGCTAGAGAGATACGGAGACAATATTTACACCTCTCCAGACGGCATCACTTGGACTCTGCGTACGAATCCAGTCGTGAACGGTTGGAGAGAGTGCGCGTGGACAGGCGCTCAGTTTGTGGCCGTCAGTGATGATGGCGTAGCTGCCACCTCGCCCGATGGCATAACTTGGACAGAGCGAGTGGTGAATAGGGGCGAACGCACTCATACTGTAGCCAGCACCACCGCAGGCATCATGATCGGTGGTGTTTCTGGCCACATCTACGGCTCACTGGACGGAGTGACCTGGAACAGCCGGACTATGACTGGCACGGGCAAGGACCTGCACACGGTCACCTGGACGGGTAGCCAGTTCGTGGCACTTGGGCGGGCAGGACTGGTGCTGACCTCTCCAGACGGCCTTGGCTGGACGGAAAGAGCCATCAACACCACTTTGACTCCGCTTGTTGTGGCTGGAAATGCCACCCGCACCGTGGCTTGGGGTGCGAATGTGTTCTGGCATTCAGCAGATGCCATCACTTGGACACAAGTGGCTCTGGCAGACTTCACTCCCAACGGTCTCGCGGCCTCAAGCGCTCTCTTTGTAGCGATTGGATACAACACCACGACTTTGGCCGGGAGAGTCTTTACCTCCACCAATGGCAGCACCTGGACGGAGCGCACCATCTCTGGCAACCCAGTCCTCAGGGGATTGACCTTCAATGGCTCGGTCTGGTGTGCCGTTGGCGAGCTTGGCCGCATCTACACCTCTGCCGATGGCACGACGTGGACCCAGCGCACTTCACCGAACAGCTTCGTCAGTTGGACCAGTGTGGCATGGAATGGCAGCGAGTTCCTGGTGCTGGGAGATGGCTACAGTGCCCGTTCAACCAACGGCGTCACATGGACTCTGGACAGCGGAGACGTGCTTATCGGTTACGAAGTCTTGGCTGCAGGTAGTCTGTTCGTGAGTTCCAGTCACTTCACCGGTCAGTTTAGCGTCACAGCCCAACCCGGCAAGATCGCCAGAACCCTGCCGCTACTTCCACCGGAAGAGCTGTCTGACTTTGTGATAATAGATCCCGACGAAGACACAGCACCAGCCATGGCATGGAATGGCACCCGTCTTGTAGCCGTGGGGCCCGCTGGCCGCATATTGACGAGTCAAGGCAACGACCCACGCATGTTGCTGGCCCACTTCCAGATTCCCAGCACTTCAGTAACTGAGGGACAAACCAACATAAGTGTGGTGGTGGAAATGGGTGACGCATCCTCCTCCACCATTAGTATTCCGTTCTATCTCGGAGGTGGTGCAACGGCAGGTACGGATGTGATCTTACATACCAACTCCCCCCTCGTCTTCAACCCGGGGCAAACTACCAAAACGATCACACTAAGCGTACCAGAGGATATGGAGAATGAGGCTGCTGAAGTGGCTGTGATCTCGCTGGGCACTCCGACTGGTGCCCAGACTGTTACGCTGGTGACGCCCCTGAATCACAACCTCAACATAGCCGCCAACACAACGCGAACCGTGCAGTTCTCCAGCGTGAGCAGCGGCCTAACCGAGGAAGCAACCAACCACAACGTCGCAGTCACTCTGAGCAAACCTGCCACTAGCCAGATTGTAGTTCCACTACTTATGGTCGCAGGTTCCGCCACTGCCGGGGTGGACTACAACATCCTCTTGCCCTGGATCGTCTTCAACCCCGGTGAATCCACTCGCAACCTGCCCATTCAGGTTCTTGAAGATCTTTGGAGTGAGAGTGACGAGACCGTGGGCCTCACTCTTGGCTCCCCCTTCGGCACCAATACCCTAACGGGCACCAACACCACTCATATCGTAACCATTACTGACGACGATCTGGCTCCGGTCATCCTATCCCAATCTCCCCCACAAGTGGTCGTCAGCAGTGGTACTGTGACCCTCTCAGCCACTGCCTCAGGGGCAGGCAGCCTGCAATGGCAATGGTTCAAGAATGGGGATGCGATCTCCCCAGGTGGGAGTGAACAACAACTCACTCTGGCAGGCCTCAACCCCAACGAAGCTCATGATTATAAGGTGCGTGTGACCAACAGCTTCGGCACCGCAATTAGCTCTAACATTCAGGTCACTGTCCTTCCTGCTGTGGGTCAAACCGTCCCGGTAAAACGTGGAGCGACAGCCACTTTCTCCATGAATGTGCATGGCTCAGGCCTGTCGTATCAGTGGACGCGGAATGGCTCTGACATTGGCCCTAGCGGTGGCTTCCTCGGCGCCCAAACTTCCATACTATCATTCACCGCCAGTGACGCAAACGTGGGCGATTATCGCTGTCGCGTTAGCATCGGCAGCCAATCAGCCACAAGCGGACCGTCGACTCTTGTGGTGCCGAGTCTCTCGCAGGTGGACCCTGTGTTTTTTGGCGCTCACTTGCTGGGCGAAGAACTGAACTTCAACGTGTCTGCCTCAGACTACCCAAGTGGCATCATCGTCTCCGGCCTGCCTCCCGGAGTGTTTTTCGATACCGCCCTTTCGTCGATCCGAGGACGCGCCAGAAAAGTCGGCACTTACTCTGTACGAATCCAGGCCCAAAACGTGGAGGGCAGTGGTATTCCCTTCATCGGTACGCTCACTATCCTACCCGTACCCGCCTCTCTGCTGGGCAACTACGTGGCGCGGATCCAACCCGACAGTGCAATCAATGGAGGCCTTGGGGCACGTCTGGACTTGACGATGCTTTCTACCGCTATGCTGACAGGGAAATACACTTCCCGCAGCATTTCCGTGCCAATTATTGCGGACGTGACAACCAGTCTTTCAGGAAGCTCAACCGCGATGTTCCAAGCAATTGACCCCGTCGGTGGACTATTAAGTTTCAACGTCCAGATTCAGCAAAGCGGAGAACGCTTTGGCGTGGAAGTGACCAATAGCAGCAGCCACACAGTCAACAGCGTTGGGTGGCGGAATGTTTGGACTTCTAAGAACCGTCCTGCATCCCATTATCGGGGCTACCATACGCTCCTATTGCCCGCAGCCAGCGGAGAAAGCATGCCCCAGGGATTTGGCTTTGGCACGCTCACCGTCACGGCTACCGGCACATCAACCACCGTCCTGAAGTGCGGTGATGGCGCTGCCTCGACCAGCAATGCATTCATTAGCCCTAGTGGAGAAATCTTCTTTCAGCACCCCCTCTACACGGGCTCTGGCTCGGTCAGTGGCACACTCGAGATCATAGAGGATCCCGGTGCTCTTTACGCCAACAATCTGCTTTCTGGCACAGCCACATGGACTCGACTACCCCAGCCTCCAGGCACGCGCGCCTATCCGGCAGGCTTTCAGGTAGGCCCGGACGTCCTAGCTATCCGTGGCTCCCGCTATGCCGCACTGCCTGCGGGCAGGAACATCCTTGACGTAGCTGACGCAGCAGACAACGCACTTGTCCAGTTCACGCATAGTTCTGCCATGGGCATACATGATGCCAGCACAAATATCCGCCTGGGCCGCACCAATATCATCAGGCTCTATCCAGCAGGAGACCCTGCCAACCCTGCACGCATAACGCTCACTGTGAATCCGTCCACCGGCACCTTCACGAGCACCTGCACACTGCTGGACCCGGACCCACTCAACCCAGTTCTCAAGGTCAAGCGTCTCGTAACTAGCTACGGAGTAATCATTCGTGATGTAGCAGCAGACACACGTAGTGGTTACGGTTGGTTTACTTTGCCAGACTTGGCTAATCCAGTTGCCATGCCACCAACCAACTCACTCAATTCACCAATTAGATCAGGCGCGGTTCATTTTGTACCCATCTACTAACTAGGCACGTGGGCTGGAAGGCTGATTATAAAAGGACTTCAGCCTGCCATGAAAAAGATCACTTTTTTCAATCAAACCTGTAGGTCTGGCGATTGAGCTTTTGAACACGGCAATCACGCTGTGTGAAACTCAATCATCAACTCTATCATCGCCATGAAAACACTTCTCGCTCTTCTTATCCTCGCCACTGCTGCTCCTACTTTGCAAGCTGGTTACTGCGCACCCTATGTGGTGTCCACCTGTGTGGTCTGCTCCCGCACTGAGTGCCGCTATGCTTATGACCACTGTGGCCGTCCCTTCAGCTACGAGGTGAGAGTCGTCACCTACCGCGCCTACTACAACACCGGGACCACCATTACTTTCACCAAAACCTACCGCGCGTAAATCCGGTCCGGTGAAGCATCCTGCCCTGCATAGCTCCCGACTTGCCCGCAGGATGCAACATGGCACAGCCTTTTTCCTTTTCGCACCCGCTTCTTCCGTTAGTGTTCGCTCTCACCCATGAAGACCTCTGTAATCCCGGCTTTAAGTGCTCTCACGGTTCTTTCTCTAACATTCTCTCCTGCTTCAGACGACCTTAACACTAAAGTGCTGGCTTTGTTTAAGGCTAAGTGTGCTGATTGCCACTCTGAAGGAGATGAAGAACCCAAGCTGACTGAGGGCACTGACCTAGCTGCCCTGCTGGCAGATGAAACTTACGTCAACAAGGCCGAGCCAGAGAAGGGTGAACTTCTTCGCCGCGTGCTGCTGCCTGATAACTCCCCCAAGCGGATGCCTAAGAGCACCAAGACGAAGCCTGTCACCGCACTCACAGCGGACGAGAAAGCGCTCCTCACCGCCTGGTCCAAAGACGACCCGATTCCAACTCCTACTGCTACTCCTAAAGCTGAAGTAGCCACCGCTGCTGCCCCTACGGGCTCGCTGGAAGCACAGGTGCAGCTCATACTGGATCAGCGCTGTGCCCAGTGCCATGGCGAAGGCAAGCGTAAGCCCGCTCTCCATGCTCGTGTTAATCTCCAGTCGCTGGCTGCATCAGAAATCATTGAACCCGGTGCACCCAAGGACTCACTGTTGTTCCAGCGTGTGACCCTGCCCACCTCAGATGACTCTCACATGCCGCCAAGTGATGAGCCGCAACTCACTGCTGAAGAACTCGCCACTCTGGAGAAATGGATCACGGGCGACTCCGTGCCAGACAAACCACGGGAGTTCATTGGCCTGGAGAGCAGCCTGGACGCCATTTACAAGGACCTCATGGCGCAACCGGAGCAGCACCGTGAAAACATCCGCTACCTAAAGCTCGTGAATCTCTACAACGCCAGACTGGCTGATGGTAAAAATGCCGACAACGACGAGCAGATGGACATGTATCGCGCGGGTGTCTCCAAGTTGCTCAACTCACTCTCTTGGCGTGGGAAGATCACCGTGCCGACGGCCATCGACGAAGCGCGAACGATCTATCGCATCGACATCCGTGACTACGGTTGGGACAAGGCACTGTGGGAAACCATCGTGAGCTACTATCCCTATGGTATCGCTGGTGCATCAGCTCGTCTGGAGAACAATATTCGCAAGGAAACCCACTCCAACCGCGCTTATGTCCGAGCGGATTGGTTTGTCTTCGCCACTTCTCAAGAGCCGCTCTACCACACCATCCTGGGTCTGCCAGAGACGGAGTTTGGCCCGCATGGACTGGAGGCCAAGCTTGGGTTGGATACGATGCATAATCTGCGCGAGCACAAAGCCGTGCGTGCAGCCTTCTCACCCAGTGGTGTATCGCGCACCAATCGCCTTGTGGAGCGCCACAACATTCGTGATGGCGGATACTGGAAGAGTTACGACTTCAAGCGCGAGGGGGCAGGAGATGCACAGGACTTGGTGCTGGCACCGCTGGGCCCCAAAGAGGCGCACCTTACTTCCAATCCCACCTCCATCTTCCAACACGACGGCGGCGAGATCATATTCAATCTACCCAACGGAATGCAGGCCTACTACCTCAGCACGGCCAAGGGCGACTTCCTGCCCACGGCACCTCCTGAGGTAGTAGAGGATCGTTCCGGCTTCCGCCGCACCAACATCATCTTGAATGGCATCTCCTGCATCTCCTGCCATGCCAACGGCCTCAACGCGCGGCCCAAGCAGACTGTGGAAGCCATGCGTGATGACTTGGGTCCGCAAGCTGCCGAGCATCTGGGATTTGAAGAGAAGAAGGTGCTACAAAAGCTCTACGTGGAAGCTGATGAACTTCAGCGTCTGGCCAAAGAAGACCACCTACGTTATCAAAAAGCCGCAGCGGAAGCCATGCCCGGCTACACCCGCTCGGATGAGCCTGTGGGTGCCCTTTACCGCCGCTTCAATGACGATCAACTGCCCTCCGCTCAACTCGCCAGCGAGTTCTACACCACAGGAGAAGATTTGGTCAAAGTCTTGCGAGAGTCAGAAGACAAGCGCCTCTTCATCTACGGTGGCAAGCTGGAAAAAGGCCTCCCCTTCAGCCGCGAGGAGTTCCTTCAGCACTTCTCACTCCTTGCTCATGAGTTGGGGTTCACCGTCAACGATGCCCAACCTCTCGCACTCGCAGAGTTTGGCGGTGGACGGTTCAACAGCAAAGTCATTAATCCTCCTAATCCACCTCAGAAGGGTGAAGCCATCGCTCGAGCTGGTGATGTAGCTGTGGCACGTTTTAGTGATGGGAAGAAAGTCACTCTAAAGATGGGCGCTCTGACTTACAAAGTGGGAGATGGTCTGGCCTTCAGCATCCACGCCGAGAAGGCCTGCCACATCCGTGTCACCCAGTTCGGAGCCGATGGCAGCACCACACAACTCATTCCCAACATTCATGACAGGGATGTGGTGCTAAAGGCAGGTGAGACCCGCCAGTTCCCTGCTGCAGCCATCTTTGAGACCTCTCCACCCGCCGGACTGGAGTCCATCTTGATTGAGGCATGCACACAACCCTTTGCTAGCCGTGGTGAACCAGAGGCCGGGCAGGTCTTCGCCTCCGTGCAACGAGGCAGCATCTTCAGCGGACGAGGTCGCGTCAATGTCAAGCCATCTGGTCAGTCAAAAACTGCCCCAGCAGCATCGTTTGAGGCTCCTGACACGGCTACTGCCCATGCCGGCTATCAACTTCTGCCTTAAATTCACAAACTACACACTCCACCAATCCATGAATCTCCACCTCCTGCTCTCCTGCTTCCTCATCTCGGCTGTGACTTCTATGGCCCAAGGCACTGTCCGCACGCCGGAAGAGATAGACAAAATGCTCCACCCTGAGAAACAAGCTCCCAGCAGCACAGGTGGACTCAAGACGCGGGGAAAAACCCGTGGCAGCAGCGGTGCAGCCGCCGCTCCAGTGACTCTTACCACCACCAAACGCGCAGCGGTGATCAGTGCTGAAAGCCAAAGAATCCTGACCCGCGGCGGCATCAGAGGCAAGGTCGAAATCAAAGCCAATCCTGCCGCAGCGGCAGACACTGCCCCAACAAGTTCATCCACCTACAGTTCATCGCCACCAGCCATGGCTGAAGTACAAGTCTATGAGCAGACCCGCACCGCTTTTAGCAACATCCTCTTCAAGCTAGGGGGCACCGAGTTTGCAGATGAATCATCTCGTCAACAAGTGGCCAACATCGCCATCGCGCTCAAAGCGCATCCAACAGAGACCTTCGTCATAGAAGGCCACACCTGTGACCTTGGAGACGATCACAAGAACCAAACACTCTCCCTAGACCGCGCCCAAGCCGTAGCCAACCATCTGATCCGCGCCGGAGTGAAGCCTGAGCAACTCGTAGTGCTGGGCTTCGGCGAAACTGAGCAACTCGCACGGCCCTTCCTAGGCGACTCCCCCGCCCAAGCCGAGGCCGTCCGCGCGCCCAATCGTCGAGTTGGAGTAGCCCGAGTGGCGGAATGACCGTTCATGTCCTGGCTTTAGCCGTCCAGAGCAGCTACGATGAAAGGCATACCTGCCACACCACGAGTGCTGATCTATCTGTTCACCAGCATGTGTGCCGGTGCGCTTGGCCAGGTGCCTGAGCGGGAGCCATCTCGCACACCCACTCTCACCGTGGAAGTGGGGATGCATACCGCGGGCATCACCGATGTGGACACCAGCGCGGACGGCAGTTTAATCCTGACATGTTCTGACGACAAAACAGCGCGGCTCTGGAGCGTGGAGGACGGCACCCTCCGCCCGCTCATGGTGTGGCGGCCTCCCACTGCACCCGGAAGTGAAGGGATGCTCTACAAGGCCGCGCTGAGCGCAGACGGAAGGCTGGCTGCGGTCACGGGTAGCACTGGGACCACCTGGAGAGAAAATCACGCTGTCTATCTCATCAACACCGCCGACGGAGAAGTCGTCAAGACTCTCCGCATCACGGCTGCGGCTAACGTCATGAAGTTCTCAGATCGCGGTAGTCTGCTGGCCGTAGGTTTGGCCAATGGCAAACTGGCGGTCTATGATGCCGGTGCCATGGCCAATGTCACCAGCGTAGAGTTCAAGGAGTCCATTATCTACGGCCTGGACTGGCACCAGGACAGGCAAATCGTAGTGGGCACCAGCAAGGGCAAGGCAACCATCCTGGAACTAAGCGCTGAGAAGAAGGTCACGGTGGGTAAGACTCGCCTGGTGAGCGGCGATCTCTCCGTTCCAGCGGATAGGCTGATGCCACCCATGCGAGTCGCCATCTCGCCAGATGGCAGTCGGGTTGCCTTTGCCTACGGCATCAGCTTTGCCGTGTCTGTGCATCAAATGTCAGACTTGTTGCCAGTGTCATTCCCGTCATGCTCAGGTGTGTCAGGGTCCGGGGTGACTTATCTAGCTTGGAATCAAGACGGCACAGAACTAGCAGGGGGTGGCCACACCGATACGGAAGGCCATGCACCTCTGCGGCTCTGGAAGAACAGTGGCGCGGAAAAGCCACAAGACTTTGAGACTCCCATCACCAATGGCTTCCTGGGGTTGGCTCACTCTCAGAAGTTGGGCTTCATTCTCGTCACTGGCGATCCGTCGTTGGCAGCACTGCCTCCCACTGAGGCAGCAGGCAGGAAGGTGACTACGCTACTCAGTCCCGCCAACGCTAATCACCTCGCCATGGCAGATGGTTTCGGCGCCTCGGCTGATACGGGCATCGTCCGCTTCATGGATGATGGCGAGCGGTCAGAGAATCGATTCTTTAGCGTTTCTTCCGGCACCTATCTGAAGCCAAACGAAGTGGACAAGCTACGAGTAGCAGACACCAGCAGTCTGAACGTAAAGAACTGGAAGTGGAGCACCTCGCCCACCTTAAAGGGCAATCCACTCCCGCTGGAACCCGGCGAAAAGTCCTTCTTTCTAGCCATCAACTCGGACAAGAAGTCGTTCAGCATGGGCACTCAGCGGCATGTGTATTGCTTTACCAACACGGGCACGGTGAGGTGGAAGATTCAGTCTCATGGTTACGCCCGCGCTGCTGTGCCCTCTACAGATGGAGCCCTACTCGCCGTGGTGCATGGTGACGGCACCATCCGCTGGCACCTCAGTAAAGACGGCACGGAGCTACTGGCCTTCTTTCCTCATGCAGACCGTAAGCGCTGGATCATGTGGAGCCCTACGGGTTACTTTGACTGTTCAGCAGGCGCAGAGGACCTCATCGGCTGGCTTAGAAACCGTGGAGTGGGAGAGTCGGCAGACTTCTCGCCAGCCTCGCGGTTCCGTGCTGTCTATTATCGCCCAGATGTGATCCATCGGCTTTTGGTAGTGCGTGATGTGCAGAAGGCACTCAGTGAAGCCAACGCAAGCCTGGGCAAACCGGACGCTACTCTGGAGACAGCGGCCTCTGTCGTGGAGCGGCTCTCACCTCCGGTAGTGACTCTACGCAGTGGAGGCATCACACGCAGCCTGACGCTCCCTGTGGAGGCAGGTAGCGTCACACTTCGCTACTCCGTCAGGAACACGGGACCCGCCATAGCGGACCGTATGGAACTCCGCTTCAATGGCCGTCCCCTCTTGTTCAATCCACCCGTGCCCAGAGATGGTGAGGTAGCGGAGATCACGGTGCCGCTACCAGATCACCAAACAGGCTGGCTCAGTCTGCTGGCACACCATGCTTCAGGAGTGAGCGCTCCCGCCATGATCAGGATTCTTCGTGAGCGCGACCAAAATACTTCTGCGCCACCTCCCACACTGCACCTGCTTTCAGTGGGAGTGTCCAAACTCAAGATTAATCAAACCTTGGCAAAAGACCCTCAAGGACAGATCAGCATGGACGCTTTTGTAGCTCGTTACGGGCAGGACGCACTTCATCTGGCGGACCTGGAAGGTGCGGTGGCGGACGCCAGGAAGATAGCCAATACCTTCCTCGCAGAGAAAGGCAGAGCCTATCAGGATGTCCGTGCCACACTCCTCGCAGATGAAGAAGCCACCTCCACGGCCATTCGTGATAAGTTGCAGCAGTTGGCGACAGAAGTCATGCCTCAAGACATACTACTCTTTAACTTTGCAGGTCATGGCTATGCGGATGAAAAACAGCCTTTCCTACTGGCTACCCATGACTTTGACCCCAAGGCCCCTGCCGAGACGAGCCTCAGCGGCACACAAGTGGGCGCTCTTTTGGATGCCATGCCGTGCAGGGTGGTCTTGGTGCTAGATACCTGCCAGTCATCATCTGTGTTGGAAGACGGCAGCAAAAAAACCATCACTGGTCCTGATGATCTCACGGGTCTGGTCAATACTCTCTCAAGCGCAGAGCGCGGCATCATTGTCTTCTCCAGTGCAGGAGCCACCGAGATGGCCTTTGAGACAGAAGAAGGAGGCTACTTCACACAAGCCTACAGTGAAGGCCTCCGTGGAGCCGCCTCCCGGGAAGGGCTCGTCACCTGCACTTCACTTGGTCAGTTTATCTCCCAGCGCGTGCCTCAGATGCTGAAGGAAAGCCCTCTGGACACAGGCGGCTCCACACAGACTCCCTCGCTGGTGTTCCCCCTTGGCGTGATGGACTTTCCGCTGGCTAAACCGCAGCCCAACCACCGATAGCACCCCTGTACTTCGTCTGCATGAAAACCGCCTTCTTTCCTCTTCTGATTGGCACACTCCTTCTTCCATTTGCACTGAACGCAGGTGAACGCAGAGCACTCGTCATAGGCAACAACAGCTACCCTGCTGTTCTCGGTAAACCAGAGACCGGCACCTTTGGCAAGTTGGACACCTGTGTGAACGATGCAGGAGTTATGAGGGACCTTTTGGCAAAGGCAGGCTTCAAGCTTGAGCCTGAAGCTAACAACCTTTCACGCGCGGCCATGGTCGTAGCGCTGACTCAGTTTGCCAAGAACCTCAAGGAGGGTGACGAGGCTCTCATTTATTTTGCAGGGCACGGCATGGAGTTCCGCAAGAACGTCTATATGATGGGCACCAACGCACTGGGCATCCTAGACACCGATCTCGACTCCGAGGGCCTCAGTGAAGCCGCTGTCACCGAGAAACTGGCGCAAAAGAAGCTCAAGCTCGCCATCCTCATCCTCGACTGCTGCCGTGAGAAAGCCGCGAATGAAACCTTCTTCGAGGACACGCTCGTGGTGCGCTCCCGGATGAAGAATCGCAGTTCCGGCAATAGCGAAGATGCCGCTACCGTCACGCCACCACCAGACATCCTCGTCGGTTACGCCACCAGCGGCGGACGCCTGACCAACGATGCACTCAACAAAGGCGACAAGAACGGCCCACTCGTAGTAGCCCTCAAAAAACACTGGGACAGTGGCAAGGTCTTTGAACTCATGTGGAAAGACGTGAGTAACGACGTAGAAGACGCCTCCAAGGTCTCCGTAGCAGCAGGTCTAGCGCAGGAAATCCAGCGTCCAAGCATGTATGGCTCCACGCGGCAGAACTTTAGTTTTATGGCGCCACCCCAGCAGTCTGCCTTGGTGGCAAAGATGACTCCCAGCCAAAGAATCACTCCCGTTTCGCCAGTTTCGCCACCTGTAGCTCCGTCAACGATACCTTCCGCCGGAGACAGCATGAGCGTTACGCTGCCTGGAGGCGTGGCGATGAAGTTTCGTTACTGCCCAGTTGGCAGTTTCACCATGGGCAGCCCTATCACCGAGGCGGACCGCAGTGAGGATGAAAAGCAGGTGCGGGTGACATTGACACAGGGCTACTGGATGGCGGAGACGGAGTGTACGCAGGCGCAGTGGGAGGCGGTAATGAGGACCAGTCCAAGTGGGTTCAGCGGAGCACAGTTACCGGTGGAGAGTGTGAGCTATGAGGATGCGGAAGCGTTCATGGAAAAGGTGAATGCGTCTGGGGTGGTGCCCGCAGGGCTGCGCTTGAGCTTGCCAACAGAGGCGCAGTGGGAGTATGCGTGCCGAGCTGGGACCACGACGGCCACGGCGCTTGGAGATAGTTTGACAGCCAATCAAGCCAACTTTGACGGGAACTATCCGTATGGGATTACGCGGAAGGAAGCCTATTTGGAGAGGACAACGGCAGTGGGGAGCTATGAGCCAAATGGATGGGGTTTGAAAGACATGCACGGGAACGTGTATGAGTGGTGCATGGATAGCTGGGATGGGAGCTCATCCATGGTGGGCGAGGTAGACCCCGTGTCGAAAACTGGCTCCTACCGCGTGAATCGCGGCGGCTCCTGGGGCAGCCACGGCCAGGAATGCCGCTCCGCCAATCGCCAAGGGAATCCGCCGGATTCCCAGAACATCTACCGTGGTTTCCGCCCGGCCGCAGTTCCAGCAGGGGCCAAGTAAGTGCGCAGTGAGCGGGAGGAGGGACGACGACCAGCGAGAGCAGCGACGGAAATTGTTGGTGTATAGCCTTTAGGCGATTCAAAAACCCCACCGACGAAGTCGCAGTCCACGTCCCACTTCATGCCGCTGGCGCGGGTTTACTAAGCAATCGCCTAAAGGCTATACACCAACCGGCATGTGGTTATGGTTGGGGATGATTCGATGCGGGTTTTGTTGCTGGTTATTCGTGACGGTTTTGGGCGCGGAGGTCGTGGTGCCTTCGGGGCTGCCGACTGGCACGGAGAAGGCGTTGCGGTGCTTTTTGGCGGCATATCCAGGGTGCATTGAGTCTGTGCAGAGTGAGGAGTCCCGTGTGACACTAACGATGGCCTCTGGTGCTGTGGTGGTGTTTGAGGACTATCTACCGAAGAAATATCAACAGCGCATTGATGACCCGGATTTGGCGGACACGTTACATGATGCATATCCGGCGGAAATGTCGTTCAAGACATGGCCGGAGGGGCTGGACCCTGGACGATACCGATCAGATGCGTTTCTTGGTGCGATCTATGGCTCCACTAAGTCCGAGGTGAAGAAGAATCTCGTTACGGTGGACTTCCTGGGTCACAAACTCAGCTTCAATCAGTGCAATGGAGCCGCAGCAGCGCTCAAAAAAGTGGCAGCCGACCTTGCTGAAGTGCTGAAGAAGAAGCCTGGGTTGAAACCGCACCTTGAGAATCTGGGAGGCACTTACAACTGGCGGAAAGTGGCGGGGACGAGTCGCCTCAGCGCTCACTCGTATGGCATCTCGATTGATCTTAACACGGATCTAGGTGCCTACTGGCAGTGGGAGAAGAAGCAAGCTTTGGCAGAAATGAAGAAGCGCCTAGCCTACCCGCAGGAGATCGTGAAAGTCTTCGAAAAGCACGGATTTATCTGGGGCGGGAAGTGGTATTACTATGACCTCATGCACTTTGAGTATCGCCCGGAACTGCTGCCTCCTCACGCTCCATGAAGTCGCTCCTCTCTCTAGCCTTGTTGTTGGTTTTGCCACAGGCCGCTCAGGCAGAGCGGACGCTCCACGTGTTCACCGTCTTCTGCAATGCCTACCAGGGAGATGACGCGGAGATCAATCAAGGTGTCTCAGTGGATAAGCTTATCCTGGACACCATCTTTACCGAGTATTTCTCCGAAGCATCATGGGGAGTGAAGATGCGGCGTGTGGTGGTGGAGGGACCTTTAGCTACGAAGTCTGGCGTAGAGGCTCAGTTCAACTCCTTCTGCTCTGCTGTTGGCCCTGAGGATACCATCTATGTCCACTTCTCCGGCCACGGTGAAATACCTGACCCCACCACCAACCGTCAGCATCTACTGATGATAGATGATACCGCCATCAAGCGAGACGAGTGGGCAGATCAAATCAATGATCTGCCGTGCAAGCTGAAGATTCTCATCACGGACTGCTGCTCCACCTTCCCACACAAACATGAGATTGCCGAGGGTGATGAGTTAGTGCGCCCGTGGAGGAATCTCTACTCCCTACTGATGGAGCATGAAGGCTTTGTGAACATCACTGCGGCGTCTCCAGGTCAGCCAGCCTATGCCACCGACTACGGCGGCTACCTCACGGTGAATCTGGAGTCTGACATGCAGCGCTTTCGCTCATGGCAGAACGTCTTCAATGCTACTCAGCAACGAGTGTATGATGAAACCGTGCGCGAGATCAAGAAGGCCAATGATCCCTCCCTCATCCCTCAGCGACCATTTGCCTATAGCTTGGGTAAACCGCTGTTTGACATCAACAAAGACACCGGTGCGCCCGAGTGGATCATCCCTGATTCAAACCAGCGTTTCTTGAACAACAGTGAGCTAAACTTCATGGGCCTTCAGCAACTCTATCTCGCGCGGAACGAGATATTCGCTCGTCACGGCTTTGATTTTGAGAATCCCTTCCTGAAGGACTACTTCGGGAATCAACCGTGGTATCAGCGGAAGCCCGGTTTCAAGAGTCCTGACCTCAGCGCCGAGGAGTCTGCCAATGCAGATGCCATCCTGGCTGCCGAGAAGGCCAAGGGCGGCCCCTTTTTCTCCGGCAAGACGGCATTGCCCGGCAGTGGCGGCAGTTCAGCACCGGCAGACATCTTCCCCTACTCATCTGAGCGTCCCCTCTCACGCAGCATCGTGCAGGCGCTGGGTTTGAAGGAGTTGTCCATCGCCAGAAATGAAATCTTTGCCCGCCACGGCTATCCGTTTCAGTCCAGGCAGCTTCAGGAGTTCTTTGCGCGTAAGCCAGGGTACCGCAGGCAGCCCAGCATGACAGATCCACCGTTCTCCGAGGTGGAGGAGCACAACCTCTGGCTCATTCGCAAGATTGAGCGCATCAAGGGCGGAGCATACTCTTGGGAATAGTGGTCTTCTGAATGCCTTTCTTCTAGCCATCGCATTTCCGAAGTAAGATCACGGTTCGTTACGGTACAGGGAGCTTGTCGAGTATTTCGCGAATGACGTCTTCGCTGGTTTTGCCTTCGGCCTCGGCTTCGTAGCTCAGGAGGATGCGGTGGCGGAGGATATCTGGCGCGAGGGTCTTGATGTCATGTGGGGTGACATAGTTGCGCCCGGCGAGGAAGGCATGGGCTTTTGCGGCGAGGGCGAGGTTGATAGTGCCGCGAGGCGATGAACCGCAGCGAACAAGAAGCTTCAAATGGGGGACGAGTGGCGCGGGATTACGCGTGGCGTGCACAAGAGCAACTACATAGTCTTTAACTTTGTCGTCCATGTAGAGGGCATTCACGATAGTACGACTGGCGACGATCTCACTGGCGTCTATGACGGGATTTACGTCTAACTTGGGCGCAGAAGTGGCCATGGCATCGAGCACGCGGCGTTCTTCGGTGGGCGTGGGGTAGTCGACTTTGACTTTGAAGAGGAATCGGTCGAGTTGTGCCTCCGGGAGTGAGTAAGTACCTTCTTGGTCGATTGGGTTCTGAGTAGCGAGGACCATGAATGGATCTGGAAGGCGATATGTCTGCTCACCGATGGTGACCTGACGTTCCTGCATGGCTTCAAGGAGGGCAGATTGGACTTTTGCAGGTGCACGGTTGATCTCGTCTGCGAGGATCAGATTGGCAAAAATGGGGCCTAGGCGTGGGGTGAAGGTGCCGTCCTTGGGATGGTAAACCATTGTGCCTACCACGTCAGCGGGAAGTAGGTCTGGAGTGAACTGGATGCGCTGGAACTTGGCCTTGAGGCTCATGCTCAGGGTTCGCACAGCCAGGGTCTTGGCCAAGCCTGGGACGCCTTCGAGCAGGACGTGTCCGTTGGTCAGGAGGGCGACTAGTAGCCGATCTACAAGGGCGGTCTGCCCCACGAGGACGCGCCCGATCTCTTGGCGGAGCGGTTGCACCCAAGAGGATGCCTTCTGAATGGCTGTATCATCTGGGATGGCTGGTGGTGGCGGTGGGACAGTAGAGGCTGAGGTAGCGGCGTTCTCGGACATGGATTTGGGAAGCTAGGAGCGGATAAGAGGAATGGCAAGGGGTCTGGCGGGCGCGACTGAATGTCGTTGAATCCGCTACATCAAAGACTTGTCATCACGGATGAGCAAGCTTGACGAGCAAACACGAAAACCTTTATCCTTATAAAATATATCCCTGGGGCAAAAAGACCTCTCAACCACGACAACCAACGCACGAAACCTAGCCATGCGTTTCCCAATACTCTCTCTCATCGCTCTCCCGATTTTGGCAATGACCCATGTGGTTCACGCCATTGATGACTACTCGACTGGACCTGGTCAGGGTGCGCCGGATCAATTGGACGATGTCTGGCAGGCGATCTACAACGGTTGGGGCCTCGTACCGTCGGGTGACGAAGATAGTGACGGCTGCTCCAACCTTGTTGAGTCCATTGCAGGTTCTGACCCACGTAAACCGGGTGACTGCCTAATGGTGGGAAACATGGCCGTAAGTGGCAGTAACATCGTGATGAACTTCGCGTCAAAGAAGGGCAAGTCCTATCAGGTGTGGCAGTCAAACTCACCTGGAGAACCTAGTCCCGGCGAACCAGGGAGCACTTGGACAGAAGTGGCTGGGGCTGGGAAGGTTTCCAACGTGGACGGAAATGACTTTATCGTTTTTCCGAAGCCCGGAAATGCAGTTCGTTTCTATCGTCTGGAAGGTGATGATCACGACAGTGACAGCGATGGGGTGTCAGACTGGGCCGAGCACAAAATGGGCACGGACATCAATGCCTCAGCCAGCGCAACGAATGCGTCTGGCGGTGCAGCCAGCGACTACGACACCCTGAAGTCGCTCATGTCACTACAAATCTTGCCAGGTACGCCAGATGCCTTTGAGAAAGAAGGCACCAAAGCCTCGGTTCGCTTGCAGAGGTCTTTTGGGACGATGCCTCTAACGATTGCCCTTTCTGGAGAATCTGGTTCTACGTTAGCGACCAAAGCATCCGCTAGCGCAGGAGACTATCAGTTCCAAGACACTGCTGGAAATCCAGCAAACTCGGTGACGCTACCTGCAAACGAGGGGGTAGGCTCGCCTTACGAGGTTGCTAAGATCGCTGCGATTCCAGACAGTGCGCTTGAAGTACCGGAGGCTCTGAAAGTTTGTGTTAGCTACGTCGGTGCCCCACCGGGAACAACTGGCCCGGAAACCGTGGTGAATATCAAGGATGCAAATCCTGCCGATCATGCGAACCGCCAGCTTTATGTGGCCTTCCTGGGACGTGAAGCAGGAGCAGCTTCCACAGCAAGTGGTTATGCTACCGCCTTAGTGGATGGAGCTAATAACAGCGCCAGCGTCTCAGTGGTTTTCAACAACCTCTCATCTGACCAAAACACCGCTTACATTCGGATCGGACCCGATCTCGAAGTCCTCATGTTGCCGTTAGGTCAGGTATCTGGCGCAAACTGGAACATCCGCGCGGCGCAAACGGAGGTAACCGACCAGCGAATGCTGGATGCTCTAAAGAATGGCCAAGTCTATGTAGCAATCACCACCGTCAATTTCCCGGACAAGGAAATCTATGGCTACTTCAACCGCGCCAATGGCTCGGAGACTTTTGATGACCAGAATACCAATTTAGATGAACCCGCGCTCGGATCGGCGCTCTGGCAAATACCAGTCGGGGACGCACTCGAGCGGGAGATTTGGCGTTTCATGAACCAAGCTACGATGGGTGGAACTACCGCTCTTTATACGGAGATCAGAGCCAAGGTCGATGAAGCTATCAGCGGTGGCGGCACCTATATCGATGGGCTGAGAAACTGGATGGATGAACAGATCGACATCAACCAAACGCCGTACGTCAACCATCGCCTCCTCTTGACGGCTGCGGACATGGAGGAGTTTGCGCTTCGAGGAAACAAGCCCAGCACCTACAATAACGACCCAAATCTCAATAGTGCCTCGCTTGGCGTAAGCTTTGTCAATGGGATGCCGGTCTACAACAGCACCGGCAACCCTGACACAAACGCTCCAGGAACCAACTACCCGCAGAACAGCCCTAACCTCCGCCGAGAGTGGTGGACAGCGGTTACGCAATCCAAAGCGCAGTTACGGGAGCGCATGGCTCAAGCGTTGAGCGAGATTTGCGTAGTCTCTGAGCGGGATGCTACCGTTCTCACCTGGCACTATGGCGCAGCCAACTGGTGGGACATGCTGGCGCTGGGTGCCTTTGGAAAGTATCGCTCTCTGTTAGAACAAGTCTCGATGAGCCCCATCATGGGAGTCTACTTAACGAGTGTAGCCAACCGAGCAGCGTATGATGCTAACAACGGCACGCCACCTCAATTGATCGTGAGTCCGGATGAAAACTACGCACGGGAAATCATGCAGTTGTTCTCGATAGGTCTTGTTTTGCGTCATCCAGATGGATCGCTTCAACTCAGCAGTGAGGGACTGCCCATTGCCACTTACGATAACAACGACATTACGGAACTTGCGAGGGTATTCACTGGGTTCTCTCATGGAGCACGCCACGGAACCGTGAGAGTAGGTATCCAAACCGGCAGCGGTTCGATTGGCACAACTGACACGAGGATCTCGCCCACTGTTTACCTCAACGGTAGCGGCAATAACACTTGGTTTGGCCGCGACAACGGCCATTTGTATTGGCAGGCACCTTGGATTTACCCAATGAAGGTGATCGGCAGGCTCAGCGGCATCGAATACCACGACTATCGCAACTACGGAGACATAAGCGTGCCAAGGCAGACAACTGTGGTGCCCGGTGTCTCCAAGCGCCTACTGGCCGGAAAGCATGGTCAATTTGAGATCTCAACGTGGGACCCGACCGGCAGGACAGACGCAGAGTGCCACGCTCAGGCCGCGCTGGAGGTGTCCCACGCTCACGATGTTCTTGCAGGCAGAGTTTCGGACTCAGCTTATGGGGCAGGTACCCAAAGCAGCCCAGGTCACACCAACACACCAGTGAACCTATCACGCTGGTTGATTCAGCGCCTTGTGACATCCAATCCCAGTTCCGGTTATATCTACCGAGTGCAAAAAGTCTGGAGAGACACCAACGGTGACTTGGGAGAGGTATCCAAAGCGATTCTGTTAGACTACGAAGCCAGATCCACCCAGTTGGCAGACAACTCCATCTCTTGGGGCCGCGTGAAGGAGCCTTTGATGCACTTCACACACGTTCTAAGACAGTTCAAAGCCTACTCTGGAGCAGCCGTAAGCTTCCTGAGAAACATGGACACTGGTTTTTCGGATACCGATGCGCCGATGACCAACTACCCAGCAACAGAAGTCGCCAAGTTCGACACCTCAAACGTGAACCCGCCATCTAAGCCCAACGGCTGGCCGGATGGGCCATTCCGCTTCCGGATCGACAGCGTGAGGAACAGCCTTGGTCAATCGCCACTGGACGCACCGAGCGTATTCAACTGGTTCTATCCTGACTTCACTGTGCCGGGTAATATTGCCAATTCCGGTCTTGTAGCACCTGAGATGCAGACCATCACCGAGGGGGCGGAGATCTCAAAGATCAACTTCCTCTATGCTTACACATGGATGACTCTAGCCCATATGAGCACCACACCGGGAGTGGGTGTAGCCGACTTCATCTTCCGCAACGGCACCGCGACCCCAGCCGCCCGTTTTGCCCTTGAGAATGCCGCCGGGACCTCATGGACCACCTTGGGATGGCCAGCTTCCATCACGCTAAACGAGTCCAACTGGTCAACAGGAGTGAACGTGCGTCTTACAGCCGTGAACAACCAAATACTGAGTCAGTTGGCTAGCACAAACGTCCGCTACACGGTCAGTGGCACTGCCCCCGGCTACTCTGGAATCTCAACACTACCAACTAACATTGACTTCGTGGAGAACGAGTCCGCTAAGCAGGAGTATTTGATCGTCACACAGACTGGATCCAACACTTGGGTGCAAGAAGGCGGCCCAACGGATGTGATTCAAGTGCGGCTTGGCGTCCCTCCGGCTGCAGGAAGCTCTGTAGATGTCACTCTTTCGCCTCAAAACGGCGAAGTTACCGCTTCTCCGTCTGTCCTAACGTTTACAGACGCCAATTGGAACGTGAGTCAGACATCAACGGTCACAGCATCAGACGATTCAGATGCGGAGGACACTGGCACAGGTAATGATAGCATCACGATCACGGCCAGCAGCACAACGTCGAGCAATTTTGATGGTGTCACTAGTCTGCCTGTAACGGTGAACGTGGTGGACAACGACAATGCGTTTGGAGTCCAGATCACCCAAACCGATGGTGTGACGGCAGTCACTGAAACCAGTTCTTCTACAATCAGCCCTCTATCGGCCGGGATGGACACCTACACCATCGTGCTAACTAAGGCACCGACAGCAAACGTCACGGTCAATCTCGTCTCAAACGGCCAGTTGGCAGTAAATACAAGCCCAACGGGGAATACCTTCACGAACAGCAGCACAACTCGGGTATTCACTTCAATCAATTGGAACGTGCCTCAACAAGTGGTAGTGCGCGGAAACAACGACACAACCTCTGAGAACAATCACTGGGGCTACATTAGTCACAGCATCGCTTCCAACTCTGGTGGCTACGTGACCACACTCCCCGTACAGCAAGTGGTGAGCACCATTGTGGACGATGACAACGCGATCATGCTCAGCCATACCGGCGGCGAAACACGCGTTATGGAAGGCGGCGACATCACTGACACCATTACGGTGCGGTTGCGGACAAACCCGAATGCTGAGGTTAGCCTTACCTTGAGCTGTCCACAGTTAACGTTCAGCCCTAGCACCCTAACCTTTGTTCCGACCGGCGGAACTGGCAACCTGTGGAATGTCGAACAGACAGTTACGGTCAAGGCAAGCGAGGACTACTTTAACGAAGGCATCATGCGTGGTTTCTGGTCGGACAGTCCGCCGCTCAATGCATCGGCAACCAGTTCGATCGCGACTGGTTCAGTCACCAGCGTAACAATCACCAACCCTGGAGCGGGTTACACAGGTGTCCCTTCAGTTTCGTTTGGCGGAGCACCAACAGGTGGCACCACTGCAACTGGTGTTGCAACAATCAACGAATGGGGCCAGGTCACCGGGGTCGTGCTGACTAATCGTGGAGCTGGCTACACGGCAGCACCCAGCGTGAGCATAGGCGCGGCTCCGGCAGCACCCATGGTTATCAATGCCATGACCCAAAGCGCTGGGACCAACTACAATGGCACGACATCCCCTACCCTGCCTGTCACCATCATCGACAACGACGATGCTCGTGTCGTCATCAATCAAAGCGGTGGTTCTACCATCGTAGGCGAGGACGGGACGGTCGACTCTTACACGATTACACTGGGCAGAAGACCAGAAGCAGGCTCAACCACCACCGTGACGCTCGTGCCAAGCACAACGGGCATTCAGGTCTCTCCGACGGGACCGTTCACCTTTACCGATGGCAACTGGAACACACCCGTCACCGTTACAGTCACGACGACCAACGACGCAACAGCCGAACCTCAAGGCAGCGCCTTCATCACTCATAATGTGAGCAGCACGGATTCCATCTATCACGGAACAAACTCCCCAGTCGTGGGCGTGACAGTAACCGACAATGACCCAGCACTGGCGATTGCACAGACGAACATCTTTACAACCGTTAAGGAAGGCGGAACAGCCGGCACCGGAGGAACTCCAAACGTTAGCGACACCTTTACTGTAGGCATGAACGGGCGCAATCCGGCCACCGGCACGACAGTGACGGTAACATTGGTGCCAGACGGCAATGTTACGGTTTCACCGAGCGTCCTCACTTTCACGAGCAGCTCGACAGCAGCTCAGACCGTCACCGTCACAGCAGTGGATGACACGGCTGAAGAAGGTGGTATTCACACCGGATGGATTAACTTCAGTGTCACGAGTAACGACACCTACTTCAATGGTTCATTCGTCCCACCTATCCAAGCGCAGGTCACGGACAATGATTCTCCCGGCATCACCGTCGTTGAGAGCAGTGGAACAACGGCTTCAACAGAAGGTGGAACTGGCGACAGTTTCACGCTAGCACTGACCAAACAGCCCACAAACAATGTCTCTGTAGTAGTCAATGGCGGCACCCAGAGCTTAGTCGCTGGATCTGCCACAACGACGCTCAACTTTACGACAATCAATTGGTCGAGCCCCCAGACAGTTAGCGTCTCAGCGTTCAACGACACGACTGCCGAGTTGCGTCACACAGCACCAATCACCTTCTCCATCACGGGCTCCTCCGCGGCGGAATACGCCAGTCTCACCAACCTTCAAACGGTGACTCACATCCTCACGGACAATGATAATACAGTCGCTGGCAATGTGGTGAGAATCACCGAGAGCAGTAGTTCCACCACTGTTACCGAAAGCACAACGTCAGACACATTCACCGTTGTGCTCAGCCAGCAACCAACGGCCAATGTCGTCATCACTTTCGCCCCCGACAGTCAACTTACAGTGACGCCCTCAACATTGACGTTCATTCCAGGCGCAACCGGACCTGGAACGTTCAACGTTGCTCAAACAGTAACGGTTCGTGCAGTTGACGATAACGTGATTGAGCCAGTCTTTAACTGGGGCCAAGTCACCGCCTCAGTAAGCAGCGCCGACCCCATATTTGACGCGAAAGTCGTTACGCCAGTGAACAGCACGGTCTACGATAACGATGGACATCGCATCACGGTCTCGCCTTCTGGCGGAAGCACCATAGTCAAGGAGTTGAATGCGACATCGGACACCTACTCAATAGTGCTGAGCCACCCACCCGCAGCGGCGGTCAACGTCTCCATTTCCCCAGACAGTCAGGTCACAACTGACGTGACCAGCCTAGCCTTCGATAACACCAACTGGAACGTACCACAGACGGTGACGGTGACCGCAGTCGATGATGCTAATGTGGAGACCACCAATCACGCCGGCCTTGTATCCCATGTGGTAACTAGCGCCGATCCGATGTACAACGGCGCAAGTGTAGCGGGAGTGAACGTGCAGGTCTGGGACAACGACAGCCCCGGAGTGGATGTCAGTCACACCGACGGCTCAACCACCATCACCGAAGGAGGCTCTCCTGACACTTTGGTATTCAAACTCACGCAACCACCTGCTCCCGGCACAAGCGTGACCATTACCTTGTTCCCGCCAGCGTACTACGTTCCACCTCCTCAACTCGGGAAGTCGAACGGCTACTTTAACAATGATCAGGGTGGCTCCAATCAGCGTGATAACATCGTTATCGACTACACCGAGAGCATACTTAAATACCGCGAGGTGTTTTACGCCCATCTGAACAACGTCTACGGCGGGACCATCCCAGCCTCACCAAGTGCACTAAATCTTCAAAATGCTCACTGGACTGCCAGCAAGGCGATTGTGGACCAGATGGACCTCTGGTTCAATGGTGGCAGCCTAAAAGCAAGGCACCCGGTGCTGATCGAACCCAACCAACCGCCGCCCGCTCCTCTTCCGGCTGTCAATCCACGTCAGGCGATTATCGAGGCTGTGTATGCGCACAGCGGTGGTGCTAACCTTCCCGCCGCTACTCGTTACGAGGCTCAGATCCCCTTTAATCCAAAGGCCCCGTCCACAACCACATTCGCGAACGACGTCCGAGACCGGGTGAGATGGTGTGGATACTTGATGACAGTCACTGCACCAGGATTGGTCAGCCACTAAGCAAGCGCTCCCCAATCACACACCGACCTTCGTAACATTTAGCTTCAACCAACCTCAGGTAAAAACTGCCATGAACCTCTTGCTCCGCAAAACTGAAAATCGTTCCAGGCCAAACCGCCGTGATTTCATGCTCCAGACTGGCTGTGCAAGTCT
This sequence comes from Verrucomicrobiaceae bacterium, assembly GCA_016795485.1. Classification (GTDB taxonomy): domain Bacteria; phylum Verrucomicrobiota; class Verrucomicrobiia; order Verrucomicrobiales; family Verrucomicrobiaceae; genus JAEUHM01. The sequence continues at coordinate 48,423 of JAEUHM010000032.1, read as the reverse complement.
CGGGATTACTACCGCAGTGAATACTCTGGCCCAGTTGAAACTCACAGGTGCCGCTGCAGCGCAAGGTGCAGGAGATGATTACAAAGCCCTTGTGTGTGTGTTTCTAAACGGCGGCTGTGATACCAACAACATGCTCATCCCTGCTGGCACGACTTCCGCAGCGCGGTCCGACTATGGTTCTGGCCGAGGAGTGCTGAGCATACCCAATACCCAGTTCGACTTCACGCCCGCCGCGAACAACGGCTATTTTAACGGCACCTCCATCACAACCGACCCTGTCACGAGCCGAATAAGCCCATCCAATGGCAGCAGTACAGGCTCTCAGTTTGATCCAGCAAACCGGCCCAACTACACGCAAGGTGAGTTCGCCGTGCACATGGGTGCCTATCCTCTAAAAGGTCTCTTTGATACCGGCGATCTCGCCTTTGTCGCCAACATTGGGACGCTGATTGGAACTCAGCAAATCACCCGGGCCAACTTCAATACGCTCCCAGCGTCCACCAAGCCACCCCAACTCTTTTCCCACAGCGACCAGCAAGTGCAATGGCAGTCATCGCTCCCCGACAAACCCTTCACGCAAGGCTGGGGCGGCCGGATTGCGGAGATCGTTGCAGGATTGAATGAGGGTGATCTGGGAGTGAGCGTATCTATCGCGGGTTCTAACAGTTTCCAAATCGGGCTGACAGAACAGCCATACTTCATGAATACTTCAGGAGCAGTGACCAGCCTGACTGGCTTCTCAGGCGGCACGCCCACTCACCCATATGGCTCAGCTCTCCGCAATACCGGTCTAAACCCCGACTACACCAATCCCTCTTCGCTTGGCGGAACCAAGTATAACCCGCTCGCTGGCATTGGATCGCTCACAGGAGTGGCGGACCCGCTTAGCGGCACAAACTACCAGAATAGCTCAGCGGGTTGGCGTCTTCGCGCTTTGGAACAAGTCCTGGCAGCATCCCACAACAGCCTTTTTGACGAGAACTACGTCAATGTGCCCAAAAGCGCCCGGAATACGGAAGGATTGGTTGGTGCAGCGCTTGGACAGACCATCGACCCCAATGACGGCACCATCACCATCAACAGCCACTGGAGCAATTGGTTCCCTGGAGGTTTCGGACAAACGGACCTGTCCAATCAGCTCAAAGTGGTCGCACGGATGATCGCGGGGCGAAGTGCACTCAGCAACAAGCGCCAGATCTTCTTTGTGCAAATTGGCGGCTGGGACACTCACACCTCCCAGATTCCTAACCCAACCGCACAGAATCAGGGCTACTACAGCCTCATCAACAACCTCAGCCGCAGCATTCGTGCCTTTGCAGATTGCATGAAGGCTATCGGGATGTGGGACAAGGTGACGATGTTCACGGCTTCCGACTTCAATCGCACTTTTACCCCCAACAAAAATGATGCTACTGGCGGCTCCGACCATGCTTGGGGCGGCACCAGTGTTATCGCAGGTGGAGCAGTCAATGGCGGCAAGATTTATGGCACTTTCCCGGACCTCACAGTCAATGGCGGAATCGACTGCACGGGAAACCGAGGAAGGTGGATTCCCACCACGTCAGTCGACCAAAAAGCGGCGCTCATTGGCAAATGGTTTGGGCTTTCGGATGCTCAAGTCAGTCAAGTTTTCCCGAATCTGACACGCTTCCAACCAGATCTAAGCCCCGCCACCCTTCAAGCGCGCAATCTGGATATGATTGACTTCAATGTGGGCTGATCAAGGTGCCGGGGCGTCTTTCGGGGGCTTATAATCCGGCCAAAACTTGCGCTCACCGAACTCGACATACTGATCCTCACCACTTTTCACGTAGTACAATCTGCTTTTCGTGGCTTTGGCAGTAGAAAGCGCCTGCCCAGGCTGATAGACAAGACATCTGCCCTGCTCCTCCCTCGCCACCTTGTACATGTCTTCGTCGAGCATCTGGACTGCTTCCATGCCTCTGCGGTAAAGCCCTGCGGATTGTCCCGAAAACTTCAGGTTAGGTTCATAGAGGTCGTTGTTACCCAACTGGGTGTAATAGCGAGTGTCCCCAAGCGCCGTCGGGTACTCCATCCATTCAAACTCTCCCTTGTGGCGATCGAGGCGCCATGCCAGTAGGACTGCAGCGGGCAACACCGCCGCCCAAATGAGCAGCAGCAGCCCCGGAGTCCCTCTTTGATGGTTTTTAGTCACTACGGGCATTTTGCCCACTGCCAAACGTTTCGCAAACATCGAGTTTCCTGTTGACAGTCAACCGCCGTCTCCTACTTTCCGCCTCCCTTTTTCCGGCGGTCTGCAAGCTATCGACGACCTCAACCGGGTAGATAGGGAACCTCGCTCGCAAAACTTCCATACATGAAAACATTCTCTGCCAAGGCCGAAAACGTAGACCGCAAATGGTGGGTCATCGACGCCAAAGACCAGATCCTCGGTGATGTCGCCGTGGCCGCCGCTAATCTTCTTCGTGGCAAAACCAAGCCTATCTTCACGCCTCACGTGGACACCGGTGACTTCGTCGTGGTCATCAATGCAGCTGACGTTAAGGTTTCCGGCAAGAAAGAGAACCAAAAGACTTACACCCGCGTTTCCGGTTATATCGGCTCCCAAAAGACCGAAACGGTTCAGCAACTTCGTCAGCGCCACCCAGAACTGCTCGTGGAAAAAGCCATCAAGGGCATGATTCCACACAATCGTCTTGGTCGCGCTGTATTCCGCAAGCTGAAGGTCTATGCGGGAGCGCAACATCCCCACGAGGCACAGAACCCGCAAGCATTTGCGATGGCTTAATCTCCCCCACGGATCCCTTTTTTCCTATAAGCATGAGCACCCCTGTCAAAGCAGCTACTGGACGCCGCAAAAACGCTATCGCACGTGTCCGCATCGCACCCGGAAGCGGAGAAGTCACCATCAATGGCCGTCCGTTTGAAGATTACTTCCCCACCACAGCTCTTCAAAATCAGCTCCTGTCCCCTCTCTCGCTGACTGGGACTCGTCAGACCTACAACGTGATGGCCAATGCCAATGGCGGCGGCGCCACTGGGCAAATGGGTGCAGTTCGCCTTGGCATCGCTCGTGCCTTGATCGCTGAGAACCCAGAGCACCGCGCAGTATTGAAGAAAGCCGGCCTCCTGACCCGCGATTCTCGTATGAAAGAGCGTAAAAAGCCAGGTCGCCCAGGTGCCCGCAAGCGCTTCCAGTTCTCGAAGCGTTAATCTTTACACCTTCCAACATTACTTTGGAAAAGGGAGACCCTCATCGGTCTCCCTTTTTTCTTTGGGGAGCCCAGCTTCTTACCAATGGCAACGGCATCGCGGTCCAACTTTGCAAAATGGGGAAATTGTGGTTGCCAGGACCATAGATTTTCGGCATCGCGGAGGCATGAAACTGAATGCCAGTTGCTTCCTACTCCTTTTTAGCGCCTTAATCCCATCCTGCGGCGACAGTTCCAAGTCTCCAACGACTCCGGCACCAGCTCCACCCACCGCTCAGCCTACTCAAGCGCCACCCACCTCCACGCTCGAAAAGGAACTCCGTACGGTGGCACTGAATGAAGATCTCCTTCATGCTGAGGTGAAAAGGTTCAATCCAGCCTATGAGCGTGGAGGCCAGTTTAGCATTGAGAACGGTCAACTTGTCGCGGCTGTGCTTGCTGGGCAGAAAGTGGAAAACCTCCGGTGCTTTGAGCGACTTCCACTGCAAGCACTTGACATCAGTGACACCGGAGTAGCGGACTTGTCTCCGATCAAGGGATTGCCGCTGCGTCAGTTGATGATGGAACGCACTAAAGTTTCCGATCTCAAGCCGCTGACTGGGATGAAACTCGAGATGTTTTATGCAGGCGGCACCCTCATTTCCGATCTAACACCGCTCAAAGGCATGCCATTAGCGGAGGTCAATATCGTCGGCACCAAGGTCAGATCCCTCGCCGGACTTGAACAGAGCCCGGTGTCAATGCTTTGGCTAACGGACTGCCCCTTAGAGGACATTTCCGCCACAAAAACAATGCCCTTGGTCTCGGTCACGCTCCACCGGACTAAAGTGAAGGATCTCAGCCCACTTAGTGGCACCAATCTTAGACGACTTCATATCGCCGAGACGCCCGTAGCGGATTTGTCACCGCTCGAGGGACTTCCTCTCACGCGGCTCGTGTTTACACCTGCGAACATCAAGATTGGCATGGAAATTGCCAAGGGGTTGCCCTTGCAGGAAGTCGGCACTCGGTTCGATGATGGAGGCAACGATCTTCAACCGCCAAACGCTTTCTGGGCCAATCAACCGTCGAAATAAAACACTTCTCAATGCCTCTGAAAACTGACACCATGATGGTGGCAGCCACGCAATGAAAGAATACGCATACATCCACGAAGAAGGAACCCTCCCGATAGCTCTGCGTTCGGTACCTTTTCTAAACAGCTTTTCGGATGAGCAACTCGACGATGTGCTCAACTCAAGCAATCTTATTCAGGCAGAGCCTGGAGACGTGATCATCAAAGAGGGCACGATCGACAGTCGCATCTATATTCTGCTCAGCGGTGACTTAGAAGTTCGTGTCGGCGGAAAGCATGTCACCTCTATTGCTCGTGCAGGTGAAGTTTTTGGTGAGCTTGCTCTGGTGAATCAAGAGAAACGCGCTGCGTCCGTCATAGCAGCAAAATCCTCCGTATGCCTCGCGGTCGATCAGAAGTTTCTTCACGACATCCGCCCAAGAGAGGAAGATCCTGCTTTCCACGCCTCGCTCTATGAGTTTGTCGCTCGCTTGATTGCTAAGAAGCTCGATTCCACTTCACGCAGACTTGCCGAAGTCGAGCGCGAACTAAGCCATCTTCAGGCTGAACACGTTCGCGCGGGCAAGACCGAAGGGGCAAAGCCAAAAGCCAAACGAGCGCGACGAAAGAACTGACCTTTCCAACCACCATGAAAACGTCCTCCATTTTTGTCGCCATCGTCTTGTGTTGGCCCGTTCACGCAGATGACAAAAAGCAGGTCCAGGGGGCGCAAATCTTTAATGCCACTTGCTCGCAATGCCACGGCATGAAGGGCGAGGGCAACGAGCAGTTCCGTGCGCCTGCGATAGGAGGCATGGCTGCATGGGCAGTCGAGCGCCAGATTGATGGGTTCCGTAAAGGTCACCGCGGTGTCGATCCCAAAGAGCCGGTGGCTCTGGTTATGGCTGCTACCGTAAAAGCCTTGCCTGCAGAACAGATCAAGAATGTTGCAGCAGCTATCGAGAAGCTTCCCATACACTCTCACAAAGCCTCTACCTGGCAGCAAAGCGCAGACCTCGATTACGGCAAAATGCTCTTTGAAGAGCGCTGCATGGAGTGCCACCGCTACAATGGCACCGGAGAGATTGTGTTTGGGTCTCCGCCTCTCGTCGGACGCCAAGACTGGTATCTACTGGCTCAGTTGGAGAAGTTTGTGGATGGCCGTCGAGGTGCGCTGGCCTCGGACCAGTTTGGGCAGAAGATGGTGAACGTGACACGTATCTTTGAAAGCGAGAAGGCCATGAAAGATGTGGTGGCCTATATTTCTACTCTCCGTCCTCCAGAAGTCATTGCAGCTAACCCGTTGCCACATTCAGGGGCAAATCCGTTTGAGGAAGTGACAGCCAAGAAACCGTGAAGACATCGTTTTGAGGCAATTTCCATCTGGGCGTTACGTTGACGCTCCATGATCCGCACTCTTCTCTGCTTCAGCACGCTCTTTCTTTCCGGAGTCTCTATCTGGGCAGTGCCCACAAATGTTGTCTTCTGCATCGCCGATGATGCCTCGCCCCATTTCGGCGCATATGGTTGTAATTGGGCCAAGACTCCCAATATCGACAAGGTCGCAGCATCCGGCATGATCTTTGACAATGCCTACACCCCAACGGCCAAATGCGCTCCTTCACGTGCTAGCATCCTCACGGGTCGCAACCCATGGCTCTTGGAGGAAGCTGGCAATCATCAGGCTTACTTCCCTCACAAATACAAAGCGTTCAGCGAGTCCTTGCGTGAGAACGGCGTGATGGTCGGCTCCTACGGCAAAGTTTGGGGTCCCGGTGAGGCCAAGCATGCCGATGGCTCTACGCGTGACTTTGCGTTAACTGCTGAGAAAGCAGCTAGCCCAGGAGCAGCCTTTGAGCAGTTCCTCGGCAAGCGGCAGAAGGACCAGCCCTTCTTTTTCTGGTTTGGCAGCAAGAACCCACATCGCCCTTACAAACTCGATGCAGGCTTGGAGGCTGGAAAAAAGCCAACCGACATAGACCGTGTGCCAAAGTTCTGGCCTGACAACGATGTCATCCGCAGAGACATGTTGGACTATTCAACGGAGATCGAGGCTTACGATAGTGAAGTAGGCGAAGTCATAAAGGTGCTAGAGGCAAGTGGAGAAGCTAGCCGCACACTGGTGATCATTACCTCAGATCATGGGATGCCATTTCCCAGGGTAAAGGGGCACAACTACGATATGGCCAATCACGTGCCGTTCATCGTACGGTGGCCAGGGGTAATCAAATCAGAAGGGGAACACGTGGCTGAGTTTACAAGCCTCGCTGACTTGGCCCCGACTTTTCTTGACGTTTTTGGCATCAGCCACGACAAAGCCGGGCTTCAACCTATCACCGGCTCAAGCCTCATGCAGGTTTTCACCAACAAGGCGACTGAGACGAGAAAGATGGTTCTTCTGGGTCGTGAACGCACCGACGTCTACGCACGAGCCGGCACACCGACTGGTCTTGGCTATCCCATTCGCGGTATCCGTGAGGGCAACTTCTACTATCTTCACAATTTCAAATCCGAGCGGTGGCCTTGTGGAGACCCTGACTTGGGGCTTAAGGACACGGACGACAGCCCTACCAAGCAGTGGGCGATTCAAGCGGGCCAAGGCACCACATTCTGGGAGTTCAACTATGGCAAGCGTCCTCAAGAAGAGCTATTCGACCTTTCGTCTGATCCAGATTGCGTCGTGAATCTCGCCCAGAACACCGAACACCAAGAACGGGTAACCCAAATGCGTGAAAAACTGTTCAAGTTGCTAAGGGAGCAACAAGACCCTCGCGTATTGGGCAACGGAGATGTCTTTGACAACTACCCGTCCACCAAACGTCCGCCCGGGCAAGAAGCTCCGAAGAGTAAACGCAAGAAGTCCGTCAAGTAGTCAAGCCTGACGTGCCTCAAGCAAGGCACTGACATATTTGCCTAACATATCCCATTCAACATTGAGTCTCTGTCCTGTGACTCGATGTTTAAGATTGGTCATTTGAAGAGTGTGAGGGATGATCCAGCATACCACGCGGTCTGGATTCACCTCAGCCGCCGTTAGAGAAATCCCGTCTAGGCAAATGGAGCCCTTCGGGATGACCAATCCCCTTCCCTCTGCCGGGATTGTTACTTCAAGCCGATGATCGGCTCCGTCCTTCTCCCAACGTAGAATCTTCACGGTCGCGTCAACGTGCCCCTGAACGAAGTGCCCTCCGAACCGAGCACCCACGCCCATGGCACGTTCCAAGTTCACCTCATCTCCCGGGATCAAGTCACCAAGGTTGGACACACGCAATGTCTGCTCCAGTAGATCAAAACTCACGATGCCCTGTTGCTGATCGGTTACCGTCAGGCAGCAGCCGTTGACCGCGACACTTTCACCAAGGGAAAGTTCTTTAGCCATTGCCCCTGCTTCCACCTGAAGTCGCGCGCCTCCACTTCGAGGCTCGACTGTTATGATACGCCCGGTCTGTTCTACGAGTCCTGTAAACATACCCACATGAGTGAGCGGCTTGGCCCTGAATGCAACGTTTTGAACCGCCAAACCTCACTCACCGCAAAACAAAAAGAAGCCCCCTGTTGACCCGCGCCCCGGCTGCTCCAAGATGCGTAACCTCTTATCATGGAAAATGTCATTATCATCGGCTCCGGCTGTGCCGGTTGGACAGCAGCCCTCTATACCGCACGTGCCAATCTTAACCCGCTTCTAGTCACAGGACAGATGCCCGGAGGACTTCTCACCACAACGACTCTGGTGGAGAACTTCCCAGGATTCCCTGAGGGTGTGGACGGCTTCCAACTGATGATGAACATGCAACAGCAGGCCGAACGCTTTGGCACCCGCACACGAATGGCAAGCATCGTTACTTCGGTCGATTTGTCATCGAGACCGTTCAAGGTGACCATCGACAGCGAGGTCGTCGAAGCAAAGAGCGTCATCATCGCTACAGGAGCCGGCCACCGGCACCTGGGCCTGGAGTCCGAGAAGCTTCTGGACACCAAAGGCGTAACTTATTGCGCAACTTGCGATGGGGCTCTGCCAATGTTCCGCAACAAGCCGCTTGTCGTCGTTGGTGGTGGTGACAGCGCTTGCGAAGAAGCCCTCTATCTGACCCGTTTTGCCAGTGTCGTCTACCTCGTCCACCGCAGAGACACTCTTCGAGCCTCCAAGATCATGGCTGACAGGGTCTTGGCCAACAATAAAATCAAGCCTATCTGGAACACCACCGTCGAGGAAATCCTCGACGTGAAGCAGGATGTTGTCACCGGAGTTCGCTTGAAGAATCTCATTTCGGGAGAGGAATCCACGATCGACTGCTCTGGTGTGTTTGTTGCGATCGGGTTAATACCCAATACACAACTTTTCAAAGGCGTGATCGATATGGATGATGCTGGCTACATCATTCCAACCCACGGAGCCCATACGAATGTCCCTGGAGTATTTGTCGCGGGTGATTGTGCCGATAAACACTACCGGCAAGCTATCACCGCTGCCGCAATGGGATGCATGGCTGCTATTGATGCCGAACGATTCCTCCAGGACGAGGCGTGATTCCGTGCATGGCTAACGATCCATTCATGAACTATGTCGAGCGGCGTGAAGCACAGATCCGCTCTTCACCTGCATCCAAGACTTGGATTTGGGTCGTCTTAGGCCTCGGATGTGCTGCAATTGTCCTCTTCCTTGTCTTTAGAGGTAATCCAGCCACCGGGCCCGTTAACCCAAATACAGCAAGCATTGAACTCCTCACCACACTGGATGGAATCGGTCCAGAGATCGCTTCAAAGATTGTGTCCGGTAGACCTTATACGAGCGTCGAAGATCTCAAAAAAGTCCAAGGCATCGGCGACAAGACTCTGGAACGTATCAAGCCACGTTTAACGCTCGACAAGTAAATGTTAGTTGCTCTTTGGAGGCAGCATCGGCTCGATCCTCGCCGGAGGATTTCGTTCAGGGTTGAACGTCACATCTTTCCACGTCACCCCAGCGTCTCGTCCTTGCTCAGCAGTGAGCAGCAAGTCGCGAGCAGACAATACCCAGACCACTAACTTCTTTGCTCGCACCTCATCATCTTTTCGTGCAGCAAAACGAGCTCTCACTGAGGTAGCACCTCCACCGTTCTCGGTGACGACATCCAAATCCGTACCAAGATAAAGCGACAAATACTGCGCAAAGCCCGCCTTCAGTCTCTTTGTGGATCCAGTGGGAGCGAATCCAAGAGCAGGATCATCAAAGATGTTCACGAAGCTATCCCCAAGTAGTGCAATCGATGATCTCGGGTCGGATTTGCTGTCTTCCAAACTAACGTAAGTTTGCATTTCTTGGCCAAACAATGTTTGACCGGAAGGAAGTCCCAAGAGCTTCACAAGATCCCCCAAACTTCCCTCTGACACTGCACGTGGGTTCACTTCAGCACGTGGTCCATCTGCCGCTAATCCGGGGTACGTCTTCCGAATATGATCAGCAAGTGCTTTAGCGATCTGTTGCATCGTGTCGTATGTCCAGTGAGTGTCCTGCTTGAGGTAAACTTCTCTTTTGACCGCATCCGGCACCTTCGCTCTTACTTGGCGACGATAGAGCATGTCATTCTGTTCCTTGAGCTGAAGCATAGCGGGCACCACGTCCACTACATCGACCCCCGCTGCCCTCAGTTCATCAAAGAGTAAACCTTCATCTGCATGAAAAACTGGAGCCTCTGCGCTTATCGCCTCATCTTGATAAGTTACGGCAGATTGGCGCTCCAGCGCCCTGTAGCCAGTGATGTGTTCCGGATAGATGGTGGCCTTCACCGGGATCGGAACCAGCATGAGCTTGACGCCACGCTCCTTAAGCTGAGTAGCAAAGTGTGCCACACATTGCCTAGCGGACTTCAATTTTGCTACCGTTGGATCCTTCATGATCGAGAACGGAGCATTCAAAATCGGCCCATAACCTGTCAACGCATCAAGTTCAGGCTGAAAGAAGAGCCAACCGTTATGTCCGATAAAGGTCTTCCTACATCCTTCAGCCGCAAATGCAGTCATTAGCCACTGAACCTGCTGCTGAGCTGTCTTCGCATAGGGTGCCGTGTCCAAACTCTTCTCCATGGCATGAAGATGGGACATCAAGTCGCCCCGTTTCGGCGTCCAACTGAGCACCTTTACCGGAAACAGTTGTGTCCACTGCCGTTGCAACATTTGCGACAGCATCCACATGAGCGGGGGAACCGCCAAAAGCAGCCCGAATACCACAATGATGTTCCGCGCCTGCTTGCTCGCAATCGAATAGACCGTGAGGTCGCGCTCGTTTGGATAGGGATTGTTTGGGACGTTGCTCATCAGAACTGAAAATAGAGAAATGGGCTGTGCCCACGAGCAAACATCATCGAAACGGCAACCAAAAACAGAACGCCACCCAACACGGCCTTCCACCAGACAAAGTCACGCAAGATGGTCTGCGTGTTGGGCATCAGCCAAACCGCCAGCGCGCAAACGATCATGTGTCCGAATAACCAATCCCTCGTGATCACCTTTTCCAGAATAAGCGCTGGATCAGCCAAGCCATCGCCATGTCCAAACATGGTACTTAAGTATCCGCACGCGGCATCGAGATTCTCGGCACGAAAGAAGACCCATCCTATCAAAACGATGACAAAAGTCGGGACCTCTTTCGCCAACTTCGGCAAGCGTTGCCACACGACTCTCCGGCCAAACGCGCGTTCTACTGACAACATGATGCCGTGAATCCCGCCCCAGATGACAAACGTCCACGATGCACCATGCCATAGCCCACCAATAAGCATGGTGAGCATCAAGTTGATGTACGTCCTCATGCTCCCTGCCCGATTCCCTCCCAGCGGAATGTAGAGGTAGTCCCTCAAAAACGCCGACAGCGACATATGCCAGCGTCTCCAGAACTCGGTGATACTTGCGCTCTTGTAGGGTGAATCGAAGTTCTCGACAAAGTAGAAGCCAAGAGTCCTAGCGAGCCCGATGGCCATATCGGAATAGGCGCTGAAGTCGAAGTAGATTTGGAACGCATACGCGAGGATTCCCAACCAAGCAGAAAACTGAGTCAGTGATGTCGGACCAGCCGCAAAAGCGGAATCCGCGATGCTCCCCATCGGATCTGCCAGCAGTATCTTCTTAGCCAAGCCAAATGAGAAGCGCGTGAGACCATAGGTTACTTTCTGAACAGAGTGCTCTCGATGCCGCATCTGCTCAGCGATGATGCCATAGCGCACTATCGGACCAGCAACGAGATGAGGAAAAAGAGATACGAAGCAAGTAAAGTCCAACAGCGTCTGAGCAGGCTTTGCGTGGCCCCGATAGAGATCGATGCAGTAGCTCAGGCTCTGGAACACATAGAACGAGATACCGGCTGGAAGGACGATGTTCTGAAAGAACTCAGGCACATCAATGTGTCCCCAATGCATCGCTTTCGCCAAAGACTGAGCACTTTCGACGCCAAACGCAGTGTATTTGAAGAATGCAAGTGCACCAAGATTGCTAACGACAGAGAGCACAACCCCGAGCTTCTTCCGCTTCAGGTTTTCGCCAGCCGAAACGATCATGCGTCCGAGATTGTAGTCGAGAGTGGTCGTCCCCAGCATCAAGAGCACGAACCAAGGGTTCCACCAGCCGTAGAAAATCATTCCGGCCACGGTTAGGAAGGCGTGTCTAGCGGTTGGACCCGCCCCTCTCCACAACAAAAGGTAATAGCCGCTCAGGACTAGCGGCAAAAACCAAAAAATGAAGATGTGAGAACTAAAAACCAAGCGCGGGGCGGTAGATTGGCGTTATCCGCCCCAAGTGCAAGTCGCGGACTAAGCAAGCTGGCCGAAGCCAGGGCTTAGTAAACATCGCGCCGATAGCGCTTGGCGTCCTTCATGGCCTGAACATATGCGGCAGCTTCCTCGGGTGTCTTTGCACCTTCTTTCTCGATGATCGTGTGCAAGGCTCTATCGACATCGACCGCCATACGGGAGGCATCTCCACACACGTAGAAAATCGCACCCTGTTCAAGGTAGCTGTAAAACTCAGCACTGTTCTCCAACATGCGATTCTGCACGTAAATCTTCTCCGCCTGATCACGAGACCACGCTGTAGTCAGTTTGGCCAATGTGCCTTCGGCAAGATAGGCTTCAAACTCATCTTTGTAGAAGAAGCAGGACTTCTCGCTGACTTCTCCAAAGAACAACCATGCTTTCCCTTTAGCGCCCGTAGCTTCTCGTTCTTCCAAAAAGGCCCGGAAAGGTGCGATGCCAGTGCCAGGGCCACAGAAAATGACGGGAATGTCTTCAGTCGGATCGGGAAGACGAAACCCCTTACCCTGATTAACGAAAACCGGGATGATTGTGTCACCATTCACTCGCTCTGCGAGAAATGTAGATGCCACACCACCACGCTTACGCCCGAGACTCTCGTAGCGCACCGTGGCAACGGTAAGATGAACCTCTTCAGGATGGGCTTTCTGGCTGCTGGATATCGAATACAGACGGATGTTGAGCTTCTTCAGGCAACCGATGAACTCCTGTGGCTCGAACTTGGCTGACGGGTTCTCAAGGAGTAGATCGATCACGAATCGGCCCCACAGATACTGCTTCAGAGCGTCCTTGCTCTCAGGATTAGCCAGCGGTGCCAGCGGGGTGTCGCCACCGGTCTTTTCGACGATAGCTTTGATCAGCTTGTTATCGACTTCCGTGATGGAGTTGCCTTCAATCAGTGCCTGACGAATGCCAACCGTAGCTCCCGTTTTGGCGTGCACGACCTGCTCGTCTCCAGAAAAGCCAAGCGCTGCAAGCGTCTCGTTCACTAAACCAGGATCATTCGTTGGCTGGACAGCCAATGAGTCACCGGGAGTGTATTCTAGACCAGAGCCAGCCAAGTCGATCTCGTAGTGAGCAGTGTGCTTTGGTGCCTCTGGGCCAGACAGATTGTAAGACTTTTTCAGGCGGGCCAGAAACGGGTTTTTGACGTTGTAAACGGGCTTGTTGGCAGGTGCGGACTCAGACATGGCGTTGGGTTAATAAATCAGCGCTCCCACCGAGTCAAGAGACCGTAGGGCACGCATAAGTTAGGGGTTAAAAGCACGTTCTGGCCCAAATTTGTGGGAGATTTGAGCACTGGGTTGGCATCATTCGACAGAATCAGGGGCTGGTGTCTCAGGTAAAGGTGCATCGGTGGACTCTGATCCACCTTCGACACCCTCAGCGACTTCATCCACCTCGTCTGCCGCCACCAATGCCACGTCCTGAATGATCTCTCCGTCACGAAGGTTCATGAGCTTGACCCCTTGCGCGTTTCTTCCCGTCTCACGGATCGTGCTAACAGGGATGCGGACGCTCTGGCCTTTGCTTGTCATGAGCATCAGTTGGTCCGTCTCACGTACCGCTAGAGCAGCACACACCTTTCCGGTCTTATCGGTGACATTCATCGTGATGACACCTTTTCCACCTCGATTGATAAGGCGGTATTCCTCAAATGGCGTGCGCTTGCCGAGGCCACGTTCACTCACCACAAGGAGCATCGTACCCTCCTCATTGGTGACTCCACTCACAAGGAAGTCGTCAGCGTCCAGCATTACACCGCGAACACCAGCTGTAGCGCGACCGATTGGGCGCAGATTAGGCGATGCCGGGTCATCTCCAGTCTCATGGAAACGCACGCACATGCCTTCATGAGTCACGAGGCACACTTCTTTGCTACCATCGGTGAGGACGACATCCACAAGGTCGTTGCCCTCGTCCAGCTTGATCGCAATGATTCCGTCCTTGCGGTAGTTTTTAAACTCCTCAAGGGCCGTTTTTTTTATGGTGCCGTCCTTGGTAGCGAACAAAACATAGCGGTCGGCCGCCCACATGGCATCATCTTCTGCGCCTTTTGCCTTCAAGATAAGCACTGAAGCAATCTTCTCCTCAGGACGAAGGTTCAGCACGTTCTTAATGCTTCGTCCCTTGCCCGTGCGAGTCGCTTGAGGCAGCTGATAAACACGCTCCACATACATCCGGCCCGTATTGGTGAAGAACAGCAGGAAATCGTGCAAATGCGCACTGAAAAGATGCTCAACAAAGTCATCTGCTTCATCCTCGCTCTGCGCTTCACGAGTCTCCATTCCTTTGAGCCCTTTGCCACCCCGAGCTTGCAGCCTGTATTCCGCCGTCGGAGTGCGCTTGATACTGCCAAGGTGCGTCATCGTCACGATGGCCGCTTCGTTTGGGATCAAGTCTACAGACTGTATCTCTCCCTCGACTGCTTCAATGCGCGTGAGGCGCGGACTAGCATGCTTGGCCTTGATGGCGTTCAGTTCGTCTTTGATGATCGACAATACTCGGTGCTCGTTGGCGAGGATATCCAGAAGATCTTTGATGGTGGACAGAATGTCATCATACTCAGCCTTCACCTTATCCCGCTCCATACCTGTGAGCTGATAGAGGCGAAGTTCCAAGATGTCATCCACTTGCTTGTCAGTGAAAACATAACGATCTCCCTGAATACTTGGCTGACTCCGAATCAGAATGCCCAACTGCTCAGCTGTAGACGTAGAAAACGTGTAGGCCCTGAGTCCGGCACGAGCTTCATCGCGATTCCGGCTGTCACGGATAATCTTGATAAAGTCATCCAGATGGCCAAGAGCTAGCAAATAAGCCTCAAGTTTCTCAGCTTGAACCTCGGCTTTGCCGAGAAGGTATTTGGTGCGCCGGACCACCACTTCACGCCGATGCTCTATGTAGCAGCTGATCGCGTCCCTCATGCTGAACACACGTGGGCGATTGCCATCAATTGCCAGCATGTGGATGCTGAACGAAGATTCCAACTCTGTGTGCTTGTATAGGTTGTTCAGCACCACTTGTGGCCGAGCATCCTTTTTCAGATCAATTACCAATCGAGTGCGCTCATCGGACTCGTTCCTTACGCTACTAATCTCCGGAATGATCTTTTCATTGGCCAACTCGGCAATCTTCTTCTCCAAATCAGCTCGGTTCACGTTGTATGGAATCTCCGTGATGACGATCTGCTCGCGGTTGCCATTCTCGACAATCTCCGCCTGCCCACGCATCCGGACAGAGCCGTGTCCCGTCTCCATGTAGTCGCGAATGCCTTGTGTGCCCATAATAGTACACCCGGTCGGGAAATCCGGACCCTTGATGAACTCCAGCAACTCCGCGTTGGTGATTTGAGGATTGTCGATCTGCGCGCAGACGCCATTGATCACCTCGCCAAGGTTGTGCGGAGGCATGTTGGTGGCCATGCCCACCGCGATGCCTGTTCCGCCATTGACGATAAGGTTCGGAAAGGCCGCCGGAAAAACCGTAGGCTCGGTTAGGCGCTCGTCATAGTTGGGCACGAAATCCACCGTGTCCTTGTCCATGTCGTTCATCAATGAACCTCCCAGGTGAGTCATCCTCGCCTCGGTATAACGCATGGCTGCAGGCGGATCGCCTTCGACCGATCCAAAGTTTCCCTGGGGATCGATTAATGTCTCCCTCATTGCCCACTCCTGGCCCATATGCACGAGGGTTGGGTAAATGACGGCTTCTCCGTGTGGGTGGTAGTTACCAGACGTATCGCCAGCGATCTTAGCGCACTTCACGTGCTTCTTCGGCGGATACAGATTCAACTCATGCATGGCATACAGAATTCGCCGCTGAGATGGTTTCAGTCCGTCCCTCACATCAGGCAAGGCCCTGGAAATGATGACAGACATGGAGTAGTCCAAGAACGAGTTCTTCACCTCGTCGGCTACTGAAATAGGGCGTGTGTTAGGGTCGGTCATTAAAAGAGGTGCAAAAGTGAGTGGTTGTCAGAAAGGACGAGCAGTTGGCCGTGAGCAGAGCCCGCTCTACACGTCGAGGTTGCGAACATTGAGCGCATTTTCCTCAATGAAGTGTTTCCGTGGTTCCACTACATCGCCCATGAGGATGGTGAATATGCGCTCGGCCTCATGAGCGTTGCTCTCATCAAGCTTGATCTGCAGCAGCGTTCGTTTGGATGGGTCCATGGTAGTTTCAAACAACTGCTTGGCGTTCATTTCACCAAGACCCTTGAATCGCTTGATCTCCATGCCGCGCTTCCCGATCTCCATGACTTTGTCCAAGATCCCTGGGATGCTGAAAACCGGATTTACCCTAGCGTTGTCACCATCGCCTTCGATCACTTCAAACAAGGGTTTATCCTGGCTACTAAAGTGATCAACGTGAAGTCCAAGTTCATCCAATTGCTTGAAGCGCGCCTTCATGCCATGAGCCTCGTGAACCTCAATTAAACGAGCACGACGAGTTTGTTTTGGGGCTGCCCCGTTTCCGGCGTCAGCCTCTGGCTTGCCAAAAAGATGCAGGTCCGCGTTTTCATGCGCATAGGTGGCCAAGGCGTCCCGATCCAACAGATACTTGACGTGAACTTCGTTGCCCTCACGGATAATGACAAGGTAGTGCGGCAACTCCCCTGTCTCTTCATTGCGATGCTGCAAATACGTCTCAAAATCAGCCCCGTGGCGCCTGATAATGTCGGCAAACTTGGCAACAGGCACCAAAAGATCGAGAATCTGCTTCACGCGCTCTGCATCCACCTTGGTCCCATCCGACGTGTTGCGGAGAGTGATCTCGCCTGAACCGAGATCGAGAAGAATGCGTTCCATCTCCTCATCATTTTGCACATACTCCTCACGTTTTTTCCGTGTCACTTGGTAAAGAGGAGGCTGAGCGACGTAGATGTGACCACGCTTCACCAACTCTGGCATTTGGCGGAAAAAGAAGGTCAGCAGCAGTGTCCGGATGTGGCTTCCATCCACATCAGCATCGGTCATGATCACGATCTTGTGATACCGGAGCTTCTCAATATTAAAACTGCCCTCGACTTCACTATCGCCACCAATCCCGGTGCCGATTGCCGTTATCATTGTTTGGATTTCTTTGTTAGCAAGGACTTTATCCAAGCGGGCTTTCTCCGTATTGATGAGCTTACCACGAAGGGGCAAGATCGCCTGATTATGCCGATTACGTCCCATCTTGGCGGAGCCACCAGCGGAGTCGCCCTCGACAATGAAAAGCTCTGTCTTGGCAGGATCGCGCTCTGAACAGTCCGCCAGTTTGCCAGGCAAGCCTCCGCTGCTCATTGCATCCTTTCGGATTGCTTCACGAGCCCTGCGAGCAGCTTCACGGGATTTGGCCGCGATAATGATGTTCTTGATTATCTCAAGCGCATTGTCCGGGTTCTCATCAAAGTAGCGCGTAAGGCCCTCATAAACCACCGAGTTCACCACACCCTCAACCTCGCCGTTAACCAACTTTACCTTGGTCTGAGAGTTGAAGCGCGGGTGAGGGTGTTTAACACTGAGAATGCAGATCAGGCCCTCACGACAATCTTCGCCCTCGATCTCAGGCAGTTTGTCTTTGAATGCTTTTGGATTGGCCGCGACGTATTGCTTTACGGCTTTCGTAAGCGCGGTCTTCAAACCGGAGTAGTGAGTTCCATAATCCGGATTTGGGATAGCGTTAGCAAAGCATAGCGTCTGCTCACTCAGACCCTTGTTATACTGCAAAACGCAGTCGATGATGATGAACTTCTTTTTGTCCTCAAGCATTACCTCGCGGCGTCCCGCGATGACGATTGGCTCCGGATGAACCTTGTCTTTATCAGCGCCCAACTCTTTGACGAACTGCTTCACGCCATCGACATAGACAAGACTTTCTGAGCGCGGCTCATCACCCCGCTCATCGGTCAACGTGATTGTTATGCCCGGGTTGAGGAAAGCAAGTTCCCGCAGCCGAGTCCTCAGCCTCTCGAACACAAAAGTGGTGGTAACCGTAAAGATGGTCGCGTCTGGGAAAAACGTGACCTTCGTTCCAGTCCGTTTGTCATCATCCAAATCACCCAGGACCTTTAGCGGCTCAGTGGTGATGCCTCGTTCAAACCCGATTGAATGAATCTTCCCGTTGCGATAGACCTCACATTTGAACCAGTCGGAAAGGGCATTAACGCACTTGGCACCAACTCCGTGCAAACCACCTGAAAACTCATAGGCACCGTCACCAAACTTGCCGCCAGCGTGCAAATTGGTCAAAACGAGTTCGACCGTTGGCATACCCTTAGCATGCATCTCAACAGGAATACCGCGCCCGTCGTCTTCGATGCTGATTGAGCCATCCGTGTGGATCGTGATCCACACATTCTTGCAAAAACCAGCAAGATGTTCGTCGATGGAGTTATCCACCACTTCAAAAACGCAGTGATGCAATCCACGTTCATCAGTCTCGCCGATATACATGCCTGGGCGCATCCTGACGGCTTTGAGGCCTTCGAGATGTTGGATCTGACTTGCTCCGTACGCTTGATTACTGTCGATGTGAGTGGCGTTGCGGATGTCGTTAAGTTCTTCTGACATGTTTAGGGTAAAAGCGTGGCTGGAGAGGTCGTAAAATCGGCTCGGTTACGAGTCGCAAGAGAGGTGCTGCAGCAACCCGCAACCGCCGTCTCTTTGTAGGAGCTTTTGAGGATAGAGAGATGCCGCTCTACGCCAAGGTTTTTCGGCAGTTTTACGAAGTTTTTTTGCCTCTCAACGCAAGCGAGGAAAGGCACGTCCAAGAGGGCTCAGAATGCCCAAATAGAGCCGTCGGTTTAGCACTCGACCTTACTTGGTCTTGGGTGCTTCCTGGGGTGCTGGTGCAGCACCTTCGGCACCCGGAAGAAGAGTGGTCACTGGCATCTGCATATCCGGGACGATGAACCATTTTGTTTTGTCGGCCTCGTCTTGCTGAAATGAAATAAAGATCAGTTCCTCGATTTGCTTGTCCAACACAGCCTGACTTGTCCGGACCGCCAGATGAGCGATCGACCCTTTTTGCTCAAGAATGACGCCAAGCACATTTACCTTGAGGCTCTCTTGCTTTTGCTTGCGGATGGCCTCGCTTTTCTCGTCCTTGCGGGCGACACCGGACCGCTCAGCTGCGTAAAAATCCAAGGGAGACATGGCCTCAAGATCCTTCAGTTCTTTGACTCCAAGTTGAGCCAGCATCTCAGACTCAGCCGTCATTGTCGGAGCTCGCTTGACGAGGTCCAATGCCTTTACCCGCTTCCGCTCCAATGAGGCCGGGCTCAGCATTGCTGCCGCAGCCTTCCAATCCTCATCGACTACGTGTTTGAAATAGGTGTTCACGAGGGCCACCGTCGGATGATCAGGCACGCTCTGCTGAGCAGTTGCGCTCTGGAGACCGAGAAATAGGGAGATAGCGACGAGGCAAAGGCTGGTCTTGGGCATGAACAAAATAGCTGGGCTGGAGGGCTTCTGTGGCAAAAATATTGTTTCGCGATTCCTTCTAGCTGCTGCTATCATACGCGTCAAACTAGAACAGTCATCGCAAGGCGATTCCCCAACGGTTGCCGCCAAACGATGCGTTTCGAGCTGATGCAATGATCGAGGATCGCGACTACATGCGCCAGGGTTCCCGGCCGTCCAACCGACGGTCGGACTGGCCGCGCCTGACCGTTTTGCACGCTATACTCGCACTGAACATACTGGCTTACTTTCTGGGGCCATCCGTTTGGACACTTCTGTCGGGCGAGCCGGCGGCATCCGCCTCTACGCTAACTGTTGGCAAAAGTGGTGGGATCAGCTTGAAGGCACTCGCTGAAGGGAAGGTTTGGACACTCCTTACCCACATGTTCCTTCACAGCGGGCCGATGCATTTGCTGGGCAACTTGGTGATCACCTACCTGGCTGGTGTGCGCCTGGTGGAACTCCTCGGTAACAGGTTGTTTTTGATTGTGTATTTTGTTGGCGGGCTAGTCGGTGCACTATTTCAAGTGTTTGTCGACGCATACGCGAGCGGCATCAGAGATGTGCCCATTTTTGGCTCTTCGGCTTGTGCATGCGCTGTGGGGTTTGCCTTGGCAGCGGTTCTGCCACAGGAGAACGTCACCACGATGTTTTATTTCATTTTTCCCGTTCATTTGCGGCTATGGACGTTGGCAGTGGGTATTCTGGTTCTCGAGATAGCGCTTGGACTTTCGGTCCTTATGTCTGAGTCCGCAGCGTCCCTGTGGGGCGGCAATGCATACTTCGCACACATTGGCGGTGCCTTGCTAGGCTGGTATGTCGTGCGATTACTGGGTTATGGCGGACAGCCGATGACTTACGCCCGCCTGTGGCATCAGCAGGAGGGATTTGAGGCTGCACCCAAGAAACCTGCACCAAGAGCGATGGCCCGCATGAGGCGTCTGGAAATCGCCACGCCTGAGATGGATCATGACGCAATTCGTCGCAAACGTGAAGCCCCCGGCCAAAGCGATCTGCCGATCATTGACGAAGTGAATGACATTCTGGACAAGATTAATCGAGAGGGCCTGAATAGTCTCTCAGAGAAGGAGCGTCGAGTGCTAGAATCCGCCAGTCGTGATCTTCATGAGAGAGGCGTGACAAAGAAATCGCGACCAACGAAGCGCGGTTGATGATTTCAGTTGCCGTTGGCATAGATGGTGGTTTACCGCAGCCCTTCGAATCCATCATGGCAGACATTGACCCACCTGCGAGAAGCAGAAAAGTCGTTATCCTCGGCTCCACAGGCTCTATCGGCACCAGCGCCTTAAAAGTCGCCAGGGACATTCCTGACCGGATGCAAATTGTTGGTCTTGCCGCTCATCGCTCAACTGACAGCCTTATTGCACAAGCTCAGGAGACGGGCGTGCGGCATGTCGCCATGACTTGTGGGGATGCAGCAAATGAGGTCGCAAACAAGCTAGGTAGCAGTGTCACGGTTCACTGCGGGGCATCTGGATTGGTAGACCTAGTCCGCGCGTCAGGGGCTGACATGGCTATCATTGCGATTGTTGGCACAGCAGGCTTGGCCCCTGCACTCGCCGCGATCGAGTGTGGCATGGATTTGGCGGTGGCGAGCAAAGAAATACTCGTCATGGCGGGCAAGGCGGTGATGACGGCAGCGAGGGACAAGCAAGTGCAAGTTTTGCCTGTAGATAGCGAGCACAATGCCATTTTTCAGTGTCTGGAAGGGCACAGGCAAAGCGAGATTCGCCGAATCCTTCTGACAGCATCTGGCGGCCCATTCCGCACCCTTCCTGCAGACCAACTCGAGTCGGTGACGGTGGCCCAGGCCCTGAAACATCCCACTTGGAGCATGGGGCGCAAAATCACGATCGACTCAGCCACGCTCTTCAACAAAGGCTTGGAAATGATCGAAGCACGGTGGCTATTTGACGTACCTATGGACAAGATTGAGGTCATCGTGCACCCGCAGTCTATTGTGCACAGCATGGTAGAGTTCATGGACAACAGTGTTCTAGCCCAGCTAAGCCACTCCGACATGTGCTTTCCCATTCAGTACGCAGTCACTTGGCCAGATAGGGTCGCTAACTCACTCAAACCGCTCGACTTTGCCGCGCTGGGCACTCTCCAGTTTGAATCTCCGCGCACTCAGGATTTCCCCTCTCTCGATCTTGCCAGATGGGCTGGCGAAACGGGCGGAACCCTGCCCGCCGTGCTCAACGCCGCCAACGAAGTCGCCGTCGATGCATTTCTGGCTGGTCAAATCCCCTTCCCTTCGATTTGGCGCACGGTCGAACGCGTGATGAAAGCACATAAAGTCCTCGAGCATCCGGACTTGGACACGCTTATCGAGGCAGACTCTTGGGCGAGGGTTGTAGCGGCTGAATAACTACAGAGGTTGGGCCGCCATTGATCGTGTAAGGCATACCCAAGTTGAGTCGCCACAAAACTCCTGCACGAGTTTTTGAAGCGCCAGACCGTCAACACCATCCTCCAGCACAGCGAATATCGTTGAGCCAGAGCCCGACATCATCGCTGCCCGGACACCCAGTTGTTCTCTGAGCCATTGCTTCAAAATCGGCAACATTAGATGCTTTTGGAACACTGGCCGCTCAAGATCGTTCACCATTTCGCCCCAGGGTAGCACTTGAGGCGTAAAGTCTACTCCAGTAGCGACCTTCGAGTCTGCCCACGCTTTGTATGCCCACGGAGTTGGGATTCCAAAAGGTGGCTTCACCAAAAGAATGTCAAACTGCCACGGGAAATCGACTGGTGATATCTCCTCTCCACGACCCGTGGCATCACAAACGCCTCCAAAAAGAAAAAATGGCACATCGGAGCCGATCCGGCCGCCGATCCTGGCGAGTTCCGCAACAGATAGTCCAAGCCGAAGGATCTGATTGATCGCAATGAGCACGGCTGCTGCATCGCTGCTACCCCCACCTAAGCCAGCCCCAAAGGGAATGTGCTTCTCGACATGCATTCGCCAACCGTGATGAATGCCGAGCTCCTCCGCTAGAGCACTAGCTGCTTTTGCCATGAGGTTTGATCCGTCCGTCGGAATATCAGGGTCATTCGAAGTGATTAGGATCCGATCTGTTTCTTCAATGGGTTCGACAGTCACTACATCATGAAGCTGCAAAGGAGCCATCCGAGTCACTACCTCGTGAAAACCATCCGCGCGCTTTCCCAAAATGCGTAGGGACAGATTGATTTTGGCGTGTGCAAATAAAGTCATGAAATCAAACCCAGATATGCGGCCATTCGACCTGTAAATCCTTTTTCCATGCGATACGAGTAATGGGTTCCCAGATCAGAGCCGGTGCAGGCTCCACAATCATGGTAGTTCTGGGGAAGGACTCCATGAGCAAGACAGTTATCCCTGATCAAAGCGGCAAAATCTACCTCATAGAGCGGTGGACGAATGCAAGGACTCACCTGTATGACCACGTCTGCTGGATCGACCCCGAAATCGGCCTGCATCCGCCGCAAGGCTACACCCGCAATACCCAACTCTGATCCACGACGTCCAGAATGCACTAAACCAAGGCACCGCGCATGCTTATCCACCAAGTAAACCGCCGCGCAATCTGCCACGTAGATGCAGAGGGCCAAACCGGGTTCAGCAGTGATCAGTCCGTCAGCGCCATTCGAGGGCTGGGGTGAGGAACTTGTGACCACTTCTACAACATTACCGTGCACCTGCTCAGCATGGCGCACTTGGTAAAATCCAATGCGCCGAAGAATCTCAGCGTGGGTAGGCTGAAGACGACGAATCGCCTCGTCGCGATCAGTCACCACATCAACTTCTCTTACCCGCTGAACGAAGGCGTGCCTGATCTTGGGAAACGCCTCAAGCGCTGAAAATGTCTGCACCATACTCATGCCATGAGCACAGCAGCATCGCTATTTCCAGCAGATATCTCGACTCTCTGGCTTATTGAGCTAGAGCAGCGCTGTCGTCCAGCTTGCGGTAGGCCGAAATGAAGCTACCGGCATCTGCTGCCTGAGTTTCCTGCATGGCATCAGCGATACGATTTTGGAGCTCGTCGCGAAGTCTGCTTACCAAATCAAGGCCTTTGGGAGTGATGCGCACCAAGACTTTGCGGCGATCATCAATAGCGTGTGTGCGCTCCATGTACCCAAGCTTCTCTAAACGATCAACAAGACCCGTAGCGGCAGCAGTGGAGTGACCCATCTTCCGGGCGATGTCTGTCATGGTGAGCTCCTTGGAGGTCGTCAGATAGCTGAGCAGGAAGAACTGTGCGAAGGAAATGTTGTCGCGGTTGAGATCCCGAGAGAGATTCAGCAGGAACTCCCGCTGACTAAACATGATGAAATCCGCCAGTTTGGCGTGATCTCTAACAGCGGGTTTGTTGGTGTTGATGGCTGACATTTGGTCCGGGGGTTGATTTTTAAAAAATAAGGCTAGAACAGCGATAATTATAAACAGCTCGTTGAGAAGTTCAAGTGAAATCTATATTTTCAATAAATATATCTTATCGGCGTTCATCTGGAAGGCTTCACACTATTAAACATGATGAGATAATCAAGTCAAAATTGAAAAAAAACTCATCCTTGATGTAGCCTAAACCGGATATCCAAAAGAACACAATGAAACATGATCACTAGCCTTCCCAACTGCCTGATGTCTTGTGGAGGACCACACGGAAACTACGTAACCCAATATGGCCAAGAATGCTGACCGCCGCTGGAAAAAAACCAGTAAACACCCAGAAGTCGAAAAGGCTGCTTTAGAGGCCTGTCGTCATCCTCACATCGTCTCATTGCTAGAAGTGGACGGACCAAACCTCTGGCTGGAATGGCTAGAAGGCCCTACCCTTGCACAAAAAACAGTGAGCCAACCACTCAGTATTCTCGAGGCAGAAAAGTGCGCCGCAGAGTTGCTAGACACTGTTAGATTTATTCATGCTGCAGGTTGGCTCCACAACGATATCAGCCCTCAGAACATCATATGGACGTCATCTGGAGTGGTGCTGGTTGATTTTGACGCCGCTACCCCGGCCGATCATGCAGATGGATTGCCAATGCTGGGCACCATCCACTACATGGCCCCGGAGCGATTGGCTGGAGATCCCCCATCGATCGCGAGCGACCTCTACTCGCTCGGCATCACCTTGTATGAGGCCCTCACTTCTCAGTTGCCCTACAATGCCACTACAAAGGCGCAGATCATCACAGCCCATCATCGCCACCTCTTCACACCAATAGAGAAAGTGCGGCGCGACCTACCTCAAAGTCTGATTTCAATCGTCGGGCGATTGACTTCTCGTCAGCCTTGTGACCGAATGTCTGATTATGCTACCCCTTGAGGATCTCTACAACGATGTACTGGCGAAAGCTCAGCGCGGACTAAAACTGGACGATGCAGCAGTTGCTCAAAGCGCAGGAGTCCCGCTTGAATCACTCATTGAAGCGAAAGCCGGCAACAGCACGAACCACCTCCAGGAACTGGCCAGTGCCCTTGGGATTCATGGCCCTTCGTTGGCTGTCATGGCTGCGAATGGCTGGAGGCCTAGAGCCGTTGAAATGACTGGAGTCGCCCAATTCAACACCGTTTTCCATGATATGACCGTGAATGCCTATGTCATTCACGATCCCATTACCAAACAAGCAGCCGTATTTGACACCAGTGCATCGGCTGAGCCAATCTTGAAGCACATCAAGCAAGAGGGCCTTAGCCTAGAATATGTCTTCATCACCCACACTCACACGGACCACATCGCTGACCTGAGCACCTTGGTTTCAGTCACCCCTGCCCCAAAATGCTTCACCAATGCACAAGAGCCCGCAGACGGCTGCATTCAGTTTCAGATTGCGGAAAAACCGGAGTGGAAACTCGGCAGGCTCAGGATCACCGCCCGCTCAACCACCGGACACAGTCGCGGCGGCACCACCTATTTTATTGAAGGGCTGTCACAACCCGTTGCTATCGTTGGAGATGCCCTCTTTGCTTCATCAATGGGTGGAGGTATGGTATCTTTTCCTGAAGCTCTCGCAACCAATCGCAAGGAGCTTTTCACCATGCCCGACGACACAATTGTGTGCCCTGGGCATGGTCCCATGACAACGATAGGCGAGGAAAAGGCTCACAACCCGTTTTATCCAGAGTTCAAGTAACCCCACAGCATCCATAAGATCATGAAACCTACTGTAGCATTCGTCGGAATCGGCAAAATGGGCGCCAATATGGCCCGCCGCCTCAAAGATTGTGGTTACAACATTACTGCCGTCTTTGACGTGAACAAGGAGGCATCTAAGGAGCTGGCTTCTGAACTATCCTGCAGTGCGCCAGGAACGTTAGCAGAAGTGACGGCCGCCGCAGATGTCATCTTTACGGTCGTCACCAACGATTCTGCCATGCGCGCCATCTTTCTGTCTGGCGATCAGAACCTGCTCACCGATGCCAGCGGCAAGATCTTTATCAATTGCGCCACTTTAAGCCCGTCGATCCATCGTGAAGTCGATGCAGCAGCAACCGCAGTCGGTGCCCACGCAATTGAGGCTTGCATGGCTTCCTCGATCTCCCACGCGAGAGAAGGCAAACTCTATTTGATGCTCGCTGGCGACGAAGCGGCTTATCACCGCCCCGAGATCAAGGAAATGATCGAGCAGATGAGCGTAAATCGCCGATTCATCGGAAAAGCCGGTTCTGCAGCCGAGGTGAAAGCGCTCGTTAACATGGTCATGAACATCAACACCGCTGGTCTGGCTGAAGGTCTCGGGCTTGCTGCAGCGCTTGGCCATGACTTGAACATGATACGGGAAGTCTTCTCGCAAACAGGAGCCAACTCCCGGGTCCTTGAGACTGATGCAGGTGATATGTGTGCCCGCGAACATGATTGCTGGTTCTCGGCAGAACATGCGGCTAAAGATAGTGGCATCGCGGCAGAGATCGCGGCCACCGTTAACCTCAATCTACCGCTCAATGCCGCCACAAAGGCCCAATACGATCGCATGGTCAGTCTGGGGCTCGGTGGCTTGGACAAGTCAGGGATTGCCGAGCTAACGTTCAAAGGTCGCCACGCATGACTAATACAAGGCTTGGCTTTCAATCGAAATTGGCGGGGTTGTCAATGGATTTCCCTTGCTCTTAAGGGACATAGTATTAAGATAACTTGTCTTTTTAACATCCCGCTTCGACCGACGTCGTTGTTGGAACCAGTCTCACGAGGGGTGGGCTTTGGCCCGCCCTTTTTGTTCCCAGTTTTCGCAAATAATCATGATCTCAGAACTCAAAGCTCTCTTCGACTACTACGAGAAGGAAAAAGGCATTGACCGTCATAAGATGGTTGAGGCCTTGAGCCAAGCATTGCTCGCAGCATCGAAGAAGAAAATTGGTTCTGCTCGTGATCTACGTATCAAGATTGACCCAGACAAAGGCACGATTCGGGCCTTTGCAACTCTGATCGCTGTCGAAAAAGTGACAAACGCCTTCGAGGAAATCGATATTAAGGTTGCCAACCGCATCAAGCCCGCTTCCCAAGTAGGCGACGAGATCGATGTCGAAGTCACCCCCAAAGATATGGGGCGCATCGCGGCTCAGACGGCCAAGCAAACCATGCTTCAGAGACTCCGTCAGGCTGAGAAAGAAAATCTATACGACGAGTTCAAAGATAGGACTGGAGACGTTGTGTCAGGCATCGTTCGCCGGTTCGACAAAAGCGATGTCGTTGTTGATCTTGGTAAGTTTGAAGGAGTGATGCCAGCCAAAGAGCGCGTCCCTACCGAAGACTACACCATGGGCGACCGCATGAGCTTTTACGTCAAAGCAGTGGAGAAAGAAAGCTCCCGTGGACCCGAGATCATTCTGAGCCGTGCTCATGTAAACTTCGTCCGTCGGCTATTTGAGCGCGAAGTGACCGAGATCGCTGACCGCACGGTTGAACTGGTAAGCATCTCCCGTGAGGCCGGCTACAGAACCAAAGTCGCGGTCCATAGTGCCGACCCCAAAGTGGATCCGGTAGGCGCTTGCGTGGGACTTCGGGGAGCACGCGTCAAAAATATTGTTCGTGAACTCAACAACGAGAAGGTCGACATCATCCGCTGGTCCGACAACCCGGATGATTTCATCCGTGAGGCCCTACGTCCGATCAAAGTGCTCACTCTGCGCGTTGATAAGGAAAAAAAGGCAGCTTATCTCACCGTCTCAGAAGAGGATTTATCGAAAGCAATTGGCCGCCGTGGTCAAAATGCCCGTCTCACCTCGCGGTTGGTGGGGATGGAACTCAATATCGAGAAAGACGAGACAGCAGCCGAACACTTTGCTGCCCAAATGGGAGGCGCAGTTCATGACCTTGCAGTCTTGATCGGCATTGAGGAGCCTGTCGCCGCTCAGTTGGTCCGGGGAGGCATTCTTGACATCGAAAGCTTTGCCGGAGCCAGCTTGGACGACATTGCCGACATGCTTGGAGGCGATACCGAACTCGCTCAGCACGTGCTGGACAAGGTGGCTTCTGCCGCGTAAATCCTGACCTTTTCCGCAACATGCGGTTCTTACCCATAGCTTCAAACCCGATTCACAATCGCCCAGGTCCCAATCCACTCACCAATGCCTTCTTCCAAATCCAGTTCGTCCAAAAGCACCAGCAAACCCGCTGCATCTCACGCGGACGAATCCTCTGTTCCCAAGAAGAAAGCTGCATCCAAGACTGTCGTTGATTTGATCGAAGACAAGCCGGCTGCTGCCAAGAAAGCGCCCGGCCCGCCGAAGTCGGCATCGGCCTTTACGCCGCTTGGGAAGACTGCTCCTAAGAAGGCTCCAGCCGCCGCTCCCGAGCCACCAGCGGCTCCAAAGCAAAGTGTCGATGAGGCAAAGAAAGGCGCATTGGATCTTTTTGATGAGGAAGAGAAGCGCAAAGAGGCTCGTGCGAAGAAGAAAGAGGCAGTAGCTGTCGCTCCAATCGCAGCCAAGCCTTCCGCTCCTGGCGCTGTTCTTCATCCGATTTCCCTGCTCAACGCCCCACCTACGCCTGTGGCCCCGCCACCTGCGGTGGAAGCCGTAGCAGCGCCAACTGAAGGTGTAGACTCCGAGGATCGAGTATTGCATCTCAAGCCGCCGATTATCGTCAAAGAGCTTGCTGAGCGCATGGGGATCAAGCCTTTCAAGCTCATCGCCGACCTGATAACGTTTAAGGTATTCGTTACAGCAGACAAAGCGATCGAGATTGATGTCGCTGAGAAGCTGGCGGAGAAGCATGGCTTCAAGATCGAGCGTGAAAAGCGCGAAAAAGGCGCTGGTGTTCACAAGGTTGAGGAAGTCATCGTCGAACCAGAAGCGCAGACACCTGAACAAGCTCCAGTCGATGAAATGGAGCTCCGGGCACCCATCATCACATTTATGGGGCACGTCGACCACGGTAAGACGTCCCTGCTCGACTCGATTCGCAAGACGCACGTGGTCACGGGCGAGGCTGGTGGCATCACGCAGCATATCGGTGCCTACAGCGTGATCCATGGTGGACGTCCCATTACCTTCATTGACACTCCGGGTCACGCGGCATTCTCTGCAATGCGTGCACGTGGTGCCAATGTTACCGATATCGTGGTATTGGTCATTGCAGCTGACGATGGAATCATGCCCCAAACACGTGAGGCATTGTCCCATGCCAAGGCAGCCAACGTCACTCTCATGGTGGCCATTAACAAATGTGATCTGCCAACGGCCAACGTCATGCGAGTCAAGTCGCAACTCCAGGAGATTGGTCTCGCCCCGGTTGATTGGGGTGGCGAAATCGAATGCCTGGAAGTTTCTGCTACCAAGGGCATTGGACTCGACAATCTCCTCGAAACCATGGCCTTACAGGCTGAGGTGCTTGAGTTGAAGAGCAATCCTCAGGCGCCAGCACGTGCAACAGTCATTGAATCGTCTGTTCAGGCAGGCAAAGGACCTGTGGCCACTGTCATCGTTCGCCAAGGCACACTTAAAGTGGGCCAGCCTTTCATCTGCGGTCCCCACTGGGGCAAGGTCAAGGCCATGAACGACGATCATGGCAAGCCAGCCAAAGAAGTGCGCCCAGGCATGCCATGCGAGCTTATTGGCTTCAGCGACATGCCCAACGTTGGCGACGAAGTGGTCGTGATGGACAACGAGCGTCAGGTGAAAAAGCTCAGCGAGGAACGTGTAGAAGAGTTGCGTCAGCGCAAACTTAATGCCCCTCGGCGCTCCACGCTTGAGACACTTTTTGCCAACCTAGAAGAGGGTGAAAAGAAAACTCTGAACTTAGTCATCAAGGGTGATGTACAAGGGTCAGTTGAGGCGATCGTTAAATGCCTTAACGACATCAAGACCGACAAAGTCAAAGTTAACATTCTTCACGCAGAAGCGGGCCCAGTCAGCGAATCTGACGTCATTTTGGCCTCTGCATCGGACGCCATCGTGATCGGCTTCAATACCAAGGTAGAGAACAAAGCACTAGCTGCCGCCAAAGCAGAAGGCGTCCAAGTTAAGCTTTACTCTATCATCTACGAACTCGTTGATCAGATCAAAGAAGCCATGCAAGGCCTCCTGGATCCAATCACTCGCGAGAAGGTCATTGGACACGCGAAGGTCAAGCAGGTCTTCAAACTTACCCGCGGCATTGTTGCAGGGTGCCAAGTGACGGACGGCCGAATCGACCGCAAGGCTCGTGCACGCGTTCTCCGCCGCAACCAACCGGTCTACGACGGCAACGTTGATACGCTACGGCGGTTCCAAGACGATGTAGCCGAGGTCCGCAATGGACTAGAGTGCGGTATCAAGCTTGGACACTACACCGAGTACGAGGAAGACGACATCATCGAGTGCTACGAACTCGAGAAGATTCAGCAGACCCTCTAAACTGCCCCAACGGCGTCCAAGTCATGTCTCTTCGTACAGAACGCGCCGCCGAACTAATCCGGCGTGAACTCGCCCCAATCCTTGAGCGTGACTACGTGTTCAAGGGAATGGTGCTCACGATTCAAGCCGTTGATCTGGACCCAGACCTCAAGTCAGGCAGGGTTTGGGTGAGTATTCTCGGCGGAAAAGACTACGACCACCAGGAAGTCATCGAGAAACTGCGGGCAAACCGAGCCCACATTCAGAAAGCCTTATACAAGAGGGTGGTCATGAAGAGTTCGCCGCAATTGTTTTTCAAGTTGGACTCCTCAGTAGCGCGGGGCGTACGCATTCTAAATGCCATCGACAGTCTCCCGCCTCCGGCACCGGATCAGACCTCCGAGTCAGGTGACTTAGAAAGATAAAATCTGGAAAATCCGCGATTGCCCTCGTGCCACAGCACTCTAGGCTCGTCAGTGGATCCCGATGCCGTTGTCCCTCTTCAAAGACCTCAGCCGACCTCGCCTGGTTGATATTGTGCTTCTACTGAAGCGTCACCCAGGACTTTCGGTCACGGAGATGTCTGGCGCGCTTCGGATGAGCTACATGGGCGTCAAACAACATTGCGTCTACTTAGAGAAGAATCACTACCTCTCCACTTGGCTCAGGCCGAAGACTTCTTCGGGCGGACGCTCTCGCAAGGGAGGGAGGCCTGAGAAGATGTATCAACTCACAGACAAAATACTTCCCTTGTTCCCAAATGTGGCATGTGACCTCGTCATCGACTTGCTCAATAGTGCCGATGAATTGGGGAAGCCTGGCTTGGCTGAAGAAATGCTCGCATCGCACTACCAACAACGGCATTTACGGTATAAGGCGCAACTCAAGGGCCGGACGCTGCTAGAGAAAGCACAGTCGCTGGCGAGGATTCGTCAGGCGGAGGGCTGCGTCTCCACTTGTGAGTTTGATGCTCAAAATGGACTTTGTATCATTGAGTATCACAGCCCAATCGCTCGTTTGTGCGAGAAGTTCCCCTCGGTGATTGATCTGGAAGCCAAGATGTTCGGTGATTTGCTAAACTGTGCCGTTGTCCGGGATGAAAAACGCGAGAATAACGTGACTCGTTATGAGTTTCGGCTGAAAGCTAGACCAGCTCCGGCATCGTAATGGAATGATGTCACATCAGAGGCTACCGCAAGTTACCTTACCACTCTTCGCCCTCGCATTCTCTTTACTCGCGACCAGCTGTAAAGCGCCGCGCCCTGAAGTGCTGACATCCAGGACATCCACGGTGCCGCAAATGACCGCGTGGGTGGTTTTGGCCAGCTCTGACAACAAGCCCGCAGTGCTCTTGGCTAGGGAGGATATATCTCGTCGTGATCGTGGATGGTGGCGGTCTGGTGATGGGTCGCTAGCAGTCCGCATTCGGTCTGACCGGGGACGTTCACTCAGATCGCATGAGTGCGGTGGTGTTCTTGTGGTGGAAACAAGAGATAAACAGGAAGCAATCTCCATTCAGCTCAGGAACTTGCGGAATCGCTTAATCGACGTCGTGGTAGATGCCCAAGGGCGGGATATTTTTGATCAGGGCGGAAGACCGATCGAACGCCGGGGCGTGCTGATCGATCCAAACGAGATTGTCAGACTACGAACACACCGGGGCACCGACGGAACCACCCCAAAGCTCTCAGCAGCCACAGTGACCGACATTCTTGCACTTGCTCGCCATGAACCCGAGAAAATGGAAGGTATTCTTCGATTTACCGTGTTCTACGGAGCTCCTGAAGAGACACAAAGGCAGACCCGCATTCGAGAAAACGAGCCGCGGAGGTCCTACGAATACCGATAGGTCATGCGGCGTAAGCTAGGCTGATATTCCCGGAGTTGAACACTTCACTCACAGGGCCAAAAGCCACAGGTTTGCACTTCATGATCAGAACATCGTCAAATATGCGCTCAACTGTGCCAAGGTCGTGATGACTTGAGATCAGCAAGCGCCCCTCTTTGGTCAGATCTCTAAATAGGTGTTCAAGTCCCTCCTGAGCAGGCTTGTCCAGCCCCGTAAATGGCTCATCCAGTAGAAGCACATGCGCCTCTTGTGCCAATGCCCGCGCGATAAAGGCTCGTTGCTGCTGGCCTCCAGATAACTCGCTTATCTGGCGGTCTCGCAGTTCATTCAGATGCATTGCGTCCAGAGCACGCTGCACGATATCTTGATCGTGCTTGCGAAAACTTCTCCACCAGCCAAGTGAGGGATATCGACCCATCTCTACCAAGCCTCGGACAGTGATGGGAAAGCTCCAGTCCACAGCTCCCCGCTGAGGTAGATAAGCAATCTCACGACTGCTTTGAAGGACGGGTTGTCCGCGCCATGTCACCTGGCCGTGGTCTGGCTTTGTAAGGCCTGCGATAGTCTTCAGAAGTGTGCTCTTGCCTGCTCCGTTTGGTCCTATCAGTGCAAGACTTCTGCCACACTCCGTAGCAAAGCTTACTCCCTCCACCGCCATAACATCTCGATAGCTTACTGCGAGACTGCTGACCTGTAGTCGATGATGGACATCATGGGCGCATCCAGCTCCCCAACAAATGTGGCTCTGCTCAGTGCTCATCTTTTCCAAATAAACGTGATGACGTCGTCCAACCGACTCTCGGAACTCCACTTGGTCTCGCTGCGACCATCAAGACCGTCCGGCTCGAGTTCAACCGTAATTGCTGTGTCTGGCGTATTTGCTGGCCATTCAGCGTGGAGCGATAGCTCAACTCCTTCGTCTGGAATCTTGAGTTGAATCTCCTTCTCTAAAATACTCCCCTCAGGCTTGGAGTCGTAGAACACCAAATCACCGCATTTCAACGTGACTTGATTTGGCAGATGGGCCCATCTAAATCTCAATACTCCCGCAACGATATCGTCTTCTACTTCTTCACTAGGAATCATCACTCTATGGCTCGGTGCGCTGGTGAGTTGCACAAGCGGTACAGAGAGCACGATAAAGACCACCAGGAGCAGAGCCAAGTGCAATGGAGGAGAGCCAGTCATGCGTGCTTCCTACTGACGAGTTACTTGTAGGGCCTTGGTAATCGCGTTGACGTTGTGCTTAAACATGGTCGCAAACGTGCTTGCCCCAGGGCTTGTCCCGTCTGCCACCAAACTTTCACCCATCGTCACTCCAGTCTCGCGCACGATCTCACGGAGCACTTTGGGATTGGCCTGATCCTCAGCAAACACCGCTTTGATGCCTTTTTCGCGGATCGTCTTCACGGCCTCAGCTACATACTGTGCCGAAGCCTCATCCTGGCGACTAAGGCCTAGTATGGGCAAACTCTTGAACCCGTATTCTTTGCAAAAGTAACCAAACGCCGCATGCGCTGTCACAAGCTTCCGCTCCGAGCGGGGAATGCTGGCAAACTGCTGCTGCGCCCAAGTCTTGAGTTCAGTCATCTGCTGCCCCACAGCTGCACCCGCAGTCTTGTAGGCTTCTTTATTGGCTGGGTCCACCTCGCCTAGTGCATCTGCGATCACTCTTGCCGCACGTCGCATGTTCTCAGCACTGTGCCACCAGTGAGGGTCGATCGCTCCACTGGCATGAGCTGGACAGCAGTAAAATACTTCCTGACCAGCCTCAATCTTTACCGATGGGATCGTGCGCCCAACTTCGACAACTGGAATGCCAGGAACGCTGTCCCGCAAGTTGCTCAGATAGCTTTCCAGGCCTTTTCCAGAGGCCAAAATGAGTAAGGCACCCTTCATTCCGGCCACGTCCTTTGCGGTAGGCTCAAAATGGTGGATATCGCCGCCAGGCTTCACGGCATCGATGACCACAGCGTTTTTTCCAGCCACCTGCCTCGCCAAATCGCCGATGAGTGGATGCAAGGAAACCACTTTGACTTGGCTGTGCGCGATACTGCTAACCGCCACTGCTACCAGGGCGATTAACGTTCGGAAATGAATTGGCATTCTCATTTCCACTAATGCAATCGCATTGCATTAAGGTCAAGCGACTACTTTTGACCCTGCCGCCACTCTTCAAAATGCTCTTTACCGGCTCGGTAAATCGCTCCACAACGCGGACATGTAATCGTGGCCACTCCATCTGAGAAGATGTGATCAAGATCATCGTCGCTCAGCCTCGCGATGAGCGGGTAAAGCCGTTCGATGTGACACCCGCAAGAAAAGATGTAGCCACGGGTCTCAAGCAGCGTCAGATGCTCTCGTTCACCCAGGGTGGGAAGTTCATCTGGAGCTAAAGCCAGGAGCCATTCTTCATCACAATCAGGCTCGGCAGAGACCATAGTGAACAGCTCATCTGCACCTGGAAAGAAGCGGGTCATGCGTTGCTCGCTTTGGGAGTAAAAGTGCTCCACCATTTCAAGCACATCGTTCCCCTGAACTTCGACCATGCTCTGACGAGGTTGAACATGTGGACGTGTCACTTGAGCCACAAACAAACCGGTCCCGCTGTCCCTAACATCTTCAGTGAACACGCGACCTGTTACCTTCCCTGGCCGCGTACTGCCTGTGACAAAAAGATTAGCGAGCGGGCGATGGAAATGCACTGTCCAAGCCACTGTCTCGTCCTGGGGACGCGAACAAAGATGTAGCGTCATGGCAGCCAGCGCGCTTTTGAGACGATCATCCAGCGCTTTGTCATACTTGATGCCGTGATTCATCAAGTGCAGGTAGTAGTCCATGAACATTGGGCCAAACTTGGCCTGAACCAAAAGTGCGTTGCGATGACGCACATAGTAGGAACGGACGTCAATGATGGATAAATCTTCCTGAAGAGGCTGGCTCATGAAACTGGGGAATAGAGATCACGCTTGGCCAACTCGGCAAGCGTCCAGTCATACTCTTTCACGAGTTGATCTTCCACTCCTGCGGACCTCATCTCCTCAGGCAGAACTTCCCACGTATAGGTTTCCATCTCGATGTGCTTGCACCCATTGGGATCGGTGGCCAACCAGTCCATAGCGCCCAAAACATGGTCACTGGTATCTGCAAATCCGCTTGAGGGTCTGGCATGCAATGGAATGTGGAAATGTACCCGCCACTCGTCGCCAGCAATCTTTGGATCAGTGGCCACAGCCTCAAGTGCTAGATCGAGATCAGCAAATCGCCGCAGCGGGTTGTTCCCGTCTCGAACAATCACTTGATGGAAGTAAACTGGCTCGTTGAACTGCGCCAAGCGCTGTAAGTTTTCGGGCGTGGGCGTCAGTCTCAAAGCGTTGCTGAAGTGGAGCTTGCTGATTCGGATACCATGATCCTGAATGCGCTTCAATGAAGACGCTGCCTCTTCATACTCAATCGCTAAATGGCACGTATCATAGTTCATACCCACAAAGCGCAGAAACTCCGTGTCTTGCGGATACTGATCAAGATACAGCCCGAAGAACTTGATTGTCTCGCCGCTGGTCTCAAATAGCCCGAGTGGCTCCGGCTCAAGCCCGAGGTGCAAATCATGCCCAGTCTCTTCAGAGATCCGCGCGATATGCTCTTTGCATATCTTTAGATTGGAAAAGATCTGGCTGATCTCCTCCGAGCCCACATTAAAAGTCTTGTGTGATCCGGGTAGTGTGCTG
Organism: Verrucomicrobiaceae bacterium; assembly: GCA_016795485.1. Classification (GTDB taxonomy): domain Bacteria; phylum Verrucomicrobiota; class Verrucomicrobiia; order Verrucomicrobiales; family Verrucomicrobiaceae; genus JAEUHM01. The sequence goes on along the minus strand of JAEUHM010000032.1, from coordinate 12,547 downwards.
ACGCTCCCGCTCATGCCTTTGGGCAGCAGCTTTGCCAGCAAATCAAACAACAGGCAGGTGTAATCCAGCCGCTCCTGGGTTGCCCAGTCGGGCTTGAACACTTGCTCCTTGACCCTTGTGCCGTGAAACGCGCCGTAAGGAAAGCCATTGATCGTGAATACGTAGCAGTTGTTTTTCTCCAACCACTCCTGAAACTCCGCCAACTGACAAGGCGAGGCCGCAAGCTCCCGGGCGGCCTGATTTCCTAGCCGCAAGCCAATACCGTATGGCTTATCTTGTGGCAATACACGCCTCCGCACCTCAAGTGTGTGCACATCCAGCCGCTTCCACGTCTCGTCCCAGGATTCTCCCCGGTGGATGTTGGTGCAATAGCCCAGATGGATGTCGTGATTCAAGTGCATGGATTCGGACACCAGCAAGCCAACGAATCCGCTCAACGTCAACCCTGCGTCCGAGCAAGCCGCCCATCCTTAGTTTGTCATACCTTCCGCGCCGATTGTCATTCAGCTAACAGCCTTGCGACATCCTCGTTGAATGATCGCTATGAAATCATCTTCACTGCCACTCATCCTCGTCATCACAACCGTTGTCACAGGTCAACTTCTCGCCAGCGATCCTCCTTCCTTCCGGGACGCCGACAAAAACAAGGACGGAAAGCTCGACTACTCTGAGTTCTCCACCGCAGACAAAGGCCGAAAAGGAGGCGAAAACACCTCCCAAATGTTCACCAAGACCGATGCGGATGGCGACAAGTTCATTTCACCTCAGGAGTTTGCTCCCTATCGCATCCGCCGCGAGTTCAAGAAGAAGAAATAAGCTGCTCTTCGTCATGAAATGGTGCTCGGTACAGGGTTCGAACCTGTGGCCCCCACCATGTCAAGGTGATGCTCTACCACTGAGCTAACCGAGCGAAAACTTCCGCCATTTGAGCGGTCTGTTATCTACGACGTGCCTCCATTTCTCGCAAATGGTTTTTAGATGGAGTCATGGTCTGATCCACCGCGACATGCCATGATTCCAGTCTTGCACGCCGAGCCGCTGGCTTCATTGCGGGAGAGAATCGGCTACCTTCGGCCTTACTTGCCTTGAACACGGATTTCCACACGCCGGCCGCCATGGCTGCAAGTTTTGCTGCACCCAAGGCGGTTGTCTCGGCTACCTGAGGCCGCACTACCACCACACCGGCAAGATCTGCCTGCGTCTGCATTAATAGCTCATTCGCAGTCGCTCCGCCATCTACCCACAACTCACGCAGCTTGAGTCCGGAGTCTATTTGCATCGCTGAGAGAACATCAACCGTCTGCAAGGCGATGCTTTCAAGGGCGGCACGAGCTAGGTGGGCCTTTGTCGTTCCCCGTGTCAATCCCGTGATGGTTCCGCGGGCATGCTGATCCCACCAAGGAGCGCCTAATCCTGTAAATGCAGGCACGAGATGCACTCCACCTGTATCTGGAACACTCCGAGCAAGTTCCTCGACCTCGTTCGCATGAGAAATGATGCCTAGTCCATCTCTCAACCACTGCACCACCGCTCCAGCGATGAAGATAGCGCCTTCAAGGGCGTAATGGCGCTGACCGTCCAGTTGCCATGCAACGGTCGTGAGCAACTTGTTGCGCGATTTCCCCGCTTCTCTGCCGGTGTTCATCAGCATAAAACAGCCTGTGCCATAGGTGTTCTTTGCCATGCCCGGCTTATTGCAACCTTGACCAAACAAAGCCGCCTGTTGATCGCCAGCCATACCGTAAATGGGGATGTTTCCGGGCAGAGCAGATGCTTGCCCAAAATAGCCGCTGCTATCTTTGACTTCTGGGAGCACACTCGAAGGGATACGAAACAACTTAAGTAACTCAGCGTCCCAACAACCCTTGTGGATGTTGTAAAGCATCGTGCGGCTTGCATTGCTCGCATCAGTGGCATGCACTCTGCCTTCGGTCAGCTTGTAGAGAAGCCAGCAATCGATCGTGCCGAAGGCCAACTCACCCTTCTCGGCTCGCTTCCTTGCACCTGGCACATGATCGAGCAACCATTCCAACTTCGTGGCGGAAAAATACGCGTCGAGGATCAACCCTGTCCGACTCTGGATCAGTCGATCCTTCCGCTGGGCACGAAGTTGGTCGCATCTGGCCGAAGTCCGCCGGTCCTGCCAAACAATCGCATGATGGATCGGTTTTCCGGTCTTGCGGTCCCATAGCACCGTGGTTTCACGCTGATTCGTAATGCCGATAGCAACCGCCTTGTCATTTCTCAGCGCCTTCAGAGCCACATCCCGCTGAGTTTGCCAAATCTCCTCCGCGTCATGCTCCACCCAGCCCGGTTTTGGGAAAATCTGCCCAAACTCTTTCTGTGATACCTCAACTGGCTGAGCATGGCCATCAAACAAGATGGCACGGGATGAAGTCGTCCCCTGATCGAGGGCCAGAATCAGCTCACTCATCACTCTGCCCCCAATCGTTGCGCGAACAACCAATCGTGCAGGTCGGAGCGCGGATAAACACTGCCGGTGATGCCATGACCTTCACCCGTCAACTCGGTATACCGCGCTCTCTTGCCGCCCATCGCCACAATCGCGTTCATCACATTGCGTGTCCTTTCAACAGGGACCATGTCATCTTTATCGCCATGAAAAGCCCAGATCGGCGTGCCTTGGAGAGCCTCTGCGTTCTTCGCATCACTTCCCCCACAAAGCGGCACCCCTGCCGCAAATATGCCTGGATGCTTCAATAGGAGATTGAACGTTCCAAATCCCCCCATGGACGAGCCTGTGAGGTAAATGCGATTTTTGTCGATTGGCAGGTTGCTCACGAGGTCGCCCAAAAGCGCCATCAGGTTGGTAGCCACCTCTTTGTTCCATCCAATATCCGCATCAGGGCATTGCGGAGCGAGGACGAAGCAGGGATTCTTTTCCTGATTCTCTGCCTTGGTGAAAACTCCAGTAGCACCGCCCATTTGGGAGGTGTTGTCGCTGCCGCTTTGGCCTGAACCGTGCAACCAAATCACAATGGGGTAACGCTTGGTCCCTTGCCACTCGGGATTCCCAAAAAATTGGTAGTTGAGCCCCTGTTTAGAAGTCCCCTGCACAAAAGATCCGGTAATCTTGTCCTTGTAGCTACCCTCTTTCAGAGCGGCATCCAGTTTCCGCTCTTGGACCATCGACAGAACAAACTTTTTGTCGTCAGCAGACAGTACCGAGAGGGGAACTTTCATCACTTGAAAGTCTGTGGCTCTCTTCAGGCGCACCTCGGTCCCGTTGTATTCGATAAGCTCTGCCATCAACTTACGCCCATCCAGAGATGTCCACTCACGACTGATCTTCTCCCCAGGCGCATAACCCAAGGCGGTCACCGCCAACAAGCCAGACATCATCAAAGTGCGAATCGAATCTTTCATACGCCAAGTTTATACAGATCCTGGTAAGCCCCGGCAATACCAGAATGCCAGGACTTCCATGCCTTCTGCTTGAAGGGGTCGATTGGCGCAAGTATGAGCGGCTAGCTCTCATGCACGACTCTGGTTTCTTCTTCTCCGCGTTCATTTACCTCGCCACAGCGGTGTTCATGGTGCCAATCGCACACAAGCTTGGGCTAGGCTCAGTGCTTGGCTACCTGATTGGAGGGGCCGTGATTGGCCCTTTTGCTCTGGGGTGGGTTGGTGGTGAGCAAGGTGAGGAAGCGATGCATTTTGCTGAGTTTGGTGTGGTGATCATGTTGTTCATGATCGGCCTGGAACTGGAACCATCAAGGCTGTGGCGCATGCGTGGACCCATTTTTGGATTGGGAGGCGCACAGGTTATCGGCACAACAACTGCCGTCATGGGCATCGCGATTGCCTGTGGCGTGGGAATCAAGCCAGCGCTGGCCATGGGCATGATGCTCGCGCTTTCGTCTACGGCGTTGGTGCTCCAAACACTACAGGAAAAGGCTCTTATTCGCACGGATGCTGGTTCTGACTCGTTTGCAGTTCTGCTGTTCCAGGACATTTCCGTTATTCCGATGCTTGCGGTCTTCCCACTCCTCGCAAGCGGAGACACAGCGGCCGGAGCCCACGGGATAATCCACCAACTGCCACACTGGGCTCGTCCGCTGGTGACGCTCAGTGCCGTAGCCATTATCGTGGCAACAGGGCAGTTTCTCGTCCCAAAGGGATTTGCCGTTCTTGCGAAAACTGGCCTGCGTGAGCTATTGACAGCAGCAGCGTTGCTTTTGATCGTGGGAGTGGCTCTGATGATGACCGAAGTGGGCCTCAGCCCCGCTCTGGGTGCATTCGTAGCGGGCGTTGTTCTCGCGGGAAGCCATTATAAGCACGAACTGGAAAGCAACCTCGAGCCATTCAAAGGCCTCCTTCTTGGCCTGTTCTTCCTCGCCGTTGGGGCATCCTTGGACTTTCAGGTCATTGCTTCAAACCCAGGCACGATCACCTGCTTAGTCGTGGGTTTGATCCTAGTAAAGGCCTCGGTGGTATTCACGATCACCTCGTTTTTGAAGGTCGACGGAAGCCATCGCTGGTTGCTATCCCTTTCGCTGGCTCAAGGTGGAGAGTTTGCTTTTGCCCTCCTCTCGATGTCGGTCCAGCAGAGCATACTCTCCGAACAAACGTCAAAAATGCTCGTCGCAGTGGTCGCGCTGTCCATGGCCATAACTCCCCTGCTCTTCCTGCTCTACGAACGTGTCATTGCGCCTCGCTACACCTCGGTCAGCACGCCGGATCGCGAACCAGACACCATTGACCAAACCGATGCACCCGTGATCATGGCTGGCTTTGGTCGATTTGGGAACTTCATTGGCCGGTTCATGATGTCTCAAGGCATCAAAGTGACCGTTCTGGAAAGCGATCCCGACCACGTGGACATGCTGAGATCGTTCGGCTTCAAGGTCTGCTACGGGGACGCCACACGGATGGATCTACTCCACTCAGCCGGGATCGCTGAGGCAAGAATGCTGATCATTAGCCTTGGTGACCGGGCTAAAGTGGCCCGCTTGGTATCGGAGGTGCGAGAGCGCTATCCCAAACTGCGCATTCTGGCCCGCGCCATTGACTACGATCACCGGTTTGAACTGCTCTCGTTAGGAATCGAGACAGCGGACATGGTCCATGAGCAAATGCACAGCGCTCTGGAACTGGGTGTCCGCGCTCTCTCGCTTCTGGGCAAGAACGCTGACACCATGGAGCGTGCCAGGAAGAAGTGGCGGGACTATGACAACGAGACCATTCACCTATTAGTGCCCGTCCAAGATGACGACACGGCGTATGCCCGAGTGGTGAGGGAACGTAGGATTCAACTGGCACAGCTTTTTGAAAAAGATCAGGCCTCTTCTGAAGCCGCCAAGGATACGTAACTTACGTTGGCTCAAGCAAAAACATTTGTGCTGAGAGTCGATCCGGTTACGAATGAAGTTCATGAATATCCTCGGCATATCGGCTTTTTACCACGACTCAGCGGCTGCATTGCTGCGAGACGGTGAGATCGTGGCAGCGGCTCAGGAGGAGCGTTTCACTCGAAAAAAGCATGATCATGGCTTCCCGAAAAAGGCGGTGGAAGCCTGTCTGAAGGTGGGCGGCATCACGGTGGATCAAATCGACTCCGTGGTCTTCTATGAGAAGCCTTTCACGAAGTTTGCCCGCATCCTGGACACGCATCTGGCTTTCGTGCCGAAGGGTCTGCAAGCCTTCATGATGGCCATCCCCACCTGGATCACGGAGAAGCTGTGGATTCCCGGCATGGTGGAGGATGCTCTGGGTGCAAGTCGGCCACTGTTGTTTGCAGATCACCATGAGAGCCATGCGGCCTCGGCTTTCTTTCCCTCGCCGTTTGATCGTGCAGCAGTGCTAACGATAGATGGCGTGGGCGAGTGGGCTACGAGTTCCTACGGTGTAGGTGATGGCAACAAGCTCAACGTCATGAAGGAGATGCACTTCCCGCACTCCCTGGGGCTGCTCTACTCCGCCATCACTTACTTCACGGGCTTCAAGGTCAACTCCGGCGAATACAAGGTCATGGGCCTGGCTCCGTATGGTGAGCCGAAGTATGTGAAGCAAATCCGCGACCATCTGGTGGACATCCGTGAGGACGGCTCGTTCTCCATGAATCAGGAGTATTTCAACTACTGCGCGGGTCTCACCATGACGAGTCCGAAGATGGACGAGTTGTTTGGCCGTCCACCGCGTCAGGCAGAGTCTCGCCTGGGTCAGGAGGAAATGGACCTCGCCCGCTCCGTGCAGGAAGTGGTGGAAGAGATCGTCATGAAAATGGCCGCTCATGTGCGCAAGGAAACCGGCGAGCGCTACCTGTGCCTGGCTGGTGGTGTAGCGCTGAACTGTGTGGCGAATGGCAAGCTCCTCCGCAGTGGCATCTTTGACGACATCTGGATCCAACCCTCGGCGGGTGACGCTGGTGGTGCCTTGGGCGCGGCTTACATCGGCTGGCATCACTACCATGAGAAGCCCGCCAAGCCAAAGAACGGCAAGGATCAGATGAAGGGTAGCTACTTGGGCAATGCTTACTCGGATGACGAGGTGGCTGCTTTCTTAAAAGAACACAACCTGCCCGCCGTGAAGCTCAGCACCGAAGAACTCACTGCACGCACGGCCCAAGTCCTCTCCGAGGGCAATGTCGTAGGCTGGTTCAATGGCCGCATGGAGTTCGGACCACGCGCTCTGGGTGGTCGGTCTATTCTTGGCGATCCTCGCTCGCCTGAGATGCAGAAGAAGATGAACCTCAAGATCAAGTTCCGCGAGAGCTTCCGTCCGTTCGCACCCTCCGTGCTTGCAGAGAAAGTTGGCGATTGGTTTGAACTGGATCGCGCGAGCCCCTACATGCTCATCGTGGCTCCCGTGAAGGAAAACATCCGCCGCTCCATGAGTGCTGAAGAAGAAGCGCTGTGGGGCATAGAGAAACTCAACGTCCCCCGCTCTTCCATCCCTGCAGTGACGCATGTGGATTACTCCGCGCGTGTGCAGACGGTCACGGAAGAGGTTAATCCAGTGTATTACAAGCTGCTGCAGGAGTTCGACAAACTCACCGGCTGCCCCGTGCTGGTGAACACTTCCTTCAATGTCCGTGGCGAACCCATTGTAGAGAGTCCCATGGATGCCTACCGCTGCTTCATGCGCACGGAGATGGATAACCTTGTGCTCGGCAGCTACCTGCTGACCAAGACCGAGCAACCTGTGTTCCACGATAACATCAACTGGCAATCAACTTATGAGCTGGATTAAAGACATACCAGATGAAGTGCGCGCACTGGACTTCTCCGCCAAAGGGCTGCGGAAGTTCGGCCTAGTAGTCGGCGGCGTATTCCTGGCACTGGGATTACTCGTGTTGTGGAAGCGGCCTGATTCCATCTTCGTGCCTGTTTTGATCATCCCAGGTGTGCCGCTCTTCGTGCTCGGCCTGCTGGCGCCCAAGCTCCTACGCGTGCCCTACAGTCTGTGGATGACAATGGCGTTCTTCCTAGGAGGCATTGTCTCCCGCATTATCCTCACCTTGATGTTCTTTTGCATCTTTGTGCCGTTTGGCATCCTTGGCCGTGTGCTGGGCCTCCCTTTTACCAAAATGAGGAACAAACCGCGTGAAGGCAGCCTTTGGATTGAACGCAAGGCACCCACCCGCGAATCCTACGAGCAGCTTTATTAGTCCCACACTCTCTCCATGAACAAGTTCCGCATCATCAAGCAGTTCCTCGGCTTCCTTACCAAGACAGGCCGCTGGTGGTTGATCCCCATCGTGCTGCTGCTTCTGCTGCTCGGCGTCATCCTGGTGTTTGCCAAGGGTTCAGCGCTAGCTCCTTTCATCTACACACTGTTCTAAGTGCCCGAGTGAGTGCGCTGAAGAAACTTGGCCTCATCCTCCTGGCTTTTGGCCTGGTTTTGCTGCTCGCTGCTGTCTTAGGTCGCGGGCTGGGATTGCGGGCGCTGTCCGCCATCGGGGCGCTGCTCTCACTTGGCTATGGTGCGCACGCCTTTGTTAAAGGAGGCTCCGGCAGCAGCGTGGGTGAGTGGGCAGTTGGTTGTTATCGGTTTGCCGCCGCACAGGTGTTCAACTTTTCGCTACTTTTCATTCTGGTAAACATCCTCTGCTGGCTCCTGCCCAAGCCAGCGCCACTCGATGTGAACCTGCGGGAGCTTTTCCACGACCCCGTTCATCTCTTCAGCGACAATCCCGACTTCCTGCGGCAGAAAATCTATCCCGGTCTCACCGATGCAGACATCCAGGAACTCATCAATCCCCCCAGCAGCAGCCACCATCCAACTCTGGAGTATGTAGCACCGCTCATCAGCACCAAGCACTACCAGACCGGTCTGGAAGGTGTGCGCCTAGACCAGTCACTCGATCCCGCACAGCTCGCCACTTTCCTCAAAGACGGTTCTGTCTGGCTTTTTGGCGGCTCCACCATGTTCGGAGCCAATCTCCCGGGCGACCAGACCGTCAGCGCCCATCTCAACCAACTCGATAAACCCCGGCACTACCTCAACTTCGGTGTCCCCTCCTACAATCAGAACCTGGAGATCAACAAGCTCCTCCTCCTTCTGCGCAAAGGCTTCAAACCCAAGCGCGTGATTTTCCTCGATGGCTGGAACGACTTCACCTCTCTGCGCTCGTCCGACTTCCATCCCGTCGAGATGCCCGCCAAGAGCATTCACGCCTACTCTGCCGCCTATAGTATCGAGCGCTTCATCTCCGGCAGTGGCCTTGGCATCGTGCGCAAGCTCCCCGTCATAGACAGCCTCATCCGCTGGCAGGAAGGCAATATGCCACCGCCAGAGCCAACGCTCACCGCTGAGGGCCATGAGGACCTGTTTAATGCCAAAAGCGCCTATCACCAGCAGCCCAGCCGACACTTCCAGTTTGTCCGCACTCGTCAGTTCGACCACGCCGCCTTCTTAAAAGACATTGAGCGGCAAAAGCAGCGCTTGGAGACCTACTACACTGCCAATGATGACTTCCTGGGCAAGCTAGCCGCTGCGTATGGATTTGACGTGCATGTCTTCCTACAGCCCATGGGTTCCCTTTCTGAACAGAACCCCTTCTTAAAGGAAGGCGTGCAACTCACCACCCATCCCTATTATCTCTCCACCAAGGCCCTCATGGATAGCGCACGACAGCTTGTCACCAGTGGCAAGCTCAAGCACTTCCACGACATCGTAGAGCCAGCCCCCATCACCAAGACAGGCTACGTGGACGCTGCTCACTACAACTCCGCCGCTTGTCAGGCCATCGCCAAGGCCATCCTCCAGAAGCTTCCACCTCTGCCATGAACATCCCGCCGCCCCTGCAGAACCACCTTGATATCATGTGCTGCCCAGCTTGCTCAGGCAGCTTGGAAGTTAAGGTAGAAGGCATCGTCAAATGCGCCGGCACCTGCGGTCATGAGTATCCCATCACCGATGGACTGCCCCAGCTCTTCATGCCCAACGACTGGGCACCCGGCCAAGCCGACATCACGGAGAAAATGAAGGCCTTCTACGAGAAGACCCCCTTCCCCAACTATGATGACTTCGATTCAGTAGGCTCATTGATGGAAAAAGCCCGACGCGGCATCTTTGCCAAGCTCCTGGACGATCAACTCCCCTTTGGCGCCCGAGTCATCGAGTGCGGCTGCGGCACCGGCCAGCTCAGCAACTTCCTAGCCATAGCCAATCGCCAAGTCATCGGAGCAGACATGTGCATGCACTCTCTGAGCCTCGGGAATCAGTTCCGCAACAAGCACGGCATCCACCGTGCGGGCTTTTTGCAGATGAACCTCTTCAGGCCCTGCTTCAAGCCCGGCAGTTTTGATGTCGTCATCTCCAACGGAGTGCTTCATCACACCAGTGACTGCCATAAAGCCTTCGATACCATCTCCACCCTCGTCAAACCCGGCGGCTACCTCATCGTAGGTCTCTACCATTGGTATGGTCGCCTCTGGACAGACACCCGCCGCCACATCTTCAACCTAACTAACAATCGCCTCAAGTGGCTGGACTGGCGCCTCACCAACCGCAGCGTCAGTGACGCGAAAAAAGAGGCCTGGTTCCAAGATCAGTACAAGAACCCCTACGAGACCAAGCACACCATCGGTGAAGTGGCAGAGTGGGTGAAGCAGATCAACTTCGAGTACATCAGCAGCATCCCCAAGAGCACCATCCCAAGCGACATTAGCCCCGACCACAAGCTCTTCCAGCCCGCCCGCCTCGGTGGCCCACTGGAGCGTTTCCTTGTCGAGAGTGCCATGATCGTAAACGGCGGCAAAGAAGGCGGCTTCTTCATCGTCATCGCCCGCCGGCCTAAGTAAAAAACGCCAATTGGCTCGTCACCCCTGTCTCCGCAAGGCTTGTCGATGACCAGACATGGCTACCGCAAGCGCCGCGAGCGCGATTAATGCACTAACGAAGAATGGCGCACCGGGTAGAACGAACGGTGCAGTGGGCCTTATGAAATAGCTAAACAAACTGGTCACAATCAAAGGGCCAACCACCCCGGATACGCTCTCAAGACTTGTTATCGCCCCTTGAACCGCTCCTTGTTCATCGTCGCCCACTGAATTGGAGATCAATCCCTGCACGGCAGGCCCGGCAAGGCCTCCAATGGACCCTAGCACGACCAAGGGATAGATCATCCATCCCTCACTCGCCAATCCGTACGCGATGTAACCCAGAGCCGTGACCAGCAAACCAATCACTGCAGTGCGCCACTCTCCAACACGCTTCACCACTTTGCCGGTGAGCCATCCTTGCACCACGGCCGCACAGACGCCGACCACTGCAAGAGACACACTGTTTTGCATTGGGCTCCATCCATATCGAAAGCCCGTGTAGAGAACCCAAATACTTGGATAAACTTGGTGCGCGACGAACGACAAGAATGCACACATCGCGAGACTAAAGACCGTAGGTCGCTTGGTTAACTCCCAAAAAGCACCTAGCGGGTTTGCCCGTTCCCAGTTCAAATCCTGCCGGTTCTCCATCTTGAGTGATTCAGGCAAGATAAAGCATCCATAGACCCAATTGAGCGCAGTGAGACATCCTGCGACGAGAAATGGCACTCGCAGTCCCCACTGGCCTAGAACGCCTCCCAACAGCGGCCCAATGATGAATCCAACTCCAAATGCTGCTCCGATGAGGCCAAAGTTTGCGGCGCGTTTCTCTGGAGCACTCACATCGGCCACATAAGCTGTAGCAGCAGCAAAGTTCGCTCCAGTAATGCCCGCTATGATTCTTCCGACGAAGAACCAGCTCATCGTAGGTGCCCATGCCAACAAAATATAGTCCAACGCCAGTCCGAACTGAGAAATCAAAATCACCGGACGGCGGCCCACCTTATCTGAAAGACAGCCAAGAAGCGGCGCAAAGAGAAACTGCATGAGCGCATAAAGAGCTCCCAACCATCCAGACATGTCTGAGGCAGCTGCTGTATCGCCGCCTGTCATAGACTTCACCAGTTCGGGCAGGATCGGCACGATCAAACCGATGCCCAAGATATCGAGCACCAATGTAACGAGAATGAACCCCATAGCCGGGGTGTGGGAGGATTTCGGCACCTGCATTTGCGATGGATCGCACCGAAGCGCCGAACTGCGGACTACTCAACTCGACATTGACTCCAATTCCACCCCTGGATCGACTCATTGGGGAGGCTTGGATTAGTGATTTATGGATCAGAATACCACAAAAACGGGCACCCGCCTTTCGGCAGGTGCCCAATCTACTAACACACACGCACAAAGTGTGATCGCTCGCCCCTTAGAAGCGAATCGAGATATCGAAGGTAAAACGATCGTCCGTTAAGCCCTCAGGACTAAGCACTGCAAGCTCATAGGCGGCACCGAAGTCGATGTTCTTGGTCAAGCGCGAACGAAACCCTGCACCAACGGTCATTTGCGTCACACCATCGGCCAGCGAGGATCCGAAGTTGATCACATCATAGCCCTCAGAGGTTAGAGGAATGTTGTTGCCATCCGAAAGCACCGTCCAACCATTTGCGACCACGAAAGGGATGAAATACTGATGAACATAGTAGTCTACCATCAAGCTATAGTGGAGGATCGTGCTTTGCTCATCCGAATCATTCGGGATACGAGCGCCCACGTTGCCAGTAATGTGTAGGTTATCAAAACCCTTCTCTGCCGACACAAACACGTTCCACTCACCACTTCCACGACCTTGGAACACCTCTTCACTTCCCGTCGGGATATGGAAGGTAAAACCAGGAGTCAGGATGAACTGATTCGCGGGATCGTCGATCAGTGCGTATTTGAAGCCTGCAGCGAGGTCCATCCATCCGTCTAAACTCGCGCCTGCATCAAGGTCGATGTTGAAGAAGCCATCTTGGGTAGCGATAAATGCCAACCGATCAGTCAACGCAAAGCGTAGCTGCATGGCATAAAGTTGAGCATCGCCTGCACCCGTGGCAAATCCGCCATCAATGCGATGATATAGTGGCTCTCAGAAGTTAGCCGAAATAGAGCAGTTGGAAGCGACTTGGAGAGGGGTGTGGAAGAAGGAGCGCAGTGCGAGGATGATGCGCTCCTCGAGTTGGTCGGGGGTTTTGGCGAAGAAGTCGGCAAAGTAGTCG
>JAEUHM010000030.1 GCA_016795485.1 Verrucomicrobiaceae bacterium | reverse complement strand
CGACTACTTTGCCGACTTCTTCGCCAAAACCCCCGACCAACTCGAGGAGCGCATCATCCTCGCACTGCGCTCCTTCTTCCACACCCCTCTCCAAGTCGCTTCCAACTGCTCTATTTCGGCTAACTTCTGAGAGCCACTCTAACCGGCATCTGTATTGCTTTTGTCGGATTCTTGGCCGTTTCATCGACCATTGGTTGGCGACTCATCACCATCGCCATTCAGTCTCTGGCTCTTTATCACTTGGCTCAGTTCATCATGGAAGAGGACCGCCGAACAGCACGCCGCATTGCAGTTACCTATCTCTGCGTCACGTTGACACTTCGTTTGATTGGATTCGATCCCCATCATTAGCATCACTGGTTCCGTTAGCTCAACGATTTCAGCTCAGAGTGGGAGGGGTCCCTGGCGTCACTGATCATCTTCGACCTTGCTCAAGCCCATCCGTTTTGCTGGAATGTCGGTTCATATTCATTCCGACACTCCTTCCATCATGAGCGACCACTCTTCTCGCAAACCCGATATGAAACTCTTCTGGGCTTGTTTCATTGCCCTCGTCGCCACATCGTTCGTGTTTGGCGTCCGGGCCAACACGATTGGTGCCCTGCAAGATAGCTTCAATCTCTCCGAGGCACAGAAGGGCAACATTAATGGTGCTGGGATGTGGCCATTCGCCCTCAGCATCATTTTTTTCAGCCTGATCATCGACTGGATTGGTTACAAGACCGTCGCGCTGTTCGCGATTGCCTGTCACATCATATCCCTGGTGCTCACACTGAATGCCACCGGCTATGAATCCTTCTACTGGAGCACTTTGCTAGTGGCCGTGGCCAACGGAACCGTCGAGTCGTTCATCAACCCCGTTGTCGCAACACTCTTCCCCAAGGAAAAATCCAAGTGGCTCAACATCCTGCACGCTGGCTGGCCCGCTGGTCTGGCTCTCGGTGCCCTGTTTTGTGTTCCTCAAAAGCCTTTGTTCTTCAACGAGCTCTGGAAGTTCCGATTCGCCCTCTGCTTCATCCCGGTCATCGCATACACCGTTTTGATCCTACCATGCAAGTTCCCTGTAAATGAGCGTGTTGCAGCGGGAATCAGCTATCGAGACATGTTGAAGGAAGTCGGAGGAGTCGGCTTCTTCATCATCGGGTTCCTGATGTATTTTGCCATCGTACAACTGGCTGGCAAAGAAGCCTCACTGAGCACTTCACTCATTGCTGGAGCCATCGTTGGATTGGCAGCTGGCATTTACACCCAATCCCCTGGCAACTGGATGTTCTTGCTCGTCCTCGTCATCATCGGTCCCCTCGCCACCACGGAGTTGGGCACGGACGGATGGATGCCAGAGCTGCTAAAGGTCAACGGACCGGCAGACGTGCCAGCGTTCGCCACCTGGGTGTTCGTCTATGTTTCCGTCATTATGACTGTTCTCCGTTTCTACGCCGGACCCGTGGTTGAAAAGTTCTCGCCCATTGGACTTCTAGTAATCGGCTCTGCGATTGCCATTGTTGGCCTGATGCTGCTCTCAGTCAGTATCGGCTGGGCTATCGTCGGAGCAGCCACGATCTATGCTTTTGGCAAAACCTTCCTTTGGAGCACCACTCTAGGCCTTACCTCCGAGCAATTTCCAAAGGGTGGCGCCCTCACGCTCAACGGGGTCTCGGCTGTTGGCGTCCTATTTCTCGGCGTTCTCGGCAGTCCGTTCATCGGCTACCAACAAGACCAAGACATGCATTCCCGGCTCAAGAGCGAGCACACCGCACTTCTGACAAAGATCGATGGCCCTGCTAAGCCAAGCATATTTGGGACCTCGCCAAGCCTGGATCAGGAGAAAATCAAAGCCCTGGATGAGCCCTCTTCCAAGGAACTCGCCGCAGTTCAATCCGACAGCAAGCGCGGAGCATTCGCGGACATTGCCATCCTTCCTAGCTTCATGCTGCTCTGCTATCTAGTGATGTGGCTCTACTATCGAAGCCGTGGAGGATACAAACCGGTGGCCATCGGAGCTCACTAAGTCGTTCTTTCACTGCAAAATCAGCCTTTTTTGGCTTGTAAGCAGCCCCGGAGCCCACTAAAACCAGCGCGGTCGGGTCCGTTGCTAATCGCAACCAGATCCTAACTACATCCCAACACACTCAATCAACTCTCCATTCATCTCTATGAGCGACAATAATCGAATGCGTCTCCTTTGGGCCGGGTTTATGGCCATCCTCGCCGCTGGCGTGGGTTTTGCCATCCGCGGCGGAATCTTTGACAACTGGGGCAAGGAGTACGGTTTCACCGCTGCCCAGTTGGGAGCCATCGGCGGTGCCGGTTTCTCCGGATTCTGCTTCGGCATTATCATCGGGGGCGTGATTGTGGACAAAATCGGCTACGGCAAGCTTGTTGCCCTAGCTCTGATCTGCCACATCCTTTCTGCCTTCGTCACATTCGGAGCCAGCTCTCCAGCCAACGCTTACACGTTCCTGTTTTGGGGCATGTTCATCTTCGCCTTTGCCAACGGAACACTTGAGGCTGTGGCCAACCCGCTGGTGGCTACTCTCTTCCCCGAGAATCGCACTCACTACCTCAACATCCTGCACGCTTCATGGCCTGCTGGCATGGTGATCGGCGCCGTCATCGGCTGGGTCTTGGACGACAAGATGCAAATTGGCTGGAAAGTCCAGTTGGCTCTCTACCTCGTCCCGACCGTGCTCTACGCCATTATGTTCATGGGCCAGAAGTTCCCGAAATCCGAAGCTGCTGAAAAGGGCGCAAGCTTCGTCGAAATGTTCAAACCAGTCGGCATCCTTGGAGCCTTGGTAGCTTGCTACCTTCTCTCCCTGTTCTTCGGAGACATCGCCAAAGCATTCGCCCCAGATAGCGCTAAAGCAATCGGTTACGGCATTGGCGGCGTGCTGCTCATCGTTGTAGCAGTCATAACCAAAGCGTCCCTCGGCTCTTTCATGTTGTTCGTTCTGTTCGTGACCCATGCGCTCGTCGGCGCTGTGGAGCTCGGCACTGATGGATGGATTCAGAACATCACCGGTAACTTATTCACCTCCGAGCAAGGCAAATACCTCTTCATTTGGACTTCAGCGATCATGTTCGGCCTGCGCTTCTGCGCTCACTGGATTGAAACCAAGCTCAAGCTATCCCCCGTTGGCCTTCTCTTGGTCTGCGCGATCACGGCTTTCGTCGGATTGAACCTCGCAAGCGGGATGCAGACCTTCAGCATGGCTCTCATCGCCCTTGGCATCTATGCCGTCGGCAAAACGTTCTTCTGGCCAACCATGCTCGCCGTGATTGGTGACCGCTATCCTCAAACAGGTGCCGTGGCCATGTCCATCATGGGCGGCATCGGAATGCTCTCAGCCGGTCTCATCGGTGGTCCAGGTCTTGGTTACTGCAAAGACCGTTTTGCGGGTGAAGCCCTGCAGAAGGCTGATGCTGCGATCTATGCTGAATACAAGTCCGCAACGCCCAGCACCTTCCTCAACCTTGATGCAACCGCAGCTACGGGTCTGGACGGAACCAAGCTCGCTGCTGCCAAAGAAGCCAAAGAGAAGACCCCCGCCCAGCAGAAGGTTGTGGCAGCTGACCAAGCTGGCGACCGCGCTACCCTGAAGGCTGATGCCTACATCCCTCTCGCGATGGCGATCATTTATCTTCTTTTGCTTTTGTACTTCAAGAGCATTGGCGGTTACAAGCCTGTCTCCATTGAGGCTTAAGGTGCGCTAACGAAATACTCACCCACGGCCCGTTCGCTCCGGCGGACGGGCCGTTTTTGTTGCATCGGACGCGGCCCTTTTCAGTATGGCGGCTCGTATTCTTCTTTGATCGTATTTGGATGACTGACCTCGCGCTGTTTCGACTGCCAGATGGACAGGCCTGGCTGGGCCTGGGGCCGTTTGCGGAACAATCCGCCCAACCTACTGACAGTCCCGCCTTTTACGTCAATGACTTCAGCCTGTCCGACCCAAAACCGTGGAAAATCCCGGCCAAGCTTATCCAAGCCACTACAGCACAACTGCCTGATGACAGTGATTTGAAGGTAACGTGGGGAAAGCCTGCCACGGAATGGTTCAAAATGGCCTTTCGCCGCATCCGCCGTGAAGTATTAGCCGGTCGTCTCACCAAAATGGTGCCCGTGCTCACTGAACTTGGTCAAGTCGCTACTGGGAATCCAGCCAGCGTCTTGAGGAGAGCCCTCACCAGCGCGGCTGGCACCTGGGCGTATGGCTGGAGCCAGGGCGATCATGGGTTTGCCGGCGCCACCCCAGAGCTGCTTTTCCAATTGGGTGGTGGTCGGCTGGAGACAATGGCACTCGCCGGAACGGCAAAGCCCGGAGCCGATGAAGCCTTCCTCAACGACGCAAAAGAGATCGAAGAGCATGAGATTGTCGTCCGCTACATCATGGAGCAGCTCAGCACCTATGGACCTGTGCAACGTGGCAACAGAGGCATGATGGAAACCGCCGGGCTTCGTCACTTTCAGACTCCCCTCAGCCTCGGCAATCTGAATGGCAAACCCACTGCTGATGATCTGGTGAAATGCCTGCATCCAACCCCGGCCGTGGGCTGTCTGCCGCGCTCAGATGAGTGGCTGGAGCGCTTGCGCGAGTACCGCCAGCAATTGAAGGTGCCCGGCTTCTTTGGAGCGCCATTCGGGTTTAGTTTTCAAGGCACGGTGCATGTGGTCGTGGCCATCCGCGGGGTATCTTGGAACGGTAACGCTGTGTCCCTGCCGTCCGGCTGTGGAGTTGTTGGCGGAAGTGCCTTCGACCACGAATGGCGAGAGGTTCGCCTCAAACGCGAGGCTGTCGTCCGCTCTTTGGGCCTATAACCCCCAGCCATGGACCCTGTCACCGTCACTTTAGAGGGGCTCGCTGCCCTGGGTGTGACCGAAGTGGCAGTCGCTGCGGGTGCAAGAAACATTCGGCTCGTGCGCGGTGCGCTCGAAGCACATGGGCTAAAGGTTTGGAGCTTCTTTGAAGAGCGGTGCATGGGTTTCTTTGCCCTCGGGCGTGCGTTGACCACTGGACATCCCGTGGCAGTCATCACGACCTCTGGAACCGCCGCTGTAGAGCTTGCTCCCGCCATGGTGGAGGCATACTACCAGCGGCTGCCGCTCATAGCAGTGACCGCAGACCGCCCCGCTAGCTATCGCGGCAGCGGTGCACCGCAAGCCATTGAGCAAGTCGACCTCTACGGGATTTACGCCAAATGCTACGACGTGCCCTCGGACCCGATGCCGACAGATCTTGATGGCCCCATCCAGATCAATGTCTGTCTGGAAGAAGGGAGTGCGGCAGTCCCACCAGTGACGTTCAGTGGAACACGCGTTCTTGGATATGATCCCAGGGCAACCGACAAAGTTCGTGTAAGCGACGTCGATCTGGTGCTCGTCGGTGGCCTTCACCCCACTCAAGCCGGGTTCATTTCTAGCCAACTTTTGGCCTTGGGTGCACCCATTGTCGCCGAAGCCACGGCAAATCTCACCGGAGTGGATCATTTGATGGTCACCGGAGGTGAAAAATCACTAGCAGAGTTGCCGGTGCTTAAGGTTCTGCGCATTGGATGCGTGCCCTCGTGGCGTTGGTGGCGAGATTTGGAGAATCGACCCGAGATTGAAGTCACACACGTTTCAGACGTGCCCCTTACGGGCTTGGCACGTGACAAACATTGCCGCGTATGGCCTTTAGCGGCACTTCAGTGTTCGGAATCAAAACATCAAACTCGATCGAGTCTAAACCTAGCGTCAACTTTGCATCGAGTAGTCATGCGTTGGCCCCTGTCAGAGCCAGCGTGGATGCAGCACATCCGAAAAGCAATCCCTGAAGGTGCTCGCGTGTTCTTGGGCAACAGCTTGCCGATACGTGAATGGAACCTTGCTGTGGGGTGCACCGAAGGCATCACATGTTTTGCTAATCGAGGAACCAACGGCATTGATGGATTGATCTCCACTTGGCTCGGTGTGTGTGCAGAGGCACAAGACTCGTGGCTTGTGATAGGCGACCTCAGCACGCTCTACGATCTTGCAGGCCCATGGATTGCCAATCAGTTGCCCTCTGCGAATCGCCGAATCGTTATCATCAACAACAGCGGGGGTAAGATCTTCTCCAGGGTCAAAAGCTTGCGTGACCTTGATCAACAAACTCAACAAGTGATCGAGAATCGTCACCATCTCAGCTTCCAGTCGTGGGCGGAGATGTGGGGCTGGGCTTATCGTTCAATATCCAAGCCGTCTGACCTCAATCAACTGCCAGACGGCAATACCGTCTTGGAAGTAATGCCTGACGCGAAAGAAACGGAGTCTTTCTGGACTGCTTGGTCGGGCTGATTTGAGGAAAAGATCCTCGTTCTAACGTTGACCCACGTGACGTTGCTTGAGAGATGGCTGTGACTGCCTAGTCTTAGGGGCATGCTCCAAACACTTGCTTCCGGATTCATCATTCTCGCCGCGTCTGCGGGAATCGCAGAAGATGCACTCTCTTTCTCAGACGCAACCCCTCACCGCTACACGTTCACGGCTCGCGCAAGTGAGATTGATCCTCGCGCCAGAGAACATCCAGAGATCGAGTTTGTGTTCGAGAAAAAGGGCAAGCCTGCTGATGTACAGAACGCTTCGGTGGATACCAAGGTGCCCCCAGTGGGCAAGCTCGTGATCTGGCTCATGGGCCATAGCGAGCCACTCTTTGAGCGCGTGAACAGCTACGGGATGCATGCGATTCAAGTTCACTACGCCAACGGCTGGTTTGGGAAGTTCGGCAAAGCTGAACCAGCGGATGACAGCCAGTTTTTGGGCAATATCCGTCTGGAAGCTGCCACTGGCGAGGATGTGAGTTCCGTAGTGAGCATTCCCAAGCCAGATAGCATGATGGAGCGCTCGTTTCAGTTCGTGAAGTGGCTGACTAAAACTCACCCTCAAGGTCGCTGGGACTACTTCATCGCAGAGGACGGCAAATCCTTGCGTTGGGATCGCGTGATCATCTCCGGCAGTTCGCATGGCTCCACGACATCGGCCCGATTTGCCAAACAAGTGAAGATGGATCGTGTCGTGATGTTCTGTGGACCTAGAGACCAGTATCAAACTTGGCAATCGCTTCCTTCAGCGACTCCGGCTAACCGGTATTTTGCCTTCACTCATGTGCTGGATGGCGGTTGGACGGGCGATCACTACTGCCGCTCCTGGGAACTACTAGGACTCAATGCCTTTGGTCCTGTGGTGAACGTTGACAAAACCAAGCCGCCTTATGAAAACACTCGTTCCCTCATCACCGATGCGGATGTGAAGGGTGACGCAGGCCGTGCTCACAGCAGTGTGGTGCCAGGCAGAGCCGCTGTGAAGAATGCCGCAGGTAACTTCATCCATGAAGACGTGTGGCGCTATCTTTTCACTCATCCCGTGGATGAAATTGGCACTTCAACCGCACATGATCCGGGCTGCCAGCTTGATCTACGTGCTGCTGCCAAGAAGTGAGTTCGTGGCAGCGTAGAGGATCAGCGCATGAAACGTCTTTTCCTTGCTGCTGCTCTTACCTTCTCTGTCTCTGCCCAAGAGATCGTCAAAGACATCCCGTATGTGGAAAAGGGTCATGCTCGTCAGGTGCTGGACATTTACTCCAAGCCGAACAACGAGAAACTACCCGTGGTCTTTTGGATTCACGGCGGTGGCTGGCAAGTCGGTGATAAAAGTCAGATCGATCTCAAGCCGAAGTGGTTTGTAGACAAGGGTTTCGTCTTTGTCTCTACCAACTACCGTCTGCTGCCAGAGGTGGACATGGGCACGCTCATTCGTGATGTCGCCAAATCGCTCGGTTGGGTGACGAAAAAAATAGCCAACTACGGTGGCGATCCCAAACGCATCCTAGTGGGCGGTCACTCCGCTGGCGCTCAGCTCGCAGCCATTCTCTGCACGGATGAACGCTATCTCAAAGCAGAGGGAGCTGATTTGAGTTGTCTCATCGGCTGTCTGCCAGTGGATGGCGACACGTATGACATCCCAGCCATCATCGAGACCGCCGAAGTCCGTAGGAAGGTGCATGGTCAGCCTCAAGCAAAGTTTGGCCACAGGGAGAAGTTCGGCAACGACCCTGTTTTGCATCGTGATTTCTCCGCTGTGAATCACATCTCTGCTGGTAAGAACATCCCGCCGTTCTTGATTCTTCATGTATCAAATCATCCCGATACCTCCGCACAAGCTTGGCGGCTCAACGACGTGCTCAAGCGCTCAGGGGTCCGCTCCACGGCGTTCGGGGCCAAGGATACGAACCACTCCAAGCTAAACGATGACCTCGGACTGCCGAATGATCCCGCGACTGCTGCACTCGACGATTTTGTGAAGTCCATCCTCAAGCATTGAAACCTCATCTCACTCCCATGCGCTACTTTATCTTCCTCATCCTGCCCATCGCCTTTCAAATAAGTGCCGCCGAGCCAGCCAAGGCTCCGCTCATGGCCGGAGCCGCCACCAGCAACATCACACCCGAGATTGGTGGCGATATCGTGGGAGGATTTCTGCCTTTCCCTTCCAAACACATCCACGATGAACTCCATGCACGCTGTCTTGCGCTAAGCGATGGCAAAAGCACCATCGCGCTGGTTGTTTGTGATCTGCTGGGGGTTCACCGCAGCGTCTCGGTGGAGGCTCGGAAGATCATTGAAGCTGAATCCGGCATCCCTACAGCCAACGTGCTCATCTCCTGCACCCACACGCACTCGGCTACGAATGCCATCGGCCATCATCCACGCGCCTATGACTCGGATATGGAACTCACTCCGTATCAGAAGTTCGTCGCACGCCGCATAGCGGATGGAGTTCGTTGTGCGAACAACAACCTGCGTCCCGCTGAGATCGCCTTCAGCACCGTGGATGTCCCCGAGCACGTTCACATCCGCCGTTGGTTCTTAAAGGAAGGCACAATGCCACCCAATCCTTTTGGCAAAATCGACAAGGTGAAAATGAATCCAGGCGCGGGGAATCCCAACCTCGTGGAGCCAGCGGCCAAGCCAGACCCCACGGTGTCCATCATCGCCGTTCGTGAGCCCAACGGCCGCATGATCTCCGTCTATACCGCCTACTCGCTGCATTACGTTGGCGGTGTGGGGGAGGCCCACATTTCTGCTGACTACTACGGCTACTACTGTGAAGCGCTGAAGCGTTATCAGAAAGATAGCACAGAAGATCCGCCATTCGTTGCCATCATGGCCAACGGCACCAGTGGTGACGCCAATAACATCAACTTCCGTAACCCACGACCCTCACGCCCGCGCTACGAACAAATGCGCTACGTGGCTGAGGACTTGGCCAGCAAGGTCAACAGCGCCCTAGCTACCCTCCAGTGGCAAAACAGTGCGCCACTCGGTGCGCGCTATCGTGAACTCGACCTCTCATGGCGTAAGATTGACCCAGAACTCATCGCTTGGGCAAAGGAGACGGAAGCCAAGACACCTCGCATCCAAGGGAAAGCCGATCTTCCACTCGCTTATGCAGGTCGTGTTCAAAGACTGGCCAACGCAAGCCCTCAGACCAAGGCGCCCGTGCAAGTTCTACGCATTAGCGATATCTGCATTGGCACCACACCGTGCGAGACCTTTGCTGAGACTGGCGTTGAGTTCAGAGAGCGCAGTCCATTCACAGGAAAGTCCTTCATGGTGGAGATCGCCCACGGCTACTACGGCTACATGCCTACACCGCGACACTTTGAACTCGGAGGCTACGAAACTTGGCCTGGAACAAACAATCTGGAGCCGCAAGCCTCCGTGAAGATGATGGATGCCCTACTGGAGATGGCTTCCGAACTCAAGTAAGCACCAACCACACTACCGAACATGAATCTACAATACACACTGGCCTTTCTTCTCGTAATCACCGCCGTCCAGGCAGAAGAACCCGTCCGCGCCTTCATCGACGACACTCAACCCGGCTTCCGCAGTCTCGTAGCAGCCGACTTTACCAAGGTAAACAGCGCCGACGACACCTGGAGCTGGAAAGACGGCTCTCTGCACTGCACCGGACAACCCGTGAGTGTCATTCGCACGATGAAGGAGTATCAGAACTTTGAAATGGTAGTGGAATGGAGCCACCAGAAACCCGCTGGTAACTCAGGCGTCTTTGTTTGGGTCACACCTGAGTCGATCCAGAAACTCACTGCCGCTGGCAAGCCCGGTCTGCCAAAAGGGATCGAGGTCCAAGTGCTGGATCACGGTTACACCGAGCGGGTGGCATCCAAAGGAGGCAAGACCGACTGGTTTGGTACCAATGGAGACGTTTTTCCTGTGGGAGTGAAGATGACACCTTTCCCACCGCTCTCGCCAGACGGCAGCCGCAGCTTTCCTCGCAAGCACCTCGCCAAAGGCCACGGCGAGTGGAATCAATACTACATCCGCGCCATCAATGGAGAAGTCCGCCTCTGGGTTAATGGCGAGGAAGTCAGTGGCGGCACCGGTTGCGACCCCGCCAAAGGCTACCTCTGCCTGGAAAGCGAAGGCTCGCCCATCATCTTCCGCAAACTGCGGATCAGAGAACTTCCATAAAGGCTTCCTTGTAGCACCCAGCATGACGGGTGGCGTCAATTGTCGTAGGTCGAAAAGTGACTGAAGATTGGCGGGTTCATCCCTCCGCTTTTGCCCAATCCTGACTTCTCGACCTCCGCCCCAAGCCCGCAAGAAGGCAACCCCGTCAGCACTGCACCGCTATGGACACGTGCAGCGACCGCCATCGTGCTCACGCTATTCCTTGGTGGCATTGCACTGTATTGGAACACGCGCGCGTTTCCCTGGCAGTTTGATGATGAGCGCTACTTGCTTGAGAACCCTCTGATCAAGGACTCGCAGAGTTTCGCCTTCCTGACTTGGTTTCGTGAGTTCGCGAGCACAGCAGGCGCAAGTGGCCTGCACCGGGACTTGCACATCAATTTCATCCTAAGGCCGGTCTCGTATCTCACCTTTTACATCGACTACTTGAGGGCGGGATTTGATCTCACAACGTTCAGAACGACGAACATTCTGATTCACGCCATCAACAGTGATCTTGTCTTCATTTTGTCTTGGCTGCTGATAAGGCGGATTCGTTCGACTGAGATACTCGGACATTCGTCGCGATTCTTCATCTCCACGACAGCCGCTTTGCTGTTTACAGCACATCCTCTCCACACAGAATCCGTCACCTATATTGTGCAACGGTTCACCGCACTAGGGGCGATGTTCTATCTTGCGGGAATCATTTTTCAGATTCTCTCACACGATGCTCCGCACCGTTGGTTGAGGTGGACATTGCGTGCATTTGCCGCGCTAAGCCTGTTAGCTGGGATGCTGTCGAAAGAGTTCACTGTGACAGCCCCCATTGCTCTCCTACTGATCGAAATAGGCATGCTTGGTTTCACATTCAGGAGTGCGTTAAGCCATTGCCGGCTCGCCGTTTTGACGCTGCCGGTGGTGCCTGCTCTTGTGTGGCTCACTAACGCCACATTGACGGATGAAACGACACTTACGTCAGCCCTTGATATCGTGAACTTCGATGGAGGCCGTGCCTACGGCTACCACTATTTGATCTCTCAAGCGTCAGTCGTGCTGGGATACCTCAGGAGGCTATTTTTGCCCTATGGGTTCAACGTAGATCCAGACATTCCTTTGTTCCAGAGCCTCCGAGAGGCGAATGTCTGGGGTCCTACTCTTCTGCTAGCAGCTCTATTCGTCTCCGGAGCAATCGTTTTTGTGCGCCGAAGACCAATATCGAGTCAAATGCTCATCGGTGGTGGCGTGATCTGGTTTTTCCTCGTCATCAGCGTAACCAGCAGCATTGTCCCGCTTCCTGATCTTATGGCAGAGCGCCGGACTTACCTTCCGTCTGTGGGAATCGCACTGGCAGTAGCAACTGTGCTCGACCAATTGCGCAGACGATCTCGCCGCGGGGCATTCGCGCTCTTAGCAGTGTGTGTCATGGCCTTAGTTGCAAGCACCGTGATGCGAAACGAAGTGTGGCGTTCCGAAGTGAGTCTGTGGCTCGACTCAGCTACCAAGAGCCCGCGCAAAGCAAGACCCGCAGGGAATCTCGCTGTCGCCTATCTGCGACAGGGTAACCTCGATGCGTGTGAAATCTGGCTGGAGCGCTCACTGTCGCTAGGGCCACGCTACAAACTTGGCTACATCAACCTCGCGCGGTTCTACGGAGACGAGCGTAAAGATCGTACCAAGGCACTAGTCACGCTGGAGAAGGCAGCCAAACTTTGGCCCAATGATTCGAGCATCGATTACTATCGTGGCTTAACGCTCGCACGTCTTGGACGACTTCCCGAGGCAATCGAAGTGCTAAAGTCTGTAGTAAGTGCCAACAAAGCCCACACAGGAGCGCACGCCACCCTAGCAGAAATCTACCACTCCCTGAAGCAGACGGATTCAGCGCTGGCCCATCTGAACCAAGCAATCCGCCATGGTTTAGACACCCCACCGATTCAGCGGCTTAGGGCCATGCTAGAATCGGTGGCGGACCAAGATTGAACAACCGCTCGGTCTTTACAGTTGCGCGAGCACTGAGTTCAGTGTGGTGCTAGGACGAAGAGCCTCACCAGCCATTTGATCATCCGGACGGTAGTAGCCGCCGATGTCTGCGGCTTTGCCCTGCACTGCCAGTAGCTCTTCGACGATTTTCGCTTCGTTGGCGGCAAGCTCTTGAGCCACTGGCTTGAATTGGGCGGCCAACTCGCCGTCAGCAGTTTGATTGGCGAGCGCTTCTGCCCAGTAGAGGGCGAGGTAAAAGTGACTTCCGCGATTGTCGATGGTGCCAAGTTTACGACCAGGAGAGCGGTCTGCCTCAAGGAACTTGCCCGTGGCTTGATCCAGCGTGTCTGCCAGCACTTTGGCAGGCTTGTGGCCAAAGGTTTCGGATAGATGCTCAAAAGATGCTGCCAGGGCAAAGAACTCACCCAAGCTATCCCAGCGGAGGTAGTTCTCATTGAGGAACTGCTCCACATGCTTGGGAGCAGAACCACCTGCTCCGGTCTCGAACAATCCACCGCCGTTCATCAGTGGCACAATGGACAGCATTTTGGCCGAAGTGCCGACTTCCAGGATAGGGAAGAGGTCGGTGTTGTAATCGCGCAACACGTTGCCAGTGACGGAAATCGTGTCCTGACCTTTCGCGATACGCTCCACGCTCACACGGCAAGCCTCAGCAGGCGCGAGGATGCGGATATCCAGCCCCGTTGTGTCTTGTGCCGCAAGCGCGGGCTTCACTTTAGCAATGAGGTTGGCATCGTGTGGACGCTTCTCATCCAGCCAGAAGATAGCAGGCGTGTTGCTCAAACGGGCGCGCCGAACAGCCAACTTCACCCAATCTTGAACTGGTGCGTCCTTTGTCTGACAAGCGCGCCAGACATCGCCCGCTTCCACCGCGTGCTCCATCAAGACGGTCCCATCAGATGTGATCACGCGCACCGTTCCATCGGCTGAAATCTCAAAGGTCTTGTCGTGGCTACCATATTCTTCTGCAGCTTGGGCCATGAGACCCACGTTGGGCACGGTTCCCATCGTTTTGGGATCAAATGCGCCATTCTTCCGGCAGAAGTCGATCACCGTCTGATAGATGCCCGCATAACTGCTATCTGGAATGACCGCTAGTGTGTCCTGAAGCTTGCCTTGGGCGTTCCACATTTGGCCGCTGCTACGGATCATCGCCGGCATGGAGGCATCCACGATCACATCCGAAGGCACATGTAGATTGGTAATGCCGTTGTCACTGTTCACCATCGCCAACGCGGGTCCCTCAGCGTAAATAGCCGCAATGTCCGCCTCAATCTCGGCCTTCTTGTCTGCGGGCACTTTCGCTAGCAGATCAGCCATACCGTTGTTGTAGTCCACACCCGCAGCAGCAAGCGTGGTCCCGTGTTTCTCGATGAGCTTCTCAAAGTAGGCTCTGAAAGCGTGACCAAAAAGGATTGGGTCACTCACTTTCATCATGGTCGCCTTAAGATGCAGCGAGAAGAGCAGGCCTTCCTCACGAGCCGCAGCCACTTGCGCCTTGTAGAAAGCAGCGAGCGCCTTCTTGCTCATGAAAGTGCCGTCCAATATCTCACCAGCCTGCAGCGGCAGTTTCTCCTTCAGCACTTTCGTCTCGCCCGACTTCGTCACCAACTCAATGCGCGCTTCAGTAGCCGCCGACAACACCACAGACTTCTCATTCGAGAAGAAGTCGTCTTTACCCATCGTCGCCACCCGAGTCCGTGAGTCGCCAGACCACTTGCCCATACTATGCGGATGAGCCCTGGCATAGTCCTTCACCGCTTTGGGTGCTCTGCGATCTGAGTTGCCCTCACGCAGCACTGGATTGACCGCACTGCCTTTGACTTTGTCATACTTGGCCTTAATCGCCTTTTCTTCGTCCGTCTTCGGCTGCTCAGGATAATCAGGCAGATCGACTCCCTGCTTCTGCAACTCAGCAATCGCCTCCTTCAACTGCGGAATCGAAGCCGAGATGTTAGGCAGCTTAATGACGTTAGCCGCTGGGTCCAGACAGAGCTTCCCAAGCTCACTCAAAGCATCTGCCTGCTTGCCAAACTGCGCCAAAATACGGCCTGCCAGAGAAATGTCCCGTGTCTGGATGTCGATACCCGAAGACTTGGTGAAAGCCTGAACAATGGGCAGAAACGAATACGTGGCCAGCATCGGGGCCTCATCAGTGATGGTGTAAAAAATCGCAGGTTTTGACATGTCCCCAAGGAGATAAGCAGGGACCGGGCCGCTTCAAGCCGGAAGGAGCGACAGGGAGTATTGGCTGGTGCTTGAGGTGATACGGCGGCTAAAACCAGCCCATGGCGTTCCTACCGCGACTAGTTACGATTTTGGTGCCCATCCAGTGTAGCATCGTCCTGCTCGCTTGGGCTATCTGCGCAAAGCTCTTCAATCAAAAGCCGATGCATGGGTATGAGTACATCTCTTCACGCCACTCTTTAGGATACTGGCTAGCTTGGCTATCGACCAACTTGAGTTGGGTTCTGCTGTTGTTTCCTATTACTTGGGGGATCATCGCTACGGTTCGAGCCGATACCAAATATGGTGGAGCCACGTTACAACCACCTGATGCCAGGCTGGGCTGGACGACCTTGATTGCCGTCTTAGTTTGCGCCGCATTGGCTATTTTCTTCACTTTTGAGTGCGTGTTTGAGCCTCCGAATCTCGTTATTTGGCCCGATGGTTTACCGCCTTAATGAGAAAGCTCTCTTCAAAGCATTGCTGAAAGTCACTCCATCATTTACAATCCACTCGCCCCACCCGGTAACCTTGGATCATGGGCTGGTTCCAAGTGGCCGGTTTTGGGATCAAGGGTGATGCATTGGCAGGCTCCGAACTGTTTTAGAACGTCGAGTTGATGACCCGTAGCTTTCAGCGAGTCCAGAACCTCTCCTCCGAGGCTTTCTTCAACCCGTAGTTGATCGGGATTCCACTGGTGGTGCAGTCGAGGCTGTTTGAGGGCATCGGTTGCGCCCATGCCGTCGTCGATGATGGCTATTAAGGCGAGCGTGGTCTGAGTGATGATGGTAGGGCCGCCTGCCGCTCCCACACTGATCAACGGTTTGCCATCCTTCAGCACGATGGTGGGACTCATGGAGGAGAGTGGGCGTTTACCTGCTGCCACGGCGTTTGCCTCAGCCCCAATGAGCTTGAATGCGTTGGGCACACCAGGTTGCACCGAGAAATCATCCATTTCGTTATTCATGATCACGCCAGTGCCTGGAATGATCACTTTGGAGCCAAAGGTGGTGTTGATGGTCTGATTCAGGGCCACCCAATAGCCCTCCGCGTTAGCCGTGCAGAGATGAGTGGTGTGTTTGCCAAAAATATCGTCATGCGGCTTCTCGGGCGTGCCATGCGATGGCACCGTAGTCACTGTGTCCAAGCTGATTTTGGTCCTCAGTGAGTCCAAGTAGCTGCTTGAGATTAATCCCCGGGGCACTTTGGCGAAATCAGGGTCGCCCAGCCAATGCGCGCGATCCGCAAAAGCCAGTTTCATCGCTTCAGCCAGCAAATGGGTACGGCTGGCCAGCTTGAGGTGCTTCACGGGGAAGGGTTCGATCAAACCAAGGATTTGCGCCACATGCAGACCACCTGAACTCGGTGGCGGCATGCCGATGATGTCATAGCCGCGATACTTGGTGCGCAAAGGCTCGCGTTCCTTTGCCACATAGTTGGCGATGTCCTCGGTAGTCATGATACCGCCGTTGGCAGCCATCCATTCAGCCGTCTTTTTGGCAAACTCACCCTTGTAAAACCACTCGATCCCATGCTCTGCCACCGCGCGATAAGTCAATGCGAGGTCTTTTTGCACCAATGTATCGCCCTTCTTCCAAGGAGAACCGTCTGGCTTGAGCAAAATGGCTGCACTGGCAGGGAACTTGCGGATTTTTGCCGCTACAGCCTCCAATTTGCGATCATAAACTTCATCAATGGCGAATCCCTTCTCCGCTATATCCGCCGCAGGCCGCAGGAGATCAGCAAGCTTGAGTTTGCCATGCTTTTTCAGCGCTAGGTCATACGCTGCGAGCGCCCCCGGCACGCCTGGAGCCAGCGCCCCGGTTTTGCTCGCTTCGTCATCGAGCTTTCCGTTGATGAGATACATATCTCGATGCGCTTTGGCCGGTCCCATTTCGCGTCCGTCGATGCAGGTGATGCTGCCGTCTGGGGCATGGATCAAAATAAAACAACCACCGCCGATGCCGGAGTTATGCCCGTCCACCACGCCCAATGTCAACGCCGTAGCGATGGCGGCATCCACCGCATTGCCACCCGCCTTCATAGCATTCACACCCGCCTGAGTAGCTAGTGGATTGACGGAAGCCACTGCACCCTTGGGGAACTGAGAGGCAGAAACAGGCGAAACCAGAGCTAGCAGAAAAAACAAAGTGCGCATGTCTCTGCCAACGATGCCGAGCCGCATGTCTTGCGAAAGAGGGAAAAGCTTGTGTGCTCGGAAGTTCTACCTTTGATTTCTCGTTCTCTGGCTCCTGTTCCCTCATGCGCGACTATTTCATCAGACGGTTCCTTTTGATCATCCCCACGATGATCGGTGCCACGATGGTCGTTTTTGCGATCACTCGAGTGGTGCCAGGCGGTCCGCTGGAGAAAGCGATGCAGCAGGCGCTAATGAATGAGCGTGGCGGCGGCTCCAAGAACGCTGGCTCGTCACTGAGTGAGGAGCAACGGGAGGAACTCGCTGCCTACTACGGGTTCGATAAGCCCTTTTTCCCCGCGTACTGCATTTGGCTGGGCATTTGGCCACGAGAGGAGAACAAACAGTTCATCAAGTTTGAGGACGGCAAAGATGAAATGCCTGTCTCGCTGCAAATCCTGCTACCACGAGAACAATGGACCGCCACGAACGCCTACAAGGTGAGTGCCGGAACCGTGAAACGTTATGGCAGCCTCCTCGCACCTGACACCGATGTCGTGCAGCATTTCAAGACTCGGGCCGAGCCCGATAAGAATCGTGTGGCGGTGTTTCATCCTCACATCAATGGGCTTCTGCAAGGGAACTTCGGCTTGTCGACAAGTTACAACCTACGCGTCCTAGACATGATGCTGTCCAAGATGCCCGTTTCACTTTTCTACGGTCTTCTGACCTTCTTCACGGCTTACGTGGTATGCGTGCCGCTCGGCATACTGAAGGCGATCAAGCACCGTTCCGTCATCGACAATGCCACTTCGATCCTGATTTTCGTTGGCTATGCGATTCCTGGTTTCCTTCTTGGGAGCCTGATGGTGGTTTACCTCGCAGCGCGTACGGACTGGTTTCCCACCGAAGGTTTCACCAGCGAGGACTTTGCTTCCATGAGCATTGGCGGCAAGATTTGGGACATCCTCCATCACGCCGTGTTGCCGCTGTGCTGCTACTTGGTCGGCAGTTTTGCTTTTCTCACGATGCTAATGAAAAATAACCTGATGGACAATCTCGCCGCAGACTACGTGCGGACCGCGATTGCCAAAGGCTCAAGTTATCGGCATGCGGTTCTTGGTCACGCGCTGCGGAACTCCATCATTCCCATCGTCACGACACTTGGAAGCATCACGACGGTGTTTGTGGCCGGTTCGGTTTTGATTGAGCGCATCTTTCAGATTGACGGCTTCGGCCTCCTAACAATCCAGAGCATCACTGATCGAGATTACCCGCTCGTGATGGGCATTTTGACTCTAGACGTGGTGCTCATCATGCTCGGCAACATTCTGTCTGACTACCTGGTAGCCACAACAGACCCGAGGGTGCGATTTAACTGATGCTATCATGAGTCCGCGCACCACTGGCATCGCTCTGATTGTTTTCACCGTGCTCTCCGCCGCACAGAAGCTAGCTGGGCTCTACATCCCAGTGCTTAAACTCCCCTTTTTGGGTGGCAACATCCTCGGCTGGGTACTGCTTACCGCGCTCTTGATCATCGGGGTTCGCTTGGCAAGGGCTGGCCGCTCACATTGGAACGTGTCTCCGCTCACGCAGAAGAAACTTCGGCGGTTCGTGCAGATTCGTCGAGGCTACATTTCGTTTCTAGTTCTCTTGGGCCTGACTTTTGTGGCATCGCTCGACTCACTCTTGGTCGGCAAGCGTGCCCTGATGGTGAGCTACCAGGGCAAGTGGAGTTTCCCCTTCGTGCGCGAGGTGATTCCGGGCAAAGCATACGGGCAAGAAACCGATGCCGAGACTGACTATCGCGAACTGCAAAAAGAATGCCGCAGACAAAGCAAGGGCGACTGGGTGATCATGCCTCCCGTGCCGTACGATCCCGCTCTCGATACTCCAGAGATCATAGAGCAACTGGACATGGAGAACGGTAAGCTGTTACGCCATGATAGGCCCTTCAGCGGAGTGGCTTACACCGTATTTGTCTCCAATCCCTCTCTCAAACGTCAGGAGTTTCAGTTCCGTGATGGCGTTCGCCACGGTGAGTTCAGAGGATGGGATGAAAAGGGCGATCAGATTGAGCAAGGGACCTACTTCAAGGGTGAGCGCAAAAGCTACAAAGACTACACGGAGGGGAAGGCCGCCGCGCTTGAGCCTCAGGCTGGCCCGCTTTGGCAACGGCTCGTCTACCCCCCTGCTCCGCCATCCATCACTCAAATGCACTATTTGGGCACGAACACGACTGGCAACGATGTACTGGCAATGCTCTACGGAGGCCTACAGCAAGCTCTGATTGCAGCGGTGCTTTTTGTGACGGTTGTCTTCACCGCAGGCATCTTGATTGGAGGCACCTTAGGCTACTTCGGTGGATGGGTGGATCTCCTTGGCCAACGCTTGATCGAAATCTGGCAAGTTCTGCCATTCCTGTTCATCGTAATGATCATCAGCTCGCTGATCAGTCCCACTTTGACGGTTCTGGTCGTGGTTTTGGCCGCATTTGGCTGGATGGGCACCACGATGTATCTCCGCACGGCCACCTTTAAGGAAAAGCAGCGCGACTACGTGGCCGCAGCTCGTCTTTTGGGGGCCAGCACTCCCAGAATCATCTTCCATCACGTACTGCCCAATGTGATCGCGATTCTTGTCACGCTCGCTCCCTTTGAAGTTGCTGGCGTGATCACCGCGCTCGCTTCCCTGGACTTCCTTGGCTTCGGCCTGCCACCGGATGTGCCCAGCTGGGGCCGCCTTCTTCACGAGGGCGTGGACAACTTCAACTACCCTTGGATCGTCACTAGCGCATTCATCTGCATGGGCACCACGCTTGTCCTCGTGACTTTCGTCGGAGAAGCCGTGCGCGAGGCTTTCGATCCCAAGAAGTTCACCACTTACGAATGACAAACATCCACCAACGTCAAGGTCAGCAACCTCATGCCATTAGTCGCTTCCTAGCAGGCGCTGTGGCCTTGTTGCTTGCGTCTTGCTCACAGGAGGATGTCCGTTTTCCACCTTACGACAATACAGCGGAGGTGGAGGCAGAGTGGAAGTCAAAGCCAGAGCTCTATCAGTTCAAGACTCTAGCCGATCTTCCAAAAAACTTGAAGTGGGAGACCGGCGAGGATTTGCCTGAACTCGGCGATCCAGCAGCGAAGAAAGGCGGCACCTTCAACTACGACATGCCCAACTTTCCGCCCACTCTGCGGTTCGTGGGTCCAGATGGCAACAATACCTTCCGGAGAGAGCACTGGGATCACATCGAGATGAGTCTATTGCTCCGCCACCCTGGTGTTGGCAAGTGGATGCCGTGTTTAGCAAAAGCCTGGGCTGTGAGCGATGATCGGATGACGGTCTATTTCAAGCTCGATCCGACTGCCAGCTACTCAGACGGAGCTCACGTCACGGCCGAAGACTACTTCATGGCGTTCTACATCGGCCTGTCAAAACACGTCAAAGATGCGTTCGCGAACGACTTCTTTACCAAAGAATACTCCGCCATCACCAAATACGATGAGCACACGATCTCCATCACACTAAAGCAACCCAAGCCAGATCCAATACTCATCGCTGGAGGTGATCCAGATGGGGTGAGGCCGATGCCAAGGCACTTCTTCCGAGAGTTTGGGAGCGATTTTCCTCAGCGCTATCAATGGCGGAAGATGCCGACCACTGGCGCCTACGACATTAAGCCCGAAGATGTGAAGCTAGGACGCAGCATCGCTCTGACACGCGTCAAGAACTGGTGGGCTAGGGACAAAAAATACTACCGGTATCGCTACAATGCGGACCGCATCGTCCACAGAATGGTCACCAACCTAGACACATCATTTGAGCTATTCCGCCAAGGCAAAATCGACCTTTTTTCGTCCGCTGCACAAATGCTTCCACCCAACTACTGGCATGACAAGGGCGACATACCCGAGTTGCTCACCGGCTACGTGGAACGCTACACCTTCTACAACGACTACCCACGCGTTCCGCGCTGCATTTACATCAATCAAAGTCAGCCTCTTCTCGACAATCAAGATATTCGCACCGGGATCAGCTATGCCTTCGACATGGATAAGGTAATCGCAGTCGTGTTGCGCGGCGATCCGGCAAGGATGCAAAGCAGTTGGTCTGGGTTTGGCCGCTTCACGAAGCCGGATTTGAAAGCATTCCCGTATGATCCGGTAAAGGCCCAGGAATACTTTGCAAAAGCTGGCTTCACCAAGCGAAACG
The DNA here is from genome assembly GCA_016795485.1 of Verrucomicrobiaceae bacterium. Classification (GTDB taxonomy): domain Bacteria; phylum Verrucomicrobiota; class Verrucomicrobiia; order Verrucomicrobiales; family Verrucomicrobiaceae; genus JAEUHM01. Next base: position 137,187 of record JAEUHM010000030.1, on the reverse strand, counting down.
CTCAGGGAATCCTAGTGAATACCGCAGGTAAGCCCCTATCATTCACGCTCACACTTGGCACTTACCCCGCCTACATCCAGGCCGGCCTCATCTGGAAAGAAGGGGCACTGAAAGCGGGCCTCGACATCAAGATTGAGTCCATGGACTTCACGCAGCTCTTCAAAAAGGCGGACGAGAAGACCCACGACATGATCCTAGCTGGCTTCGGTGCTACTCCGCCTTACCCAGAGATTTGGCAGTTCTTCCATTCGGAGAACGCTTGGGAAACCAAGCCAGATGGCACTAAAGTCAAAAAGACCAATACCAACAACTTCACTATGATGGCTGATCCAGAACTGGACAAGCTCATCGATCAACAAAGAAAAGCGGCTAACGAAGACGAGCTTCAGCGCCTCTGCTGGCAGATACAGGAGATCGTGCAGAACAAGGCGTGTATGATCCCCACGTGGGAAACGCCACTCTACCGCTACTTTCACTGGAGATGGCTATGCTGGCCCAAGGATGGTAATCTCAAGATCACCCGAGAAGCTTTGGACGCGTTCGTGTGGTGGATCGACGACGACAAAAAACAAGAAACGCTCCAGGCAATGCGCGAGGGTCGAAGTTTCGGAGAGGTTTCAAGAATCTTCGATCAACACCGGGAAAAGAAGTGATGAGTGCGATTCTATCCGTTCGCGATCTTGTGACTGGCTTCGATACCGATGCCGGGAGGGTTATTGCTGTTGATCGGGTGTCGTTCGACGTGCCCGAAGGCAAGACGCTTGGCATTGTAGGCGAATCAGGCTGTGGGAAGAGCGTCACAGCCTTCTCCATCACCCGACTTTTGCCGCAGCCACATGGAAAGATCCTCGGAGGAAGCATAATGTTTGGAGATCGTGATCTGACGAAGCTCCCGCATGAAGAAATGCGCAAACTACGCGGCAACGAGATTTCGATGATCTTCCAGGAGCCCATGACAGCGCTTAATCCGGTCCAGACGGTCGGCAAGCAACTCGCCGAGGCGATTTTATTGCACAACGAGAAGTGCAGAAAAGCCGAAGTCCTCAGCCGAAGCATCGAGCTCATGAAGAAGGTGCGCATCCCGGCCCCAGAACAGCGCCTCAATGAATACCCCCACCAACTCAGCGGAGGCATGAGGCAACGCGTGATGATAGCCATGGCGCTCATCAATACGCCGAAGCTTCTGATCGCAGATGAACCCACCACAGCGCTCGATGTAACCGTGCAGGCGCAGATTCTGGACCTAATGAAAGACCTTCAGCGTGAGATGGGCATGAGCATTGTCCTCATCACTCATGATTTGGGAGTGATCGCTGAGACCTGTGATGAAGTGGTGGTCATGTATGGTGGTCGCATCGTGGAGCGCGCTGAAGTTAAACAACTTTTTGCCCAACCACGCCATGCATACACCCAAGGCCTGCTAAGCAGTATCCCGCGATTGGACAGCACGCCAAAGACTCGTCTGAAAGCCATACCCGGCAATGTGCCTAGCATCACGGAGTTCAGAACGGGCTGCCGATTTGCTGACAGGTCAGGAAGAGAACACACTAGCGAGCAACTCAACAACCGTTCCCCATTTATTGAAGTAACTCCAGGCCACTGGGTGGAAAACTGCGGAGCTTGCGTGTCATGAGCTTGTTAACCGTCCAGAACCTAAGGCAGCACTTTCCTGTTCGGGGTGGTGTCTTTCATCGTGCCGTGGCTTCCGTTAAGGCGGTCGATGGAGTGAGTTTTTCGCTCAATGAAGGTGAGACGCTGGGGCTTGTGGGTGAATCGGGTTGTGGAAAGACCACGCTGGGGAAAGCGGTTGTAAGATTGCTCAATCCCTCGGCAGGTAGCATCAACTTTCAGGGCAACGACATCACTCATGCAAGCATGAGCAGTCTGAGGCCATTGCGGCGTGACATGCAGATGATTTTTCAGGACCCTGCCGAGTCACTGAATCCACGGCATACGGTGCGCGACATTCTGGCTGAGCCATTCATCGTGCAGAAGCTCGGCACGCGAGTAGAGCACACGCGTTGGGTGGCGGAGTTGCTTGAGAAGGTGGGGCTTCCAAGCAGCGCTGGCGACAAGTTCCCTTTTGAGTTCAGCGGTGGACAGCGCCAGCGCATTGGCATTGCGCGTGCGATTGCCTTGAAGCCGAAGTTGATCGTGTGTGACGAGCCGGTGAGCGCATTGGATGTGTCCGTGCAAAGTCAGGTACTCAATTTGCTCCTCGACCTTCAGCGCGAAATGGGACTGAGCTATCTTTTCATCGCTCACGGTCTGAGTGTGGTGAAACACATGAGTGATCGTGTAGCGGTCATGTATCTGGGCAAGATAGTAGAACTGGCTCCTTCTGAAGAACTTTATCACAATCCAAAGCACGCCTACACGAAAGCGCTGCTGGATACCATTCCCATCCCTAATCCATCCAAGCGCCGTGGCCGGCAACTGTTGCAAGGCGATGTGCCATCTCCCATCAATCCGCCACCTGGATGTGCCTTTGGTCATCGCATGAAACATCCCGCTTGGGAGAAGAGCGTGGGCATGGATTTGTCACTAACAGAAGTAGCGCCTGGTCACTGGGTGCAACCATGTCCATGCTGTACGTGATTGCGTGTCGTCATGAGTCTCACTATCCAGGAGTTCTCCGGTGAATCCCTTCAACCGCACCTTGACGGTCTCGGCGCACTGCGAATCACGGTGTTCCAAGATTGGCCCTATTTGTACGATGGCTCACTTGAGTATGAGCGTGATTACCTGAAGTGCTACCTTCGATGCGAGCGCAGTTTTGTAGCTTTGGTTTTTGATGGCCACCGAATCGTCGGCGCAACCACAGCCATGCCAATGTCAGAAGAGGGACCTGAGTTCCAGGCACCATTCGTGAATGCAGGCTATAACTTGGCGGATATTTGTTATTTCGGAGAATCTATCTTGCTGCCTGAGTATCGCGGACGTGGACTGGGCAAAGAGTTTTTTGCTAGGCGTGAGGCCCATGCGAATCATCTCGGAGCTCGTTACACGACGTTTTGTGCGGTGAATCGACGATCAGGTGATCCACGTAGACCTGCGGACTATCGTGCTCTCGATGATCTGTGGACCAAGCAAGGTTACGTGAAGCAGCCGCAGCTTGAGGCCCGGTTTGTATGGAAGGAAATCGGCGAGGAAGCTGAGTCACCAAAGACGCTCACTTTTTGGCTAAAGGAATGGCCGAGATGAGAGTCGATGCATGGAATATAGACGTCGGAGTCACGGCCAAAGATGCCGATGACTATGGCAATCAACTTCTCAACTGCGTAGAAGGAAGCTGGGATGATGGTGCCGATGTTGTACTCCTCCCAGAGTATTGCTGGCTGGGGGCCGAACCCTACACGGAAAATGTCGAAGAATGGTTCTGGAAGGTGTTCTGGCCAGCAGAACGCGCCAGGGTCCTGAGGCCAGGTAAAGCCGTGGTTTTGGGCACTGTGCCATCTGCGAAAAATAACAGGGCTGTCATCACCGCTGACTCGCGTGAACTCCACCAGGACAAGTTGGCCCTGACTCCCTGGGAGAGCAACTTCACCGGCGGCACTGAACTGAACATCTGGAAGCTCGGAGATGTGACTCTGGCCGTTCTTGTCTGCTTAGATATTGAGATTCCCGAGTGGAGTTGCCTTCTTCGGGGCGCAAATGTGGATGTCCTGCTGGTGCCTAGCGCCACGGAAACGCTAATGGGTGTCGAACGGATCGCCCGATGTGCATCCGCGCGGGCAGTGGAGTTGGGATGTGCCGTGGTCACGGCCCACCTCGTAGGCAAGTGTCAGAGTGAACTCATTGACCACAACATAGGCCGAAGTGCACTCTATCTTCCATCTCTCGCCGCAACACACCGCGCCGCCCGAGTTTCAGAATCTAACGTGATTGAGCAGGGAATGGTGTGCCAGAAGTTGGAGATTGACATCCAGCGGGTGCGCCGTTGTAGGATAAACACTGGCGAGACCAATCCGGCGCTCTTCGGCCCAGCAAGGGGCCTGCCATCCCCAGTTCTAACCCTCAATCCATAACAACCGCTATGCTAAACGAGTTCAAAAAGTTCATCCTCAAGGGCAACGTCGTCGATCTATCCACCGGTGTCATCATCGGCGCTGCGTTTGGAGCCATTGTGAAGGCATTCACCGATGGAGTTGTAACCCCAATCCTCAAGCTCGCTGGCGCGGGGGGCGAAACCAAGACAGGTCTACTCTCATGGGAGGTCAAACCGGGGGTCATCGTCGATCTCGACATTATCCTGGCTTCAATCGTCCAATTTTTGATCACGGCAGCGGTCATTTTCTTTGTGATCGTGAAGCCGGCCAATGCCCTCATCGCCCGAATGAAGAAAGAAGAGGCCGCTGCACCACCCACTCCCTCAGACGAGATCAAACTGCTCACTGAGATCCGTGATCTGCTGAAAAAGTAGCTATTCCCCTCCTATACCTGCCCCGTGGCCATCCTTGGCCACAGGGCTTTTTGCTCATTGCCAGATTTTGCACCCTCTCTAGCATTCCAGCCCTCAAACCATGAAAATCGGCTTCAATCTTCTTCTCTGGACCGGTCACGTCACCGAGTCTGACTTCCATCTCTTCGAAAAACTCAAGAAAGTCGGCTACGACGGCGTGGAGATCCCCATTTTCGACGTTAGCAATCCCGCCCACTTCAAATCCGTGGGCCAAGTCATCAAGGATAATGGCCTTCAGTGCACTGCCGTAACGGTGCTACCCGATGAAGCGCACAACGCGATCAGCCCTGATGCAGCGAACCGCCAAGGGGCGATTGATCACCTCAAGCGCGTCATTGAATGCGGCCACAACGCTGGCATCCAGACCCTCTGCGGGCCTTACTATCAAGTGCTGGGCCAGTTCACTGGAAAGTTCCCCTCGGAGACCGAACTAGAGAACGCAGCCGGCGTCCATCGCGCAATTGCGGGAGTCGCTCAGGACGCAGGAATCAAGAACGCTATCGAAGCGCTGAACCGATTTGAGTCCCATCTCCTGAACACGATGGAGCAGGCTGCATCCTACGTGCAGCGGGTTAACCACGCGAACTTCGGGACTATGTATGATACTTTCCACGCCAACATCGAAGAGAAGGATCCCATTGGTTGCATAGAGACCGTCTTCAAAACTGGAAAACTCAATCACGTTCACATCTCCGAAAACGATCGCGGTACGCCCGGCCGTGGCCATGCGCCCTGCCGTGAGGCGATTCGCAAGCTTGTGTCCCTTGGCTATGATGGATGGTTGACGATCGAAGCCTTTGGAGGAGCACTCCCTGACCTCGCAGCTGCAACACGCGTCTGGCGCGATTTCTTCAGCAGCCCAGAGGAAGTTTACAGTGAAGGCTACAAGCTCATCAGGGACACCCTTAATGAGGCCAGAGCCTGATAACGACAGCTGAGAGCATGCGTTTTAACCACTCACCATGAACCAAGATAACACCAATAACGAATCTAACGCCGCTAGCGCATCCCGCCGCGGTTTCCTTCGATCCGCAGTCGTAGCCGGAGCGGCCGGCGCCCTTAGCGTGGAACGCAGTGCCTGGGCGGCGGGCTCAGACGAGATCAAGATAGCCATGATCGGATCTGGCGGCCGAGGCTCTGGGGCCGGAAATCAGGCTCTGAGCAACCCAGCAGGCGGTGTTCGTCTTGTGGCCATCGGAGATCTGAACAAGGAGAACTTGGACAAGTCGCTCTCCAATTTGCGGAATGCTCATGCTGACAAAGTCGATGTGCCCGAGAATCGTCAACACGTGGGCCTGGATGCTTACAAGCGAGTTCTCGACAGCGATGCGAACTACGTCATTCTCGCCACACCTCCAGGCTTTCGTCCATATCACTTCGAAGCAGCTGTCAATGCCGGCAAGAACGTATTCATGGAGAAACCCGTGGCTGTTGACGCCCCAGGCGTGAGAAAAGTTCACGAAATGGCAAAAATCGCCGACGAGAAAGGCCTCAAAGTCGCTGTTGGCCTTCAGCGCCGATATCAGCCCAGCTATCGCGCCGCATTCAAGGCCGTCAAAGACGGTGTGATCGGTGATATCACCGGCGGTCAGGTGTATTGGAATGGCGGGGGCATCTGGTTCCGCGACAAGAAAGAGGGCCAAAGCGAGATTCAATATCAGATGCAGAACTGGTATTTCTTCACGTGGCTCTGCGGTGATCACATCAACGAGCAGCACATCCACAACATTGATGTGGCGAACTGGTTCCTCACACCGTTTGTCGGGGTTCGCAATGGTGCTCCAGGTCCTTTCAAGAACAACACGGACATTCATTTCGTCCATGACGCAACGCCAGTGACCGCTCAGGGCATGGGCGGACGCCAGCAGCGGGTCGACAAGAAGTTTGGCCAGATCTATGATCACCACTACGTGGAGTTCACCTACGCTAACGGTGTTCGGATCAACAGCCAGTGCCGCCACCAAGCTGGAACTAACGCTGAAGTGCGTGAGGAGTTCTCGGGCAGCAAAGGCACCATCTACCTCAGCCCAGGAAGCGCTCGCGCCGTCGATTACAAGGGCAATGAGATCTGGAAGTATGAGCCAGCTAAAGCCCCAGAGGGCAAAGATGAGCCCGAGAAGAAAGGGCCGGATAAAAAACGCCGCCGGAACGCCGGAGGTGGTGACGCCGATCCGTATCAAGTGGAGCACAATGAACTGCAACAGGCGATCCGTGAGAAGAAATATCTCAACAATGCTTGGTACGGAGCAGACAGCACCATGAGTGCGGTCATGGGGCGCATGGCCACCTACAGCGGCAAGAAGATTACTTGGGAAGAAGCCTACAACTCCAAGGTCCAGCACATGCCAGCCATCGTGACCAACGAAACAGAGGCTCCGGTCAAGCCAGACGCCGACGGCTGGTACCCAATCGCTATCCCCGGCGTGACGAAAGAAGGCATCATCTGATCTACTTGTATCTCTGACCACTCAAAACCCGGTTCCGCGGCAAGCAGGACCGGGTTTTTTGTTTTCATGGTGGCAGTGTGCATGACGCCGGACTCCAGCCGGATGTTGAGCGAATGGCGAGCACTTTTTGCCCAATATGCTCTCCAAGTTTGCGATAGCTCTCCCATTGGGCTTCGTCGAAGAACTGATCCAGCGTAGTCTCCTGAGGGAAAGCATTGTGGGTCGTTTTGTAGTGTTGCACATCCAGAGGCTCGTCACCCACAACAGTGGGTTTGAGAAACAAAATACATGTCTCCGGCTTTGTTGAGCCTTGATAACGGACGAAGGCCAGCGTGGCAGAGGCTCTATTTTCTTTGACTTCCTCAAGAGTGCCGAGGACGCGGTGGCCATTGGAACTCGAAGGCAGCCCAAGCTTATTCAGTTCGGCAGCATTCGCAAAAGTCACCTCCGCCTGGAAGTCGATTCGCGCTTTGCGAACGATGTTGGACATGTCCTCGAAAACGTAGTCCGGATCTGCACCACAGTCGCAGCAAAGGATGAAAGGGATACGCCTACGGACGAGCTCATAGCAGCCAGTATTCTCAAAGTGCCCGCCATCACTCAAATACCAGAGCTCTCTGTTAGGTCCATGAAAGCGCCCAAACGTCTCATAGAACAAATGTGAATGCACTGGACAGTAGGTGATTAGCATCTCCCAGAGATTCTCCAAAAGGGAAGCGCGCCCGCCTTGCTTGCCGGCCGCAAGTGCACGATTCTCTCGCCACCAAGGTTTGATCTTGCTGTCCCAGAAGTAACCAAGCCGGATGTTGAAGAATGCGAGCAATAGGCTGAGACCACTTCGGGTGTTCGCACCCATCCCAGTAGAAAAGGCCGCGCCCGAGACAGACACCCAGTTACCTAGTGTCATGGCTTCAACTGCGCGATTCTTCGTCCACTTTTGGTGCTCAGCGTCCAGCATATGAAAGTCTTGTCCTGGGCTTCGGACCGGTTCGATGCTGATCAAGTCGGGGGACTTTGGATCAGGTGATCCCCCTAGCGCTACGTGGCCCGTTCCGCACACCATGCCAGCAGGTCCTACGCTAAGCCCAAGGCCCTTGCGATCCATGTCCACTACCTGAGACCTGCCACTCACCGTTTCATTGATGGTAGTACCAATCAAGTGAAGTGGCCCACCATTCTCCCATGGCTTGTATGAAGTAAATGCCATGTCGTCCGACCCATCATTGCGCTCAATGCTGAAGGCGTGATGGCGATTCGGATTGGCCGCTCCGAGATAGGCTCGCCGGAGTCTGGCTCCATAAAACGTCTGGAGGGCCGACAGATTAAGAAATTGGACACTGAGACCCGCACACCACGAAACCACTAACAGAAGCAGCCACCAAAAGAGAAGCATACGGGTGTTGGGCTTTTGGGTAACCCATACATCCTCCACCGCTTCTGCCACTGAGTTATTTAATCCACCTTCTTCTACTCGAATGAGGCGCTCAGGCGTTAAAGACACATCGGGTGATTCCGGGAACGTGTGGGACAGCAAACTTGCACCAGCAACACCTCGTTCAGGCTTGCCCCCTGCGTGTGACAGGGCATGCCCAATGAAGCACCAGAACACAAGAGTGGCTGCAAGGAAGAGGTAGCCCGCCGCATTCCCGATTGCACGAAGAGGGGGCTTCCACTTGGAATCACCACCTTGATCGGTGAGCAAACCCACTACTCCCTTGTATTTGAACACCAGAGTCATCAACCCCACAAGGCCAGTGCCGGCCATCACCAATTTCAAAAGCGGTTGATCCTGGTCCTCACGCACGAGAGCATAGATCGTTTGGCCGAAGCTATCGACAAGGCCCAGCACCGCGCTACCTGCAACAATTGCTAGGCCGATACGCAGCCAGTTGGAGAGCACATTCCGCACGTCCGCTGTGCGAGTAGCGCTCAGTGTGGCAGCAGGCTGTGTGCCTTTACTCGGATTCCTGATCATGGCACCGACTGCAGCAGTGATCCACATCAAGCCACTAATGCCGGCCGTGACCAGCACAGCTAACGAGCCGACAGTCCTAACATCCGTGCGATTCAAAAACTGATCACTTGGGGCTGAAATAACCTCTGCTCGATGGCACCAGACCCATACCGCGAATCCCGTCACAATTAATGAGCCAATGACTGTGGCCAGCCCTCGCCACCAGCGCTTCATCATCACGGCGAACTGCGAGTTCCAGTATGCCCATGCGGCCGGGATGAGCCAAACGAAAGCTACGGCTACAGGCAACAGAAGCCACGGGCTCCACCACAAAGTTGATGATGTCCGACCGATCAAAAATGACTCCAGTTCCTCTAGCGCACGATTCAAGAGTCCAAAGCGAAGGAGATTGAACGTGAGGAAGACAAACAACACGAACGACCCGAACGTGAAGTGCAACCCTGCCCAGTTTCTCAAGTAGACGGCGGCAATCATCATTCCTCCTCCGCCGCCGTTTGGCGAGAGATAGCGCCCATTCTCCCGCAGACAGGCCATCTCCGGACTGAGTGGGTCAGTCAGTTTCTTGTTCACCACGTGGGCCGGATATCGGGTAAATAATCGGCCAAGAAAGCTGCCGATGTAACCGCCGCCGGAGATAGTGGAGAGAAAGTCAAACTTCTTCAAAACATCCGCCCGCGCCAATGCCTGGAGCACACCTAGACAGAAGGTTGCGCTTCGGATTCCACCGCCTGAGAGCGCGAGACCGACTTCTGGCGGAGAATCTAGTTCCTTCCCCTGCTCATCTGGTCTACTCAGATTCGCACGACGTTCGTTGATCAGGTCTGCCTCTTTCTTGCTTAACTCAAGCGGATAGTGATTCGCACTCATAGTGGAGGAGTGACGAATCTGACTACCCACCTACCACATGCAAAGTGAAATCAACGGCTAACAGTATATTGAAAGCCAATTGCGCTATAAAAAAGCTACTCGCCCTGGTCTTTATTCTTTTTGTCAAATAGCCTGCCTAGCCAGCTTTTCTTTTTCTCCGGCAATCCTGCACCTGGTGGTTTATCAGGCACTTGGGGAAACTTCTTGGCGGCGTCTTCTCCGATTCGGGTGCGGATGTCCTCGCCGTGGGAGGCTTTTCTGAGTTCGATATCGTCATTAACCACCTGAGGTTGAATGAAGATGATCAACTCCTTGCGGTTGAGATCCTTGCGGTTCTCCTTGAACAAATTGCCCACAAGGGGAATGCGGGAAACGAGCGGGACGCCTTCTGTGTCCTTTTTGTCTTCCTCGGAAATGAGGCCTCCCAGCACTACCGTGTTGCCATTCGGAACCGTCACGGTCGTGATCAATTGCTCAGTGCCAATGATGGGGATGTCATTCGGCTCTACTCGCTGAGTGCCTATGATCGTGTCGTTGACTTGAGCGATCGTAAGCGTGACTTCACCATTCGGGTTGATCAGTGGCACTACCTCAAGCTTCAATACGACATCACGATACTCCACCGTAGTGGTGACATTGCCGTTGTTGTTGTTATTGCCGACGGCTGTAACTGTTTGTGACGGAACCGGAATCTGCTGGCCTGACGTGATTGTCGCTTTTTTGTTGTTTAGCGCGAAGACCGATGGGCGCGACAGTACTTTGAATCGGTTTGTGGTTTCGAGCGCGGACACGTAGGCTTGAATCGTCTCTGATATCTGACCGTAGACGTTAAATCCTTTAAGCGGACCAAAAGGCGTTGTGATAAGGTTGTCGCGCAGGTCTGTGACATTGTTGTTAGTCACTATTCCTTCATTTGAGCCAATGAATGACGAGGTAAAGCCCTGGGTAGAACCAAGGTTGTTGAACTGGGTAAAGTAGTCGACGCCGAAATTGATTCCATTCCCAAGCGACAGCTGTCCAATCACAGTCGCGAGGTAAACCTGGGCAGGCTTACGATCCAGGCGATCTAGCAGAAGGTTTGCCTTATCAATCGCCTCTTTAGAGCCCATTACGATAATGGAGTTGGCCATCGGATCGGCGATGACCCGAGTCTTGCCAACTTGTACAGAGATCGGCGCATTGTCAGCTTCAGGCGCGGTGAGCTGGTCTGCTCGATTTCCGGCTCCTGCGCCAGAGCTGCCCGTGCCATCGTCCGAAACTCCAGTGCCGCTTGAGCCGACGATGCTCCCGCCGCGCTGGTTGCCAGTGGTCCTGCCACCCGTCAGCAAAGAGGATGAGGATGAACTCAGCGGGCGATTATTTGCCGCTAATGTCCCTCCGCCTGGCAACTGCGTACCCGTGGTGGCTGCGGGATCTTGGAGAAAATCTGCTAGTGCGCTCAAGACATCAACAGCATAGGCATAGTTTAGTTTTCTCTCGAACGGCTCCTCGACATCTACAGGTTGGTCAAACTCTTGGATGAGAGAGGTGATGTAGGTGTAGTCCTCGGCATTCGCGACAACCAAGATTTGGTTGAGCCTCGAGTCTGCAACGACCTGTGCGCTAGGGGCAGGAAACCTTGAATCCCCTTCTCCGTTGCCGTTTTTGCGATCCCGGTCGCGATCTCTGTCCCGATCATTGCTGCTGGACGACGGCTGAGGCTGAGGAGGCGAACCCGGCCCGCCACTGCCTGAACTCCGTTGATACTCCGGTTGTGCCTGTCCACGAATGGTAGCGATTCCTTTGCTCTCCCGTTCGGTCGCCTGGGCGGTAATCGTCGCCTGAACGATTTGGGCCACTGTTGTCGCGTCCGCAAACTTGAGAGGCACAAACTTCGTAATGAGCGCCGAGGCATCACCTGCTACATCAATCGAGTCCGTGATTGAAATAAGGTGCTTCACAATGGAAGCCGACTCCGTAATGAGGAGTCCGGGTGGAGTGACTACTGGTGTGATGCGTCCATAGACATTCAATCCCACGTGATTGGCCAAAATAGTAGCTGCTTCGTCAGGGAGAAGGTTTTTAAGCTTCAGGTAATAGGTAACGATGGACTCACCTTCAGGGATCTGTGCCGGATCAGAGTAAAACTTTACGCCCTGGGCAAACTGAAGGTCTGTTGCGCCTCGAGTGCGAGTTGAACGAATGCGTGCAGATTTGCCACCAGCATCGATGACAATTGAGTAACCATTGGTGAGCAAGGTTGCCTCAATCAGACGGACCGCCTCTGCCTTGTCCACAGGGTTAGGCGTGACCAGCGAAACAGGCGGCCCTTCAAGGATCGCCGTGTCCTTTATGATCGTCATTCCTGTGAGCAACTCATAAAGGGAGAGCACATCGGTTACCGCATTGTTCTGATAGATGAGCGATACCTTGTCCCCTGAAATTGTATAAGTCTCCGTCGTTTCAGTTCCACCTGTGCCAAGCGCTCCAAACATGCCCGCCCCTGGGCCAAAGCCACCTGGGCCGCCAAAACCTGGTCCCCCCGGTCCCCCTGGCCCACCGCCACCTGGACCACGACGCCTAAACCCGGAGCCGTCTCCACGGGGGTCAAAGCGAGGTCCTCCATCGCCGGCTGTGCCATCAGAGGGAGGTGTTCCTGCCCCACTTGTTGGGGCCGTGCTACCACCAGACGCAGGTGGACTTCCAGCGGGTGCGGTTGGTTGAGTGGGAGCGCCGGGCTGGGCAGGTGCCGTAGGCTGGGCCTGAGCGAGGAGGGATCTATTCAGTGCCCTGTCGGTCCTCTCCGCCTCTTTAGTGGCTGTTTCGCTGTCGGGCGCGGGCTTTGCCTCCTGGCCGTGGGCCATGGCGAGCAATGCCAGGAGAAAAATGACAGGGTATCGTGGGAAATGCATGATTGGGATTCTACAGAGAGCGTTCGATGCCATTGAGTGGCGGCTAGGGTTGAGGGCGCGGTGGCGCTCCATTTCCGCCACTTCGTTGCTGATCTTCGTTATATACTTTGTCAAAACTGGAGCGGATGAAATTGCGGCGATCATCCTCGTTCATGCTCATAAAGCGGTCTCGATTGTCGCGAAAGAAGTTGCGCATCTTCTCCTGAGCTTCTGGCGACATCCGTTGAAACTTATCCATGTCCTCTTTTGACGGGCCTCTATTGCCTCTCGAATAACCGCGATCTCCCTCACTTGGTCCACGACCTCGGTCTCCCGAGGGTGGTGGGGGAGGCGCTCCACCGGAACTGGTTTTCCTGGAAGCAGCGACCGCTGCAGAGTTGCTTCGAATGGTGACGGTCTCACCGCCGATCTGAATCTTCACCTGAGCTTGATTGAAGTCACGTGCGGGCACTGCGCTTACAAGCATCCAACCATTGCTAGCGGGCTTCTCCGACAGCACATGAGTCTTTTTGGTCTCGGTATCCAGCAAATGAGCAATTGGCTTGCCACCAACATAGGCAAGTCCCGTCAAGACTAGCGTATCAGAAGGATTGATCGCCCGATTGAATGGCGAAGCACTCATCAAGTTGGTGAGCGTTGTCGGATCAAATGGCTGGGGTAAATCCGAATCATCCTCCGCTGCAAATGCAGAAATGACTAGAAAGCTCAGAAGCAGGGCAAAACAGCGTTTCATGATGTTAATCCTCAGATTCAACCTCTGCGGCGTCTACATCTGGCTTGAACCAGCGTGCCACGGTTACATCGCACTCGATCTGTGGCAGAGGCTCACGACTGCGACTGTCTGGGTCAAGTTCCAGTGCCTTGATGACATAAAACTTCTCAGGACTTTGCAAGGTCGCCAGCCAAGCGAGGATCTTTGCCTGCTCGCCATACAATTTCAGAGTCACTCCCACCTCACGATAGTTTGCCGTGGAATGAGCCGCTGGGAGTTGGCTGTTCAGTATCTTGATTCCGCGATCCAGCGCTCCGTTCTGGAACTCCTCTAGTAGCTGGCCTTGCGCGCGGCCTAACGACTCAGTCGTCGGCAGGTTCTTCTCCAGCCACGCTTTCCTTCTGTCCAGGAAATCACGATCCTTGAGCCACGCATCGTTCTCCAGCTTCTCGCCCTCCAGTCCAGCAATCGTCTTTTCTAGGTTAACCCGGCGGTCTAGAAACTCTTTGGCTAGAAGAGTCGATGCAGAAATCAAAAGGACTGCTCCGCATGCCGCGAGCAGTCGCCGTTCTCTTGCTGAAAGTCCCTTGGTCATGGCTTTAGTTTGCCCTGTAGACGGAAAGATGCCGTCTTGTTATCCCGGATCTGCGGTTGTGGCATCGTCCAGTCGTATCGGCTGAGTTCCTTGTGCTTCTTCAAGTCTTCCAAGAGTTGGAAGGCTGTTTGTGCATCACGTGCTTCGCCACGCACTTCGACTTCGGCCAGAGACATTTCAAAATCACGAAAAACAATGCCTGATGGCGGAAGCAGCGCTGTGATTTGATCGAGAATCACCAACGGAAACCGCTTCGACTCAATCGCAGGGAGCATTGCCTTCCACCGCTCCGCAGTCTGGCGCAGTTCCGCAGCCGGGGCCGAAGTCTTTGAGACATCCGCTGCGAGCGCATCCGCCACCTCCTGGCGTGAGCGAAGATAGACCACGCCAAGGAAAATGAGTGAGGCGTAAAGCATGGCACCAAGAAAACCGAGACGCAGCCACTTCGACCTTCTTGCCGCAGCAGCACGAGCCTCTGCCACGCTCGGCGGCAGGAGTTCAGTCCAGTGTTTGGTGTCCAAGGTGGCCGATGGAGCAAGCCGCTCCACTTCTTGCACGGTCAGTCCCAATTGCTTCCGCAGCCCGGCCACCAAATCTGCATCCCATTCGCCAATCAAAGTCACACCCGTCACTGGCGTGGTCCCTGGCTGCCCCTCCAATGCAAGCTTGGTCAGTGCTACTTCCTGAGCGATGGTTTCGAGGTCCGCCGGACTCTGTGCGAAGACATGGCTGTGCTGAAGTTTGCCTTGATGGTTTGCCGCAATCACTAAGTCGCCCTGCTCCTCAACAATAATCAACTGTCCCGGAGGAAGATGCACGAGCCGCAGAGCCGAGGTATAACTCGCTGCGTGAGTGACGGCCAACTCATCAGGAAATGGCTCTGCCAGCACATCCACAGCCACAATGGCGTGGGGTCCTGAGTTCCCAAGCAAATGCCAACGAAACGCTGGAGGGCCGCCACCAGGCCCCTTTAGGCCGCGCCTTTCCAATTGAGAGGCCACCATCTCACCCATGAGTTGGTGGTCAGCATGTGGCAAAATCAGGCTTATCGAGCGGCACGCAGTCGCCGGCAAGCCAACAACCACCGGCTTGCTTTTGTCACCATAGTGCGCCGGAGCGTCCAGCGCTTCAGAAGGGGCGCTCGCCCTTGCGCGCCACACTCGCCACGTGGCATCGGCGGCGGGAATCAGGAAAGTGGAAGCGCTAGAGATCATTGGGGAGCATTTGAAACGCAGCCTATGCATTGAAGTTGCGTCATCGGCAGCCATTTTCGTCATCATTTGAATCCTTTGAGGGACTGTGCATAGTCAGCCTCCCCAAAAATCGAAAAAGCCATGGATTCAAACAACACCCAGACGCCAGACGTCGAGCCAGCACCCAATCCCGACATTCCTGCTGCGGTTGAGACTCCAGAAGCGGAGACACCTCCCGCTGATCCCCTTACTGAGGCACAAGCAGAGGCAAGTCGCTGGAAGGACCTCGCCTACCGGAATGCAGCGGAGTTGGACAACTTCCGTAAACGCATGTCTCGCGAGACCCAAGAAGCCAGGACTTATGCCAATGCCGACCTTCTCCGCAGCCTGTTCCCCATTCTGGACAGCTTCGAGATGGGACTGGAGGCAGCACGCGCCGAGTCGGAGAAGTCCATGATCTTCATGGGCATGAACATGGTGCAAAAACAACTTCAGGACTTCCTCAAAGACTTCGGAGTGCAGGATATCTGTCCTGTCGGCCAGGGTTTTGACCCGAACTTACATGACGCAGTCTCCCAGGAACCCAGCACTGATGTCGCAGAAGGCTCAGTCATCCGCGTGATGAGGAAAGGCTTCATGTTGAAAGATAGACTCTTGCGCCCGGCCACGGTCGTCGTCTCCAGCGGTCCTGCCGCATCGTAACCCGAGTTTCCCAATCCACTAATCCATCCACATGGCCGCAAAACGTGACTACTATGAAGTTCTCGGGGTCGCCAAGACCTCTACCCCCGAGGATTTAAAGAAAGCCTACCGCAAGCTGGCTGTGCAGTATCACCCAGACAAGAATCCTGGGGACAAATCGGCTGAAGAGAAGTTCAAAGAAGTGGGTGAGGCGTACGATGTGCTCAACGACCCAGAAAAACGAGCTGCGTATGACCGCTATGGGCATGCCGCTTTCCAGGGTGGAATGCCCGGTGCCGGGGCTGGCGGCGGTGGCGGAGGTTTCCATGACCCCATGGACCTCTTCCGTGAGGTATTTGGCGGTGCTGGTGGTGGTATCTTTGAGCACTTTTTTGGTGGTGGAGGCCGCGGCAGCCGCCGTTCATCCAGCGGTCCGCAGCGAGGCAGCGATCTTCGTTACACGCTGGACCTGACGTTAGAGGAAGCCGCCGCCGGTTTGGAGAAGGAGATCGAGGTCGAAAAACTCGTGCCGTGTAAATCCTGTTCTGGCAGCGGCTCCACCAGTGGTGGTGGCCGTAAGACCTGCAAAACGTGCGGTGGTGCAGGCCAAGTCATCACTTCTCGCGGATTTTTCCAGATTCAGCAGACGTGTCCTGACTGTGATGGCTCGGGGGAAGTAGTCTCAGATCCATGCAAGGCCTGCCATGGCATTGGACGTCAAAAGGAGCGCACCAAAATCCGTTTGCGTATTCCCGCCGGTATTGAGGAAGGCACCCAACTCCGGTCCACCGGAAACGGCGACCAGGGACAGCGAGGAGGCCCTCCTGGAGACCTCTACGTTCTCATTCGGCTCAAGCAGCATGACATTTTTGAGCGAGAAGGCGATGACCTGCACTGTGACATGCCTCTTGCATTCACGACGGCTGCCCTGGGCGGAGAATTGGAGGTTCCAACTCTGTCTGGCAAAGCAATCGTGAAGATTCCAGCTGGCACGCAGAACGGGACGACATTCCGCATTCGCGGAAAAGGCGTGAAAGTCATGGGCCGCGACAATCACGGCGATCTTTATGTGCACGTCACGATCGCAGTGCCAACGAAACTGAACCCTGAGCAACGTGAAAAGCTGATGGCCTTCAAAGAGTCAATCGGTGACCACAGTTCGCCCCAAGAAGAAAGCTTCCTCGACAAGGCAAAGAGATTCTTCAGTTAAGTCTCAATCACTTCGATTTTGCCAAAGACTCCTTCAGGCTAACAAAGTCCGAAAGCAGGAAGATCATGGTAAAGAAGGCTAGAACCACTTCCATCATCGTCACTAACTTTGCTGGGATGGTTTGCGGCGTAATGTCTCCGTAACCAAAAAAGGAGAAGTC
This sequence comes from Verrucomicrobiaceae bacterium, assembly GCA_016795485.1. Classification (GTDB taxonomy): domain Bacteria; phylum Verrucomicrobiota; class Verrucomicrobiia; order Verrucomicrobiales; family Verrucomicrobiaceae; genus JAEUHM01. Next base: position 119,994 of record JAEUHM010000030.1, on the reverse strand, counting down.
CAATACACTATAGTAGAGACACTCAAACATGAGTTCTGCCTGTGTGAACGCAGGATCAATGCCCCCAAGGCTCTCTGGATTGGCGGTTTGCAGCACCCAGTAGTCCAGAGCAAAGGACATCATGACCTGTGCTGTGTTGACCATCATCAGCACCATAAATTTGTGATAAGGCATGTTAGAGGCCACTGCCTGGAGAAGCTGATAGAGATTCTCCATCACAAACCAAACGGCCTTGGCAGCCGCTAACGCTACCACAATCCAGCACGCAGCGTTTGCTCCTAGTATGCCCCATGTGGACAAAAAACGCACCAACAGAGCTAGCACCACGATGATGAGAATCTCACCACCCTGACGCACAAGTGCGTGAATAAAACGATGCGCTTCAAGTTTCATAGATCTTGAACAGTCCCGAGTGATCCAGTTCGCCATTGCCAAGCTCGTGCACAAAACGCTCCCACTGGCTACGGCAGTTAGCCAAAGTGTCGGAATGTAGGCCTACGTCGGCTGCCAACTCGCAAATCAGCCTCACATCTTTGAGTTGAAGCACCGAACGACCTCCAGGTGCAAAATCACGCCGCACCATGCGATCCCCATGCAGTTGCAAAATACGACTTTCAGCGAATCCACCCAACAAGGCTTCACGCACACGAGCGGGATCAACTCCGCTCAACTCGGAAAGGCGCAGTGCTTGAGCCACAGCGTCGATCGTCTGTGCCACGATGAGTTGATTGGCTAGTTTGGTCACCTGCCCCGCACCAGAAGAACCCATGTGGGTGACTCGGGCTCCCATGGCGCTCAAGAAAGGCAGAGCGCGCTTGAAGTTCTCTTCTGTGCCGCCTGCCATGATCGTCAGATTGCCGGCTTCGGCCCCAACTTGCCCTCCAGAAACAGGAGCATCCACCCATGCCACTTTTTGAGCGAACTCACGTGTTTTCGCCACACTTGTGGTGCCCATGTCCACGATCATTGCGTCTGGGTGAAGCCCTTCATGCAATCCACCGGGACCGAATACCACCTGCTCTACCACTTCGGTCGTCGTGAGATTGATGAAGATCACTCCAGGCCCAATCTCCGAGGCTAGTTTTGGCAAAGAGGCTGCACTCTTCATACCCATCGCCACAGCGGCTTCAACAGGACCCGGAGAGCGATTCCAAACCCACAGCTCGGCTCCTGCCAAATGCAAATGACGCGCATTGGCTCGGCCCATGTTGCCGAGTCCTGCAAATCCTGTTTTCTGGCCTGCCAGCGGTTGATCCATGAAGAGATCAACGCACTGGCTCAGCCTCTTGCCAAGCATCTTTCCTTACCAGCGCCCGAGCAATAGCTCTCGCTGGAAAATGAGCTCTTTGGGCAAGTGGTCGTAGAGTTGAATCGCCAACTCTTCAGCACTGAGAGCCTCCTGGCGGAACTCCATCACATCCACGTTCATCACTGCATCGAAGTCCGCTCGCGTGAAAGACTCGAGCCCACGCCATGTCATCTCGCCATAGCGTGGCATCCAGCCAAGCTCAGTTTCGTGGCCGCGACCTTCACCTCGGCAACGCTTCACGATCCACTCCAACACACGCATGTTCTCGCCAAATCCAGGCCACAAAAACTTGCCATCGGCGCTTTTGCGGAACCAGTTCACATGAAACACCCGGGGAAGATCACGGACAGTCTTCCGCATACTCAGCCAGTGAGCAAAGTAGTGCCCCATGTTGTAACCACAGAATGGCAGCATCGCCATCGGGTCTCGCCGAACCTTGCCCACAGCGCCAGCAGCAGCAGCAGTGGTCTCACTGCCCATGTTCGCACCGAGGAATACTCCGTGCACCCAGTTGAACGCCTGGAACACAAGCGGCATCGTCGTTGCCCGACGGCCACCAAAGATGATTGCATCAATCGGCACGCCATCTGGATTTTCCCATTCAGGATCGATTGTCGGACACTGGGAGGCTGGACAAGTAAATCGACTGTTGGCGTGGGATGAAGGGCGTCCACAATCAGGCGTCCAATCCTTGCCTTGCCAGTCAATCAAATGGGCTGGCGGCTCTTTTGTCATGCCTTCCCACCAGACATCGCCATCATCCGTGAGCGCCACGTTGGTAAAGATGCTGTTTTTGGCACAGGCGGCCATCGCATTGGGATTGCTCTGTTCCGACGTTCCAGGTGCAACACCAAAGTAGCCATACTCGGGATTGGTAGCCCACAATCTGCCGTCTTTTCCCGGCCGCAGCCACGCGATGTCATCTCCGACAGTGGTCACTTTCCAACCCTCGTACGCCGGGGGTGGCACGAGCATAGCAAAGTTGGTTTTGCCACACGCGCTCGGAAAAGCGGCTGCTACGTAGGTTTTGCGGCCATCGGGTGACTGCACTCCGCTGATCAGCATGTGCTCTGCCATCCAGCCTTCGTCACGCCCCATGACGGAAGCGATGCGCAATGCCAAGCACTTTTTGCCTAACAGGGCATTACCGCCGTAACCGCTGCCAAAGCTCCAAATGGACCGCTCCTCGGGAAAATGGACGATGTATTTTGTGTCATTGCACGGCCAAGGAACATCCTTCTCACCAGCAGCAAGGGGGCGGCCCACACTGTGCAGACACGGAACGAAGTTCCCTTCTTCGCCAAGCATCTCCAGCACTTTAGTTCCCATCCGGGTCATGATCTTCATGCTGACGACCACGTACGGCGAGTCAGTGAGCTCGACGCCCATGACACTAAACGGCGACCCAAGCGGACCCATGCAGAAAGGCACGACATACATCGTCCGTCCCTTCATGCAGCCAGCAAAAAGGCCGCGTAACTCTGCTTTCATCTCCTGGGGAGGCCGCCAATGATTCGTGGGACCAGCGTTTACTTGCCGCCGACTGCAAATAAAGGTCCTGTCTTCGACACGAGCCACATCCCCAGGGTCAGACCGGGCCAAAAAGCTACCAGGGCGCTTTTCTGGGTTCAATTTGGTAAAAGTCCCGGCGTCCACAAGCTGCTGGCACAATGCGTCATACTCCGCTTGGGAGCCATCGCACCAACGTAGCTCGCTGGGCTCACACAAGGTCCGCATTTCATCAATCCACCGCAGAAGTTTAAGGTTTTGAGTCATCGCTGAACAATAAGCACAAACGCTGCCAGTCGCCTTGGCATTCATGGAGCCCCTCTTGCGAGCATCGGCTGGGATGAAAGGTTTATTGAACTTTTTATTAATTTATATTAATATTTTAGTAATATGAAAAAAATGTCCACCTTTTTGGCGACCGTGGCTCTCGCCATCACGAGTTCATCCGCCCTCGCTCAGTTCGGCTATGGACCCGATCCCTCATTAGCAGCCCCAATGGTGGATCAGGCAGAGACACTGAGTCACCGGTCAGGCTTCCTCACGGTGCGCGATGGTTTTTTCTTCAATTTGAGGGAACTTCATTCGCTCTAGGGGACATTGAAGCATCCTCAAATGAAGCGGCAGCATTTTTGAGTGCCGATACGAGCTATGGCTTCATGGGAACCATCGGCTCCATCGGTCGCCGTGGACTTGGCATGGAACTGGCCGCTGGCTATTACAAAGCAGACTACACGGGCTCGTTCGAAGCGCTTGAGTCGCTCGATGGTGATGTGAACGCCGAACTGACGGTCGTCCCATTGTTCGTCAACGTGCGTTTCCAACTTGGGTTGACCGAGTCGCTAGGTATCGAAATCGGTGCTGGAGCCGGTGGTGCGTATGCTACGGCCAAGGCCGAAGCATTTTCTGATTTAGGAGACTTCTCAGCATCCGAAAGTGCTTGGGAGACGGGATTTCAAGGTATGCTCGGCATCAGTTATGCACTCGGTCAGCACGCGGACGTCTTACTCCACTATCGAAGGATGATGTTCAGTGCTTCTGACCTGTCAGCCAACTCGTTTGGCCTCGGATTGCGTGTTCGTTTTTGAAGCACCTATTTTGAGAAAAAGATGAGCGGGCTTGGGTGCGTTTTGCGCATCCGATGAATCGACTCTGCCTCCTCACTCTTGCCCTTTTCGCCACTCTCAGCCACGCGGCTCCTCAGGATGACCAGTATGTGCTGGGTCCCGACTCACAGCGCAAGCCCGGCGTCCCACAGGGGAAAGTCACCCAGCATGTCTGGAATAGCAGCAAGATCTATCCAGGAACAACCCGCGACTGGTGGATCTACGTTCCGACTCAATACGATGGCTCTAAGCCTGCCAATCTGATGGTGTTTTGTGACGGCGGTGGATTTGTGAAGGAGGATGGGCAGTTCCGAGTGCCAGTGGTGTTCGATAATCTCATCGCTGCTGGCGAAATGCCGGTCACCGTTGGCGTCTTCATCAACCCAGGCGTCTTCGGGGAAGCTCCGAAAGGGCAAAAGCCTCGGAGTAACCGGAGTTTTGAATATGATTCGCTTGGCGACTTGTATGCACGGTTTCTTTTGGAGGAGATCCTGCCCGAAGTCGCCAAAACCGTGAAGATTACCGATGATCCGGAAGGTAGAGCCATCTGCGGAAACAGCTCTGGCGGCATTTGTGCCTTCACCGTTGCGTGGGAACGCCCGGATTCCTTCAGAAAAGTCGTCAGCCACATCGGTTCGTTCACTAACATTCGCGGCGGGCACGTCTACCCAGCTCTGGTGAGGAAAGCAGAGAAGAAGCCCCTGCGAGTTTTCCTCCAAGAGGGCAAAAACGACCTCGACAATCAGTTTGGCAACTGGCCGTTAGCCAATCAGGACATGGCGGCCTCTCTTCAGTTCGCAGGCTACGACTTCAAGCTCGTCATGGGTGAAGGAACTCACAACGGCAAGCACGGAGCAGCCATTTTCCCAGACACAATGCGCTGGTTGTGGCGGAAGTGACACACCGGCGAGTCTGGGACTCACCGATGAGAACAAATCCCGGCTAGTTTCCTCTCGCGCGGGCCGTTCTTCGAGGGTTGATTCCAATCCCATGAAGTTCCGCTCATTTCTCACTCTCCTAGCACCCTTGGCTCTGGCCGGTGCTGCCGCCTGGGTCGCGCAAGCTGAAGACTCAGCGCCAGTCAAACCCCTGAAGGTGCTACTCGTCTGCGGTGGCTGCTGCCATGACTACGCAACCCAAAAGATGCTGCTCGCTGAGGGCATCAGTGCTCGCGCCAATGTTGAGTTCACCATCGAACACAACCCAGACAAGAGCACCAAGGCTGCGTTTGAAATCTACAAGAACCCAGATTGGGCAAAAAACTTTGATGTGATCCTGCACGACGAATGCTCAGCCGACGTCACTGATCCAACTTATGTCGGCAACATTCTCAACGCCCACAAGGCGGGTAAGCCAGCGGTCAATCTGCACTGCGCCATGCACAGCTATCGCTGGGGCAACTTCAAAGAACCTGTGGCGGCTGGCGCTGACAACGCAGGCTGGTATGAAATGCTAGGCCTCCAATCCACAGGCCACGGACCACAGGAGCCTATCGATATCTCGTTTGTCGACAAAACCAATCCGCTGAACAAGAACCTCTCTGACTGGACCACCATCAAAGAGGAACTTTATAACAACATTCAGGTGCTCACTGCCAAGCCTGTGGCCAAAGGTAAGCAATCGTTCAAAGATAAAAAGACCGGTGAGCAGAAGACTGCTGAGACGGTCATTGTCTGGACTAACGAGTTTGGACCAAATAAGACCCGTATCTGGAGCACTACGATTGGCCACAATAACGATACCGTGAGTGACGCCCGCTATTTGGACATGGTGACCAATGGCCTGCTCTGGGCTGTGGGTAAACTCGACGACAATGGCAAGCCAATGCCTGGATACGGCCCGCGTCAGAAATAACTCGAATCTCGCTCGGGAACCATGAAAGCGCTCGTCCGTCTTGCCATCTGCTTAGCAGTATTTGTAATCATCCCCGCAAAAGCAGAGATGAAGGTAGACGGCGGGCGCATTCCAGTGAACCCAAAGCCCGAGGATGAGTCCATCACCGTTGAGTTCACGTTCAAGAATCACGGTGACAAACCAGTGAAGATCCTCAGCCTCGAAAGTGGCTGTCACTGCCTCAACGCCTCCCTAGACAAACCTGAGTATCTCGCGGGAGAGACGGGAAAGGGGAAGGCAGAGTTCAAAGTGGGGAGCTTTGTCGGCGAACATGAAAAGGTGATCACGGTGACCACCAACAATCCAGCTCAAGAGGAGTGGACTATCCCCTTTCTGCTGACCGTTCCCGAAGTTGTCTCCATCGAACCTAAAAATGTTCAGTGGTGGGTCGGTGAAGCCGCATCACCCAAGGTCATGAACGTCAAGGTGAACGGTCCCAATCCAATGAAGATCCTCAATATCACCTCTACTCGGGAGACGGTGACCTTTGAATGGAAGCCCGTAACCGAAGGTCGGGAGTACAACATCACCGTCACTCCAAAATCCACCGCTGACATCGTGATCGGCGCCCTCAAGATCGAAACAGATAGCAAGATTCCCAAATATGCCCGGCAACTCGGCTTCTTCAGCATCGTCAAGCAGCCTGAAAGTCGAAAAGACGAACCGGTTGCAGGTGCGGTGAAGGGTAAGTAGCACAGAAAACTGGTGGCATGATCAAAGGTGCAACCATCTTGCTGATCCTGTCAGCACTCGCCGCAATCGCGACTCATGTCTGGCACCCATCTGCTCCAGTTTGGTACCTCGCTCAACTGGAAGCCGGGGTAAACGAGGTGACGATGGAGGACATCCAAACCCGCTGGAGGAACGATGTCCTGTGGATCGACGCTCGAACTCAAGAACGCTACGACCAGGGTCATGTGCCCGGAGCTCTGTTGCTCAATGAGTTCAACCGCGACAACGCTCTCTTCGAGAACCTCGAAAAACTTCAAACTGCAGGCAAACCTATCGTCATCTATTGCGATGGCCAAAAGTGCGAGGCAAGTCACAAGATGCGCGAGTACCTCTCCGAGAGTGCGGGTTTGCCTGACGTTTGGGTCCTAACTGGCGGCTGGCCCGCATGGGAACAAAATGCGGTGAACTGACCCCTCCTTTCCCGCGTAGACAAAACGGCGACCACCGCTAGCATGACGGGCTCCAAAACCTTCATGCAGGCAGTTTTCCAACGACTATCAACACCCCTAGGGCTATGCACCGCACTCGCGCTGCTCGCAGGGCTCGACGGCTGGTGGTGGTCCGGAATGTCCTCTGAGAATGGAGCAGCCTATTGGGTGGCGACTATCTTGCTGATAGGCACCGTTGGCTGCCTCATCTGGTGTTTGCTGGGATTTCTCCGCATCTTTGACCGCTATATTTGGGGGCAAGTTTGGTCTGCAGCTGCCACAGGCGTGATGGTTTTGAGCGGAGTGATGGTGCTCGGCAATGTCTACAAGAAACTCGATCAGTTGCTCGGGGATGCCAAACTACCAGTAACGTTCATTCTCGAGTTCGTAGGGCTCGTCGTGCCCTTCTCGCTGATTTTTACCATTCCTTGGGCATTCCTCACCGCCATCTTGCTCGTCTTTGGCAGGTTATCTGCGGATAACGAAATGGTGGCGCTCCGCATGACAGGCACGCCCATGTGGCGCATTTGCCTTCCGGTATTCGTCATGGCAGTCGGTCTCTCTGGGGTGTGCTTCTGGGTCAATGTGCATATGGCACCAGCTGCCAAAAACAGAATGAAGCGGTTGTTTTATGATGTCGCTACTGACAACCCAATCACCCTCTTCCAGCCGGGCCGAGTTCTCGATAAGTTTGACGCTTACCGCATCTACACTGAGAAGCGGACCGAGGACGATGAACTGCGGAATCTGCAAATCATCGAAGTTGACGGCACCCGCGTGAAGCAGTTCATCCGAGCCAAATCCGCTACGTTGCACCACCAGCCAGGAACCCTGGACTTCGTTCTGAAACTTAAAGACGCGAACATTGAACTCGTCAAAGAAGACGGCTCTGGTGTTGATCCAGTTCATCTTGGCGAGACTCAAATCACTTTCCCGCTCTCGGAACTCAAAGAGAAAACAGAGCGTGTAAATGCCAGCATGAAGTCGACCTCCGAACTGTGGACTGAGGTTTCTACAGGAATCGACACTTACAGCAAGCAACCTCTCGACCGCGAGAACATGTCGGTTTCGAAGACAGAGTTGAGCAAGCGCTACTCATTCTCACTCGCCTGCATCACATTCGCGCTCGTTGGGATACCCTTGGGAATCACGGCTCAGCGGCGGGAGACGACCGCAGGCTTCGTATTGAGCCTCATGACCGCCACAGCTTACTTTGTGTTCATCATGGTGGCTGAGACGCTAAACTCAAACACATCGGTGTTTCCGCACCTCCTCATGTGGGTGCCCAACATTGTGTTCCTAGCACTCGGCGGCACGCTTTTCTATAAGCTAAGCCATAAGTAGCTGACAGTACTAAAGCCTCTCTCTGAGCCTCGCGAGCAGCTTTGGGTTGGCTTCAAGCTCTTCCACAATCGTCGTCAAGACACGCAATGTAGCCTTGCTGATGTGATGCTCCATGCCTTCCACGTCCTGGTAGATCGTAGCTTCGTCTAGTCCAAAACTTCTCAGCAAGCTAGCCAGCACTTCGTGCCGCTTCACCACTTCTTCCGCGATTTCCCGCCCGTCTTTGGTCAAAACCACTCCCCGATACTTCTCGTAGACGACCAGTCCCTCGGCATCGAGGCGCTGAATCATTGCCGTGACGCTAGCAGGCGCTATCTCAAGCGCTGCGGCAATGTCGGCCACGCGCGCATAACCTTTGGAGCCGATCAGGCGATGGATTTGCTCCAGGTAATCTTGGGCAGCAGTAGAACTGGTGGTGAGTTTTGGCACGGGCGAAAAAGTTAGTTGCATCTAAACATGACATTTGCAAGTTAGGCTCAACTAAAACTCTTCTATGAAACAAACATTTGCCATTTGCCTCTTGTTTGCCGCCACCCTGGTAGGCTGCGGCCCCAGTGCTGCCCCAAGAAGCTCTGGGAAGAAGAAAGTTCTCACCACTTTCACCATTCTCGCTGACATTGCCAAAAACGTAGCTGGCGAGGCGGCGGATGTGGAGAGCATCATCAAGCCGGGCGCTGAGATTCACGGCTACGAACCCACGCCGCAAGACCTCGTCCGTGCGCAAGGGGCTGACCTGATCCTGTGGAATGGATTGAACCTTGAAGTGTGGTTTCAGAAGTTCTTCGAGAACCTCAAAGGAGTACCCGGCGTCTTGCTGACCGATGGGATCACACCCATGAGCATCACTGAGGGGCCTTACAGCGGAAAGCCAAACCCACACGCTTGGATGTCCCCCAAGAACGCCATGGTTTATGTGAAAAACATCCGCAAAGCATTGGTGCAGCTCGACCCAGCGAATGAAGCTACTTACAACGCGAACGCTTCAGCCTACACCGAAAAGCTAAAGGCTATCGACCAACCTCTGCGGGACAAACTCAGTGCGATTCCATCAGATCGGCGCGTGCTAGTCACCAGTGAAGGTGCCTTTGCTTACCTATGCGCCAGCTATGACCTCAGGCCGATGTATCTGTGGCCGACGAACGCCGACGCACAGGGCACGCCTCAGCAAGTGAAAACGGTGATCGACGGTGTCATCGCAAGCAAAGTACCTGTTGTGTTTAGTGAGAGCACCGTGAGCGACAAACCTGCTCGCCAAGTCGCCTCCGAGACGGGTGCCAAATACGGTGGCGTGCTGTATGTTGACTCACTCACCGATGTAGATGGCCCTGCACCCACCTTCTTGAAGCTACTTGAACACAACGCTGAAACGATTGTGAAAGGATTTTCGCCGTGAGAACATTTCTGGTTGCACTCTGTCATAGCGGAATCGCCCTCGCTGAGGTGCGAGAACTCAGCACGGATCGCCCCGACCAAACGGAGAGTCCTTACTCAGTCCCAAAAGGCATGTTTCAGCTTGAGATGGACTTCGGGACGCTCACCCGCGATACGGACGGTAACGTTGTGACTGAGACCATCAACCTAGCGCCGTTTAACCTCAAATATGGCCTGGGTGAGCACACGGACCTTCAGTTCGTGTTCGACAACTGGTCACAAGAAACTCAACGCATCGGCAGAACGAAAATCGTAACTCAGGGCATGGGAGATCTCACCGTGAGACTCAAACAGAACCTGTGGGGCAACGATTCCGGCAGCACGGCGCTCGCTGTGATGCCGTTTGTGACTGTTCCACTCAACGCAAGTGATCTCGGCCGAGACCAAGCTGAAGCTGGACTCATCGTTCCATTCGGTTGGAACTTGCCAAACGGCTTCTATCTTGGCCTCATGACCGAGTGGGATTGGTTGAACGACGAAAACGGTGGCCACAAGAACGCGTGGTTCAACACGATCACGCTAGGCGCGGATATCACCTCCAAGCTGGCTTGCTATGCCGAGTTCACTGCCACGGTATTCGACAACGGCGATCCTTGGCAAGGCACAGTAGACGGAGGGCTGACCTATGCGTTGAAAGATAATGTTCAACTCGACCTAGGCTGCAATTTTGGAATAACACGATCCGCCCCCGATTTTCAGCCGTTTGTTGGCATCACCTTGCGTTATTAACAATGAATCGCACATCGCTTGAGGTAAAAAACGTGAGCGTCCGCTACCCAGGTGGACACCAAGCCTTGCGGGATGCGTCGTTTGAGTTGAGGGGCGGCACCATAGCAGGTCTTGTGGGCGTAAATGGCAGTGGCAAAAGCACGCTGTTCAAGGCGATCATGGGCTTTCTGAAGCCCACCTCGGGCTCAGTGTTGATCAATGGCCAACCGGTGACCACAGCCCAAAAAGCCGGGTTGGTAGCCTATGTTCCGCAGGCCGAAGAAGTCGACTGGGACTACCCCGTCAGCGTTTGGGATGTCGTCATGATGGGCCGCTATGGTCACATGAACTTCCTGCGGATTCCACGTGAAGCAGACAAGCGCGCAGTTGAAGAAGCTTTGAACCGTGTCGCTATGTGGGACTACCGTGACCGGCAGATTGGCGAACTTTCTGGTGGGCAAAAGAAGCGTGTTTTCCTGGCCCGTGCACTTGCTCAAGGAGGCCAACTGATCCTTCTGGACGAACCCTTCACGGGTGTGGATGTCAAAACCGAGGAATCCATCATTGATCTCATGCGCCAGCTACGAGATGACGGTGCTCTGCTTTTGGTTTCCACACACAACTTGGGTTCAGTCCCGGAGTTTTGCGATGAAGTGGTTCTGATCAATCGCACGGTGCTCGCCTACGGAGCCACGGAAGGCGTTTTCACTTTAGAAAACCTCTCAGAAGCTTTCGGCGGTGTGCTTCGGCACTTCCACTTTGAGTCTTCTACCGTTCAATCCCATGACGGCCGTAACGTTCAACTGCTCACCGATGACGAACGCCCGCTTGTGTTCGGCAAAGATGGGCACCTTGAGTACAAAGATCGTTCTGGCCGCGAGGAGTTGGTGAAAAAACGTGCCGAGGAGGTCGGTCCGTGATGCTTGCCTCCCTGGCCACACTTTTGGAGCCACTGCACTATGACTATATGGTTCGTGCGCTGGTGGCGAGTCTACTGGTTGGTGCCGTTGGGGGTTTTCTCTCCTGTTTTATCACGCTGAGAGGCTGGTCGCTCATGGGAGACGCGCTGTCTCACGCTATCGTGCCCGGAGTCGCAGTGGCCTACCTGCTAAATCTTCCGTTCAGCATTGGTGCATTCTTTTCAGGTCTTCTTGCATCTGGAGCGATGGTTTTGGTAAAGCAACGAACGAAACTGCGCGAGGATGTCGTGATCGGCGTTGTGTTCACCACCTTCTTCGCCGCAGGGCTGCTGCTGGCCTCATTGTATCCCGCTAGAGTTGACCTCAAGACAATCGTGTTGGGCAACATTCTTGGGATAGCACCTTCTGATCTTTGGCAGTTGATGGCCGTTAGCGCTGTAGCTCTCGGATTTCTGTTCATGAAGTGGCGCGACCTCATGCTGGTCACGTTCGACGAACGTCAAGCGATGGCAATTGGCCTCCCAGCGAGACGATTGCAGTTCTTGCTCATGATTTTGCTTTCGGCGACCGCCGTTGCAGCGCTGCAAACGGTTGGAGCTCTACTCGTGGTCGGAGTTTTGGTCACGCCCGGTGCAACTGCCTATTTGCTGACTGACAGGTTTGGAAAGATGATCGCCATTTCCACAGCCATAGGAGGCAGCACCGGCGTGATCGGTGCTTATGCGAGTTGGTTTTTCAACGGAGCGACTGGTGGCTGTATTGTCACGCTTCAGACCATCGCCTTCGTCATGGTGTGGCTCTTTGCTCCAAAACACGGCATTCTGATGCGGCGATGATCAATCCATTCCAGTTTGATTTCATGTGGCATGCAGCTCTCACGGGGAGCTTGATCGCGGGCGTCTGTGGAGTGCTTTCCTGTTTTCTTGTCCTCCGCGGTTGGTCACTCATGGGCGATGCGATATCTCATGCAGTCCTCCCCGGCATCGTTGGAGCCTATTGGTTAGGGATTCCGCTCAGTCTCGGTGCCTTTGTGTCTGGTCTGTTCTGTGCGGTGGCGAGCGGCTTCGTAAAATCCACCACACGTGTCAAGGAAGACACCGTCATGGGTGTCATCTTCACCGGATTGTTTGCCATCGGACTCGTGATGATCAGCAAAACACCAAGTGACATTCATTTGGACCACATTCTGTATGGAAATATCCTCGGGCTTACACGAGCTCAGATCATTGAGTCTGTGGCTCTCGGATCCATTGTGCTTTTGTTAGCCATCGCAAAAAGAAAAGACTTCCTTCTTCTGGGCTTTGACGGGGCTCATGCACGAGTGATTGGGCTCTCAACGAGAAGTTCGCACTTCATCATGCTTACGCTGCTCGCACTGACCATCGTCACCGCTATGAAGGCCGCCGGACTCATCCTTGCTGTGGCCATGATGGTGATGCCCGGAGCAACCGGACGCCTTCTGACCAAGCGCCTCGATGCCATGTTGGTCACCGCAGCGATGTCGGCCGTGCTGGCAGTCTGGGCGGGCCTAGCAGTCGCCTTCTACGTCGACGGTGCGCCGGGTGCCTGCATTGTCCTCATGCAGGCCGCTATACTGTTTCTTGCTTGGTTCTTTTCGCCAACGACATCAACATCGGCAGCCAAAACACCAAGCCCTCATAGCGTGGCGATGTCGTGAGTGACGCCAGTGACTGGCCATCAAACAAAACGGCCGTCCACCCATAGACCAGCAACGCCAAGTACTGAGCTTGGCCCTCACGAGCCAGTTTCCACGCCCGCAGTGCCGCTATGGCCATGAGACTGAGCAGCAATCCCAAACCAAGCACTCCACCGTGAATGAACGTGGCGAGGTAACCGCTGTGAAAGTGCGTCGTGAGCCGATTCGGGTCAGGCGGAAGCTTCTTCATCCAAGCCTCCGTCACACCCCATTGGCCCGTGCCGATCCAAACGCTTCCTCGGGTAGCCCACGCAGTCTCGTAGAGCAAAAACCTTCCTGCATCCGCTCTCTGGGCCATCTCCACAGCTGGGCGGATCTCTTCACGAGATTGCGGTAACCACTGCGGCATCACCCAGATCACTGCGGCCAACAAAAGCAGCTTCACGGGCTTCCAGTCACGCTTGTAGAGCACCCACACAACGAGACCTGCTGCCAACGCCAGCAGTGCGCCTCGGCTGCGTGTCAGCAACACGGCATACTGAAGCATCCATGTTGCGATCCAGACCCACTTTGCCGATTTCGTCTTTTCGTGATTCGTGATCAACCACAACGCCGCACAACCGTATGACACACCGGTGCAAACCGCATTCAGACCACCGTGAACAAAGAGATTCGTCAGGCGCTCCCCCACCGTTCCAGGCGGCAGGACGATGCAGCTCATGAAAGCACTGACTGCGGCAGTGCTCGCGCCGACCACGCCCATGCCGACCGCAACCCATTTCCAAATCTGTTCGTCCTCTGCGCTCTTCCGCACGACGCATCCGAGCAGAAGAAGCAGTAGAGCACCCAAAACGCCGCGCTCAGGCTCTCCGGGGCCAGAGGGATAAGTGCCAAAGCAAGAGCGCCCCACCATCCACACAAGGAAAGCGCAAAACACGACCCACGCTTTGCCTTGGGGTAATGGCACCCCGTTCGACACTGCCAGAACCCCAGAAATCGCAACGAGCCCGAGATAGTGCCACTCACTTGGCAGGATCATGAATCCTGCCGTGAAACCCAGTAAGCACACCAAGCTTGCGCGGCTGGCCAATTGACTCATGTACATTACGCTAGCGTCTATCGCCGTCCTCGCAATGCTCGTGACCATGTCTTCCCTGGCACCCATTGCAGAAGTAGCCAACTCTCTTGGCATCTCCTCCAGCCATCTCATGCCCTTCGGCCATGACAAAGCCAAGGTCAGCATCGATGCTATCGATTCTGGCCCCAAGAAGGGCCGCTTGATTCTTGTCTCTGCCATCACGCCTACTCCAGCTGGTGAGGGCAAAACCACGGTTTCGATTGGACTCGCTCAAGGGCTCAAAAAGATCGGGCAAAGTGTGGCCCTCGCACTCAGGCAGCCATCCATGGGCCCAGTGTTCGGGCGCAAAGGAGGAGCCACGGGCGGCGGCCTCAGCCGCATCGTTCCGGGTGAATCCATCAACCTCCATTTCAACGGCGACTTCCACGCCATCACCAGCGCGCACAACTTGCTCGCCAGTGTCGTCGACAACGCACTCTTTTACAAAACCACTCGGCTCGATCCTTCCCGCGTTCTCTGGAAACGGGTGCTCGATTGCAATGATCGTGCGCTTCGTGTGATCAAGATCACCTCAGGAAAGAATGGTGTCGAGCGGATTACAGGATTCGATATCACCGCCGCTTCTGAAGTGATGGCAGCGCTCTGCCTTGCCGAATCAGCCGCTGACTTGCGTGCGCGGCTCAAGCGCATCGTTGTTGGTTTCGACAGCGAGGGAAGTGCGGTCAAGGCAGAGGAGTTTCGCTGCATTGGAGCGATGGTGGCGCTCCTTCGTGATGCGCTGCACCCCAACTTGGTGCAGTCACTCGAAGGCGTGCCTGCTTTTGTTCATGGTGGACCGTTTGCAAACATCGCGCACGGCTGCAACAGCGTGCTCGCTACTCGCATGGCCCTTTCTCACGCGGACTATGCCGTCACTGAAGCCGGCTTTGCCTTTGATCTCGGTGGGGAGAAGTTCATGCACATCAAGTGCCGCCAGTCAGGACTAGCACCGGCGGCAATTGTGATCGTAGCCACCATCCGCGCGCTAAAAATGCACGGCGGAGTAGCACTAGACGACCTCACCAAGCCCGATGTCGCAGCGGTGGAGCGCGGTTTGCAGAACCTTGCAGCGCACTTGGATGCTGCGGCTCATTTCAAGCGTCCCATCGTTGTCGCGATTAACAAGTTCACGCAAGACACAGACGAGGAGATCGCAACCGTGCACGGCTTCTGCCAAAAACGCAGTGTGGACAGCGCTACAGCCGATGTGTTTGGCCAAGGAGGTCCGGGCGCGGTCGAACTCGCCGAGAAGGTTGTCAAAAACGCATCCGCCACCGCTCCAAGCCTCCCCATGCTTTACGAAGTCGATCAGTCAGTGCCCGAAAAGCTCAACGCAGTCGCCACCAGCATCTACGGGGCTGATGGCGTGGACCTCACAGAAGCAGCCGTGGAGAAACTCGCTGCCCTAACAGCCGCAGGCTACTCACACCTGCCACTCTGCATGGCAAAAACGCAGAACTCACTGTCCGACAACTCAGATTTGCAAGGACGCCCAAGTGGATTCCGCATCACCGTCCGCGACTTCGAGATTGCAGCTGGTGCAGGCTTCCTCGTCGCCCTCACCGGCCAAATGATGAGAATGCCCGCCCTTCCCCGCGTTCCAGCAGCCGAACGCGTGGACGTCAGCGAGGACGGGACCATCATTGGAGTAGGTTAGCACCGTCGGGTCGTTCCCCCCACCGCGCTGCTCAGGCGGAAGGTAAGGCGAACTGTCCCCAGTGAGCCGGTGATGGCGTGGTTCATTGGCCAGGCATTCGCGTTCCTCTCGCGCGGCTTTGCATGGGCGGAGGTAGGGCGAACTGTCCTCAGTGAGCCGGTGAAGGCGTGGGGCGGGAATAGCCAATGGATGGTGCAATGCACGGGTCATTGGCTGGGCTTTCGCGTTCCTCTCACGCGACTTTGCATGGGCGGAGGTAGGGTGAACTGTCCTCAGTGAGCCGGTGAAGGCGTGGGGCGGGGATGGCCAATGGGTGGTGCAATGCACGGGTCATTGGCTGGGCATTCGCGTTCCTCTCGCGCGGCGCTTGGGGGACCAAGCGCCCTACCAGCGTGCGGCTCTTCCTGGGCGGAGGTAGGGTGAACTGTCCTCAGTGAGCCGGTGATGGCGTGGGGCGGGGATAGCCAATGGGAGGTGCAATGCGCGGGTCATTGGCCGGGCATTCGCGTTCCTCTCGCGCGGCGCTTGGGGGACCAAGCGCCCTACCAGCGTACGGCTCTTCCTGGGCGAAAGGAAATTTCTTCACACACTTCATCATTCGTTCTTCACTTTTTGATCACGATGCGGTGACCTAATCTGCGATGAATGAATCATCGGATGCACTTCCTCAACGAACTCGTCTCAGACACGATACGCCCCATTGGGTAGATGATGGGGCGTGGTTCTTTGTCACGATCAATTGTGCTCACCGTGGGGTGGATCAACTCACCAGTCCAGCCGTTGCCGATGGCCTGTTAGGTTCTTTGCGAAAGTATTCGGAGCAGGGCAAGTGGCACGTGCTTCTTGCCCTGTTAATGCCAGATCACTTGCATGGGGTGTTCGCTTTTCCTCGGACTAGCTCGCCAATGCCAGCGGTGGTCCGTGATTGGAAGAGGTACACCGCCCGCTTTCTGGGCATCCAATGGCAGGAGGGCTTCTTTGATCATCGCCTAAGGTCTGATGACGAAGTCACGGCAAAGTTGAGATACGTGGTGAACAATCCAGTGGTAAAGGGCCTTTGCCAGACCGCCGAAGAGTGGCCATTCAAGCTTCAAGCGACCGTGGATGGGTGGAAGATGGGTTGCGGGTGAGATGAAGAGGCCAGTCGGTGGCATTGCATGGGCGGAGGTAGGATGAACTGTCCTCAGTGAGCCGGTGATGGCGTGGGGCGGGGATAGCCAATGGATGGTGCAATGCGCGGTTCATTGGCTGGGCTTTCGCGTTCCTCTCGCGCGGCGCTTGGGGGACCAAGCGCCCTACCAGCGTGCGGCTCTTCCTGGGCGGAGGGTAGGGCGAACTGTCCTCAGTGAGCCGGTGATGGCGTGGGGCGGGGATAGCCAATGGGACGTGCAATGCGCGGGTCATTGGCTGGGCTTTCGCGTTCCTCTCGCGCGGCGCTTGGGGGACCAAGCGCCCTACCGGCGTGCGGCTCTTCCTGGGCGGAGGTAGGGCGAACTGTCCTCAGTGAGCCGGTGAAGGCGTGGGGCGGGGATAGCCAATGGGAGGTGCAATGCACGGGTCATTGGCTGGACTTTCGCGTTCCTCTCGCGCGGCGCTTGGGGGACCAAGCGCCCTACCAGTCTTTGGCAGGCTTCAAGGATTCGGCAGTGACGTAGACTTGGTTGAGTCCAAGCCAGATTCTCAGCGGCGGGCTCCTCCTTTGGCTCAATGCGGGCCTCCTTTGACTCAAAGTAGCACTCCTCCAACCCAAAGTAGCGCTACTCCAACCCAAAGTAGCGCTACTCCAACTCAAAGTAGCGCTACTCCAGCTCAAAGTAGCGCTACTCCAGCTCAAAGTAGCGCTACTCCGGCTCAAAGTAGCGCTACTCCAGCTCAGAGTAGCGCTACTCCGACTCAAAGTAGGGAGGGTGCCAGTCCTTGCCTGCACTCTGAGTTTGATTGAGCAAAAGTGGGCAGCGGGACGAAAGCGGATGCAGTTCAACCAAGAACTGCGCGCGTCCCAAGGCTCTCCCTTGCACAGGAGTGGAGATGCTCGCACACTGGCTGACTCATGAAGGCCATCCAGATCACCGGGACAGACGGTTTTGATTCACTGAAGCTCAACGACATTCCCACGCCGGAGCCTGGGCATGGCGAGGTGTTGATTCGCGTCAGGGCAACGTGTCTGAACTTTCGCGACTACATGAATGTGGTGGGCATCCGCGGCATCACGGGGCCGATCCCGCGTGTTCCATGCTCAGACGGTGCGGGCGAGATTGCTGCCCTCGGTGAAGGTGTTGCAAACTGGCGAATCGGCGAGCGAGTCGTCGTTCCGTTCATGCCGCAATGGCTAGATGGGGAGATGCTGCCATCTCACCAAGGAGCGGCACTGGGCGCGCATGTGGATGGCATGATGCGGGAGTATGCTGTGGTGCCAGCTTCGTGTTTGGTCCATGTGCCTGACTACCTGACGCTGGAAGAAGCCTCTACGCTTCCCTGTGCGGCGGTCACCGCTTGGCATGCGCTGATGGTGCGTGGTCAACTCAAGGCCGGTGAGACGTTGCTGCTTCTTGGAACAGGTGGCGTTTCAGTATTCGCGCTTCAGTTGGCCAAGATCGCGGGTGCGCGTGTGCTCGCCATTACCAGTAGTGAGGAGAAGGCGGCTCAATTGAAAGCTCTTGGCGCGGAGCAGGTTCACAACTATCGCCAAGATCCAGCCTGGGATGATTGGGTCCTGAGCCAAACGGATGGCGTCGGAGTGGATAAAGTCGTCGAAGTGGGCGGGCCTGACACGCTTAACAAGTCTTTGCGCTCTGTCCGCTTTGGCGGTCATGTAGCGCTGATCGGTGTGCTTACCGGTACGTCTGGCGAGATTCAGACCGTGCAGATCTTGCGGAAGAACATCCGGCTAGATGGGGTCTATGTAGGCTCCAGGGCGATGTTTATGGATCTCCTGAAGTGCATGTCGGCGCACGAGATGCGCCCAGTGATTGACTCAACGTTTACCCTCTCAGAGGCCGTAGACGCCTTCAAAAGGATCGAGTCAGGTCAGCACGTCGGAAAGATTGTGGTCAAGTGTTAGCCGCCTGAGGCTCAGAGTTTGACCCCAGCCACCGCGAGCAGCTTCATCGTGACATAGTAGAGCCCAACTGTGCCCACGATGCATGAGAGCAAGCTGGGCCAGAAGCCCATTCCCTTCTGAATGAGCCACGGCATGACCAAAAACATCGGGAGAGTCGGCAAGACGAACCAGACCGTGCCGAACGCATGATTTCCAATGAGTTTGGCATCACCCGTCTCTGCGTACAGCCAAATGAAGGCGAGCAACGAGGTGAGTGGCAGGGAGTGGATGATGCTGGCAGCGAGATTGTTGCGCTTAGCCAGCTCAGTGACGGCAACGATGACTCCCGCAGAAATGAAAAGCTTCAGTAAATAGTGGGCCATGCCCACAGTTACGCTCAGGAGTCTATCGGGTTTGCTCCAGTATGAGGGAATGGTGCTGACGTAGCCGACGGATACGAAACCACGCCAGGAGCACCAAAGGCTTCGAGGCTTGGAATCTCGTCAGCCGGTGCGCGATGGTCCACATAGTGACGGTCCAGCACCGTACCGATCTCTCCAACGAAGTTTTCCAAACGCATGGTCATGGCCCGGATTTTACCGACCAGAAAGTTGTACCCCACCAAGCTCGGTAGGACAACGAGCAGGCCCAGCAGGGTGGTGAGTAGCGCTGCAGCCACTCCAGGTGCGACCGCCTGAACCGGGATAGCTCCCTTTGCCCCAGCGACTTCACTGAAACTGTCCATGATGCCCCAGATGGTGCCAAATAAGCCCAGAACCGGAGCAGCACTAACTGCCAGTGCCACTAGGCCCAGCCTCGACTCCACTTTCGCACAGGCTTCATTCATCGCCCGCTCCATGCTCCGGCGGATGGCATTCGATTGCGATGAGGTAATGCGGCCAGCACCCGCAAGTCTTTGCTGAAACGTCTTGTCCGGAGTGTCTACACCGACCAGGTGGTATGCCAACTCACGGGCCATGGCATGATAGATGTGAAACAGCGGTGATTCATCAAATCGCTCCCCGGTCTGAAAAATGGACAGCGGATGATGGCTATGCCTAAACACGTGCAAAAAGTCCGCGTTGGCTGTCCGGGATACATTCAACAGGTGAAGCTTGAGGGAGATAACCAGCCAACTCGCCAATGAAAGTATCAGGATCAGCCCTCCAACCAACCAACCGGATGGAGACGAATGGCTAAGGGCGAAGTCCAGACCGAACGCGAGCATCGGTGAGGGAAGAGCGTACATTGGAGACGGAGAGGAGTCGTGTGGTTGAAACGGTTTGAGGCATGTTAGCGCCTTTTCCAGGGCTGTCTCGCCACATTTTTCCTCACTGGCGCTGGATAGCTACCAGCGTGATGTCATCGGCCGGGGAAATCCTGCCGCAGAACTCGTCGACAGCAGCAACTATAGCGTTCACCAGAGTTGCAGGGCCATCTCCAGCTAGCTTGGCCAACATCTGCCGGAGCCGGTCCTCTCCAAACTCCTCACCCTCCGCGTTTTCAGCTTCGGTGACGCCGTCCGTGTAAGTCAAAAGGCAGTCTCCCGGCTGAAGTTGGATCACGGCATCTTTGCTCACACGATCAAACACCTCGCCTTCGTCAATCCCGAGCCCCAATCCCCCAGCAGTGATTTCTTCCACCTCCCCAGTGGCTTTCCTCCAAAGGAAAGGATTGGGGTGACCCGCTCTCGCCAGTCGGATCATATCGCCACCCTCCTCCAAAATCAGGTAGATCGCGCTCACGAACATGTCCTCATTGATGTCGTCGAAGATTTGCCGATTCACCGCACTAAGCACTGAGGATGGCGAGGATTGGGCAATGGCGTGCGCGCGCACGGAGCTACGGCAAGTCGCCGCGATCAATGCTGCGGGGAAGCCCTTGCCGGAGACATCGGCGATGATCACGCCAAATCGATTAGGGTCTGGCACCACGTAATCAAAGAAGTCGCCGCTGAGGATCTTTGCAGCACGGTTTCTGCCAAAGATCGAGAAGCCATTCAACTTAGGCTGAGAGTCTGGAAGCAGCACGCGCTGCACCTCGCTCGCATAGCTGAGCTCCTGTTCCAGCTTTCGCTTCTGCGCCATCTCGACGTGAGCCGCAGCACTCGCCAGAGCGAAAGCGCTCTGCTCAGCAAGAGCGCTAAAGATTTCCATGTCATTGGCGTCGTATTGCTGCTCTCCAGGCGGGAGGGTCACTGCGAGCACGCCCAGCCGTTTCTTCCCAGACGTGACTGGGCCCACCAATGCGGTATGACCTGAATACCCAGGCAGATTCTTTACCATCCTCGCCGTCTGATCCGCAAGCACATCGCCCAGCATCGAATCATCTGCGGAGACACGCTGCAATCTCAACTGACTCAAAAGCCCACCTGGCTGTTGAGTCGAAGCAGAGCCTGGCAGTGTGATCAGCGGTGTGCAGTCTGAAGAAACATGACGGGGAACCATCGCATTTGCAGCTTCATCAAACACATAAAACGCACCGCCAGCACTGGCGGTCACTTTCACAGCTCCCTCGACGATCAGCCGATACAAAGTGGCCTCTCGCTGTTCTCCCGCAATGGCAACGCTCAAGTCGTGCAGATAGCCGAACATGCGGCGCTCGGTGCCAACGATGTCCTCCTGCTCCTCCTGGAGTCCTCTCAGGTCACGACCGCGCACCTTGTTTAGTCGCACAGAGACAACGAGGCCAATGCTGGCGGCAACCACCAACACGAGTAGGACAATCAACATCGCACTCATTCAATCGCCCGGGTTTCGACCTCCGAAATGGGCAAAGGTGAGTTATCTTCTCGTTGAGGAATGTCAAATATCCTGACGAACTGTCGTGTCAGTTCTCACTGGCACATCATCGTCGTCCCTTCGCTCTACGGGTAGCACGTTGATGTCCACGTTCACAGGCACAGCTCGCAGGCCTTCGATGATCTTTTTCAGATGCTCCACCGTCTGCTCACTGAGGGTGGGCTTAGACACGGCTTCCACCAGGGCACTGAGCTGGCCGCTAATCTTGCCAACCGGATCGTCAGATGAACCCAAAAGCAGGTTCCGACCAAAAGTGCGCCGGATCTCCTTCCATCGGGCATCCCCGGCTTCGTCGAGTTGGCCTGTGATCTCGCGCCACTTGAGCAAGTTGGCCTCAGCGGCCTTGCTAAGCGTTTGGGATTCGCTGCGATAGTGATCGGTGATGAGTTGCTGCACCTCAGCCTCGGTCATGATCGGCTGAATCTTCTCCGCGATCTTGTTCATGTTCCGATAGCTGCCTTGCAGTTTGAACGGAGGTTCTGTGCGATAGGCGTCCTCTTGGGCCGCTGAGCGAATGTACTCCTCGTTCACTCGCAGAATGGTCTCCCTGACTTGCAGCAGGCGCTTCATGACTTCCGCCGCATCGTTGATTTCCTCTGCACTGTAGTTGCCCTCATATTCAATGCCTTCTCGGCTGCCGGTCTGGGCGATCTTCAGCACACTGAGTGCATCCGCATGACTGCGGGCTGCAATGCGGGCCAGCACAGGGTTGCTGGTCATGGTGTTCTCAATGTAGCTGTCTTTGAACGCCTCCTGGTGACCACCGAGGATCTCGCCGAGATTGTAAGTGTCCGCGCGGTTGGCCAGCATGTCCGGCACCTGGAAACGTCCACCGATTTCGGTGTAGGGGTTGCCGGCCATCACCACAGCAACTTTTCGACCTCGCAAATCATACGTCCGCGCCTGTCCTTTGAACACGCCTTCAATTTTGCGCGTGCCATCGCACAACGGGATGAACTTCTGCAAAAACTCTGGATGGGTATGCTGGATGTCGTCCAGATAGATCATCACGTTGTCACCCATCTCGAAAGCGAGATTCAGTTTCTCCACTTCTTCACGCGCGCTGGCGTTTGGAGCCTCGGCGGGATCCAACGACGTCACTTGATGACCGAGTGCAGGTCCGTTGACCTTCACCATGGTGATTCCCAGGCGATTGGCCACATACTCCATCAATGTGGTCTTGCCGTAGCCGGGTGGTGAAATGAGCAGCAACAAGCCCATGCGATCCGTCCGCGTATCAGCACCCGCCGCGCCGATTTGCTTAGCCAGGTTGGCACCGATGATGGGCAGATAGACTTGATCAAGCAGCCGGTTGCGGACAAATGAACTCAAAACTCCGGCCTTGAACTGCTCAAGCCGAAGCGCGTTTCGTTTCTTCGTGATGAGTTCATGCTTCAACGCGCTGAAGCGGTCAAATGCAGCCGCTGTCGTGCTCTCATAGCGACTGAGCCGTTCCGTGAACTCGTGGTAGTCGAGCGGCAACATGCCGTTCGTGATTCGTGAGTGACTTCCAGTCAATCCAGCAAGCTCTGTCTTCGATGTGGAAGCGACTCCCGCCCCTGCATCATCGTAGAGCAACAAAGCGGCGGCTTCTTGTGCCAAACTGTCTTCCGCCTCAGGGTGAGCGGCCTTGATCCACTCATAAGCGATCTCAAACTGGGTCTGCGGCTGATCGGCGAGGGCAGAGAGAACTTCATTGAAGTCAGCAGTGCTGCGTTTCGTGACCAGCGTCTTCTTGAATGCTTTCACGAGCTCCACGGCCGCCGCAGAACGCGTGTGCGGCAGTGTGGCGGACGCCATCAACTCATCACACAGACAGCGCAAAGCCGCAGTGGCAATGTTTCCCGGAAGTGAAGGCAGAACACCGTCTACCCCCGTACCGAACGCACTCTTCATCTTCCCGCGTGCCCGCATCCGTGCCGCAAAGGCCACTTTATCAGGTCCGTCCGCCCAGCCTTTCCAGAACACGAGCGCTTCAGCCCGTGCCATGGAGGAATGCCGCAGCAATCCCAGGCTGTGATGCATAGGGAGCAGTGCATTTAAGATCAGTGCACCATCGGCATCATGCACACCCTTGGTATATCCCTCGTGGTAACGCTCATGCATGAACGCCCGGACCTCTTCCACCGCAACCTGTTGTTTATCCGGGTGTGCTTGAAGAAACTTCCACGCCAAATACTCCGCGCGATAGACGCTCGCATCCTCGGAGATGACGTTCTGCTCCCACACTGCCTTGAGCGGCTCCAGTTCTGCGCTTTCGACCTTCTCAAAGTATCTGGTCCCGCTCAGATGAAACCACAGAGCACCATCACGCAGTAGCATAGTAAGCTCCAGCGGCTGGCGATTGACGGTAAACTTGTGCCGACCGAACTGAATGAGGTCACCGCCATCGGCAAACAACTCTGCTTTGTCACGAATCTGCTTCAGTGCGTCTTCGCGCAACGTCTTGAGACGAGTGGTGAGTTCATCCGCGCGAACGCCATCACCCAAACCACGCAGTTCTTCGATGAGATCACGCAGTTTGGCCGCCATGACATCGCTGGCGAGATAAGCATGCACCTCTTCGGTCTTGGCAAATCCAGCCGCTTTGTTTCTCAGCCCGGACAGTATGCGCTCGGCGCTCTGTCCCAGAGCGGCACAGCGCTTGTTACGTGCCTCCACAAGGCTGGTGCGCTTGCCTTGGAAAGCAGAATAGATCTCCTCGCGCTTGTTGGCGATCTCCGACACGAACTCATCGAAGTCAGAGAACTTGCCCTCTACTTCTTCCACCTGAACCATCACGCGGGTGAGTGCTTCGTCACACTTCTCCGGTGATGTGCAGGCCTCAAGGTAGTTCAGCACGCTCTGGCTGAGGAGGCTCATCTGCGCCTGAAACTCTGCAGCCCCTTCCTGGCGTGCGAGCTCACTCCGTTTGTTGCGCACTAGCGAGCGGACTTGGTTGAGCTGGGCATACAGCTCCGAGATGCTCTCAACGATCCGCGTGGTCTCTGTGGCGTCCTTGATCTTCAGTCCACTGACCACGCTGGTGAGCATCTCCAACTCTCCCGCAGCCTTGTCCAGTTCTGACGCCAGTTCGTCAGCATCCGTTACCTTGCCAATAGACCCAATCCTTGCCTTTTGCGCACCAATCTGTGCTTTGTAAGGCTCAAGTGCTTCCGGTTTGAGCAGAAACGTGATGCATTGCTCGCTGACCTTGTCTGCTGTCTCGGACAGTGTCTTGTCCATGACACCTGCGGCATCGAGATCCACATAGCGCACGTCCTTGAGTGCAATCGCCTGACCACGCAACTCTCTCAGAGTCGTCAGTTGCTTCACGTAGCCTAGAATATCATCTGGCTGAGTGCTCCGGGCCATGCTGATCGCCGCATCGACCTTGGCTTTCAGTTGCTCCGTTTGCGCGGCAGCAGATCGGCGCATGGCGCGCACTTTTTCAAACTCGGCCAAGGCTGACTCTGCGGCTCCCTTGATCTCTAGCAGCACTTCCTTGATGCGATGTGCCTCCTCCCGGTCAATCCAGAAGTAGGCATCCGCGATGTCGGTAGTGCGCCGTGCGAGATCGACATAAAGGCCGGAGAAACTGTCCTCCTTGCCCAGTAGAGTGAGGACTCCACGGCACTCCGCCATGGCGCGAACGAGGTCTGCATTGCCAATCTGAGCCAGGAAGCTCTTCGAGTGCGCCTCATTTGCCACGCTCTCCGTGACGATGGGTGTTCGCCATGACTGCACCACGTGGTGCTTGCGCGGTTCAGGATCTCCATTCACCAGCAGCATCTCGCCGTTCGCAAAGAGGCTGTAGCCATGCGCGAACATCGGCGTGCTAAGGTCCTGAGCGATCAAGTTGTAGTGAAGCAACTGATACTCGCCCTGCTCAACATTGTGGAAGACAAACAGCGTATCCTCGCCGTTCGCCGAGCTAATCCGGCGCTCAAACTTCATGCCCTTTCGCTCCGTAGGCAAGCGCTTCACGGCACCAGTTTGCAGAGCGTAGCCATCCGTGAATAGCACGCCGTGATCATCCGGCAGCAGAAGACATGCCTCTCCGAGCGAATCAATCCGATGCACTTCCTGAGTGCGCTCATTGAAGAGCAAATGGCGATACTGTTTTTCCTGATAAGGTAGAACGCGGAGGAGAACGAGGCTTCCAGCGATTGCATACCAAAACTCGGCATCGTCCAGAGTCTGATCTCTGTTTTCCACTGGCTCAGAGTAGATGCCTTTGCCGCTGTCTGTGTTGTTTTCCACTTTGACCGTGAGGTCACCACCGATGGTCTCTACGAAGACACGATCATCAATGCTAACATGCGAATGCTCACCTTCACGGTACATTTCGCGTCTTGCACGCTTCCACTCGAGCTCATGCTGCGGCGGAAAGACGAACTCGTGATCAAAGCGGTTACCCAGATACTTCAGCGTGCCGGCATCATCGTTGACCAGCCATTTAAAGGTCTTCACCTCGGATACATCACGACCGGCCTGCATCACCATGTAAAGGTGTGGCCCCAAGCGATGGAACTTCAGGAATGAGGCGTTCTTGTAGAACTTGTAGATGTAAGCAAAGTCCTCCGCGAACGCCGGATCATCCAGCAGTCCATTTTTGTGATGATGGAAGCTGTGATCGCTGTTCTGATAGTCATACACAGCGAACACATCCTCAATCCGCATCGTGGACCGGAGCCCAAGATGAACGTTGTAGCCAAACAAGAAACGTGACGGTCCGATCGCGACCATGTCGCGAGGCACGCAGTTGTTCTCTGTCGTCAGTCTAGACGTAGAGATCAGCGCCAGATCAATACCGCCAAAGATCGCCTTACGTTCGGTGTTTAGACGCTCCAATCGCGTGGACAACTCGGCAGCGTGTTTCGACAAACGCTGCCGGATGACCTCGTAGGCACCAGCTTCGAGCTTGGAGTCGGGTTGGGACATGATCTTAAACCACTAGCGGTTCAACATCACTTCCTCTTCCCGCCCAACACAGCGCTTGCAGCTTCTTCGGCCAATCCAAAGCGCGCCATCGCGCCCAGCATTCCAGTCAGCTTGCTTTGTGTACCGCTGTCGGCATTAAGGCCTAGTAGCTTGATGAGCAGAGCGCTGATCGTCAGGTTCTTTGTGTCCTCAGCAGTGAGGCCAAACTGATCCACAAGGCCCTTCAGCTGAGCTTTGAAATACTCAGGATCGCCATTGAAGAATGTCTCCTTCACGTCGGTCAGCGTGCGGCTGCCTTCCACCATCCGGTCGATGGCGCGACCATTGCCAATCGCATTGGTGATCTTGTCGAAGAACTGGCTTTCGCCACCCACAATCTCGATCTTGGCGCTCTTCATGGCCTCTCCCAGCACACCGGCCTGGGCGGCAGCGATGTCTTTCTGAATGTGTATCTGGGCGAGTTCCACTGCCTTCTGCTTCTCCAGGTTGAGCTTGAACTCCTCATGTTCACGACCGGCGTTTTCCAGAAGCTTCATTGCCTCGGCTTTCTTGGTGATGCCTTCCGCATCGGCGGCGAGCTTCAAACGAGTGACTTCGGCTTCGGCCTCGCCTTGCTTGCGTGCGGCATCCGCCTTGGCCAGCAGCACCTGGGCTTCCCCGAGTCCTGCGGCGGCAGACTTGGCCGCAATCGCTTCCGCAAGGGCTTTCTCCGCAGCTGCGTCCTTGGAAGATGCTTCCTGGCGAGCCTCTGCGAGTGTCATCAACTCCTGAGCATGCAGCTCTGCAGCTTGTTTTGCAGCCTCTGCAGCTTTGATCGCCTTCAGCGCTTCTTGTTCGGCGAGCAGTTTGGCTGCTTCCTTGGCCGCTTCGGCTTCTTTGATCTTTTGAATGAGTTGCTCCTGGGCGAGTTTCTCCGCGTTGGTGAGTGCCACCTGCTTCTCCCGGTCGGCGGTAGCAAACGCCTCGGTGTCTTTCATCTTCTGCTGCTCAACGACAACCGTCTTCTCTAACATGACGCGATCTTTGATGACGTCCTGAATGTTCTTCTTCTCCACTTCGACAGCCTTCTCTTTCTCGATGGCCTTCAAGGTGGTCACACGCTCGCGTTCGATGATCTCCAGGTCGCGATCACGTGTCACACGCTCGACCTCCACAGCATCCGTGCGCTCTTTGTTACGCTGAGCGACGAGAATCTGACGATCCTTGTTCTGAGTGGCTACATTGATCTCCTCTTCAGCGGCAATGCGTGCTTTCTCGGCTTTCAGGCGCTCCTCTTCCTGCACCTTCATGGTTTCTGCCTGTTCACGGGCCTTGACGGACTCCACATCTCGCTTCTGCTTGGCTTCGGTTTCGGCAAGCTGGCGCTCAAGCTCAAGCACCGCCTCCCGAGCGACCACGTCCTGCTGCTTCATCACCTTTTCCTTGTCGCGCTGGATCTGATTGGAGAGCTTAGCCTGCTCTGCCGTCAGTTCGTGGATCTTTTTGATGCCCTCTGCATCCAAAATGTTGTCTGGATCAAGATGCTCGATGGCAGTCTGCTCCAGGAAGTCGATGGCGCAGTCGTCGAGAATGAATCCATTCAAATCCGTGCCTATGACTTTGAGGATTTCGTCTTTGAAACGATTTCGCTCATCATAGAGCTGCACGAAGTCGAACTGCTTGCCCACTGTCTTCAGTGCTTCTGAAAACTTGGCGTCAAACAAAGTGCGGATGGCGTCTACATTCGAGGCGCGCTGACAACCTACGGACTGCGCCACTCGCAGCACATCCTGTGGTGTTTTGTTCACACGAACGAAGAACGCCACCTTAATGTCAGCACGCATGTTGTCTTTACATATGAGGCCTTCTGCGCCACTGCGCTCAATCTCAAGACGTTTGACCGAGATGTCCATCAACTCGGCCTGATCGATGATGGGGTAGACCATCATTCCCGAAAAGGTGACGGCTTCTCCCCGCATCCCAGTGCGCACCAGCGCTTGGCCTTGCTGCACCTTGCGGAAAAACCGAGAGAGCATGATGAAGATGGCGAAAACGACAAAAATGCCTGCGCCAATGGTGAAGAGTAGTGCTTGGTCTATCATAAGGGTCGGATGAGGTAGTGAGAGTGATCTTCTGAGATGTCGAAAACAATGACACTTGTGCCTTTTGGAATGGCGTCGTGGCCTTCCGAAACACGTGCATTGAGAAGGAGAGGCGCACCGTCAGTGGTGATTTCAACCTGGCCGTACGTGCGGTCGACTTGCATGGAGGCGACTAGTCCTTCTTTGCCAATGACCTTGGTTTCCGCTTCGATTCGGTCCTGAAACGAAGCAAACAGCTTCTTTACGGGCGTGATGACGATGCGGGTGATGATCACGCTCACCAGAAAATTGGGGATGAGCCAAAGCAATGCAACCGTTGCGCTTCGGGCTCCCGGCTGGCCATTGAAGTAGTAGTTGGCCAGGACGGAGAAGAGGAACATCAGCAGCGCCAGCACGCTGACGACGATCATGAATGGAACTACACCAAGATGCAGAAACTTACCAGCAGACAACCAGAAGCCACCTTCAGCGGAATGATGATCGCCAAAGTCCGCATGGCCATCGCCATTGATGTCAATGCCGCTGTCGTCTGCATCAATGAACCCGATCACCACCAAAAGCCAATAGCCAAGAACCAAACCCAACAACACTGTCACAGGCAGGTTGTGAATGGAGAAGGCTTCCTGGAAGAGTTCGTGCATCGGGAGAAGAATGCCCAAAGTCTAGGCACTGACCTCTCGTAAGGCTATTATAAAACATACAAATCGTTTGGAAGGCACTTCATAACCCTTCTTGGCTGCCTAAACTTCTCCAGCTCCTAACAAACGGACTCTTTTCTCCACTAGCGGCAAAATGATGCTGATACTCGTGCCTTTACCTTCCCTGCTACCGATGCTGATCTCACCACCGTGCTCACGCACGATCCGCCTGACAATCAACAGCCCAAGGCCCGTTCCGGTTTTGCGTGTGCTAAAGAACGGCTGAAAAAGATTGCCCATGTTCTCTGGTGAGATGCCTTTTCCAGAATCCTGGAAGCTCACAATGACCTCAAAATCATTGTGGGCCGTTGTTACGACAAGTTCACCTCCGTCCGGCATGGCCTGGCAGGCATTGCGTATCAGATTGTAGAATGCCTGTTTCATCTGGGTGGCATCCAAGTTCATGTGCGGCGTGTCAGAGCGTAACTCAAGGCGCAGTCTGACGTGATTCTTCTCGAGTTCAGGGGTCAAAAACCGCGCGCTTTCAGAGATTAACTCGTTCACATCCACCCGCTGTAGCTGCGGCTGAGTGGGCCGAATAGCCGCTAAGAACTGCGAGATAATGAGATCTAGACGCCTGATCTCATCATTCGCCACATCGAGATGCTTCTGCATTTTCTCTGCAGATTTGCCCATCTTCTTCAATGCCCGCTCCATCAGTTGGAGGTGAATGGTGATTCCATTCAGCGGATTGCCCAACTCGTGGGCAACTCCAGCAGCCAACAACGTAAAGGCACTGATGCGTTCACTTTCGATCTTCTCCTGCGTTAGTTTGCGACTTTGAGTGACGTCCCGAATCAGCATCACAAACCCATGCTCCTGCGTGTCATCAATGGATGTGATGTAGAAGTTAAGGTAGCGATTCTCCGGATAAGTGATCTCAAGGTCGCGACTAATGACCGTGCCGGGCTTGCGTAACTCTTTCCAGTCAATGCCTCGCATCCCTTCTCCCAATGACTTACCCAAAACCGCATCCAGATCGAAGCCAAATAGCCCGCAGGCTGCACGATTGACGTAGGTTACCTTTCCCTCATTGTCCAAAAGGATAACGCCTTCCTGGAGTGCCTGAAACACCTTCTCAAGCAATCCCTTCTCGTGGAGGAGTTCCGCTAGAAAATGCTGAATCTCGCCCGGCTCAAGGCGGTCTACCCGCTTGAGAAGCTTGTCGAAGAAACCAGACTTCATAGAATGCCGGACATGGATATTCGAATCGTATGGGTCACCTTTCCTGATGCCGCCATCGCACGGGAGATTGGCACGCAGATGGTGGAGTCGCAACTCGCTGCCTGCGTGAATCTCATACCCAGCATTGAGTCGATCTATCGCTGGAAGGGAGCCGTTGAGCGTACCCAAGAGGTCCTGGGGATCTTCAAAACATCAAGGGAACTGATGCCAGCGTTCGAAGACCACATGAAGAAACTGCACCCGTACGAAGTGCCAGAGATTGTCGCATTTGCGCCCTCGGAGGTCTCTCTGCCTTATGCACAATGGGTACACGACGAAACGATCCACTAAAAGATGAGCCTTCGGCGAGCGTAAGACCGACAGCCATGATCACACGTATCCCAGCCCTTCTGATCGCCAGTTTTCTCATTGCCAGCTTCTCCAAAGCAGAGTTCAAAGCCGGGGCAGTCGTCGTAGATGTCACACCTCCTAAGTTGCCAGTGCTAGTGAATGGCGGAATGCTCAGTCGTTACGTCGAGAAGATCAACACTCGTGTCAACGCAAGGGCTCTCGCTCTTTCCGACGATAAAGAGACAGCGGTGATTGTAGTGGTCGACAGTTGCATGATGGGAAGAGCATTGCTGGATGAAGCAAAGGCCGAAGCAGCATCAAAAACCGGCATTCCTGCGGACAAAATGTTAATCTCGGCTACTCACGCCCACTCTGCCCCATCATCCATGGGTTGCCTCGGAACAGACGCTGACCCCACCTATGTTCCATTTCTCAAAGCTAAATTGGTGGAAGCCATCTCAGAGGCCAAGGCAGCGCTCAAACCCGCGCGGATTGGCTTTGGTAAAATCGACGCGGCAGAATACACGGCACTTCGACAGTGGATCAGACGCCCAGACAGACTTGCCGAGGACCCATTTGGAAACCTTAGCGTGAGAGCCAATATGCATGCAGGGCGTGTCTGGGATGATGTCACAGGCGAAGCAGGTCCCGAAGATCCAGATTTGGCAATGATCTCCATCCAAACAGTGGACGGCAAGCCCCTCGCTGCCTTGGGTAACTTCTCAATGCACTACTTTGGCGACAAAGACATCAGCGCTGACTATTTTGGGTTGTTTTGTGAGGGTGTTAAGCAGCGCCTAGCTAAAGACGCCAACTTTGTCGCACTGATGTCCCACGGATGTAGTGGCGACATTTATCGCCGCGACTACACCATCACCGAAGAGCAGTGGAAAGCGGGGACCGGCGGTTTAACGATTCAACAGTATGCAGACGCACTCGCGGATTTAGCTGTGAAATCCATCTCTGATGTCCACTACGAAACGGACGTGCCGGTCGTGATGGCAGAGCAACGCCTTCACATGAAATACCGCACGCCCAACAAACAGACCCTTGAGTGGGCTCAGAGAGTAATGGCCGAAGCTGGAGATCGCCCACAGAGGACGCCAACCGAAGTCTACGCAAAGGAGCAAATCCTCCTTCACGAGCTCCAGGAGACCGATGTCGTCGTTCAGGCTCTCCGCCTGGGAGATATTGGCATTGCCACCACTCCCTGTGAAACTTACGCCGTCACGGGCCTCAAAGTCAAAGCGGCAAGCCCATTAAAGCACAACATCGTGATCGAGTTGGCAAACGGAGGAGATGGTTACATTCCACCGCCGGAACAACACCCGTTTGGCGGCTACAATACTTGGCCCGCACGCTCGGCAGGGTTGGAAGTTAGTGCAGAACCCCGCATTGCCCAGGCGGCCATTTCGCTCCTGGAGAAAGTGAGCGGAAAGGAGCGTAAACCGTGGCTTCTGTCTGAAGGGAAGGCAGCAGCAGTCATCAAGCAGTTGAAACCGGCTGCCTATTGGAGGCTAAATGAGTTCAACGGTCCAACGGCCACTGACTCTTCAGATAACGAACGTCACGCGAGCTATGAACCAGGAATCACATTCTATCTTGAGGGGCCAAAGTCCGCTGATTTCTGTCAGGCCTCAGAGAAAAATCGCGCGGCTCATTTTGTGGGAGGTCGCTTGGTGAGCGAGTTGACCTCCGGGGACTACACGGTATCCGCCTGGATCTGGAACGGAATGCCTAACGAGGGTCGAGATGTAGCTGGCTGGTTCGTTTCAGCCGATCATGGGCATGGCTTGAGTAAAGTAGGGGAACATCTCGGCATCGGAGGCAAAAGCGGCAATACCGGGAGACTCATTTTCCTTCAAGGCAATGACAAAACCAAAGTCGTTGCTGGCGAAACTGAGATTCCACGTTGGCAATGGCAGCACGTGGCCCTTGTCCGCATGAAGAACAGCATCAAAGTCTATCTCAACGGAAAGCTTGAGATCGCTTCAACCCTCACTTTGTCTCGCAACAACTCCGTCCCATTGTTCATTGGCGGTCGATCGGATAACTCCGCCAATTGGGAAGGCAGACTTGACGAAGTGGCCATCTTTCCGCGAGCTCTGACCACCGAGGAGCTCTCAAAACTCACGACATCGTCCACCCACTAAAGGCGACGAGGTTGCGGCACGAGCCGAGTCGTTCTACTTCAAGAGATGACCTTACCACCGAGCGCTCATTCGTGGATCGCTGCATTACCTGCACCCAAGCCACTTGCTGGGCCGCACAACTCCACTGACAAGCATTTACTCCACCTCGGCGAGGCTTGGTATCCGCCCGCACCAGAAGTGCGTGCAGCTCTAGAACAAAGTTTTTCGGTACTCAGGCGCTACCCAGATTCATTATCGACTGGGCTACGGGAAGCATTGGCGAGTTACTGCGGAGTGAGTCCTGCCCAAATCATTACCGGAAACGGCTCTGATGGCTTGATTGACCTGATCATAACTACTTATGCCGGACCTGACAGGCCTGTAATTGCACCTGCACCCACTTTCTTCGTCTACGGCCATGCAGCAGCGCTTCGGCGGGCACCTCTCATTTCGGCGGGCCGCAATGACCAAAGCGAGGACTTTTCATTTAAAGACATCCCGCTTCCAGATCAGGGCGTGCTGTTCTTAGCCAGCCCGAACAATCCCACGGGCGATTTGGTGCCCGCTTCATTGATCTCGAAACTGGCATCTGAATGGAACGGCATGGTCGTCATCGATGAGTGTTATTATGAGTTCTCGGGAGAGAGTGCGATCCATCTCTTGGATCAACACCCTAACCTCATCGTATTGCGCAGTTTGTCGAAGAGCTTTGCGCTCGCTGGCTTGCGTGTGGGTTATGCTGTGGCCCATCCTGCCACTATAGTGGAACTTTCAAAAGCCGATCAGACGTTTGCGGTGAACACAGTCGCTCACCACTGTGGTATGGCAGCGCTCTCCTCGCTAAAGAGGTATTATCGGCCATTGTTTGAGAAGACCGTGCACCTGCGTGAACTGTATGCTGCGGCGATTCGTGAATGTGGCCTTCGTGTGTTTCCATCACGTGCCAATATATTGCTCGCCGACTACAGTGGCATCACCAACGAACCACTGGCACCTATTTTGCGAGCAAAAGGAGTCCATGTGGCGGACTTTCATGATCGTGGACCGATCAAGAACTGTTTGCGCATCACGGTTGGAGACGAGGAGTCTCTTTCGGCACTCAGCACCACTCTCCGCGAAACTGTGAGATCAGCTCGCGGTCACTGAGTTGCTTCTCAGAGCGCCGTCCAAGGAAATAGAAGCCGCTGGCTGCATCCTGAGTTCCTTTGGAACTGATCGTGAGCTTGTCCAGGTAGATGAGCCAAAAGGAACTCAGTTCGCTGAAAACTCGAAGTATAGTTCTCAATACTTTGCGCGAGGTGAAGCTGAGCAGAAAATACTGCCACGCCCAAGCCAATGCCATGCCAGTGCCACAGCACGCTCCGCGATCAATCTCCTCAAACTTACGAAAGAGCCTCCGGTGCCCCAACTCCGTGAAGCGGGTAAAGTCCCAGGCTCGCGCGTGGACTTGCTGCATGAAGGGTGTCTCTGCGTAAATCAACCCACCCGGCTTCAACACTCGGTGAATCTCCTCCACTACGCGGAATGGATCACAAACATGCTCCAACACTGCCTGGATGATGACCCCATCAAACGAGTGGTCAGTAAATGGCACATCATGCGCGTCACAAATCAACGAGGTCCGTGGTCCAAAGCAGACATCCGTCTCCACCAACTGGATGTTCGGATTGTCGGCAATGGGTTCCATTCCCTGACCCAAGATACGTCCACCGAGAACCAGAACGCGTGGCCTCTCACTCTGCTGAGTAATGAGATTGGCATAACGGGCGTAGTTCTGCGGCCCCTTCAGGTTTAAGCTGGGCTTGGGAACCAGATTCCGAATGCGAGCCTTTAGCGTCAGAGGTGGCTCAGTCATGTGCTGTTCCTCGCCACTGGTGTACTCATCCAAGCGGAAAACGCTATTGGGCTCGTTGATGACCACAGGAACCCCGTGAACTACTGGGAAGGTAACCGAGCACGAACTACACGCCAGTGAACCTGAGTGGGGAGCAAGAGCTGAATGGCACACAGGGCATCGCATTGCCGCCAAAACATCTGGGGTCATGCGGGTAGCAGAGGCAGGCATGGAATCGCGGCTCGACATATTAGGTGGCGTGACGGTTGATGACCATGCCTCGCATGGCTTCTGGGCGCACGAGGGGCCGGATCAAGTTAAGAGCAGCGCGGACTTGATCACTCGTCGTCCGAGTCTCGTCGTGGATGAACAGAACATCCGTAGCGTAGTGTGCAAGTTGCGCCACATCCGCGAATCCGCGCAACAACGAAGCTCCATCCAGAACAATCCAGTCGACCTCATGACTTGCCTTGCTGATCCAAGCGCGATAACCATCAAGCAAGTCACTCACTTCGTAGCTAGGAAGGTCATGAGCTGGAAGAAGAAAGAGGTTACTGGCCCCATAGCGCAGTGTCTCAAGGTCATTCGTCCATGAAGAATAAGTGCCAGCCTGCGGAAACCAGTTCTGGATGCTTGGAGAAGCTGGATTGCACTCCATTAGGAAAACATGACGCCCACTGGTGCAC
Source organism: Verrucomicrobiaceae bacterium (assembly GCA_016795485.1). Taxonomy (GTDB): domain Bacteria; phylum Verrucomicrobiota; class Verrucomicrobiia; order Verrucomicrobiales; family Verrucomicrobiaceae; genus JAEUHM01. The sequence continues at coordinate 84,476 of JAEUHM010000030.1, read as the reverse complement.
AAAGAAGCCGCCAATGCAGACGCCAGGAGACTCTTGCCCTCTGATGTGCTTGCACTCGTCACAAGGATAACGCCCGCGCCCTGTCCACCGCGCATCATACGATGTTTCTCGAGCACTGCGGCAATCTGTGCCATCCCTGAACTCGACCCTCCTGTCCCCGAATGAAGCAACTCGCCGAGCTGGATTGGGCCTTCGGCTGCCATGAGCTCCGGAATAGTAGCGATGATGTTTGGCTGTGGCTGATGTAACGGCTGAGAGACTGGTGCTGCCGCCTGCTGGAATGAGGTTTGCCCCCAAGCTGATGCGTTGGGCACGACTTGCGGCTCCGGGGCGGGGCTAAAAGGTGAACCCACTTGCTGAAATGGAGAAGTTTGTGGTGCTGGAGGCTGCCCGACTTCATTCGATCCCTTTCCCTTCATCGAACTCAGCAAGGGCATGACATGGTCCCGCCACAGGCCCGATCCAACGGGAACGGCGAGCCCTAAAAATCCCAACACCATCAAGGAAGCAAGAAACGCGATCGATTTACGAGGTGAGACGGCGGAATCAGGAGGTACGGCAACATCAGCGACTGAAAGCTGAGCGCTATCCTTCATCTCGGCAGCAAGTTCTGTCTGCTTCTTGCGCAAGAGAACCTGATTGTAGAGCTCACGGTCCGTTTTGGCGTCCTCCGTGAGGAAATCATTTTCCATGTGCTTAGAATCGCGGTCAAACACCTCTCCGCGGGCTGCGGCGAGCTGTTGCTTCAGTTGGTCATGCTGACTCTTCAAGCGTGCCTCCTCAGCCTCGGCGGTCGCCACCAGTTCCTTCACCCTGAGGTGTTCCTGTTCGGCCATTCTGCGGAGATCTTCGTCATAGGCCAACACCTTGGGATGCCTTGGACCACACCATTCTAGAAGAGCACTCCGCTTGGTGCTCACCTCGTCACGCACTTTTCGTAGCTCAATGATCTGCAAATCAGTACCCATTCCTTTGACGGCAGCAACTTCACCGCCGGCCTGGACTCTTCTCATTTCATTGAGATCGATCTGCGCCTTTAGTAAGGCAACCTCCGTCTCGGTAACTGCACTCACAAGACTAGCCACACGTTGCTCGTCGACTTCACCCTTGGGATTGCTCCCAAGAATGTCGGCGCTCTTGCGGAAGTCAGCGAGGTCACGTTGTTTCCGCTCAAGGCTCTCTTTTAGCTGTTCGCTCTCGGTCTGTAAGACCTCAAAGGCACGTCTCATGCCAGAAAGATTGTCGTCCGCCACGTACTCGATATAGAAGTTAACGTATTGATTAGCCAGCTCTGCAGCGCGTTGCGCACTACCATCACGCAATTGGATGCGTAGAATGTGAGACTCCTTTACGGGCTCGATCCGGACGGCTTTGTCCATCTTCACGGCAAACAACTCTTCTGGTGCAGTCGCCTTCGGTGGATCTGACAAACCAAGCGCAATGAAGATGCGGCTCTTGAGTCCAAGCTTTCCTGTCTCACCAATGAATGCCGTGCGCTCACTGGGTGTAAGTTTGGTAAACAGGTAGTCAACGAAACGTCTGGACTTCAACCCAGTGCGGTGATTGTTGATGATCATTGGCGCACTTAACTCTGACAGTCCAGTCTGCGGCTGACCATTCACATCGAGCACACTGCGGTCCTGAATGTTGATCTTGAGCTTAGATTCCGCCTCAAACACGGGCTGACCAAAGCCGAGATAGAGGAAAACGACCGCTGCCGCCGGAAGGGCCAAGATGAGCCCCCGCTTCCAGTATTGGCGGACGTACTCAATCACATCCTGGACGCTGATGATGGTCTCACCACCAGTTGTTGGATGCGGGGGTTGCGGCATCATCTGCACCGGAATAAGTGCTGTGGTGACGCCAGCCGCTTGATAAGGCTGAAGCGCCATCGTCGGACCGCCGCTCACGGGGATGAGCGCTGTCGTTGGCGAACCTGGAATTAGTGGCTGAGTGAGCTGCATGTTTCGTAGTTAGGTTCAGGTTGCAGTGCACACTTCCATGGCGGTCGGTGCGCTTCCCGCACCCCGGTTCATGCCCTGTGAGATACCCATCTCACGTAAGATGAGTCCGTTCACGAGGCGAACATCAAAAACGTCTTCCGCGAGTCGCCTGCTCTGCTCGCCGTGCTTAACGATGAGCGTCCGATCCTTTAGATAGCGCTCCATGGCTTCTACAACGGCATCCACAGAGTGCGGTGGAACGAGGAATCCGTTTTTGCCCTCACGCACCGTTTCACGGGCTCCCACTGAATCTGTCGTGATGATGGCTCGGCCCATCGAAAGGGCTTCGAGAGTGGCATGTGGAACTCCCTCACGGTACCACGTCGGTAAAACAAACACGTGCTTATCTTTTAGATTGCCAGCGACATCTCGGACCATCCCATGGTGTTCCAGAATGCCCTCTGCCACCCAGCTCTCCACCTGTTCTTCCGAGACACGATTTGGATTGGGATCGAAAGGCCCAACAAGATGAAACTCTGCGTTAGGATAACGCTGCTTGATGATGCGTGCAGCTTCGGCGAAGACCTCCACCCCCTTGCTAATCAGCAAGCGCGAAACGAGCACGAACCTTACCGTTCCAGCCGCAAGATCTTTATCTTCGTTAAGCGGCACGTGCGGAAACTCTTCCACATTGACCCCAGAACCAGCGGTGACGTGGCAGGGGATACTCTCTGGTAAGATTCCTAGATTGCCCAAAAGTTGACGGTCATCTTCGTTCTGCATGAAGATCACATGCGCACGTCTAAGTGCGAACTGATGCAACCACACTGAGATCGACGCGACGATCTTTTGCTTGAGCGTCACAGGTTTGACAAAAGTGAAGCCCAGGCCCGGAAGTAGAGCATAGATTCTTGGCACACCAGCAAGGGCGGCAACTACACAGCCATAGACCACACTCTTGATCGTGTAAGCGAAGAGTGCGTCTGGCTTCTCCGTTCTGAAGAGCCTCCACATATCCCACCACGTGACTAGATCGCTCAGTGGATTAACACGACTGCGGACCATGCGGATGGGCCGATGTCTAACGCCGATGCGCTTCATGTATTCTCTAACATGAGGGTAATCTTCAGCAGCTGAGGTCACTACTTCACATCCCGCACGCGCCATGTCCGTGATCAAGTCACCACGGTGATAGATGAGCGTGTTTGCGTCTGCGGTTAGTACGACGATCTTCATGACTTCGAGCGGCTGAGGCGTTCCAGATGGCGGGCAATGTCCAAGCGTGCGCTGTAGAGAGCATCGATGCGATCTTCCCAGTCGCACAGACCCCGGACAAAAACGGCTGCTCGCTGAAGCGCGAGTTCTTCCTGTCCAGCCTCTTTCATCAACGCCAGATAATCATAATCATCGACACACTCGCGAATCCACTTGAGCCGAATGGACGCAACGGGCCCCTCGTAGCCGTGGGTTTTCTCGTGTGCGGGATAAATCAGTAAGCCATCACCATTGTAAACCTCGTTGTTGGTATGGGGGTAAGTGCCAGCGTTTGTCCATGGATCGAAGCCATCTGGGAAGTGCGATGTATCCCAATAGGTGAAACCAGTGATGCCGTAGCGCGGAGCCATCCACGCGAGGAGGCGATGGTGGATTGCAGGAAAGTCCGTCAGCCACACGGGTGAGTTGCCTTCCTTCAATCGTGAAGGGCGACCTTGAGCCAGCTTCCACTCTTCAGGTGGTTGAACCAGTGCGGTGTAAGCCCACAAATGACCACCGCGCTCAAGGTGTTGCTTCGTTAAGCCGGGTGCTCCATTGCCGTGGATGTCTGCCCAGATCGCACTCACATGCGGTGAAAGAATATCCGCTTGGCCGAGGACGGCACGCAGAGCCTCATTGCCATCCGTGGGTTGCACGGTGATGAGCAAAGGAATGTGCACCCCATGAATACGATCCACATCGGTGAAGTACTGTTTCCAGGCGTGAACCTTGGCATAGGCCTCAGGTGTGTGAGGCTCATCTAGCTCGCCGAATATCTTGTAGAGTCTGTCGGAGCAATTGAGCTTCTCGCAGATAGCATAATACCGCGCCACATAACTCATCGCCGCTTTCCGATCCGCGCCTAGCGGGTCATCAAAAGGCCATTTTTCCCAAAGCGGCAACCCTACCATGCCAGCACCTCGCCTCAGCAAGTGGTGCTTCAGTCCGTGCTCTATATCTTCGTAGCTTCTCTCACTAATTGGGTCATCGGCAGCCGGGTAGGTCGCCCAGACTTCATGTGGGCTGAGTCGATGCGCAACGAGCATGTCGTAGTAGTCGTCCAGCACCACTTGAAGCCTCGGATCAGCCTTGGAGGCATCGCTATCAAAGCCATGCACCGCCGCGAGTCTTCGCCAAACGGTGAAGATCGAAGAACGAAACGCAGGCAGCTTGGGCAAGCTAAAGTCCCAAACATGCACGGTATAACTTGTAACATATTCACGATCATCAGTTGCCGAGACAGTCACGGTCCCTTCATAATCACCAGCAGGAGTGCCAGGTGGGACATAAACATCAATCCAGTAAGGCTGATTCACTTCACCGTCGGCCGTGATCGGCTGCCTGGGGAAGTTTTGGGGCACGAGCGCATCTGGATACTCAGCTGGTGTGTAAGGGGACAACTCGGTGGGTTTGGTCACCGCCACGTAATGTTCTCGCAGCACAACAGGAGCGGGGATGACACCTCCAGAAGTCGACGTAAGAGGCCCAGCGTTGATTTTGATCACTTCGAGATCAGCCGCAATGCCCCGAACAATGATCTGCAGCGGCTCCCACTCTCCGCCCGCAGCGTACAGAATCGGCTCTAACACTGAACGCGGTTCATCCGTGCGTTTCACTCGATCCATCCCGTGAGTGGACCACACGCGTATCTCGGCAGCACTCAATGCAGTCGAAAACAGCATCCACAGAGGTAGCAATAACGTCCGGTTCATCAGCGAGCCACCTCCTCGTAGACTTCGATAAATCGTTCGGCCGCTTTTTGGAGCGTGTATTCGTTTACCGCACGCTCACGTGCGCGCTGTAGTTGCTGTTCACGGGCAGAATCACTCAGTTGCAATGTCTCCACACAGGCTTGGAGCAATGCTTGGTTGTCTCCTATCTCAACGACTCGACCAGCGTCTGCGACAATCGCACGTGCATCGCCTCCAGCAGTCGCCACCACTGGCACCCCGCATGCCATAGCCTCCAGCAGCACATTGGGGAACGCTTCAGCGTTCCCGCTGCACATCAGCAAAAGATCAAACGCAGGATAGACCTTTTCCATCTCTCCCTGGAATGGCATGAAGTGCACCTGATGGGGCATCGGCATGGCCTGGAAGGCTTCTCGTGCTTCGGGATAGAGTTTTGACTCGTCACCACCACACAAGACAAGATGAACGTCAGAGTCTTCGCGCTGGAGAGCACCACAAATGGCAAAAGCCCGTTCGAGCTCTTTGAGCGGGTGGAATCTGCCTACGAACCCGATCACTCTCGCCGATTCAGGAATACCAAGCGTTGTCCGTAACTTCTTGCGATGTTCCTTACTCGGCGAAAACCGGTCCGCATCGATCCCGTTCGGAATGAACGTAAACTTGTGAGGGGGGTACCCCATCTGCTCATGCAGTTTCAGGGCGGTGTCCGAGTTTCCCACGATTCGGCAAGGCATGAACCATGACGCGAACCGCAGTGCCCCGTGGAAGAGCGATGTCTTGAAGAGTCCGTCCTCCGGGTTCTTCCAAATCACGCCGGCCCTGATTCCCCACACCACGCGCGTAATCCCAGCTATCCAGGCTGCCACACCACCAATAAAGTCTGCATGGTGCATCCACGTTTGCACCACGTCCGGGCGCTCCTTCATCATCAACCGCCAAGTCTTGTACCAAACCCGCGGATTCATCAGTGCTGGCTCGTCTAAATCATGGATCACGCATCCCAGAGCTCTAAGTTCATCAGCCAGTGCCTTGTGCTCTGCGGCACGAAACACCACTATCACCGTCTGCCAGTGAGTGCCCGCCATCGTCCGTGCCAAGTTCCTCAAGGCACGCTCCGCTCCGCCACCTGCCAATGCCGGAATCACGTGCAGCACCTTCCGTGGCACCGTGCTCTTTGAAGCAACGGAGGAGCCCGGTGGGGTGGTGGAACGAAAGTCTGTGGGAACGGCGCTGGTCATGACGGGGGCGCGAACACGTATTGTGCCACACCCCGGCCAATAATAAATACCATAATATGAATGGTATCAAGGATTTGAATATTTATGAATAATTAAATATTTTGCCCGGAAGGACCGTTCAGACCGGCTCTGCGGGGTCATTACATCACCCCAAGTCAGGCCGTTGCCTTTTCTTGGCCCCAGCCGCCCCCAAATCAGCCTTCCCACGAAACTCCATCCCAGCGAATCACCCGCTCCAGCATCTGAGCCGCCGCTTCAGTGAAACAGGCGAAAAGAGCTTCCCCTTTTTCGGCGGTAGCGTCCCTCGGGTCGCCCACATGGCCTGGGATACTTCGGTCGTTCATGATCCAGCCGCGCGAGGCAGGCTCAAAGGGATTGCCAAAGGGCACATCAACGACCCTGGACAAGTCTCCGACCAAATCCGGCCTGATCCTTAGCATCATCGACGTTTCCCATTCACAGGCATGGCCCATCACTCGCTGTTGAATGCTAGAATCTGCCTTCCAAGGCTCAGCGCCAAGGTTCCAATAAGTAGCAAACAGCAACAGAAGATCCTTCCGTGCGCGGTAACGCTGGCGGACTTCAAACACAGCCTGTTTGCCCGGGACATCGTTCCCACCATGGCCATTCAAGATGAACAACCGCTTGAAGCCGTGAGCGATGAAGTTCTCCAGCAAACCGCACAGGAGATCGATGTAAACGCGAGGCTCTGCACTCAGTGTCCCAGGGAAATCCATGTGGTGATGCGAGTTTCCCAACCACGTGAGAGGAGCAAACAGCACTTGTTTCTCAAATCGAGTCTCCAGCCTCCGGACAAGCTCCTCCGTGAGAAGACTGTCCGTCATCACCGGCATGTGGTGCCCATGTTGCTCCAATGCTGCCACCGGGAACACCACAGGGGTGTCACGATTCAACGCATCCACCTGCGGCCAAGACAGTTCTGCCAGTTTCATTCGGCTGGCAGTAGGAGATTAGACCCGCTTAGCGCGCGGCTCACGTGCAATGGTGTCTTGCCCACCAGCACAGGTCACGAACGGCCCACCTTCAAGAGGTGCCACACCCGTGAAAGCCACGTCCGGCATCTCGCTTGGCTTGCCTTCAAGAGGGAAATCTTTCCGTAACGGATAGAACGGATAGCCATCCCACATCAAAATACGACGAAGGTCAGGATGACCATCAAACGTGATGCCCATCATGTCGTAGACCTCACGCTCATGCCAATCAGCTGTCGGCCAGAGGTCTGAAACCGTGGGCACGCCTTGGTCTTCGCTCACCTTTGCCTTAATCCGCAAATGCTGGCCGTGGCTGTAGCCATAAAGCTCGTAAACCATCTCAAATCTTGGTTCCTCGCCCAGGTGATCTAGGCTAGAGACATCGACCAAGTAGTCGAACCGAAGTTCATCGCGGCACCAGCGCATGACCGCGTGCAGTCGATCCAGGTTCACATCGACCGTGTGTTCCCCCAGATGCTCCTTGGTAGCGAGCACGGCATCTCCAAAATGGCCTTGGATGGCTTTGACAACTTCAGCTGCGGTCATGAGACGTGTTTGGGTAAAAATCAGGCCAGTTCCTCAAGCAGTTCCTTTTTCTGCTCGATCAAGGAGTGCTCCTTATCAATCTTGCGCTGCAAGCGCATCAGGCCTTCAAGAAGAGCCTCCGGGCGTGGAGGACAACCTGAAATGTAAACGTCCACCGGGATCAAGCGATCAATCCCCTGAAGCACGGCATAACTGCGATACATCCCACCGCTGGAAGCACATGCGCCCATGGCAATGCACCACTTCGGCTCAGGCATCTGGTCCCAGATGCGCTTGACCGCCAAAGCCATCTTGTAGGTGACCGTGCCACTCACGATCATCACGTCAGCCTGACGAGGCGAAAAACGCATCACTTCTGCACCGAACCGCGAAATATCGAATCGGCTAGCACCTGTCGCCATCAGCTCAATCGCGCAACAAGCCAAGCCCATCGGCATTGGCCAGAGCGAGTTTTTACGCATCCAGTTGATCGCCGCATCCAGGCGGGTGAAAAAGACATTCCCTTCGATCTTTGAATCGTAAGCGGCGTCAGTCCGTTGAATGGGTTCCAGAGCAGTCATGGCGGGCGTTTGAGGGAAGCGATACGCCTCAGCAAATGCTAGGGCAACCCCTTTGTGAAAGTTTTCACAAGCTATCCTGGTGACCCTTGCTCGTCAGAAGCGAGATTTCAGGCAGGGGACGCGTAAACTCTGAATGGATCGACGACATTTTCTTGGCGGACTCAGCACGGCCGTTGCTGCAACATGGACACAGCATCTTCGGGCAGCCGAAAAGCCAAAAGACACCATCATCGGCCACGGAGGTCACCGCTACCGCGTAATCAAGGACTGGGTAGCGCCAGGCCAAGGCCGCCATCACCCGATTCTCAACTGCCATGAGATGGTTCAGACCAAAGACGGCCGCCTGTTCATGGTGGGTGACCACTGGGACAACCAAATGCTGGTCTACAAGCCAGACGGCACCATTTTGGAGTCTTGGGGAAGTGCTTGGCCGGGTGGACACGGATTGACGCTGGCCAACGAGAACGGAGAGGAGTTCCTCTTCGTCACCGACTCAGGACTCTGGAAATCCGGCAGTGCAGGCTATCGCCAAACTGGCCGCGTCACCAAAACCGACCTCAGCGGCAAAGAAATCTTCTCCATCAGTCACCCCATGACGGTCGGTGCCTACGAGCCCGACATGTTTTTCAATCCCACCGAGGTGGCCATCGGCCCCAATGGCGACATTTACATCGTAGACGGCTACGGTTCCAACTACGTGCTCCGCTACGATGCGCGTGGCAAGTTCATCTCACGCTTCGGAGGCAAAGACGGCGTTCCTGCTAACGAGCGCCTCAACAACGCCCACGGCATCGCCGTGCAAGGCGACACCCTCCTGGTCACTTCCCGAGCCGACAACTGCTTCCGCAGATTCACGTTAGCAGGAAAGTATATCGAGACCATCTCAACACCCGGAGCCTACGTTTGCCGCCCCGTAGTGGCACGAAAGGAAATCTATGCAGGCGTCTGCTGGTCCAAGGACAAAGAAGGCAAGTTCAAGCCCATGGAATCCGGCTTCATCCTCGTGATGGATGAAAAAGGCAAAGTCATCGCCGCACCCGGAGGAGAAGAGCCCACTTACGCGGATGGCAAACTCCAACCGCTGTTGCGAAAAGAGAACATCTTCGAGCACGGCCACGACGTCTGCGTGCTAGAAAACGGCGACCTCATCGTCTGCCAATGGAACGCCTTCCAAACCTATCCCATCAAGCTGGAGAAACTTTCATGAAGCTGGTTCTAAGTTCTTTGTTTTGTTCCACACTTCTGGCAAACGCAGTTGAGCCAGAACCTCTGAATCGCTTCCCGCGGATGATGCAGGAGTGGCTGGTGGATCAGGTGAAGGCTGCGGAAGCTCACGGGGACAAGCGGCGGGCTGCTTTGAAGAAGAAGGAGGACGCTCTGGCTTATGTGAAGGACGTGAAGGCACGGGTGGCACGTTGCTTTGGACCTATGCCGGAGCGCACTCCGCTGAATGCGAAGATCACCGGTGTTCTTGAGCGGGACGGCTACAAGATCGAGAAGGTGCTCTACGAAAGTAGGCCGCAGTTCCTGGTGAGTGCCAATCTCTACGTGCCAACCAAGCATAATGGCAAATGCCCGGCGGTTCTTGGTGTGTGCGGGCACTCCTACAATGGCAAGGCGGAAGACGCCTACCAGAGTTTCGCCCAGGGACTGGCTCGCATGGGCTACGTGGTGCTCATCATTGATCCCATTGGCCAAGGCGAGAGACTTCAGTACATCAAACAGGACGAGAAGAAGGGGCTCATGTCGCGCTATGGCGGCGGTACTGGAGAACACATCCGCATGGGCAACCAAATGAATCTCATGGGCGAGTTCATCGGCTCATGGATGGTCTGGGATGGCATGAGGGGCGTGGATTACCTTCTCACCCGCGAGGAAGTGGATCCCAAGCACATCGGAGTGACAGGGAACAGCGGTGGCGGCACGCAGACCACGTGGCTCTGCGGCATGGACGAACGACTGACGATGGCTGCTCCAGCGTGTTTCGTGACGACTTTCCGGCGAAATGCAGAAAACGAGCTGCCCGCCGACACTGAGCAGTGCCCACCGGGAGCTCTCGCAGAGGGCTTGGACCACAGTGACTTCCTAGCATGTATGGCACCCAAGCCAGTGATCATTTGCACTCAGGAGAAGGACTACTTCGATGCCCGCGGTGGAAAGGTGGCCTTCGAGCGACTCAAAAAACTCTACACGTTGCTGGGCAAGCCCGAGAATATTCAACTTCAAGTCGGCCCTGATCCTCATGGCTACACGCAACCGAATCGGGAAGCGATGTATTCCTTCTTTAACCGTGTGACAAAGGTCAGTGACGCCACGACGGAGCCAACTCTCACGCTAGAAAAGGAAGCCGACCTTCTAGCAGCACCAAAGGGCCAAGTGAGTGAGCTTGGTTCACGCTCAGTGATGTCGTTCACGCGTGAACACAAATCAGCGATCGCAACGGACTTAGAAAAAGACGTCCGGCATGTGCTGAGATTGCCCACCGAGATCAATGTGCCTGACTATCGCATTCTCAGACCCGCTGGTGGCCGAGGCTATCCGGCCAAAGGAGTGGCCAACTATGCTGTAGAATCGGAGCCGGGAGTTTTTGCCCTCGTCACTCGGCTCAACGATCAGCAGCTCTACTCGCGACTCCCGCTCGGAAACAAGACGGCAGTGCTTTACGTGGCCCATCAATCCGCTGACAACGATCTGCGTTTCGACCCATGGGTGAAGGATCTCGTTTCAAAACACGCCGATGCGGCATTCTTCGCCATGGATGTGCGGGGAGTGGGTGACTCACGACCAAATACCTGCGGGGTAGGAAGCTATCTCGGTCACTATGGCAGCGACTACTTCTACGCCGCGCACGGAGTGATGCTAGACCGCCCTGTTCTCGGCCAACGAACGCACGATGTGCTCGCCGTGATCGCGCTTCTGAAAGAAGCAGGGCATGAAAACATCACTCTAGCAGGAAGAGGATGGGGCGCGCTTCCCGCAGCGTTTGCAGCACTGCTTTGCGCTGACGTGAAGCAGGTAAAACTCAAGAACGCACTCACATCGTATGCGGATGTCATCAAGGAGGAAGACTACAAGTGGCCCTACGCACTGCTTCCGCGCGGAATCGTGAAGAGCTTCGATCTTCCTTCGATTTACGATGCACTAAAGCCCAAACACCTCGATCAAGTAGAACCCTGGGGCGCTTTGGATGGCATGAATCCCTGAGCCTAAGTCGTTTTCTTCTCAACCCAACTCGGTCATTCACTTTCCCAATGCGTGCGTCTCTATTTCTCTTCCTCCTGGCGGTTGCTTCGACTCAATCCGCAGAGCCTCCCGTCAAACCAGATGACATCGCTGGCAATGAGGCCGTGAAAAAGATCATGGAGACATATGCGGGCCGCGGAACGCTGGCAGACAATACACCTCCAAAATCACCAGACGAAGCCTACAAGAGCTTCAGCCACCGCAAGGATGTGGCAATCGACCTGATCGCTCATGAGCCGGAGGTGACTCAACCGCTTTACATCAGCTTTGACTCCCGTGGTCGCATGTGGGTGACGCAGTATCGGCAGTATCAGTTCCCAGCGGGCTTGAAGATCGTCAGCTACGACCAGCATCTGCGTGCCAAGTTTGATCGCGTGCCCGAGCCGCCACCAAAGGGTCCCAAGGGAGCCGATATCGTTACCGTGCATGAAGACACCAATGGAGACGGTCTTTATGACAAAACCAAAGTCGTGCTGGAAGGCCTCAACATCGCCACGGCAGCCATCACAGGAAATGGCGGCTTCTATGTGATGAATCCACCTTATCTGCTGTTCTATCCCGATGCGAATGCTGACGATGTGCCCGATGCTGATCCAGTGGTGGAACTAAGCGGATTCGGTCTGGAAGACACACACAGCGTGGCCACCAGCCTCCAGTGGGGGCCAGATGGCTGGCTCTATGGTGCCACAGGCAGCACCACCACGGGCGATGTGAGCAGCGCCACGTCAAAGCACGTGAAGTGGGAAGGCCAGCACATCTGGCGATTTCATCCAGTGAAGAAGACCTTTCAAATCTACGCTGAAGGCGGCGGCAACACCATGAGCCTCGACATAGACAGCAAGGGACGAGTCTTCTCAGGCACCAACCACGGCGGCACACGCGGCATGCACTACGAGCTAGGCAGTTATGGTGTGAAGGGCTGGGGCAAACACGGCCCACCGATGAATCCATACTCGTTTGAGTTCTTCGAGCACATGAAGCATGAGGGCGACACCAAGCGCTTTCCCCAAGCTTTCACTATCTATGAAGGCGGTCTACTGGGCAGCAACTACGAGGGCTACATCATCGCGCCCAACTCGCTGTTGAACAAAGTGTATGTCAGCGAGCAGATCCCCGACGGCTCTACGTTCAGAACCAAAGACCATGAGAACCTCATGGAGACTTCAGATCGCTGGTTCCGCCCCGTTTGCATCGCTGCGGCCCCAGATGGCTGCGTCTACATCGGAGACTGGTATGACACACGTCTGAGTCACGTTAGGCCAGTGGATGACTGGTCAAAGAAAGACGGTCGCATCTACCGCATACGCCCAGCCAGCGGTGCGCCTGTTCTCCAAAAGTTTGATCTGAGCAAAGTAAGTGCCGACGAGTTGATCGGCTACCTCAGTCATCAAAACGAGTGGTTCCGCAAGCAAGCTCAGCTTGAGATCGGCTGGCGCAAGCTCACTGAACTGACCCCTAAACTCAAAGCGCTCGCTCTGGATCAAAAAAACGATCGTGCTCTCGATGCGATGTTTGCCCTGCATCAACTCAATGCTCTGGACGACGAAACGAACGCGCAACTTCTTAGTCACGCTGATCCTTATGTTCGCCGCTGGGCAGTCAGACACACCGTGACCGAGATGAAGGCGACGATGGCGATGTTGCCAAAGCGGGCTGCGGTCGAAACCCATCCAGAAGTCCAGACCATGCTCGCCGCAGCAGCAAAGCGTCTGCCTTCAACCACAGGCCTAGCCATCCTCGCCGCTCTGGTGGATCATGATGACTCCAGACTGCAAACCATGCTCTGGTGGCTGACGGAAGCACGATGCGAAAATGATCGTGAAGCAGTGCTCGCTGTGTTTTCCAACAAAGCAGCATGGAAACACAAGCTCCCTGGCTATCTGGGCAAGCGTTGGGCCATGGCGGGAGGGAGCCTCAACTTGGAATCATGCGCCAAGCTCGCTGCACTTGCACCTGACGACGAAGCACGCAAGAAAGTCGTCGAAGGCATTGCCGCTGCCTTTGAAGGGGGCGAAATCCCGCAGCTTCCTGACTCCCTTGCTGGTTACTTCAAAGCTCAAGGCGATGACTTGACCCTCGCCATGCGGTCGGGTGACAAGAAGGCAATTGAAGAAGGTCTCAAGCTCGTGGCGAACAAGTCACGTCCAAGCGCTAAACGTGCAGCCACAGCAGTCACGCTAGCTGAGTTGGGTAACAAAAAGGTGCTGGATGCGATCGCTCCGGTCTTTCAAGCCGGTGGCAATGAGTCACTCAAGCGTGCACTCCTTCCGGCAGTGGCCAAGTTTGATGATCATAAGCTAATCAATCTCATGATTGACGGCTGGGAGAGCCGAATGGCTGGCGATAAGGCTCTGCGTGAAGCGGCGTTGCGCATGTTTGCCAGCCGCAAGGAGTGGGCCGGTATGGTGCTGGCTAAAGTCGATGCCTGGCAGATACCTGCAAAACACTTCACACCCGACATCGTGAGGCAACTAGCCGCATTGAACGATGAGAACATCAACGCAACGATCGAAAAACACTGGACAGGCATGCTAGCCGTAGCACCGACGGCAGAAGTTGAGAAAGAGGCAGAGCGCATCAAGTCGGTGCTCAAGTCAGGCGTTGGTGACCCAATGATGGGCAAGCTTCAGTTCAACATCCGTTGTGCCATCTGCCACAAGCTCTTTGGTGAAGGCAACGACGTCGGGCCTGAACTCACAGGCTATGACCGCAGCAGCATGGACTTCTGGTTGCACAACATCCTGACTCCAAGCCTGGAGATTCGTGAAGGATTTGGCAACTACGTCATCAAACTCAAGAGCGGACAGGTGCTGAGCGGTATCATCGCCAAACAAGACGCCACGGGCGTGCAGATTCGCGATGCTGCCAATCAACTCTCCCAAGTAAAACAAGCCGAGATCGACAAAATGGAGGCTTCTCCGGTGTCGCTCATGCCTCCCATGCTCACCGCAGGCATGTCAGACGCGGATCTGCGCGATCTGTTCGCTTGGCTGATGAAAGAGGAGTAAGGCACCTGATGCCAAAACCAAAGTCTGCCGCGTTTGCACGCATCCGAGCGGAGGTCATTCGCTTGGTGGCGCTCATTCCCGAAGGAAAGTTCACTACTTACGGCTCCATCGCCGTGCACATGAATGTTATGGCGCGGCACGTGGCATTTGTGATGAGCCGGCTCACCGAAGAAGAGTCGGCGACTTTACCTTGGCATCGTGTCGTGAGTGCGGATGCACGCATCAGCCCAAAAATGGACCCCCTGCTGGCAGAAACTCAACGCGCTCGCCTTGAGGCCGAAGGCATGAGCATCAATGCGGCAGGTTTTATTCAGTGTGATGAGGCGCACTTCCACTCCGTTGGCGTGCGGCGGAGTATTCGCTGGAGCCAGCAGCCAGACTAGTACGTCACGGCAGAACCTGAAGGCAAAGGGGTGCCACAAGGACACGTCCATCCACCTTAAAGCGCAGATATGCCTTCAGGGTGCCTGCCTCGGGCGAGTAGATCTTGAAAGCGAGGCCTGGGCCACCTCTGAGATCATCGCGCAAGATATCTCCTCCCATTGGATGGAGTTGCTGGAGTGTCTCGGTGCCCTCATAGAACGCATCAATGTGCGCATAAGCTTGCAAGAGCGGCTCCAGGCGTACCAGTGGCTGTCCCTGAGCATCCTGAAACTGCACGTGCAATGCCTGGGTTCTACCAGCGCGCAGTCGATTCCCGCTCTTTCCCGCCACCGCAATATTTACCGCATACCCGTCGACTTTAGCGGTGAGCACGTCTGTAGATTCAGACGACGAAGCTTCTGCTGAGCCATCAATCACGAACGTCTCAGAGTGATACTCTGGGAGTCCCGTCACAGCAGGTGTTAATCCAACAAAGTAGCGATAAGTTCCTGGAGCGCTCACAGCCAAGTCACAAGTGTAATCCCCTGCCGAAGCTGACGGCGTGGCAGTGAAATGCCCATACTCTGGCCCAAACACTACTACTTGGACGGTCTCCGTATGCACGGGCCACAGATCCTCTGTCACCACTGGTCTCCCGTCCTTATGCGCAAGCTTGATGGTTAGTTGCGCGCCTTGGCGGCTGGTTGCCATGCTCAAAGCAGGCTGCTCGGCTCTCGCATAGATGAAGCTATAAGGAATGCGCCGGACCTGAAGCTTGTGCTGGCAGCGTCCACACTTCTGAGTCGCTCCATCTCGCGTTGTGAGGAGATAATCCGTATGCAGAGGACAATGAAACACTTCTGCCGTCGTGATGTCGGATTCAAACGCTTCAGCGATACTTCCGATGCTCTTTTTCAACTGCCCCAGCAGACCAGGCATTGCGGCTGCGTTCTCCGTCATGCTTTCCTTTGCCATGACATTGACCAACTTGAACGCCACAGCGGATTCGTCTGCCACCCTGGCTTCAAAACCAGCTTTCACCGGACTGCGGCCAAGCACTCGCAACGACGGACTGAGTAACGACACCTGGGACGCGATCTCCAGCGGTCGCGACTCCCGGACCAGTCGCTCCACGTTCTCTGTGGCGAGCCGGATCACGTTCCAAGCCTCAGTCGCAGAGAGAGGATTGGTCACCTGTGGCGGTAGCGGCACGTCTGCCTCCACGCTCGTGGCAAAGACAACAGCGGCGACAAGCTGGCGAAACATCACCACAAATGGCAGCGAACGAGACGAAAGGCAAGCGGGGTGCCCGGCATTTGCTCGCCTTTGCGCAACGCACTGAACTCGGCTACCATCTCCCCATGCAAGCAAAAGGGAACGCCCATCATCTGCGCACACTGTTGTGCTGGGTAGCGCTCGCCTGCTCTGTCGGAGCTGCGGACTTGAAATTGATCATGACGCACGATGCCGCCGGACCTTGGACTTTGACAAGGCTCAGTTACCTCGTCAGCGAGGTCAACCTTGAGTCCGCAGACGGCACCAAGTCGGCACGTCACGAGGGATTTGCAGGCTGGGTGACGAAGGATCGGCCAAGCTTACTCATCAGCGGACTTCCGTCGGGAACTTACCAGAAGCTAAACTTCGAAATCGGCCTCGTCCCCAAGGACAATCAACGCGACCCTGCCACGTGGGGCCCGGATCATCCACTCAACCCTCGCGTCTGTGGCCTGCACTGGTCCTGGCAGGGTGGGTATATCTTCATGGCACTCGAAGGCCAGTGGAAACGCAAAGACGGCACGCTCAGTGGCTATGCCTATCATTTGGGCAACGACTTCATGCGTACACGCATCTCTTTGCCAGCGGAGATTACGTTGAATGAGAGCGGCACGACCGAAGTAGAAGTACGGTTGGATGTGGCGACCGTCCTCAAAGGCATCGACTTCATCAAAGATGGAGCCTCCACGCATTCCGCAGACGACGATCCCTTGGCGTATCAACTCCGCGACAAACTCAAACAGGCTTTTCGACTGATGAAGGTCGGCAAAGGTGAGACGGTGGCACCTTCGGCAGAAAAAATGCCTCTCACACTCAAGTTAGGCACTCTTCCACAGCCTCGACTGCCCGCAGACAATCCTCTCACGCCCGCCAGGGTGGCTTTGGGCAAAAAGCTCTTCCACGAAACGGCCCTCTCACGCGGCAACACGATCTCTTGCAGTTCTTGCCACATGAAAGAGAACGCACTGAGCGACCCAAGGCGACTCAGTCCCGGAGTCGAGGGCCGCCTCGGAGACCGGAATGCCATGCCCCTTTTCAATTTAGCCTGGAAGGACACGTTTTTTTGGGATGGGAGGGCGACTACCCTGCGAGAGCAGGCTCTGGTGCCCATTCAAGATCATCGCGAGATGGATGAATCTTTGCCAAGGGTCATGCAGAAGCTTCGGGCTTACTCGAGCGAGTTCAAAGAGGCCTTCGGTTCACCTGAAATCACTCCTGAGCGCCTTGGTATGGCCATCGAGGCCTATTTGCTCACTCTGACCTCGCACAACTCCAAGTTTGATCGCGCACAAAGAGGCGAACTCAAACTCAGCGCAGATGAGCAGCGCGGCTTTGAGCTATTCATGACCGAGCGCGAGCCACGGCTTGGCACCATGGGAGCCGATTGCTTCCACTGCCACGGAGGAGCCTTGTTTACCGATCACCAGTTTCGCAACAATGGCCTGGCCATCGACGAGAAAGACACCGGCAGACATCGCGTGACCAAGTCCGCCTTGGATAAAGGCACCTTCGTCACCCCCACTCTGCGCAACATCGCCCTAACGGCCCCCTACATGCACGATGGCCGCTTCAAGACGCTGGAAGAAGTGCTAAATCACTACAGTCACGGCATCCAACGCACCGACACGCTTGATCCCAACCTAGCCAAACACCCCGATGGCGGCCTCGACCTCAGTGAGGAAGACAAACGCTGCGTTATCGAGTTCCTCAAGACACTCAGCCACACGGACTAAATACCCATCCCATGAAACACATCGTCTCCATTTTATCTCTCCTCCTCATCGCCATGTCGTCCGTCACCGCACAAGAGGCTGGGGACGACCTTCTTGCCAAAGAAAGCCTTGGTGGCCTGCAGCTTGGCATGAGCGAGAAGGCCCTTGCTCCTTTTCTTGGAAAAGCAGCCGTCAGCAAGAGTGAGTCCGTTCTGGAAGGAGCTACGGGCGAGTACATCCAGACATGGGAGTGCAAAGAAAAGGGCCTCACTCTCCGCATGAGTTCCGGCGAGAAAAAGAAAGGCCCCAAGACCGTCTCCGCCTTCACTGCCCATGGCAAATGCACCCTCGCCACGGTCAAAGGCATCAAGCTGGGCTCCAAAAAGGCCGAGGTGGTGAAAGCTTACGGCAAAGTGGAAGACAAAGAAATGTCCAGTCCCACCAGCTTTGTCGCAGGTTCCATCTACGGCGGCATCATCTTCACCATCAAAGACGGCAAGGTCAGCGAGATCTTCTTTGGAGCAGCAGCGGAGTAGGGCTGGCTAGGCTGGACTGCTGACTCACTTGGAGTGATGGAGTGATGGAGTGATGGCCAGCACTCCAATCCTCCACCACTCCAGCCACCCGAAAATCACAAATCCAGATGACGGAGGGTATACCCCAGTTGGAGTGATGCGTTTACGCAGTCTGAACGTCTCCTCACCTCCTGGCTGCCAGGATCAGCTCGTTGAGCTTCTGACGCACGGTCTCCAAGTCGGCATCTGCAAAAGCCGTGTCCAACGTTGCCACACTGTTGGTCACATTGCTGGTACCGGCTATGGCACCTGACAGTTGAGCGGCCGTGACCTCTCCGGGCACTCCCTGTGCTCCATCATTGCCCTGGGGGCCGGTAGTACCTGCTGCCCCACGAGGGATGGAAAAGGAAAACCGCACATTGGTGCCGTCAAAGGTCACCGTCACCACCGCTGGCTGCCCTGGGTCCACCGTAGCTACGCTATCCACCACCGCATTGGCAAAGGGTGGCCCCGGCGGGCCTTCTGGACCCGCCGGTATGGCATCTATCAGCGCCTTCAAACCTTGCAACTGCGTGCGAAACATCGCCGAGGTCAGCTCAGCGTTCGGTTCAGGGATGTTAGGGTCGAAAGCCATGGGGAGGGAGGGGAGTTGGCGGTGGTTTGCTATGGTTTGCGATAGTTTACGGTGGTTTTTTGGGGCAGCGATTCGTGTTCAGTCAACTACTGCAAACAACTGCAAACGATTGCCAACAACTGCAAACCCCAAACTCAGCCGCCGAAGACTACGCTCACCACGTCACTCTCCAGGCCTACTTCTTCGTCGTCCAGAACGCCACGCGCTTTGTATTCGCGGGTTTCTGGGACGGCAGGGTTGGCCAGGGGAGCGTTGTCTATGTAGGGGGAGGAGGAGTCAAACGCCAGCTTCTGCCAGCCTGGGCTACCACGCAGGCGGCAATAGACATTGACGCCATCCAGGCCGCTCTTCTTGAACTCGATGCGGATGACGCCGCCCTCTACCACCGCACTGATTTCAGCCTTGAAGGTGGACGGATCAAAGCCATCTCCAGGGCCTTTGAGTTGCAGCACTCCTTCTGCACCGCTGCCGGGGTAGGCGGGCTGGGTCTTCCAGCGCTTGACGATGTCTCGTATGGACTTCAGTCTCGCGGCGGTGACTGTGCGCTCGGTGGCGCGCGCTCCATCCAGCGCGGTGGAGGCCGCGTTGGTGGCATCCATGGCGGCCACTACGGCGTCCGCATGGCCTTTTAAGTCCGTGCCCTCTGCGGCGGGCACGCTCAGGTCAGCCGCGGTCGTCACGGCATTGGTGCTGATGTTCTTCAGCCAGAGATACTGGTCACTGCGTTTGCTGGGGATGTAGTCCATGGTTTTGCCTTTCTTTGTGGTTGGTGGAGGTGTCAGCACAGGCAACGGAGACGGCACAAAGGGAGGCTGGTCAAAATGGTGGCCCTCATCGAGCCTCCAGCCTTCATCAAGTCTGATGATACCGTTTGCCATAACACTGCGCGGAAAACACCTTTCATAAGTCGCTTAAACCGATACGCCGACGGTTTTACCAAATCCGAACGACAAAGAACAAGAACTATTTTTGGATT
Organism: Verrucomicrobiaceae bacterium; assembly: GCA_016795485.1. Lineage (GTDB taxonomy): Bacteria > Verrucomicrobiota > Verrucomicrobiia > Verrucomicrobiales > Verrucomicrobiaceae > JAEUHM01. The sequence goes on along the minus strand of JAEUHM010000030.1, from coordinate 64,526 downwards.
TTGGATTTTGGATTGGCGCGTGGGCGGTAGGGCGCTGTGTCTCACAGAGTCGCGTTAGGCCAGTGGACTATGATGAACCCGCCGGATGAACGAAGCCGCTCGGCCTGCGATGACGGCGCTTGGAGGACCAAGACGCCCTACCAGCGGTGGCCCGGACCACGGGGCTGGCGGCACGGACCCGGTGGCTGGCGGCGTGGACCACGGGGCTGGCGGCGTGGACCACGGGGCTGGCGGCACGGACCCCGTGGCTGGCGGCTTGGACCCCGTGGCTGGCGGCTTGGACCCCGTGGCTGGTGGCGTGGACCCCGTGGCTGGTGGCGTGGACCCCGTGGCTGGTGGCACGGCTCACCGGAGCGGTGGCACGGCTCACCGGAGCGGTGGCACGGCTCCCCGGAGCGGCGGAAACAGGAGCGCGGACACTCTTGTCCGCCCGCCGGAGTGAGTGACTCGTCCAACCTGCAAGCAAACAGACCGCCCCACGTTGCCGGGCCTTAACGCACGCGCACAGGTCGGTCAGAGAGCCTATAGACCTTCTCACATTCACCGCTCCGACTTGCGGGCAGGAGTGCCCGCGCTCCCTTAGCTTAGCGTGCCCCCACCTTCCTCCGCAACTCTTCCACCAGCCTCCGGCTCCCCGGAGCGGCGGAAACAGGAGCGCGGACACTCTTGTCCGCCCGCCGGAGTGAGTGACTCGTCCAACCTGCAAGCAAACAGACCGCCCCACGTCCCCGGGCCTTAACACACGCGCACAGGCCGGTCAGAGAGCCTATAGACCTTCTCACATTCACCGCTCCGGCATGCGGGCAGGAGTGCCCGCGCTCCCTTAGCTTAGCGTGCCTCCCGGAGCGGTGGAATGTCGCTATGCGCTCCACCTCCTAGCGTTGCCTCTGCCTACATTGAACTCGGCGGGTGATCTGAGGCTTCACCAGAATCGGTCTCAGAATCTCTGTGATCCTTGAGGAGCTTCGTGGTGGAAGGGAGTCCAAGCACCTCATCCATTTTGGGAAAGGCATCCTTGACCTCTTGAGGTGCCATCAAGGCGGGGTGAACCTCGGCACCTTGCTGCATCATCTCAAACAGTGATCGCACGCAATGTGTCAGTCGCTGGATTGTCTCAGGATCCCCTTTCTTTTTCGAGTGGTTCTCATCGAGCCTTCTAGCTTCTGCGGAGATGAGCGTGTTAAGCGAATCTCTCATCGTCTTGCGCAGGTCTTCCAGCATCTCATTTTTCACATTCTGGGCCTCAACGAGCTTTTCGATGAGTTGAGATTCTCGGTATTTCTTTAATACACACACCGCTGACCAAGCAAGTGCGCCGATGCATGTAACTGCGATTGGCGCACCCAAGGCGATATCGATCCACAGCGAACCTCGTTCCCAGCCTATAACTCTTACGGTGCTAGGTTCGTCGAGGATTGAGAGGCACTGGCTGAGAATGTCGTCCAGTTCCTGAATCGAGTGTGATACTGAACCGAGTTGGTCCTGAGTCGGCAGCCTTATCGTAATGAGGTGTGGCTCGGCAAGTGATTCAGAGTAGACACTCTTTAGGTAATTGAACATCACCTCAGACATTTTATCAAGGTCCTCGGCTTGGCTCTTCAATCTAGTGTAGTCAGAGTATGATAAACTGCAGGAATCTGCAGCCATGCTGAGTGCTTTCGAATCTGCTATTCGTTTTGCGATTTTGTCCAGGCCCGGGATATCAAGTGCGATTCTAAGGCGTTCGCGGAGCAACGACAATCCAAGCACTTCCTGATTGCTATTGGCAGTAGAGTGGAGGTGAGAGGCAAACGTGCCCTTGCTGCGAATGAATAACAATTGCTGGAGAATATCGGATTGGCGCATAATCGGCAGAAGATCGTGATTGGTATGGGTTCCACAGCCAAAATGTTTTGTCACATACCAAACACTGAGTTTTCATGGGCATCTCAAGAATAGGCTGCTGCTCTCGCGGACACCATTGAGTGGCTGTGGCTTGTAGGCGGAGTTTTCGGACACGGAAGGACGGAAAATGTGCCCAAGCAGTTAAAGAACCGCTTTCTATCAGATGCGACAGGCGGCGGTGTGGGAGTAGGCTGCGTTACTTATCCAACACCACAAGCTCCTGCACGCCGAGGTCGGCGGTGATGATGAGGGCGAGTTCGCCGGTGGAGTTGATGGTCTGGGCCAGGCCGCGGCCGCCGGCACCGGTGGTATCAGGGGCTGGGCGCAGAGCTAAGCCGCGGATGATTCCCTGCGGTGTGGTGCCGGTTTGGTAGGTGGAGCCTTTGCGGAGGGCTAGCGTGGGGAAACGCAGCGCGCTGAGGGTGGTGGTGTTGTCTCCTGCCTGGGAATGACCGGTCCAGATGGCTTGATTGGTGGCGGAGGTGGTTCCACTGAGGGTGCCTAACACGGCATAGCGGCCTGTGACGGGATTTACCTCGATAGTGCTGATGCTGGAGAGTTTGGCGGTGCCGGTGCTGGGTGCAGTCTGGCCGGTGCGGAGTAGCACGCGGTAAATGCCGTCGCCCTGGCGCAGAAGGAAGGCTTGGTTGTTGCTGCGGTTCACGTTCGTGCCTGTGAGTTGGACATGGAGGAGGAGTTGATCCGCTCCTGAACCCCAGAAGCGGATGATTTTGGCGATCTTCACGTCGGGGAGGTTGGTGTTATCCACGAGGTCGCCTTTGCGGGTGAGGAGGAGTTGAGAGGGGATGGCAAAGAGGCCCTCGTTGACGTTGGCGGGGCAATTACCAAGGGTGATGCGGACGATGGCCTGACTGGCGATCTGGGAGATGCCGAGATAGGTTCTGTAACTGGCGTCTCCAGTGCCTGGGGCCAGTCCGCCTGTCTGGGTGTGCCTTGTAGCGCTGCCACCGTCTGAGCGGAGACGAAACACGGACTGCCCAGGCGGCGTGTTGCCCGTAGGGTCGTGATAGGCGAGGAAGTGGATGAAGTTGCCAACAGAGGCGGTGGCGCGCCCGATGAACTGCCCAAAGTTGCCGCTGCCACTGAAGGAGACGTCCCCTTCCCTGGCCATGACGTTGGTGATGGTGCCCTGGTGATTCATGAGCAGCAGGCCGGTGTCGTTGCCGGAGTCCACGGGCAGGGTTTTGTCGGCAGCGAGTTTGTAAGTGAGGGTGATGAGGTCTTGGTCGTGACTTTGCAGCACCTCCAGGAAGGCGCTTGGTTTGGCATTGGTCATGGGCGCGATGCCAAGGGGCTGCCCGGTGCGGCGGAGGAGGCTGACGGTGACGCCATTATCCAGGAGCAGCAGTCGATTGTTAGCGGAGGTGAGGCCGGTGCCAGTGACGGTGGCCTGGAAGAGGCCACGGAAGGGTTGATTGATGGTCTGACCTGCCGTGCTGCTGGTGGTGGCATTGGCTGGGAGGCTACTGCCTAGAACGCTGAGGACGGAACCGGTTTGTAAGACGAGTTCCGTGGAGCCATCCCAAACGGAGCGGCCAAAGAGGGCCTTGTTTCTGCCCTTGCTGCTGCCGCTGCCCCTGAGCGTCCAGTCCGTGAGGGACTGATCGGAACCAGTGATGGCGGTGGTGCCTGGAGAATGGAAAGCAATGTCTGCACTGCCGGGAGCAGACTCACCCGTGCGACCTAGTGACGTGAGGCCGTCCATGGTAGCTACCTTCACCACATTCGACTGGCGTCTGGAGTGATAAATGCGCCGACGGCTCTGGTCGTACCTGGCTTGGTTGGCAGCAGCGCCACCACCCGTGAAACTGGACGTGCCCATGATGGCGTTGGACTCATTGACGAAGCCTGTGACAGCGGTGCCAGGGCGGCCAAAGATGATACAGCCTGCGTTGGATAGGGGCCCGACAGGGTTGTCCCAGAAGTCACAGCCCACCGTGTAGCTACCATCGGGTTGAGTATCCAAACTGTTTAGTGCAATCCCCACTTGATCGGATGCAGTGCTACCAATGACGGAGTTGGACAGGGAAGGGGTGCCAATCAGGCCATTCGTACCGCTTCCCCAGGTGAGAGCCCCTGCATCCAAAACCCCAATCGCGGTGTGATCAAAAGAGGGAGCGCCAACGAGGAAGTTGCCATCCTGGAGTGCCGCTACGGTGCCGACAGCATCACCAGCCGTAACTCCAACAAAGGCATCGGTAGCTGAAACGACCCCTCTCGTCCCAGTGAAGCCATTGCACCATTTAACGATGCCAACATCACTCACGCCAGTGTCTGGATTGTCCCAAAAGGTGCTAGCCACGACATAGTGGCCATTGGTGAGAGGATACACTCCACTGAGGCTGTCTCCAGCGGTACTGCCAATGATGGAGTTGGCCGCGCTGACTACTCCCGTGGTGGGCCTTGTGCCGCTCATCCAAGTTATTGCACCTACATTTGTCGCTCCTGTGCCAGGATCGTCCCAGGAGTTGCTGCCGATGACACAGTGACTCTGGCCAACGATGAAGGGTTTGGAGGCGAACCCTCCCACTTGATCGTTCGGCGAGGTTCCCACCACGGAGTTGGCAGCGGAAACTTTTCCGACGAGTCCAGTTCGGCCGTTTACCCAAGTCATCGCTCCAGCAGAGGACGCTGAAGTAGCAGGGTTGGTCCAAGTGTTGGAGCGGACAAGGAAGTTTCCATTGGGCAGCGGACCCACATTGCCCACGTTGTCCATGGCGGTGCTACCTGAGAGTCCGAGTTTTGCCGTGGCTCGTGAGGGCAGTGCTGCACCGGATTTGAGCAGAAAGACCAATCCCACCTGACTGGCACTGGTGAAAGGGTCTGACCAAGACCTGAGTGCGACCACGTTGTTCCCATTGGATAGAGAATGGAACTGAGGGGCTACCAAGTCACCGGGTGAGCCGCCCAACATGGCGCCTGCCGTGGTGAGAGGCCCAGTGCTGGGTGCGTTGTCAGGCAGAAGCTTCATGATGCCCGCGTCAGCCACGCCACCGGGTTCATCCCAAGTGCTACTGGAGATGGCGTAGCGCCCATCGCCTAAAGCACCAGCGTACTGCAATGAATCGCCATCCGAGGTTCCGTAAGTGGCATTGGATGGAGAGATGTCCCCGCTCGTGCTACCGTTTCCGTTGCCCCAAACCACGGCACCGACATCCGTCTTGCCCGAGATGCTGTCATCCCATAACCGGGCAGTGGAAACGAAATGTCCATTCTGCAACGCATGGACGATCAAGCCGTCGCCATCCCCAGCAGAACTGCCGACGAGTGAGTTGGAGTTGCTTATCACGCCCGCAGTTGGCCCGTAGCCGCTGCACCAAATCACAGCCCCAGCGTTAGAGGTGGATCCGTTGTCCCAGAACGGTGCCCATACGACGAAGTTGCCGTTAGGCAGCACTACAGATTGCGACGTCAAACCTACTTGGTCCAGCGCAGTGGTTCCCACCATGGAGTTGGCCGAGGTTACCACGCCCACCGTGCCACCCATGCCATTGCCCCAGGTGATCGCCCCAACGTTGGCTGCTCCGGTTCCAGGATTTCGCCAACTTGAAGAGAGAACGACGTAGTTGCCATTTTGCAGCGGCCTCACTCCCCCTGGAATAGATCCGATCCGGTCGCTGGCGGTTCCTCCCACGAGCGAGTTCGTGCTGGAGACAATGACGTTGCCGCCACCGATGAAGCCGGTCTCAGCGTGCCCCCATGTCACCGCACCTCGTTGGCCATTCCACGCAGGACTCCTAATCAAAAAATGTCCGCTCGTGAGAACGACGATTCCATCATCTCCCACCCGGTCAGATGCAGCACTTCCCCGCAGCATACTGATCAAAGTTCCGTCTGGCCGATAAAGATAGGCGGCTCCCACATCATTGGTAGCCGGACTGGGTAGATCATACTCGGGATCCGTGAACACGATATTTCCATTCGGCAGCACTTCGACTTGAGTCCCAAACTCCTCACTCCCTGCCGGACCGACGATGTCAAACTGACTCGCCCCATGCAGCGCGCACAGCGTGAAGAGATTCAAAAATAGCCAAAGGGTTTTCATCAACGGGTGAATAGCCAGCCCGTGCGAGACCCTTACACGCTATTTTTTCGGCCTTCGGATGGGTAGCCCCTCCTCGCTCAGGCTCTGGGTGGGGAAGGCTTGTGCATCAAACGGCATGGCGAGCCGGTCCGAGACCGTTTCGTGGCTCCATGAGGTCAGATCTGGCTGACGTGTGTCCTGGGTGAGAAGAAAGCCATCCGGGAGATACCATTCGTTGCCAGCACCCTTCCACTCCATCAGCGGACGAACCTTCTCCAGCGGCCACGGTGCCACTACGGCGGCTCCGACCGACTGAATGAGGTTGCTTTGGAAGTCGGCAGTGAGTTGTTTGGCCGGAAATGCCTGCTTGAAGTGCAATACGTGGCTGCTGGAGAACTCGCAGCCTGTTGCTGTCACGGCGAGATGCGCGGGAGGCTTCACGTCACAAAACACGGCTCCTCCCCAGACATGGCTGTCTTTGAGCACGACCTCCGTGCGGCCCTCCGGCTGCTCAGAGATGAGCGCGATGACCGGTGAGCCGGGCGCATAGAACTGGCAGCGCACCAGCTCAATGCGTGGGCTATCTGTTCCCGCAATCAATGCAGAGAGTGTATTGGCCAATGTCTCGGGGTTGCGTGGTTGGCGGACAAAGCGGCAGTTCACCAGCTTCAATGACGCACCCTTCACATGCAACAGTCTGCCAGGACGTGGCCCGCGATAGACGTGATTGAACACAAAACCCTCCATGATGAAGTTCGACTCCAGCACACCGAGTGCCGGGAAACCCGCAGCCTGTAGCGGCAACACAGGGCGAAACCCCGCCGCCGCACGCAGCGTCAGCGGCTTGCCGGGCCGCAGCTTGATGCCGCCGCGACCTGTCGCAGGATCATTCGCACGCACTTCAATCACGTCATTTGGTGCAGCGGCTTGTATCGCTTCATCCAGCAGGCCAAAGGTCTGCCACTTGCCCGTGATGTAGTAGGCATTCCCACTCAGACCACACAGCGCGGCATTCACAAAGGACGTGCGGCCCGTGCGCTCCGTCCACAGCAGCACGATCATGGCCAGCGTCATCAGCACTACGGCACGCCGCAGCCATCTCGCGGTCATCATTCGCCATTTTGCCGCACCGCCCAGCATCTGCCCGGCATCCAGTCGTCCCAGGTCGGCCTGTTGCTCAAAGGCACGCAGGACATCGGCTGCACTGGCAGGTCTGTCGGCTGGTTGTTTGGCCAGCAGATGGGAGATGAGGTTCTCCAGCCACAGCGGAGTCGTTGGCTGCACTTGTTTGATCGGGACCGGAGCACTCTCCTGCACACTGCGCGCCAGTTCTTGGAAGGACATGCCTGAAAATGGTGCGGTGCCCGTGCAGCACTGATACAACACCGCTCCGAGCGAGAACAAATCCGTCCGCGCACCCAACTCACGCTCTCCCGCAGCCTGCTCTGGAGACATGTACTGCGGCGTGCCCAGAAACGATCCCGTTTGCGTCAGCAAAGTGGCCCCATCGAACGCCCTGGCGATGCCAAAGTCCGCCAGCAGCACCTCTCCGCTGCTACTCAGAAGGATGTTAGACGGTTTGATGTCGCGGTGGATGATCCCCGCACCATGAGCCGCCACCAGAGCCTGTGCAACTGCCCGCCCGATGCGCACCACCTCTTCCGCAGGCAGCGGACCCGCCTGGAGCTTGTCTTGCAGCGTGCCACCATCCACAAACGGCATCACTAGGAACGGTGGCGAGTGATTAGCCTCCACCTCCAGCAGCGGGAGAATGTGTGGGTCCTTCAATCTCATCGCCGCCTGTGCCTCACGGACAAAACGCGCTCTGTGATCCTTCTGGATGGCCAGCAGAGGTTGCAGCACCTTCAGCGCTACAATGCTGTCACTCCCCGGTGCCACGGCCAGCCACACGGTGGACGTGCCGCCAGTCGCTATCCATTGCCGCACAGCGTATTTTCCTAACGTCCCTATGCATCCGGGATCGCTGGTTGGTTGCAGTATCGCCCTGGCGGTCTGTTCCTCACTCTCCACAGACGCTTCAAACTCCGCCCTAAACTCATCCGCGCCACTCAGGTGCTCCAGACGGGCGCGGCACTCCGCGCATTGTTCCAGATGCGCCTCCACCTCTGGCAGGTGCAGCGTGTCGTCCCTCAGCACGCGCTGGAGCAGAGCATCATCCAGGTGCGGCGTATTCATGGCTGTTCATAAGCCTCTCCTGTCGCTGAAGCAATAGCCTCCCTCATGCGGGCGATAATGCGTGACCTGGCCACATGCACCGCGCCCACGCTCATGCCCAGCGTGGCAGCTACTTCAGGCCCGGACTTGTCATCCACGGCGGTCAGCCAGAAGGCATTCCACGTTTTCTCCTGCACCAGAGGCCGCACACGCTCAGTGGCCCACTCAAACATCCGCCGCCGATACTCCACGTCCCAGTCTGCCTGTTTTTCTTCAGCAGCCAGCTCTTCCAGCACCTTCTCGTTGGCAAATGACTCCGTGCGATTCTGCCGACGGTACTTGGTCACATGAGAGCGGCACACGATAAACAGCCAGTCCCGAAACGTCCCGCGCTCAGGATCATACTCAAACTTCCGTATCGCCTGAGTCACCGTCTTCAGCACCTCCTGCACCACATCCTCCACATCCTGCAGCGGCACACCGCGCAGTAGCACATACTTTCTCAACAGCGGCTCATACAACCCCACGAACTCCGTCCACGCGCCACCGTCATCCGGCGTGCGGATGCGCAACAGCAGAGTGCGGCGAGTTAGCAGTGGGTCCATGCGGAGCAAAAGCTAAGCAGCAATGGCACCAAAAGTCCGCTGGTTTTGATACCAACTGCCTGCCAAACACGCCCCGTAGAGTTTCACAGCCGTTTCTGTGACGTCCAGGCCAAAACGGCTTGGAAAGGTGCGCACGAGCACACGTCTCCTCCCTGCTGCTGGTCTCACTCTGCTTGTCGTCAGCGCTTGGGCCGCTCCCACCCAGATCTCGCAGGAGTTCATCTTCGGTTAGCGATTGCCCACCCATTTTGGCTGTCCACGAAATCGAAGAAGTCTCAGATTCCTTGTATCGCATCCCTCCCCCAACATTCGCCCGCGAGAACTAGGTTTGGTAGATTTGCGGATACTACTTTCCAGGATTGACGGTTCGCAAGTTTCCTTTCAACATCGGGCATGGTCATAACTCTCCCGCGTACTGCTTGTTGTTTCCTGCTTCTCGCTTCGTCGTGTTTTGCGCAGTTTTACACTGAGCGAGACTACTTAAATGATCGTGCTGACTCCATCCGATGGCAGGCTGAAGACCTAGATGCACGCTCCAGAGAGCTTCAAAGCCGAAATGTCCGCGCCCAAGTCTGGCAAAGAGAGGTAGACAACTGGGCAACGAATACTCAACAACGTGCGGCAGCCCTGAATCGACAGTCGCAGCAGATTGATCGAAGAGACTTTTTCAATCAGCAGAACGCTGCGATCAACAATGCCAACGCAGAACAGATTCGAGCCCAAGGGCGGCAAGTCTTTGCCGCAAGCCAGCAAGTAGCCCTCCGCACGGAACAGATCATCGCCTTCGAGAAGCAGCTTTGGCAGTGGAAGTCCATGCTGGACACGCAGGACAAGCAGATGGAAGAGCAAGCTAACAAAAAGGAGTGGAACCAAGACGTAGAATCCGCAAGACTCACCGTCAGCAATCAAGTGCTGGATGCGCTGGTGAAACACAACGAGCAGGGTCGCCAGACTCTGGACGCTCAAGAAGCGGAGGTCCAAAAGCACGAGGCTGCGTTGGAGAAACAGGAAGCCGAACTGGCGCAACTCGATGCACAGGCTCGAAAGCGCCAAAAGGATCTCGATGCTGAAACCGAACGACTCAATCAAGACCAGAAGAAGGTGGATATGTATTGGAGGCTGGCAGATGAACAAATGAAGCTGCTGGAACTTCAGCGGAGCATGTTGAACAGGCTAACAGGAAAGAAGTGAACCCCTAGCGCCCTTCCAGCTCATGAGACATCTCCTCTTCTTCCTTTTGTTCATCGCCGCTCACGCAGCCTACGGACAGTATTATTACCGTGACTACCGCATGGATGCTGCCCACCAGCAGCTCGACCGTGCAGAGTGGGACATTTATCACATGAACAATCTGGTGGATGACGCAGAGGCGCTCCACCGTCAGGCGGTGGCCAACACAGATGCTCGTCGGCGTGCTGCTAACCAACAAAATGCGGTCAACAACGCAGAAGCCAACAGGCTCAACGCAAGAGCCAATCTCGTGGACCAAGCCACTCGCATCAACGCCGCCTATTCCAAGAGACTGGATCAAGCCAAGGCAGACATCGCAGCAGAGAGCCGCCGTGCTGAAAAAGGCGCTGAGGACGCAGAGAGAGGTCTCGCTGCACTCCTCGCGTGGCAGGAACAAATCGCCGCTCGCCATGCCGCCAATCAGCAGAGGTTCAAGACCTTGTTTGAAGTAGCCGATGGGCGGGCCGAGACCCTCTTGCTTTGGGACAAAATCAATGCAGACCGCGACTTCAATCTTCATCAGGACCAAAATGCCCTCCTCCAGAAGCAAAGAGAGCTCAACCGTCGGATAGAGAGCATCCAGCAACGCCAAGCACAACTCCAAGCCCGGAAGATCGCCCTTGGAAACCTAGCTCAGGAGCACGATGCGCTGGAAGCCAGTCAGAAAGAGCGCGCAGAGAAGCAGGCAGAATCCAGAGGTGCTTTTATCAAGCGCATGAAAGAGCGTGAGAACTTCGACAATGACATGGGGGATGCCTACGAGGCTCTCGCCAAAGATAGCCCCGTCGTGCCTTTCACCGAGCAGGAAGTAAATGAGGCCTTCAAATACCGCACTGACATCTCCGACAAGTGCAATGACAAGGTCTTTGAGGAACTCACCGTGCCCATAGAGTCCGTGGCTCTTGATAAGGTGCGCAAACTCACTGGATGGTTTGATGAAGAAGGTCATCTGCGGCGCATCCTGTTTGTTGAGGCCATGGACGAAAAAAGTCACTTCGTTCAGTACTACTTCTGGCGCACGGACGGCACCCTGCACTCCGTTTTTCAAGTGGGCAATGGCAAGATGACCGGGGATAAAGACCGCACCCACACTGCCGACGAACTCTACTACAGAAATGGCAGGCTAGCGACATGGCAGACCTTGAAAGGAGAGAGTTGGGTCCCCGTGGACGACACCTCCTACGAGTTCATCAACCTTGGCCGCCGCACCCGCGCGCGCGGTGCTTACTTTGGCCAGATGCTGTTGGACAAGAAGTGAGCCACCGGGCCTAGCCGCCCAGGAGACACCTTTTTGGCGATCCGCTCACTTCGTCACGATGTCGTCCTTGGTGTGCAGCACCTTGTCAGGCCCTGCGGAACGCACTTCCGTCTCGGTAGAGGAGTTGGAATGAAAAAAATACGGTGTGCCCCACATGTCCACGATCTCGCCATTGCCATTTAGCCGTTGGAGCCCACTGGGCAGGTAGGTGGCCTTGGCGCTGTTACCGCCCATCAACGTCTTGGCTATCTCCGCGTTCGTTCCCGTCGGATTACCTCCAAACCGGTGCCCGAAGTCCCGTAGATTCCGTGCCAACTCCTCCGCCTCCATCTTCTCTGGGCTCGCTTCAATCGTTGCGGCATAACTCGCCGGAATCGGGACCGGCTTAGGCGGTGGAGCCTTGATGGGGCCAGGCTCGATGCGTGGAGTCGGGGCTGGAGGCGCTGGAGGAGGCAGTTCCGTCACCTTTGGCGGTGCAGGTGGTGCTGGAGGCAACTTGACCGGTGCTGGCCGCGGCACCACCACAGTTGGGGGCGGTGGCGGCTCGCTCAGATACCAAATGGCCACCGCCGCCAGCAGGCAGAGCGCAAGGAGTATGGTGATGATTCCCTTCATGCCGCTAAGAGCTAGCGGTGAAACAGCAGCCGTCTAGTCCGCACCTGCTCCCCAGCCGGACACTCCCGCCACCATGGAGGAGGGAGATCGTCTTGCATGAGGAGTTCGCGATTGCTCGCAGTGGTTTAGGGGACCGCTTGAGTGGCTAGAAGCGGCTACTGCATTTGGTTAGCAATGGAGCAAACAACTGCAAACCATAGCCAAACACAGCAAACTCAGAAATAGCCGATCCATTACCCAGAAAAGCAATCCTCATGCCCCACCCTCCCATTCCGCTAGCAGTTTTCGCACTCTCGCGGCAGTCGGGTCCTCCGTGGCCTCATACAGCGCCAAAGCCTCCCGCGCCCGGCGGATGGCCTCAGCTCGGTCGCCGAGTTGATTGTTGGCCAAGGCGGAGTTCCAGAGAGCATTCTGCTCCCCTGGCCGATTCCCCATCTCGCGGTCGATGACCAACGACTGCTCATAAAACTCGATGGCCTTGCGCGGCTCTCCCAATTGGCGGTAGGCGATGCCGAGGTTGCCCAGGGCATTCCCCTCCCCACGCCGATCCCCGATCTCGCGGGCGATGTCCCGATGCTGCTCGTAGTACCCAATGGCCTTGCGCGGCTCTCCCAAGTCCGCGTGGGCGATGCCGAGGTTGCCCAGGGCAGCACCCTCCCCAAGCCGATCCCCGATCTCGCGGGCGATGACCAAGGCCTGCTCGTAGAACCCAATGGCCTTCCGCGGCTCTCCCAAGTCCGCGTGGGCGAGGCCGAGGTTGCCCAGAACAGCGCCCTCCCCAAGCCGATTCCCGATCTCACGGGCGATGACCAATGCCTCCTCGTAAAACTCAATGGCCTTCCGCGGCTCTCCAAGGTCAGCGTAGGCGATGCCGAGGTTGCCCAGGGCATTCCCCTCCCCTTTCCGATCCTCTAGCTCGCGATCAATAACCAAGGCATGTTCGTGGAGCTCCATGGCCTTGCGCGGCTCTCCCAATTGGCGGTAGGCGATGCCGAGGTTGCCCAGGGCTTTGGCTTCGGCTTCACGATGACCAGTTTGGCGGGCGGCGAGGTGTTGGCTTTGCAACCAGATGATGCACTGGCGAGGGTGGAAGCGGAGTTCTTGGCCCGTGTAGACGATGGATCTGATGAGGGAGATGAGTTGCTGGGCGAGTAGAGGAGCGCGGGCACTCTTGCCCGCTGGCCGGAGGGTGTTGGCTGCTGCGTCTGAGGGGCTGGATGAGGCTCTGGCGTTGGGCGGTAGAGCTGTGGATGGGTTGGCGGAGTCCGTTGCTTCGGCTGGCGGGCAGGAGTGCCCGCGCTCCTTTTCTAGCTCGGTGTTGAGCCACTCGTAGGCGGCCTCAATGTGGGGGCGCTCGGCATCGAACAAGGCGAGTCCGGCTACGGGTTGGCGCGTGTTGTAGAGTTTATCAGCTTCCTCTCCGATGGTGGTGTAGTGCTGGGCGTGGGCTAGGCGGAGGGTGTCCTGAGTAGCAGGATCCAGCTGGCGGAGGGCATACTCAGCGGCGAGGTCGTGGAGTTTGTACCTGCCGTTGGGGAACTCCAGGAGGCTGGCTTCAATGAGGGTCTGGAGTTGGGTGAGGGTGGTGTGCTCGTCGCTTTCCTGCCAGAGGGCGGCGGCGGCACGGGAGTCGAAACTGCTGGGGAAGATGCTGAGGGCTAGCCAACGGCTCTGCAAGGGTGTGGGAAGGAGCTCGTAGCTGGTGCGGAAGGCGGCGTCCTGGGGGCTGAGCTCGGTGGCGTGGTCCCGGAGTCGCTGGAGGAGATGGGGCACGGGAAAGCTGACTTTTTGAGCCACTGCATCGGCAAAGACTCGTAGCGCAAGGGGGAGGTGGCCGCAGAGCTGAGCGGCTTCTGGGGCGGCGTCTGCTAGCCGAGGGGCGCGCTCTAATAAGAGAGCGTGGGCAGCGGGGGGCTGGAGGCACTCAATGTCCCGCGCGATGGTGGGGTAGTCCTTGAAAGCGAAGTGGTTCCGGGAGGTGAGGATGAGGAGGCAGTTGGCCGGGGGGATGGCGGGCAGGACTTGCTGGGCATCACGGGCGTTGTCCAAGAAGAGGAGCACGCGTCCGGCCTGGGTAAGCACGCTGCGATAAAGACCCTGGAGGCTAGGGAGGTCGGTGGGGAGGTCTTTGTCCTTGCCCGGAAGAAAGGCGAGGATGACGGAGCGGAGGACGGCCTCAGGAGTGAGGGGCGGGCGGCCATCGGGACTGAAGCCCTGGAGATCGAGCCAAATCTGGCCGTCTGGGTAGCGCGGTGCCAAGCGGTGAGCCACGGCGAGGGCGAGGGCGCTCTTCCCCACTCCGCCGAGGCCTTTCATGCCGAAGATGGCAAGGGCACCGGCCTGATGTTTCTCATGCTGCTGCAAGAAGTAGTCCAGATCGGCTTCCCGGCCAAAGAGTGGGTAGGCGGTGGGGAGATTGTGAGTGGCTGGGGGGAGTGAGGCCTGTCCGCTGCCTGTTTTTGCCTCAATGCGGTTGAGTTGCTCCTTCTGCTGGGACTCAAAGAGCAGCTGCACGGCGGCATAGGCCTCAGGATACTTGGAACGGGCGATCTTGCAGAGGTTCCAGAGGGCGTAGGGGAAATGCGTGTCTAGGGAGGTGATGAAGCCCTGGCGCTCGGCTGGGGTGATGACGCTGAGATTGGCCCCGAGGACGAGTTCCTTCCAATAACCGGGCGCAAGATGGGGCGGGGTCTCGGTGCTAACGCACTGGAGGAGGATGTCGGTGACGTTTTTCTCGCTGAGATGCGGCAGGGGGCCACTAGGATCACCAAAAGTGGTGACTAAGCGCTCTCCAAGGGCGTGGGCGGCTCTGCGGCGGTGATCATAGCGATCTCCAAGGAAGGCTCTGGTGAAGAAGGGGTCTGTGGGGATGTCCTTCTCAATGGAGCGGATGAGCGCGAGCTGGAATAGGTGGCGGATGTGGTGGTTGGCAAAGACGTCGTTAGCCGTAGGCTCTGGATAGGGAATGCTGCTGTGGAGGACGTTCCCCACAATGCCGCCCGCAAGGCCTGAGAAGAAGGTGATGAGGCCGACGGTGAGCCACTCCATCTTCCACGTGGCGATGCCCTGGCTATCCTGCAATGCTTCAATGACGACACTGAAGATCAGGCCAAGGGTTCCTAACAGGAGGGCGCAGTATTTGGGCGTGATCCATTTTTTCATGGCTAACGGGAACTGCGGGATTGTGCCCGAGGCGAGGGCAAATCCCAAGAAGAATGTGGGCCGCTGTTTTTAGCGCGGACGGTGCGCGAAGAGGAGTCGTGGCTTACTTGGCAGCTTGCCCCCCCTGCCCTACCTAGCCTCCAGCCGCACGTAATCCAGGCCCACCATGTTGAGGGGCAAGGCATCTGGGTTGGGGGCGGTTAGGGTGAAGGTGAGTTGGTGCTCTCCGGCGCTTAACTCATGCGTGCCCCAGTCTAGCTCGCCAGTGTGGATGACTTTGGGGCTGTTGAACCCGTCAAAGGTGGAAGTCACGGGCTTGCCATCCAGTGAGATGCTCGTTACGCCGTAATCGCGGGCTTTGGTGAGGGCTCCACGCAGGGTGTAGCGGCCTGCTTTCTGCACGGGTAGTGCCAGCGTGAGTTTTTGGTCGGGTTTGGCACCTACCCACCACAGTTGGGCACCACCGCTCCACTCATTTCCGAAGCCACTCATGCCCTGACGCTTGGTAGTGCCGCCCGTCACCTCCAGCACCTTCATCGTTTCGCCCTCGACTGCACCAGCCACCGTTTGTTGTTCACGCTTTAGCGTGCTCCCAGCGCTTCCACTCTGCAAATACTTCACCAAATCTACCACCATGTGCGGCGGCAGCGCATCAAACAGCCCCTCCGGCATGGTGCTGAGCTTGGAGACCTCCCGCTTGGCTATATCCGCCTGTGGCAAAGTGAACTCCACTCCACCCATCATGGCGATTTTCACCGCAGCGGGACTTTCCTCTTTAATGACGCCGCTCATGACCCGGCCATCCTTCATGGTGAAGAGGTTGAGCTGGTAGGCTTTGCCAATCACGGCGTTGGGGTCCAGCACGTTCTCCAACAGGTAGTTCAGGTCCATGCGATTGCTGCCCGTGATGTCTGGCCCTACGTTCTGCCCCTCACCAAACAGCTTGTGGCAGGCCCCACAAGTGCCCAGGAAGAGCACTTTTCCTTTGGCGAGGTCGCCCTTGGCCAAAGCGGCGGGCGTGAGCATATCCCGATACTTTTTGGTCCGCTCGGCAAGGTCGGCCTTGGGCGCATTCACGTCACCCCAGGCGGATTTGATGAGCGCGTTGATCTCCTTGTCGTCAAAAGCCGTCAGTTGGCGCACCAGGAAGGGAGAAAGCGCCGTGGCAGGCACTTTTTTGGCCTGCACGGCCTTCAGCAGCTCTTTGGAGCCTTCCTTGGTGGAGGCCAGGGTGTTGATGGCGTCTGGGAGTTCGTTGGCGGAGAGCTTGGGCAGGAGGGAGGAGAGGAAAGTGGGCGTTTTGGGGTCGCGCAGTGTGGCTAGTGCCTGGATGGCCTGACGGCGTAAGTTGGCCGGGGTGGCACTGTCTGTAAGCATGGCCTGGAGCACCGGGGGGGTGCCGCTGTCACTGGCCTGGATGAGGAGGGTCAACGCGGCCTGCCGTTCAGCGGAAGCGGTCTTGCCGTTGGCCAAAGTGGCGCGGAACTGGTCCAAAGCGTCCTTGTCCCCAAACAAAGCGGACAGTTCCCGGACCATTTCGGCCATTTTGGGGGTGGCGTTGGCCTTCAGGGCGGCGGAAATGGCCGCCCAGTCCTCTGGAGGGGTGAGTTTTCCCGCACTCCGGGCCGCCGTGAGCACTGCCGAGAGGATATTTTCCTTCTCCGCCGCACTAAAAGTCCCTTCCGGGCCACCTCCGGCTCCTCCGTTGGTGCCTCCGGAGCGGGCGGATGGCTCCCCGGAGCGGGCGGATGGCTCCCCGGAGCGGGCGGATGGCTCCCCGGAGCGGTCGGATGGCTCCCCGGAGCGGCCGGACGGCTCCCCGGAGCGGGCGGATGGCTCCCCGGAGCGGGCGGATGGCTCCCCGGAGCGGCCGGACGGCTCCCCGGAGCGGCCGGACGGCTCCCCGGAGCGGCCGGACGGCTCCCCGGAGCGGGCGGATGGCTCCCCGGAGCGGCCGGACGGCTCCCCGGAGCGGGCGGATGGCTCCCCGGAGCGGGCGGACGGCGCTGAGGCGGTCTTTTTGGGCTTTTTGATGCCTGAAAGTGCCCGGAGGAGGGTATTTCGGCCCTCTGGCTCGGCAGAAAGGCGGCGGTAGATGAATCCGGTGACTTTTTCCAGCTTGGACACCCGCGCCAACTCCATCCCCACCTCCGCATCCGCCCCCACCACGGGTTCAATGCCATACCAGATCAAAAGCGGGATCATGGGGTCGTCCTTGTCCTCCCCGTGCTTCAGGAGGGCGGTGGCGAGGGCTACTCGCTCGGGGTGGGGCTGTTTTTGTAAATCCGAGGCCGTTTTCCTGCGATCCACCGCTGTCGCCATGGCGGTGTGGAGGGGCTGGACGTAGGAGGCAAATCCTGGGTCACGCTCTCTTTGGATGCGCTTGGCCATGCGTGCGTGCCAGGAGCTGTCTGTCTGCACGGCGAGTTTGGCCAGGGTTTCATCGCTTTCCTTGGCGAGGTCGAAGGGGGCGCGGGGGAAAGCATGGGGAACAGGCGTCTCGCCTGTTTTCTTTGTGAACAGGCGAGACGCCTGTTCCCCATACTTCACCCGGTAAATCCGGCCGTTGCTGCGGTCCCAGTGCTCTACGGCCCCACTGCCACGGTGGCAGATTTGTTGATCGCTCCAATCACTGACATACAGGGAGCCGTCTGGGCCGACTTTTTGCGTGACGGGGATGAAGTGCATGTCGTTGGCCCGCATGAAGTCTGCGGCGTGCTTTCCTGTATAAGTGCTGCCGTGGGGATCGGTGTAGTTGGCCACGAGGCGATGGCCGTGGAGATTGCCGAAGAGGAACTGATTCCGATAGGTGGGCGGGAACTGGCTGCTCTGATAGATGGCGAGGCCGCAGTGGGCATGACCGCCGCCGAGGGCATTGGTGTCGCTGTTCATGACGCCAGCGCCCGTGGTTTTGTCAAAGGTGACATCGGGGCGTGGATTGCCGGCGTAATGGGCGTGGTCGGCTATGGTTTTGATGTCCTCGTAGGTGTAGGGGTTGAAGTGCTGCCCGGCCTGCCGGTGATACCGCCCGCCGGGGACGATGTGGTAGAGGTGCGGTATGACGCAGGCGGTGACGAACCACTCGCCATGCTGATCGTAGTCGAGGCCCCAGGGGTTGCTGGTGCCGTGGGCGAAGATTTCAAACTGATGCCGCACCGGATGATAACGCCAGATGCCGGCATTGATGGGCTGGCGCTGGTCATCGGGGGTGCCGGGCTTGCCCACGCGGCTGTGGGTGAAAACGCCGTGGCAGCCGTAAAGCCAACCGTCTGGACCCCAGATGAAGCTGTTGAGGGTCTCATGGGTGTCCTGGCTGCCCCAGCCGTCTAGGAGGGCGTAGGCGGTGAAGTTGAGGCCGGGAACGACTGATTTTAGATTTTGGATTTTGGATTTTAGATTTTCGGGGACGCCGGGCTTGTCACCGTCTCGGGGGATGAACATCAGATACGGCGCGGCTCCTACCCACACACCGCCGAAGCCTAGCTCGATGCCGCTGACGAGGTTCAGGCCCTCACAGAAGATTTTTTTGGTCTCGTAGGTGCCGTCTCCGTCTTTGTCTTCGAGGATTTTGATGCGGTCCTGGCCTTTGCCGACTTCACGGGGCTGGGGGTAGCTGTTCCCCTCCACCACCCAGATGCGTCCGCGCTCGTCAAAGGTGAAGGCGATGGGTTGCACGACATTTGGCTCGGCGGCGATGAGTTCTGCTTTGAAACCCGTCGGCAGTTGCATGGACTTGAGCGCGTCCTGCGGGGACTGGCCTTTGGCGTAGTCTGCCTGCGGTTTCAAACCTGGCCCATAAAGTTTCTCTGCCCCTTTTGCCTCTCCGCCCCTCTGCGGTGAATCGTTTGCCGCAGAGCGTTGTTGGGTGAGGATGAAGACGCCGGCTTTGTTGCCTACTACGATGTCGGGGAGTTTGTCGCCGTTGATGTCGCCGACTTGCACATCGGTGCCGACTCCGCTCTCGGCATCGACGAGATGCGGAATGAAATCAACGCCTCCCTTGCCATCGCGCTTAGTTTCATACCAGTAGATAACGCGGTGGCCGCGCTCGTCGGGATCGTGTCCGTTGTGCGCCCAATAGCGTTTGCCGGTTACGATGTCTTTGATGCCATCGCCATTGATGTCGGCAAGATGCGCGGCGTGCGGCTGGGAGAAGACGATGCCGTAGTCGTTGTCCTGCGGTTGCTCACTGGCGAGCATGATGCGCTGCCAAGTGGGCTTGTTGGGCTCGGGTTTGTTTTGTAGAAAGACGGCTACTCCGTAGCGGTGCGCGGCGAGTGCAGTGAAGACGTCGTTGGTGCCGTTGCCATCGAAGTCATACGCGAACATCTGCGCTCCACCGCCGATTCCGGCGGCAAAGTTGTGTTGGGTGAAGTTCTTTGTTCCTGGTTCTTCGTTCTTGGTTGGATTCTCCCACCAGCGGCGTGCTTCGAGCAGATCGAGCTTTCCATCGCCATTCACATCACCCACACCGAGGCCGTGGGTGAACTTGGCGACTTTCATGTCGTCGGTGACGGCAACGAAAGGCCACTTGGCGGTGGGATTGGCCCAGTTAGGAGCAAACCAGCCGAACTTGCCGCCAGTGCTGCACACGATCTCGGGTTTGCCATCGCCCGTGATGTCGGTGAACACGGGGGATTCGTTGTCCACGACATCTGCCACGATGTGCATGGGCCAGTGGGCATCTCCTGGGCCTGGATTTACATATAGTCGCGCTTCTTTGCCAGGGAAGCCGAGGATGAGGATGTCGTTCTTCTGGTCGGCATTGAAGTCATGCACGTAGGCGAAGAAGTTGTCCGAGTAGCCATTGATGTTGAAGGGCTTGGGCTCGTAGTAGGCGTGCTTTGTCTCAAACGCCGGGCCTTCCCACCAGAACGGGCCAGCTACGACGTCTGGTTTGCCATCGCCATTGATATCGCCAATGGCAGCGCCTTCAGAGTAGAACTCGGAGTGAAGCTGTTGGCGCTTCCAGGTGATCTCAGCAGGTGCGGCGGTGCCGATTGTCAGGAGGAAAAGAAGGGTGCGCATGGTAGGTGAACGCTACCCCGCAGCATGTCTGGCTGACAAGATTTATGCGAAATCAGCGCAAAGGCGGCATGAAAATGTATGCCAGGACGCGAAGGATGTTTCCAACCGAGAAGTCCCAGGCCCAAACGACCGACTGCAGGGCTTCGGCCCAGGTCAGTTCTGGAGTGAAGACCACGAGGAGAAGGCGCAAGACCTCCACATTGAGAAGGGCGATGAGTATCATGGAGAAAAACTCTCCGTTCCGCAGCAAATCACTCTGCTCAGCGAGCAGTGTCTGCACCGTGTAGGTCAGATGGAAGCACCAAGTGAAGCCGATTGCGCTCAAACAGAGCAACATGGGTGAGAGTTGAGTCCCAAGAACCTCTATCGGCGCACTGAGGTCCACAAACAGCCCAGCGGTTCCCATAAGCAGACAGGCGATCACGGTGTAGAAGGGGAAAAAGTAGGGCGCGAGCGAGATAAAGGTGTTGCTTCGGTCCGTGTCGACCCAACCGCCATCGCTTCCGACACTCCAGTCGTAAATACGAGCCCGGCAGGCTAATGCAGCAAGCATGTGCGACCACTCATGGCCGAAGACGTAGAAAATCATGAGATGCTTCCTCGCAATGCCAACAAAAAGCAGCCAAAAGAACGCACCAACATAGCAGGCACGGAAAGCATGATCTTCTGTGAGCCCGCCCCGAAACCCCGAGTGCATCAACTCCGCAAAGGACATGACCGACAGGGCGAACGCAGGCACCAAGACTAAACAGCCGACCCAAAACTTGAAAAGCAGCACGCGCTGAGCACTCCCCACGGGAGAATGGCGCGCAGTGTCCATTTTGTGTCGTTGGGCATGGCTGACGGATCCCCCGCGCTTTTTGTTGGGGGGAGCTTTCCGCCGGGGAGGGCGAGAGGCATTTCTGCGAGCATTGTGAACAACCAAGGACACGGCGCGATTGTTAACAAATGTGAATAAAATGCAACTGCTTTTCTGAACATAAGGGATCAATCTTATTGGTTCGTAGCAAAACCAAATTTCTTGCTGCGGCGTTCGTTGTGCATTGGCTACCGACTGGTCGAGAAGTCCCGCCCCACCCGCCCCATCCCCCAACCACCCATGCATTTTTCTTCTTTCGTGGGCCGACTCTGTCTCAGATTTGGCCTTTCCTCCATCATCTGCGCGAGCGCTAGCGCGCAGTTGGTGCCGCTGATTGGCCAGAACGCCCCAATCACAGCAACTGGGTCACCGATCATCATTCAAACCTCAGACGCAACGACCTCTGAAGCACCCCCGGTTGCCAGCCGTGAGGTGGAACGGGTGACCAAATCGAGTCCTGGCCCATGGGGGCAACTTGATTACTTCCACGTCTATTTGGAGGCACCGGACTTCCTAGTGGACAAGTTCCCGCTGCCAAACACCCAGACACGCTGGATTTTTCCTCTGAGTCTCCAGCCTGAGCTCAAAGATGTGCTCGCTCGTTGCGGCATGAGCCCTGCGGAGATCGAGGTGTTGATGGCAGCCCCTGGACACACCGAGCTGAATGAAAAGTCCTATTATTTTCCCCCGAGGGATTTGATTGAGACGCTAGCACCCGAAGTTCGTGGCAAGGTTTACAAAATCCTCAGCCGAGTCCCTGACAATGAGTTTCACGCTGAGCCGGTGCTGTTCGTCTCGGGAGATATCGATCACTGGTACCGTACCAGTGCGCTGAAGCCTGATAAGATCACGCTGATCAAGAAGCTGTCATACATGCGAGGAGACATTCTTGCGTTCTCGGACATCGCTCTTCTGATGGCAGACGCACAGTCAGAGGCCGAGGCGAAGTCGATTCTCAAGTGCATGACCCGCACTCGCTCACTGGTGGTAAAACTGATCGTCGACGAAAAGTCAGACATTCCATCGCTGATGGGATATTGGACGACTGGAATGAATACGCGCCGCAAAGACGCCCTGCCCATGTTGGAGTCGGTGGTGAGTATTCAAGGAGCAGAGAAGCTGGACATCATGCACATGTTGCCCGCATTGCCTCGCAAGCTGCTGCTAACTTACCCGGATATGAGCCTTGGATTGGATGGTCTGTTTCCCGACTGTCACTGGACGTCGCTCAACTTCTTTAACTACAAAGAGCAGCCCTATTTGCTTGATCCGAGATTGGCCACCACTGCGGTGCTGGAGCGATTCGGCATGATTGACTCGCCCTACAAGTTTGGCGACATCATCTTCTTCCTCGATAGCGAGCGCGGAGACGCGTTCCACTCTTGTGTTTATCTCGCAGATGACATCGTCTTTACCAAGAACGGTCGCAATCTGCTCTCTCCGTGGATTCTGATGAAGCTTGATGACGTGAAGCGCATCTACCTTCACGATGGCAATGGCCGTGTTCAGGGATTCCGCAATAAAAACGCCATTTCGATGATCGAAGGCCAGCCGACAGATGCTTCGGTGAGTGCCAAGTGAAGATAGTCAGTTTTTGATGAGCGGTGCCGCCGGATCCACCCACCCGGCAGGCCTCTGACCGGTTCCTGTGGTTGGCCCATCGCCCAATCGTGTGCGGGCATCGGCAGCGAGGGCGAGTAAACGATTCACCACGGCCTCGTTGGATGCCGAGACTTCACTCAACTCCTTGGGGTCGTTGACGACATCGTACAAGGCAAGTTTTTGCGAGGAGTCCTTTGCCTTCACTTTGCCACCTAGACCGCGTTTGTTCTCGATTGGGAGATAGAGCTTCCACTTTCCTGCCCTCACCGCCTGAAGTTGCTCCACCTGATAGTAGAAGAAGCCAGTTTCATCGTGAGGAGAACCCTTGGCGTCAGTGGATAAAATCACGTTTGAGATGTCTTTGCCATCAATCGGAAGTTTCGGCAGCCGTGCTCCCGTCAAGTGGGCCACGGTGGGCAGAATATCCATCATGGTGCAGAGTTCCTTGCACTCCGTATTGGCAGGAATGCGCCCAGGCCATCTCACGATACAAGGCATCCGCATCCCGCCTTCCGAGGTGCTGTAGCCCATGCCTTTATATGGAGCGTTACTGCCCTGGGCTGGATTACGATTGACTGCTCCGTTGTCATTGGTCCAGATGACTAGGGTCTGTGAGTCGACCCCTGCATCGCGAATGGCCTTTAATACTTCACCTGCAGACCAGTCGAGTTCTTCAATGGAGTCGCCATAGAGGCCGTTTGCTGACTTTCCACGGAAGGCCTTGCCTGGATAGCACACCGCGCGGCTTCCTGGACCAGGAGCGGGGAAGTAAAGAAAGAAAGGGTTACTCCGATGTCGCTTGATGAACGTGACCGCTTCTTTTGTGCAACGTTCTGTCAGGGTTTCTGCTTCTACTGGGGCCTCCATCACTTTCTCGTCCCGCAACAGCGGAAGGGGTGGCCAGTTCCGGTCTGGAAACTTGTCATGCACCATGTCTTCGCTGTAAGGAATGCCGAAGAAGGTATCAAAACCATGTCGAGTAGGCAGAAACGTCTGCTGATCACCAAGATGCCACTTTCCAATACAGGCGGTGGCATATCCCCGCTCCTTCAGAAGCTCAGCAATCGTCTCTTCATGTGGATTGAGACCTCTTTGAGCCACAGGCTGAAGAACTGCTGCTCCAATAGCACTGATGTGGAGGCCAACGCGCCTAGGGTAGCATCCCGTCATCAAAGCGGCACGGCTTGGCGTGCAGACGCCGCTTGCAGAATAAAAGCTGGTAAACTTGCGCCCCTCAGCCGCCATGCGGTCCAGGTTTGGAGTGCGATGTTTAGTGGCTGGATTGAAGCAGGCGATGTCGCCGTTACCCAGATTGTCACAAAGGATGACCACTACATTTGGAGGTCGTGGACTTTCTTCAACAGATGCGCCCAGTGTTGTGGCTAGCCCCAAGGCGATGACCAGTGCACTAAAGGATAAATGCCGAATGTTCATGGTTTCGAGAGCGCCGCCGTGGGAATACGAAAGCATCTATCTGTTCTGGATTTCATTTTGTCCTCACCACCCAGGCAGTAGAGGAAAGAGCCATGAATGACCAATCCCACCATTCCTGCATAAGGCAGAGGTTTGGCCGGGCTGTAGCTATTGCTCTTGATGTCATAGATCCAAGCACTGGCGCTGAAGTCAGCACCGTATCCACCGGCGAGATAAACCCTTCCATCACCGAAGTTCACGGCAGAAAGTCCGCGCCGTGCTTCTGGCAGAGGTGCTAGCGATCTCCACGCTGTTTTGGATGCCGAGTAGGCAAAAGCTGAGTTGGTATTCACTGGCAGAGCCGACTTCGAATCGTAGTTGAGCCCCCCGAACATCAATAGTTCGTCCCCATGCACGCAGTGAGCAGCAACAGCTACTGGTTGCCCGGGATAATCTGGCAGTTTTGTCACTTGGCGCTCTGCAATGGCAAACGCTGACTTCGTGATGCCTGCGAGGTTTGCTGCATCATTTGTGCCTCCAACTAGAATGATCTGAGATCCAAGTTTTCCTCCGGAACTGAGCACAACATGATCGGGTTGACCGTCAATTGACAGCAGTGGGCGCTTGCCGTCACTCCCGCCGATGATTGTTAGCCCGTCTGCGCTGTGAATGGCGAGGCCATAAGCAGCAGGCTCCTTTAAGTCAGGAAGTTGAGTCCACTCCAAGCGATCCGGATGGAAGGCGAACGAAGTCCGTAACCAGTTTTTGACGCCCCCTTCCCAGTTGGTTCCACCCAACAACCATATGCGTCCCCCGTGAACACCCGCCGCGAATCCGCCGCATGGCACAGGGATTGAAGGTAGCTTCTCCCAATCGTCTGCACCCGATGCGAGATTTGCAGCGATAAGCAGACTACAAAGAAGTCTTCTCGTCAGGATGAGTGGCGCGTTCATAATGGTCAGTGGAGGCGGATTTCCAGTTCTCGTTGAGACGGACGTCAGCGCTTCCAGCCAGAATGCCTGGTGCCGCAGGTCTCTCGGGATTGTTCGATGCGCGGATTTCCCACCAGCATTGTCCGCAGTGGTTGTGCTCGTGGTCGATGACAAAACCTGCACGTTTCATCAATGGGCCAATCCAGCCCATGCAGTGATCACAGTAGTCCGAGTACTGTTGTAAGTTGTTAGCCAACAAAAAGCCCTTGGATGGGCATTGATGCATGTCGATGCGAAAGACATCGTCCTTAATGGTCGTCACTTGATCGGCGGCTTCCTCATCTAAGGTGTGCTTCCAGTACTCACGCATGCCGTCGATGCCTTTTGAGACAATCAACGCTTCAGCGTGACGCTGAGAATCCCGACTGATGGCATCATGCCAATAATCGAGAACCATGGGGTGCCCTCCTTGGGCCTCCAACCAAGCAAAAGTCCACTCGTAGTGGCCGCAGAAGTCGTAACAGCCAATCATGACGCCGTTTCTATCTCGTTGAGGTCCTGAGGTGGCAGCTCTACCGAACTCGCGGTGAAGCGTTGCACGCACCGTCCATTTCCGCCGGAGATGCGCACTGCGACATTCGCGTTCTGGCCAATGCTGTTGCTAACAAAGTAACATTGCTCGCAGAAGCGCGGAACAATCTCTCGTCCCATGGCACGAAGATGTGAAATCGCTGGGCATTTATCCACACAGACCTTCACCATGCCATCGCTCGCCGCGACTTTGACTTCTGAACCTGGTTCGGCAGCGAAAAACGCCTGCCAGTAATCTGCCACGGCAGATAGACCTCCATTTTTCCAGCGCTCAGATACAGGCTTGAAATACGAGGCGCCCATCTCGGTCCAATAGCGCCTTAAGCCATCGAGACCGAAGCGATTCTCAATGAACCTGAAAGTTGCATTGATGGCCGTATAGAAGTCCGCAGCTCCAACGGCTTTGGTGTCAGTGTATGGCAGTGGTGAAGGAGAGTGCATCAGGACGAGGATCAACAAAAAGGCACCGCAGAGGAACGCTCTGCGGTGCCGATTTGATCAAACGATTGTGAGCGACGTGAGATTAGTCACGCTGGATGTCGAGGAACTCACCCTGCTCGGAATACTGGGTGAAGAGGTCCTTGCCAGACTCATTCGTCTCAAGGCTGACGTTGTCGCCCTTAGGAGAATCAAGCTTCTGAGGCGAGACGGAACCGTCATTGAGAGCAATGACGATTTTGCCGCCTTTCCAAGCACGACCCTCTTTGGGTTGGCCTGCAGCATCACAGTTCCATGTGGGAGGCCATGAAGTGCTAACGGGGTTTTCAAACACAAGCGGAGCATTTCCGGAAGCAGAGTCAGAGAGACCCTTGGTCATGCACCAGTGGTTTTCGCCTGGCTCCAAAGCAGACTGATAATCAGGCGCTTCACCCACGTCGTTGTCGTTGACGTAAGGGCTGGCTGGCGCCGTGAAGATACGCTCATCTTCTACCATTCCGCCGCGAATGAGGAGGCGGAAGGCATCGTTTGAGGTTTGTGGAGGATCCTTGCGGTTGAAGTCAGGGTAGAGGCCCTGATTGTCACCCGCATACGATTTGAGTGACACGACGATCTGGCGGGCGTTGTTGCCTGCGGTCGTCATGCGTGCGTTTTGCGTTACGTTGTTCATGGCGGGCAACGCCATCCCAGCGATGAGGGCGATGATCGTGATCACCACCAGCAGTTCGATGAGGGTGAAGCCCCGGTTGTTCATCTGTTTCATGGTTATGAGTTTGGGTGTTTGGTTTTTCGTTATCGGTTTATGATGATGGAGACTCATGACGAGCGGCCATCAAATGGATTAGACAAAGTCGGCAGCAAAAAAGCGAGAAAAATGTGATTCGATCGCATTTCAAAAACTGCGGGAATCAAGAGCCGCCAAAACTGTCGCACTGATCTAGGACTTCCTGAAAAGGATGCCCGCTGAGCATCCCAAAGCAGTCGTGCCTCGTTAGCCGATCCCTCGAAGTCGCCGGGCTGCTGATTCCGCACAAAAACCGGGCCAGTTGTCTTGGAGCCCTCAACGAGGCATGACCTGCGGCCCGCAGGCTGCTGATGGCCTGGAGTTGCTCTAATGTTATTGGCTCCCTGCGGCTCAAGGGAATGGAGCGCGGAGTGTATTGCTCTTCCCTCGCGGTGCAGTTGCCGCAGTGTCCGCACTTGGAGGGCATTTCCTCGCCGAAATAGCCAAGAAGATGGCGAGTGAGGCATTGCGGCGTCTCCAGCAGGCCCATCACCAAGTTCAGACGTTGGACATCTTTCTGCTCCCTGACGGAGAACATCTCCATCATTCGCCTCGCTATCAGGTCGGGCTTGGCGATTTGATCCTCGGCACATCTTTTGTAGCGGTGCCGCAGCCCGCTGGGCTTGAGTTCGATTTCGCCCGCCTCTTCCAGCCAAGTAAGCGCTTTCGTAATCTTCTCGCGCGACTCGTTGAGTGTCGCGGCGCACTGATCCACGTCATCAAGCTTGATCCACTTATAGCCGCGATTTCCGGCTTGAAATAGGCGCTTCAGAAACGCCTGTCGCTCGGGTTTGTGCCCTGAAAGAACCCGATTTTCTGGCTGAAGAAACCGGAACTGGAATCCGGTATAAAAGGGTCCCAGTGGCTTCTGCACTTTCTCCAGTTCAAGATAAGTCAGCACCGTCTCTAGCACCAGCGGGCGGATGTCCACGGTGCGAGCGAGTTCGTAGTGGCTGATGTGAAAATCTTCTCCCTGACGCAAGAGGTGATCCACCAACTGCCTAAGCGCCTGGGGAGTCGGCGTGTCGCCAAAGATGAAGTTTTGCAGAACGACCAAGTCATCGGCACAGGCCAACACCTCGCAGTGAGAAGGATTGCCATCCCGTCCAGCACGGCCTATCTCCTGCTGATAGTTCTCGAGTGATTTCGGCAAGTTGTAGTGGAACACAGCGCGGATGTTGGCCTTGTCGATACCCATGCCGAAAGCGATCGTGGCCACTACGATATCAATCTCCCCGCCCATGAATCGCTCCTGAACACTAGCGCGGTGTTCATCATTCAAGCCAGCATGATAAGCCGCTGCCTTGAAGCCAGATCGGGCCAAAAAGGTAGCCACATGCTCAGACGTTTCCTGAAGCGTGACGTAGACAATAGCGGGAAGACGCTTGGAGTCTGAAAGACGATCCGCCAAGGCCTTCAGCCTCGCATTCGCGGGCATCGGCGTCACGTGCAGCGCGAGGTTGGGGCGATGAAACGGCGTTTGCACGCAGTCCTGGCCCTCAATCTCGAACGCACGTTGAATGTCCTTGGCAACTTCGGGGGTCGCAGTGGCGGTCAAAGCAAGGACTGGATGAAGTTTTAGCCGTTTGGCCAAGTTCGCGAGGCGCAGATAGTCCGGCCGGAAATTGTGTCCCCACTCTGAGATGCAATGTGCTTCGTCGATGGCAAGCAGGCTGATGTTCATTCGCTCTAGCCGCGCCATGAAGCTTTCGTTCATCAGTCGCTCTGGGGCAATGTAGAGCAACTTGAGAGAACCATCCCGAAGTCGATCAAAAACCGCAGCTGCCTCCTGGCTGGAGAGTGACGAGTCCAATCTTGCTGCGGCAATGCCACGTTGTCTCAGCGCTTCCACCTGATCCTTCATCAAAGCAATCAACGGGGAGATCACCAGCGCCACGCCATCCATAAGTAGGGCAGGAAGCTGATAGCAGAGGGACTTGCCACCGCCGGTGGGAAAGATGGCGAGGGCACTTCTCCGCTGTAGCAGAGCCTGGATCACTTGCTCCTGGCCCGGCCGGAAGTGATCGTAGCCAAAATGACGCTTTAGAGTGGCATGGATGTCTATTGCCACGACGCTTACTCCACACCGATGATGCGCTCGACCATCCAGTAGATACCCAGCACCGCAATGACCAAGGACACAGGAATCACCACCCACCGGCGGTATTGTTTCTCGTCCTTGATCCAGAAGGTTAGTGCTGCGGCAGCGGAAATGACCGCGAGTTGGCCGAACTCGACCCCAAGATTTCGACCCAGAAGCGCCATCAACGCGGACCCGCCCGTTGTTTTCAGGTCGCTGAACGCACCGGCGAACCCGAGACCATGAATCAGGCCGAAAACAAACACCACAAGCAGCCGCCAATGCGAGTAGCGAGAGTGGAAAATGTTCTCTATGGCCACAAAAGCGATACTACCGGCGATGATGGGCTCAACGATGCTCCCGGGCACATTCACATATCCTTCGGAAGCCAGCCAGAGCGTGATGGTGTGAGCCAGCGTGAACATCGAAACCTGCCAAAGCAGAGGCTTCCAGGCTCTACTCAGCAAAAATAAACCAAGCACGAACAGGATGTGATCCAAACCTTCTGGGACGACATGGACAAAGCCCTCATGGATAAAATTGGCAAACGTCGCCCACCAGCCACCCGTGGAGTTTTCATTCACGGCTCCCTCCACAGCAACCGCAGCACCCGTGAGGCCGGTTAGATCGACGACGAAGCTCAACTCACCAGGGAAGAGCACCGCCATACGTTCCAGTTCCTTGCCCTTCAGCGTGTTGAGGAAATACACCCCGACTTTGCAGATCTCTGCGGCACGGATGCGATACCCCGCGATGCCATTGGGCACCGTGGTCTGCCAAGTGCCAGTGACGACCACTGGGTCCTCGTCTTTGACCAGAGCCACTTCAGCTTCTCCGGTGATTTGCCACTGAAACTCAGGAGTGACCTGGCCAAGTGGAAGGAAGTAAAAACTCAGCACGTCCTTCGTGTAGGCCTTTGCTTTTTCCACCAAAGCCGCCCTTTCAGGCTCAGGCATGATCTTGAAGTCTTTATTGAACAGATAGGGTGCCTTGTCCGGTACCTCTTGCCAGATTCGCGGGTCAATTTCCACCTTGATGGTAGCCTTACCTCCTTCTTCAAAGGAAGAACGGACCGGCAACTCGGGGATTGGGTGAGCTACCGCAGTGGTAGCCGCACCGATAACGGCCATAACAGCCAAAAGGGGACGGATCATTTGGAGGGAAAGAAGCGGGAAGATCGAAAATCGCAACATTTCGTGCTTGAACGTAACCACCCTTGTCCGTTTTAATGGTAATCCCGCTCTCCCGATCAATAACGATCGTGAAAAAAGGAACTCAACCCTACGCCAATAGGAAAATAGTAAACTACATCATGAAAGCACTCCTCACCACCATCGCCGCCCTCTCCATCGCCGCCGGTTCAGCTATCGCTGGCTGCGGTAAGGTAGACACCACCGAAGGCAAGCTGAAGTCCTTCAATGCCGAGTCCAAGACAGTTGTTATCGAAGTCGACGGCAAAGAGAAGAGCCTCAAGCTCACTCCTTCCACCAAAGGCGCTGACAAACTCGCTAGCCTCGAAGGCAAGAAGGTCAAAGCTCTCAGCGAGCACGGCAAAGTCACCGAAATCGGCAAGTAAGTCCGGCTTTGGGACAGCGTCTTGACGCTTCCTACATTTAAAGGCCAGAGAGTTCGTCTCTCTGGCCTTTTTGTTTCTCGGCAGACTCCGGCGAAAACAAATCGCTTTTGCTCATGCGCTTTTTCGGTCACTTCCATCCATCATGGCATCACTGAACTGGAACTCGTCCCAACTCACCCACGGCTGGCAAAAAGCGGTCAACGCGTTCTATTGGGGACTCGGCTTTACTCCAGACGACTTCAACAAAGCACAAGTAGGCATCGGGACGCCATTGTTGGATGGCAATCTATGCAACCTCCACTCCTACGAACTAGCCCAGGCGCTCAAGCAAGGCTGCTCAGAAGCTGGCCTTATCGGTTTTCCGTTCGGTGTCAGTTGTGTAAGTGACAACATCACGCAGGGGCACGAGGGCGGTGGAGCTTCCTTGGTTTCCAGAAACATGATGGCCAACGGAGCGGAGATGGTGTGCCAGTCGCATTGCTATGATGCATTGATCGGCCTGCATCATTGCGACAAAAACGGACCTGGGTTCGCCATGGCTCTCGCCCGCACGAACTTGCCAGGGATGATCGTCAGCGGCGGCAGCATCATGCCTGGGTGCCACAAAGGGAAGCCGGTCACCATTCTTGATGCCCTTGATTCCCAAGCAAAGGCGCGCACCGGCAGCATGTCTGAAGAGGAGAGTGAAGAAATCATCCGCGTCTCCTGCCCAGGGCCTGGAGGCTGCGGCATTGCGGCTTCTTTCAACACCTGGGGAATCGCAAGTGAAGCAATGGGACTGATGTTGCCAAATAGCTCCAGCATTCCTGCGATCGACGACAAAAAGCGCGAAGAGTGTCGTCGAGTAGGAGCCGCCATGAAGGTGCTGCTTGAGCGCAACATCCGGCCTAGAGATATTCTGACCAAAACGGCACTGACCAATGCGATGACTGCCATCGCTGCGGCTGGTGGGTCTACCAACGGTGTGTTGCACATCTTGGCTGTAGCCAAGGAAGCTGGTGTAGACTTCACGCTCAAGGATGTACAGGCCATCTGCCGAAAGACTCCCGTGTATGCCAACTTCGCTCCCCGCGGGCTCGGAACCATGGTGGATCTCCACCGCATTGGCGGCACTAGTATGTTGCTCAAGCACTTGCTCAAGGCTGGGTTGTTGGATGGAAGTGCGCTGACAGTGTCTGGCAAGACCTTGGCTGAAAACCTTGCTGACGCGCCCGACGTGCCTGAAGGCCAGGACTTGATCGCGCCCCTCGGCAAGCCCTTCAAAGATTACGCTGACATGCAGGTGTGCTTTGGCAATCTCGCGCCGGATGGCATTGTCTTCAAAGTGTGCAATAGCCAGCCCCCTCAGTTCAAAGGCAGGGCCATTTGTTTTGAAGATGCAAAAGCCGTAACGGATGCGGCCGCAGCCGGAAAAATCAAACCAGGGCATATCGTGGTATTGCGCCAGTTGGGACCTGTCGCCGCAGGGATGCCAGAGGTCGCGGTTGCATCTGCGGCGCTCGCGGTTCCTGAACTTGATGGAAAGGTGGCACTCATCAGCGACACTCGCGTTTCTGGTGTCTCTCATGGAAGCATCGGTGTGCACTGCACGCCTGAAGCGATCGTTGGGGGGCCTATTGGCAGTGTCAAAGACGATGATGAGATCGAGTTCGATCTCATGGCTGGTACGATTCACGTTCATGCAAACTTGGATCGTCGACCAAGCGGAGCGAGGTCATGGCAGCATAAGCGTGGCTACCAAGCAGACTTTTCTGCCACCGTTTTGCAAGCCAATGAAGGTTGCGTAAGTGGTGTGGTTGCTCGTGATTAACAACGATTTGACGACTTCTTGATGAATCCTGCTCTTAACGAACCCGACTCCCCATTCGATCTCGCCCTTCGTCCCGGCGATTTCGATGATTTTCATGGGCAGACCAAGGTGAAGGAGCAGTTAATGGTCATGGTGGAAGCCGCTCGCATCCGCAATGAGTCACTCGATCACGTGTTGCTGTGCGGGCCACCTGGACTTGGCAAAACAACTCTTGCCAATCTGATTGCCAACGCTGTCGGCTCTCGATTGCACACGACGAGCGGTCCGCAGATTGAGCGCGCCGGAGATCTGGCAGGTATTTTGACCAATCTTCAAGAGCGGGACATTTTGTTTATCGATGAGATCCACCGATTGCATCCCAGCATTGAGGAGTATCTCTACCCTGCGATTGAAGACTTCCGGCTCGACATCATCATCGACCAAGGCCCCAAAGCGCGCACCATCCGCATTGATTTGCCGCCATTTACGCTCGTAGGAGCCACCACTCGGGCTGGAAAGCTCACGGCACCGATGAGAAGCCGATTCGGCATCCCGAATCGCCTCGACTATTACAACACTGACGAACTCCAGCACATTCTGAAGCGTTCAGCGGGGCTGCTTAAAGTTGAGATGGAGACAGGTGGTGCCAAAGAAATCGCCAGGAGGGCACGTGGGACGCCACGTATCGCCAATCATCTTCTTCGTTGGGTGCGTGACTATGCACAAGTGAAGGCCAACAACATCATCACCGAGGAGGTTGCGGCTCAGGCGCTCTCCATGCGTGACATCGACGAAGACGGTCTGGACGAAATGGACAAGCGCGTTCTTGAAGCCTTGATCAGCAAGTTCGATGGCGGCCCCGTTGGGCTTAACTCCATCGCAGTGGCCGTTGGGGAAGATGCTTCGTCTTTGGAAGAGGTGCATGAGCCCTATTTGGTGATGCAAGGGTATGTTAAGCGTACGCCACGTGGTCGTGTCGCCATGCCCTCCGCTTATCGTAAACTCGGCCTTATGCCGCCTGCCAGTGCGCAAGCAGAACTGTTTTGATGTTGAATGTGGAAGGAACTGTCAGCCTTGTGGACAAGCCTCGGTGACGCCGAGTACAGCCACTTGTTGCTAGAGCCGCTGCCCCTTTATGGGATAGCGCTTGGTCTTGTATTTCTTGTCGGCGGTTACTTGATCAAAGACATTCGCGCGCGGTTTTTTGCACTTGGAATCATCGCTGCGTGCTCCTTTAGCGTTGGGCCGTATGCTTTCATGCGATCAAAGTCCATGCCTGACGTGCTCAAGATCACGGACTCCGCGTATCACCCGCTGATCCAGGCACAAACAGAGCGCCGTCTTAGCACTCGCTGGCTTTACTACACGATCGGCGCGGTGAGCATTGCTGCGGGAATGTTGGGACATCGCGGCAAAGGGCTCTTCCTTGTTGGACTTGTGGTTGTTCTTGGCTCAGTAGGAGTCGTTCACAGCTTGTGGCTTCACAAAAAGGAGTGCGAGGTGTTTCACCGAAACCTCATCAGCCCGTGACAGACACCATTGCAGCCATAGCCACCGCACCAGGTGAAGCCGCAGTTAGCATCTTGAGGATCTCAGGTCCGAATGCAAAAAATGTAGTGGAAAAACTCGCTGGTGAAGCGGTTCATCGAATGTCGCCGCGGAAAGCGACACTCCTCCCTCTCAAAGATCAGGACGAGTCCGCTGTGGATCATGCTCTAGCGCTCTGGTTTCCATCGCCTGGGAGTTACACGGGAGAGGAGGTTGTCGAGCTTCACTGTCATGGTGGTGTGCTGGTAACCAGACGCGTCTTGGAGCTGTTATTGGCCGCTGGAGCACGTTCGGCAGAGCCAGGTGAGTTTACCCAACGAGCCTTTCTGAATGGCAAGATGGATCTAACACAGGCTGAGGCAGTGATGGATCTCATTCACGCTCAAAGCGAACTGGCACTGCGAGCCGCGAATGAACAGTTGGATGGATCGATTGGACGCGAGGCTGAGGCGATGCGCGCGGAGTTGATCGACGTGCTGGCGCATGTTGAGGCCTACATCGACTTTCCAGAGGAGGACATTGCGCCAGATGTGGGAGAGGCTCTCAAAGGCCGTATTCAGGGCGTTGCGGAACGTTGTGACCGACTACTGGCGACCAGTGAGCATGGTCGAATCCTTCGACATGGGGCGCGGACAGTCATCTGTGGCCAGCCAAACGTCGGGAAAAGCAGCCTCCTGAACTTGTTGCTCGGATTTGACCGCGCCATCGTTAATGAGAGAGCGGGAACCACGCGAGACACCATCGAAGAGATCGTTCAAGTTCATGGATTCCCGCTGAGGCTGGTCGACACCGCTGGTCTGCGTCAATCTGCCGATGAGATCGAGCAAGAAGGCATTCAGCGCTCCGAAAGGGAGATTGAGCGAGCTGATTTGATTCTTGAAGTCGTGGATGGAAGCAAACCCATGAACGAGGCGAACCGTGTGCCAATGAATCCCGCACAGGAGTCCCGCCGTTTGTTGCTGTTGAACAAATTAGACCTCGGCATTCATCCGTCATGGGGTGAAGTGGAATCTATTCCGCTTTCATGTTCCACCGGAGCTGGTGTTGAAACGTTGCGCGTGCGCATTCAAACCTTACTCGGTCAGTCTGGTGCTCTCAATCACAGTCATCCCGTGGCGATCAATGCTCGCCACAAGGCCTGCTTTGATCAAGTGCGCAACGGATTGCGTGCGGCTAAGGAGGCTCTGGAGATGGGTCAAGAGACAGAGTTCATAGCGCTTGAACTACGTGAAGCCATGACTGCACTGGGTGATGTGACTGGACGAGTCGACATCGAAGAAGTGCTCGACGTCATTTTCAGCAGCTTCTGCATCGGTAAGTGATGTGACTTTGGCGTGATAGCCGAGCGAGCTTTCATCGTAGGTATCAACTGCCATGGACCAGCATCTCACCCGACGTCACTTGATCTCCCAGATGGGAGGAGGGCTGGGTGCGCTTGGGTTGGCTTCGGCATTGAATGCGTCCCCGACGACTCATGCGATTCCGAGGGCTCGTAGGGTCATTCATCTTTTTATGAACGGCGGGCCGTTCGGGCCGGATCTCTTTGATCCCAAGCCAGCCTTGACCCGATACAACGGTCAGCGGCCCGAAGGCGCTGACTTGCGCACAGAGCGCCCTACAGGTGGCCTTTTGGCCTCTCCCTATGCGTACCGCCGCCATGGGCAAAGCGGTTTGGAGATCAGTGAGTTGTTACCGCATCTCTCAACTCACGCCGACGACCTTTGCGTGCTGAGATCATGTTATACGGACAATCCGAACCATGGCCCAGCACTTTTGCTGATGAACAACGGCACGATGACCGAGCGAGTGCCGAGTATGGGCTCCTGGCTCAGCTACGGACTTGGCAATGACAATCACAACCTGCCGTCATACGTAGTGCTGTGCCCAGGGCGGCCCGTTCGCTTCTCGATACTCTGGAGCAGTGCGTTCCTTCCGGCTCAACACCAGGGTGTTTACATCAATCACAGCAATCTTGAGCCCAGAAAGATGATCCCGTGGCTGCAGAATGATCGCGTGAGCATCTCCGAGCAGCGTCGTCAGCTTGATCTTATGCAAGCGCTCAATGCGGAGCACTTAGCTAGCCGCGGTGGTGCTGATGTTGCTCTGAATGGTCGCATTCAGGCCATGGAGACGGCCTTCCGAATGCAGTCCGCTGGCACGGATGCCTTTGATCTGGGCAGAGAAACACCCAAGACCCGGGAAATGTACGGCAGTAGCCACTTTTCTAACGGATGCTTGATGGCCAGACGCCTTGTGGAGCGCGGAGTGCGCTTTGTGCAGGTCTATTATGGGAACGGCCAACCTTGGGACACGCATTCTAAGCACGACGAGCAGTGCCGGAAGCTCGCTGCTGACATCGACAGGCCGATCGCTGCACTATTGTCCGATTTGAAACAACGTGGTCTACTAGAAGACACTCTGGTCGTGTGGGGAGGAGAGTTTGGCCGGACCCCCGTCAGTGAAAATGGAAATGGGCGCGACCACAATCCCCACGGCTTCTGCATGTTCTTGGCGGGCGGAGGTGCGCGCGGTGGTGTCGCCTATGGCCAAAGTGATGACTTTGGATTCAAGGCGGCAGTGGACAAAATGCATGTGCATGATGTCCACGCTACAATCCTGCACCTGCTGGGCATTGACCACGAACGCCTGACTTATCGTTATGCCGGCAGAGATTACCGACTCACGGATGTCCACGGGCGTGTGCCGCGAGCTGTGGTCACAGCGTAAAAGTGCTCCGGAAGTCCGAAAAATCAGCCAATCCCATTGGATGTTGTCGGTGGAATGTTCGGCTTGCTTGGGGCGGTGCTTTCAGCAAGTTGGCGGGCTCCATTTCACCCCTCCATGACCCAACCCGCCCCCACACCAGGCGCTCCCGCAGAAGGCCTTCCTTTGCTGGAGGTGGTGGACGTGCATCGCGATTTCGATGACGGGCATGTCTTGGCGCTTCGTGGAGTGAGTTTTGCGGTCCACGAAGGTGAGTTTGTGGCGATTATCGGCTCTAGCGGAAGCGGAAAGTCCACGCTGCTCGCGCTTTTGGGTGCCTTGGACGAGGCGGATAAAGGGGTTATCCGATTCAGAGGAGAGGATATTACCAAACTGCGTGACCCGGCGGGATTTCGTGCCCGCAACATCGGTTTTGTCTTCCAGGCGTTCCATCTTTTGCCCACCCTCACAGCGTTAGAGAATGTCCAAGTGCCGATGTTTGAGGCTGGAATGGCCAAACGCGATCGTCAGCGCAAAGCACGGGAGTTGCTAGAAATCGTAGGTATGGGGCATCGTCTGGATCACCTGCCCGCCAAGCTCTCGGGCGGGGAACGTCAACGTGTGGCGATCGCGCGGAGTTTGGCCAATGACCCTGGCATTCTCCTGGCCGATGAGCCTACGGGCAATCTGGATAGCAAAAACTCACACCAGATCATGGAGTTGTTGGAGGGACTTCATCGCGATAAAGGCATGACGCTTGTGTTGGTCACGCACGACATGGAAGTAGCGCGTGCTGCTGATCGTGTCATCACGATGAAGGACGGCCAAATCGCCTCGGACGAGCGAGCAGCAAATCTGACGGAGGAATACGCATGACTTTGCTTCAACTCACTCTGAAGAACCTCACACGTCGTCCGATTCGGACGGTTCTGACGGTCATGGGTATTGGTGTGGGCATCGGAGCCGTGGTGGCTCTTCTTGGACTTGCTTGGGGATTGGGTGAAAGTTGGACGGACGCGCTGAAAGCGCGTGGCACAGATCTCGTGGTTAGAAAGGCGAGCGGCTTTTTGCTGGCCGAGCCGTTCGATGAGGAATGGATCAAGCAAGTGCGTGAAGTGCCTGGAGTGGCCCAGGCGGCCAACTTATTGACGGAAGTTCTCAGCATTGAAGAGGCTCCTACAGTTGTGGTGTCTGGTCGTGAGTGGGGAACCTTTGTTTGGGATCATCTGACGATCGTGGATGGCCGTCTTCCTAGATCCGGTGATGAGCAGGCGGTCGTGTTGGGCAAGCTCGCTGCTGAGCAACTTCAGAAGAAAGTGGGAGACAAGATCACCATCGAAGTGGCTGACTTCACCGTAGCCGGAATCGCCGAGTGCAAGGCGTTGGTGGAGAATGCCACAGTGTTCATGAGCTTGAAGAATCTGCAGAACATCGTCACGAAAGAAAAGCAGGCCAACTTCATCAACATTCGCATGAAGGACAACAGCGTCCCGCCGGACGAGATCAGCAAAGCGATCGTCAGCAAGTTGCCGAACTGCACAGTGGAGACAGCGGAGGATTTGTCGGACAACAATGAGGCCGTGAAGACTTTCAAGGCGATGAACTGGGGGACTTCACTCATTGCATTGCTGGTGGGCACTTTTGGGGTGATGAACACGATGTTTATGAGCGTGTTTGAGCGCACTCGTGAGATCGGTGTGCTGATCGCGCTTGGTTGGAAACGCAGCCGCATTCTGCGCATGATCGTTTATGAGTCGATGGCGCTTTGTGCCGCTGCGGGCGTGCTTGGCGTGGTTTTGGGAGTGGCCTTGCTCAAGATCATGGCGCGAATGCCCATCATGGAAGGCAAGCTAGAGCCCCACATTGGGCCTGACTTGCTTGGTTTGGCCATGGGACTGGCATTGGGTGTTGGTCTGCTCAGTGGCCTCTACCCAGCTTTCCGTTGTACTCAGATCAATCCGAGCTTAGCGCTGCGACAATGATTTTCCGTATCCTGTTTTGTTTCATCCTTGGGTTCTCTGCGAGCCTGCTGAATGCCCAATCGAGCTACACGGGAGCCCAGTTGATGGCAGCGGTTAAAGCAGCAAGGCCAAAAGGCGATGTCCAGATTCGTGCGACGATGCGTCAGAAGGGCAAACCCACTCTGCAGATCGTCATCAAGCGCCATACTTCCCCGAATGGCGACGAACTTCATCTCTACCAAGTTTTGTTCCCGACGGCGCGTAAAAGTGAAGGCCTTGCGCTGCGAGTTGGCAACGGCGGAAAGTTCAGTGGGTGGACTTACACGCCAGGGGGACAACCAGTCTCCTTGAAGCCTACGGATCGAACTACCGGCTTGTTTGGCACAGACGTGCTGATCGAAGATCTGCTTGCTGAGTTTCTGGACTGGCCTGTGCAAGAAGTGAAACAGCACGTCAAACTGGGCTCGGCCGATTGCACAATTGTTGAATCAAAACCCGGTGGCGCTAGCCCTGGCAATGTCAGCCGTGTGTTAAGCGTCATGGAAGATGAGCGTCTCTACCCAAAAAAGGCAGAGATCTTTGGCAAGGATGGAAAACTGATGCGCACCGTTGAGACCCAAAAAGTGATGCGCTCTTCGTCTGGCTACTTCGTCCCTGTGGAGTTCTCGGTAATCAATGCCGCCAATGGTTCTCGCACCGACGTCTCCGGCAAGGGACTCACCGACAACCTCAAGTTTACTGACGATGACTTTTCCGATGCCGCTCTTTTGAAGGGCGTAGGCGTAAGAGACTGATAGTAACGCCCCCTTCTGAGCAAAACCGCCACCCCCGCGATTTCAGAAAATGCCCAATCCATTCCTCACCAAAGACTTCCAGATTCGCTGGTCCACTCTGCACCCAAAGCACATCGTTCCAGACATCACTCTGGCGCTTGAGCGCGCCCAGGCAAACATCGACGCTGTAGCAGACCAGGATCGTGGCCGGATGACGTTTGATTCTGTATTGATCGGTCTGGAAGAGGCCACCCGAGAGCTAAACGAGGCTTGGGCGCTGGTGGAGCATCTGGACTCGGTGTGCAATTCGCAAGAGTTGCGAGAAGCTCACAATGAAATGCTGCCAAAAGTCTCTGCATTTCGCGCGAAGATCCCGCTCAATGATCATTTGTGGGATTTGATCGAGACTTACAGCAAAACCGACGAGGCACGCGCTCTGACTGGACTTAAACAACGGGTCCTGGATGAAACATTGGCTTACTTCCGCAATCACGGAGCTGACCTAGCACCTGAGCAGAAGAAGCGGATGGAAGAAATTGAGTCAGAGTTGTCCCAGGCGACACAAAAATACTCTGAGAACGTACTCGACTCGACAAATGCGTTCGAGTTGATCGTCGATGACGTGGAGAAGCTCAAAGGAATGCCCGAAA
This sequence comes from Verrucomicrobiaceae bacterium, assembly GCA_016795485.1. Taxonomy (GTDB): domain Bacteria; phylum Verrucomicrobiota; class Verrucomicrobiia; order Verrucomicrobiales; family Verrucomicrobiaceae; genus JAEUHM01. Next base: position 24,825 of record JAEUHM010000030.1, on the reverse strand, counting down.
GCGCCATTGAGGCGGCTCGCGCTGACGCACGAGACAAAGGCCATGGCACGCCGACTGAGCCTAGGTATCGCATCACTCTAAAGGCACCCAGCATGCTGCCAGTGATGCAGTATTGTGACTCAGAGGACATTCGCCGCACGGTGTGGGAGGGTTCTACGAGAATCGGCCGAGCAGGTGAGCATGATAACACTGATCTGGTGTGGAAGATTCTGCGCTTGAGGCATGAAAAGGCCAAGCTCATGGGGCGAGCACAGTTTGCCGATCACATCCTGGAGCGCCGCATGGCAAAAAATGGAGCCACGGCGCTTGCCTTCGTAGAAAGACTTCATCAGCGCACAAAGCCTGCTTTTGAAAGGGAGGTAGTAAAGCTGCAAGAGTACCGCGCTGAGGCGCTCCACGTGAATCACGACCTGCTTCAGCCGTGGGATGTCTCGTACTGGAGCGAAAAGCAGCAGAAAGAGTTGCATGATTTCGATCCCGAAGAACTGCGACCTTATTTTCCGATGGATGGTGTCATTCAGGGCATGTTCAAGATCGCTGAGTTGCTTTTTGGAGTCACCATCACTGAGCGTGAATCCATTTTTCTAAACCCAACAGAGACCGCAGACGAAACTCCCGCCAGCACCGACCCTACTCGCCCGGGCCCCGTGGAAGTCTGGCATCCACTGGTGAAGTTTTATGAAATGAGAAACGCTGATGGTGCCCACATTGGCTCTTTTTATGCAGATTGGCATCCGCGGGATTCAAAGCGTGGTGGCGCGTGGATGAACTACCTTTTGGGTGGCACACCACCGGTCAACGGCAAGGAACGCAGGCTGCATCTTGGTCTGATTTGTGGAAACATGACGCCCCCGGTGGATGGCAAGCCCGCTTTGCTCACCCATGACGAAGTGCAGACTGTTTTTCATGAGTTTGGGCACCTGATTCATCAACTCTTTGGAGAAGTGGAAATCCCATCCATGAACGGAGTCAATGTCGCGTGGGATTTTGTGGAGTTGCCGTCCCAGATTATGGAGAACTTTTGCTGGAGCAGGAAGAGCCTCGACTTTTTCGCTAAGCATGTGGAGACGGGCAAACCGATACCGCCAGCGTTGTTCAAGCGCATGACTGCGGCGCGCAACTACATGTCCGCCAGCGCGATGATGCGTCAGCTTTCATTTGGCAAGCTTGACCTGGAACTGCACATGAACCACGCGACCGACACCGACGTGGATTTGGATGACCTGAGCCGTGCGATCACGCGTGAGTACCAGATGCCGCTTCAAACCTACGCGCCTACCATGGCACGCCGCTTCGGACACTTGTTTTCGAGTCCGGTGGGATATGCCGCCAGTTACTACTCTTACAAGTGGGCTGAGGTGCTTGATGCAGATGCATTCACCAAGTTCGAGAAGGCAGGTGTTCTCAGCGAGAAAGTGGGCCGAGAGTTCAAGGATAAGATTCTGAGCAAAGGCAACTCTGACGACCCGGCGGTGCTTTTCCGCGATTTCATGGGCCGTGATCCAGATCCTGATGCGCTGCTGATCCGCAGTGGACTGCTCTAACATCTCAATGCTTCCTTCCGCTCAGCGTCCGAAGTCAAACACTAAAAAATCTTACCATGAACGTGCAGGAAACTCCAACCATTGATGGCTCCACCACCATGACTCAGCTCCTCAAGGTATTCCCAGGAGCGCAAAGGGCTCTTTTTGCCAAGTATCACATAGGCGGCTGCCGCAGTTGCGGATTTCAGCCCACTGAGACGCTGGCTGAAGTTTGTGCGCGCAACGACAACCTGGATGTGAATGAAGTGATCGATCACATCAGGAGTTCACATGACAGTGATGCACGCATTCAAATAACGCCGCGTGAACTTGCTGATCGACTGCCCACCGAGAGCAATCTGAAGATCCTGGATGCTCGGACGCGCGAGGAGCATGAAGCGGTCAAGTTGCCCGGCGCTCAATTGCTCGACCAGGCGCTGATTCAGACCATTTTTAACTCCTGGGGAAAAGACACCCCAATCGTGATCTATGATCACCAAGGCTCGCGATCCCTGGATGCAGCCGCCTACTTCATCGGGCATGGTTTCGCGGAAACCAAGTGTCTCCAGGGTGGCATTGATGCGTATTCTGTTGAGGTTGACCAATCTCTTCCTCGTTACACCCTTGAGTTTGCCGACTGACAAAAGCCATGAATGAAGCTGCACTTCAAGAAGCTCTGACAGACACCTCGAATGTAGGTGAACTTGAGAACGCCGATGCCGTGGGCACGGTGGGCTCGGCTGACTGCGGTGATATGGTGCGCATGTGGCTCAAGTACAAGGAGAAAGACGGTCAGAAAGTCATCGACCGCGCGACATTCCAATCGTTTGGTTGCCAGACGGCGATTGCTGTCGCTTCCGTGGCTGTGAAGTTGCTTCAGGGCAAAACTCGTGACGAGGCGCTGAAATTGGACGCTACCCAACTGACTGGCGAGATTGGAGCATTGCCCCCCATGAAGATTCATTGCGGACAAATGGTGGAAGGGGCTTTGAAAGCGGCCCTAGAGGGCGAGAAATCGGTCGCGCCGGCGGCCCAGGCCCACTCTTCATCGGCTACGCTTCACGACTCAATCCTTCCACCCCCAAGAAAACTGAAGATCAACCTTCAGTCGTAAGCCACCAGCTTAGCCTTCACTCAAACAAACGACATGCACTCTTCTCTAGAACTCACCCGCGAGGTAGACGCCATTCAGATCCCCAGCGGAGACCTGATCAAGCTTCCACAAGGATTGAAGGTCATCATCACTCAATCGCTTGGTGGCACCTATACGGTTGCTACCGACTTCGGCCTTGCCCGTATCAACTCTCTTGATGCCGATGCCTTGGGTATTGATCCGGCCGCAGAAAAGAAGTCGGAAAGTACGTCTTCATCCAATATCCCGATGGAGGCGAGCGATCTCGAGATGGAGGTTTGGAATCAGTTAAAGAACGTCTACGATCCGGAGATTCCAGTTAACATCGTTGACCTAGGTCTTGTGTATGATTGCCGGGTAGAGAGGGACGCCGATGGCAAAAACCGAGCAGTCGTGAAAATGACTCTCACGGCTCCTGGATGTGGCATGGGACCAACGATCGCCGCAGATGCTCAAGGTCGGATCATGACCATTGAGGACATGGACGATGCTGCAGTTGAACTCGTCTGGGATCCGCCATGGAATCAGGGGATGATCTCTGTTGAGGGCAAAATGAAGCTGGGCATGATTTAGTATTCTGATGAATCGCTGGTTGAGTTTCTTGTTGTTAGTCACGGCTTCTGCCGATGCCCGTGTGTTCACCGATCAACAAGGACGGACGGTTGATGCCGAGCTACGAGGTGTTAGGGGCGCTAATGTTGTTTTGGGCATTGGCAGGATCAACGCTCAGTGGCCTCTTGCTAAGTTGAGTTTGCCGGATCAGGCGTATGTCTCGAACTGGCTGACAACACATACAGCGGTGAAGCATGTGATGCTTCAGGTGTCGGAGAAGGATGGCGCTGGCTCTAAAGGAGAGATCGTCCAAGAGCGTGCTTCTGCTTCACCGCCGCCGCTTCCGTTCACCCCCCCGGCTCAAGTCAAGACTGCTTACAAGCACTACGAGATTCAGATTCAGAATCCATCTGCTGTTGATGCTGCAGGGCTGCGAGTGGCGTATGTCATCTACGTCATGCGTCCGGACGGTTCAGTGGGGATAAGCCCTGGTTCCGAACGAGTTGAGACATTGGCTGCTGGGAAAGCTGCACGAGTCACAACGGAAGGCGTAAGTGCTGAAAAAACAAAGAGCACTCGACTCAAGATTGGTGTGAGCAACCGGGCCGTTAGTGTCTCTGAAAGAAATGTCCGCTCATATGAGCAGTTTGGAGGGGTGTGGGTAAAGGTAAGCGGACCAGATGGAACTCAGGTGGGCGAATACAAGAAGCTAAGCCCTGAGTTGGAGAAAGCGGGGCCTCCTTGGCAGGAGGAAGAGGTTAAGGAAGAGATTCCTTTGCTTCAGAACCTGGGTGACCTTTTAGAGTTGATCAAAAAACTGGGGCCTCCAGGTCTACCGCTGCCAGGACGATAGGCTGTGCTTTTATGAAAGTAGTGATTACCGGAGGTGGAGGTTTTCTCGGTTCACAGCTCAGCCAAAAGCTGCTCGAGCGGGGTCAACTCGCTGGAGAACCGTTAGAGGAGATTGTCTTGATCGATGCTTTTTTCCGAGGACCGCCGCAAGATGCCAGAGTTCGTCATGCGTGTGGCGATGTTGGCTCGAAAGACTTTGTATTTGAGTCAGTTGGCAGCGCACGGGCGATAACCATCTTCCATCTCGCCTCAATGGTCAGTGGCGAATGCGAGGAGCGGTTTGATGACGCTTTGCGAGTAAACCTAGACGGAAGTCGGCACATCTTTGAGTGTGCTCGGAGCCTTCCTGGCCGGCCACGGGTTGTCTTTGCCAGCAGTATTGCGTGTTTTGGTGGTGAAGGCATGATGGAGGTCAACTCGGATGGAACCAAGCACACTCCGCAGACCACTTATGGCATGACAAAGGCGATTTGTGAGATGCTGGTTAATGACTACACGCGAAAAGGCTTCTTTGATGGCAGAGCTATCCGTTTACCCACGGTGATCATTCGTCCCGGCAAGCCAAACGCTGCCGCATCGAGCTGGGCTAGCGGCATGTTCCGCGAGCCGCTCAATGGTGAAGACTGCTTGCTGCCTGTGCACCGTGATCAGAGACATCCCATGACGGGGTATCGCGCGGTGGTTGAGTCATTTATCAAGATGGCAGAGGTCCCAGAGAGTGTTTTGGGAACAGATCGCGCCTATGTGTTGCCTGCACACACGGTGACACCACGCCTTGCGGAGTCGGCTATCCAGGAGGTGTCCGTTGTGAAAGGGCTTAAGCTTGGGAGGATTGTCGATGCGCCGGACGCTCGGATTCAGCGGATCGTAGACAATTGGCCGCAAGCCGTCGACGGCACTCGTTCAAAACGGATCGGCATGCCTTCACCACCACCATTGCGGGAGATGGTGGAGCATTACGTGGATGATTTTCTTCAGCGCACCTAAGGGCTGACCAAGGAGGCTCTGCATTTGACGCGGTGACTTGAGGAAATAGTCTGCTTATCGGTTCCGATGACTCTTACGCGTACACTGTCTACTATTGTTTGCTTCACATTTGCCTTCAGCTGCTGTTTCGGCCAATCGGCAAGCGCGCCAACAACCAAAATCCGTGTAGCCACACGTAATCTGGAACCTTTCTCGTTCGACAAGGATGGGCGTCGAGTGGGATTCGCCGCAGAGCTCTGGGATGCATTAGCCCGTGAATCAAACATCGAGTACGACATTAAAGTGGTGGATAGCGCACAGGAGATCATTGACGCCGTCCAGAATAAGACTGCTGATGTGGGCGTCGGAGCTATCAGTGTTACAGCCAGTCGAGAAGAGGTGATCGACTTTTCACAACCGTTCTATGAGAGCGGGCTCCAGGTGCTTGTCTCTAACGAAGGTGGTAGCTATTTCGACAGTCTCGTGGCCATGATTCGCAATCTCTTCAATCTTGAGCTCATCGGCAGCTTTCTGCTGCTCATTCTGGCCATGCTGGTGGTGTCGCACCTCGTCTGGAAGTTCGAACACAAGGTGAATGAGGATCAATGGCCCAGAGAATATAAATCGGGACTTTGGGAGTCCTTTTGGTGGACGATAAGCACGTTGCTTGTTGGTGGCGCTGACAACAAAGGTCCGGTTGGTGTTGGCGGGCGCATCATAGCGTTGGTTTGGATGTTGCTGAGCATCGTATTGGTTTCCTTGCTCACCGCCTCCTTCACTACCACACTGACCATCAACACGTTGCGTGGTGATATCAATGGCCCGGGCGATCTACCTGGACGAAGGGTGGCCACAATCAAGGGCAGCACGGCTGAAATCTGGCTCAACAACAGAGCAGCCAAGGTGACCGCGTTACAGGATGTTAGTGCGTGCATTGCGGCGTTGCGCAGTCGAAAGGTGGATGCGGTGGTTTATGACGCTCCCATTCTTCAGTATGAATCTGCCAAGCTCGGAGACGAGAAATTGCACATGGTTGGCAGCATGTTTGAGCGGCAAAACTACGCTTTTGCCCTTCAGCAAGGCAGTGAACTCCGCGAGAAGTTAAATCAGGGCCTGCTCAAGCTTCACGAGAGCGGTGTAAATGTTGAACTGCGCCAAAAATACTTTGGCGAGACGGAATAGTAACAGCGGATTGAATCTTCAGTCCGGCTTCGGAGAAGTTCGCCGATTCTTGAACTTCACTTCCTGAAGAACGGACTCTGGCGGCAGGTCGATTGTCTGAATCTGCCGCTGGCAATGGCGGAACACCCCCAGGAACAAGAGCGCGGCTACAAACAGTGCCATGACGCGGATTTCCGGCGGATTAAACATACGACGAGACCATTATTATAGGTTTTCTCCTACTCGCCAAGCCGATTTATTGCAACCTCTTGCAGTTCAAACGAAAAACACCGCCAGTAAAGCTGACGGTGTTTGTCTTGGATTAAACTAGATGGAACGGGAGCTAGGTCCCCCATGGACCTTAGTGAGCTGCTGCTGCAGCAGCAGCGGCGCGTGAGGCAGCTGCGGTGCTGGATGCATTCTCTACACCAGGAAGGCCACGGTAAGTGCGTCCTGCTTTGGCCACAAGACCACGGCTTACCAAGCCTTGAAGCTTCTCATAGGAGCGCAGACGGAGCATTTCTTCACCACCGCTGACGGCATTCTTGAGCTTCAAATTATCATACACGAGGCTAAAGAGCGCATTGAACTCGTGGGTCTTTCCAGCGGAGAGAACATTCACCAGTTCATCAGTAACATGATCAGGGACACGACGAGAGAAACGAGTCTTACGAGTGGTAGCCATAGAGGTGTGGTATATAGCACAGCCAGGTCAGGAATGCGAAGTGTTTATTGATCTATTTGCGATAAACTTTTTAATTGAAAAGAGGCGAAAGATACCCGCGAAAGCCGCGTATTTTCGGGCTTGTAGCTCCGATTGGCTACCAATTGGTCTGTTTAACGCTCAATGTCAGCAGGGACCGCTTCAGAGGTAAGCTTGCATCATCACAAACAGGCCAACTAAGCACGCCAGGATGATACTATGCCAAAAAACAAATCGAAGAATGCTTCCTTCGTGGCCTTGCCATTGCGTTGCAGCACTGGCGACTACGATGCTCTGAGCATCAATCATTTTGCCCATCACCCCACCCGTGCTGTTGGCAGCAGCCATCAGCGCGGGGTCTACTCCGACTTGCTTGGCTGTAATGGTTTGCAGTGACCCAAATAGGACGTTGCTCGCCGTATCGCTTCCAGTCAATGCTACCCCTAGCCAACCAAGAAGAGCCCCAAAAAATGGGTAATACCAGCCGGTTCCAGCGAGCGCTAGGCCGAGGGTAGCATCCATCCCAGAGAACTTGGTCACATAACCCAGGGCAAGCATCGCACTGATCGTCACCAGCGAAACACGCAGGCGAACGATGTTTTGCAGATACAACTTTGCCATCTGCACGGGAGAAAAACCCATGAAGAAGCCTGCCAGTATGGCTGCCAGGAAGATGCCTGTGCCAGTTGTGGAGATCAGGTTAAGCTTAAGCACCGCCGATTCAGCAGTTGCTCCCACAGGGGCGATGGGAGCAGTGCGCTGCACCGCCTCATGGAGGAATGGGATCTTCCACTCACTGGTCCAGACTGTGTCCAGCCGAGTTTTGGTCACGCCCCAAACGAAAACTACCACGCACAGGATCAGCCAGGGGACCCAGCATCGTAGGGTGAAGTCAGTCCTCGGTGAGGCTTCAGAACCCGCAGGCCGCCAGTAGCGCAATAGCACAACAACGGCTGCCATGGAGCAAAGTGAGGCGATCACATCCACTAGCCAGGGACCGTGAAATCGGGAGACCAAAAATTGCGGAATGGCAAACGACAGTCCCGCAGTGAGTGCCACGGGCCAGACTCCGCGGATACCCTGCCAACCGGAATACGCACCCACGACCCAAAACGGTATGATCAGCGAGAAGAGAGGCAGTTGAGTGCCTGCGATACGCGAGAGGTCCATTAGATCAATCCCGGTTACAGCATTGAGCGCGATCAATGGGGTGCCCATACCGCCAAAAGCCACCGGTGCGGTGTTGGCAATCAATGAAAGCCCACATGCTTGGAGCGGCCTGAAGCCAAGTTGCATTAACAAGGCGGATGTTACCGCTACAGGCGACCCAAAACCTGCCGTGCCTTCAAAAAAAGCGCCGAAACAGAACGCGATAAGCACCACTTGAACTCGTGGATCTGGTGCAACGGCTGCGAGTTGCGTCTTCAAAATATCAAACCAGCCTTTCTCCACCGTCATGCGATGGAGGAAGATGATATTAATCACCATCCACCCGATCGGCAGAAGGCCATAGAGTGCTCCATTGACGGCTGCCATGCCCGCCGCACTGACTGGCATGCCAAAAACGAAAACTGCAATACCCGTGGCAAGAACTAGGGCCGCCGTGGCCGAGCGATGTACACTGGTCTTTCCCCAGGCGATAAGGCTCATCAGAGCTACAACGGGAAGAGCCGCTACGGCAGTAGAAAGAACCTGCGAGTGTAGCGGATCGTATTGTTGTAGCCAGAGTGAAGTCATCTGAGCGATTTCAACGCTCCTCCAGAGCCAGCACTTCCGTCGATCTCACTCCCGGACGCACTTCACCGCCAGGAATGACCCACTGACCTCTCCACAACGTGGACGAGGTCGTGACCAAGGCCGTAGGGATCGCTCCAGCTTCAGTCCAGCCGTCTGGCGACAGTTTCCAGATCGTTGTTGGGAAACCTTTGTGGTCATTAGGGGACGCCTTGAGTTGAGTTCCATCGTCGCCGCCAAGCAGATACACGTGGCCATGTAAAACAGGCGCGGGAGACGGTGCTGCCACGCTAGGAGAGTGCAGCTTTGGAAGCTCTCTCCAGCCTGAATCTGATGAAAACGCGAAGGCATCGTTTAACCAGACTCGCTCCGGCTTGCCGTCAGGCCCACTCTTCAGCGCGGCACCACCAATCAAATAAAACTCATTGTTAAGTCTGGCTGCGGTGGCCAGCATACGACCCTTTCCAGGCCACGGCGGGAGGGACTGCCACCCTGTGTCCAGGCGCTCCAGATCAAGTTTCCAAAATGAATGCAAGGCTTCAGTGGAGTTAGGTTCTTCAATGCCACCGGCAATGAAAAGCGCACGTCCAATCATGGTTCCACAGGAGTTGGCACAAGGTTTTGGTAGTTTGGGTAGAGATACGACACTCAAGTCAGCGTTCAGTAGATAGACCTCGTCGGAGTGGCCGTTGGCGTGACTGCCTCCCGCAATGACAATGCCGTTTCCGGTTGTGTAACACGTCCCATAGCCAAGCTTCTGCGGAAGTTTGCCACGCTTTATCCACTGCTCCCCATCAAAAAGATGAATCGTGTCGTACCACACCTTAGTGCCGCCTTCCCATGGCTTGCGTTCGGGGAAATTGGCACCGCCTGCCACGAGTAGCTTGCCGTTTAAATCGCCTGCGAATGAACCGGCGAACCCAATTGAGTCGGGAAGGCCGGGAAGTGTTCGCCACTGGAGTTCACCAGCCACGATCGACAATTGGATGGCACACAAGGCCAGCAGTGGGTATTTGCGGATCATTTCTTGCGCTTCCGTTTGTTTTTGCCCTGTCCTTCTAGCGCCTGATCAAGCTCTTTGGGCCTAGCATTGTCAAACAGAGCTAAGGCTGCTTCTAACTTCTTTTTGCCAATCGCGGCTTCATCCGTCAGTTCCACCATTTGCTTCTTTTCGAGTTCATCAGTCTGCCAGTCGTAGAACTCACCAGTGCGATACAGCTTGTAACGGGCATTGAAGGCCCACTCACGGACTTTTTTGTCATTATTTTGCCGAGGCGAGTACCAATGGTAGAGCCATTCGCGAGGTGTTCCTTTCTCACCCTTCAATTGTGGCAGAAAACTGATGCCATCAATGCTGCTGGGAGCATCCACTGCACCTGCAGCCAAAATGGTTGGTAGGAAATCTGTGCTTGAGATGAGGTCGCTGCACACGATCGGGGATTTGATGACTCTAGGCCAACTTACAATAAGCGGTACGCGTGTGCCGTGGCTTGTCGTTGTTCCTTTGCCACCTTCGTATGCGCGTCCATTCAAATTGTTGGTGATGCCCTTCCCCGTCCCATTGTCGCCAACAAAGATCAAAAGCGTGTTCTCAAATAACTTGAGATCTTTCAGCTTGGCTACCAACTGGCCAATGAGCTTATCCATGTAAGCAGTCATTTCTGGGAAGTGTTTCGGGTGATCCAGCGCTTTCTCACCCACGGTTTTGGGGTCCCAGTCGGGACTATCTGGAGTCGGCTGAAACGGGTTGTGGGTTAAGATCATGGGGTAATAGAGGAAAAAAGGCTCGTGCTTGTGTTGAGCGATGAAATCCAGCGCGAACTGATTCACCAAGCCCGGTCCATACTCTCCATTGTGGTAATCTTGCTCCTTTCCGTTAAGCTCTAGGCCAGGATTGGCATAGCGTGGCGGACGCCGTGTATGCTGCCACAGCAGTGCCTCGGAAAAGCCGAAATGTTGTGGCGCATCAACCTCACTTCCCAGTTGCCATTTGCCGCAGATGCCGGTTGCATACCCTGCTGACCGCATAAGCGTACCAAACGTTGTCTCTGTGCGCAAAAGTGTGCCGAAGTTGAGGTAGTTCCGGATGTTATACTTGCCTGTCATCAACTGCACTCGTGTGGGAGTGCAAAGGGGCTGAACATGACACTGTTCAAATCGGGCACCAGTCGCTGCGAGTTGATCGAGATGAGGTGTTTTGCACGATTGACTGCCGTTGGATGAGACGCACTCGTAGCCAAAATCGTCCGCCATGATCAAGACCACGTTCGGTTTCTCGGCTGCGAGCACCGTCGAGGCTACCATCAGCAATGTTGACAGGAAAATGCTGGAAGATGAGGACATCCGTTGTGAACGTTCTGGGTGGACATTGCTTTCGGATTTGCCCACAGAGGCTTAGACCACGCACAACGTTAAACTCATGAGTTAGCCGGGCAGATGCTCATTCCCCATCTCAAGGACGCGTGGTCATGTGCAAACTACTGATTCGTTTTTTGCAGCGTAGCTGAAGTATCGAACTTCAGAAATGCATGTCCGCAAATCGCGCCTTCAGCGCTGCCAAAGTGATTGAGCAGCCGCTTGGGACTCTGCATCGACAAGCGTAACCATCTCTCCCTCGACTGAGATTTGTAAACTCCGCTCGCCGTTGTGAGGCAGTTGGGTGCTTTCAGGCAGTCCGTAGTGGTTTAGGATGGCGGTATGGACTGCGTTGTGAAGTTTCTTTGCACCGTCGGCACTGCCAGCATGAATCTTCCATAGCGCACTGGCTCTTGATTCGCCTTTGATCACAATCAGCCGATCTCCACGCCAAAGCGATGCTGCCTCGTGGGCTGCTTCGGGCTCCATGTATCTCTTGAGATAATAGAATAGCGCAAACTGGCCCAGACGGTCATCCCACAAGTCATCCGGCATGGCGAGGGCTTCTACTTTTGAAGCCGGCACCGCTGTGTTGGTCTCATTGAGATAACGTTCACTGTCGAAAATCTCGGCCGTGGTGAGTGGAGGGCGAGCGTAAGCTTGCGTTAACCCAGGCCAAGCGTTCGCGGAGTGTAACGTTTGTGCAAACTCAAAGCCGTAAGTGAGGGAAAAGAGATCGCGTTGGCGAATGAAGTCGGGAGACGGGATCTGGTTCAATGGATGATCTGGATCATCGGGCGGTAGGGCCTTCGGATCAATCGCGGATGGAGTCGTGATTCCATAGAGGAAACGAATGAGGGCCGCATCCCCTCCCAAGAGAGCAAGTCGAGCCTGTCTTTCGTCACTGGTGAGGGTGGAGAATGATTCACCAAAGAGTTGGTCACCAAATCGCGAAAGTAGGGTGCCGTAGGCAATCGCAAGAGCCGGTTCGGTCGTGATCTGGGTGCCTCCAGGCTCGTTGTGTGGTGGGATAACGAGTTGTGTGCCTGATTTTTCGTCATACCAGCCGGAGATCTGCCGTGCCAGGAGTAGAGCCCGAGGTTCCAGGGTATCCACGGCTTCTGGAATGAGTCCCAAGGCATGAAGCGCAACACCTTCACGTTTACCAAAATCAGCACCGTGCAGTTTTTGAAGCCAGCGCTGGGCTGCTGCTCGCGCCTCCTCTTCAGACGCGGCTACGACTGGACGCGGTGTAGGCTCCAGATCGCGTAACTTGGCGATAGCCAGCCCAAGAGCTACATAATCATCTGGAGCTCTCTTTGGTGGCACAGCAGATTTCTCAGGGAGCGGTTGAGGCTGATTCTTCATGCCTATGGAGCCGAGCTTTTGTAAGAGTTGAGCGTTTTCTTGTGTTAGCGCTTTTATCTGATCTTCCAGATGCGCTACAGTTTGCTCCAGCCTTTCTACTTCTGCCCGATCACTCGTGACCTGAGGGGTCGGCGGGAAAAGAGAGGTTTCCAGTTGGTTGCTCGGCACAGGTATCGGTACCGTAGATGCCTGCTTTATCCAGATGAGTGCCGCAGCAGCAGCGCCAACGAGCAATAGAACAAGAAACAGTCCTCTGGGTGACATCTGCAACTGACTACGCTTCCGTATCGGCAACCGTCACCGAAATGACTTCTTCGATACTCGTCAAACCCGCGAGTATCTTACGAATCCCGTATTCGCGCATCGGCCGATATCCATCCTTTGCGGCTTGAGCTAGCAGTTGTTGATGGGTTGCCCGGTGACTAATGAGGTCAGCTAAGGTAGGTGTGATGCGGATCAGTTCATAGATCGACATCCGGCCTCGGTAACCAGTGTGACGACACGACTCACACCCGCCTTCCTTGGCGCGGTAAACGGTTGTCGTCAGCGTTCCGGTATACTTGAGGTCTCTCAGCCGGTCTTCAGCATTTGTTTCTACTTCTCGGCAGTCTTGGCAGAGAACGCGCACGAGGCGCTGTGCAAAGAAGGCTCGAACAGAAGAAGCAACGAGGAACGGCTCGATTCCCATGTCGATAAGACGGGTGATGCCGCCCAGTGCGTCATTGGTGTGCAGTGTGCTGAAAACCAAGTGGCCGGTGAGAGCTGCCCGAATGGCGATTTCACACGTCTCCACATCGCGCATCTCACCGATCATGACGACGTTAGGGTCGCCACGAAGAATGGAACGCAGACCTGCTGCAAAGGTGAGATTGATCTCGGGTTTAACGGCAATCTGCACCACACCTGGGAGCTTGTGTTCTACCGGGTCTTCAATCGTAACGATCCGGCGGTGCTCGGTGTTGAGTTGAGACAGGAAGGTGTAGAGAGACGTCGATTTACCTGATCCAGTTGGGCCAGTGATCAAGATAATGCCGTTCGGCTTCTTCAGAAGCATCTCCACTTCTCTTCTGAGGTCAGTCTCTAGCCGCAGTCGGTCCAATGTGAACTTTTCCTGACCCAGCAGCCGGAGGGAGATAGACTCACCTTCCACTGAGGGAATGGTAGCGACACGCACGTCGATGAACTGGTTCCCAATCTGCAAGTTGATGCGTCCATCTTGAGGGAGACGGCGTTCCGCGATATCGAGCTTGGCCATCACCTTGAGACGCGCTAGCACGCTCTGTTGCAGTGCCTTGATGTTCTCCGGCACGGGAAGTTCACGCAAGCGCCCGTCGATCCTGTAACGTAGGCGCAACGTGTCCTCCATGGGCTCCACGTGGATATCGGTGGCGTGTTGCTCAAGCGCCTCACGGATGATTTGGTTCACAAACTTTACCACCGTGGCCTCTTCATCGTCAGCGTCGAGAACGTTTGCCTCATCGCGCCCGTCTAGGTCGGCATCGTCGATCTCCCGACCCTTCAGGATTTCGTCAAACACATCCGCACCCACTCCGTAAAAGTCTCGGAGCGCCGTAAGTAGCCTCTTCCGAGGTGCCATACACCAGCGGACGGAAGCATCCACTTCACGCGCCACTGCTTGACGTGCCACAAGGTCAAATGGATCACAGGTAGCAATGGAAATCTTGATAGGACCGGCCACTGCACCTTCAGACTGCTCAGTGTGTGCCTGCACAAACTGCAACGGCAGCAGCCTATGACGCAGGGCGACTCTGGCGGGAAGGATTCGCTTGAGTTCGGGAGCATCTGCCGAGTCGGGAGCAGGCTGGGAGACCCAGGGAAGCCTGAGACCAGCAGCTAAGTTAGACAAAAAAGCCTCTTCATCCAATCGCCCTGTATCCAGGAGCGAGTGAACGACAGATGACGAGATCGTCACCGTGGGCAACGTCAACCCGGCACCGCCTGCGGCATCAAGTGATTGGGCGACAATCTGTCTGGCGTTAAGTCGCATGATGCAAAAAACTCAGCGCAAGGAACGCTCCATCTCCTCTTTGCTCCCTGGAGGAAAAAGTGTTCCGTCTTGGTTTGCAGGAGTCTCAGTTGGCGGGACAGGAGTTGGCTCAGCAGGCTCTTGCGGCGCTAGTGGCTCCGTATCGGGGCGGTAGCCGTACTTCTCTAGCAAGTCGGAGATGACTTTTGTAGCGTTCTGCTGAGACTGATCACGCTGGTCCATCAAAATCCGGGTGAGGTCACCACGCAAGCTAGCTTTTAGAGCCGCATGGCCAACCACGCCGATATCTGCAGACTCAGGCACTACCACGCCCGTTTCACTGTCGGAGGCGATAAATGTTCCCGCCATCGTGAGGGGCACTAACGTAGCCCGGCGTTGGCCATTGACGAAATATGATACGGTGCTGTTGAGTGCACCACTGGCCTGATACATTGCGTGGACGGTGCCATCGATGACGATTGAGCTGAAGACGCCGCGGCGCTTCTCCGCATTGGCTGCAACAAAATAACGTCCAGCATCGCGTGAAACCGCATAAAGACGCCCCACGTTCTCTGTCGCAAACACCATCGTGGCTGCACCACCCTCGATCGGTGCGATCAAATAAATGCCCGTATACGCGTTAAAGTTGACGCTCGCTTCTTCGTCAGGCTGAATGCGAACATCGTAAACCATCCACTGGGCAGATGCACCAGTCGCAATGGTCAGTGCCATCAGGGTGGCTAGGATCTGGAAACGGGAAAACATGGGCGGCTAGTTAACCTAGCTTAAGGGGGTTGTCGAGGCTTGTTGGACATGAGACGCAGACCACGGCTGCCGCATTCCCGAGTTTATTTTGGCAAGTGGTCCAGACTGGTTACGGAAATTGGCTTTGTTTCGGCCAATCGCATCGTTAGTATCGACTCCAACCACCCCTTCCCGTGACCACGTTTCGCTCTTTTTGCCTCCTATTCTTGACCTTTTTCGCACCCTGCCCAGCAGCAGACTACTATGTTGCGAAATCTGGCAATGATGACGGTCCCGGCTCAGCTTTGTTCCCCTGGGAGAACATTCAGGACGGTTTGGACAAACTCAAGCCGGGCGACACCCTGCACGTGAAACCGGGGTTCTACCGGGAGAAGCTGTATTTCAACCATTCAGGCAAGCCAGAGAATCCCATCACTCTTCAAGGAGAGCCCGGAGCCATCATTAGCGGTAAGGACCTGGACGACGAAAACATCATCTACATTGAAGACCAAAGCCACATTCGGGTGATAGGGCTGGAACTCCGCGACAACCTTGATTGCAATGACGGCTCAGCCATCCGTGTGGCTGGTTTTGGCACTGACATCGAGATCAGGAACAACAAAATCCATGAGATTCGCGGAAAGGATGCCATGGGCATCACCATCTATGGAACGAACGCTCGCAAGCCAGTGAGCAAGTTAGTGATCGACGGGAATGAGATATTCAACTGCGACCCGGCCGAAAGCGAGGCCCTCACCCTGAACGGCAACATCCAAGACTTCGTTGTTAGCAACAACTACGTGCATGATTGCAACAACATCGGAATCGATTTCATCGGTGGCGAAGATTGGGTGACAAAGCATCCGGAAGCGGTGGCGCGGGATGGCGTTTGCAAGCATAACCGCGTGACCAATTGCCGCTCCACCTATGGAGGAGGCTATGCTGCCGGCATTTATGTAGACTGCGGGAAAAACATCGTCATTGAGGACAATATTGTCACAGGCTGCGATCTAGGTCTTGAGATTGGCGCGGAGAACAAGGGCTTCATCGCATCCGGCATCATCGTGAGACGAAACATTATCTTCCACAATGACAAAGCGGGCATCGTCTTCGGTGGCTACGAGGCAGGTCGGGGGCGCGTGCAGGACTGCAAGTTCACCGCTAACCTTTGCTATCAAAACGCACTGCACAAAAAAGAGCGGAATGGCGAGTTGTGGATTCAACATGCTTCAAACAATGAGGTGACAGACAACACGTTTGTGGGCAAGGACGGCTCGCTGATCATCAATGTCGATGCTGGTGGCAGCAAAGGGAACAAAGTGAATGCTAATCGATACTTCACCAGTGCTGGAGCAGAAACCGCAGCATTTCACTTTGCCGGGGACGACATCGTTGGGTTCGATGATTGGAAAAAAGCATCAGGATGGGATTTAGACACCAAGTTCGGCCCAGTTAACTTCATTCCTCCGTCATTTGAACCAAAGTAGCGCTCAACGCGTTGTGCTTTTGAATGCGTGGATCGGGGGAAAGTCGTGAGTTGCTCCAAGATGTGGTCCGCGCCAAGCCAAGCCTAGTTTCTTCATCTCGACTTCAAGCCGTGCGAGGTCCCACACTTGCTGCACGTGGCCGAGGCCACTGAACGTGAGCCAGCGTCCATTCGGCGTCAGCGCCAGCCATCCAGCTGTGAGTGGTGTAGGATGCCGCAACCTAAGAAACGGTTGGCCGTCTTGGCCATGACGCAACACTACGGACATGCCATCCAGGGTGACAACTAACCTACCGTCCTCGCTGCCTTGGATCATTCCCATAGAGCCTGGTTCTGTCCGATCTGCCAGGGTTGTTAGGCTCTTCCAACTGCGAGTGTCCAGTGTCTTATGCTCCATCCAGGTGCCCACCCAGAGACTTGATCCATCAGGTGAGAACCACGCAAATGGCGCTGGATTGCCTACATCAAGTAGCGTCAGCCAACGCTGCTCTTCTAGATCGTAAACTGCTGCTAGGCCCGTGTATTCGGTGCCCACGAAAACCGACCGCCCATCTGCACTCAGTGCCGTGGTGTTCCAATGCCCTGAGGCCGGGAAATCGTCTGTGGGCAGCACCTGATGCACTTCAGAACTGTCAGAAACCTTACCGTAGCAGAGGCTATCCTCCATCGTTAGCACCCAGCGATCAGCTTTGGGTTGGACCGCCAAGCGTGCCGGCAGTTTGCCCTTCAGGTTCGTCTCTGCCACCACCGTCGAGATCAGTAAGCCATCTTCTCGGACCTTCAGCTCACATCGGTACAGCTTGTTACCTTCTGGCAGCCACAACTCTGTGTCTCCTGCCCATGCCAGCGTGTTGCCACCGCCATGCTTGATGACACCTAGATAGCGACTGGTGCTCCGCTCGTAAATGGATGTCTCACCCGCATAAGCTGCGGCCAAAAACCGCCCATCTGGGCTCACCTCAGCGCACCAACTGCCCTTTGCTGGCCTGTAACCACCCAACGATGAATGCCTAGTGAACTGACGACACACCTTCGGCACATCCACGTCGTAGATACGCAGCTGGGACTGGCCTGAATCATGGAGAAGTGCCTTGGTCCCATCCAAGGAAAAGCGTGTCATGAAGCTGTTCCCCGCCTCCATGCCCAACGCCCGCCCGCTGATCCAGTCTATGATCCAAGTGCGACCGTCAAACCCACTGCTAAGAGCAAGTTGGCCGGAGGGATGAATGGCAGAGCCGTAGACCTGGGCTGCATGGGCAGGCATGATCCGGTGGGATTGGTGATTGGTCGTGATCCAGGAGCGCACTTGTCCCGTATACGATCCCACCAATACGCTCTGACTGTCTCCAGACCAAGCTGCACTGGTTATCACCGGATCACTGGTTGAACCCAGCGTGACGGACTCCACGCCCACTTCTGCGGCCATCACCGTGAGTCGATTTCCATTTGGCTTCTTGACCAAGAGCCAGCGTCCGTCCGGGCTGTAGCCAGCAGGTTCAGGAGGTTGCTGAGTCACCGAAGCCCATGTCTTGGGCGGGGCCTCGGGTTTGGTCAAATCATAGACCTCGATGCTGCTGGGCTCCAGGCCTACAGCCATGTGCCTTCCGTCCGGCGAGAAGCGTGGAGAGATGCGCCGTGGTTTCAGCGGTCCTAACAGCCTCTTTCCTGTACGCCACTCGTACACCACCGTGTTAGATTCTGCCCCTTGATCGTAAACGAGGAAGTTCCCATCGGGGCTGAATGCATGTTGCCCTCCCCAGGCTGCTTGTCCTCCAGGAAGGCTAGCCAGCACCTTTTGTGTCGCCAGCTCCATCACCTTCGTCGTGGAGCCGTCTCGGTAGTCCGCAGCATGGACCATGCTCTCATCGGGAATGACCTGAAAGTGGGTGCTGGATACAGGGATGGCGCTTGCCATACGCATGGATGGAAGCGCTAACAGACTAGCAGCCTCTGCTTCTAGTTCGGGGCTGCTCCCGAGCTTTGCGGCCGCACGGACGGCCTCCAGTGTGGACTCACGACGTTGCACCAATGCCGCCATCCGCGTGCCGCGCGCTTCGTTCAATAGCGATTGCTGTAATGTGCGGCTCAACGCTTGGTTCTTGGCCACAATCACTGCCCCTCCAACCACTACCGCTGTCACCAGTAGCCCAGACACCGCCGCTAGGGCTGGTTGCCGCTTGCCCCAGTAGAGCAACTTCTCCATCAACCCCATCCGCCTAGCCTGGACGGGTTCACCATGCAGCCAACGGCGCAAGTCGTCGGCCAACTGCTGTGCAGTGGCATACCGTCGAGCAGGTTCCTTCTCCAGACATTTGAGAGCGATAGTAGCCAGGTCTCTTGGGGCACCCAGAATGGACGCAGGAGGGTCATCACAAACGCTTTTGAGAATCGCTGCCAGATTCAGACCGTCAAAAGGCACCTTGCCCGACATCAGTTCGTAAAGGATCGCCCCAAGAGCGTAGATGTCACTCGCGGTAGTTGCCTGCGAGGCATTGTTGATCAACTCAGGTGCGATGTAATGAGGTGTACCTACCAGGGATATCGTCTGCGTGAGGTCAGAGTGCTCGCTCACGATCTTCGCCAAACCGAAGTCGCTCAAAAACACTCGCTTCTCGTCATCAAAAAGCACGTTACCGGGCTTTAGGTCGCGATGCAGCACGCCTCGAGCGTGAGCAAATGCAACAGCCTCGGCGAGAGTCTCCATCAGTTCAGCGATGGCCTTCCATTTGCCTGCATACTCTCCTTTCCGCTCAGCCAGAGAGCCTCTGTGGCACAACGCCATGCTGATCCACGGTACACCGGTTTGCTCGCCATACTGGTAGATCGGCATGATCGCCGGGTGCACCAGATCCGCCATGACCTTAGCCTCAATGCGGAAACGCTCGCGTAGATTATCCAGTGCCACTTGAGGCATGAGCATTTTTACCGCCACGTCCCGTGCCGGATGCCTCTGGCGGGCCTTGTAGACTACGCCCATCCCACCGCGCGCAAGTTCGCCAGTAATCTCATAACCCGGGATCTCAAACTTCGTTGAAGGCTCTGATGGATTCTCACTGGCGCGCTCCCAACCCTTAGTTAGGCAGGTAGCGCAAATCTGTAGCCTCCTGCCCACAGCCATAGGCTGGCCGCAAGATATGCACAGGTTGGACGAATCTGCCATGTCGGGAAATCAAAGCTCAACATGGTATCTCGCAATCACTTGTATAAGGATGCGAGAAAATTGTGGCACGGACCTTGCCCACCGATCCACCAGCGACCTCTCAGGCCATGAGCCAGCACCGCCGCTCTCGAAAAACTCACTTTAATAGGCTTCAGCAGTCGCGAACGGCAACACCGTGCCGTGGATCAACGCAATAGCCTTCATTTGCCAAGCACATCCCATATCGCCACTCCCATGTGGTAGCGCTGATGGTTCTCGCTCGTCTTTGAATACCATGCCGTGACAAGTTTGCCATCCGCACGTTGGACAGTGCTTGGGTAGCCGCAATCACTCTCCAGCGTCTTTGCCAAACGCGTAGGTTCCGTCCACGTCTTGCCTTCATCAGCGGTGATCTTTGCCATCACGCCCGTCTCACCTTTTATCCGCGTGCCGTAGCTGAGCAGGATGCGTCCATCGTTGAGACGTAGGAGATGTCCGTTGATCTCGTTCTTCTGTGTAACGCGATTTGGCTCGCCCCAGGTCACACCGTCATCTTCCGAGATGAACAAATCCATGCCTGTTTGGCGTGCTGCTGCCATCCACCGGTTGCCGCCGAGATGTAGGAGCGTTGTTTCGTTCCCTGTGGGATGAATGGTGCCTGTTCGCTTCCAACTCTTGCCGTCGTCGTCACTGCGAAAGTGCCAGGAACGATAGCCCTTGGTCTTGGTGCTCTTGGTGGGATCTGTAAACTCACCTCCATAACAAGAAACATGCAGGGCTCCGTCTTGACCAATTTTGATGTCACCAAACGGAATGTAATGCGTCCATCCGGCATCTGGAGCGGGGAAGTCTTTGATTTGAGACCACGATTTTCCGCCATCACTACTGCGGCAGACCCAGTTGATTAGGATGTCGTCACGGAACGCGGGCTGTTTGGGCCTTTGAGGTTGCTTCACGTCCGTCCACCCGGAACAGAGCACGACTAGATCGCCATTTTTCGCGATACCCGCAGCATGATTCATTCGATTCGTGTGCGGTTCGTTTGGGGCAGGGATTCCGCGCTTCTCCCAGAACTGACCGTCCGTACTGTTCCAAACCTCCACCGCGCCTTCCATCTGCCCATGGCTTGGTTTGCCGAAGATCGTGGCATTGATACTTCCGTTTGGCAGCACAGTCAGCGCAGGCCAGGCACACACGTTGTCGATGGCAATAAAGCGTTGAATGTCCTCAGCGCTCAGCACCAATGGCAACCCAATGAGAGTTAGAAGAAGTTTCCTCATTCTTCTCTCTACGTGTTTACTCAAACGGATCACTCACACTCGATGCAAGTGATCTACAGCCAGTGCGCCGGATCACTCCGCCCACTTCGGTGTGCCAAACCACTCGTGCATCTCGCGTGCAAATGGGGCGATGACAGCAGCCGGTTCGGGCGTGCTGCCACGGTCTCCTGTTTCGATCATCCACGCATCCAGCGCTCCTCTCAAGCG
Source organism: Verrucomicrobiaceae bacterium (assembly GCA_016795485.1). Classification (GTDB taxonomy): domain Bacteria; phylum Verrucomicrobiota; class Verrucomicrobiia; order Verrucomicrobiales; family Verrucomicrobiaceae; genus JAEUHM01. The sequence goes on along the minus strand of JAEUHM010000030.1, from coordinate 3,636 downwards.
ATGGAGTGCTTGCTGATGATCAACTTGACCCGACCTGATCAAGTTATTGATCTCGTGTGGGTCGGCTTGCGTGTCATAGAGCTCCTCACATGGACCGCTACGTTGCATAAGCTCTGGCGCTGGGCCGCGGAGACTCCCCTGAGTGTGAAGTTCACGCATCAAAGGCATGATCAAGAAACACTTTTCCTTGTAGCGATTCAGAGATGCAAACGTGGGCCCTGCGGAAAGCGTACGAATGTAGTGGTATCGTTCATCGTGCACCGAACGGATTCTTTGTACTGTTTCGTCGATTCGGTCTCTGGCAGCAAAGGCATACTTTCGTGGTGAATCGGCTTTCGCGCCAAGGAACACACGGCCCTGCATAAGTGCCGGTTTTTCGATGCCAGCGAGCGCCAACGTTGTCGCCGTCACATCGATGAGGCTCAGCATCCGGTCGTCGACCGTTCCGGATTTATGTTGAGGAGGTGAAGTATGGTTTTTCGCCCACTTGATGATCATCGGAACCCGCAGCCCATTGTCATAACACCAATGAATGCCCCTTGGCTCCAGTCGACCATTGTCACCAAAGAAAATGACAATCGTGTCGTCCTCCAGTCCATCTTTGTGCAACTGCTCAAGGACTTTACCAAATCTGGCATCCATGCCTGATACCGAGTTCAAATACCTCGCCCATTCTTCACGCACGACTGGATGATCTGGATAGTAAGGAGGTAGAGTCACTGACTCTGGCTTTGCGTATTTCACATGAATGTGTTCGCCAACCCATTCCACTCGTTTCTTCTCGCGACTCTTGCGGTCGTAGATGTCGTATTCAGACTCTTCTGCGTTCACCACGGCAAAGAACGGCTGATTTTCCTTCAGTGCGGCCCAGTCGCTGCTGTTCTCATCGTAGATTGGGCCTTCGTTCACAAAGTTGAGGTCCAATTTGCCGGTCCCAACGCTCTGGTTGCCAACCATCTTGATATTCGCCGTAAAGTAGCCCTTGTCCCTTAGCCGCTGGGTGATGGGGCGCACTCCTTCAGGTAGCCGAAACGCATCATTCCGGTGTGAGCGCATGTGGTGCGTATCAGTCGTGGTTTGATACATGCCTGTGAAGAAGGCAGAGCGGCTAGGTGCACACGCTGGATTCGTGGCAAAGACCCGCGTGTAACGCACGCCTTCTGCCGCCAGCTTGTCTAGATGGGGAGTGTGAACATCGCTGGCTCCATAGCAGCCTAGATCATGGCTTAGATTCTCGCCGATCAACCAAAGGATGTTCGGCTGCTTTGCCTGGGCGCTGATGGACACCACCGTTGCAAAGATGAGCAACAATCGATTCATCAAATGACTTCAATTGGCAAATCGTAGCGCAAACAGATCTGCATCTTTCATACTCGCTCGCAGCCGGATGGTTTTGCCGACGAGTTGTTGAAGATCAAGAACCGCAGCTTCCATCTCATCGCCATAAATCTCTGTCGATTTGGCCACTACCGCCCCGCTGTCATCGAGCGCCTCCAAGAGAATGCTTCCAGCAGCCGAAGTGGAGTAGTTGACGACTAGTTTTGACCCAGAGACCTTGATGGGCTTGGTCGTAAAGCTTCCGCCTTTCGCATCCGCATGCATTGAGGCGAATCCTTGCTTCCTGACGGTGAGACGGCGGATGCGGTGATCTGGATGCCGGTAGTGCTCGCTGATGTAGAGTGACCACTCGCCCTCACCAGTCACCACGATGCCGTTAGCCGTCATGTTGTTACGGTCAGTCCAATTTTGCAGATCCGGTCCCGGACGCACCCACGCTTCCAGAAACGGCCTGTCCCAATGAACACCATCACGACTGGACATGAACACAGCATCACTCACCCCAGCGTCTTTGTGAGAGGGCACCTTTTTGCGAGTGGTGACAAACCGCTTCGGGAAGGAAAGAAAGAGATGTGGCGCGGTAGGACATGGCACGGTGGCAGATGTGTAGAAGTGCTCACTTGGCACTCCTTCAGCATACTGATGTGGAACGCCTTCACTCCACGCCAGAAAGTCTGCTGAATGATGGCTCTGCACGGCTCGCACCTTGTTCTGAAAGATGCGGCTGAAGCACGAGTATCGATCCCGCGTTGTGTCGAAGAAAGCAAGGTTCTGAGAGTCGAAAGCACCTTTGGTAATGACCGGCGTGTCTCGGATCTTCTTCCAATGAATGCCATCCGCTGAGGCAAAGGCATACAAACCACCAGGAGTCTCACCCTGATGCCAGTTTTTGCCAGGTTGTTTCACGCCCCCGAGTGCTTTGAATCGCTCATCCGGCTTGGTGTTAGGATTCGCATCCAAGAATGGCGAGAAGTTGTGAGATTCCACTCCGCGCCAAATGACATTGTTGTCCTTTGTTCCGCCTGCTTCGATCAAGCCCAGCTTCGGTCGAGTAAAGTGAATGCCATCCGTGCTTTCTGCAACGCACGTCACCTGTGCATCACTGTGATCACTCCCGCCAGATGATCCGCGATAGTACATCAGCACCTTCTTCCCATCCTGGATCACACTGAAGTATGCACAGGTGAGGCCTTCCCATGGTTTGTCCGTCGTCAGCACCACTTCCCGCTTTACAGGATCATGCAGCTTCAACGCCACGCCCTCTTTTTGAGCCACCAAATACTCATCAACGAACAACTCCCAGCGATGATCCAACTCCAGCGTTTGAGCAGAGGCTCCCAGCGCTATGAACAAAAAGAATGCAGTGCGTTTCATGACAATCGGGTATGCCCCACTAGGCCATACCCGCCCCACACCGCTTCTCTTTCGGAAAACGACAGTCTCCCGTCCGCACATCCACATCAGGCCAACTCACTCCACCTTCCCGAACATTCGTTTGCTTCCATTCGGTTGCTAAATCACCCACTGATTCAGCCCACCACAGAAAACAGAAAACGGAAGACCAAAAACCGAAGACAGACCCCAAAAGGCCAAAGCGCCAAGTTGTAGCCTGACTCTGTGGGCCAGGAGGCGTGAGACACCTCCAAAACCCAAAACCAAGAACCAAAAATCCAATCCCCTGCCATCGCCCTCTCATTGTCCCCCCAACAACATAGAACCCCCCCTTTTTCTCAGGTCTGGCATTCGGTGTCTGACAATCTGATGTCTAAAAAACCCATTGCTCGGCGGCGCAAAGCGCCCTTCAACAACGGGGAAATGCCATGATATTAAGCAACTTTAAATATCAGGATAGCCACAATGCATGGAAGTAGCAATCAAACCATCCGACTGAGACCCCCTGAACACCGCCAGAACCCAGCAAAATCCAAGGCTCCACAAGCAAGGCCCCACCCCCAAAGAAATCCCGGTCGAGCCCCAACCCCCCCCCCATTTCCCGCCAACAAAGCTCTTATGTTGAACAACAAAGCTCTCATGTTTAACGGCAAAGCCTCCATGTTGAACGACATTGCTCCAATATTAAGCAGCAGAGCCCTGCCGAAGAGTTTCATAACGCCAAAATCCCAAGTCTCCGCTCCGCGCTCGCTCCAAACCACAGATTGATAGGGGTAGGAACGGCACGTTGACCGTGCCGCTCCTCCCTCCAAACCGGACGGGCGGGTTTCCCGCATCCGGCTTTCCAGTCAGAAGTTTACTGCGTCACGCAGGCTCTTGAGTTCCAGCTTCCGGGCTTCTTCCAGG
>JAEUHM010000028.1 GCA_016795485.1 Verrucomicrobiaceae bacterium | reverse complement strand
AGGGCCTGGGAATGGCGGGTCAACTGAGCGAGGCCGGGGTTGAGCTTATCGCCCCGCTCGTTGTCGTAGATGGTCTGGTCAGAGATGCAGGCCCCTGGGCGCGTGGCGACCTCCATAGCGGAGGCATCTTGCACTTTACGGACCTGTTTTAGTTTTTGGCAGATGCGCTGGCAGAGCCAGATGCCAAACTCCGGGTCCATCTCGTCTGGAGGTGGTGTTGTGGGTGGGATGGTGTCGTTGTCCATGGGATCGCCCGCCAGCGTGGTGACTCCGTAGGCTGGAGTCAGCAGCAGTTACCAGACGCTGAGGCAGCAGCCCATGCATGCCAAAGACGTCCCTCAAGCCCGGCCCAATGTCCGATCTGCTGTGTTCAGTTCCAAACGTCATCTTCATGACCGCAAGCAAGGAGGTAACGGAAAAAGTCTACCAGTCTGCCGTTAGGAGGTGAAGAAAAAAATGAAGCTTCCGCAGATGCAGTGGCGTCATTTTCCTGTGACCCTCCTCGAATCTGGGACCTGGTGATTCCAGAGTAAGCGTCACGGTACCGACCGTTGGAAGGGGGTGGAATGTGAGAACTGGGGAGGATACGCAACCCGACGTTTATGGACACGAGTGCTGTGACATGACAACAAGCACCGGGTAACTCAACTCTCACCCTTCTGGGCATGAGCCAGGCACTACATTGCGAGCCGCTTTGTCAGGACTCCAACCATGCCTCCGCCGCTAGCAGCAAGCGCAAGCCCAGCACAAGACGCATAAGGCAGGCAGACAGTGCTCAGACCCAAAGCCGGGATTATTCTTCCTTCGTCAGGCTCTGCAGGATGGCTAGCGCCGCAGTGGAGCCGCTATCGCGGCATGGCAGTGTTCAACCCTGGCCGTAGTTGCTGGCTCGATGAAGCCCAAAAGCAACAAACTCAACCCCTCGCAGCAATACGGCCTTTATTGTTCGGCTTTGGTTGATCACCGAGCATCGTTGTAGTCAATGAAATGGAAGGTGAAATGACGGCGTCCAAAACCGCACGGTTAGGATGGAAAATGCTACCATGATGACAAGGATCGCCGCACGAGCTGTCGTCGGAAATCCAATGTAGCGCACTAGCACCGAGCAATCCGCAGCCGACAAGGCAGCTGCGAACATGATCCTGCACCAATCATCGACTAAGCTACTGCCAAAATAAAATGCTGACAGGACCGCTAACGCCAAAGATGCGAGGACCGCAAAAGCCGTAGTGCTCATTGCAATGCAAAGCGCTGTCTGAATCAATGAGTAACAATCCCAGTGCGCTTTATACGCTGGAGTGTCTTCAGATGCTGCATTCTTGTGGTCCCCGTGCACTGGATCAATGAGTTGAGGTCACATCGCTCTGTTTTTTAGGCGAGACTTTATGGCTGCGGTCCAGCCAGCGCAAGCTGGTTGGACGTGCAGCACGGCTTGTTGAAAAAGGCGTGGTGTGCGGGCCGCTTATCAATCGCGTGCTGCCTCTGGAGAAGCCTATCCGCATGCTTGGGGAAGGACGTGGAGTCCTGTTCTTGCGAACCGAGTAGAGAGCAATCAACACACCACATAATGAGATGAACAAAGAAGTATTGTATTTGGGCCTTGATGTCCATTCTAAACCCTAGCTCAGCAGTGGAGCCGCTATCGCGGCATGGCAGTGTTCATCCCGCTCTGCGGGACCGCAGTTGCTGGCTCGATGAAGCCCAAAAGCAACAAACTCAACCCCTCGGAGCGATATGGCTTTTATTGTTCGGCCTTGTTGTGACAGTGGTCTTCGTCACGATTTCGGTGGATGGGGAGTGAACTCTGTCAGCAACTGTAGCAACTCCTGGGCATCTTTGGAGCTGGAATCGAAGCCATACTCCGTGGCTCCGAAGACCCCAGCAGGCAAAGTGTATGTCCCGCACTTCCAACAAAGAACGGTCTCGAAAACGATGGATCCACGGTGTCGAAACCGCAATGCATAATGTGGTTGGAAGCAGAGTGAACGATACTGATGACCAACTGGAAGGAATCTCCAGACGTCGATAAGTCTATCCAACTCATCATCCTGAACGGTTCTACGGGCTACTGCACTCGCCCGAAAACCAAGGTCACCGTGGTATGTGTCTGGCAGGTCATCGCTTGTAGTCTGCGCCAATGCTAATATCTCCACCTCATCCACTGGGCCAAGATGCTGCCCAAACTCGTCGGCAGCCACCATAACCCTGCCAAGATAGTAGGCTCGGAACGAGGCAGTAATCTCATGCCGGAACACGTAGCACCCTGCTGAAATGACAGCCAGAGTGCCACATGAGACAATGATGAGCTTTCTTAGCTTGGGTGCCTTCACTGGACTCTATTGTTTGGCCGAGACTTTATGGCTGCGGTCTAGCCAGCGCAAGCTGGCGGGAGATGCAGCACGACTTGTTGAAGAAGGCGTGGTGTGCTGGCCGCTTATCAATCGCGTGCTGCCTCTGGAGAAGCCTATCCGCATGCTTGGGGAAGGACGTGGAGTCCTGTTCTGGCGAACCGAGTAGAGAGTAACCAACACAACTCATGGGAAGATGAACAAAGAAGTATTGTATTTGGGCCTCGATGTCCATTCTAAACCCTAGCTCAGCAGTGGAGCCGCTATCGCGGCATGGCAGTGCTCAATCCCGCTCTGCGGGACCGTAGTTGCTGGCTCGATCAGCCTCCACCGCGAGAACCACATGCAGCGCTCGCAGCAATACAGCCTTTATTGTTCGCCCTCGGTTATTTCCGGCTGTGCTGTCATGCGGCTAGAATCCGAAAAGCGATAGCGGCACCTGCCGCACTGTAGTTCCATTCTGCTTTGCAAAAGAGAGGACTGCCTCGCGTGTGCCATCTGTCAGTATCCGGCGAGGCAACCAAAACCAAGTTTGCAGAGCGTGGGATAGGAACATTAAGCCTTCCGATGTGTCAGCCACGACTCCAATGTGCTTCCATGCCAATGTAGTAATGGCGCTCACGCTTCGGGTGGTGACAACGTCCTCGGAGATCTCTACGGTAGTATCCTCATAATCTCTCTCATGCTTTCGGAAGTGAGTAATAGTCGCTCTGCGATCAAGGATGAGTCCACCGACCGGAAAGTAACAACATCCAAGTAGCATAATGACCAGTCCAAGCCGTGGTCCATCTCGATAGATCGCCATGATCAGTATGGTGGCGATAAAAGAAGACATAAACACGATGAGCCACCTTATGCTCGGCCGCATCTCAAGACGCTTTCTACAGGTGCGGATGTTCAGAACATCTTCTAACGTCAGACGACCAGTAAACATTAATGGCTCTTCAATCATGAGGGCGATTGGCTCTGCTTCATGGCGCTAACTGTCCAATTAGTGTGAGGCACTATCGCTGCCGAGTGATGTTTGTTGGGGCTGCATGATGGGGAAGGTTGGTGGCCGGGGCTTGTTATGTCAAGGTTGGAGCGCTTTTGCGGAGATGTCGGCAGTCATGGGGCTTGGTTGGGATCTTGACGGAGTTTCAGATCTTTGGTCATCGGTCGCGTTTGGAGGGCAGTTGGGTGCGCGAAAGCAAGGTGGGCAATGTGTTTGTCGCTTTCTACCGCCTTGTGCCACTAACTCGTCTTCCCAGCTGGTGGTGATGGGTAATTAGGCCCTTGCCTAGCACTGTAGAGGTAATAGCCGAGGTCTCGGAGATATTTGAGGCAAAAGCTAATCAGAGCCAACCTCATCACATAGACAAAAACACCGGGAAAAGCCTCTCCTGTGAACAGTGCAACGAGTCCATAGAAAGCGTTCAACAGGCCCCCGTCTTTATGTACCGTGCAGAAAGATCCTTCTTTGCCTCCTGAGTCAATGCAGCCTGCACGGTAGCACCCAGGCACAAGGCAGTGCTCTCCATCCGTCTTTGGCGGATTGGGGAACTCCTTGGATGACGCTCCTGGATTGATCCAATCGTTCAGCATGAACTTTTGTGGAGCCACACTGACGCCCAGGAGCCAAACTCCACAGAGTAACGTGACCAGTGCCTCAAACGCCTTACCTAGACTCTGTGATCGGGCTAAGACCTCAGTGAGCTGGACCGTGCCGAGAACGTAGCCCTTCCTTTGATCTGGGAGAGTGACTTCAACCCATGCTTCAGCACCAGGGTTAATGACTTGGCCCAATTCCATGAAGTCGCCACGTTTCAGTTCGGCCACGACTGCCGATGTGTTGCTCGGTTCGACATACACGGTGACACTGTCGTCAGAAAGTCGGCATTTCATGGCTATTCAGGAACGCGTTTATATGAAATAGCCGCCCTGTGAACAAGAACAAAGAGCCTGACCATCGCCTGGATCTGAAAGCAATGCGGCACCGAGAGCCGGAGCTGACGGGCTATAAAAGGTAGCGACTTGGGGCGGGAGCGGCCTAGAAGGCGATCATGCCGCCGATGCTTGCTTCTAGCACGCCGATGCCGGTGGAGGCACCGCTGCCGGAGGTGTCATAGCGGATCTCACCGAAGAGCATGCTGCTGTCGTTGACCCAATACTCAGCTCCGAGCGCACCCAAAAACTCGAGCGATCTCACGTCGTCGGCCTGATAATAGAAGCCGGCGTTCAAGTAGGCGTTCAAGCGGTCGTTGATGCGCTTGGTCATCTTGAAGAGGGCTCCATGGCGATTGGTTTTGGGGTCAGCCAGGGTGTTGAGCACATCGCGGGTAGGATCGCCGGTGATGAGCGAGCCAACGTCCGATTCACCAGGAACAACGGCGCGGCGCACTTCACGCTGAGCTGCGGTGGGCACGGTGGAAGCATGGTTGAACCGGCGATACTCTCCGAAGTAACCCACCGCGAGTTCAGGACGAGTGGCGGTCTCGGTTTGGAAAATGTAGTCGGCAGACACTTCTATTCCAATGCCGTCTCCTACAGGATCACCTCCCACATTGGTCCAGTTATAGTAGGCGAGGGCATTGAGGACGATGCGATCTGTGAGGGGGCCGTTGAGTGTGGCGTATGCGCGGTTCTCACGGCCATTCAGTGCCTGCATGGCTACTGACTCGACTGAGCGGGCGTTCCCAGCCCAGCCGACAGCCCAGCCGAGGCGCTGGAAGCCCATGCGGCCAAACTCGAAGCCATAAAGCACGCCTTCCTGGCTAGCGCCAAGGGTTGCTTCCGCGTAGTAGCCGTCGTTGAACTTGCGCTGAACAATCGCGCCGCCTTCATACCGACTTCCGCTTAGATCGCCGAACACGGAGCCTTCTCCGGGCTCCACGGCTGCATAATCACTGCGAGCGAAAGCGCCGTAGCGCCAATTGGCATGCCAACCGGTGAGATATTGGGTGTCTGTGGAGAAGATGGTGCCCAATTGCTCTGTGCTGTAGCGAGCGTTGGTGCGTAAGTGAGGCCGGAAGTAGGGGATGAGGTTGCGTTGCATCCACATGGCTTCCTGAAGGTCCTGAGGAGTGAATCCCGGCTGAGTGAGTGTCTCGCTGTAGGCGGCTGAAGCCTCTTCCCACTGACCCAACTGGCCGAGGGCGTTGGCGTATGAGTTCTGCGAGGTGAAAGGGATCTCTGGCGTGGCTTTGGCCTTGAGCTCTGACAATTGGGCAAGGGCTTCCTGCGGTTTGTTGTAAGCCAAATCCACTTCTGCTGCGAATGCTGCGACATCTGGGCTCTGAGGGCTCATCGCACGCACTTCATCCAAGATCGCTTTGGCTTTGGCGCGCCTTGAGTCGCGCAAGGCGAGATAGCCCTCTTCAAGCCTCTCGGCGATATCGATGTTAGCGAGTTGAATCCGAGCCGAGGTCCGAGCTTCGTCATCATAGCGATTGTCATTGAGGACCGCTAACACCGAAGCACGTGCCTGGCTAAACTCTTTGCGGGTGACGTACACATCAGCCATGGAATCTGCCTGTGTGAAAGCAAGGCCTTGAGACTCCATTTCGGACTTCTTGCGATTCAAAAGACTCAATGCTTCGTCGGACCGGCCTTGCTTGGCCAAGACGATCGCTTTGAAGCCAAGGGTGTCTGCATGATTCGGGTTGTTCTTCTCCAGGCGCTTCAAACTCGCTTCCGCAGTCGCCATGTCAGAGCGATTGATGGCAGCGAGGCCTTTCTCGACCTCTCGGCTGACTCCGATTTCAAGGATCATGGACTCAGCCTCCAGACGACTGGTCTGATCGTATTCGCGATTGTTTTTGATCTCGCGGAACGCATCGACAGCCTCATCGAAGCGCTTTGCTCCATAGTAGGCAAACGCGAGAGTTGGCTGCCAAGGCCAAGCGCCCCGTCCAGCGCCTCGCTTCATTTTCTCCAGGTAGTCGATCGCGTCATCGTAACGACGTGCACGGTCCAAGCACTCGATGTAGAAGGCGATGACTTCCTGGTCCTGCGGGCGCTCTCTGACGAGCTTGGCAGCATCGGAGACCATGCGGTCGATGTTGCCGCCTGAGCGATGTTTGATGTTGTACATCCGCCGCTGGATCTCTAGGCCGGGCAAGGCAGCAACGGCTTCCTGACGGACCTCCACAGCATAGCGCTGATCCTCAGCCACGGTCCGGTAAGCGGCCTCGGCCTTGTCAAAGTCACCAGTCTCAGCATAGCAGAGGGCGAGGTCATCGAGCAGAGGGAAAAAAGTGCCTTCAAACTGGTTTTTGCGGAGTGCAGCGAGCAGTTTTTTGGCTTCCTCGTAGTCCTCACTCTCAACGAGATTCGATGCGTGGATCTCGATTGAGTCCACGTCCTCTACTCGCTGCCCGGAAATCACTTTTGCGGCCAGCTTTTCCATGTAGCCGATTTCACGAGTCTCGATGGTCGGGTCAAGCATCGCACGTGATTTGATCGCCTGGGCATTGTTTGGATCACGCTTCAAAATGGCCCGAATCAGGGCATCCATCATGGCGGTGTTATTGAGACGCTCGTAGACACCCAACAACTCCTGCAAGCGCTCGATTGGCAGCTTGTTTGCAGACTCAAGAACTCGACGTTCCTGGTCGCTGAAAGGGAGTGGCTTCTGAATCTCGACATCCCCTGTGCTCTGCTGGGCCTTAGGCGGGGGTGGAGCTTGGGGAAAAAGGGCCTCTTGTGCCTCGGAAACACCCAGCAACCCACAGCCGCCCGCCAGGAGAGCTAGGGTTAACGCCAGTTGGTATCGATTGCGCTTCATGGATTACGGTTCTGTGGCTGGGCTCAGTCGAGGGGATACCGAGGCGGGTTCGCTTGCTTGAGTGCTCTTAATAGTTGGGGCTTCTTTAGTATCTGGCAAATCGGAGGTCAACAGAGTAAGTGACTGTTGGAAGGCGTGATCCGCCTCGTCGGCACGGCCTGTCTGCTCAAAAAGCTCACCCAGGGCGATCCAATCCTCTGAAGTGGCCCTGCTGTTTCCTTCCAAATAGCGGTTCATGAGCCGGATGGCATCATCCAACTCTCCCAACTGAGTCTTGGCTTCTGCCAGATACGCCAATCCCCTACCCTCCTCCGGCACAGTGGCAAATAGCCGCTCCGCACGAGCTACATCCCCGCAGCGATGGCTAAGCACGGCCAACTCGAGCCTGCTTTGAGGAGGCAGAGAGAACTTGTTTTCGATATCCGACCCCAAAAATGCCAAGAGATCCGGCGGATTCGGTAGCAGCGCACCAATCTCGATGAGCAACGTGACTCCTTCAAAGGACTGCTTTACGGAGTCATGCTTGAGCGCAGCGTAGCAGCGTTCTGGATTGGTGAGGTCCCGAAGCCAGACCGTGCCGATGGCCACCCGGAGCGCAGGGCTACTTGGGAACCGCTGAAGTCCTTTTTCCAACTCTGCAATCGCAGGCTCGGGGTTTTCTAGGTAGGAAGCAGTCTCCGCGATCGCCAAATAGGGCTCCACCGTGGTCACATCCGTCTGTCTGGTCGTCAATACTTGTGCCCTAAACAGCTGATCATGCTGGTCGAGCGACTCGGCCAGTAGCGCGTAGTTTTCCAAAGTAGCATGGTCATGCGCCTTCTCCGGCAATCCCGCGTAAAGCTGAAGCGCATTCGCGTGCTTTCCGGCTCGAATACAAGACTCGGCCAGCTTTTTGATGCTTGCTACATGCTCAGGGTGCACCTTTACAGCGTTGGCAAAGGCAAGGAGAGCATCTTCCTCACGGCCCATATCCTCCAGCAAGCAACCGAGGTCATGAGCAGCCTCCGCGTCCTCTGGGTGATCCGTCACCCATTTTTGGTAGATCGGCAATGCCTCCTCATCCCGGCCCAAATTGGCCAAGAATGCCGCGAGTTTGGGTTGCAGTTCCGGGCGCTGGTCTGTGATGCTGGTAAACTGGAGGAGATCTGCCAGTTCCTCGATGCGGCCCAGGAAATCAGCCAATGCCAAGCATCGGTCCAGTGATGGCACCTCACCACACGCTGCAAGCCTAAAGTGAGCATCGAACGCAGTGTCAAATCCCGAAGACCAATCGCTGTACTGAGCGTATTTCGTCAACCAAGTGGCATAAGTAGCGAACTTGTCTGGAGACGATACTTTCTGCTGAGGTAAAGAGCGCCAGTCCAGTTTGTGCTCAGGCAATCCTTCGATGAACCGCTTGAGCCACGGCACGACATCGCCTGTCCGTGAAGACTGGGTAGCCAGGGACATCGCAACTTTGATCTGTGGCTCGGAAATCGCCGTTGTCTGAGGAATCGCCTTGAGCCCCATGATTTGGAAATCGAGAGCATCACCAGGAGAACCACCCTCAAGCGCCACCTGGAGGCCCAGGTCACGAAGTTCCATCATGTCCGGGCTTAAACTGGACGCCAAGTCTGGCCTAGCCTCAAGCCACCTACGGAGATGCAAAGCGCCTTCAGCGGCTTTTCCAGACCACCGGAAGGCTTGGACCATCTCGCGGGCCTGAACAGGTGTGGCTTGAGGTAGCTCTGCCGACTTGGCGAGAACGCGTGCAGCCACATCAGGCTTCCCAGTGGCCAATGCATTGTGAGCCAGCACCGATGTGAGGTCGGCCAAGTATCCTGGAGGAATCCTGTCGACTTGTTTGCCGATTAAGGCCCAGGCCTGCTCCGGCGTCATCACGTCCACATACTTCACCGCCGCTAGCGTCACGGCGTGGGTGAAGCGGTCATAAGTTAGCGGTCTGCCAGCTGCAAAAATCGTCTGCACCTGTTCCCGAGGTGTCAGCCGCAGAAGATTGGAAAGTGAAGCAAGCCTCTCTGAGCCAAGTTTCTGCAGACTCTCAGCGTCCACACCGTCTTCGTTGCCCAACGAACTGCGGAGCATGTCCTGGATGCGACTGTACTGCTGATCCATCATCAGACGCTCGACGAGTTGCGACTGGTCAGGCACGAGCAAGTAAGAGCCAAGAAGACTCAAACATACGATAAGAACCAGAAGCTTCACCGGAACCACACGCGGCTCCCCAGTGCCAGCTTCATTGGAGAAGGGCATAGCGAGTGCGTTGGGCATCGAGGACAATGTGGGCACCTGGTGGTATTTGAAACTTGAGCTGGCCGAGGGCATCGGCAGACAGATTGGACCTGGCGTCATTGACCGTCAGATCACAACTGGAGTTCGCGGGAACACCTGAAAATACGACATTTACGGGTGTCATGACAAGTGGATTGACCACAAATTTTATCTTCCACGGCCCAAACTCTTCAAATTTGAGGCCAGCCGAGGAACTAACGAGCCGAAGTTCCGTATTTCCAGGCTTGGGCGGCTCATCGCCACCGTCACGGAAGACTAAGTTAACGACGTGGCGGCCGTCAGTGTGAACATAGACAGAGTTTTGATGCGTCACCCAGCCAGTGACGCCCTCTGAGCGGCCTAGATCAGGTCTCCCAAGGTCTGCCGAAAGCCGAATAGTCCGCGCGTGCCCACCGGTGCAAATCCGCCATGCTTGCGGCCCAAGCTCGAAAACTCGCGCATCGCGAACATCCTTAGCTAGTTGGGCATACTCCAGCGCCGAAACCCCATGCAATGGCTGAGCCATGCACCAGCGATGGACCTTCTCCAGCGCGCGCAAAGACGAGAGGGAAGTAGCCGAGTAAAAGTGATAGTAGACATTGACCGGCTTCAAGCGGCGGGGCGATTCTGTTCGCTCAAAGGTGTCCACAACATCAGCAAATCCGCCAAAGAAGGGTCCATTCCAGCCATTGGCATACATAAACTCATTTTGATTGGACGCGTGAATCTGCAACTCATCTCCCCAAGGCATCACCCGAGGCGCCACCCCTGCGATACCTGGATAGAGCCTCGAAACGATCGTCTGACCGCCATTCATGTTGTAGATGCCTAGATCTTCCACCAACCGCAGTGCCTCGGCCCCTGGTCGGCAATTGCCAGACCACAACATCAGTTCCACCTTTTTGTCTTTGGGAAGCAGTTCGCTATTGATGTAGTCCACCGAGCCTCGGATTTCTCTGTCTACCGATACCTGGCGATAAGGCACGTCTGGCTTCAGGGTCATGAAGGGCTCAGTATAAATACCCGGATTGGGATCAGTGGCGTCCCACTGGTAAGGATGGGCAAACGAATGGGAGGCCGCACGCACATTAGGAAGCTGAAAAATCGACTTGGCTAGGTCTACCAACTTTGGCTTCCAGGACTCGTCAATCCCTTGAGCCATGCCTTTGATCTCGGCCTCAACGATGGACACCGTCACAGGCAGCGGGAACGCCTTGAGGATCTTGTCTCGCACCACCTCTGCACAGAAGGGATGACCTCGAAACTGCGTGAGCGAGCCAAAGCCGTCTCCATCAATGTGCGAGTAGAAGATCCGCATTCCATCCCTGGTGGTCGAGTCCAACACGGGCAAAGAGCCACCCTGGGCGATCAACTCAGACAAGATGCCGTAGGGATCGCCCAAAAAGAAGTAGTTGTCCTGGGACCCACGCATGAGGATGTGCGGATCAAGCCACATGCCGCCCCACGAGCATAAGAACGCCGGCGTCCAAACCACAGCAAGGTCGTCTACATCCTTACACCGCTGGGAAACAAGCACATGAGCGTCCTCTGGAGCGCGCATGTCCATCATCGCCAAGTTACGAGCAACGACAGGGGCCTCAAAGTTCATCAGACGTTCGTCCACGCTCACAATTTCTGCATCGCGGGCGTGAGGCACCTCCTGCAGGGTGCCGCGCAACCCGAACTCATCACGAAGCGCCTGAATGCTGTCGGCTCTCTTGAATGGCATGCCTCCAACAAACAAAATGGGCACTCGCGCTGCCTTAAACTCAAGCAGCATCCCCATAAAATCCGATTCTCGGGAGGTTGGGATATCAAGTTCGGCATCCAAGATGACTGCCCCGTAGCCCTGCGGCGACGATCTCAGATTGCCAGAGCCCACATCAAGATATTCCGCCTCAAGTCCCAAGTGCTCAAGGGGCGCTTGGAACAACTCGGCAGTCATGGTGTCTGTCGGCGGGATCAACGCCTTCTCAGCCTCGCGGGGATCCCAACCGTAAAGAATCAGGGCCTTCCGGGCCTTTTCCCGCAACGGAGCAAATGTAAAGCCATCGAGCTTTTCAGAGGTTACCACGCAGGTCGCTCCTGCTTGCTGGAGTGTTTGAGCTATCTCATGGGAGCGCTCAGGGGTGATCTCGGCTCCTGCAAGCGCCACCACGAGAGGTGGTCGCCCCCACCTTGTCGCTTTGAGTTGGGCAGCAGTCCCAGCCACCTCACTAATCGGAACCTCGAGGTAGCATCCAAGGTTCAACCCTTCCGTTTGAGCCAGTGCTGGAGCGTTCCTCACGTAGAGTGGCACATTGGGGAATGCTACCCTCATTTCCTTCAGCAACGCTGACTGCTGATCCTCTAGCAGGCCAGCGAGCGAAACAACCAGCCCGTCAAAGCCTTTCGAAATCAAGTCCCCAGGGAGATCCCTGGCCGCAAACGATATGGCTGCGTCCGTTGAAAGATCGAGCTTCACTTCATTCTCCCGAACCACGGAAGCGATAACCACCAAGCCCTGAGCTTCGGCCAAGTCTCGCTGCTTTGCTGTCAAAACTCCACCGGGCTCGAAGAGCGCGAGGCGTAATTGAGATTGGGGCACTCGAGCGCTGGGCAGTTTAGCCGTTGCCGAGACGACCACCACATCGAAGCCAGCAACGTCTGCTGGACTGATTTTGTTCGCGCGGGACACCCAGAGCAGCTTGGTAGATTCCCCTTCCTGCCCAAAAGCCGCACAACAAATCGCTACATAGAGTGAAAGGACCGTAATACCAAGACTTGCACCCAATTTATACTTAAACCCTGCAAACCTTGCCGACCCGTTAAGTGTCTCATCTACCTCTCCACTGCCTTTGATACTGTTTTGGCGCTCATGGAGGGAATAAATAGGCACGTTGTTCGCGATTTTGGGAATATTATCAGATATTTATAGCAAAATCAAGAAATGTTCGGAGGATTTTTGACCCTAAGGCTCTGATTCGTCGGCGATCCCGTAAATACCAGACTGACGACATCTAGCAGCGTCCAACCACATCGGTGTGCCCTGAAGGCATTTCGCCGATGACTCTGGACACACTGGCAACTATTTCATTCCCGCCAGCATCCAGCGGAACCTCAGGAAGCAGCCGCGCCGCACACTGATACTCCAACCGAAGATACTCTGAAAGCATAGCTACTTCAGGCAGTTGAAATGTAGAAGCAACCACCGGCCAAACGATGCCGATGTGTCCTACCAGTTCGCCACTCATCACCCTTCCCGCCAAGTTGGTCAGACTAGCGGCGTGTCGGGCACCTTTCACGCTTTTGAGCAACCAATGGCCTGCTTTAGCACTCCGCTCGGCCTCCTCACTGGACAATAAAGCAACCCACCGCGATTCGAGAGGACCCCACTCCACACGCCTGTGATCGGCGGCCTTACGCATTACCTCGAGAAGTGACTGTCCCATGCCGCCTCGGAATCGCTCTTTAGCTAGGTGCTGCCATCGAGAAAAAAGATCTGCCGCACACGAGGCCTCAGGGAGAACGATTCCAGCGCAACGCTGCCGTAAGCTCCTCAGCAGCCAATGAACCCAGTCCAACCCTTGCTGCATCTCGTCGAGGGACGCCATCACGTCCATGGACACGATGTTGGAGGAAGTATGGTTGAACTCGCTGCTCACTGCCGCATTGTGCGCACAAGTTTCAAACCCGCCACATCGAAAAACGGATGCAATCAGCAACCACCTACTATCAGTGTCAGCGCTGTGGCAACTGCTGCCGGTGGCCTGGAGACGTCCGCATCACCGACGACGAGACCGCAGCAATTGCTAAACATTTGAACCTCCCCCTTCAGGATTTCATCGAGCGGTACACACATCTCAACGCCAATCGCACTGGCCTGTCCCTCATTGAGAAACCAAATGGAGAGTGCATCTTTCTTGAAGGGCCCAATCACTGCCAAATCCAGGCAGTCAAGCCGCACCAGTGCAAGGGCTTTCCTAACGAGTGGCAGTTCCCGGGTTGGAGGAGTGTGTGTGAAGCCATCGAGATGCCCTCACCTGCCAGCTAAGAGATGCTGATCGCCTTCAATAAGCCCTATGACGTGCTCTCGCAGTTTACGCGTGAACTGCCAACGCATAAGACACTCGCTGATTTTGATTTTCCTCCCGATGTCTATCCGATAGGACGTCTAGATCGCGACTCCGAAGGGCTCTTACTGTTGAGTGACGAGCCAGCCTGGACCGACCAACTGCTTAACCCTCGGAACTCACACCCGCGCACTTACCATGCTCAAGTCGAAGGAGTCGCAGATGACGAAACCATACAGATCCTTACTCGAGGCGGCATTAAGCTCGACGATCACCTGACGCTGCCATGTCGAGCAAGGCTCATCGAGCCAACTTACCCGCCGAGGGACCCGCCGGTCCGATTTCGGAAGAATATCCCCACCTCGTGGGTCGAACTAACCCTCACCGAAGGCAAGAACCGCCAAGTCCGTAGGATGACGGCCGCAAGTGGCCATCCAACACTGCGGCTTATCAGAGTTGCGATGGGCAACCTTTCCCTTCAGCGTCTGGATTTAGCTCCAGGAGCGTGGCGAAAGCTCACCGAAGCAGAAATTGATCTTCTGGCTACCAGACCAACGCCCAGACTACCTTCAAGTAGCGACCGTCTGCGGCGTTCGACATCACCGGGTGGTCGGGGCCGGCACCGGTTCGGTCGATAATCTGAAGTTTGCGTTTGTTCCGATGTGCGGCTCTCATCACGATCTCCTCAAACTCAGCCACATCCAGCAAACCCGAGCATGAACAGGTCACGAAGAGCCCACCAGGCTTGACCATTTGAATCGCCACCGCATTGAGGTCGTAGTATTTGTTGCGTCCCTTCTGGGCAAACTCCCCTTCCCGACTCATGACAAACTTCGGCGGATCAACAACAACCGTATCCCACATCTGCCCGTTAGCGATCATCTGCCGGCCCCAAGTGAAGGCATCAGCATGCACCCAATTGACGCGCACCTGATTCAGGTCGGCATTCTTCTTGGCCTGAGCGACCGCCTTTTCGTCAAGATCGACTCCAGTCACATCTTCACATCCACCTGTTAGTCGAGCACTCAGAGCGAATCCACCGGTGTAAGTGCACAAATCCAGGACGCGACTTCCACGGGCGAGTTGTGCGAACTTTAGACGGTTCTCCCGCTGATCGCAGAAGAAGCCAGTCTTATGCCCATCACTAAAGTCAACAAGGTAGCGGACATTGTCCTCACGAATCCTTACACTCCGAGGTGCTTCATCATCCATTTCTGGCACATCCGCCGAGCGCATCCCTTCCATGCGGGCGATATCAGCATCGGCGTGAATGACATGCGTCTGCGTTCCAAGCTTCTGATGGAGCACAGGCAGCCAACGCCTCAGTCTGCGCCACATACCAAGTGTTGAAACTTCAATCGAGAGAGTCTCAGAGTAACGATCCACCACGAGACCACCCAAACCATCGCCATCAGAATGAATCGCACGAAATGCATCCGTTCTGCCAGGAAGCCCAAGACGCTGCAGTCGCAAATCAATGGCGCGCGCGACTCTTTCATCCAAATCAGCCTCTTCAAATGCATCCTCGCCGTGCTGGAGCACGCGCACAGCCACTTTAGCCCTGGGGTTGTAGATTCCCCGACCAAACACCTGCCCATCCCGGTCATAAACAGTTACCAACTCGCCAGCTGCAGCATCCTCTGAGACTGCCGCAAGCATGTTAGGATAGACGGCAGGAGCAAACGAGAAATACTTCATCTGCACCCAAGGCCGAGCCCACGAATCACTCCCCGGAGGAGGTGAAGATGATCGAGAAGCAGATACTGGGCGCGGGCGACGTGGGGGGAGGCTCATGACAAGCCTGGACCCATACAACACTTCTGCGATTCAGACAGGAGTTTTGTGACTATTGAAGCAGGTCGCTTCAGAGCCCCGTCATTTGCTTTTCAGCCCATGTTAGAATGCGTCCTACAGCTTCTGCGTCTTGGTTGGAGACGGCCGTCTCCAATGCCGTTTTTGCTTTGGCCAGCTTCCTGAGAAGCGGAATAGACGTTACCTTCTGCGCCTTGCTCGCCACCTCATCCCGGCGTGCCCTAAGTGTTTCAGAATCCGTAGATCCCGGCTCTTCACCTCCAAAGTCCGGCTCAGAACCATCGTCAGGATCATCGACTTGGTTTGCAATAATGAACTTGTCGAGCGCTGCTTCAGCCTCCGCCAATTTCCCTTCACCCACCAATACTTCAATGGCCGCACCAGCCGCTTTAATTGCCTCGGTGGGCGGAACTCCCAAGCCCTCAATCACTGCTTTTACCCTTGCTGCCTTTGCGCCGAATGGCGTCATATCGCCGCTGCCACTCGTACGCCCACGTGACGCTGCCATCGCCTTCTCTTGCTGCTCCGGCGTCAAAAGATCGCGAACCGATAAGATCGTACGCAGTTGCCGCTCCTTTATTGCGGACTCGGTCTCCATCATCCGTTTCAAGGCTGTCACGCCTTCTTCCACGGGAGTGCTTGGCTTCCGCATCATGGCATCAAACCTATCGCGCTGCTCTCGCAACGTCTTGGACAACTCCTCCATTGAACGTCGACCGTCTTCTAGCAGCGTCTGCATCCGAGCCTCTTGTTCAGTGGTGAGGGAAAGCTCACTTTTGATCCGGTTAGTGCGTTCTGGGTCTAAAGCATCTGGCTTCAGCCAATCCAGAGGTCCAGCAGCGAGCGAAACATTAACAAGGATATGAAACGAAACAATGGTGGCTATTTTCATGGGTTGATGAGGCTAATGTGTTGGGGAATGAGTGAATCGGAAGGCCATGCAGCTTGTTGCCGCGGCTTCAAAATGGCTAGAAATGCACCGAACTGATCGGATGTGTTACGCTCAAATAGAGGCGGCAGCGTAAGGACCAGGGTCCCTCGATCAGGGCCCGGCCAAATCATCACTGCAGCGCATACCACCACCGCTGCCGCAGCGATCCATCCGATGCGCATTGCTCTAGCACTGACGAGAGGGCACCTAGCCTTCGGCACTGACTTCCAGCAGTCCTCCCAAGCAGGCGCGCACGCATCTACTTCGCGCTTCAATGCTTGGAACCGCTCTCTGATGTCATGATCATTAGGAGACTTCATTTGGCACTTCTAGTTCGGTCTGAAAAAGTGTTCTGAGCCCCGCTTTGGCCCGCTCGTAATGTTGCCGGGCAGATCCAACTGAGATTTTCATCAATACCGAGGCCTCCGCGATGGTCATATCTTGAAAAAAGACTAAATGAAGGACCTCCGCTTGGCGCGGCGGCAACTTCGCCAACATCGCCTGTAGTTTGGTCGCCTGCTCGCTTCGCTCCACATTCTCCCGCGGACTCGCCACCTCTTCGGTATCGTCCGCCCCAAATTGCAGCAATTTGCCTAACAATGAACGTCGAAATCGAAGCCGCCTCAACTCCTCTAGTGCCGTAAAGCGCAACACGCCAAACCACCAGGTTTTCAGCGCGGAATCGCCAGCAAAACAAGCGCGCCCGTCCAGCAACTTGGCATATGCCAGTTGAAGAACTTCCTCCGCCAAATCGAAGTCGCCGCAGCAGCAATGCAACGCCCAGCCAAAGGCGTCTTTGTGCAGGGATTCGAGCTGAGAAACAAACTCGGTAGTCATTCATTGGCCCCTAAGTGCTCCAGGAACCCACGGTATATGACAACAACCAACCTTTTGTGCGAGAAATCGCCACTTCAACCCTCTTTTTCATTACCTGGCTATCCGACGTGTATCGAAGATTTCAATGTTCGAACAACGCGATGATAGATAAACCGGCATCCGACTCCGCACTTGTCGGACTTGATCACGCGACAAACGGAGCAAGTTCAATCTAACCTCCATTGCGACGATTGATCGTGAGCTTGGCATAGCAACGCGGCATACCCAATTTGACTCCACTTGACGCTATTGTGAGACGTTCTCTTGCCCCAACACCATTGTGGAAAAAATCAGAAGCGAGTTTGACAACAACACAGCGCCTCGTATGATCTCGGCCCGCTGAGGCCACAACCAAAGCGGAAACCACGCACCCGTAGCTCAACGGATTAGAGCATCTGACTACGGATCAGAAGGTTTGAGGTTCGAATCCTCACGGGTGCGCCACTCTACAAGCCAATTAAATCAAGGCTTACAGCGTCAAAGGGCAGTAGCTAGCAGAGAATGAGAAATCTTCAACCCGGCCACTTTTCGGCCACTTTTCAGGCGGACCCCCGGCCATATTGCCAGCGTTTTCTTCCCGTCGAAACCCATCCGTTTAGTCACCACGACATGCCCGGAATGAGAGTAGCCGTTTGGCACCCGCTCAGGCCATCTCACCACTCAATCACAATGTAGGCCAGCAATTGAGTCACAACTCTTGAGACATGCCCAAACCAACAAGGCAATCACTCACCTCATCTCACACCTTTTTATAGTGCTCCACTGTGGCGAAGTCACAACCTACTCCTCCAGGTAGTCTTCTATCCACTCGCGCACGGGCTCCGGGAGTTCCTCCAAGGGGAGTTCCCCGTCAAGGAATGCGAATCCCTGCTCGGCTGGTATTTGGTTGGCTATTTCCTCAGGCATCTCGCCCAGCAGTCTGATTCTAAAAAGGTCCATTTTGGGCGGGCTTCTTCGTGGATTGCCTTAGCAAGACGTTGCGCCTGGACGCTGGCTTTCAATCTCACTGATTGTGCCGGGCATCAGCCTTGTCTGGCTCTCGGTGTTTCCACGAGTCTGGCCACATCTGACGGTCTGCCTATACACCCATTGCCCGCCATTAAGTCACCACTTTTTAATGGTGTTCCGCTACATGTATTATAGGCTGGTTCTGAAGCCTATGTCTCCGGGTCGCTGGGCATTGGTCTCCCTTCCGAGGACAGAGCCGGACAGCCAATCGCAGTGCAACCGGTTAGCGATCTACAATCTCCGCCGCCCACACATTAAAAAAAGAAAATGGGCCCATGCTATTTGGGCCGCTTCGGTTTCGATAGGCTACGGAGCCAGGCGCGGCCCTTGTCGGATACTTCCCACACTCCAGGTTCCCCCTTCTTCATGAGCCCCTCGTGGTTCACCATCCAGTTGCGCGCCCATTGGGCCGAGTTGCGCCAGCGGATCTGATGCCCTTTGGATTTGTGTGTCTCGTAGTCCTTGGGCTTTAGCTTACCCTTCATCTTCTGGCCCAACCGGTCGATGGCCTCCTTCGTTTTTGCCTTGCCTCCCATTGCGACGAGCACCTCAAGCAGCGGCTGACAAAAGGCGAAGTGACTCGTGATGTCCGGACTCCTGCCTCTGCCAAAGAATCGCTTGCTTACGATTTCCTGCACGGCAGGGGCTGCGTGTTCACGCACGTCTTCCAAGTTTCTCCATTCTCGCTCCAGTGAGGCGACTTTGTCCTGAAAGGCTTGTAGCCGTTTCGCGAACTCAATCACTTCAGTTGCGGTGTCATACTCGCCCTCGGTCATGGCTTGCGCGCCTTCGGATCGGATGCGCTGCTCCTCATCTTCTAGGGCTTCCTGGAGGAGGTGCAGTGCGGTTCCCACATCATCTTGCGGGCTGGGGATAGGTTTCTGTGCGGGCATTTTAGTTAAAGTGATGTGTCACTGTGCTCCAACCTGGAGAGCCTGATAAAAGTAATGGTAAGCCTTGGGATTCACGGCGCGCAAGCCATCTATCCAAGATAGAGGTTTGCCGCTGAGCGTGGCAAGCTTCAGGGTGGCGATCTGCTCAGCGCTGCCGGTATAACGCATGGAGGAAAAGTGGAAGGGCACGGCAGGTTTCAGGGGGGGGTAGCACGGCGGCTTTGGCGGCCAGTTTTCAAAGCAGCTCAAGGCCGGTGAACTTGGACTAGTTCAGTCTTCAAGTCACATCAATCAAGTGCGCCTGATGCCAGAGGTAAAACGCTTCGACGTTCGTCTTCCGCAGCGTGTGGAGCTTCTGCCATCGGCCATCAATGCGCAGTTCCCGGAGGACTGCCGGGTCGGTCGGCAAGGTTTGCAACTGTTGCAAAGTTCGGTCGAAACGTTCGGTCTTGAGGATGGCTGCGATCAGTGCGGCGCGGGCTGCCGCTGTTTTCGCGTGAGGCAGGGTGAAGCGCCCGCCGATCAGGTGCGTGTTCAGTGCATCCGCGCCGTCTTTGAAGAACTTCGTCCGCTCATTTTGCTCCCCGTGTTTCAGCCCAATTTGGGAGAGCGTATAGGCAGCGGCGAGCGTGTCCTCCAGGGCGTCGGCCATCGTGCAATCCAGCCCCCGATAGCGTCTCTGATGCTCGAAATGGATGCCGTAACTATTCGCCACCATTTCCAGATTCGTCGCCACTGTGAAGAGTTCGCCCACGTCGAAGAGTTGCTTTGCCACCCGAATGGGTCGCGGTTCCACAGGCTCGCCGGTTCGTCGCGACAAGGGCTCGTAGAGGATGCCGATGGTGGTCGGCGCGAAGGCCGTCAGCTTGTCGCCGAGCAGGCAGTCAGCGCTTGGCACACGCACGCGGACCGCTCGCTCGACCTCCACGAAAGACGCCTTCACCTCGCGTTCCTCGATCACCGGATGCGGCGATTCCGTCACCAGCACATCGAGTTGAATCTTGCTCTCAACTTCTGGCTGAAGCGGCGAGCGGTAAAAGATGCTGAAGTATTTCGTCGGCGGGTTCTCGGCGTCCCGCCAGTCCTGGTGCTCCCAGCGTAGGAAGGGCTGCTCATCACAGATGCCATCCAGCACGGCCTGCACCCGGTCCAGCGGCTCCAGACTGGCGATGTCCACGTCAATCGACAGCCGCCGCACCGGATCAAAGTGCAGCATCAGGCTGGTGCCTCCCTTGAAGACAAAATCCAGGCCCGCCTCGGCCAATCTCCCCACCAGGGCCAGGGCGTGAATGCACTTCTCGACGATCACCTCCTGCGCCCCCGTCTTCCTGGCGACCTCCCTCATCCAACCCTGTGAAAACGAGCTTCCAGCGAGCATGTCGTTTAGTTAATTATCGTCACCTTTTTCAAAAAGGTGACGTTGGTTAATTGACCCATCGGGGAAGATGGACTCCCACTTTTGTTTCCGGTTTTCGGCGTAGTTCATCAGTTCTGGCACTGAAATCCGCCCTCCAGACACCGCCGCTTCCGCCATTTGCTGAAACTCCGACTTGTCCATCAGCCGCAGCCGCTCGGCTTCCAGCAGGAGGTCCACCAGGACCGTCTCCAGACGGGCATAGTGCCCGTCCACCGGCGCGCCAGATACCCGGCGACGCACGACCACCGTCTTGTCCCGCACGGCGAACTGATCCTTCGCCTTCCCCGTCGGATTGAGGTGGGCGTCGTATCCGGCGTCGCGCAAGCACTCCCAGACCGCCTCCATCGTGTCCGCATCCGTATTCACAAAAGTCACCCCCTTGGCGATCAAGTGGTGCATCCACGGGTTCACCTGGGCGGTGCTCCAGCAGTGGAAGTCCTCTAGCAGCGGAAACTTCTTCGTCAGGAGCTTTACCACTGGCTCCACGGGCTTGGGGTCCAACCGCACAGGCTCGCTCAGGCGGGAATACCAGCCACGGCCCGCGTCATAGATGAGGCCCTGCTTCACAGCCTGAGTGAGATAGACCTTGAGCGAGGAATCCTTCAGCCCCAGTTCCGCCTCGTTCGCTGCTGTCTGGATGGCGGTGTGGGAGAAGTAGGCCTGCCGCTCCTTCAGGCCGCCAAGGATGCGGTAGAAGAGGGCGCTTTTGTCATCGGGCTGGGCCGCAGGGGCAGCCTTGGCGGCCCAGCGTTGGTCTTCGGCATCCAGACCGTAGAGGGCGGCCACACGGGCGTCGATTTCGGCTTCGATGCGGGCGATCTGCTCGGTGAGCACAGCGGTTTCGTCACGCGCAGCTTCGTAGAGGGACTGCGGGCGCTCACGGGCGAGACGCAGCAGAGGCTTGGCACGTTTGGTGAACTCTTCTGGACCAAGGGACCACGGCTGCTCCAACGGGTTGCGGCTGGTGCTCTCGCCGGGGTCAATGCCAAGATCGCAGAGGAAGCGCTCGACTCGGGTTCGGCGTTCGTGGTGCAACGATTGAACGCTAGTCGCAAGTTCCCCAATTATGTCTCGGTCACTTGCAGAGGCGTCAGGTATCGGAAGGGTTTCAAGATAAATCGCCCGGAACTCAAGCCGACCACCCGCGTCCTTATCCCCATGAGCGACACACGTTTCCTTGAGAAAGGCAAACGATGACGCCGAGTTCAGCACAGCCAACAGATAAGTGTCCGCAGTTGGCAAAATAAACACCTTATCATTAACATAGAATTGGTGCCTATCGAGCATGAAGCGGCATTCTTTTCCGATGATCGGATATAAGAGCTTTGGTCCTTCTAAGATTGGAATCAATCGAGGTGAAGGCTGCTGAAGCTCGAACCATTCCTGTGAAGTTGCTCTGTGATCGAGCCCAACACTCTTACCTTTCGCATCTTTGAATGATCGAAATTCCCGCAGATGTTTCTCAACGCTTGGATACTTCGATATATCAATCCCGTGCTGGGTGTAGATCAGATAATCCCCACGATAGTGGGCTTCATAGCGCCGCACATCGTCACCTGCGAGCAGCGGCTTGATGATCTGATTCGCATCTGGAGTCTCTGCAACCAGTGAATCACGAGTGGACCGAGGAATAATAAATGCTTCGTTCAGCCCGGTCTTGATTCCCCAGCAAATCTGACCTGGAAATAGTTGGCCAAGACGAGGGCCACTTTTCTCCATACGCTTTCGTAAGTCAGCCGTGGCGCTCGTGGCGAGGCGTGGTCTTCCCTCGCCAAACTGTTCAGAAGGAACGGCTATTGTGAGCGCAGCAAAATGCGCACGAACCCCTTCTGCATAACAGCGGTCGAGGTCTTTCACCATCGCCCAACGCGTTTCGGTATTCCCGCGCGGCTGCTTCTTCCAAACGAAAATGGCCGCATCGGTGGCTGCTGCTTTGAAGACACGAAGCTCGCCAAAGTCCATGACCACCTCGAACGCCTGCGCATCCAGGAGATGCTGGCGTAGCGATTCGCCATAACCTGCCCGCAGCCACTTATTGGACGAGATGAAGGCTGCCGTGCCGCCCTCGCGAAGCAGGTCATGCGCGCGGGCGTAGAAATACACATAGAGGTCGGCACGCTCCGCGTGGACGTGCGGGAAGCGTTTCCGCAGCACCGGCTTCTGTGGCTTGATGAGTTCCATCCGCACATAGGGTGGGTTGGCGACCACGATGTCGAAGCCTTGCGACGTGTGATCGCGCACGAGGGTATCGAGCGCGAGAAGGTCCTGCTGCTTCTGGGCCTGATTCACGAGCGACAGTTCGCCCAGCATGGTGGCCGCAGGCTGTGAAGGCAGGAAGACCTCAGCAAACTCCAGCGCCCAGTGGAAAGCATCGGTGGGGCCTTCCGTGGCCAGCCAAGTCTTGAGCGAGTTCTTGAGCTGGGTGATCTCCTTCTTGAGCTTCTCCTTGTCCTCGCCATGCGCGGTGAGGAAGCGGGCCTTCTTGGTGGCGAAGTCCCGCACGGTAGGCATGAGCAAGGGCAGGCTGCCCGCATCCCGCAGCACCTCTGCCGGAGCAGGCGCGGCGAGGGAGTCACCCTGCTCGATCTTGAAATCCAGGTTCGGTAGAGCAGGCGGCGGATGCGTGCCGTCATACTCCACCGAAAGCGACAGCCAGAGACGCAGGCGGGCGATATTGACGGCGAAGGGGTCCTTGTCCACGCCGTAGAGATTGCGCTCGATGATGTCGAGCTTTCGCCTGTGGGCGGTCACGCCATCGAGCTTCTGAGAGGCCTTGAACAAGCAGGTGCGGAGGTCCAGCAGCTCATGCAACATGCCCAGCAAGTAAGCGCCAGAGCCGCAGGCAGGATCGCACACCGTGACGGCCTTCAAGGCAGCGAGGACCACCTCCGCATCTCGCAGGCGGTCGGGCTTGTGATCATGCACAAAGCTCTCCAGTGCGGCGCGATCTTCCTTTTTGCAACGGTCGGCGAGATAGCCCACAAGCGCCTCGCGGCACATGAAGGAGACGATGGGCTTGGGCGTGTAGTAGCTGCCCTGCTCGTGGCGTCCGGTGACGAGTTCCTCAAAGACCTTGCCCAGCATCTCAGGATCAACGGCGACCTCGACATCCAGCGGCGTGCTCTCGGCGACGGTGAAGTTGTAGCGGTCAAAGAGCTGCTCCTTCACAGCCTGCAAAGCGGCATCAGGAATGGTGATGCTGTGACGGTCATCGCTGCCGTCCTCAGCCTTCTCAAAAAGTCCGCCATTGAGATACGGCACCGAACCGAAGCGTGGATCGACGTGATTGGTCGGACGGTCGGCTTGATTCAACCCCTCAAAGAACAAGGGAGCGAGTCGGCTGCGGTAGAAGCCTTTGGCATGGTCGCCCTTGGTAGTCGCATAGCTGTCCCACAGCGCCTCCAGGTAATCCGTGCGGCGGCCCATTTTCAGCCAACCCTTCCGCTCGATGAAGGCGAGGAACATGAGGCGGTTGAAGAGCCGCTGCGTGAACAGGTGAAGCTGCTCCTCATCGGGAAGCGTGGGACGAATGGCAGGCTTCACCACCTCCTTGAACAAGCGGTCGTAGTCCTTGTAGAACTCCTCGAAGAGAGGCTCGACCTTGAAGGCTTCAAGAAGGTCGTTCAGCGTGGCACTGCGGCCCCGGCGCTGAAGCTGCACCAGACGCTCTGCCGGGGTGCGGCACGGCTGCCCGCGTCCCAAGATGTAGGTGTAGCGACGCTTCTCGGTCTCGGTGCGGGAGAGTTCGCCATCCGCAGAGAACTCGCTGCTCTTCGCGACAAACGAGAACCGATAATCGCCATCCGCGCTGCCCTCGCCGTGGAAAAGCCCGATGACGGCATGGGCCTTGTCCTGGTCGATCAGGTTCGCCACGATGGCGCGCAGGCCGACACGGTTGTGCTGAACATCGACACGCCCGGAGACTTCCACTTCGATGACGGCCACGTTCTTGCCGTCGGCCAGTTGGATGGTGCCAAGCTGAACGGCAGTCTTTGCCTGCTCCTTTTCAATGCGCAGCACGGGCGGAGTGGAGAAGCTCCTGATCTGCGGGAACAATTCCTTCAGCAGCGTCACCCAGCGTTCCCTCTGGAACGGCAAGCGCAGGGTGGTCTGAATCTCGGCAGCGGTCATGGTGAAGGCGAAAGGGAAGCGATTAAGAGGTGAAGGACTCGGACAAGATGATGCGGGGCAGTGCACCGTGGTTCACACCGTCGCTCGGATGCGGAGGCTGAGATGATGGTGAGGCCGGTTCTTGGTCGAGCGGATAGCCGCGCAACAGCGCCATGAGTTTGTCGGCCAGCACGGAGTTGGACACCTTCACTTGCTTCACTGATTTCTGGAGCTTGTTGATGTCCTTCTGAAGCTTCTGAAACTTGGCTTTGCGCACGGCCAGCTTGGCACTGCGAACGATGTCTTTCTCTGCATCGGAAAGAATATCGAGCTTCAGGAAGGCTTCCAGGAACTCCTGGGCGCGGCGTTCGTTCGGGCCAGGGTTGGCGTCGAGTGCCTTCTCCGCCACGGCAGCGGCAACGGCTTTGTCTCGGAACAGGCGAAGCGCGGCCTGCACATCGGCGTGGTGATGATCCGGCAATGACACGCCCTTTTCTGCCGGGTCTGGCGCTCTGAACTCTCGCGCGGCCTCCACAATCGAAATCTCCTCTCCCAGCGGTCCCTGTGGCGTCTCGCTATCTGTTTCCTGTGGCGCAGTAATGCGGCCCAGCCGGAAGAACCCATCGCGACGACTGTCACGAATGAAGACCACACTGCTGCCACGGCGGGACTCGTCAGCACGACCTACGCGTGCCCTTAGTGGCATCTGCTGCACACGACGGAACTCGTCCGGGTTCTCATCGCGGAACTTGCGCAACTCCATCAGCAAGCTGAGACGCTCGTCTTTCTCGTTCTCCTCGGGTGATTTGTCGAACAGGCCAAAGGTGTCCACCTCCTCCTCGGGCGAGTAAATCTGGCTGTCTTCACCAAGGGCACTGTGAAAGGCCTGGAGCTTGATGAGCGCCTTCTTCCGCAGCTCGATGTCGTCATCGACCCGCGAGGTGGGATAGAAGTTGTAAATGAAGATGTGTGTCGCCTGCGTGCCGATGCGGTTCACGCGACCGATGCGCTGCATCAGCCGGGTGGAGTTCCAGGGCGTGTCGTAGTTCACGATCACATTGGCCCGATGCAGGTTCACACCTTCGGCGAGCACTTCCGTGGAGATGATGATGTCGTAGTCATGGGCCTGTTCTTTGAGCGGATGATTCGCATCGAAGTTGGCCCGGACGACGGGCATCAAGGCGGAGCGGTTGGCAGAATCCACGATCAGCACGCGGTGCGGCAACGTGGAGTTTGCGAGACGGTCACGCAGATAAGCCGTGGTCTCTTTGGATTCCGAGAAGACGACCAGCTTGCCGTCACGATTCTCCGCTCGGTCGAAGAGGTCTGTCTTCAGGTAGCGCAGGAAGGTGTCGAACTTGGGGTCCTCGGTAACGCGATCCCACGCTGCACAAAGCTCTTCGAGAATCTTCAAGTCGCTTTGCACGCCATCAAGGAAGCCTTCTTCAAATTCATCCGGCGTGCAGACAGAGATGGTCGGGTCTGTGGGCTGCCGCTCTTCGATCTTGGCGAGCAACTCATCCTCACGCCCATCCAGCAGATACTCGGTCACTTCAAGATTCGGCGCGATGTAGATGGCTCCCTTCTCAAACATGTTCACCATCACGCGAGTGGCATCACGAAAGCGACGAAGGGATTGCCTGAAAGCATGGAAGCTGCTGTCCAGACGCTTGATCAACAGCACGCGCATGATGATCGCGAGCTGTAAAGAGATGCGGTCGGCGTTGGTGTAGAGGTCCTTCTTTGGCCGCTTCAGGAACTGAATGGCTCGATAGCGATTGTAGGTCAGGCCTGACTCGGTGGTGTCGGCCAGCAAGAACATTGTGCGGTCGTAGAGCGCCTCAATTTCGGGAGGCAGCGGATAGAAGATGCGGCGCGGGGCATCCACCTTCGGGAAGATGATGCCCTGAGCGTCCAGGTCGTTCTTGTATTCCTCGTTCTCGACAAGATCACGGCGGGTGCGGCGAACAATGACCTCTGACATCACGCGTTCGCGAATGAGTTCGTAGATCACCTTCACTTCGCGGCGAGCCGTCTCAGTGTCCGGCGCAAGGCGCGCTCGTGCATACTCCTTTTCTCGGGCAGCAAAGAAGCGCTGGAGATTGTGAACGCTAAGCGTCGAATCCTTGAGGTCCTGAAAGAGGGCGAGAAGGTTGCGAAGATCAGCCGGGCGATTGTTCAAAGGCGTAGCCGAGATGAGGATGACCTTCTTCCGCAATGGTGTGCCGTCATCGCCAAGCCTGCGCGTTGGCGTCTTACAAATGCGCTGGAGCAAGTCGAACGCCCCGGCAGAGTCGTTCCTGAAGCGGTGCGCTTCATCCACGATGATGAGATCGTAGCGCTCGGCAGACTTGATCTTGTGAAGGCTGCCGTTGGTGATGATGCGCACGTTGTCGAGATGAAACTTCTCGATGGCCATCTCCCAGCTTTCCTCCAGGGCTGGAGGAACCACGATGAGCGTATGCGAGCGGTGGTCCGGGAAGCCGTTGTAGAAGTAGAACTTCCGCGCAATGAGCGTCGCAATCATGGTCTTCCCCAAGCCGACGACATCAGCGAGGAAGAAGCCGTTGTGCTTTTGCAGCAAGCGCACGCCCTGTGTCACCGCGTCCACCTGATAGCTGAGACGCTTGAATCCTCTCGGCAGGTCTTCCGCAGCGTTGGGGTCGTAGTCGATGGCCTTTCCAAAATACTCGATCAGTAGTTTGAAGTAGAGCTGGTAGGGCGTGAGTTCGGTTCCCAGATAGGTTTTTGCCGTCACCTCCTTGATGTCCTTTGGCAGCACATCAACGGACTCATTCCATAGCATCTCAAACTCAGTGGTGGCGAACTGCACATCTTCAAAGTCGTGCAGCAAGACGTTGAACTCGTAGTTCGACTCAGGTCCCCGGACACCTAGCCCTGCCTCTGTCAGGTTCGACGAGCCAGTGATCACAGCCCCCGGCTTGTGCTCATTGAAGCCTTTGGGACGGAAAATGTAGATTTTTGCGTGGAGGTTCTTGGTCGGATGGGCACGGATTTGAATCCGCTTCTTCATCACGTCTTCGATGAACTGCACGATTCCCTTCTCGATGTGCGGCGCATACTCGGACTCTTGGATGTCTTTGAGAAGCGCGGCCTTCAACTGAGAGCGGGTGTCGTCGTCCGCCCCGTGAAACAGCAAGCCTTTCTTCTGATAGTCGGCGATCAACGAATCCACATTGATGCCGACCAGCACCCGGACCTGATCAACATGCTCAAGAAAAGGGCGAACGGCAAACCAGCCGGATGAACGCAGGTAGCCAACCAGCGCGTCAAACGCCTCCAAATCCTTGTTGGACTCAAAGACGCCAGACAGCTTCTTGAGAAGCGTGTTGTCGCCTGAGTTAGTGAAGAATCGGGAGCGCATTATTTACAAAGCTGAAGAAAGATGGGCCAGAGTGCGATTATGTGCCAGTGGCTGGAAATGACACAAGGAAATCAGCTTGGATGTTTATGCGAAAGCATATCAGGGGACTTTTACAACATGACAAGTCTATGACACCGGCTCGCGCGCGAAAGCGCGCCAATCTTTACCAGTCCTTCTGTTTATCAGTCCTTCTCTTTAATGTGGTTACAAAGGTGGTTATCGACGTGGTTGCAGAAGTGAGTGTGCAGTTGGCGAGCAAGCGCGTAGATCAAGGCTGCAATCTGGCTCAGTCGTGGTTCACGCGCTAGGGGGGGGCTTTGGTGGTTAGGAGCGTCGCTTTGCCTTGAACGCTGCCCATTGCTCTTCCGCAAGCCGCTTGTCCTCATCTGATCGCCGCAAGGGGCGTCGCCTCCGGCGTTGCCCATAGGCCTCCAAAGCTCGTTTCGCGAGTTCCGTGCGGTTTAACCCCTTGAACGAGAAGTAGGTGAGAAAGCACTTCTCGCCGTTGCCCACGGCGTAGCGTGCGAAGAAGCCGCAGCGCTCCAGGTCGTTCAAAGTGCTGCGGATTTGCTGCCGGGTTAGTGCTTTCGCACCATCTCTCCTGTGGGGCATCAATCGGTTCATCTCGGCCTTCGTCGTGTAGCCCAGAGCCCGGCATTGGATTTCCTGCCAGGTGCAGGATTCCAAGTCCTTGTTGCCCAGTTTCGAGAGAATGGCGCAGAGCACGCTGAACTCGCGGTAGGAGAGAGGCATATCAGGCCTGTCTTCATTTCCTCGCAAGCCATAGAGGCAGTTCCAAAACCATTCGGCGCGAATAGAAACCGTTGCTTGCGCTGCCAAGCCGCAGTGTTTCACAACGTTGTCGTGTTCGTTCTGCAAACGCTTGTCTGCACCTGCTCCTGAAGAATCGACGTTGAGCACCTTGCAACCCATCTCCCAAATCTGGGACCTCTATTGATCCATCGTCACTTCAGCATTTCCGGCGTTTTCGAGCGTTTTCTTACCCACATCCATCACGCAGTAGCCTATGGTTTGATCCAGCCGCTCCGATGGGGACGCAAAGCCAGAAAGAATGCGCAACGGAAATCGGAAAAATATGTCACCCATACATCAAGCTCCCGTAGAAGTTCAAACCCTCGCCTCGCTCTCGTAACGCTCCACCTCGGCCAGTTCGATGCGGACAAGTTGCCGGGAGTAGCGAAGGCAACGAATCTCTCCAGCTTTTATCCTTCGGCGAATGGTGAGGGGGTGAACGTTCCAGCGTGCGGCAAGCTGGTGAATGGTGAACTGTGAGTGACTGGTGGACGCTGAGACTTTCATGTCGCCACTTTGGGTCACTTCCCTTATCACGCACGGAATGGCTGATTGCTGATCATTCCCCCAAAACTGGGTTTAGACTTCTTCTATTAACGCCTGGATCTCTGCCAGTTCCACTTCCTCGTCAATACTGCGGGATTCAGGTGGCCGATTCATCAACTCTCGCTGCCGAGCTGTGTGCCGCTCCCTGATTAGCTTTTCAGTTCTGATGGCTGATTCCAACTTTGTACGCCACCATCGATTAAAATGGCGCTCAGCCGCAAAATATCCTGCCTCTGGGTGATTTTGGTCGCCGAAGCGTTTCGGGAATGATTTCTCCCCTTGGATGTCGAGTTCGCGATTCTTTTTTTCGCGGTTCCATTTGGCCTTAAACAGTTGGCACAGAGCTGAATCCCAAAGAAGCCGAAAGTCGGACAAGGCAGCAAAGTCGAGCTGTGCAAAGGGATGATTTGAAAGTTCGCGCTCATGATGACTGAGCTGTCTTGGACGCCCCTGGAGATAGTATTCCCACGAGGCTCTCAATGTTCGGAACGTTCCAATGGATACTCGGTGAGCAACTTTTGCAGCGATCAACCAAAGACGCTCCAGGCTAGTCATCTCAGCCCGGACCCAACGAATCAGATCGTCCTTTGGAGGCTTGCCGCCCCCCGGGCCATATGGGAAAACGGCGTTCTTAAACTCCTCGTTGCTGTCGATCAAGTTTTGCTTCCAGCGAACACCTTCGCGAGTGCCAAGCTCATGAATTATTCTTCCTAATGTGCGAGCGGCTTGATTGCGCGTGTTTGGGTTTTGCGCGTGCTCAATCATGCGCACTAAGCAAGCCCACAGTTGCTCAAACAGTCTACAATACCTCCATGCTTTATGTGCCGGATAACCTTGCTTCGAGTCATCAAGCAGACTCGTCCGCATGATTCGGCGCATCTCAAATCGAAGCCACTTAGCATCACCTGGTAGCGAGAGCTTGGCTTTTAGTCTCGCTTTGTCTTTCACTGACTTGAGACTGATCCTTCCGCTATCCTGATCCGGCAATAGACGCAGATTCACCTTAACCGGAAAACACTCTGGGGCCGTTGGCGAAGGTTGCTCCAAGACCTGCTTCTTTTTGGCGGACTTCTTTGGTGCCGTGCTCATGCTTGATACTTTTACCCGGATCATCAAAGATCAACTGAGACAAGCAAGTCGGCAGAGTCTGCTCCACCCGAGAACGAAGGCACCAATGCAGAGTATTTTTCTGGTCAGAATCCGATTTGCTCAGGATACGGATGCACAGCAAACGCCCCCCCTCCCCCGTCTCGCGTCATGCCTGCTTTGAGAGTGCGGCCTTCTCTGCGGTCCCTGGAAAAGCGATGACATTCTCAGCGGGCAGAAGTGCGCCTAGCCCGGTGCTGATTCGCTGCTTTTTGTCGGCGTAGAAGTCAGCCGTTACACGAATGTCAGAGTGCCTCAGCAGACGGCTAGCGGCGTAGATGCCAGCAGTCTTGGCTACCAGCGCTCCGGCTTCTTTCCGCAGCTCGTGGAGTGCCTTCTGTGCGCTCACGCCATGCTTCCTCAGCCATGCGTAGAGAGCTGAGTAAACCGTCTCGCACCGATAGCTCACGCGGCTCTTGAAGTTGGTATGGTCCCGGCCTGCTATCACAAACTCGCCCTTCGTTGTTTCCTTCCACTGACGCAGCAGCGCCACCAGCTCGGGATCTAAATCAACATCACCAGCAGAGTCTTCGCTCTTGGGTCGGAAGTGCTCCGTGGCTTCTACGCGGATCATTCCGGCGTCAAAATCCACTTGTCGCCAGAGCAGACAATCAATCTCACGTTTCCGCAGTCCACAGCACAGCCCTAGCACGAGCACCTTGAACGCCTCCGGCTGCTCCTGAACAAGCTCCAGCGATGCAGCTCGCAGCAGTTTCTCGGCATCGATCCTCGATTGATAACGGGTCTTCGTCTTCTTCCCAAAAATCTCCGTCAAACTCACGTCAGCCATCGGCAGCGGATCAGGCAGAGTAAGCCCAGCAACATCACGCAACGCCTTAGCGATCTTCACACCAAAGAGAGCCTTGGCATTACGCACCGTAGAGCGGGCAGAGTTCAGCGCCTTACGCTGAGCCTCTGGGCTTGCTGGCTTCGATTTGCGATAGGACACCTGCCAAGCATTCACGTTGGCAGACGACAGCACGGAAAGCGGCAATTTATCCACTGCGGCCCTCCACTCTGCGGTTCCTCCCGTCTTGTAGGAAAAGCGGCTCTTGTTGCGAGGAAGCGTTCCAATGTCACCCGCCAGCTTCCGCACGGCAGACACGTAGTTCTGCATCGTGGCAGAGAACAAGGTGCAATGCTTCTCAGTCTCAGCGATCCATTCACCCACGGTGGACACGTCTGCCTTCTCTGCGGTCTTCGGCTTGAACTTAGTCAGCGTCTCTTCCTTACCATCCGTAATGAGTGAATGGTAAATGCTGGCTGCCTTGGCTGCTGCTGCATCCTTATTTGAAGTGCCCAGCCCGAAGCGTAGGCGATCACCAGCAAACTGAATCCTGCACGAGTAAGCGGCAGAACCTTTCTCCTTAAACAAGCGCCCCTTCTGCTGCCAGAACCTCTGGTCGGTTTTTGCAAAAGTGGCCGGGTTACTTTTCAACCCGGCCACTTTTCGGCCACTTTTACTGTGGACCCCCGTTTCTGACTGTTCATCTGTGTTCATGCTCTGCATGGCTCTATTTACCTTGATTCTACGGCATTGCAGCGATTTTCACCGCTCTTTTGCGAACATAGATGAACAGGGATAAACAGTCAATATTTCTGACTACGGATCAGAAGGTTTGAGGTTCGAATCCTCACGGGTGCGCCATTTTGCTTGTTGCCGGTCGATTCTAAGAGTTAATGCAGTTTACCGGCAGATAAATGGAGGTGTAGACCGAAAACACCCAAGGTGGTGCTTTGTGTAGCGCTATATACCTTTGATTGTTTGCTGTCACGAAACATGGAGGCTAGAAACAGTGCTACTGTCCCATTTGACTCGTGCACTGCCGAGTCTCTACACTCACTACGCTGCTAATGAATCATCAAGCCGCACGACCGTGACTTGCTAGGACGCCATTGACGAGTTGGAGCAGTGCTTCTCGGCTGTAGGGCTTGGGCAAGGATGCTGCAAAGCCGTGTTGTGCGGGATTCCGCATGATGGGGTCGTCTTTGTAGCCGGAGGACACGATGGCAACGAGTCTCGGGTCAAGGCTGCGGAGGTAGTGGATCGTCTCGGCTCCTCCCAACCCGTCTGGGATGGTCAGGTCCATGATGACTAAATCGTAAGGCCTGCCTGATTTCATTCCCTGGTCGTACTGCTCAATTGCAGCCCGTCCTTCAGCGGTCTCGGCGATCTCGAAGCCGCCCAGCTCAAGATATTGGCGCATCACTTTGCGCACCATGGCATCGTCCTCCAACAGAAGGACTCGCCGCGGAGATGGCGGAGCTACTGGCCGTCTCAACAATGATGTGGCGATGGGCGATGTCTCGTCGATGGCTGCGGGACGCTCCGGCTCTGTGACCCCGGCTTTGCCCACTACACGGCTGCTGGCCAACGGGGCATTGATGGCCTCAATGGCACGACGGAGATCAGACACGTTCTGGTAGCGCTGATTGCGGTCGGCCATGAGGGCTTTGGTGACGACGGCATCAAAGCGCTTGTCGATGCCTTTAGTCGCCGAAGGTGGTGCCCAAGCTCCCCTCGGCAGCTGATTGGTCAGCATTTGATAAAGCAGAACCCCGAGGGCATAGATGTCTGCCCGATGGTCTACCTCACGATGGGCGGAGGACTGCTCGGGTGCAGCGTATTCGGGGGTGCCCATGACCATGTGGGTCTGGGTGACAAAGCTGTTGAGCTGGTCGATCTTTTTGGCCAAACCAAAGTCAGTGACTTTGGCCTCGCCCTGCCGGGAGACGAGGATGTTGGCAGGCTTAATGTCGCGGTGCACGATGCCCTTTGCGTGAGCGTACTCCAACGCGTAGCAGATTTGCGGCATGAGCAGCATCACAAGCTGAGGCGTCATGGCCCCACTGCGCATGATTTCTGAAACATCTGTGCCATCCACCAACTCCATGGCAAAGAAGAGGTAGTGGTCACCCAAAGAGCCAAAATCGTAGATGTTGACGATGTTTGGGTGGTTCAGAAGAGCCATCGCCTGGGCTTCTCGCTTGAAGCGATCTTCAAAGCCAAAGGTTCCGCCATCTGTCTTGCGTAGGACCTTGAGCGCAATGGGACGATTCAAGCTAGTCTGCCTGCCGCGGTAGACGACTCCCATGCCACCGATGCCGAGAATGGTCTCAGCAAGAAAACGGCCTTCTGGCATGAGCCTGGAGACCTGTGCCGGGGAAAGCGCGCGATCCGCAGAAGGCGCTTCATATACGTTCGGGGTGGGCGGGGCAGCTGCGGGCATGAGAAAAACAAAGGATAAATGTGTCTATATTTTTAATAAACACTAAAATCCCTGTTCCATCAAGACCCGATCAAGCTGGTTTTGAAAATCTGCGACATCGCCCTGGGGCGGCTTGTATCCTGCCTCTGAGGCACGCATTCCGAGACGGCCCATTTGGTCCACATACCAAGAAATAGTCTTTCCATCGCTGAAAGTGGCTTTTCCGGACACGATGGCACCAGGAAGGGCCAGCGTGTCGACCGTGACCGAGACATTGCTCTGTCCGTCTGGGATGGCATCCGCAGAATCAGTATCTGGGAGCTCGTCATCCTCATCGACCAGGGCATCCGGCACGTCCTGGAGAGGTGCCGGAGTCTTCGGCTGAGGGTCCTGGGCGGGCTCGGGCTCTTTGGGCTTATCCTTCAGCCTGACACCCACATCCATCATCAGCAGACGGGCGTCCAGATAGGTGATGACGATGCCAAACTCATCTTTCAGCTTACGCTGAATGTCGTTGAGCGTGGCACCTTCCTCAGCCCATAGAGCGACGGAGGAGATTTGTTCAGGAGTGAGTTTTGCCATGAGAGATTCAGTAGCAGTGCCTCAGCAGGGACGGCAAGACTGAAGTCGCTTTAGTCGTCCCTACGGCGACCACCGCCACGTGAGAATCTCTCACCACGCTCGAATCTTCCACCACCGGACTCACGGAAAGGCTTCCGCGAACGAGGTGGACCGTCACGATCACCACCAAATCGACGTGGGCCACCACTGTTGCCACCACCGCCACCGCCGGGGGTAGGAGGAGTGCCATGCATGGCGTTGACCGACTTGCCACGGAGCTTGGCTCCCTTGATCGAGTTGATGATGTTATCCGCCTCATCAGCCAGAACCTGGGCCAGCGTGATGGCCGGAAATACCTTGATGGTGCCGATTACTTCTCTGGAAACACCTGCCTCGCCTGTGATGGCTCCGACGATGTCGCGCGGCTCAACACCGGCATTGCTTCCCACGCTAAGTTTGATCCATGCGCCGTTGCTGTCGTCGATGCGGCCTACGGATGGCCCTTCGTTGAACTTCCGAGGCCCACGCTCTGGACGCTCGAATCGCTCCCGCCGATCTCCACCTTCACCACGGTCAAACCTTTCACCACGCTCGAACCTCGCTGGCCGCTCAGGGCGCTCAGGGCGCTCGCCACGATCTTCACGCCGACCCTTCGGTGCGCGCGGATCATCCTCCCGAATGCGCTCAAGAGGCCTTCCAGTCTCTTCACCTAACAAGTGCATGAGCGCTGCAATGATCTGATTGGGCGAATAACCTGAGTTACCCAACTCCTCAACCAAAGACTCCTGCGGCTTGAAGTCGCTGCCCTCGAGTGTCTCGCGGATCAGATCCGCAGTACGAGTGGCCCTGCGTTCCTCTACCTCAGAGATGAGTGGAACCGAGATGCGCTGAAGTTGCCCTTTGGTAAAGCGCATGACCTGCTGCAAACGTCCGTACTCACGCCCACTGATAAGACTGATGGCCTTTCCTGTCTTCCCTGCCCTACCGGTGCGCCCGATACGGTGAACGTAGTCCTCGGGGTCATGCGGCAACTCGTAGTTGAATACGATCTCAAGGTCATCGACATCCAGACCTCGTGCCGCCACGTCTGTAGCTACCAAGAGATCAAACTGGTGCTCGCGGAAGCGTTTCATCACTCGCTCCCGCATGTTCTGCGCCATGTCACCGTGGAGCTTGTCAGCGCTGTAGCCGCGGGCAAGCAATGCTTCCGTGACTTCATCCACCTGTGCTTTCGTAAACCCAAAAATGATGCCGTAAGAGACATCGTGGACGTCGAGGAGGCGACACAAGACTTCGGTCTTGGAACGAAAATCGACCTCAACGTAGCTCTGCTCAATCGCCGGCATCGTGACTGCAGTCGCCTCGATCTTCACATGCACCGGCTCTTTGGTGAAGTCCTTGATGATCGCTTTGATCGCCGGAGGCAACGTGGCTGAGAAGATCACCGTTTGGCGATCGTCGTGGGTAGCCTGAAGTATTTTCTCAATGTCTTCACGGAAGCCCATGTCGAGCATACGGTCGCCTTCATCCAGCACCACCATCTTTACGGCCTCTAGGTTGAGCGCTCCGTTCTCGATGTGGTCAATGAGGCGTCCGGGGGTGCCTATGACGATCTGAGGGCCATTGCGTAGTCCGCGGAACTGGCGCTCATAGCT
This sequence comes from Verrucomicrobiaceae bacterium, assembly GCA_016795485.1. Lineage (GTDB taxonomy): Bacteria > Verrucomicrobiota > Verrucomicrobiia > Verrucomicrobiales > Verrucomicrobiaceae > JAEUHM01. Next base: position 17,583 of record JAEUHM010000028.1, on the reverse strand, counting down.
GGCACCGCCGTAGATGGGCAACTCCCGCACGCCTGGACGAAAAGCGGCCAGTTTGGCGATCTCCTCCGCTACTTGGGAGGCGAGTTCGCGGGTGGGGCACAGAATCAGCACCTGTGGCTGATGCAATTGATCATCCACGCGCTCCACGGCAGGAATACCAAAAGCAGCGGTCTTGCCGGAACCGGTCTGGCTTTGACCGATCAAATCTTTTCCTTCCAAGAGCGGCGGAATCGCCTCCGACTGGATGGGTGATGCTTGTTCAAAGCCCAATTTTTCGACGGCTTTGAGGATGGACTCGGACAGGCCGAGTTCAGAGAACATTTTGTGGCTCATAATACTAGGGGGATGGGGTGATGTCCCGCATCCCAGGCCTCTCAATGTCACAAGCGCCAGATAAATGCGGCTGGGATGCTAGCGCACTTTTTTCACTTTGCGCGTAGTTTGTTAAAAAATCTTGAGCATCGGACTCCTTGCGCATCTCAGGGCATTGCAGGAGTGGCATACTCTCAAATCTGATAAGTGACGGAAAAGTTCGTTGGAACCGGCATGAAATCAGCTAGGGTTTTATTCGTCATGAGTCCCACAGCCATCGCCGCAGGGCCAAGAATCGAAGCAGCAACCATTGAGGACATGCCTCAACTGGTAGAGTTGCTCGTGGATCTGTTTGAAGCAGAGGAAGAGTTTCAACCGGATCGCTTCAAGCAGGAGCAGGGCCTGCGTCTGATCCTTGAGCAGCCAACGCGCGGCCGCATCTTTGTTCTGCGCACCGACCACACCCTAATCGGGATGGTGAACCTTCTGTTCACGATCAGCACGGCGGAGGGTGGCTTTGTAATACTGCTTGAGGACCTCGTCATTCATCCCAATCACCGCCGCCAAGGCTATGGTGGAGTATTGCTGGAGCATGTGATCCAGTTTGCACGGAAGAAGAAGTTCAAGCGCATCACATTGCTAACAGACCGCATCAGTGAGGAGTCTCAGGAGTTCTTCAACACGCACGGATTTACCAAGTCCCCGATGATTCCAATGCGCATCGTCTTCGATAGCGAATGATCTGACGGGTTTTCGCTCTCACACTTCATTGAAAACCCTCAGCACACTTCTTCAGCAAGGCCACCCTAGCGCCGGACTTGGTGCCCCAGAGGCGTTTGTGCTCATGACGTTGGCATTTTTCAGTGGGATGGTGTTGGCGGTGATTGTCAGTGCTTGGATCTTGTACCGCCGAGCCAACAGACCCCCACCTCATGTCCAGCTACTCATGGAGATGGACGAAGAAGCCGAGCGCTCAAGCAAGGCCGTGTTGCGAGCCACACACAGCCCTTGGCAGCGTGAGGCAGACTGGTGGAAATCAGAGGATGATCAGTCTGCCAAACTGTAAGCCTCAGCCATTGGCTCATCAGTCACATCGTCTATCTCAATGGCTACTCTCATAGGCCGACAGCAGATCTCGCAGTCGTAGTCCAAGTCGCACGGAAGTTCTTCAAATGCCGGACTGGCAATGCCAAAAACCTGGAAGCAAAATGGACACGTAACCTCTAGCAAATGCGTCATAAAGTGTAGAAGGAACGAATCAAAGATCGACAAGTGGCGCAAAACTCCAATGATTTCCACCATGCGCTGCCAATCGCTCATCCACCTCCTCGGTTGTCTCACCACTCTCATAGGCTGCTCTTCAAGCGAACCTCCTCAGGCTGTGCACGGTGCTCCATCCACAACAGTCGCAGTTCCATCGCGGCCTTCGTCCGTGCCAACTTGGTCCATTCAGTATGAGGGAGCCATCGTTCCCCGAGGCAAAGACTATCACATCGTGGACCTGTTCGACGTATCTGACTCGGACCTTGCGGCACTTAAGGCTCAGGGAACACGCGCCATCGCCTACTTCTCGTCCCAGTTTGAAGACTGGCGTAGAGATTCTGGCAACTTTCCATCTGCCGACCTTCGTGGCAGCCTCGACGGGTGGAAAGGCGAACGGTGGGTCAACACGCGATCCCCCACGATAAGGCAAATCATGCTAGACCGAATGGACTACGCCAAGCAGCGCGGCTTTTACGGAGTAGACTGTGACAACGTTGATTTCTATGAGTTCAGCAACTCTGGAGGTTCGGCAGCAGATGCAGTGGACTATGTGCGCTTTCTAGCCAACGCAGCTCATGCTCGGGGACTCAAGTTCGGACTAAAAAACGCCACTGGTATCATTCCATCCACTATGGATGTCATCGACTACTACGTGAACGAAGAAGCCCACCAATATGGCGATACCGAAGCCTATGCAGCAGTTTCCAAACCGGTCTTCAATATCGAGTATAAGCCCCTTCCTCGCGGCACCCGAGGTATGTACACGATCTACAAGTCAGGCGCAGTTATGGATGGACGGGAAGTTTACGTCGCACCGTGAACTCGATTGACCTACCCAGTTCAGATTCACAAGTATGTGCTGACACTACGGGCGATGAGACGGTATCTGAGCTCGAAAGTTGCCGAGTGAGTTCCATCTGGCAGGTTTATTCAGATCCACCTCAGCAATAGCCAGCGTACCCCATTCCTCGGCCCTGGCTAACACGTCCCCAAAGTGATCAAAAATGCCACTGATCATCCACTTTTGACTCGCCTCTGTGTATGTGCTGCTAACTAGGTAAACGTGATTTTCACACGCACGCGCGGCAGCTAACAATGGGTTACACCCCCACACTGGCCAGGCAATGATCTCCGCACCGCGATTGCTTAACTCCCGCGCGACCTCAGGGAAAAAGCCATCATAGCAAACCATCATCCCGATCCTTCCAATCTGGGTCTCAAACACGGGGAAGTCATGACCAGGTGTCAAACCGGCGGTAATCTCACCGCGCGGAAGACACACCTTTCGGTATTTGCCTATCAACTCACCATCAGGACCAATCAGCACCGCAACGTTATAAAGTGTCTTCCCATCCCGCTCAATCAATCCAGCCACAACATGGAGACTGTGCTCACGTGCCAGCTTACCAAAATAGGCTGTAGACGGCCCCGGAACCGTCTCGGCACACTCATCCATCCTTTTTCCAGTGCCGTAGTAGGTCAGCGTCTCCGGCAACACCACCAGATCCACGCCCTGTTTCCCCGCCTGGGCTAAAGCTTGCGCAAACTGCGGCGGCTTGTCCGCAGGTTGACGCCCCTCCTTTGGCTGAAGGTGCACCGCCGCGATCTTTACACGGCGCGGTTTTGGGGCATCCACAGCTTTCAGGCTCACATCACAGAACTCCACTCGCGCATTCCCCGCCCACTGCAAATACAGCTCAACGACAGCGAAATCAGCCCCAGGAGGAGCCTCCAAAATATCATCAAACCTGCCCCACTGACCCTCACCTGAGTCGTGATCAGCTGGATACTCAGGCTCAGCCACTGGAGCCACACCTTTATTGTAACCGGATGCCGCCGGTTCAGGCCACTTCAGGGCGTTCCCTTTCACATCTTTCCACAAAACCCGTGCCACCACACTGCGGCGGACATTCTTGACCCCTCGATGCATTCGCCAAGCAGTGAACTGATAATATCCACCACCCCGCACGGCAAACTGCCGCTGCCAGCAACCTATCCAATGCTCACCAAGCCCTGACTCGATCACGAAGGAACCAGTCTTCGTACGTCCACCATCCTTCCGTTCAACATGATCCGGGCAAGCTTCCTCACGGGGACTCCAAAACACCCATTCATCCTCCGCACCCAACAACCAACTACCGCTGAATAGGCTAAGGCAAACGAGAACCAACCACTCACATTTGACATTCATCGGCGTACTAAAGCCGCTTCCCAGGACATTCTTGCCGAGCACCAATCGTGTATTTTCACCTCTCGCCAGTCCGGGTGGACTTCATCCGACTCTTCAATCAGCTATCAATCCCGCGCGTTGGACCCGCCACTTGCTCTCCAGGACATGTAGCCACGGTGGATGTGTTGGATGTTTTTGAACCCAAGATCCTTCAGCTTTGCCACGGCCTTGCGACTTCGATAACCTCCCGCACAATAGACCAGCACTGGCCTCTCTCGGGCGAGTGATGCAACCTTTTCGTCAAATCGCGGATCACCTATCGAAATGTTGACTGCGGCTGGAAGAGCTCCATTTGCAAACTCTTCGAGAGATCGAACATCCAGCACCTGCGTCTCTGGATGATCGAGCAACCATTGGTTGGCTTGGCTGGCCTGCATGTTCGTGCAGATATGGCCTGGCGATGCCGTGAACAGAGACCTGTCCCACCGATCTTCATACCAATACCAACCTGCAATAGCGAGTGCGGTGACGATAATGAACCAAATCATGCGTTTCAATGGGTTGAGGAGATGGACGAGGCCACCCCGTTTCGAAGTCCCATGAGGATTCGGTGCGTGCATCGTTCAAAGTTGGCCAAAACTTGGGCCGGGTCAGCATTCGGCGGCAGGTGTGCATCGACCTTTACTGGTTCGGTGCAGAGTTTCTCGAAGAAGACGATTACCTCAGCTAGGCTTTGGAAAAGTTGCTTCTCCTGATATTTCTCTGGGAGCAAAGCGAACGCGAGGTTGAGCAACCACGTTCCGTCTTTTTGGAGGATGTAGGGTTGAGTGACGAAGTCGCTGCCAATGGCTGAATAACCATGCTGACGGACCAAGTAGGGTCCATGGCCTTTGGTGTTCCAAGCCAAGTCAATGACCTCACATCGGTCGGGATAGTTACTGAGAGCAGAGCGCATGATCCCCACTCAGCAGCAACTGCCTCCGCCACAGCCTCCTGTTTTGTCCCTTCCACAAGTGTTAATGCCAAAGGGCGTGTAAGCTGGGCACCAACGGATTGCCGCTGTGAGCAGAGGAACCAAACCAATCACTCCAAGCCAGCTGTGGGTGACAGCGCCCCAGATGATCACTCCTAGGCCAAGGATGAGACGAAGTGCGCGATCAATAGTTCCAACGTTGGGTTTCATTTTAGTGTTTGGGTTCAGGATGAGAATGCTTGTTCGCCATGTAATACAACACCGGCACGGCCATGCGGCTGATGAACAGGCTTGCGATTTCACCGGCCATTAATGCGATGGCAAGACCTTGGAAGATCGGGTCGGCGAGGATGACGGCGGCTCCGACGACGACGGCCATGGCGGTAAGCAGCATCGGACGGAAGCGCACGGCACCAGCGTCGATCACGGCTTCGCTTAGCGGCATGCCCTCGCGGATGCGTAGCTCGATGAAATCGACGAGGATGATCGAGTTTCGCACCACGATGCCACCGCCTGCCATGAAGCCGATCATGCTCGTGGCGGTGAAGAAGGCATCGAGCAGCCCGTGCGCGGGCAAAATGCCCACCAGCGAGAACGGAATGGCGATCATCACGATGGCTGGCGTGATGAAGCTGCGGAACCAGCCGACCATGAGCACGTAGATGAGGATCAAACACGCGCCAAAGGCCGCGCCGAGATCACGAAAGACCTCGATGGTGATGTGCCACTCGCCGTCCCACTTCATCGCGGGTTCGTCATCGCTGAAGGGCATCGAGGCGTTGAGTATCTTCAATTCCGCGCCGCTGCCACCAAACTCGCGCGTGTCGAGCTTTTTCAAGGCCTCGTTCATCTGGAAGATGGCATACACAGGGCTTTCGACCACTCCGGCGACATCGCCGATGACGTAGGTCACGGGCATGAGGTTCTTGTGGTAGCGGCTTTTTTCGACGGTGACGTGCTCGACCTTCACCAGTTCACGCAACGGCACGAGCGGCGAGCCACTGGCACCGGGCTCTGGCAGTGCATTGGCATCGCCAGACCGCACGCGGAGGGCCAAAAGCTCCTCGGGTGTGGTTTTTGCACTGCGGGGCAGTTCGAGGCGGATGTTGACGTCTTCCTTCTCTGCAGGCTGATGCAGCAAATCGACGCTTTCACCATCCACGGCAATTTTGAGCGTCTGCGAGATCGTGGCGGCGCTGATGCCATGCAGGGCGGCTTTTTCCTTGTCGATAATGAAGCGGGCCTTCTTCTGATCGGCCTCGATATACCAATCAACATCAACGACGCCCGGAGTGGCCTTGAAGATCGTTTTGACCTTCTCGGCGAGCTTCAGACGTGCGTCATCATCGGGCCCGTAAATCTCCGCGACGAGCGTTTGCAGCACCGGCGGCCCTGGCGGCACCTCGGCGATGGCCACGCGGGCACCGTAACGCTCCGCGATGGCCGACACGGCCGGACGCACGCGTTTGGCGATGTCGTGGCTCTGCGCTTTGCGCTCGTGTTTGTTCACCAGATTGACCTGGATGTCTGCCACGTTCGCACCGCGGCGCATGAAGTAGTGCCGCACGAGCCCGTTGAAGTTGTAGGGCGAGGCGACGCCAGCATAGACCTGATAATCCGTGACCTCCGGCTCGGTGCGGATCGCCGCGGCCATCTCGCGGGCCACGGCGGCTGTTTTTTCCAAAGAAGAGCCTTCCGGCATGTTCAGGATCACCTGGAACTCGCTCTTGTTGTCGAAGGGCAGCATCTTCACCTTCACCCAGCCGATGCCGACGGTGCCCATGCTGGCCAGCAGCAGCGCCGTGATGCCAATGAGAAAGATCCAGCGCCAGCCCGTGTGATGAATGAGCGGCCCCATCATCTTGCGGTAGAGCTTCGTGAAAAAGTCCTCGGGGTGCTCGCTGGCGTGGTGAGGCGACGGGGCACTGGAGTGTTGGAGTTGTTGAGTGTTGGAGTGCAGATCCCCATCACTCCCATTCTCCATCACTCCATCACTCCGGTATTTCTTCCCCCAGCGAAGGATGCGAATCGAAGCCCACGGCGTCACAATGAAAGCAATCAACAGTGACCAAAACATCGCGGCGCTGGCACCGATCGGGATCGGGCGCATGTAGGGGCCCATGAGGCCGCCGACGAAGGCCATCGGCAGCACGGCGGCGATGACGGCGAAGGTGGCGAGGATGGTGGGATTGCCGACTTCACCCACGGCCTCGACGGCGATGGCGCTCCAACTGCGGCCCTTGTTCTGCGGCAGGTGAAAGTGCCGCACGATGTTCTCCACCACCACGATGGCGTCATCGACGAGGATGCCGATGCTGAAGATGAGCGCGAACAGCGTGATGCGGTTCAACGTGAAGCCGTAGAGGTAGAAAATGAGCAACGTGAGCGCCAGCGTGGCCGGAATCGCCACGGCAACGATGCCGCTCTCTCGCCAACCGAGCGTGAGCCAGATGAGGATCGCCACACTGAAAACGGCGATGCCCATGTGCAGCAGCAGCTCGTTCGACTTTTCCGCCGCGGTCTCGCCGTAGTTTCGCGTGATGCTTACGCTCACGTCCGCCGGAATAACGCTGCCCTTGAGCAGTTCGACCTTTTGCAGCACTTCATCCGCCACGCTGATCGCGTTCGCTCCGGGACGTTTGGCGATGCTGAGCGTCACCGCGGGCTCTTCGCTCGATTTGGAGCCGTGAAACACATACTGCGTCGGCTCTTCGCCACCATCGACGATCTCGGCGACCTCGCGCAGATACACCGGACGACCGCTGAAAACACCGATGACGACATTACCGACATCTTCGGCGGTTTTGAGGAAAGCGCCGGTTTCGACGAGCACCTCGTCATTGCCCGTGGTGAGTCCGCCAGCACGAAATTGCCGATTCGACTGTTGCAACATCGGCACGAGGCCCGCAGGGCTCAGATTGCGGCTGGCGAGCTTCACGGGATCGAGCATCACACGCACCGCGCGACGCGATCCACCGAGCAAGGTTGTTTCGGCCACCAACGGCACCTGTTTGATGGATTCATCCACCTGCGCGGCCAAACGACGCAGCGTGAGATGATCATAGCGAGCGCTGTGAAAGGTGAGCGCGAGGATCGGCACGTCATCAATGCTCTTCGGTTTGATGATCGGCATCGAGACGCCCATCGGCATGCGGTCAAAGTTCGAGCGCAGCTTCTCGGTGATCTTCACCAGGCTGCGCTCGGGGTCTTCGCCCACTTTGAAGCGCACGATGACGAGGCTCTCGCTGTCGCGTGAGGTGCTGTAGAGGTATTCCACGCCGGGAACCTCCCACAGCAGCTTCTCCATCGGGCGCGTGGCACGCTCCTCAATCTCCTTCGCGGTCGAGCCGGGCATGGCGACCATCACATCAATCATCGGCACCTTGATCTGCGGCTCTTCCTCACGCGGCAGCAGCACCACCGCCGCCGCGCCGAGCAAAACGGACGCGATGACCACCAGTGGCGTCAGCTTTGAATCGATAAAAGCCGCCGCGATGCGGCCTGCGATGCCGAGAGAATGGTTTTGGGCTTCGCTCATGGCTGCACGGTCACGGGTTGGCCGTCCGATACATTGTTGGTGAGGATTATCTGATCCTCCTCTTCGATTCCGGAAATAATCTCCACACGCTCACCGATGACCTTGCCGGTCTTGATCAGTCGCAAGCTCGCTTTACCTCCGTTGACCAGAAAGACCAGCTCAAGTTGCCCCCGCTTGATGATGGAAGCCGACGGGACGGTTAGGACGTTCGTCGCGCTAAGAGGAACTGACACCCTCCCAAACTGGCCAGTGCGGAGGCCGTTGGTTGCGGGCAGGTCGAGCTTGATGCGAAACGTTCTACTAACGGGGTCAGCTACCGGAGATATCTCGCTAACCACAGCGTCCAACGCCGTCGTGAGCTTGACACGAAGTTTATCGCCCAACTTAACCCTGTCGATGATCGCTTCGGGGAGATCGGCTTCAAATCGCAATGATTCGGGAGCCTCGATCTCTAATAGGGGTTTGCCAGGCATCGCCAAATCTCCAACTTCGGCCAGTTTCCGCGTAATCACACCGTCAAAGGGAGCTGTGACTTTTGCGTATCCCAGCATCGTTTGCGCTTCGGATAGAGTGGCGGTTGCAACTTTGAGTCTGGCATTGGTTGCGTCAAACTCCTGGCGGGTAGTTGCGTTGCCCTGCATGAGTTGTTTCTGACGATCAAAGTCACTCTTGGCTTGAGCAAGCATCGCTTCGGCCTGATCGACTCTCGCCTGGATGTCCGCAGCATCTAGTGCTGCGAGCACATCTCCTTTCTTTACCAGCGAACCAGGTGTGGCCGTGTAATCAAGAATGCGCCCGCTGATCTTAGCTTCGACTGTGGCACGTTGTTTAGAGCGCACCGTGCCAACGACCTCTTCAGTGGCAGTATACGGTTGCAGTTTAGCCGCATCGACTTTGACCGGAACCGACGGAAGTGAAAGCGATGTCGCGTTTGGAGCGTCTTGATGGCCACAAGAGGCCAAAAGAATGAGCGGGATGAAGTGTCTTTTCATTTACTTGGTGACGATTTGAAGTCCGAGTGCGTGACGGAGGGCAGCAATGGCTGCGAGACGATTAGATTCTGCTTCTGCACGTCTCATGCGAGCACCGGTCAGCGCGGATTCTGCGTCTATCAACTGAGAAGCAAGGGCAAGACCTGTCTGAAAGCGCTCGCGAGTTAGCTTAACGCTCTCCTCAGCAAGAGTGATACTCTTTGTAGAAACTTCGAGTCGCCGAGTTGCCTCGCTGAGGGCTGTTCGGGCTTGTTTGATCTCAAGAGCAATGGCGAGTTGTTGGCGGCGAACTTCTTCGAGCGCTGCCCTGAGGTGGGCATCTGCCTCCAACTGACGTCCACGGGTAAGCCCGCCATCCCAAACATTCCACTGTGCCATGATTCCTGCTGTAAAGTTGCTACAGTGACCATCAAACTGTGCCCCGCGATTGTGTTCTGCACTGGCAAACGCATTGACGGTAGGCTTCCGCCCGGCTGATGCTTGTTTCGCGCGAGCTCGCGCGACATCCGCAAACTTTTCTGCTGCCAATAGCTCTGCACGTTTCGGTTGAGTGTCTGCCGGAGGGATGTCGAGTGGGGATGCTTCATTTGCTGCATCCACATTGCCCGACTCAATGCCAAGGAGATTGGAAAGGGCCTGTCTCATCAACTGGTTAGCATTCTCGGCCCGCGCAAGGTCTTCTCGCGCCACCGCGAGCCTGACTTCGATGTCCAGTGCGTCCGTTTTCAGTGCCGTTCCGGCTTCGTTGCGCTTGGTGGCCAGAGCGAGATTCGACTCGTAGGCCGCCACAGACGCCTTGGCAGCCGCAATGAACTCGCGAGTCTTGAGGATACCCAGCCACGTCTGGGTGACTTGATTGGCAAGGACTTGTTGAACCGCCTGAGCGCTGACTTTGTAAGCCTCCAACGCGGAGGTTGCAGCCTCGCGCCCTGCCAGATTTCGTCCGCCTGAATAGAGAGGCATCGAAACCATGACCCCGGTTGACCAATTGTCTCCGGTGGGGACGTCATTGAAATTGAGCGATGAAGTAAAAGCTCTCTGATTGAGAGCCATTCCGAAGACGTTAACTGGCTGATTGGTTACCACATAGCCCGACTGCACCGTGACTTGGGGCTGAAACGCTGCAGTTGCCTGCATCAAAGCGCTTTCTGCTGCCTGGATACGCGCGAGTGCGATTTTTGCGCTTGGACTGTCACTGGTGACTCGATTCACTGCTTCCCTGAGGGAAAAGACCTCAGTTCCGTGAAGCGTTCCTGCCAGGAAAAGGATGATGACTAAACGCGACATGATGGTCCCCCTTTTTGACCTATTCCATACTTCTTCAAAACAATCTCTGGCAGACAGAAACCCGTGAAGGCAGACTGAAGTAGATTTGCACCGGCGAATACGGTCAGCCATATCCAGTTGGGGTGGACAAAATGGCTTAGTGCAATGCTGCCTAGAATGACGGTGCCTGCAATGGCGCGAATAATGCGTTCGGTGGTCATGGTTGAGTGTTGGGGTGGGTGGTTGATTTGAGACTCGCTGGTAGCTCTGGAATGATTGAACATGCCGGGCATCCTCTTTTGCCAAGCCGCCTGCCAACAATCAGAGCGGCGGCAATGGCGATAATAAGAGCTATGCGTTCAGAGGTCATGAGCCGGAGGAATGTGATGATTTCGTTGGACGGTTGGTTAGGAGTGAGGCACTTTCCATTATTGACTATATGAGTGTATACGCATATAGTCGACTCATGCAACCTCTATTTTGTAAAATGGCTTCACGAACCAAAAAATCACCACCGCCCGTCTCCGAAGAAGCGCTTGTGCTTATTGCTGGATGGTTTCGCACATTGGGCGAACCTAGTCGTCTGAGGATTCTGCGTGCTCTTGAGGAGAGCGAAAAGAATATCTCAGAACTCGTTGAAGCGACCGGACTCACTCAAGCGAATGTGTCCAGACATGTCCAATCTCTCGTAGACGCTGGTATGGTGGGAAGAAGACGAGAGGGTTTAACCGTTATCTGCTATATCGCTGACCCCAGCATCACAGACTTGTGTGACAATGTCTGCAATAACCTGCTGAAGCGTTTATCACAGCAAGTGCAGAAGCTCGGCGGGTCCTGAGGGAACCACGTCGCTTTTAAGCCAGGATTTTTTTGACTACTTTACATGGCTCGACGCCAGTGAGGCGGAAATCGAGTCCTGCGGCACGGAAGGTTAGCCGCTCATGGTCCATGCCGAGGCAATGCAGTATCGTGGCATGGAGGTCCGCAACGTGAACCTCATCTTCGACAATGTTGAAGCCCATTTCGTCTGTTGCTCCGATTGTAACGCCGCCTTTTACACCTCCACCGGCCATCCACATCGAGAAAGCTTGAGGATGATGGTCTCTGCCCATGCTTCGTCCCAACGAAACGCTCGCTTCTACCATAGGAGTGCGCCCAAACTCACCGCCCCATACCACCAGCGTGCTGTCGAGCAGTCCGCGCTGTTTTAGGTCCTTAACAAGCGCCGCACTTGCCTGATCCGTGGCCTTGCAGTTGTTGCGCACGTTTCCTTCCACATTGCTATGGGCATCCCAGCCTTCGTTATAGATGTTGATGAATCGCACACCGCGTTCGACCATTCGGCGGGCAAGAAGACAGGCGCGCGCAAACGAAGGCACATTGGGGTCGCATCCATACATCTTGAGGGTGGTTTCGTCCTCCTTGGTGAGATCCATCAAATCGGGGGCTGAGGTTTGAAGACGATAAGCCATCTCATAGTTGGCAATGCGCGTGGCGGTCTCTCCGTCGCCATCGAGCTTCAAGCGCCGGTGATTGAGCGCATTGATGAGATCGATTGTGTCTTTCTGAGTAGTCTCGGCAATACCTGGAGGCGTGGACACATTCAAGATCGGATCTCCCGAGTTACGGAAGCGCGTGCCTGAATAGACACTGGGAAGAAAGCCACTGCTCCAGCAAGCAGCCCCACCACTAATGCCACTGCCCGTGCTCATGACGACAAAACTGGGCAGATCGCGCGTCTCAGCTCCAAGTCCATAGGTGACCCATGACCCCATGCTTGGTCGACCAGGCTGAGAGAAGCCCGTATTCATGAAGATCTGTGCAGGAGCGTGATTGAACTGAGTTGTGCGACAGCTTTTGATAATGGCGATGTCGTCTACGACCGTAGCCAAGTGTGGCAGCACTTCTGACAACTCTGCACCGCACTGGCCATGCTTTGAAAACTTGAATCGCGGCCCAAGAACGGCCGCGTCTGGGCGAATAAAGGCATACCTTTGGCCACCGATCACCGAAGGCGGCAGCGGCTTGCCTTCGTATTTGGTGAGCATTGGCTTGTGATCAAACATCTCAAGCTGGGAGGGGGCTCCCGCCATGAACATGTGAATGACGGCTTTGGCTTTCGGCTGAAAATGCGTTGGCGCTGCTACATTTGGGCTGCGGCTATAAGCATGTTCTGTCAGCAACGAAGCCAGCGCCACTTTTCCTGTGCCGATAGCACAATCGTGAAAAAAGTGACGTCGGGTGATGTTGGAAGTTTTCATGGGTGGGTGATTGCTTCGTCGAGGTTGAGTGCTGCCCGGCACACAGCCGTCCAGAGAGCTTCACCTTCTAGCTTGTTCACTCTTTGCTTCTCAAGGAATGATCGAAGGGTTGCCATCTCATCATCAGCGGGAGGCCGTGTGACACATCGGCGGAACAAATTGATCAAGCGATCATCGTCGGTTTTCGACTCAGCGATCACTTTCTTCGCCATCGCTTGTGCTGCCTCCATAAACATCTGATCGTTCAGCAGGGTAAGTGCTTGCAGAGGACTGTTTGAAACATCTCGGCGAGCAAGGCAGGCTTCTCCGGTCGGGGCATCAAACGTTGTAGCCATCGCAAAGGGCGCCGTGCGTTTAATAAAGGTGTAGAGGCTGCGGCGATAGCGATCTTCACCCTCGCTGGTCTTCCATTCCACCTTACCGTAGGTGCCCTCGGTGGTGACGCTAGCTGGCTGGGGAGGATAGACGCCCGGCCCACCCATTCTCGTTGAAAGCAGGTCGGCCGCCTTCAATGAAGAGTCCCGTATTACCTCAGCATCAAGCCGGAACCGTGGAGCGCGGGCGTAGAGCGAGTCTTCCAATGCAATGTTAGCGGCCGGAGTCGAGACACTGGTCCGGCGACTCGACTGTTTGTAAGTCTGGGACATCACAATCAGCTTGTGGAGCTTCTTCATGCTCCAACGGCCTTTTTTGAACTCCATTGCGAGCCAGTCCAGGAGCTCAGGATGGCTGGGGGCCTCGCTTTGATAGCCGAAGTCTTCCAAGCTTTTCACCAACCCACGGCCAAAGAAGGCCTGCCACTGCCTGTTAACGGTGACGCGAGCGGTCAGAGGATTGGAGTCATCAAATAGCCAACGGGCAAAAGTAAGGCGAGTCGGCGGTGCATCCTTTGGCAGAGATGGCAAAAAGGCAGGCACTGCGGGCTTCACTTCTTCCTTGGGAGAGAGATACTCGCCACGATGGTAACGATGGGTTGCTCGTGGATTGTCAGCGGGACGTTCACGCATGACTAGAGTCGGTTGTCCGCGCGGAAGCGTTCTCCTTGCCGCAATGAGGGGGGCTGCTTTCTTCTCATACTCGGGTGCAGTCTCAAGGTAGCGCGCCAAAAGTTGATCCTTGTTCGTTAAGTCTTTCTTGGCCAGAGCCTGCTCGATCTCGTGAGGATGTCCCGTAGCCGCAGCATGATCACTGGTGGTCACCGAGACGCGGAAGTGTCCCAAAGGGCAGGCAAAGTGCTTCTCAAACATCATCTTCAGATCGAAGCCCTTGGTTAGGTCCACCGGCTTATCAAAGTGAAACACCGCAGCATGCTGAACGCCATATCCACCCAAGACCTGCCAACCGCTGGACATCTCTCCATCAAATGCAGCTTTGGCGTTGTTGGTTTTGACAGCGTTTGCTTTTTTCGCAGCCTTTTTCGGACGTGCTGCGGCTGCATCACTGATACGATCTTCTTCAGCATCATTGGTTGCCTCGGCAGCACGGAACTTGATCGGAGCGCCATTGGCGGAGGCTTGCAACTCGCTGAGGAAAAATCCACCAATCGGCCCTTCGTAGTTTGTTAGCCCAGGCCCATCGTTCGGAAGAGTGGCATGACTTGCTACTTCAATCCGAAGCGCGGTCGCGTTCTGGACCGGGGCCTTGAAACTAAGGTCATACACATCGCTCTTCGAGATGTCTCCACTTCCCAGGATGAAGCCAGTGTCCAATTGCTGGAGGTGCGGCATCGTCGTCTTCATGCTGGATGGCCGCAGGACTTGCCAGTCAGAGCAGATGGATGACTGACTGGCGATCCAGTTGGCCACTTTTGTCTCAATGGCAGGGTCTTTTTTGCCCGAAGCCAACAGCGCACTCTGCAGCTTAGCGATCTTGTCGGTGTGTGCCTGCTGTTGAGCCGTGATCTCGGGAGTCTCGATGTAGTAAGTCGGCTCACTGGCGTTGTTGAGCAGAGCCATCACACTGTAGAAGTCACTGTGCACGATTGGGTCATACTTGTGTGTATGACATTGGGCACAGTTCAGCGTTAGGCCCATCCAAGTCGTTCCAGTGACGCCTACACGATCTACCATGGCGTAGAATCGGTATTCATTGGGATCGATACCACCCTCTTCGTTTAGCATCGTGTTTCGATGAAAGCCCGTGGCGATGAGATCGTCTGGAGTCGCGTTGGGCAGCATGTCTCCCGCGAGTTGTTTGATGCTAAACTGATCAAACGGCATGTCCTCATTCAGGGCGCGGACCACCCAGTCACGATAAGGCCAGATTTGCCTCGGGCGATCCTTTTCAAAACCGTTCGTGTCAGCGTAACGGGCGAGGTCTAGCCACCGGCGGGCCCACCGTTCTCCGTAGTGCTTTGAGGCGAGCAGTGAATCCACAAGCTTCTCATAGGCATCGGGTGACTTGTCATTGACGAAAGCATCGGCTTCAGCCGGTGTTGTAGGCAAACCAACTAGGTCCAGATAGACCCTGCGGACGAGAGTGTAGTGATCAGCTTCGGGTGATAGCTTCAGGCCTTCCTTTGCGAGTCTCTGCTCAATAAAAAAGTCTATCCCTCCCTTTTGTTCGCTCACCCTTGGAGGGCTGTAGGCCCAGTGAGCCTCGTATTTAGCACCCTCGGCTATCCACGCTCTGAGGATCGCCTTTTCCTGATCCGACATCACCTTCTTCGTGTGTGGTGGAGGCATCACCTCATCTTCATCGGACGAAAAGATGCGTTTGATCACCTCACTTGCGTCAGGTTGGCCGGGCACGATGGCGATTTCACCTGACTTACCAGCGCCATAGGCCGCCTGTTGCTGATCCAGACGGAGTTTGCCCTTTCTGCCGTGATCATCCATCCCATGGCACGCAAAGCAGTATTGCGCGAGCACTGGCCGGACTTCCCGATTGAAGTCGACCGCAAACGCAGAGCTTGCAGCAAAAAAAAGTAACGCAAAGGGTCGTGTCATGGCGGCTTGTGATTCCATCGACTAATACGCTGGCCACATGCCGTTCTCGACACTCATCGCGAGACTTTGGCGTCACCACCTTGAGCCAGTTTGATCACCTCCGGCAACGTCGCCATGCTGTTGTCACCAGGCGTGCTCATTGCCAGAGCACCATGTGCTGCCGCCAAATCAACACATGTTTGGATCGACTCCCCATTCAGCAGACCGTGGATCAGCCCGGCCACAAATCCATCACCACCGCCGATACGATCCATGATGTCCAGCCGCGAATAGGTCCGCGAACGCACAAACTTCCCATCCATCATCGCACATCCTGCCCAATCATTAACCGATGCCGTGTGCACCCGCCGCATGGTGGCCGCCGCGACTTTCAGATTAGGAAACCGCTCCATCATCGACTTCATCCCCGCAGCAAGCTGCCCAGCTTGATCCGCAAACGGATCAGCCGGATCAGAGTTAGCAGGAACCCCAGACGGCTCGTCATCCGTGAGAACACCAAAAATAACATCAATGTGAGCAGCCAACTCCCGATTCAGTGCCTGGGCAGCCTGAAATCCACCGCGCTCCTGCCACAACGAAGGGCGGTAGTTTAGATCGTATGACACGATCACACCGTGCTTCTTGGCAGCCGTGCAAGCTTCGATCGCAAGCGCGGCTGTCGTCTCAGACAGCCCGGCAAAAATCCCACCCGTGTGCAGCCAGCGTACCCCGAGGCGTCCAAACAGCGTCTCCCAATCGAAATCACCCGGTTTCATTTGAGAGGCAGCACTGTGGCTACGATCCACACATCCCTTTGCACCTCGAAGACCAAAGCCCCGTTCGGTGAAGTTGATCGGGTTACGCACTTTGCGGCCCATTCCATCGTACGGCACCCACTTCACCAGATCCGTGTCCACACCGCCCTGGAGAATGAGGTCTTCCAGCAGTCGCCCAATCTCGTTGTCGGCAAAAGCACTGACCAGCCCTGTGCGATGCCCAAAGCAGCGCTTCAGACCGCGAGCAGCGTTGTACTCGCCTCCCCCCTCCCAGGCGCGGAACATCCGAGATCCACGAATGCGTCCCTCACCCGGATCCAGGCGCAACAACACCTCGCCCAGCGCGAGCATATCCCACTTCACATCATCAGCACTACGAACAGAAAGCAAAGCCATGTCCCCACGGTGCGCGGCAAGGCCAGATGCGCAAGCTCAGGGCATCTCCTTTCCTTGCGCCGCCTCGTGGTGGACTAAGATCATCCAGGCCTTTGTCACAACGACCATTCTAAGCCCGCCCGAAACCTCGTGACACCCGTCAGCCCGCACCGACACCCCGTGCGGAATCTCTGCGCGATCCACGGGAGTCTCCTAGCCGGAAGAACGAATCGTCGCGGGGCCTTCCGGAGTATCCTAGCCGGAAGGATGAATCGTTGCGGAACCCACCGGAGACTCCTAGCCGGAAGGATGAATCGTTGCGCGACCTTCCGAAGCCTCCAGCCGGAAGGATGAATCGTCGCGGAACCCACCGGAGACTCCTTTCCGGAAGGATGAATCGTTGCGCGACCTTCCGAAGCCTCCAGCCGGAAGGATGAATCGTCGCGGAACCCACCGGAGACTCCTTTCCGGAAGGAGGAACCGTTGTGCGGTCCTCCCGAAGGCCACTGTTGTGCGCCGGAAGATGCAGAGCGTCCAGGGTGGACCCGCTCCGCACTTGCGCCGATTTCTGCAAGGTCAGCACCACTCCTAGAGTGGCTCTCAGAAGTTAGCCGAAATAGAGCAGTTGGAAGCGACTTGGAGAGGGGTGTGGAAGAAGGAGCGCAGTGCGAGGATGATGCGCTCCTCGAGTTGGTCGGGGGTTTTGGCGAAGAAGTCGGCAAAGTAGTCG
>JAEUHM010000060.1 GCA_016795485.1 Verrucomicrobiaceae bacterium | reverse complement strand
AACACATCGGTGTCGCAGTGGCTGAAGATGAGGCAGCTGAGCTGCCCATCGCTAGGACTGACGGCTCCAATCACGTTACGCCGTATATGGGTGCCTGCGTATGGCACGGTGGGCTTTGAGCCTTTCTCCACCCAGCGTTTGCGTGGTCGTGGGTCGGCTTCGATGCCGCACTCGTCGCCGAACCAAAGATGCACGGTGTCATCTGCCATCCAGGCTTTGAGCTTGTTAGCAAAGGCGGTGCGCTGGGCCAGCCACGCTTCCTCGTCAGGTGGCTGTGGCATAGGGCGCGGCACTTTCAGGCAGCGTCCCGACTCGTGCAGGTTACGCACTAGCGTGGCGTAGGAGACCTCCAGTTTGAGGGTGTTGGTTAGATAACCGTGGAGCTTGACTGCAGTCCAGTGCTGTAGGCCGATGGTGGCAGGCGCATCCAGCAGCGGGAGCACCTGCTTTTGCATGACTTCCTCACTCAGTTTGCGCGGGGCTCCTTTGCGTTCCCGATCAATGAGCCCGTCGATGCCGCTGGTGTTGAAGGCGTTGATCCAATCTAGCAGTGTCTTCTCTTCAACGTTGCAGAACAACGCGACCGCATCGCGACCCAGCCCACGCAACAGCGCCCAGATGGCCCGAATGCGCAACGCCGCTCGCCGACACGGCGTGCAATGCATCGACACTTCCAGCTCCTCAAGACTGGCGTGCTCAGCATTCGGTTCGATGTGCGGACGACCCACACTCCTCAACTATGCCACCTGTAGAAAAGTACAACTTCTTTTTTCCCTTTTCTTTTGAGAACCGCTCTAGTCGTTTATATCTGCTCCTCACATCACGCGACAGCCTGCTTGAGGCGGATTGACCGGCGGGCGAACCACTTTCTGATTTCCTCGGCCCAAAGGACAGCGCTGGCTAGTGCTCCGATGAGGATCACGTCTGCAAACGGAATGGGCACGGTGTAGAAGATGCGGTTCATGGGCTCGGTGTAAACCACCAACCAGTGTAGGATGTTGGCTAGCAGCAAACCGATGACGATCCAGCGATTGCGAAACACGTCCATCGAGAACGACGAGTGAGTGGCACTACGACAGTTCAGAACGTTGAACCACTGGCAGACGCTGACGAGGGTGAAGGTCTCGGTTTGGACCAGAGCAAAGGGTGCGCCAGTTCCAAGCCGCCAATGGAAGAAGCCAAAACACACTGCTGTAGAAGTGGCCACCATGAGGATCATGCGACTGAGCATTTCACGTGTCAGCAAGGGTTCGTTCTTGGGAATCGGTGGATTCTTCAATTCATCGCCTTCCAGTGGCTCCATGATGAGGTTCACAGTCACTGCGCCTTCGGTAACGAGGTTGATCCAGAGGATTTGTACCGCTGCCAAAGGCAAAGGGTAGCCACACGCCATCGCAATCAAGAGCAGCAGCACTTCGTCAATCGAAGTAGCGAAGAGGAAGAGCACGACCTTCTTCAAGTTGCGATACACGAGGCGGCCCTGCTCGATGGCGCGAACGATGGTGGCAAAGTTGTCGTCTGTGATGATGATTTTGGCAGCGCCCTTGGCCACATCCGTGCCAGTGATACCCATGGCAACACCCACATCCGCAGCAGCAAGGGCGGGAGCGTCATTGACGCCATCACCGGTCATGGCCACGACTTGCCCATTGGCTTGGAATGCCTGCACGATCCTCAGTTTCTGAGCGGGATGAACTCGCGCAAAAACTGATACGTGTGGCAGGCGCTCACGCAACTCCTCTTCGGGCATGGCCTCGAGCTCTGCTCCGTCGATGGCTTGATCGCCGGGCTTGGCGATGCCTAGAGATCGCGCAATCGCCAACCCTGTCGTTTTGTGATCGCCCGTAACCATAACCGCCTTCACGCCTGCAGCGACACATGCCGCGACAGCCGCGCCCGCTTCGGGTCGTGGCGGGTCCATCTCACCGACAAAACCAAGGAAATGGGCACGACCTCGAATCGCGTCTGGAGTGAGCGCGCCGGAGAAGTTTGGAATCTCCGCAAAGGCCAGCACACGCAGCGCTTCAGCGGCCATGTCTTCAGCGAGCTTGAGTGCTGCGGTGTTGTCTCCATGACAGAGGGCGATGACTTGCTCAGGCGCGCCTTTGATCGCCACACGATCTGGATGTTGAGTGGCCATCCACTTGCTACCGGAATCAAACGGAATCTCGGCCACTCGGGGCATCTGACGACGAAGGGCCGCAATATCGATGCCTGCCTTCTCCGCCGCAACGAGTAGAGCTGTCTCCGTTGGATCGCCAATGCCGACCTGAGCATCGTTGCATAGAACTGCGGCTTCCAGCATCCGCTGTGGCTCAGCAGACTCCGTGCGCACAACGGTCATCTCATTCTTGGTGAGAGTGCCGGTTTTATCAGAGCAGATGACACTGGTGGAACCAAGTGTCTCTACCGCTGCCAAACGCCTCACGATAACTCCAGCGCGTGCCATGCGCGTCATGCCCACAGCAAGCGCGATCGTCATGGCCACAGGTAGACCTTCAGGCACGAGGGACACCATTTGACTAATGGCCACCATGAAGACCTCGCTAAAAGGAATGCCACGCCAGACGCCCAAACCGACAACGAAAGCAAAGAGCAGCAGGGCCGCAGCTCCGAGCCACTGGCCGAACTGCTTTAGCCGCTGCTCTAGCGGTGTGTCAGGCTCGTGAGCGCCCGTAGTGATGCGTGCGATGTGCCCAACCTCGGTGTGCAACCCCGTGGCCACAACAATGGCCACGCCACGACCAGCAGTGACGTGAGTACCGGCGAAAACCATGCTCGCCCGCTCTGCCAGTGGGGTGTCTTGAGGCAGCACATCCGTGCGCTTCGTCACTGGCACGGACTCACCTGTTAGAGCCGCCTCCATGCACTCCAGTGATGCAGCTTCTACCAACCGCGCATCTGCTCCTACGGAATCACCAGCAGCGAGAAGGACGATATCTCCAGGCACCAACTCACGAGCTTCAATGCGCACCTCGGCACCATCTCGTCGAACTCGGACGCGCAAGGTGGAGAGCTTGCGCAAGGCCATCATGGAGTGCTCAGCGCGGCCCTCTTGCACCGCCCCAATCAAGGCATTGATTGCCACCACAACAAGGATGACCACGGCATCACTGCGATGCCCCATGGCCCAGGCAATCACCGCAGCAGCAAGCAGTATGTAAATCAGCGGGCTAGCAAACTGAGCCAGAACGATGTGGCTCCAGGACTTTGGCTCTGGCTCTGGCAGTTCGTTATGCCCATGTTCGGCAAGGCGATTGGCCGCGTCCGCTGACGCCAAGCCATTCACCAGGTCCGTGCGGAGAGACTTGGTGAGTTCATCCTGGCTGATGTGGTGAAACATGGCGGCAGTAAACTTGATGTCGGTGATGGATCAACCCACCGATCTTGTGTATTAATACCCCGCAACAATGAACTACCCTCAACATGGCAAGCTTTTGCTGGCAGTATTTGCGACTGTATGGGTGTCTCTAGCCGTCTCACCCCATTACCGTCAGGACTGGCTGTTAGAGAATGTTTTGCTCTTGCCTGTGTTTGCTGTGCTGATCTGGGGGTGGAAACATCGCCTGTTTTCGAGGCTCTCGCACACGCTGATTTTTCTTTTCCTCTGTCTACACGAGATCGGTGCTCACTATACATACTCGGGAGTGCCATATGATGAATGGTGGCGAGCACTCACCGGAAGCGGATTCAACGATCTGTTAGGTTGGAAGCGCAATCATTTTGATCGACTCGCACATTTTCTCTACGGTCTGCTTTGCGCCTATCCATTCCGCGAGGTATTTCTGCGTGTAGCAAAAGTTCGCGGTTTTTGGTCCTACTTTCTCCCGCTGGACATCATGCTGTCCACTTCGGCACTATTTGAGTTGATCGAGTGGGCCGCCGCCGAAGTCTTCGGTGGCGATTTAGGTGCCGCTTACGTGGGTATGCAGGGTGATATTTGGGACGCACAGAAGGACATGGCTCTCGCAGCCTTGGGCGCTTTGATCGCCATTTTGATCACCGCAGGAGTCAATCGCCGTTTTGAGCGTGATTTTGCACGCGAATGGTCCGACAGCCTGAGGGTTCAAGGGCCAGCCGAGGCTTAGAACTGGAAGTAGATGAAATCGCTCGTCACCGGGCACCTCAGGGCTGCGATGATGAAGACCAGTGCGGCGACCGTGACGGCTTGAACGGTCACCTTGGGCCAGGTGTTAAATGCAGGATCGTCTTTGCTTATCAAGAGGCCGAGTTTTTCTATCGCAGGCAGCAGTAGCAGTAGTGGAAGGCCGTAAATCAGTGCTTCCAACGCAAACGAGATACCAATGCGCCAGTCGGCGGCACTCGCGGTCAGCGGATTGAGTGTAAAGTAGTGAACTAACATCGACAAGCTGGTGCGCTCGCGGAACATGAGCCAGCCGATGTGCATGAGGCACCAAGTGGTGATGATTCGCAGTGCTACGCGCCACCAGGTGTTGCTAGCGGATGTCTTGGGCCAGAAGGCGACGAGCGCTCCATGAAATGCGCCCCATAGAATGAAGTTCCAAGATGCACCATGCCACAGACCACTGAGCAGGAAAGTAATGAAGAGATTGCGCTTCATCCGCGCCACGCCATGCCTTGAGCCGCCGAGCGGGATATAGACGTAATCTCTGAACCAAGTGGACAAACTCATGTGCCACCGCCGCCAAAAATCACCCGGACTCTGTGCGAGGTAGGGGTGATTGAAGTTCAGCCTCAACTCGAAACCCAAAGTGCGGGCTGCACCTCTGGCCATGTCGGTGTAACCCGAGAAGTCGGCATAGATTTGCACGCCAAACGCAATCACCCCACCCCACAGAATGGGAAAGCTGGCGTCTTTGATGGAGAAAACCTTGTTGGCGAGCAATGCCGCATTGTCGGCAATCACCAACTTCTGCATGAGGCCCCAAAGGAACAAAATGATCCCTGAGCGGATCCCGTCTTGAGTGATAATGCGCGGCGCACAGACCTGCCGCAAAAGATTTTCTGCCCGCTCGATAGGTCCGGCAACCAACTGCGGAAAAAAGGAAACAAACAGCGCATAGTCCCAGATGGACCGCCGAGCCTCCACTTCACCGCGATACACGTCGATCACGTATGATGCACTTTGGAACGTGAAGAAGGAAATGCCCGCTGGCAGTGCAATGTGAAGCAACCAAGGCGATGGCATCCAGCCAAGAGTCGCGAACAGGGCTGTGACGTTCGACACAAAGAAGCCGAGGTATTTGAACCCGCAGAGGATAGAGAAGTTCGTCACCAAACTCAGCACCAACCAGCGTCTCCGGCCAACGCCAGACCGTGAACTAAGCTGACGAGCGCAGAACCAATCCACCACTGTCGTGGTGCCCATGAGAAAGCACCACCACGGACTCACCCACCCGTAGAACGTGTAGCTCGCCACCAGCAGAACAAGGTTCTGCGCCCGATGCTGAAGCCACGGCACGCTGCCCAGCAGGAGCAGCATGAAGACGAGAAAGTCAATCGTCTGAAAGGCCATGCGCTAGGACGAGGCACGTCTGACGTACTGGAAGGGAAACCGCGCCAAGTCACTGCTGCACGGTCCAGGAGTGTCCACCCACAACATGCGCGCCGCGATTGGATCGTACGCCTGACGATGCGCCACGGCGGCCTTGACCCCGATGATAGAGAGTTTTGCGGGGTCAATGCCCTGGCTCTTCCACTGGCCGAGATCCATGGGCGGAGTCTTGATGCTGCTGAGCAAAATCGCAACACCTTGATGGCGGACAACTGCCGTTGGGCCCATGTCAAAACTGCCGCCACACATGGAGGCGAGGTGGCTGTGTGGGTCCTCCAGTTGAAACTTGCCATCACTGCGAGAGATAAGCGTCACTTCGATCTCCAGCGGGCCAGGATCAAGTCGGCTACCTTTACCGCCGATAGAAATGGTCTTGCTTTGTCCGACCTCCAAGCTTTCCAGAGCATTCACTGCGGCTGGATCAGCTATCGCTACCGCAGCATTTTCAAATCCACCTGCAATCAAGGCACGCAACAGGCCAGTGCCATCACCGGGAGCACCGCCGCCAATGTTTTCCGATGGCTCCACAAGCACGGTGAGGCCAGGAGGCTGTGGTTTGAGCCCAGCGAGCACGTCTTCGACTGGCGGCTCGGTCTTGAGGCCCAGTTCATTCATTTCATGGGCCAGGGAGTTGAGCTTTTGAAGGGCTGCAGATGCAATTTGATCCGCTCCGGGTTGATGGACTGCCAAAAAACAGACTCCGGTGTCCGGTGTGTCGCCAAAAGCAAAGCCAGCGACCACACTCATCGACCAAAGCTCAGGATGATCGCTCTCCAACTGCCGAGCGAGCGCTTCCAACGACTTCATGGGGTCATTGCGGGTGCCCGTTCCCGTTGGTGGCCAAATCAGACCACTGTGGAGCCGCTGTTGGTTCGGCTTCTCGCCAGTTGTCAGGCGTCGGTGCAAGAGACGGGCTGAGATGCATGCTGCCTCCCTAGCGTCCGTGTGCGGATTCTCGCGATACCCCACAAGGCAGTTGGCGCGTTGCGTCATGCGTTCGGTAAAGTGTGCATGCAGATCAAACACACCAAAAATCGGCACATGTTCAGCGCCCGGAAGTGCCCGTATGCGCTCCAGCAGCTCGCCTTCTACATCCAGGTGTGTTTCACAGACCATCGCGCCATGAAGCACGAGGTAGATCGCATCTACACCTTCTTTCAGTGCTGGAAGAGCGAGTTGTTCAAACTCCTTCCAGAAAGCATCGAACACCTCGTCAGTGACCATCGCACTTGGTTGAGCACGGTAGTCCACTGTAGGAATGACCTTCCAGCCGAGCTCATCCGCAAGCGCCAACACACCACCGAGAGGCGAGGGATCGCCCTTTGCTGTTAGCAACTGCCCACCTACGGCACAATGGAAGTCGCTCAGTGTTGTTTGACCCTCTAGAAAGGTGTGAGTCTCATGAAAAAGACCCGCGATGAGGACTTTGGGCGGCTGGTGTTGCAAGGGGAGATGAGTGTTGACGATTGTTCGCGAGGGATTGAACTCCCGTCAACCACCCTGCACTGCGGGATTCATGTAGCGTTCCAGCAGGATGGCGCTGACAAGTTTGATCTGATTCGTGTCGGAGATACGGCCCATCAGTCGGTGGTAACTGTAGAGCACCTTGAAGAGGTGCCCTGATGCGATCCAATCACCATTGGGATTGGCCTTCTGGTTCCATGGTTTTTTCCACCGCTCTGTGTTGCCCGATTCCGACCAAAATCGGCCATTCATCACGTCTTCGAGAGCCACGGGTTCCGCCTCAGCATGATCTGCACTCGGAACATGGGGAACAGGCGCGCTGACGTGAATCTGATGGCCGGTGTGTCCCATACGTGCGAGTTCATGCTCGCCCAGCGCCTCAAGATTCATCAGCGCTTCGGTATGCGTCACCATGTGAGTGAAGTTGGGCCGTTTGATGTCGGGGTGGCCTAGCAACGGACGAAATCGGGCGAGGCTGGTGAAGGTCGCCTCGATCACTTCTTGCGTGTTCGCGTAAGGTTGACTGCCAGATGATGGCACCTGCGGTTTGAGCCGAGCGATCTGACGGCTAAGGCCACAGAGTCTGTCCACCAAGCTCGGCTGGGCCATGTGGGGCGCATCCCGCAGAGCTCTGAGAGCCAAAGAGGCGAAGATGACCGCATGTCCATGTGCCCGCAGCCCGCCATCCATAGCTGGCCGCAGCGCTTTGCTGATGTTGGGCAGAAGTGCCTCGTCTGAAGGCTCCGCTTTTATCGGCGCAAACTGTTCTCCACGAGTTTCGACGACAGCATCCATCTGAGCCTGAATGCTCAATTTCGTTTCACCGTCGAGCGGATGGTCGCGGCACAAATAATAGCCTGCTAGAATGCCAGCGCCCCAGTGCGCATCAAACCAGGTCTGGGCATTCGCCATGGCGGTAAGTCCTTTGGCGATGTAATCAGGATCTACTGGCTTTCGATCTGGCGAGGAGGCGCTGGCAGGAATGCCCATACCGCCCAGCACGCCAGAAGCGAGCTTCAGGAAGTCGAGACGTGTCATTTCAGCCGGCGGTTTCATGTGCTTTCTCCAGCCTACTTCTTTTGCCGCTACTCAAACAAGATTGGATTGCAGAAAGTTCATCCCACCGCAAGGCGGAGCGGCTACGGGGTAACTTCCACAGCACCTGACAACAATGCCGATGTTTTGGCAGAAGTTTCCGGCAGGATGAAGAAGCCTCTCGCCTCTCCCAGTGAGGGTATGATGAGGGCATAGACCTTTGCAACGCGACCTGTGTCGTAGGTGTAGCTGCCAGTGATGAGGCCAGTGGACGTGGCGACCTCCAGTTTCAGTGCGTAGCTCACCGGGGCGGATGGACTGATCTTGTTTTGCAGACTCCAGGTGAAGGCATTCTGCCATGGCATCATGAGCCCGCCTTGGGTGAAGTAGGCGGTGCCGTTGGGATCGGCATCTGGCAGGTTGAGCGCTCGGGTATTGCTGAGGGGCTTGGTGTAGCGACTTCCTGTGGCCAGCAGCCGATGGCGCGGAAAGCCTGAGATGTAACTGCGTGCGGGAGTGGTGGCCGTTGTCTTGAACCAAGCAAGCGGCGTGCCCGCCCAGGGGTCATTGGTGATCACTCCGGTCATCGAATCAATAAAGAGCTGCCCTGAAAGGATGCCTTTGCTACCGTAAAGAAGTCTATGAATGAAGAACTGGCCGTTAGGGCCAAGACCGCTGGTAAAAGTGATCACGCTGTTATCCGCCATGCGGCCTGACCATGTTACCGAGCCGGTCTTGGATACCTTTGCAGTACCGTAGCTCTGGCCTTGCGGATAGCTCACATTTCCGAGTACTCCGGGACTGTTCACGGTGTCGATCTCCAGGGCCACATTGTAGGTCCCGGCATAATCCAAGGACGGCGTGGTGAAGGGTCCCCTCCAAGCATTCTTCCAGCCACTGAAGGCCACGGTGACCGTGTTGGCTTCATTGGTGATGGTCCCATAGAGCTGGCCAGTGGAAGGGTTGATGCTCAGGACCAGCGTCACAAAACTCCCACCCTTCAGAGGGATGATGACCGTCCGGCCAGCGGTGGGTGTGGTCGTCGTGTCTAGGACGCCTTTGAACTTGTAGGTCCGTCCGCCAAGAAGGAGCGAGCCGCTGAAGCTACCGGTGCCGGCCACAGTGAGAGAAATGCTACCACCAAGGTTCTCACCAAGTCCAGGATCCGGGGTCACCAGTCCATTGAAAGTGCCTTGGGTATTGAGCGGAAGCGGCACCACATCCACTACGACGTACTGGAACGGACTGCTGCCCGCCTTGTTGGTGGCCCAGAGTTTGAGGGTGTAATAGCCAGACTTCGTGGGCTTACCAGAGATGACACCAGTGACGGCATTCAGCTTTACGCCTGGCGGCAGACCGGAGGCCTTAAAGGTAACGGGCAGGACATTGGGCTGGATCGTGAGTTGCTCATTCACTGTGCCGCTGACGATCCAAGTCTGAGCAGGGAATGGATCAAGCTCTGGCGGCTCCGGTGGCGCTGCGGGAATGATGGTGCCTGCCGCGAAGTTGGACGGCGACAGTGATCCACCAAAGCTGGAGAAAAGCCCCGCCGTGTAGATGCGCGTGCCATCGACGGCGATCTGCTCCATCTCACCAGGCTGGCCGCTGCCGACGAAGCTCCATGCCGTGCCGTCCCAAGCTTGGATGGAAGAACCTCCGTAAAGCTTCCCGCCACTAGCATCCAGGTCGTAGATCGTGCTAAATGACACATCCGGTAGTGTGACCCAAGCGCTGCCCGTCCAGCGGGAGACCCGGTCCGCATGAGCCGCATACAGAGTGCTGCCCAGAACCTCGAATGCACGCACCGCCTGCGGCAGCCCAGCGGCCATAGGCTGCCAAGTACTGCCCGTCCAGCGTGCGACATTTTTGGCAGGGTTGCCACCGGCCTCGGTGAAGTTGCCTCCCGCATAGAGGACACCGTTGTAGTAGCGGAGCGAGAAAATGGTACCGTTCACGCCATCCCCCAGGGCAGACCAGGTCGAAGTGCTCGTATTCCAGCGGGCTACGTTGGCTGCAGGCTGGCCTCCCGCAGTCTCAAAGAGTCCGCCCACGTACAGTTGGCTGCCATCTACCGCCATGGAATACACAATCGAGCCGGTGGTATTGTTCAGGCCGGTCCCGAGCGCTTCCCAGGTGGCACCGTTCCACCGCGCCACATGTCCAGCAGGTCCACCACTCCATGTACCAAACCCTCCTGCGGCGTAAAGGGTGCTGCCTACGAGCGCGAGAGCGTTGACCGAGTTAGTTTGGACAAACAAGATTGAGCCGCCCACAACAGACGTGCCCCTCATGCTCCGGCGGGAGATCAACTCACCTCCGACCGCCTCCCACTGATGCGTGGCTTTCACCAGCCGGGCAACGCCGTTTGCAGGCACATCACCCGCTGCATTAAAACCGCCTCCGACATAAATGTGATCATCCGTCTCCAACATGGCATGAACGCGCTTGCCAAAACCCTTGCCGGTCACCACGGAGTTCCAAGTCGCCGTGGATGGATTCCATGATGCAAGTCCCCTCGCACCCACGTTGCCCGCACAATCAAAGCGCCCGCCCACCCAAAGCTGGCCATTGGAGCGCAAGAGGAGCGAGTTTCCGCCACCGGCAAGGCCAAGTCCTAAAGCACTCCACGTGCTCCCGTTCCAGCGCGCGATGCTGTTTGCGTCCACCCCATTGGCCGCTTCAAACAACCCAGAGATGTAGTAATCACTACCCACCTTCACGATCTTCGATACTGACCGCTCGTCCGCACCTGGCCGTCCACTGATAGGACCACCGACAACGGACCAGGCAGTGCCATTCCAGCGCGCCACCCCTTCCGCCAAAGAGGCAGAGCCAGCGTAGGAGAAGTCACCGACGACATAAAGGTCTGAACCATCGACAAGCATGTCATACACACCCCCACCCACACCACCGCCGAGCTGATGATAGGTCGAGGTCGCCGTGTCCCAGCGCACAATATTACGGGTGAAGCTGTCGCTTCCCACTACGCTGGTGACTTTGGTAAATCCTCCTCCCACAAATACATCCGTCCCTGAAGCAGCCAGTGAAAAGACTCGGGTGAAGGATTCCGTAGAACCCACGCCATCTCCCATAGCAGTCCACACGTTCGTCGTGGGGTTCCATTTGATCACATTTTGGGAGGTGACACCACCGCCAGTGGTGAACTCGCCGCCGATGTAGATTTCGCTCCCATGCTTGAGCAGCGCATGGCCGTTCGCGCTGCTGCCTGTGAGTCCACTGCCAATCGCCGACCACGTGGAGGTGGGGATGTGCCAGCGAGCGATCCTTGCCGCCGATACACCATCAACACCGGTGAAAATGCCCGTGACATAGAGGTAGTCACCATCAATCAGCAACGCATTGCCCCACCCCGATGAGAAACCGGTGCCCAAGGGCGACCATTGACCGGTGGTTTTGTTGTATCTGGCGATGCCTTCCGCCGCTACCTCGCCTATGCCATCAAAGTCCCCTGTGACATAAATGAAGTCGCCGTGCTCCACCATGTCATTGACCGTTGAGAGGTTCCCACCTACGAGGCCGGGAGCATGATAGCCCGCGTCCCAGTCGATGGACTGTGCTTCAAGTAAAGCCGACCAGATACTGGCCAGAAAGACCGCGGACCAATTTACCCAACGTATTTTTACACACGTGTTCATAGGCTTTGTGACAACTCTCGGACACGCTGGTGCCCTCCGCCCAGACGGGCAAGCGTTTTTCACAAGCAAGGAACTGTGTGTGCAACACTACGCAAACAAGTCCAGCACCGGCTTGCCTTTGTCGGCCACGGTGAAGGGTCGCTTGCTGGGGCTGTAGAGCACGGTGTCTAGTGGGATACCGAGGGCGTAAGCGATGGAGGCATTGAGGTCGGGGACGTTTACTGCCTTGTCAGCAACGGCAAACCCGCGCTCGTCGCTGGCTCCATAAACATAGCCACCCTTCACACCGCCTCCTGCCATGAGGCAAGTGAAGGCTTTGGGGTGGTGATCGCGCCCATCATTTTGATTGATCTCAGGAGTGCGGCCAAACTCTGTGGCGAGCACAACGAGGGTGTCGTTCAACATTCCGCGAGAACTCATGTCCTGAAGCAGCGTACTAAGCGCCACGTCCAGCTCATCACATAGCTCAGGAACGCGGGTGAAATTGGCGTTGTGGGTGTCCCAGTTTCCAAATGTCACCTCTACATGGCGCACACCGTGCTCAACAAGACGGCGTGCAAGTAGGCAGCCTTGGCCAAGGTTATCGCGTCCGTACTTGTTACGCAGTTCTTCGGGCTCTTTTTCCAAGTCAAAGGCCGTAAGTTCTTCGCTCTTCATCATTTTGACCGCGTCATCATACATATCGGCATAAGCGCGAACGTTTTTGATGTCGTACTTGTTTGCAAACGCGGTGTCCAACTTGCGTGCGGTGGCAAGGCGAGAGGCAAAACGGTCTTCTGAGAACCAGGGATTAGTCTTTACGTTGTTGATGCCGCCTTCTGGGTCGGTGATCATCAACGGAGCGAAACGACTCTCGAAGAAACCTGCTCCAGGATGTCGACTGTCGTTTCCGATCATCACGCTTCCAGGAAGTGTCGGGTTGCCTTTGTCTTGAAACTTCTGAAGCCAAGCACCCATGCTGGGATGGCGAATGCTACTGCGGAGAGTGTAGCTGGTGCGCTGGAAG
Organism: Verrucomicrobiaceae bacterium; assembly: GCA_016795485.1. Lineage (GTDB taxonomy): Bacteria > Verrucomicrobiota > Verrucomicrobiia > Verrucomicrobiales > Verrucomicrobiaceae > JAEUHM01. The sequence continues at coordinate 2,535 of JAEUHM010000060.1, read as the reverse complement.
TACTGGCCTTGCTCATGAGCGCCCTGAGTGGACTGCATAGAGCGAATGACCGACACTTTGTCCATCTGACGGGCCATGAGCGGCAAATAGGAGGAAATGCGGATGCCATCGACATTGGTGCCAATCGCCGTGGTGAGGCCCATGACATCGCCATTGTCTTTGGGGTCGAACGTGTCGAGATGGCTCATGCCACCGGTCATGTAGAGGTAGATGACGTTGCGCGCAGTGGCGACTTGCTTGGCAAGGCTGGCGTCTTTTCCTGGTGCGGCTAGGGCACGTCCAGATAGGGTGTTCAAGGCAGACACACTCAGAAAGGCCTGGGCGGCTCCAGACACAAAGGTGCGGCGGCTGAGGGGATCGCGAAGAGAGTTCATCGTTTTTTGGGGGTGAGTTCGCCGCTGAAAACGCAGTCTGGGCAGCGAGCTTTCAAAGGATTGTGCCTTCGTGCTTGCCCTAGCGGGAGCTTGTCGGTAGCGTCCAGACCGTATGTCTTCTCAAAAGAATGAATGGAGCTCGCGGCTGGGTGTGATCATGGCTGTGGCAGGCAGTGCGGTGGGCTTGGGTAACTTCCTGCGCTTCCCCGGTCTCGCGGCGCAATACGGAGGCGGGGCGTTCATGATTGCGTATGCGATCTCTTTTTTGATCATCGGCCTCCCAATTGGGTGGGCTGAATGGGCAATGGGCCGCCATGCCGGCTTGCGGGGCTACAACTCATGCCCTGGAGCGTTTGCCACCATACTACAGCGCCCTTGGGCCAAATACGTGGGCATCATTGGGGTGATCGTCCCAGTGATTATTTACACCTACTACGTGTACATTGAGTCTTGGTGTCTCGGTTACGCCGTCAAATACTGGACTGGCGGCATGGACTTAGCGAGCTCGGGGGGTGCCGGTGCGTTTTTTGAAAAGTTCACGGGGCAAGGGGGGGACGGGGCCGCGCTCACGTCCAGTGCTGCCTTCCCGTGGTTGGTCGCCGTCTTTGCTTTCAACTTCTGGCTAATCTACCGCGGGATTTCGGCGGGGATTGAGAAGATGTGTAACTTGGGCATGCCTCTGCTCATCTTGCTCGCGCTGCTTGTGCTCGCGCGGGTGCTGACGCTGGGAACGCCGGATACGGCACGGCCACACGACAACGTCATGAATGGCCTCGGCTATCTTTGGAACCCTACCAAGGTCATGCTGGTCAAAGACGCAGGTGAGGGCAAGACAGAGGTGGTGCGGGAACTAGTCGGAAATGCGGCTGTGGAGGAGGGCACGGCCGAAGCGGCCAAAAGTGGCGGTGCGCTCAAAGTAGAACAACGGGGTGTGATGACCCAACTCCGCAATCCTCGGCTGTGGCTAGCCGCTGCTGCACAGATCTTTTTCAGTCTCTCCGTGGGATTTGGTGTGATCGTCGTTTACGCCAGTTACATGAAGAAAGACGATGACGTGGTGCTCTCAGGGTTGACCGCGAGCAGTGCCAATGAGTTTTGCGAGGTGGGCCTAGGTGGGCTCATCACGGTGCCAGCAGCTGTTGCTTTCCTGGGAGTGGCATCCGTTGCGGGCCAGGGCACCTTTGGCCTGGGGTTCGTTGTTTTGCCTCAGGTCTTCGAAAAGATGCCCCTCGGGGCTTTTTTTGGTGGGGCGTTTTTCCTCATGTTAGCACTCGCAGCCGTCACCAGCTCGATTTCCATGCTTCAGCCGGGTATCGCCTTTGTAGAAGAAGCCATGGGGGTGGGGCGGAAGACATCTGTCGCCATCCTTGGCTTCATCACGGCGTGCGGCACCGGCCTTGTGATGTATTTCACCAAGGGATTGAAGGCGTTGGACACTTTGGACTTCTGGGTGGGCACGATGTTGATCTTCATTCTCGCCACGATCCAAATCATCATGTTTGGCTGGAAATGGGGCATCGCCAAAGGCATGGCAGAGGCCAACCGGGGAGCGACAATCCAGATCCCGGCTATTTTCGGTCCCATCATGAAGTGGCTGTGTCCGATGTTCCTGCTGACGATCTTTGCCATGACGGTGCTACAAGACGTGTTCGGCTTTAGTCTTACCGACTTCACGCCCGGCAATCCGTCAGGTTATGTCACCGACCTTCTCGGTGGGGCCAAAGAGCCCAACCACATTGCCCGCATCTCAATCGCATTCGTGCTTCTGGTTGCTGGGCTTTTTGCATTGCTATGCGCCCGTTCACCCGCCTTAGCTCGTGCGGAGAAGGGACTCGACAACCACAAACCAGGATCCAACTCATGACTACCGCAGGCACCCTCATTATGCTTTTTTCCGTTGGGACTGTTACGATTTTGTTCGGCTGGTGCATTCGGAAGGTGATGACTACTCCAGCAGCGTCTGAGCACGTTCATGCCGTGGAACTAGACACCCCGGACATGCACCAGGAAGATATTAAAGCGTGATGCCTCATTCAAACAGGACACCGTAGCGGATTTCAAGAGTGGGCTCGGTGCCTCACGGTGGAGGACACCGTGACTGGGTTGGAGATCGTTGTTCTGCTGGGCTTTTGCAATCGTGTTTTTCCCACAGCTTTGCTTC
>JAEUHM010000058.1 GCA_016795485.1 Verrucomicrobiaceae bacterium | reverse complement strand
AGGGTCGAGGGCGCTGGACCTACACGCACGACCCGCAATCCAAACCTAAGCCAAACCACAACCACATGGCCACTTCTCCTCTCACTTGGGATGGAATCGACGCGCAAGGCCAGCCTTTGCGCTGGGATTCCAGCCTGACCTGGGACGGGTCTGTGCCGCAACCCACACCTACTAAGATGCCACAACTCCGCGTTCTCCAAGATCAGACCTGAGAACGGCGGGGAGGTGGAGGGGGAGTTTGCAGTTGTTTACGATTGTTGGCGGTGGTTTGCGGTTGTTGGTTGTTGGTTCTTTGTTCTTCGTTGTTGGGGTGAAGGGAGTCTTTTGGCCTGCTGTGACGGCTCGGTGGGGACACCTCGCCCTACCTTTCTGGAACCAATGCTCAACCACCTCCCTGGCTTGTGTTTTGATTTCTGGTGGGGGGATGGCTGGGAGAAACGGGCTGGGATTTTGTCATGGCCTTGTTGGGGGGATGGTGATCTACTTGGGGGTCTGTTTATGGCAAAAAGTGAAGTTTCTCTTATCCCGAAGACTTGGACGGAGTTCCCGGAGGCGATTCGGGTGCGATTGGGGCGTGAGGCGGGTCCGCAACGGGCGATTGTTGAAGAGGGGCACTTGCTGCTGATTCTTCATCACGTGCCGGAGGCTCAGGCGACTCAACGGCGGGCGGCTTTGTTTTGGCGGATGCCTTCGGGTGAGTGGAAGAGCACGGCGGAGACGATTCCTGCGTTGCTGAAGGGGTTTGACGAGAAGATTGCGGACTTGGATCAGCGGGAGAACTTGGCGGTGACGGCGGTGGCTTATCACGCAGTGCTGGAGGAGTTGGCTCCGGTGCTGAGGACGAGCAGGGGGCTGCACCGGGCGCTACAGCAGGCGCGGGAGCTGGTGAAGGGTGACCGGGATCTGATTAACTGCCGTGACCAAGCGGCGAGTCTGGAGCGTGCGGCGGAGTTGCTGCTGCAGGATGCACAGTTTGGCCTGGACTTCATCGCGGCACGGAATGCGGAGACTCAGGCGCGGGAGGCGAAGAACCAAGCGGGTGCACAGCATCGGCTGAACTTGCTGGCGGCTTTGTTTCTGCCGATCTCGACTCTGGCGAGTGTGTATGGGATGAGTGTGAGGCTGCCGGGGAGTGAATCTCCGGGGGCGTTCTGGATGATCCTGGGGGTGGGCGCGATGCTGGGCCTGGGGATTGCGTGGCTGCTGACGCGGAAGCAGGGCTAACGGTGGTCTACGGACCGCGCTGTTCTTTGGCAGAGGTGAGCTCTGCATTGAGGGTGCCTAGCTGGCCTTGACGCCAGACGGTGAGGTGGACGGTGGCGCCTGCTTCTCCCATTTTGATGCGGGTGAGGAGTTCCTCGGGGGATTTGGTGGGAATGCCATTGAAGGCGGTGACGATGTCTCCTGGGCGGAGGTCTGCTTTGGCTGCGGGTGATCCGGCAGGGACGAACTCGACTTGGACGCCGATGGTGCCCGCGCCCTCGCCTTCTGGGATGCGAACGGGATAGCCGGTGAGGGCCACTCCGAGGTAGCCTGGGTTGGTGGGTTGGGTGCGCTTGCCCGCTGGGCTGCTGAGGACGGCGTCGATGACGAGCTTGGCTTCGTTGGCGGGGACGGCAAAGCCTACGCCCTGCCACGCATCGCTGTTGGAGTCTCCTTTATAGAGGGCTACGTTGATGCCGACGATCTCGCCTTGCACATTGACGAGGGGGCCGCCAGAGGAGCCACGATTGATGACGGTGTCGGTTTGAAGGTAGTCCCGGCTGTTGTCGCTGAAGCGTCTGCTGCGTGCGCTGATGATGCCCTGGGTGATGGTGCCGCTGAGGCCAAAGGGATTGCCAACGGCGAAGACGATCTGGCCGGTTCTGACTTTGTTGGAGTCTGCAAAGGAAAGGGCTGGGAAGTTACTGTGCTTGGACTCGATCTTGAGCAGGGCGATATCGAGCTCGCGACTGCCGTCTAGCACGCGTGCGGGGAGGGTTTCGTTGGTGCTGAGGGTGACGGTGACTTGGCTGGCTCCCTCGATGACGTGGAAGTTGGTCACGACATGGCCTTCATGGCTGATGATGGCACCGGAGCCACTGCCGGGGGCTAAGTAGTCCTGCACATGCTGAACGCCGAGAAGCGGAAGGGGAATGGTTTGGCGGCGGACGACGGTGGTGTCGATGCTGACGACGGCAGGGAGGACGGCTTCGGCGAGCTTGGAGTACTCGTCATCAAGCTGCTGGAGGATCTCGACATCACCAGCGTTGAGGCGGGGTGTGACGGGTGAGGTGAAGCCTTCACTGGCGGGGCCACGGCCCGACCAGAGATCGAGGAAGCCGTAGCCTTCTACCCTGGAGCGGATGAAGGTGAAGACGAGGGCGGAAAGGAGAAAGACGGCGGCGGCGAGAAGGAATCTGCGGATGTGGTCGTACATGCGGGAACGGTCTGGCTTGTGAGAGATAGGACGGGGCCAGTTTATTGCAACATCCCCTGCCCTGGCGTGGGAAGATGGGCGAGCAGGTCACGAGCGAGGCGGTTCTCTGGGCGTGCGAGCTGGGGATCGGCGTCTAGGGTGCGGTCTGCGAGCTGGCGAGCAAGGCGGACGAGGCGTGTGTCTGCCAGGAGCTCTGCAAAGCGGAGAGGTGCCTGCCCGCTCTGTGCATGACCGAGGACATTGCCTGGACCGCGGCGGATGAGGTCTTCCTCGGCAATCTTGAAGCCATCACTGGTCTCCTCCATGATGGCGAGCTTGGCTTTGGCGTCCTCGTCCTTGTCATCGACAAAAAGAACACAGAAGGAGGCGTGAGCGCCGCGCCCGATGCGGCCTCTGAGCTGGTGAAGCTGTGCCAGGCCGAAGCGTGAAGCGTCATGGATATACATGACGGTGGCGTTGGGCACGTCGATGCCAACTTCGATGACGGTGGTGGAGACGAGGGCCTGAAACTCGCCCGAGCGGAAGCGTTGCATGACGAGGTCCTTCTCCTCGGCGCTCATACGTCCATGCAAGAGGCCAACGGAGTGTGGGGCTAGCAGTTTGCTCCAGGTCTCGTGCCCAGAGACGGCGGCAGCGGCGTCTGTACGCTCGGATTCCTCAATGAGGGGAAAGACGAGGTAACCTTGTCTACCTTCAGCGATCTGCTCACCCAGAAAGGCTGCGGCATCCTTCAGTTTGTTAGCGGCGCGTACTTTGGTAACGATGGTGACGCCGGTCTGTGGGCGCTGATCAATGGTGGAGACGTCAAGGTCGCCATAGATGGTCAGAGTGAGGGTGCGTGGGATGGGCGTGGCGGTCATGACCAGGACATCCGGTGCGCGGCCTTGCTTGATCAAACGAGCGCGCTGAGCGACTCCAAACTTGTGCTGCTCATCAATGACGACGAGCCCAAGGTCAGTGACGAGGCTGTCGTTGTGCAGAAGTGCGTGGGTGCCGATGATGAGATGGGGCTTGGCACTGGAGAAGAGCGCGTCTCCGCTGCTGTCCAAGATCATCTCTCCACCGCTGCCGTCTTCTTTACGAGCTGCCGTCATGAGGGCAACTCTGAGTCCGAGGGGCTCTAGCCACTTGCGGGCATTCCGTGCGTGCTGCTCGGCTAGTATTTGGGTGGGAGCCATGAGTGCGGCTTGCCTGCCGCATTCCACAGCCCGCAACATAGCCGCAAAGGCCACGATGGTTTTGCCACTGCCGACATCGCCATGCAGAAGTCGGTTCATGGGGCGACCTGCAGCCATGTCTGCGTGGATCTCCTGCACACAGCGCTGCTGTGCGGCAGTGAGCTGGAACGGGAGGCTATCGAGGAACTGACCGACAAGCGATGCATCGCCCGCAGCCATGACGTTGCCAGGAACGCTGAGCATCTCCCGACGGCGCTTGGCCACACGAAGCTGAAAGCCATAGAACTCCTCCAGCGCTAAGTAGCGGCGGGCTTTCTCTAGTGCGGCTGGGGATGCAGGGAAATGGATCTCCTTGAGCGCAAAGGAGCGGCTCATGCCCGCGAACTCACCGTCATCGCGCGGACGTGGCAAAACGTCGTCAACGAAGTGGTTAGGAAGGATAGCCGCGACATGCCATGCTGCGGTGCGGATGCTTTTTTGCGCCATGCCTCCGCGCAAACGATAGATGGGCGTGATGCGCCCGGCGTGAATGGTTTCACCCTCGTCCTCCTCATCGCCATTAACGATCTCATACTCTGGGTGATCCATGGAGAGGCGGCCTTTCCACTCCTTGACCTTGCCGTGGACGACGAGTTCATGGCCTTCAGCAATGACTTTGGCCATGAAGGTCATGTTCCACCACCGTAGGGTGAGTTGATGTCCCAAGCCGAGACCACTGGCGTGCTCAACGATGGCTTCAAACGAGCCGGAACCTCTGCGATTGCCAAAACGTCGGACGCTGGTCTTCACGACACGCACGTAGTGGCACACCGGGACGGGTGAAGGCTGAAAGGCGGTGATCTCCGACTTGTTCCGGTCCTCATGCCGAAACGGAAGATAAAAAACGACATCACTGACTTTGCTAAAGCCCTCCTTCTCCAACTGGCGCACGACGTGAGCCGAGAGTCCACCAACCTGATTGAGCGGCCTGTCCAAAATGTTCTCCGAGTCTGCCATTTGCTTTAGCATACCAAACCAAGCGCAACTTTCCGTGTGGTCGAACAGCATTTTCTCTTTGCACGGGTCAAGATGTTCGGCATAACAGCAGACATCGTGAGCGCTGTATCCGATCTACCGCATTTAATCCGTCTGCTCGATGACGAAACGGACATAGTCCGCCGAGCAGTCCGCGAGCGGCTGGAAGGCATGCGCAAAGAACTGCCGGCCAAGCTAGCGGAGCTGGCGTTGCAATTGAGTCCATCCGAAGAGCGGATCATCGCCGAGCTACTGGCACCAAGTTGCCGAGAAGAACTGGTGGATCGCTGGCTGGAGTGGCGCGATCTGCCCGAGGATGATCAGCGGATAGAAGCAGCGCTGTCGCAAATCTCGGCTTTCCTCAGCGGCTGGAAGAACACCCCTCGTGATGTTTCCCATGCGTTGGATGAACTAGCGCAACAGATCAAGGCTGATATGAAGGGCCAAGAAATAGAGCCGCGCTCACTGGCCGAGTATTTGTTTGGCAATCGTGGAGTGGCCACTCGCTTCCGCGGGAACAGCCGAGACTACTACTCGCCAGAGAATAGCAATTTGCTGTGGGTGATGAAGAGCGGCTGGGGTAACCCGATCAGCCTCTGCGTGATCTATCGGCTCGTGGGTCGGCGACTGGGCATGAAGATCGGCGGGTGCAATTTCCCCGGTCACTTCCTCGCCCGCGTGCTGCAAGAAGGTGAGACGTGGTTGGTGGACTGCTTCAATCGTGGGCGGTACATGCTTGCCACCGACGTAGCGCGTCATCATCCCGCAGCCAATCCAGGGATGGAGGAGCTGGTTCACGCCGAAGCGAGCTCTGAGTCGATCATCATGCGCGTCTTGCGGAACCTGGATGACTCTTTTGACAAACTAGGTCAGGGCCCTGAGCGGCAACTCATGCGGAAGCTAGCTGTCCGCATGATGGAGTAGATCACTGCGGGGTCGATACGCCCCAGATCATGGCGCGTGCGGCGTCATTGTAGATGTCTGAGCGGGTGGAATCCAACTGCACGAGAATGACCCGTCTGCCGTGAGCTTCCATAGCGGCGACGAGACAAATGCCAGCACCTGGAGTGAGGCCTGTCTTCATGCCCGTGCAGCCCGGCAGACGACCAAGGAGCTCGTTGGTGTTGCGCACAGTACGAGTGAGCAAAGAGCTGTTAATCACATCCTCCAAAGTGCCAACCATTCGCCGGATCACAGGATTTGCGTAAGCTGCCATGGCAATGATGGCCATGTCTTTGGCATTGGAACGCTGACCAGCCTGAGTGAGGCCATGGGGGTTCACAAACGACGAACGAGTGGCTCCGGCAGACTCTGCCCGCGCGTTCATCATTTGGGCAAAAGTCTTCACTGAGCCAGCCACATCTCTAGCAAGAGCCAATGCGGCATCGTTTCCACTAACGAGCAGCAATCCTTTGAGTAGCTCGCCACGCGTGATGACCTCTCCTTCACAAAGACCCAGCACGCTGCCGCCAATCCGCGTATCCTCGGCCTGAATGGTCACCGGGCGACCCAAATCACCAACCTCGGCGACCACCAGGGCGGTCAGAAGCTTCTGAGTGCTGGCTACAGGGCGCGATTCCCAGCCTCGATGACTAGCCAAGACCCTGCCGGTGTCAGCATCGACCAAGCAGAAGGCATCTGCCTTGATCTTGGGAGCTTCAGCAGATGCCGCCGCGAGCATTTGAGGCGAGATGGACGAGGCCATCGACATCGCTGCACCACCCCCAGCATCGGATTCTCCGGCTCGACCGTCACCATCAGGCGCACCGCAACCGACCACGGCAAACAGCGTGGTCAGGGAGAGGAGGCGGGTATGGACGTTCATGATTGAGCGTCTATATTATAATATTTATGATTATTTGCAAACGTTAATCACCTCAGCAGGCCAGTTTGACCCCTCAAGGCGGACCAAAATGCCCGTTCTGAAGCAATCACTTGCATTTCTGAGGCCCATCCAGACGTTTTTCAATAGATCCCCACCCCCTATCCCTTTCTCTGACCACGTGCTGACGCTGCCCCCCTTTGACCACACACCACGCACACGCCTCGTATTCGGCCCCGGCACCCTGTCTCGCATCGGCGAACTAGCCAAGGAACTCGGCACCACCCGCGCCCTAGTGGTGTCTGACCCAGGTATCACCAAGGCAGGCTACCCTGGCCGTGCTATGGAACTGCTCACCGCCGCAGGCATCACCCCCGAACTTTTTGACCAAGTTCACGAGAATCCGAGCACTGATGATGTCGCTCGGTGTGTTGAGGCCGCCCGCAAGTGCCAAGCCGACCTGCTAGTGGGGCTCGGAGGTGGCTCCAGCATGGATACTGCCAAAGGATGCAACTTTATCCTGACCAACGGAGGCGAAATGAAGGACTACTGGGGCACTCATGCCGCCAAGAAGCCCATGCTGCCACTGATAGCTGTCCCAACGACGGCTGGCACCGGCAGTGAGTGCCAAAGCTATGCGCTCATCTCAGATGCGGTCACCCATGTGAAGATGGCGTGTGGCGATCCCAAAGCTGCGGCACGTGTGGCGATCCTCGATCCGGAGCTGACCACTTCTCAACCGCACCGAGTGACTGTTTGCACCGGAATCGATGCGCTTTCCCATGCGCTAGAGTCTGCAGTGACCAAGAAAAGGACGGCGTTGTCCACGGTTTACTCACGCGAGTCTTTTCGTCTCTGCCACGCTGGCTTCAGCGCCGTGCTGCGTGAGCCTAGCAACGTAGATGCACGCGCCCAGATGTTGCTCGGGGCAGCTTACGCAGGAATCGCGATCGAGAACTCCATGCTGGGAGCAGCCCACTCCTGCGCAAATCCGCTTACCGCCTACTTCAACGTCGTGCACGGTGAAGCCGTGGGCGTGATGCTGCCACACGTGATCCGATTCAACTCAGAACTGCCCGAGATCAGAGCCATCTACCAAAGCTACTTCGACGGCGACTTAGCTGCACGAGTGACTGAGCTTCTGTGGGAAGCCAAGATGCCACTGAAAATCAGCGACTACGGGGTGACTGAAGAGGACCTTCCTCGACTGGCCGCGCTTGCAGCCAAACAGTGGACCGCCCAGTTCAATCCGCGCTCAGTGACCGAAGCCGACTTCGTCGAACTGTATCGAGCGGCGCTCTGAACTTGCCACCCTGCAACTTAGTCCCGCAGTGGGCGGCTTGATTCCAGCATGAAGAGGTCTTCATAAAGTTTGTCTTCGGCTGCCTTGTCTTTGTTAGTCACGAGTTTGATGGCACGATTAAGAGTAGCTTTGCCCGCCTGGAAGTCACCCTTCTCGGCCTGAGCTGCCGCGAGAGCACGCAAGGCCGATGGGAGAGTGGTGTCGTCAGCTAGCGCTACGGCTTGTTCTGCATTCTTGACGGCCTCAGCTCCATTTCGGATTCCTGCATCACGATGAGTCGCCAGGGCCCAAGCAAGTGATTGAAACGCCAGCACCGATGCTTCTGGACGTTCCGTAGCTGCACGAAGGGACTGAATGCCTTCTGCTGACTGTCCAGCAGCCAACTGCGTGAGACCAAGATCGACCCAAGGTTTATTCTCTTTGGGCGAGAGTTCCGTCAAACGCCGAAAATGATCAATGGCCTTCCTGTAGTCACGCTTCTCTTTGTAAATAAAGCCCAAGTGCCGATGAACATCCGGCACATCGGGCGAGTCCTTGAGCGCTGAAACGAGATGTGGCAGGGCCTCATCTAACTTGTTATCAATCAATAGAATGCTGGCGAGGTTGATATGAGCCGCAGCAAGGCCAGGATCGGCCTGAAGTGCGGTCGTATACTCCACCGCTGCCTCACCATATCGCTCTAGGCGCATCAAAGCACTGCCGAGATTGACACGCGCTTTGTTGAAGTCGGACTTCAGCTTGAGCGCCTCACGATACATCGCCACGGCATCCACCAGCTCATTTTTCGCCGCCAAATCATCTGCTTGTTGAGTGTAAGTCTCCCACTGGCCGCCGGGAGTTGTCGCTTTCTCTGCACTAGCGGATGGAGCAGGCGTTTCGGCGTTCTTGGTGGCCGCCGGTTGCTCTTTGCAGGCTGGCGACAGCAGAACGAGACCGAGGAGTATTCCAAAGGCGAGCCATGAGGGACGTGAGCGTGTCATACGCTCATCATCCGCTGTTCACCTCAGCTTGGCGATGACTTTCTTTGCGAGAGTCAGTGGAGAAGCAGAAGCCGCACTGGCCTCGACTTCTTGCGGTGGCCGATCTTCTCTCGACTCATCAAACAAACGAACTTTCATGTGCATGCTGCTGCCGTCAATCCAGGTGTGAACGCCCACAGGCGTCTGGCAACCAGCACCGAGCAGATTGAGAAACTGACGCTCAGCCAACACACGCCCGTAGGTGACTTCATCATTGAGCGGCCGAATCGCGTCATATATATCGCCACGACGGGCGAGAGTCTGAATGGCGATGGCCCCCTGCCCTGCAGCAGGAAGGAACTCAGTCGGCGCAAGAACGACTGCGGGGAGAGATTGTCCATCCAAGGTAACGCTGTGGCCATCCTCGCTGAGCAACCCAAGGCGATCCAGACCAGCAGCAGCGAGCATTACCGCATCCAGTGGTGCCTCGCCCATAACTTTGCGAACACGAGTTGGCACATTGCCGCGGATCTCCACGATCTTGATGTCTGGCCGGAGCCATTTCAATTGCCGAGCTCGACGCACGCTACTTGTGCCGACAGTGGCCTTTCTTGGAAGATCATTGATGCCAGTAATTGGCTGTCTGCTGATGAGAACATCTTCGATGCGAGCTCGTGGCAACACAGCAGTGAGAGAAAAATGCGACTCCAACTCTGATGGCATGTCCTTCAGACTGTGAACCGCCGCATCGACACGCGTTTCCTCCAGCGCAACTTCGAGTTCTTTGATGAAGATGCCTTTGTCTACCACTCCACCAGAAGAAGCCGCTACATCCGCCAACCGCAGGTCTTGTCTACGATCTCCGGTGGTGGTGATGATCGTGCGCACGACTTCAAGCATAGGGTAGGCCTTCTTGAGAAGCCCTGTGACGATCTCGGTTTGAGTCAGGGCAAGTTCACTGCCGCGCGTGCCGAGATTGATGGAAGAAAGTAAAATCATGCCTGCGCCTCTCTTGCACCGCGCACAGGCATACCTGCAAGCCCAAACTTCACCAACTGCTCTTCAATGATCTGCTCACCCACCTGAATCTCCATTTCGCGTTTACGGCGATTGTCCTCAGCGATAGCTGAGAGGGCATCAATGTCGTAGAGATACGCATCCTCAATCTCATTGACCCGAGGGTCGATGTCACGAGGCACCGCGATGTCGATAAGGAAGAGGGGATGTCCGCGGCGAGACTTCATGGCTTTCTGAATCATTTCCGGCAAGATCACAAAATGCGGTGCGGATGTGGAAGAAATGATGATGTCGACTTCATGCAGTGCTTTTTCCCACTCGTCGAACTTCATGGCCCTGCCGTTCATTTGCTGAGCGAGTTCCACTGCCTTGTCGTAGGAGCGGTTGGAGACAATGAGGCTGGACGCGCCACGAGAAACGAGGCTCTGTGCACAGGTGCGGCTCATCTCACCCGCACCGATTAGCATCACGCGGCATGATTTGAGCTGACCGAAGACCTTCTCTGCCAGCTCGACAGCAACACTCCCGATGGAAGTCGAGCCGCGCTGGATCGCCGTATGCTCGCGCACCTTTTTTCCGACATTGAATGCGCGCTGAAAAAGCTTGTTGAGGTCCTTTCCCGTAGCACCGGCCTCAAGCGCCACTTTGTAGGCCTGCTTTACCTGCCCAAATATCTCTGTCTCGCCGAGCACCATGCTGTCCAGTCCACTCACGACTCTGAAGAGGTGGCGGGCGGTCTCCACGCCACTGAGCTTGTAGCAGACAAGGGCTTCCGCGTGTTCGTCCGTCAGGCCAAAACGGTCCACCAAGTATTGGCGCATCTGTTCATGCCCTGCGGGTTCATTGACATCGAGCGATGTGTAAAGCTCAACGCGATTGCAGGTGGAGATGACAACGGCTTCCGTTATGCCATCCCGTGACTTGAGCGTTTCAAGCGCCTCGGGCAGTTTCGCTTCTGGAAACGCCACGCGCTCACGCACCTCAACAGGAGTGGTGCGATGATTCACCCCCAAACACAAAATCTGGCGCTCTTCGTTGGTCTCCATCCTCATTTTACAGACACAATCCACAACGACACCAACGGAACGACGAAGCCACCAACCGCCATCCAGGAGATCACCCGTGCAGACACCACGTGACGCCACATGAGGAAATTGAGGATCGCGTAAAGCATCCAAACCATCCAGGTACTGGTTAACTTTGCACCAGAAATGGAGGTGCCCAGAGGAACGGCTGAAAGCAACGCGAGTGACAGAAGCAACAATCCGAAAGCTGCCAGCCTACGGATCGCTTTGGCAAGATCTGAAATAGGCGGCAGCTGATGAAAAAGAGCCCGAATGCGATGCTTCTTGAGCAATCTCGCTTGAACCAGATGCATGACACCCGTCACACAAGCGAGCGCAAATGCTGCATAAGCGATCAAAGCAAGAGCGGCGTGAGTCTCCAGCCACGGATTGGGAGCGATTTTGGGTGAAGGCGGGTCTGGGAGGAGCAAAAGGGCCGTCCCTTGCATCACTGCCACCACCGGGGCGGTGAACGCTCCCAGCAAGGAAAGACGGTAAGCAGGTCCGACCACCAGATACAGCAGCACAACAGACCAACCCGTAAACACAAGCACCTCAAACAGGCTGGTCATGGGGCACCGCCCATGATCCTGGCCGCGCAAATAGAGGAATCCACACTGAAGGGCAAAACCAGCTGCCATGGGTAGCCAGTGCCAGCGACTCTCTTTCCACTGGCCCTTCCGCAATGCCACCACGGCATGGCCCAAGGCCCCTAGGAAAGCCAGGGTGGCCAGTAGAAGAAGAAGCCGGTCGAAGGACATGGAGAAAAATAATGTGCCAGGAGGGATTGCACTCCGCCCTGGCCCGTCAATGATCATAGCTTCAATTTCTCTCTCGCCAAATGGTTGAATCGCCCACTTCACAGCTTCGTTCCGCCGTCCGTGACGTAGCGGACTTTCCCCAGCCCGGAATCTTATTCAAAGATATCACCCCAGTCCTCGCAGACGCCCGCCTGCTCCAAATGGCGATCGACGGCATGGCGCACGCATTCTACGGACAGAAAGTAGACAAGGTAGTAGGCATTGATGCTCGGGGATTCATCTTTGGAGCAATGCTGGCCGCCCGGTTGCACACTGGGTTCATTCCAGCTCGTAAAAAAGGCAAGCTTCCTTGGAAGACCATCGGGGTCGACTACAGCCTAGAATACGGCACCAACTCCATCGAACTGCATTTGGACGCCATTGAACCAGGTGAGAATGTCATTCTGGCAGACGACCTCCTGGCCACTGGAGGCACGGCTGGAGCGGTGCTCGAACTCATCGAGAAATCTGGCGGCAATCTACTCGGCTCGGTGTTTTTTATTGAGCTTGGTTTCTTGAATGGTCGCAGCAAGATCGCTCATCACGGCCCAGTCCACTCCCTGCTGCACTACTGACCATGAGGTTGCCCAAGAGCATCATTCGTGAAGAAGACGGGCCAGCATCGCGTGGTGAGATGCTAAAAGCCTACAAGAGCTTCCTCAAAGTCGCTGAAGCAGCTGTGTTGTTCACCCACCGCAGCACGACGGAGGGCATGAAGGCGTGCCAGGAGCGCACTAACATGATCGACTTCATCGTGAAGAATGTCTTCAAGGACCTACCCAAGGTCATGGAGGTTCCGGTGAAGAAGCCACTGAATCTTCTCATCATGGCCACCGGGGGCTATGCGCGCGGCGTGATGAATCGGCACTCAGACCTGGACATTACCTATCTGATGCCACCGAAGTGCCTGGTAAGTGGTTCCAATGAGGTGCGCTTCGTCAATGAGTGCAATCTGTTCCTCGACGACCTCGGATTCGAGGTGGGATACGCGACTGACTCCGTCAAAGGAAGGCTGGAGTTTGCGAATAACGACAATCCCACAAAGACGACCCTGATCACGACTCGTTACTTGGCTGGCTCCACTGAGATCTACAAGGAGTTCCAGGCAAACTTCGTGAAAAAGTGCATCGCGGGCAAAGAGAATGACTTCATTCTCGCGCAACTGGAAGAGCTCGCCAAGCGACACAAGAAGTTCGAGAACACACCCTTTGTTCAGACACCTAACGTTAAGGAAGGATGTGGTGGCTTACGGGATTACCAGAACCTCATCTGGGTGGCCTTTGCCAATCTACGCATCACCGATCTGCGTGAACTCGAGAAGCGGGACATTCTTGACCGTAGAGGGTGGAATGAACTGCGGCGTGCGTATGACTTTCTCCTCAGAGTCCGCAACGAGCTTCACTACCATGAAGGACGTGATCAAGATGTACTCACGCTTCAGCTTCAAGGCCCAATAGCCACCAAACTGGGCTACAAAGGCAAGCTGATGACCGAGCGCATTGAAGCATTCATGCACGATTACTACGTTCACGTTCGCAACGTCCTCCGTCAGTCGTCCAAGGTAATGGATCGGTTCAATATTGAGGTGCTTGAGAAGGGTGAGCGCGAAACAGGAAGCATCGCTACTGCACTGCTAAGGACGTTTACTCCACGGAAGAAAAAGTCAGCCCAAGCCAAGGTAGAACATTTCGACGGTTTCTACAGCAAGCATGGTCGCATCTTCGTGGAGAGTCCGAACTGGTTCAAAGAAGACCCGACCCGCATGATGCGCTTGTTCATGCACACGCAGCAGCGTCACTTGCGGCTCGCGCCCGATGTTTTCGACCTCGTTTGCAATACCTCACTTGTAAACGCTGAGTTCCGCTACCACAAGGCACCACGAGAGACCTTTGAGGCCATCCTTGAACACAAAGGTGATGTAGCACGTGTGTTGCGGCAGATGCATCGCTGCGATTTCCTCGGCAAGTATCTGCCTGAGTTTGGTGCCCTCACCTGCCGTGTGCAGCATGAGTTCTTTCATTCCTACGCTGCAGACGAGCACACGTTGAGGTGCATTGATTACCTGGATGAGTTGGCAGGAGAGGACCAACCAGGTCTCGAGTTCTACCAGAGGATCTTTCGTGAACTCCATGACCCGGCGGTACTGTATTTAGCCTTGATCATGCATGACACTGGCCGCGCGGCCAATAAGGCAACTCACGCAGATCAGTCGACGATGTTGGCCGACAAAGTCTGCCGCCGCCTGCAAATCAAAGGTGACCGAAGGGCAAGACTTTTGTTCCTCGTGGACAACCATCTTCAGATGTTCTACACGGCCACCAAGAAGGATCCAGACGATCCAAAGGTTGTCGCTGAGTTTGCCAACATTGTGCGCACTCGGGAGAACTTGGATGCATTAACGGTGATGACAATGGCCGACTGTAAAGGCGTGGGAG
The DNA here is from genome assembly GCA_016795485.1 of Verrucomicrobiaceae bacterium. Classification (GTDB taxonomy): domain Bacteria; phylum Verrucomicrobiota; class Verrucomicrobiia; order Verrucomicrobiales; family Verrucomicrobiaceae; genus JAEUHM01. The sequence continues at coordinate 204,172 of JAEUHM010000058.1, read as the reverse complement.
CTAGTGGTTGGACTAGTTTCAAAGACATGTCGATCAAGAACTTGTACCAGAACACGGTACGCTATCTTCATTCGCCATCCGATTTCATGGAACGAGCTACCGTGCCGCTCGATGACCTGAAGAAACGTGTTCTAGGTGAGTTGGACAAGAGCTATGCGGCCGAAGTGGACGTGCATTTTGAAACCATGCCGCGCGCCTATTTCAATTTCCGCAAGCCAAGCACCATCGCCAATCACCTTAGGCTCTTCCGCAAATATCGGGAGGCAGCACGGCCAGAGATGCCAGCCTTTTCATGGGAAGATAAGCCAGCAGAAGGTTGCTCCAAGTTTGTCGTAGCAGGAAAAGATCGCCGTCTGTTGCTAGGCCGATGTGCCGGTGCGCTCGCTACGGAAAATCTGTCCATCATCTCTGCAGACTTCTACAAACGAACGGATGGTCTCGTCCTGGATGTTTTTCGCGTGAGTACGCAAAACTTTGCACCTGTCAGCCAAGAGTCTTCGCGAAAAAGGGTCCAGACGGCGCTCGAAGAAGCGCTGATGACCGAAGACTTCCACTTCACACACAAGATCAAAGCTATACGCCAAGTTCAGAAGACCAACGCGGCCCTCGCAACTCAAATCCCGCAGTGGGTTTATCTAAACAATCGCATATCTGACGACAACACCGTTGTGGAGATCCAGGCCATCGACCGCATCGGTCTATTGTACGACGTGTTTCGCGTCATTGGGGCACTGAAGCTGAATGTGACTCATGCACGAATCAGCACGGAGCGCGGTGTAGCGATTGATGCGATCTATGTGCAGACCATGGATCGTCAGAAAGTGACAGACACCCAGGTGCTTAAAAAATTGGGATCAGACCTTGAGATCAGTGTTATCCAGCGCTGATGCAACGCTAAGGGTTGTCGACTTTCACCCGCCCAGAGTATATCAGAGTCGTTGAAGATGATGGAAACGCCGGGCTGGGTAGGCTTGGTAATGTGAAATGGCCCAACCCGGTCGGTCCATCCAGAGGGTCGCTCACGATCATTCCATAGAAGAAGCCCGTGCCTGGGGTTCGAGTGATGTATTTCAAGGGATTCATCGGGTTCGGGTCTACCAGAGTGAAAGTTCCACTGAAAGCACCTGTAGCGTAGTTCACGGTGAGCGTGGTTTTGCGATAATTGGTAATCGGCTTTCCTAGCACACCTTTGGAGTTCAATACCGCCTCAACATCTGGCAACGGAGGTGGCATATCGCAGTCAAAGGGTGTGAACTCCGCCTTCACACTGCCTGACAGCGTCATCAAGTAACGACCACCATTGATTAACAGCGGAACTGCGCTGAAGCCACCGCGATAACTTCTCGCGGCAGTCGATGCCTGAGGCTCCCTTAGCCAGGTCAGTGAGTTTGTCTGCAAGGTGCCATCGTTATTGACACCGACCATGCCATGAAGTGACCCAGTCAGGCTGTAGAGATTATTGTAGATGACCAACTGACCTGTTTCCGAGATATGACCCGCCGAGGTGAAGGAAGTCGTGTCCGGTAGACGACCAACTACAGATGCCCCGCCACCCGCGCCAATCGTGAACGAAGCAAATCCGATTCCCTGCGGGATCGTTTCAGCATTGTAAGGGCTCACCGGGGGAGAGAGATGCAAGGTGTAGTACCCTTGTTGCGCCACAGATGCGGGCAACTGCTTCCATCCAGTGAAAGTCATGCTGTGGGTGCCATCGGAAATGAAACCGCTTGTTAGCTTGCCTGTTGTGCCATCAATCGTAAAGCTGACTGGCAATGAAGGCCAACCCTTCAGGGTAGCGTTTACAGTCGAAGTGACGATATCCGAGCTTTGAGATGAGATCACGTTGCCGGTGAGGGTATAACCCCGAGGCCCCATCGTTAGTGAACCTGTGTAGCTACCAGCGCTCGTGACCGTGAACTTGATGCGCCCGCCAAATCTACTATTGAGAGGATCATGCTTGTCCAGCAATCCGATGAAATTGCCAACCGCGTGAGCAGGCAACGGGGATACGAGAATGCTGGTTGGCATGCTGTGTTTACCACGTGAGTTGGTTGCTGTGATGACCACGGAGTAAGGCGTGGCTTTGTAGACGGTGGGCCGACCCGAAATGACTCCAGTAGCCGAGTTTATCTTCATTCCGGCTGGCAGACCGGTTTGCGACCACGTAGCCGGTGAACGGCTGGGCGTGGTATTGAACGGGATAGCTATGCCGTCACCACCACCATCAGGATCGTAATACGCGCCGACTCTTGCAGGAGGAAGGGAGGCAGGCGGAGATACAATGGGGGCTGCCGTAACTAAATTGAGAGTATTGTCACCACCCAATGCAGAGCCGGCTGCTGTCGACACCGTACAAGTGTAGGTGCCTGCATCACCAGACGCTAAAGACTTCAGAGATAAGGTCTTCGTGGAGACACCGGTGAACTTACTTCCGTTCGTGAGCGTTGTTGTCCCCTTCTTCCATTGATAGCTGACGCCCGTACCCGTTGCATTGACGGTAAAAGTCGTGGAACCTCCAATATTCAATGCACGGCTAGCTGCAGAAACGTCAACGACTGCGAGACGAGCTATTCCACTCGGATAAGTTTCAGATCCAACACTTGCAACACACTGAAACTCACCCGCATCGTTCAGCGAGACCGCAGCGATGCTCAAGGCAGTAGATGTCTCTCCAGAGATCGGAACCCCATCTTTATACCACTGCATTGTAGGAGCTGGTGAACCAGTCGCTGTCACCGAAAAGGACACACTTTCACCTACACGTTTAATCGCAGAAAGCGGATCAGTGATGGAAGCCGCGATTTCATTGTCAGCAATCGAGACGGTGTGTGTCGCTTGTGGCGAGTTCACCAATCCACCAGTGACACTCGTCAAAGTTAGCACCAGATCCTCACTTCCCTCTACACCCATATCATCCGCAACGGTGATGGATACCGTGGCAGTCGTGGCAGGAGGCGTAATCGTGACGGTGGAACTGCCAAGGGAGTAGTCGGCCCCTAGAGTGGCGCTTCCGCTCACAGCGAGATTGGCGGAAACAGGTCCCGAAGCTGCCGGACCTGACAGCGCTACTGTCGTTTGAATGACTCCCGCACCCTCAACGGCATTGCTACTCGAACTTGTGAAGCCAATGAGCGGCTGGTTGGCCGGGGCGTCACTTAGCGTAATCGTGTGGACTCCGTTCACACCTGTGAGTGCACCACCCAAGGCGTTTGACAATGCCACCCTAAATGTCTCAGCGGATTCGACACCTGCATCGGCCGTGGTGCTGATTTGAAGCGTCTTGGACGCGCTATCGCCATCCGCCCATGTCAATATACCACTTTGTAGCGGAAAGTCAGAGCCCTCTAGTGCGGTTCCGCTGAGGCTGTGCCAGTTGACACTGATGGGTCCCTTGGATCCGCCAACACGTTCAACGACAACGCTAGCTGAAGACCCCTCACTGGTAGAAGAAGATGCGGCAGCAAAACGAATCTCCCCCGCTTTACCCGTGCCTATGCCAGTCGCAATACTCCGGACAAACTTGGTTCCATCCACACTATCCCATAAGCCAATCAGCAATCGATTGTCCGGGCGCAAGAAAGCCGCATTGACTCCCTCGGCATCCGAAAAGGTCGCATTGAACGCAGTATCCCTTGCTCCTGTGGAGAGATATCGGGTCAAACCCTTCAAGCCAGTTGCTCCAGACGCCGCCGTAAAGTAGCCAGCCACGGCGATGCCTCCGTCTGGCTGCACGACAATACGAGTAACTTCCGTCACCCCAGCAACCGTGCCTGTGAGTCCAGCGCCCGTTGCGGTGACAAACGAAGCGTCATTGGTGCCGTTTGAGTTCAGTCGCACCAAACCTTTGGCCGTCACGTTGTTAAACCCAGTGAACTGGCCACCCACCAAAATCTTCCCATCAGGCTGAACGGATAGGCTCGTGACAGGATAGGCTGTGTTGGGTGAACCCGACTGGTGAGCACCATAGACCACATCAAACGACGCATCCTTGCTGCCATCTGGATTGAGACGGATCACTCCGCTTTTGGTTCCTGGATTTGCAGGCGTAACTCGCAACGCACCTCCAACGAGAATGGAGAAATGGGGAGCTGTGGCAGATGGGCAGATGGCGATGCTTCTCACGCCATTGGCTGAGCTAAAGACTTCAACGAGAGAGGAAAGGTTTGGAAATGAACTGTCCAGGGTTCCATTCGAGTTGAGCCTAACCAAACACTTGCGGGTCGAACCGCTCCATGTTGTGAACTCACCTCCCACCAGAATCTTCCCGTCTGGTTGTAATGTAATGCAGTTGATGCCTGAATAGGCCGCACCCGGCACGTTAGGCCCGGTCCCGGCATCAAAGCTTGTATCAAGGCTTCCGTCCGCGTTGAGTCTTGCGATGTAGTTGCGGGTGGCTCCACGTATTCGCGTGAACTTCCCACCAATGAGAAGTTTACCGTCAGGTTGTCGAGTCACACATGCCACAGGCAAGGCATTAGCACCCTCGCCCTGTTCAAATGAGGGATCGACAGTCCCATCCTCTAACAGTCGCACAATGCCGGACGAAAACACTGGGCCATACGCGCTAAACTGTCCCACCACCACTGCTTTGCCGTCAGGCTGCACAAGCGCATCGTAGACGGTGCCTAACAGCTCGTCATGGGTGTAGAGCGAATCCTGCTGACCTGGATCGGCAATCTTGACGGTAATCAAGTTGCCGTGTGAAAGCACGCATCCTGATGGATTGAGCAATCGCACCGTGAAGGACTCGGTGCCTTCGGCGGAGGAGTCTGCGGAGATGGGAACGGTGATGGTCTTGGTGCTCACGTCACCTGCCGCCCATGATAATGTCCCAGCTGTGGCAGTAAAGTCTGAGCCTCCAGCAGTTCCCGTCTGCGTTGAATACTCAACTGACACAGCGCCTGCGCTACTACTACGGCGTTGAACTGCAAGCGCTACAGAGCCAGCCTTTTCATCCACAGTCACCGCCGTCAAGTGGGGCACAATACGCGGTTGATACGTGACTTGCACATCTAGATACTCGTTAGGTGCAGAGCCGCCTTGGCCCGTCACCTGCACCGATACTCCCGCGGCCACGTCATTGAACGTTGACCCAACTCCGATGGGTGAGTCAAGTTGATCAGTCAACGGAGAAGGATCAATGAGATCGCTGGAGGTGTTGTTCTGGTAGCCCCAGACTAACGTTGCACCCTGTCCAGCGGCCGCATGGCTTTCATGCCCCAGATACTTTCGCCGGTAGCCAAGCCAATACTGCCTGGTTCCATCGCGGTCCATGTAGAGAGACAGGGCATTGGCAGATGATGCACTGGTGTGGTCGTAGCGATACAAACGATAGGAGCCAGAGGTCGTGATTGACTGCACTGCAGAGGCAGGGAGCCAGCCAAGCCTCCTGAGAAACCATGGATTCGGGTGATCTGGCATGGTGGTGGCATTGTATGGCCCCTCCCCCATCACGTCAAAGCTGTCGCCGTACTCAATCGAATCGCCAGCAAGGTCTACAGGGTTGGTAGATCCTGCCGGAGGCAGCCACAGATTGGCATGTCGAACTCCATAGGTATGCAGCATCTCATGAGCTACGGTGCCCAGAGTAAACCAACCATTGTTCCAAATGAACTTACCGCCCAAGTCTGCCAAGCCGGCCCACTCCCACTGGTTTCCACTGATTCCAAGAGTATCGGCAAACACTAAGATAACTCGATCATAGTTGTTAGGATTATAGCCCGCGTTCGTGGCTGCCGTCGTGGCGGCGGACTTCAATCCCAAAGGGTTGTTATTTTTAGCGTAGCTGGCGAGGGTTCCGGATACTCGAATCAACGGTGTCACCGTAATGCTTCCAATCGTCGTCGCACCATAAGACACCGCATTGATAAAGGGTCCCACTTGCGTATTCAGCCGATTGGTCAGAAATGAACTGTTCATGGCAGAACCTGAATCCTCGTCAACTGGCACACCTGTCTTATCCGAATAGTCAGATATGATCACTAGCACGCTTTTGGCACCTTGTGTGTGGGCCGAAGCAGTAAAGTTGGGCGCTGTATCTGTGTTAGCATTTCCACCGGCTGCCTCTAGGAAGGGAGTGGCTCCACGCTCGATGCCTCGCACCGTGTCAGCAACTTGTTGAGCATGCTGCGCACAACAGACCGGAATGTATCTCTCGCCGGACCGCACTACTCGCTGGACTTCCCCGACTGAATGCTCGCTCTGAAGGCGCACTGGTGGCTCCACTTTGGCGTCGACAGGGATCTCATTGGGATCAATCACCTGCACCACGTCTGCATGGACCGCTGCGTCTTTTCCAAGGGTGATTCCGGAAACTGCTGTGTCGTAGACGGTGTTGTCATTCAACCGACGTCCATACACGTAGGCCTGCCAGACCTTTCCATTGATACTCAGTTCTCTGCTCAGACCTGGCTGACTCATTTTCGTTCCTCTTCTTGGGACGGCAGCACGTACTGCTAGGTCTCCCCTAGCTGAAAATGGCTTCTCCAGCACATTAAGAACCTCCTCCGGTAGCACACGACGACTCGATTCAGCCAGGGCCTCACGAAGCGCCATCTCTGGATCGCTCCGCATCAACTGTGACATGACCTTCGAGCGCCGTGTCGCGATTTCAGCTCCTTTTTGCACCAAAAGGGCCTTCTGACTTGGATTAGCAAGTGCGTAGCTCCTGACCCACGCGCGAAACTCACGAAGTACCTCTAATCTCTCATCACTCGATGTGTTTGAAGGTAATGCTTGTGGCCCATCGCTCACCTGTTTCAGCGTAGATACTGAACGGTGGTCTGAATACGGATTTGCCAGCGCGGCCCGTCCGATTTCAATCGGGTGAACGTTATTGGTCGGTGCACAGTTGTCCCCGGCCCGATGCAGAAGCATCCAGCCAATGAACGAGATGATCGAAAGGATCAGCCAGGAGGTCCGAAGGGTGCGCACAGCCCCACATTACAGTATTTATGGATACTATGCTACTATTTCTTCAAAATCCCAGCCTTCTCCACCTCACGAATCAGCCTTCTGGTGTTTTCGCCACCACCTCCGAAAGGCTCCGCCTTTCATTGCTGGAAGTTCACGCGTCCCAAGCCATCGGTGCATCGCAGGAACCGGGGCTGCTTTCATAGGAACCGCATTCGCCATCGTCAAGGCTGAGCGCCATGCACCGGGGTGAGTGGCCAGCCACGCCCACGGAGCCATAGGAGGTGTCCCTTTCTTTGCCATGCCTGCCCCTTCCCGAAACGCTCGATCCCTCAATCGCAGCAGAAGATTGGGAATAGGAATATCCACCGGGCACACCTCATTGCACGCGCCACAAAGGCTGGAGGCTTTTGGCAAATCGGCCAGTTGCTCAAAATCATTGGCACCCAGCAATGGGCTAAGCACCGCCCCGATGGGCCCCTGATAGGTCGCTCGGTAAGCATGTCCAGTCGCCTGGCGATACACCGGGCAGACATTTTGGCACGCACCACAGCGGATGCACCGCAGTATCTCCCGATAATCACTGCCAAGAACCTCACTGCGTCCATTGTCGACAAAAATGACCACCATCTTGTCTGGACCATCCTTCCCAATGCTACGAGGCCCATTCACAAACTGGGTGTAGACCGTCAACTGCTGCCCGACTGCCGAGCGCGCCAGCAGGTTCAAAAACAAGCCGAGATCTTTGTCTCTCGGCACCAACTTCTCGATTCCCACCATGACAATGTGCAATCGTGGAGCCGTGGTGCACCACCGCGCATTCCCTTCGTTAGTCACCAGCACAATGCGGCCGCTTTCCGCTGAAACGAAGTTGGCTCCGGTCATTCCACAGTCAGCGCGCAAAAAGCTTTTCCGTAAGTGAACTCTCGCTCGTCGGGTGATGGTCTCTGGATCGTCGTTGTAGGCGCCCAACCCCTCGCGTTCAAAGCTCTTGGCGATGTCGCGCCTGTTTTTGTGCACGATTGGCTTGATGATGTGGCTGGGGACATCGTCATCAATCTGTATCACATACTCTCCCAGGTCAGTCTCGACACATTCGATGCCGTGTTGAGCTAGAAAGGAGTTCAGGTGGAGTTCCTCCGTCAGCATCGACTTGGACTTCACCACCGTTTTTGCATTCTCACGCTGAAGCACCTCAAGGGCCATGCTTTTCGCGCGATCAACTGTCTCAGCGAAATAAACTTCTGCTCCATTGGCCAGTAGAGCTTGCTCAGCCTTGACCAAATAGTCCTCCAGGTGATCCATCGTGTGCTGCTTGACCTGAGCGGCCAATTTGCGGAGCACATCTGGCTGCTCATAGTCACGGGCCAGTATCTCTCGCCGCCACTCGGTGGGAACGCGAGTTCCTTCGTAGACAGACGCCCTCACAGACGCATCCACTCCAGATGAGAAACGATCAATCGCTTGGGGGCTTGGTAGTCTCATTGACTCTATTTTCTAACGCAAAGATGCGTATCTTTGGATCAAACCACCCCCAGAGTGGACCGTTTTCTTTTTCTTGGGCAACGGTTTGACGTCCAGGTTCGCATCCAAATCCCCAGCTTCCAACTTGCTCAAAACACCATCCGCAGGAACCTCGGCCTTTGAGACCCACAGCAAGGTGTTCAAGACAAGCTTCCGGAACTCATCGTTGCCCCAGTTGTCGTGAAAGTGGCCTCCCGTGAAGCCAAACCCGCGTCCACCATCTGCGCGCTCTACTGCCCACATCATGGCCTCCGGTTGACCTTTTTCCGCTTGGATGTGTGGGTAGGGACCTTTTGGGTAAACGTACGGTCCATCTCGAGTAGCGTCAGAAGGAGCTGCTACGAGGAGCGGCGTGAACTTCTCTGCCCCGTCTACCGCTGGCAAGATGCCGTCCTTAAATGCAGGGCGGAAACGCATCTGGAAATACCACTCATCGTTCACTCTGAATGGCTTCACTCCACGCGTCGTTGGGTGCTCAGGGAATGTTTTGAACTCAGGTTCCCAAATCGGATTGCAGGAAAACGCATTCTCATAGTGACCACCAATCCACGCCTGAAACTCCTTCCCTGCCTGAGCGGGCTCGACTTCGACACCATAATGCATGCAGCCAAATCCAACGCCTTTTGCAACTAGGCCACGGAGCAGTTCTAAATGTCCTTCCTGGACGGCGGGATGCCCACCACGACCATCCGCATAGATCACCACCGCCGTTGCGTCGTTAAAGGTAGCTTCATCCTTGACCCAGCCCATCTCGTGGCGATCAACGATCAAATCCGGGGCTCCTTGCTTTAAACACTTCTCCAAAAGCATCGTCCCCGCCTTAAACTCATGCATCCTCGGCGGATGTGAAGGTTTTCCTGCAATCAGCACCAATTTGGCAGGCTGGGCGTATGCAACACCCACCAGAAACGAAGCGAAAAGAAATCGAGCAACCATATTTCAAGGCTAGGAGAACCTTGGACCGGATGCAAGACCACAGCACAAGATTCCAATTTTCCCGCCACTCATTTAATGGAGCTCGTTGAACCCTTGAAAACGAATCCAAATGCTACGGTTTGGCTGCGGTCACTGATGTTGGCGCGTCTGACCAGACTGTGTTTTTGTTTAGCAACAGCGTGCCAGAAATCTGCGGTGATGTAACGCTCAGAGTGCCCCCAATGCGTCCTTGGCCAGAGTAGAGCAGTTGCCAGACGTCAAACGTCGATGTTGGCGACAAGCCAGTGGTCCCAGATAAGCCAACCCCGTCCGGCAATCGGCCCGACCACGAGCAACTGCCTGTCTTGCCCGTAATAACTGTCTTGAAGGTGCCCGCCCCGACTGGTGGAGTGCCTGTCATCCCTGTAACCGTGTTGGTGATGCCTGTGTAGGTGCCGTCAGCAGCAATCGCAGGGCTATTGCTACTCCAAATGACGCGGTGGCCACCCAAAGGCGATGCATCACCCGGTGTTGGCTCTTCAAAGACCCTTCCAACAAACAATTGACTTGTCGAATCCGCTGAACTGGCCTCCACGACAATCGCAGGCAGACCTGTGCGCGCCTTGCGGAAACGATAAGTCCACGTTGCATTCGTTGCGTTTGCCGCCACTCGCCCGGCCAATACGATGCGCCCTAGAACGGACCGGAAATGCCCTGTAACAGCACCGGTAGCACTAACATCCAGTTGAATGGAACCATCGAGCCCCGCAAGCCATGATTTTTTGCCAGATAACACACCATAGTGACCGCCCTTTGCGTGGGGAGGAAGATCATCGACCTCGAGGGTAAAACTCCTGCTGCTTATGCCTGCCGCGTTGGTGACCGTAACGGTGACGATCCGATCTCCAGCGACATTCGGAACTCCATAGATCCGTCCGGTTTTTGCATCGTACTTGAGGCCCAGCGGCAAATTGGAAATCTTGAAGCTTGCCGCATCGGTGGCCGAGACGATGAAATCAACTTCACCACTTACGATTGAAGATACAGTCCCCGGAGAAGTAATAACTGACGCCACCAACACCTCGGACGTTATCGGAATATCTCGTGCACCCAAAAGCGACTTCACCCGACATACAAAGGTGTCCGCAAAGGTTGGCCACATAGCATTAATCCTCAAGGTTCGCGTCGTTGAGTTAGCAAACCCGTTCACATTGAACACTCGAACACCTGGTCGCCACCACGTAAAACTCAAACCAGGACCTGACACTCCAATTGGAAGATCCAACGCTTTACCCAACGGGGCCTTAAAAGTTCTTGGCGTGAGGTCCATCACATTCACCGCAACTTTTGCTGACTCAACGACCGTAGAACCTTTGGTTGCTTTGCAGGAATATGTTCCACCGTGCACCAGTGCAGCTAAAGGCACGTTGAAATCAGCTGCTGTTGCACCAGACACCGCTCTGCCATCCCTGAACCACTGAAACTTCACACCCGACGTAGTGTTGGTCCGAGCGCGGAGTGAGATCGGCTGTCCAGCATCAACCATTTGCGGCTGTGGCATCTCAGTAAAGCGGAGGCCTTCACTTATGGCAGCGAAAAACCCGTCCTCCTTCTGTCCAGTCATCGCAAACGGCTTCAATCCGACGAACTCGGTCGCAAGTGGAGCCACTTCTTGTCCGAATGTCGACGCAATATAGAGAGTTCCATCATCAGCAGCTGTTATTCGCCCCTTGGCAGATGCTTGTTCAGAAAACGACCCAAAGACAGGCAACACCCAGCGCACCCGCCCTGCGCGGGACACGCGAGCAGCCAAAAGACAAGGCTTGGTTGATTGGTAACTTCCTAACGTTTGTCCAGCAGATGATGCGCGAGCCAAGAGAGCCACATCTCCGTTAGGGCAAACATCAAGCGACACGATCTCTGTCGTGCCCAGGCTTGCCCGAAACACTTCCGCACCATCAATCACCGCTCGGCGAGATAAAATACATTCGCCCTTACCTGCAAGCCACATGTGATCACCGTCCAACTCAACATCTGTGTAACCAAGCTCCCCTGTTTTGACCCACTGCGTATTACCCGAAGTGTCGTAGATAGCTACGAATCCAGCATTCACCTGCCCTGATACATCGACGACAGTCGGTGGGTTTCCCGGTGCATTTGCGAAAGTTAGAGCCATCGTCTCGCCAATCGACCCGTGAAATGGTCCACTGACCTCACCGCATACGATCGCCGCCCCTGATTGAAGACCTAAAACATCGTTGATCTTGCTCTCCCTGACGGTCGCAAATCCCCGATAGATCGACTGAATCGTCCGGGTCCATAAGCTCGCTCCAGACGAATCGACAAGGCGTAACGAACTTGTGGCTGCGGTCGCGATCGGAGTGATGCTTCCCAAGAACGTTCCCCCTGCAGGCCCAGGTGAAACGAACAATGCAGTCTCGGAGCCAAACGCCAGACTACGAGACCAATTCACCGTGGTGCCACTGGACGAATCAAAATGAAGTCCGCTCAGAGGATCAAGCCCTCCGTACAAAACCGCACCGCCCGGCATAGGGGTCAGACTGGACACGCCTCTACCTGGACCTGGAAGCCCTGTCCATACACGCGTGCCAGTGGCCGGATTGAATCCTGCCAACCAACGAGCAGCCACAGAACCAGACACGCTTCCAGGAGCCAAACCAAAACCACCAACAATTAGTTGGCCGTTGGCAAAGGTTACGGCAGACGCCTCGTCGTCAGTCCCCAAATCTCCCAGTCGCTGAGCCCATTGCCATTTTCCAGTGCCGGCAGCATCCCCCGCGAGTCGGTAATCTGTCTGCTTAGCAGATCCGCCGTCTAACACAAGAGTAGCTGCGTTACTGACTACACTACTAAAACCATTCGTTACAACGCAATCATACTCAGCCTCATCAGAGTCTTTCACGGATGCAATCGTCAGATTCGACTTTGTCGCACCAGGAATCGTCGCACCACCCCGGCGCCACTGATAAGCTAGCGGCGAGGCACCCGTAGCAACAATGCTAAACGTAGCCCCAATTCCGCGAGTCACCGTTTGGGATACCGGCTGACTTTTTATGCTAGGTGGAGATAGCACCTTGAGGGTTGCCACTGCTGATGTGACAGTTCCAAACGCGTTCTGTAGGACACAATCATAACTGCCAGCATCCTCAGGTCTCGCGGCGAGAAGCGTCAATTGAGGTCCGTTCTCGCCAGGAAGGTTATTGCCTTGATGTCGCCACTGGTAGGAGATGATGCCAGAGCCAGTCACACTGACCTTGAAGACTGTCGGCTGATCTTCCAGCACCGTCTGACTGTTCGGCTGTTGAGTGATCTTCGGCACCGTATCAACCACCAAGATGGCGTCCGCAGAGGTTGCCGTACCGACGAGGTTCCTTACCACACAATCATAGCTACCCGCATGAGTGACCTTCACCCCAGTGATTTTGTAACTGGCAGAGGTTGCACCAGCGATATCAACATCGTTCTTGCGCCACTGATATCCAATCTGGGTACCAGAAGCATCAACGAAAAAGGTCGCCGTTCCACCTTCGAGAATATTGAGAGAGTCTGGGTCAGTCAGCACTTTCGGTGCAACTTGAGGGATAACCGTCGCCTTTTCGCTCGCCTTGCCGAGATTGCCGTACGGCCCACTAGCTAATCCGCGCACCGTATAACTCGTCGTCTTGCCCAACGTGGTCTCAGTATCGATAAACTCGGTCAAATCCACGCCCACTCGTCCAGCCTCCACATACGCACCCGCGCCGATTCTCCGTTCGATCACAAAACCTGACTCATCGGGGCTCTCATCGACCCAATTGAGTTTCACATGTCCGTTCGGCAGGGCTGTCGCCACGAGTCCTGACGGGGCTTTAGGACCCTGATTGCTGATCGTGATGTTCCAAGTGCGTGTCTCAGTGAGCAGGTTCAAAGGGTCATTTCTCACCTTGGATGTCGGGTCACTGATTTCGATCTGAAGAGTATGTGGACCATTGCCTGCCACTTCAGGATCTAGCTGATAAGTGCGCCCGTTGGCTCCAGAGATCACCACGCCGTCCAATCTCCATGTGACATCTAATGCACCAACCCCAGCCGTTGGGTTCGGCCCAGAAGCTTGAAAGGAGGTTATCTGTCCAGGCACAGAAATCGCCACGGGTGAAGCACTTGAGGGCGTTGTCGCCATGATCGTGCCAACCCGATTGTACATCTGCAATACGAGCGCTTCTTCATTCACAGCATAGAACGGTTCACCGAGGGACTTCATGGCCGAAGACAGGGTGGGACGATACCACCCAGTGGTTTGATACGCCGCCCCTTCAAACAGCCCCACCAAGCCATTACCGTAAGTCGAGGTTTCCTCCGTTGGCACTGGAGTGCTGCTGTTGATCCAGTGCTTCCAGCGAATGAGCGTTCGGTTCGTTTCTTGGGTAGCGTTGGCCGCCTCCCGGGAAGAACTGCCTGCATAGTCGTACTCATCTGCAAGCAAACCGAAACTATGGCCTATTTCATGAATCGCAATATCAGGAGCCGCTGCATTGGTCGACGTAACTGCTAGGCTACCGCCGGATCCGCCATAGGTTGAGTCATTCACCACCACCATGACGATATCGTGCTCTGGCACCAGTGTATTGACGGCTGTGAACACTTTGCTCGTATTCACCACCAGTAATCGCTCAAGAGGCGCGGGGTAAAAGCGAGCATCAAAATAAGTGTCCCTTGTGATGCTTTTGTTTGGATCATCAGCGCCCGACTGCGGAGAAGCAACAGACAAGCCATAAACGTTGAAAAACGGTTTATAGCTCTTGTAGGGCTCGATCGTGAACATGTAATCGATGAGGCTGTTCATATCGTTCACGAACTTGCCTGAACTTAGTTCCGCAGATGTGTAAGCCTCGGCAACCACCACCAAGTTGATTCGCTGTGATCGTCCACCCGTCTCCTGATACGTGATTAGCGTCTGACCATAAGACGACCGCCCGGCAAAAAAGCAGAGCAGCGTGAGGATCAATGGAAACCAACGCATCTTGAAGACTTATAAACGGAAAACACCGACCAGACGAGCCTCTTTCTTCAAGTCTTGCCTGGACCAGCCGATTCGAGACACTAGATAGACCTCGAGCCGCCCCTTTGCGTTGAACGGCAGCCGAATCTGCACCGGTTGGTCAGCATTATCCAAGCGACCACCGGCCAGCCGACCTTCATTAGACAGCGTGTCCCAGTATAGAACTCGGGGATCAGCGACGATGTTTTCAAACACCACCGATCCATCCGTGCTCAGCACTCGGTAATAAAGACCCGTCATCCCTTCCACGGCCCTCATCGGTCTCACCTCCACATCGGGTAAATCCTCTCGCTTCAAGACCGTCAACTCACCAGCGCTAAAAGCCACCTGAAGGGCCGTAGTGCCCACGCCGTTTGATTGGGGCGAAGTCGATGGCGGCAAAACCCGTTCCTGTACGGCGTCAGCAGGTTTAGACACCTCGGCAGCATTTGGAACTGCAGTTGAAGTAACTGACTGGCCTTCAGGTAACGCTGGACCGGTTGAAGTCTCAACTGATCCCGCCCCGTGTGGCTCAGACTCAACATCCGTGCATCCTCTTCCAAGCAAAAGCCAGCCCCCTAGGCCACACAAGGCCATGAAGAGTGAAACAAATGCAGAACTGGAGCGAGATGATGCCACAAAGCGGCCAAGTTTAACTCAAATCGACAATCTGGTCACGCACACACTTCTGCCTTGCCCATTCCGCAACGCGTGCCCATGCTACCCACAGTATGCCGCGCAAACTAAGCCATATCGCACCGGACTGGTGGGACTACACCACACTCGACAATGACCTGATCAACGATGCCGCCCGCCTCACCGAGCGCGACATCTTCAAGCTCTCGCGGCCAGGATTCCGAGTGGTGATGTATGATACTTTGGAGGACTTCTACCTCGCCGAAGCGCTGGAATACATCCACGCATGGAAGCAGTCGACCGCCGATAACCCGGTCGGCATCTGTGGACCCATCGGACCCACCGAGCAGTTGCCGCTCGTTGCACGTTTGGTTAATGAACTCGGTTTGAGCCTCAAGAGTGCCCATTTCTGGGGCATGGATGAGTGGTATGACGAAGCCAGCGGAAAAGAAGTGCCTGTGACCCATCCGCTGTCGTTCGAGAAGGCTGACCACGAGCTCTGCTTCAACCGCATCGACAAGAAACTCCGTATCCCTGACAGCCAGCTTCATTTTCCGAGAGGAGACGTGAAACCCTACGTTCAAAGCTGGAACGCCGGTGTTCGTTGTGCCGTCATGCAAGGCGGCCAAGGTGACATTAAGCACTGGGCGTTCAATGACCCACTCCGCCGCAGCGGCAAATACAAAAACGAACCTCCATCACCCGCTGAGTATCGCAAACTCGGCACACGCATCGTCGATCTTCACCCCATTACTCTGGCGCAAAACGCCCGTACATCGGGTGGCGGGAATGTCACCATGGTTCCCAAAAAAGCCATCACGGTAGGCCCCAAAGAGACATGGCTCGCCGAGAAGGTGTCCATCTGGCAGGCAGGCACCCATGACAACCCACTCGGGCAGCGCCTCACAGCACTGATGATCTCCAAGGGCATAGCAGATTCCGCAGTCCCGATGAGCCTCCTCGCTGACCATCCCAACGTCCAGTTTAACTACTTCCGCGGTGGCCTCGGATCATGCGCCGTAGAGATGCATTGACGAAGAGCGCCAATTTTCCTTGACCCACCCGGGCATCATCCTACTATGCCCGTCACGACTTGCGGATTCCCTTCAACAAGGACTCCGCGCCGGATTTGGTGAGATGGCTGAGTGGTCGAAAGCGACGGTTTGCTAAATCGTTGTACGGTTGAAAAGCCGTACCGAGGGTTCGAATCCCTCTCTCACCGCCACCTTGAAAATGCGAGGTTCCAGGGCCAAGTGTCGCCTAACTCTCAACAAAACTCTCAACAGTGTTTTCAAAGTCAGAGGCGTATAATGAGGTTATCAGTTGTTCCCAAGGTCAAACTTTCAGTAGCCTTGATTCAAAGCTAGTTCCCCGGAAGTTGAGAAAATATCGTCCATTGCGGTGACTAAAAATTGACCTCTGTTCAGGATCGGGTCTAGGATTTGATTTCATTTGGCCGCCACACTGCCCTCCCGTATCCTTCCAATGCAAGATGTCTTCAGCTTCCGAAATGACCTGATTAACAGCTATAGCTCGTTCTCGAAGAGCTTCGCCAACATCTCTGCTACAGACATCCGCGACGAAGTAGAAAGAGCTTACTCTAACCAGCGCTACTGGCCGGAGCCGCTGATCCAAATCAATCCAAGCTATCAGCGAGCTGCGTCTGTCGCGGAATTGGTAAGCGAAGGCACCCTGCATCCCGGATGTGCCAAACTGTTCCGAGTAGGACGGTCACTGGAGACACTCCAGCCGTTGCAGCTCTTCAAGCACCAGATGGAGGCCGTTACCAAGGCTCGATACCGCCGTAGCTTCGTGGTGACGACGGGGACGGGGTCAGGCAAATCGCTCTCTTTCTTCCTGCCAATCGTGGATCACATTCTCCGGGAGAAGGATAAGGACCCGGCTCCACGCACGCGGGCGATCATCATCTACCCCATGAACGCCCTGGCGAACAGCCAGGTGGACGAAATGGGAAAGTTCCTCAAGAACTCGGGATCAGATCCATTGCTCACTATCGCCCGCTATACCGGACAGGAGAGCGATTCGGAGCGGCAGCAGATCGCCAATAACCCTCCGGACATTCTGCTGACGAATTTCATGATGCTGGAGTTGATCCTCACCAGATTCGATCCCGAGGTTGATCTGAAGGTCGTCCAAAACTGCCTGGGTCTAGAGTTCCTCGTGCTGGATGAACTCCACACCTATCGCGGGCGTCAGGGGGCGGATGTTGCGATGCTCGTGCGTCGGCTCAGGCAGCGGTTTCAAGTCAAAAACCTCGTTTGCATTGGCACCTCTGCCACGATGTCGAGTAAGGGCACGTCGGATGATCGCAGACAGACGGTATCATTTGTAGCCTCACAACTTTTTGGCACACCCGTCACACAGGACGATGTGATCGAGGAGACCCTGGAGCGTGCTACCGACCTGGGGCTCGACCTGAATTCGGTGAGGCCGATGCTTCGCGCTCGTTTGGGCCATCCTTTTGCCTGGCAGGACACAGAAGCATTCCGCAAAGACCCCTTGGTGGTTTGGACGGAATTGACTCTGGGGCTGAAGATGAGCGGGCAGTCCCGACCTGAAAGGGCTAAACCCATGAGCATCTCGGAAGCCGCAAAACTGCTGGCGCTCGATGCCCAGGTTGATCCTTCAACGGCACGGCAGGCCCTGGAAGACTTCCTGATCGCCGCGCAGGAAATGAAGACACCCGACGGCCGAGCACTCTTCGCCTTCAAGCTCCATCAGTGGATCAGCGGCCCAGGAAAAGTTCATTGCACGTTGGAGCCGCACAACCGCGTGGTTACACTGGAGGCCCAGCGCTTCGCACCAGGCCGCAGTGGCGAGGGCGTATTGCTCTTTGCCACGCATTTTTGCCGCGAGTGCGGTGCGGAATATCATCCCGTGTGGCAGGGCAAAAATGGCGGCTTTTCACCGCGTGAAATTGATGAAACTGGCGGGCCAGAGGCGGAAAATGGAGCTGGTTTTTTAGTTCCGAAATCGGCGCTCATCTCCGAAGAGGCCTTTGGCGGCGTGAAGGAGGATTTACCAGAGTCTTGGCTTGAGGAGCGCAAAGGCAAGATTGAAGTGAAGCAGACCTACAAGCCCTGCGTTCCTGTTCCTGTGCAAGTGGAGCCTGATGGCAGTTGTGGCGTGGGTGGTGGAGAATACTGGTTCATCCCTGGCAAGTTTCGCTTCTGCCTGAACTGCGGACACGAACACACAGCGCATGGCCGGGACATCAACCGTCTCGCGAGCCTTTCAGGTGAAGGCCGTTCTTCCGCCACCACTATCCTTTCCCTCGCGATTCTACGGCAGCACTTTCAGAGCGATGTGAAGGAAGGTGCTTCCGACTTTAGGAAGCTGCTTGGTTTCACCGACAACCGTCAGGACGCGGCACTTCAGGCAGGCCATTTCAATGACTTTCACTTTCTCGTGCTCCTGCGCAGCGCCTCAGTGGCAGCACTGAAAGCTGCCGGTGGCTGCCTCGGTCTGCATGAGTTAATGGAGGCAACCCTGCGTGTGCTAAAGTTCGACAGGAAGAGCATCGAATACCTCCGTGAATTCATGGAGCAGCCCACTGCCTTTGGCGTGGAGTGGCAGACGGCACAGAGAGCCATCCGCTTTGCCCTTGGTTACCGCTTACTGGCGGATGTCCGCAAAGGCTGGCGCTTCAACAATCCCAACCTCCTCCAGCTTGACCTCATCACCCTCGATTATCTCGACCTTACTGAAATAGCCGCCAGTGGTGAGTTTTTCAACCCGGCCCGGCCTCCTGGAAGCGGAGCCTATGATGAGACTGCCTGGGGTATTGTGACTGGCCTCACGCCGGAGACGAGAGCCACGCTCTTGCGCCTCATTTTTGACTCCATGGTGAGGGATCTTTGCATCCAGTCAGGATACTTCAGCATCATCGACCAGGAACACCACAAAAACAGTGGCAACATCAAACTGGCCGAGCGCTGGCGCTTGGAGACGGATCAGCTTCGCACCACGAAATACTTGATTGTTGATCCACGCCCGGAGGTTCGAGGCAAAGCGAAAAGGATGGACCTCGTCGGAGGTGGTGCCCGATCACGTCTTGTCAGAGCGATTCGTTACCATCAGGAGCTTCCCTCAGGCATTAAAGAGTTGAATCCCACTCAGATTAGCGAGGTCATCCGCTGCCTGCTGCTCGTTTGCAGTAGTGACCGCGTAGGCTGCCTCAGGCAGGAGGAAGTAGCTCCACATGTCTATGGCTGGTCTCTCAGTGACAGCATTCTTCAATGGCGGCTCAATCCTACGCCAACGGAAAAAGGCAGCCGTGCAAACGTCTTCTTCCGCGATCTTTACGACAGCACCGCCTCGCTTTTGCTACAAGAGCGGCACTCCTTGTATGAGTTTGAGGCGCAAGAGCACACCGCCCAGGTGGATGCAGATACCCGCAAGATTCTTGAGGCCCGCTTTCGTGGTTCAAGACAGGATCAACAATGGTGGAGTGATCGCTTCCCTGGCCGTCATCTCAGCCGTCTGCCTATCCTGTATTGCTCACCCACCATGGAGCTTGGTGTGGACATCTCCGCGCTCAATACTGTGTATATGCGCAATGTGCCGCCTGCCCCGGCCAATTATGCTCAGCGCAGCGGACGAGCTGGACGCTCCGGTCAGGCAGCTTTGGTCCTTACCTACGCAGCGGCTCAGAGCCCTCATGATCAGTGGTTTTTCCACCACGTGGATCAAATGGTCCAAGGTGTGGTGAAGCCACCGACGCTCGATCTCGCCAACCGCGAACTCGTTGAAAGCCATATCCATGCCATCTGGCTGGCCTCGCTGCATTACTCCATCCCGACCGCCATTCGCCCGATGCTGGACCTGGAGCATGAAGACTTGCCACTGGTGCCGGAGGTCAGAGAGGCTGTGGCATCCAGTGCGGCAGCCGAGCGTGCTCGATCCGCAGCGACCTCTTTTTTCGAGCAGATTCGACCATCGGTCGAGACTTGCCCATGGTTTCACCACAATTTCATTCAACAAGTCATCCAGGACAGCCCTGCCGCTTTTAATATCGCCCTCGACCGCTGGCGGCAGCTCTACAAGGCCACGCGGGAGCAGTTGAGCCGCGCTTCAGCCATCGCAGACAGCCCGGCTTATGCACAGTTAGAGAGGGACAATGCCAACCGCCGGCGAAATGACGCCCATGCTCAGCTCAATCTTCTTCTCCGCGAGCGCGGAGGCCAGAACAACGACTTCTACACTTTCCGCTACCTCGCCAGCCAAGGCTTCCTGCCGGGATACAATTTCCCCCGATTGCCGCTCATGGCATGGCTACCTGCGGTTGGGAAAACTGGGGCCGCTGAAGATGAGGGCAACATGGTTAGCCGCCCGCGCTTCCTGGCCCTTTCGGAGTTCGGCCCGCGCAGCCTCATCTACCACCGTGGCAGGATGTTTCGCGTCTATAAAGCCAAACTCAATGCCACCGGCACGTCGAATGTCAGCACTGAGCTTCCCACCCTCCAGGCGCGTGTCTGTGACGCCTGCGGCTATGGTCACTGGGGCACTGAAGCGCAGCCGGAGCCAACTGCGGATTTATGCCACGGCTGCCAGCAGCCGCTGACACCCGAGTCCCACGTCCGCAGTCTCTACCGCATCGAAACCGTGGAGACACGCGCTGTGGAGCGCATCTCCGTGAATGATGAGGATCGCCAGCGTCAGGGCTTCGAGATCGTCACGGCCTATCACTACCTGGCAGGTGCGGGCGGACGCATTGACCTGACCAAAAAAGTCATTCACACGATTGCGGGAGATGTGCTGGCCCGCCTCACCTACTCACCTTCTGCCCGCTTGTGGCGCATCAATCGTGGCTGGCGGCGGAGGAAGGATAAGGCTCGCCTCGGCTTCAACATCAATCCGATGACCGGTTATTGGAGCAAAGCCGAAGTCGAGGAGCGGGATGGTGCAGACGAAGACCCTGAGGAGAAGAGCAAAGTCGCACCACAATGCATCGTGCCGTATGTGGAGGACACCAAGAACATCCTCCTGCTTACGCCTGAGCAGCCGCTCTCCCTTTCTACGATGGCGACACTCCAGGCGGCCTTGAACCGGGCCATCGAACAATCCTTCCAGGTGGAGGCATCGGAGATTCTCACTGAGCCTCTGCCTCTCGCGTCTCTGCGAAAGTCGCTGCTCATCTATGAGGCGTCTGAAGGCGGGGCGGGGGTGCTCATCAGGCTGCTGGAAGATGAAACGATGCTTTCGCAGGTCGCCCGTGAGGCTTTGAAGATCATGCACTTTGAGTTGCCAGACCGGGCGGCCTTCACGCTGGCTGATCTCGTCGATCTCGCAGGCTCGTCGAAGGAGCACGAGTGTGAGGCAGGCTGTTACCGCTGCCTGCTCTCCTATTACAACCAACCTGACCACAAGGAAATCAACCGCCGTGATCCCCAGGCCATCGAGTTCCTCGTCGGGCTGGCGAATGGCCGTTCTGCCACCGATTCAAAACCTGCCGAAAACACAGCCGGCTCCACGTTCACCGCCTGGATGAGCCAAAACGGCCACCGGCCGCCAGATCGGGAAAACCTGCCCATTCTGGATGCCTCCGTCGTCGTGCCAGCCGTCTATGATTCTGAACGCCTCCTGGTGTTTCTGTCTCCGGTGGCAGATGCGGTGATGGACTACGCTGTGGATAGTGGTTGGCATGTTCTCGTGCTGCCTTCAGATCGTGAACAGTGGGCCGCTTTTCTCGCCGCCTATCCGTCCCTGCTTTAGCCTTCCTGACTCGCTCCTAAATGCCTTCTGATTCTGCTTTCATGCCTGGCACCCTTGTCTCCGCCCGTGGGCGGGAATGGGTGGTTCAACCTGGTTCCTCGGATGCCACACTCTGGCTGCGCCCCCTCGGTGGCTCGGATGAGGATGTGACACTGCTTATTCCAGACTTGGAAATGCAGCCAGTGTCCCCGGCTACCTTTCCCGCCCCTGATCCGGCAGCTTTTGGCAGCTACGAGTCCTATTCACTTTTTCGTGATGCCACGCTGTTGAAGCTCCGCAGTGGCGCGGGACCGTTTCGGTCGTTTGGGAACATCGCCTTCGAGCCACGCGCCTACCAGCTTGTGCCGCTGCTCATGGCGCTGAAGCAGCCCACCGTGCGCCTGCTCGTGGCGGATGATGTCGGGATCGGCAAAACCATTGAGGCCGGACTCATCCTGCGGGAGATGCGGGATCGCGGGGAGATCTTTCAAGCGGCCATTTTGTGCCCGCCGCACCTTGTCGAGCAGTGGCAGGGGGAGCTTTGGGACCGCTTTCACCTCCGCGCCGCCGCTTTGACGCCGGCCAATGTCTCCCGGTTGGAAAAAGAGAAGCCGGATCACCTCAGTCTCTTTGACCACTTCGAGATTCTCGTCGTCAGCCTCGACTACATCAAAACCGAGCGAAACCGCGAGCACTTCCTCGCCATCGCCCCCGACTTCCTCATCGTGGACGAGGCTCACACCTGCGCCGCCGCAGGCGTGGGCAAGCAGCTCCGCTTTGAGCTGCTCAGGCGTCTCGCAGAGCGTGATCTGCGCCACATGGTCTTCCTCACCGCCACGCCTCACTCGGGGGACAGCCAGGCCTTTGCCAATCTGCTCTCTCTTTTGCGCCCGGACTTTGCCCTGCTTGCCGAAGCTCAGGACTCCGATCATAAAAAGCTCCGCGAGGAACTCGCCGCCTACTTTGTCCAGCGCCGTCGGCGTGACATCGAGGAATGGCAGGACTCCCGCGTTTTCTCGCAAAGGAAGACCCTGGAGATCACCTACCGTCTCACGGGTGCATGGGGTGCTTTTTTCGACGATGTGATGAACTACACCGTGGAGCAGGCCCTGCGTGCCGAGCAGCAGAAAGGCGAGCAAGCCCGCCTCATCTGGTATGCCACGCTGGCCTTGCTACGTTGTGTCTCTTCCTCGCCTGCCTCGGCCATCAAATCCCTCCACACACGTCTGGAAGGCCAGTCTTTGGAGTGCAGTGCGGCTATGGCGGAAGATGATGCCTACACCGGTGACGAGCATCTGAGTGATGGCTCCGAGTCCGACTTCACCATCAGCGACATCGAGCCCGGTGCTCTCGTGGATGAAGAAACCGCTCACTTAAAAAAGCTCATCGCCACCGCCACTGCCCTACAAGGCCCCAAGTCTGACCCGAAGCTGGACAAACTCATCACCCATGTGAAGCAGCTCATCGGCGAGGGCTTCCACCCCGTCATTTTTTGCCGCTACATCGCCACCGCGCACTATGTGATGGAGCACCTTGCCGAGGCTCTGCCAGCCCAGGTCATTCTCGATGCAGTGACCGGTGAATACCCGCCCGAGGAGCGCAAGGAGCGTGTCCTCGCCCTCGGAGATGCGGAGAAGCGTGTGCTCGTCGCCACCGACTGCCTTTCGGAGGGCATCAATCTCCAGGAGCACTTCACCGCCGTCGTTCACTACGACCTCGCCTGGAATCCCACCCGCCATGAGCAGCGGGAGGGCCGTGTGGACCGCTTTGGTCAAAGAGCACCCGAAGTCCGCGCCACCATGCTCTACGGCGAGGACAATCCCGTCGATGGCTTCATCCTCAATGTCATCCTCCGCAAGGCCGAGGAAATCCGCAAAGAACTCGGCATCACCGTGCCACTGCCAGCCGATGAAAAGCGCATCAACCAGGCCGTCATCAAATCCATCCTGCTCCGCAAGCGCCAGTCTGCCCCGGAAAAAGCACGGCAGCTATCCCTCGACTTTGGCGACTCTGATCCCGCCATCGCCGAGCTTGAGGCCCAATGGAAGGACGCCGCCAGGCTCGCCAAGGCCAACCGCACCATCTTCGCCCAGCGCAGCCTGAAGCCCGCCGATGTCCTGCCGGACTGGCAAAAGCAGCTCGCCTGCCTTGGGGGCGACCACGATGTGCTGCGCTTCCTCCGGCTTTCCGCAGTGCGCCTCGGAGTGCCACTCACGGCGGCGGAGAACGTGTGGCGGCTGAATCCAGCACATTTCCCGCCCGTCGTGCGTGAGCGGCTGGAGCAGGCAGACCTCGCAGATGTCTCCGCCATCTCGTTTCACTACCCGCCGCCAGCCCAGGCTGCCTTCATCCACCGCACCCATCCTCTCGTCACCATCCTCGCAGATGTTATGCTGGAGGGCTGCCTCTCCGGTGCTCAGCCAGGCCATGCCGCACGCTCAGCGGCGATGATCACCAGCGCCGTGAAAAAGGTCACCAGCATCGTCACCCTGCGCCTGCGGCACCAGCTTCATGCACGCCGCATCACCAGCGGTGAGCAGCGCCTCATGGCCGAGGAGTGTGTCACCCTAGCAGTAGAAGGCCGCTCCTCTCCGCGTTGGCTCAGCCAGGAGGAAACACTCCCGCTGCTCACTGCCGCACCTTCAGCCCAGATCGCGCCCGACATCGCCCAGCGCCAGATCCAGGCCACGCTCGATTTCCTGCTCACACAGCAGCCTCACTTGGAGCAGATCGCCCATGAGCGTGCCGAGGCCCTGCTGGCCGACCACCAACGCGTGCGCCAGGCCAGCAAAGCCTACGGCTCCTACCAAGTCACCGCCTGCCTTCCTGTGGACAACCTAGGCGTGGCTGTTCTCTTACCCTCTGACCTGTAGTTTCCCCTTTCATGCCCGCCAAAAAAGCAGCCCGCACCACTCCCACCGCTCCACGGGCACGTCGCCGCCCGGTGGACTCGCTGCCCTTTGACAGCATCCATCTGGAAGGTAGCCTGTTTGTTCCGGCAGAGTTGGAAAAAGTCACCCGTGGGCAGGGTTCCCATCAATCCGAGGCTGACTACCGCATCCCGAAGGGCCTCCGCCTGGATGACGAAATCAGCCGCGCCTTCCGCATCGCCACCGCCGAGTATGCCGAGTTCCACCAGCGGCTCGACATCGAGGCCACCCGCCGCTTCGTCACCACCCTGCTAAAAAGCTGCCTCGGTTATGAGGACTTCAGCCTGCTGACGGCCCCGATCACCCTTCACGATCTTAGCTACCCCATCACCGCTCAGGCTAGCGCGGGCACGCTGCCCATCGTCATCGCCGCCGCAGGCGTGGGCTTGGACGAGTCCAGCCTCAGCTTCGGCATCCAAGGCAGCGGCAGCAGGAAACGAACTCCCGGCCAGCTCGCCCAGCAATACATCAATGCTGAACCACGCGCCGCCTGGGCCATCATCACAAACGGCCACGCCCTTCGCCTCATTCGCGACTCAGACTCCCTCACCCAGCCGCGCTTTCTGGAGTTCAACCTAGCTGCCATTTTGCATCCAGACACCCAGGGCGGTCGCTTTGCCGACTTCCGCGCCCTCTGGCGCATTCTGCACGCCACCCGCGCCACCGTTTCAGCAGCGAACGGCTGCGTTTGGGAAGAATGGCGGAAGGCCGGGCTCGATCTCGGCAGCCGCGTCCGCGAAAGCCTGCGCACCAGCGTCGAGAGCGCCCTCATCACCCTCGGCAGTGGCTTCATCTCCCACCCGGCCAATCAAGCCCTGCGTGACGCCTTGCTCCAACAGCGATTGAGCAAAGATGACCTCTTCAACCAGCTCCTCCGCCTCATCTACCGCTGGCTATTTCTCTTCTGTGCCGAGGAAAGAAACCTCCTCCATCCGCCTTCCTCGTCGCCGGAGCACCGAAAGCTCTATGAGTCTGGCTACTCCCTCCGCCGCCTGCGTTCCCGCTGCCTGCGCCGGGCAGCGGCGGATGCCCACACCGACCTCTGGGCCGCCATGACCGTCGCCTTCCGTGCCCTGGCAGCGGGAGAGCCACGGCTGGCCCTACCTGCCCTCGGCGGTCTATTTGCCCTGCATCAGTGCCCGGACCTCGACACCGCCCAGCTCAGCAATGGCGCCCTGCTGGAGGCCATGCGCCAGCTCCGCTGGTCACGCGCCACCGGCCCCCTCTCGGCTGTGGACTACCGGAACATGGGGCCGGAGGAGCTTGGCTCCATTTACGAGTCGCTACTGGAACTCGTCCCCAGCCTAGACCTCACCACGCGCCGCTTCGGCTTTGTCGGCCTTACCGAGGAAGGCTCCACCTCCGGCAACGCCCGCAAGACCACCGGCTCCTACTACACCCCCGACTCCCTCGTCCAGGAACTCATCAAGTCCGCCCTCGATCCCGTCATCGCCGACCGCCTCGCCGCGCAGCCCGACCGCCCCATCGACGCCCTCCTCTCCATCACCGTCTGTGACCCCTCCTGCGGCTCCGGCCACTTCCTCCTCGCCGCCGCCCGCCGCCTTGCCGAAAAACTCGCCGAACTCCGCGCCCCCGACGGAGGCGTCCGCCCCGACGACTACCGCCACGCCCTCCGCGAGGTCGCCAGCCGCTGCCTCTACGGCGTCGATATCAACCCCATGGCCGTCGAACTTTGCCGCGTCGCCCTCTGGCTCGAGACCGTCGATCCCGGCAAGCCCCTCGGCTTCCTCAACCACCACATCCGCACCGGCAACAGCCTCCTCGGCACCACCCCCGACCTCATCGCCGCCGGCCTCCCCGACGACACCTTCACCGCCATCGAGGGCGACGACAAAACCGCCTGCGCCGAACTCAAAAAGCGGAACAAAAAAGAGCGCGAAGGCTTCGGCCCCCTCTTCGAGCAGGAGGAGCAAACCATCCGCGACCGCCTCCGCCACGCCGCCACGCAGATCGAGGCCATGGACGACAGCCAGCCCGCCGCCCTCCAGGAAAAAGAAGCCGCCTTCACCACCAGCGAGACCGCCCCTGAATACCGCCACGCCAAACTCCTCGCCGACCTCTGGTGCGCCGCCTTCGTCATCAAAAAAAACTACCCAGTCGCCGCAGGCGAATCTGAAATCTCAAATCCCCAATCTCAAATCGCCCAGCCCATCGAAGGCCAGCTCCTCCACACCCAGGACGAACTCTTCGGCCAACCCCCGCCAGCCCCAGCTCCCACGAAAAAGGCAAAGCAACCAAGAACAAAGAACCAAGAACAAGGAACGCCCTCGGGCATCACCACCGCCCACCTCCGCAACTTCGTCCAAGGCCAAGCCTTGCCAGAAGCTCTCGAAAAAGAAGTCACCCAGCTCGCATCTCAATACCGCTTCTTCCACTGGCACCTCGCCTTCCCCCAAGTCTTCGACCAAGGCGGCTTCGACTGCATTCTCGGCAATCCGCCGTGGGATTCCATTCTCTTCCGCGAAGAAGAGTTTTTTGCGAGCAATCGACCTGAAATTGCAAATGCCTCCACTGCGGCAGTTCGTAAGCGACTCATTGCTAGTCTCGAACATGAGGCTCCTTCATTGTTCGCAGCATACTTGAACGGGCTCCGCGAAATCAATGCGGTCAATAACTTCGTTCGCACAAGCCAGAGGTTTCCGCTCTGCGGAGTGGGAAGGGTTAACCTGTTTGCTCTGTTTGCCGAATGCGCCAGAACGGTTGTTGGCGATCACGGCAGAGTGGGGCAAATCCTTCCATCAGGCATCGCAACTGATGACTCCACAAAGCTCTTTTTCCAAGCCGTAATCGATGATGGACAGCTTGTGTCATTCTTCGATTTTGAAAACCGAGAAGCAATCTTTCCATCAGTCCATCGCTCCTACAAGTTCAGCATTGTTACTCTTCGAGGGGGGCGCAGAACGACAGGAGAAGCACCCGCAAACTTCGTCTTCTTTGCTACGAGGATCGATCACTTGGCCGACCCGAACCGCCAGTTTACTTTATCGGGTGAAGAAATCGCTACACTCAACCCAGAGACCAAGACGTGCCCAATCTTCCGCACGCTCTCGGATGCCGAACTGACAAAGGCCGTCTATCGGCGACTCTCCGTGCTTGCGAAGACAGACTGGTCTCCAGAACTCCGAAGGTTTCTGAACAGTGCAGACGACTCTCGACACTTTCTAACTCAAGCAGGAGAAGGGCTTCTTCCGCTATACGAAGGAAAGTATTTCCACCATTACGATCATCGCTGGATGACTCACGATGGGCGGGAAGAGCGCCAAATTGATGACCCCGAGAAGACAGATCCGTTTTTTTACAGTCACACGCGATTTTGGTTCTCAAGGAGTGATGCCACACGGCGCTTTGGCGATAACTGGAAACGCTCTTGGACGCTTGCTTGGAGGGACATCACCAACGCCACCAACGAGCGCAGTTTCATTTCTACAGTTGTTCCATCACTGGCGATTCCTGACACAGCCAAGGTCCTATTGGTCAAAGACAAAGTTGCGCAGCAACTCCCCTCACTAATCGCGAACATGGGTAGCTTCGCTTTCGATTTTGTAGCTAGGCAGAAGATTGGAGGAATGCACATGAGTGCGTTCATCGTCTCCCAGCTTCCGGTCGTGTCTGTGGCCACCTACGCCCAGCCCTGCCCATGGGCCAACGATCCGAAATCGGAAATCCCCAATCCGCCATCATTGCGCGACTGGCTCCTGCCCCGCGTGCTGGAGTTGACCTACACGGCGTGGGACCTGGAGGCGTTCGCGTCTGACTGCGGGTGGAGTGGGCCGCCGTTCCGGTGGGACGAGGAGCGGCGCTTCCTGCTCCGGTGCGAGCTGGACGCCGCCTTCTTCCACCTCTACCTCGGCCCCCAGAGCGAGTGGCAGCAGCAGCCCGAAGCCCTCACCCGCGCCTTCCCCACGCCCCGCCAAGCCGTCAGCTACATCATGGACACCTTCCCCATCGTGAAGCGCAAAGACGAAACCAAACACGGCCACTACCGCACCCAACAAACCATCCTCCAAATCTACGACGCCCTCGGTGAGTCGATGCAGAGCGGCACCCCCTACCGAACCCTCCTCACCCCACCACCCGCCGATCCCGCCTGCTGCCATTCAGCAAGAGATGCCCACTAGAGACCAACCAGCATGAAACACCAGCCCCATTGTCTGCTCTGCTTTCTCGATGATGACTTTCAAGCTGACCTTCGGTTGGCTGCACAAAACCTCTCGCCACGACACGAACGTGCTCTGGAGGTCTATGCTTTGCGATTTGAGGCGACTCTCGACAAGTTGGAAAGCGTCTCAAAATGCCCAATCCACCAGCTAAAGGACGCTTCTGACAAGGATAACGAACACTTCACCTGGTGGATTGATGAGGTCCTCAAGGCAGTTCGAAGCTCACACTACCAGCAGGTTTTCGCCGAGATGCGCAAAGCCTACATTGCATCGATCACAGGACGCTTTGGGGAATCATTCAGTGTTGTCGAGAAACTAATGCTGGACCTTGGGATCGACCAGCCAAGGTCAGACCGCTTGGATAAGGTCTTGTATTTCCGGGGGCGAAAAGGTCGCTTCGGCCGCGAAGACCTGTATCACATACCTTTCACGAAACGTCATTGCATCTCCAATCAGCGTTACAGCGTCACAGGACAACCGCTTCTCTATCTCGGGCTTTCGATTCTTGATGTAGCCTTTGAGCTAGGGGCTGATCCCCAGGCGATTGATGATTACTCCTTCAACACTTACTTTCTGAAGGATGCGAATGCGGTTCGGGTTCTCGACCTCGGTAACTCACTTTTTCAAATTCTGCGCAATAATGTGGTCGGCCTTGCACGCGAAGGTATGGACCTGAAGGGAATGGCGACAAAGGGAACAGTAGATCCACCTGGTGCCAAAAACGATGTTGATGCATTTATCCGCTTCACAATCGCGGCAACATGTTCATTTCGCCGCAGAAGCGTGACGACGCTGGATGCGTTCGCTCCAGAATACGTGCTCCCTCAAACTCTCGCCCATTGGGCCAGACAAGCAAAGTTTGATGGAATTCTATATACATCAACACGCGTCGACACGAGAAAGTGGCGGGTTCAGAAGGGGCTGAAGCTCAATCGCTATCTTGAGAATATTGCATTCTTTACAGACTATGATCCGTCGAGCGATGCCGATCATGACCTCAAGTTGCTTCAGCAATTTGAGATTTCCCCTCCCATACAGATCAGTGACATCAAAAATGTCGCCGATGAGGTCATGGATGCTCACCGAATAGAGGTTGCCAAAGATGGAAAATCCAACTCGCTCACTCACATTGGGCAACGAGCAGGCTACGACCTGGATGCAGCTTTTGGTGATCTTGTCCATGTGGACGAATATGGCAATGAAACGCCATACGCGGAGACTAAACCCGGGAGACTTCAGAGATACCTTCAATTCCTTTTCCTGATGTCACGCCTTGTGGAATATTGATATGATCACTCGCTTCCAAGGTCCTGACGGCCACCCTCGCCTGATTGCGGCCCTTCGGGCACAGCAATGTGTGCACAACGACGAAGATCTTGCCAAGGAGCTGGCGAACTTGGTTGATCTTGTTCAGATCGAGCCAGGAAAACCCGAGAGCACGTTTATCAAACAAGGAGACTCAGATAACGACATCTTCCTCATCCTGACCGGAAAAGTCTCCGTCGTGGTGAATGGAAGGGAGAAGGCTCGCCGAAAAACAGGTCAGCATGTTGGCGAAATGGCCGCCATTGATCCCTCCGCCCGCCGAAGCGCTGACGTGGTTGCTATCGAGCAGACCGTTCTGGCGAGGATCTCCGAGCCAGCGTTTTCCAAACTGGCCTCCAAGTATCCCGACCTCTGGAGACGTCTTGCCCTCGAAATTGCTGAACGTCTCCGCCAGCGTGGACTAGAGGTTCAACCTCCGAACGACAAACCTCACATTTTCATCGGCTCATCTGTCGAGGCACTGCCGATTGCCCGAGAACTTCAAGCTGGACTTGCCCACGATCCGTTCGTCGTCCGGCTATGGACCGACGGCGTCTTTCGCGCCTCACGCGACTCCGTCGATAGCCTCGTCGCAGCAGTGAAGAAGGCAGACTTCGCTATTCTAGTTCTCACTGCCGACGACACCCTCATCTCACGTGAAGTCGAGCACCGTGCCCCTCGCGACAATTGCATCTTCGAACTGGGCCTTTTCATGGGAGCCCTTGGCCGAGACCGCACCTTCATCATCAAACCACGAGGCATCGACATCAAGCTGCCCACTGACCTGCTCGGCATCACTCCGCTGGAATACGCCGAAGGCACTGAGGACACCATCGCTGCCCGCGTTGGCCCAGTATGCACCGCCGTGCGCAAGACAGTCCAGAACCTTGGCCCCAAATAACCCTCGTCATGAGTTTCACCACTGACCTCACCAAAGAAGTCGAAGACATCTTCAAGGCCACTTGGAAGACGCGAGATGGTCAGGTAGTCCCCGAACCCGAGGACATTCAGCTTGGCAATCACGCCGTCGAACTCGAAGGCACCGTCCTCTATGCGGACCTCGCGGAATCGACCAATCTGGTGAATACCATGAAGCCAGCGTTCGCTGCTGAGGTTTACAAAACCTACCTCCTTTGCGCCAGCCGTCTCATCACTAAGAACGGCGGCACAATCACCTCCTTCGACGGTGATCGCGTGATGGGCGTATTCATCGGAGGCTCGAAGAACACACAGGCCGCCAGATGCGCGCTGCAAATAAACTATGCCGTGTTGAAGATCATCAATCCCAAACTCAAAGCACAATACCCCAGCAGCACATACGAGGTAAAGCAGGCGGTGGGAGTCGATAGCAGCAAGCTCTTTGTGGCCCGCACAGGTATTCGAGGCTCGAACGACCTGGTTTGGGTTGGTCGCGCCGCCAACTACGCCGCCAAACTGTGCTCATTGAGGGAGGGCAATTATGCCTCGTTTATCACCGATGAAGTCTTCAAGAAGATGAATGATGAGGCCAAGTATGGTGGTGAGTCGAGCCAGATGATGTGGGAAAAGAGATATTGGAAAGACTTGGACCTTAACCTTTACCGTTCTTCATGGCACTGGAGTCCCGATTAACATGAAGCGCCGCCGTTCAAAGCCTCTGCCATATCCGATCATCAACCGCTCGGGTCTTCATGTGCCCCATTCCTACGGGTTGCCTAGCCTCAAGAAGGGGAAATTTCATCTTTTGGAAGCTGCTGTCGCAGGCGATGCACCAAAGGACTTTTTGCGCATCTATCAATACGGCCATGGCCGACGCTCCCGCCCTTGCTCGTGGTTGGCATGGATCGCGAAGGTCGGACATAAGTATTACCCCAACGAGTCGATTACCGAGCATTTGCTCACTCGCGTGGGACAGTCTCTTGGGCTGAAGGTGGCAGATTCGCAACTGATGTGGTTTCGTGGTCAGCTTCGTTTTCTCAGCCGCTATTTCCTTCGGCCAAAGTGCGAGAGCCTTGTCCACGGTGCGGAGATCTTCGCTGGTTACCTCGAAGACCGCGCGTTCGTGGAGGAAGTCGAGCTAAAGGACGAAGCACGGAATTTATTCACCTTCCAGTTTGTCGAGCAAGCACTCGAGAATCGGTTTCCAGATCACTGGGAGAACCTGCTGCGCGAGTTCACCCGTCTTCTGGCGTTCGATGCCATCGTCGGTAACAACGACAGGCACTTCTACAACTGGGGCGTGATCGTCGATGTAACTGGCAAGCGGCCTCCAGCCTTCTCACCAATCTTTGATACTGCTCGCGCCCTCTACTGGAACACGACCGAATCCCGCCTCGCCGAAATCGCCCGAGACAAGAACCGCCGAAAATCTCACCAGTCCAAGTATGTCGAACGATGCTACCCAAAAACAGGCTGGGATGGAGTCACCTCGCCCAACCATTTCGGTCTCATTCGTGCCATCTGTGAGGGGCGGCCAGCTCTGCGTGAGGTCCTGCAAGAAATTCCTGTCGCGCCCCTGACGAACCAACTCCGTGTCCTTTTGACCTCCGAGTTTCGTAAACTCATCAGCCCCTTGCGAGCTGATTTCATGCTCGAATGCCTTGACCGGCGTGCTATGCTATTTCAAGAATCAGTCCAAGTTCTGACCTGAACCCTAATGCTAAAGTCTCTCTATCGTCGATTCAACTGGCTCCGTGACGTGAACGAACCCGTTAAAGTCAAAGTCAGCTTTGAACTCTATCTCGGCTCACTCCATGTCGGCACCCTCAGCCGTGACGATGGTGAGTGGACATTCGAGTATTCGATGGTGTTCCGCAACCAGCGGCAAGTGAAACCAATCGTGGATTTCCCACAGCTTGATCGCGAATACCGCTCGGCAGAGCTTTGGCCATTCTTTGCCCTCCGCATTCCCAGCCTGACCCAGGCGAACGTTCAGCAGTATTTGCGCAGCCAAGGCCGGACCGATGCTGACGCGGCTGATCTCATGCAGGAGTTTGGGCGTCGTTCAATTGCAAATCCGTTCGTGCTAGAGCCCGCCTGATACGTCAAATCGGGCATCTTTGAATGGTGGTTGCTCCAAACCCCAGATGACCATCACGCCAAGCGTATCCCCCAGCGAAACGAGCACTCAGGGAGAGCTTTTCGGCGACTTCGATTCTGTGGCCGATGGTATTGGCAACCGCATCGCCATAGGCATCCTCGGGCGCATCGAATCCTTCCCGCAGCGAGAAGCTCTTCTGGGCAGACAGTCCGGCAAAATGGACTCCCTGCCGGAAGACATCCTATGGGAGGGATTGGGCGAGGAATCCGCGCCCGTGTTCGTGGTTTACAAGCTCATCCATGAAGCCTTCTCCAACGCCCCGCAGTTCTTCCGCTCTGCGCTGGTCCAGTTCCTTCGCGCCCAACCCGACCGATTCTCCGCCGTCTTCAATCGTGAGACGATTTGGTCCGTCATGGCGGCTTTGCCTACACGCGAAGCTCCTCAAGAAATCCCGTCCGTTCATGGGATAGCGGAGTTGCTGGCGCAGGCACAACGACGTGGCATCTGGTGGCGATCCGACGAAGAGATTCGCCGCGAGGCTGAAGCCGTCCACCGCACGCTGAGCGAAAAAGATAGCAAGTTCATGGCAGGCTTCACGGCGCTCCGCGCTCTGCAATCCGAGAAGGCTCGTGGCATCACCTGTGGCAACCTCTTGCTCAACGTCCCTGGCAGATTAGCTGCCTACGCATCCGAAGTGGTCGCACTCGGTCGAATGGAGGATCTTCCGCCCCTCAAAGAGATTCATGCTCGTGTGGATGAGTTTTCCCGAGATGCAGAGATCGACGCGAGGCACGAAAGCATCCCCCTAGACCTGCTCTACACCACCTTGAAGGACGATTTCCTTCACGTTCGCATCCTTGTCCGCGCCAAGGCCAACCCCGCCGACCGGGCCGACATCCGTCGCCGTTCCCTTTATCTGCGCTATTTCCTCCGCCATGCCTTCGCCGGCTACCGCGCCGATCAAATCGACATCAAACTTGCCTTCTACCTCGACAGCGACCCCGCTCATTTGGCGTGGCATGGCAAAGACAGCCTTTTCCACCCCGAGGAGTGGATCACCCGAGACCATTTTTGGAATGATCTCTGCCCAGGAGCCGACCCCGAGAAGCTCTTTGCCCGAATCCGCACCGCAGCGACAAAAGAACTGACCTCGAAGAGGGTGGTGGAGCAACTCAAGGCCCACTTCGCCCGAAATGAGCAGCACCAGAACCCGACAAGATCATCACTTCCGTCGAGTGGTCAGAGCTCCTTGTTTTCCACTCCGCGCAACAACCCATGATGCACCCTACTTACTTCGAGACACACTTTGCCGTAGCTGATCCGTCCGTAGAATGGCCTGCGGAGTTCGCCATAATCACCGCTTACGCGCCAACAGGCAAAAAGTGGACCGACGAGCAAAATGCAGCTGCTGATGAACGTCTCGAAAAGCAACTCCGTCACCACGGCGGACTGATTCGACGCATCACAGGCTACTCCCCCGAAACGGGACATGCGGAGCCCGGCTGGGCCGTCGAACTGAAGTGGCAGAATGCGTGTGACCTCGGTAGTGAATACCTCCAAGATGCCATTTACTTTGTTTCGGGTGATGATCTGTCCGTGAGCTTCTGCGACTCCCGTCGCGAACTCGTGAGAGTCGGCACATTCCGTGATCGGCTCACCTCAAGCATCATGCGCAGCCCAAAATGAACTCCCTCGACCGCACCCTGATCGAAAAGCAGATTACTCCGACGGCTGGAAGAACGTGCGGGAGGGCACCCTTGAGCGGGTGGTGATGTATTCCGCCCGCCATGCCGCCAGCTACATCATGGACACCTTCCCCTTCGTGAAGCGCCAAGACGAAACCAAACACGACCACTACCATAGTCCAAATCCAATACGCCCTCACCGAAGCGATGGAGACCGGCCAACCCTAACAGACCCTCCTGCATCAACCGCCTGCCGATCAAGTCTGTTGCCATCTGCCCAAGAGCTAGCTCTCATTTCATCCGTCATCGATGGAGTTGCCTGACAAGCCAGAATCAACGGACTCACATCGGGCACACCAAGCACCAAGCGGTGAAAACCAACGGAAGGTAAACCTGCCAGCCCGGCCGCCTCCTGTTGAGGGCCGAGAGTATCTCACTCAGTGCTCAATACTGAAGTTGAGTCCACTTCACCAACTAGCCCATGAGTTTCGTTTGGGCCTCGGCGCTCGCTACGTGGGCACGCTACTAGCATGAAGGTGACGAGTGGGTCTTCAACTACAGCGCTTCATTCGCTCGCCAACGCATGGTGATACCATTTTCAAAGTTTGAACATCATTTAGTACTGGGCTTAGCGGAGGGTTCCAGCACTACTCGCAGCCCGCAGGTCATTTGCCCCTCCAGGCTATTCGCACCCCGAACAACAATTTCGCCGACGTGAGACACAACCGCTGGATTGCCTTTGGTGGTGGGGCCTTGATAACGGTAGTTGCTGTAGAAATTGGGTGCCCAGTCGTGTCCCACCCACTCTTCAATGCCGGTGGTGGTCAGATCGATGAGACGGTCGCGTCCGGCCTTGTCGAAGTCTGCTTGATAGGGCAAGCGCGCGACGAAGGATGGGGCGAGGGCGCTAGTTAGGATGACGCAGAATCTCTGGGCTTTTTCGTAGCTGACACCTGTGGCTGGCACGCCATCTTCGCCGGAAACCGTACCATTCATGACGAAGTTCAAAGTGCGCTCGCTGGCCGGGGTCACCGCGATCTTGACATCCTTCGGGATTTCGATGCTTTGGTTCGCCAGGGGAGAAAACGAACCGCGCTTCATAGTGGTGAACTGCCATTCGATGCGCATGTTTCCCTGTCGCACAATGAGCAGATCGTTCACCAATGCCACTGTGATGCTGTTCGATCGTGCTGGCGCTGACGCAGGTGGAGGCATGACCTGTCCCGACGGCGGCGATAAAGCGACCTTCGCCGAAGTGGGTGAGGGCGGCTTGTCGGAAGATGTCGGCGGTTTCAAAGCCTTGGATTCGGCTGAGGCCGCGACGGCAATGAGTGATGGCTTTGTCAGCGGGGGCTCTTGGGCAGATGTGTTCGCACTCGGTGGAGGCGCGCGGCGGGGACGTGAGACGGTGTAGTTTGGCTGTGCGGGCGTGGCAGCAACGGCGTGTGGGAGACTCTGCCTCCACTCGAGCGACGGTATTGTCCAAGGCAGGGATACGACCCACCAACTGGCTAGCAAGAAGGGGATCACGAGGACTATCTGCCAGCATTTGTGTCGAATCCCATGCCACCATGGCTGGCTAGTCCAAGAGGTGAAGGCGCCGCACAGAGCGGGAGCGAAGTCCTGGGCGAGGCCTTGCCGCAGTTGCTCGCGGTTCAGCTCAGATTCAAGCGATAGCAGCCAGCGCTCGGTGCGATACGCTGGGCTCACGCCATCAAACTGGCAGGCCAGGTCTGGCCATCGAGCGGCGAGCCAGGGCCAGAGGTCTGCGGGTGGCTCGCGGCCCATGCGTGCGGGGTCGCAGAGCGTCTGCCCGTCAGCACAGAGCCACACGTGGGTGATGGAGCCCGGGGTGCTGCCGTGTGCAGACTCAGTCTGCAGTGCTTGCAGCAGCTGCACGGCGGAATGCAGATCAATCCAGGCGTGCGCGGTCTTGGGCGTGCGGCTCACGGCGCGTGCGTGGAGGTCCAGCAGCCGCACCCTGGGCTGGCGTTTGGCATGGGGAGATGGAGCAGCGGGGTTCATCACAGGATGTCCAGCAGCACGTCCTCCATGATGGGACCGCGTGCATGGCGTGCGGCGAGGCCCTCATTGAGCGCGGTCCAGCGTTGAATCTTAGCTTTTGAGTTCAGGCAATGCTCTGCGAAGCACTCCAGCCCTGTTTGAAACGCGCTGCTGTTTTCCGCGTGCTCTTTCCGCAGCCGTGTAAGCAGCTGGTGATGCAGGCTGGCATCCGTGTTCTCCAGCAGGCGGGAGAGCTTGCCAGAATCAGCGGCGACAAGCAACTCTGCACAGCGTTGCGTCCACCAGTCCAGCGCTGGCAGCGGACGCTCATTTGGAAACTCGATCCACAGTTCCTGCAGGAGCGTGTGATCGTGCGGTGAGTTCGGCAGCTGACTGGCCCAGACCCGGGCGGTGAGCAGGCGGTCCATGCTGTCCTTGGGCTTTGAGACAGCCCAGCAGTTGCGCCAGCGCTTGAGGGTGGATGCATCAGCGGCGACGGCGGCGGTGATCCAAACCTCCTGCATGGCTGGATGCGCGGCGACGGCTTCGCACCAGGCCCAAAGCAGCTGCGCTTGTTCGAGGTCGGGGGGCTGCCTGGCCCACCGTTCAGCGAGTTCGAGTGCCAGCTTTGCATGCA
Source organism: Verrucomicrobiaceae bacterium (assembly GCA_016795485.1). GTDB lineage: Bacteria > Verrucomicrobiota > Verrucomicrobiia > Verrucomicrobiales > Verrucomicrobiaceae > JAEUHM01. Next base: position 166,672 of record JAEUHM010000058.1, on the reverse strand, counting down.
ACAGCGGGGCCAGCGGCTCAGGCAGAGCGGGGAGCAGCGCACGGGTGGCCTGGGCTTCCACAGCGCGCCAGCGCGAGTGCGCCTTCTGCTGCAGACAGTCGAGCAGGATGGTGGTGAAGGTACCCTCTGGCAGCATGCTGCGGGCTAGGCCTGGGTTCACACACAGCCGCAAGGCCGCGCAGGCTAGGTGGCTGCGGTGAGGTCCACCGTGGTTCATCCACTCGCCCGCTGCGGCAATGGCGGCCTGCTGCGGCGAGCTGAGCTGTGAGAGGCTGCTCAGCCACTGGAGAGCGGCAGAGACCTCTGCATCGGTGCTGAGCTGGCCCAGGTGGTGGCAGAGCTGTAGCCACTGCGGGGTATCAAAGGTGGCATGGGCGTAGCAGGGAGCCTCAGGGGCGCTCCACGGCTCGCGATGCAACTCGAAGTCCAGCAGCACGGCCTCGGCGCACCATTGGGCGGGGAGATGCGCGAGAGTGCCCACCAGCCAGGTGGGGGCGTAAGCATGGGTCCAGAAGGCCTCGTGTGCTGTCAACGCACGCACTACGGAGAGTCGGGCCTCCACTTCGCTTGCAACCAACCAGGGCTTGGGCTCGCGAAAGCGCTGGCGCATCATCTGGAGGAGGGCACAGCCTTGCGGCGTCTGATCACCGGGCACCGCCATCTGTTGCGAGGCGATGGCGTGGGCGATGTCCTCCAGCGGGCGTTGCAGTTCTTCAGGCGAATCCTCGCTAGCCTTCAGCAAGCGCTGCATCGCTGCGTGCAATTGATCGTTCGGCGGAAAGACCGGCAGCCGGCGCGCAGGTTCAGGGTTGCTGTATTCCTGCTCCGTGGATGACAAGCCGAGTTGCTGCCAGGCCCAGTGAAACAGCTCGCGCCGGACCGCGTGTGTGCCTGCCGTGCCGGTAAGATGCTCTCGTGCAGCCTTCCAGAAGGCTGGTGGGAGCAGCGGTTGCAGTCCGGGATCGAGTGGCGGCAGAGTCATAAGGCGCTGCCATTGCACAGGCTTCTCACCGCCCATCAGTTCACTCCAAGCATAGAGGAGGCGCAGCGGTCGTGCCGCATGGGGTGAGCCGATCCATACCGAGGTGGTGGAGGGCGGCAAGGCGGCGGCGATGCTTGCCGCGAGGTGATCCAGCGCCTGCTCACGGCCCTGCCTGGAAAGCGAGCCCAGCAAGGGCGCGATGGCATGCATTTGATCCTGATTGAGCAGGGTGTCCAGAGCCGCACGGAGAAACGGTGTGCATTCCAGCGCCTCAGCACCTTTACTGCACAGCAGGGCGCGCAGATCAGGCCGTGCCGCGTGCGGCAGTGGCAGACCACGCAGCGCGGTGCAAGCCGCCAGGAGGAAGCCGTGCGCCGGCGGGCGCTGCCCGTGCAGGGGGGCGGTGAGCTTGAGGAAGGTAAGCGCCACCTCGGGTGAGGGCTCTGCTGGCAGCCGCTGCTCGCAAGCGAGGATGAGCATGCCACCAGCCTGCGGTGAAGGCGGCAGGGCGGCAATGACGGGGCTGCCATAGGTGGCCAGGGCCTGCCAGGAAGACGTGGCGATGATGGCTGGCAGGTGCTGCGCAAGCGCCTCTACGGAAGGCAGCGCGGCACGATGCCAGGCAAGCTCCGCCAAGGATACGGGCTGGTGGCTGGACAGGGCTCGGTGCACCTCTGTCCAGGAGCGGATCAATGCCGTGTCCTGCGCCCAGACCTGGAGCATGGCCAGTGCATCCGGCAAGTGACGCTCAGGCTGCTCCACCCAGCGGCGCAGCTGTTGCAGCGCAGCAACCGGATCATCGAGCCGGAACAAGCAACTGGCGCGAAGGCTGCGCTCCTCCGAGAGGAAGCACAGGGTGAAGCGCGCCACCTGGTTATCCCAGCAAGTGAGGGTGATGGGTTTCTCACGGCTGTTTGCAGCGGGCTGCTCCACAGTGACCTCCAGGCAGCGTGTCCAGCTGGCACGAGACTCAAAGTAATCACGCAGCCAGGCGGCTATGCGTTCCGACGCAAAGGGGGCCGCACCCCAGGGTGCCTCTCTGGCAAACTGCGCGCTGCTGAGCCTGGTGGAGTCAAGCCACTGCTCCGGCAGTGCGGGCCACGCTGCTGCTAGCAGGGGCTTGCATGGCCGGGCCGCGACCGTGCGCATCCATTCAGCCGTTCGCGCTGTAGTGAGGGTGGGTGAGGAAGGTGGAGAGCGTAAGTTCATGCGGTCAAGAGAGTTGTTTGAGCGCCTGGAGGATGTGCTGTTCCAGCGGCAGTGTGGAGGAAGCGAAGGTCTCGTGCACGAGATGGCGCAGACGGCGCGGATGCTCGATGGCGTGCAGGGCTTCGAGGTTTGCAGCCTGCAGCGCATTCCACGCTGTGGCCATGGCAGTGGTAACGGGCATGGGGGAGAGGTGCTCCTCCAGATGGCGCGCGCCCTCGAGCACGGGCACGCACTGCGCATTCTTTTCCCACCATGCCGGCACTGGAAAAACACGATCCAGCCGGGTGGCCATGTCCACCAGCACGATGCGATGCGTGCGCGAGAGCTGGCGCAGAGCGGGCAGGTAGCTGGGCGCAGGATCAAGGAAGTCGCTGATGAAGATGGCGACTCCACGGCGCTTGCGGCGCAGCTCGGCACCGATGAGCCTGGCCAGCGTGTCCGGTGAGCGCGGCAGCTGCTGAGCGGCCGCCGCGCATAGCATGTCTGGCAGCACGGAGTGCAGCAACGGCAGCCGCAGCCTTCCAGCCTCGTTACCACGCAGGCGGTCATGCAGGGTGCCTTCACTGGCGACGAGGATTTGCACCTTGAACTTGCACGCGCAGGCTGCGGAGACGGTGGCGGCCGCCAGTCGCAGGAGGCGCTCCGGCTTAAAGGTGTGTCTCTCATCCGTGGCCAACTGCGAGCGGCTCGCGTCGATGCCGATCACCAGGTCTAGCTCGGCTTCAAACATACGCTGGCGGCAGCGCAGCGAGCCCTCCATTACCTGCTCAATCAAGGGCCGCGGCTGCAGCGATCCGAGGTCAATGCTGCCCGGCTCGTCATCCATGCGGAAGGGGCGCGGCACATCTGGCGTGATATTGCTGGTGACGCTGCGTGCGGTGCGGAACTGGCCCACGGGCAGCTTTACTGAAGTCAGCGGCAGGGCATGCATGCGGCATGATCCGCTGCCCGCGCAGCTCTCCGCCACCGCGAGCAATCGTGAGCGCAGTTGCTGCACGTCATCTTCTAAAGAGGCAAGACTCATGGCTGATCAATCAAAGGTTGCGTGGTCGAAGCAACCGAGCAGCCTTTTGAGGTAGTCATCGGCATCGAAGCTGGCTTCTTCGCCTGGATCAAGCTTGATACGGTGGCGCAGCACGTCAGGCGCGATCGTGCGCACATGCTCCCATTTGACGACCAATTCGTTGGTAGAACGATCAAAGGAGTCCTCTAGCAACGCCTGGGCATGAGCTGCGCGGATCAGGCCCAGGAGACCGCGTGGAGAAGCCCCCATCGCCAGCCTGGGCAGGCGGTAGTTGTCGAGTTCTGTCTGGGTAAGGGTGCGATAGGCCACCAGATGCGGTTCATCAGCAGCGGCCCTTTCGACGCGTTCGCGGAAGGCCATTTGGCCCTCGCTGAGCTTCCCTGTGGTGTTGTGGGTGCACTCCCAGAGATCCAGAATTCCCCTGGCGACAGGTGTCTGCATGAAGTTGCTAATGCGAGCCTGGCTCAGCAGCATGGACTTGAGCTTCACCAGGAAGTAGAGGGTTTTCAGGTGCTTTTGCTCCCTGTCTTCCTGGGCTCTGTTGGGGACTGCTTGAGTCATGAGCGCATCGTCTTCCAGATAATGCTCATCAGGCTCCTGAACGGCCGCATGCATCGCCAGCGCCTGCAGATGCTGGCGCTCTGGGATGTTCACGATGGACTTGAGCAGGAACCTGTCCCCCTGCGCTTCCGGCAGGGTGTAGGTGCCTTCCTGTTCGATCGGGTTCTGAGTGGCAAACACGGTGAGGCGGATGTCATCCTTCTCTGACACGCGCAGCTTGCGGAAGCCATAGAACGGCTCGCACTCCAGGATGAGCTGTGCTTCGTCAATTAGCTGGTCATCATGTACGGACGGCATGGGGCGCGCGGGCAGGCGGCCACGGCCGATGATGGATACTTGGCGTTCCTCCATGAGTTCGAGCATGGCGGCCTGAGTCTTGGGCGTCGCGCGGTTGATCTCATCACTAAGCAGCAGCGTGGTGAAGATCGGCCCAGGATACCAGGCGATGTTTTGCCTGCCGTTCTCGTCGATCTCCAGTTTCTCTTTGTAGAGCAGGTCTGAGGGCATGAGGTCAGGGGTGTTCTGGATGCGTCGCCAGACTAGGCCCAGCAAGCTGCTGAGCAGCTTCACTGCATAGGTCTTCGCTAGGCCGGGCACGCCTTCGACCAGCAGATGCTCACCCAAAATCAGCGCTATGAGCATCGAGCGAATGAACTTTTGCATCCCTACAAGACCCCGACGATTGCCATCTTCAGACTGCTGCATCTGGAGTTCCAGATGGCGCAGAGGCTTGACGGTCTCATTGAGGGTAAAAGTCTCTTTTTCATCCAGGTAATCGAGAAAATGATGGGAGCGAAGCTGGTCTTCGGAGATGTAGTTGTTAGCACTCATGAGTGATGAAGGGTGAGGTGGTTCAGCGGGATGTCCTAGGGGATGGGTTCAGAAAACTCGTGAGATAAAACAGCCAGGCTGCCACCTGCCATAGCACGCAGGCGGCTCCCATGGTGGAGGCGAAGCGCGCCGGGAGCGGTGCCGCAGCGGTGCCGGCGTCATGGAGCACCGGAGCGCTGGTCCAGAGCAGGATCGCCAGCGCGATGCACAGGCACCCTGCAGCAGGCAGCAGCATTCGCCCGGCATGCCACCCAGATGCAGGGCTGAGCGCGTGGATGGTCCTTCCGCTCACTCCTTGGCGGACTTCCATCCAGACGAGCACGGAGATGGCTGCTGCCCACAGCAAGCCGCAGCAACCCAGCACATGCACGGCAGTGCGCCCGCCGGCGGTGGCCGCTGTGCCGTAGCACCAGGCATGAGGCTCGATCAAGCCACAAAGCCATGCCAGCATGAGCGCGGTGACCAGCAGCACCCCGAGCACGGCCGCGGCATGCCTCGCAGCGGCCTGCCAGCGCAGCTGAGACTGATGCACGCCCAGGAGAAACTGCACGGCTACAAATAGCAGCAGGCCGATGAATACACAGCGCCACCAGACACTGAGCTTCATGCCCAGCACGGAACGGCTGCCGCCCTTGCTGGACTTGTCAAAGACCTCCTTTACCGCTTCAAGGATGACAGCGCGATCCAGGGGGACGCCTTTTTCCCAGAGGGCGTTTAACATCGCACGGATGTCAACCGGAGCGCGGCCTTCCGCGTCCTCGTCCATGGTGCCGGTGGCGTCAAACAGCACCGCCTGGCTGGCCGCAGCGGCACGCGCCGTTCGCACAGTGGCTTTGAGCGCTGCCGCAGGGCGCGGGTCCGGTGTCACGCAGGGCAGACGGACGCCCACCGTTTGCATTGCTACAGGCGCAAAGGGAGGTCCTGCGCAGGGTGGATCATACTGGCCATGCAGGACGTCTGCGAACAAGAGGGTGACGGATGCCGGTCCCATGGCGAACGGCAGATCCAGCAAGGGCCTGGCCCAGGCGGCCTGGCCTTGCATGGGGATGCTGGCGAGCTTCGCCTCCAGCACGCGGTGCGGCTCTGCCATGGAGCCCCTGACCGGGGCATGCAGGGATGCAGGCCAGGCGATGGGATTCACGCAATAGCTGGCGGCACTGGCTGCCATAAGGCGTTTCGGAGGATCGCACCACAGCACCTCCAGCAGCAGCCGCCACCACTCACGCTCATCAGCAGCGTCATCCCCAGAGCGCCCGTTCAGACTGCGAATGCAGGCCGCCACCACCTGCGTCATCTCACGCCACTGCCGGTCACTGATCGCGCCATCGGCAGGCAGGTCCACCACCAGTTTGGAGGCGCTCTCATCACGAGATTGACCAAGCGGTCCCAGCCACATCAAGAGCAGCGTGAGGCCCGCACCCGCCAACGCCAGCAAGCACCACTTTAAGCCAAGCCCCCGACGCCATGCGGTGAGCAGCAGCATGCCGAGCACCAGGGCTCCCGCAGCCCACCACCAGGCCCGTGAGCGCAGATCCCAGGCATCGCTGTAGAACCAGGCGGGCCACTCTCCCTGGGAAAGAATGCGGAAGGTCTTCTCACTCACCGTGTCACCACTCACCACCCAGCGTACCGACAGCCTGCCGGACTGTGGATCACACTCCAGCACCTCCAGCGCGCCATCACGCCCGGTGGCCTCACCGCCGCTGCCGCCGAGCAGGTCCGTCAGCTCCTGCGCGGAGAAGGCCACACGCTGCCAGCGCAACTGCTGCACACGCACATCTGTCCGTTGCGTGTTAGTGGCTTCCAGTGACTTGATCCACTCACAGATGCCACGCCAGGCGGACTCCGGTGTGAGCACAGTCTCGGGATCGGGCAGCGGCTGCGACGGCTCGTCCACGGCAGCAGAGCGGTCGTCCGCCAGCGGTTCGCTCATCAGCTCCTCCGGGATGTAGCCAGACCACACACGCGCCGGCGCGCGCATGATCAGCCTGGTATCCAAAGTATCCAGCTGCCCCCAATACACCGCACGCTTCAGATCCGGATGCTGCAGCAGAGACTGGAGCGCATCATGGTCCGCGCGCTTGTGCATCGCGTGGAAGGCTTGCACATCCGGCTTCATCACGCAGAAGACTGGTGCCATGCTCGCGGTGCTGGCGAACCACGCACGGGACTGGGCGCTGGCCCCAGCCGGGTGATTGGCAAACAGGAGCCAGGCCCGTAGCCAGGCATCACGCGCCTGCCACTGGCTGGCGAGCTGGTCCTTCGTCATGCTGGCCGGCTTGAGCGCCAGCACCTCCAGGGCGCGCTGCACACGTGAGGCGCACTGGCTTGCATCCGGCGTGGCCGTCACCGCGTACTCATACTGGCCATGCAGCGTGGAGATGAGGGAAGCTCGCTGTCCAGGCCACGCTTTCACCTCCTGCACAGCGCACTCACGCTCCAGCCATGCATGATCAAACGCCACCGCCGGATGCGCGCCGCTGAACCAGTAGTGCAGCATCATCAGGTCATGCAGGCCCGGCGGTGTATTCAGATTCTTCCACGCTGGGAGATCGCCCTGCGGATCACTCCAGCCGAGATCAATGCCCAGGTCTGGCAGCGATTGCAGCGCACCACTGCCCGTGCCCGTGCCCGCGTCCAGCGATTCCACCTTCACCGGCAGTAGGGCACCCCGCAGTGCCTCCAGGTGGCGCAGCACGCCGAGCACACGTGCTGTGACGCTGAACTTCTGAGGCAGCTTGCGCTCTTGCGCCCAGCGGTTGAACCTTCGTGCACTGGCCATCAGGTCCACAAAGCAGCGGACCGTCTCCACGCCGTGCTGGCTGAGGAACTCTGGCGTGGTGTCCGCACTGGCCTGCGGGCGGCCCAGCGCTTGCATCAGCTGCCCGTTCAGCTCATGCAGTCGTCCCGCGCGTGCCTCCACATCCTCTCTACAACGCTCACGATACAGCTGATGCAGCCCTGCACCAAGCCCCTCTGCCCAGACGGGCAGAGCGCTCGCAGCCACCAGCCAGAGCATCAGCACGCGCGTGATCATGGCTTTGCCTTTTCCTCCTCGGGCTTGGGGTCCACCACTTCGAACTGCTCACGCAGCTCAGGTGTCTGCACCACGTTGCTAAACTGGCTCCACCATTCCACCAGGTCCAGGAAGGCGGCGGGCTCGGCGTTCTGCTGGCCCGACAGGGCATCAAACTCCTTGGCGGGCTTCCAGATGAACTCCGTCGCCTGCGCCTTGCCAGCGAGATCACGCCACCCGTTGACCAGGGGCGCGAGGGCATGAATCAAGGCAGGCAGCCAAGCCTTGCCAAAGCTCGTTTCACGCACGGCCGGATCATGCAGCAGTTTTTCGGAACGCCTGATGAGTTCGGTGAACTCCTGGCGCTGGGTTACCTCACTGCCACGCAGCAAGGGCTCAGCGAGGTCCTGATACAGGCCGACGGATACCTTCCTGGGCACGCCACGATCAAACAACAGGTTCAGGTAGAAGTCCTGGTAGGACTTGAACGGCACCTGCGCGAAGCGCTTCGTCGCGAGGGTCTCCAGCGCGTTTAGGACTCCCTGGCTGAGCGTTGCAGCACCGCGCAGCAGCCGCCGTTCGGTGCCACCCGCGGACAGGAATTCCTGCGCGCCTTCCTTCAGCATGGGTGCCACCTTTTCGCCACCCTCCAGCCACTCTGCGGCGCGGGCGATGGCACCATCCAGCGTGACCTGAATTTTTAACAAATGATTGCGCCTAAACTCCACCGGCAGCGCGTCATCCATTCGCTCAAAGAGCCGTGCATACACGCGCTTGTCATCCGGCTTGCGCGAAAGGTCCTCGCCGGTGAGGTCAAAGTTTCTCAGCACACCCTGCAAGGCCTGACGGGTTAGCGACTTGGCATCGGCGCACTCTTCAAACTCGTGCTCATAGAGCAGGCGAAAGTCACAAGTGGTCCAGCGAATGGTGTGATTAAACGCCAGCATGGCCTGCGCGTCCGGATGCTCGCTCACGCCGATCACAAGCCGCCATGCCGCATCATCCAGCAAGATGGACTGCAGCACCAAGGACTCGCGCAGCTCCCCCTCGGTGGCCGCGATGGCGGAGCTGATGGCGCTGGCATCCGCCACGGCAAACATGGCCAGCGCGGGATACCACTGGTCCTTGCTGCCCTCCATTTTCGGCATGCCGAAAACATACTCGCTGGCGCTGAAGTCATTGCGCTCATACCACAGCACGTAGTTCTGATACGAGAGCACGCGGGCCACGCGAGCGCCATCCTGTGCGGAGATGCTGGTCTCCTTTTTCCCTTCGATCCAGCCACCCAACACGCGCAGGTGCGAGCGCAGCTTGAGCAGTTGTTTCATGCCCATGTCACTCATCGCGCGCAGACGCTCCGGGAACTGCGCGGCGATCAGCTCTCCCCGCCCGGCCTTCAGGGCGCGCGTCCATTCCGCTGGCACCTCCACAGCCGGGCAGTGGTCTATCAAATCACGTGCGCGGGCCTTCACATCGCCTTTCGTCTGGCGCAGCAGTTGCTCGATCTCAACGCGTTCGTTCTTGAGATCGATGAGTTCATCCACCGTGCGCTGTCCAGGCGGCAGCAGGCCGGGAGCGGAGTTCATGACGGCGTCGATGTCAGGCGTGAGCGGCGCGCGCGCACTCAAGGCGAGACGCAACATCAGCCGCAGCGTCGAAATGTCCGGCTGCTGCCACTGCTGATTCAGCGCGGTGTAGCAGGTCTGGCGCATGGCGAGGCATTCCGACAGCCCTGCGGGCGTAGCATTGTTCTCCGCATGATTTGGCAGATACATCGCTGCGTGCGCAGCCTCCGCAGGGCGGCGGGCTGAGAGCCAGAGCCGCGTCAACTGCAGCCGCTGCGTGCCATCCACCTGCACGCGGCTTTCGGCAAGGGCCGGGAGTGTGAAGGCAAAGGGCAGCGGAGCCGCCTTGGGCAGGGACTTCACCAGCGTTGTCCAGGCCACGCTCACTCCATTGGTCTTCAGCGGGCTGGTGCGCCATTCATTGGTGACCACCAGATTCTCCGCAAAGGCAAGATGCACGTTGAGTGGATCGCGCGTCTCAGCCACGCTGTGGCCTCCATGAGGAAAATGCGGGCCATTCACGGGCACCTTATGCTCCAGGTCTGCAAGCACTAGACGCGTGATGGCCTGTAGCTGTAGCGAGCTGTCCTGCGGTGCGGGCTGCGCCTCCGCCAGCAGCACACGCAGCAGGCGCACGTTGGCATTCACGCCCTTCCACGCCGGACCAAAGAGTTCCTCAGGCGGCACCTGCCAGGCCGACTTGCCAGGGAGCAGCAGCTTCATCCGCAGGCGCGCTAGCCGCAGCAGCAGTGCGTCTGCATCCAGATATCGCAGCACTGCGAGGCTGCCCAGCGCTTCAGCAAGCGCGGTCGTTTGAAGGCTCTTCACTTCACCGAACGCCTCGATCCACTGCTCATGCGGCGTGGCGTCACCCAGCAGCGTGGTGATGCCATGCACTCGCAGTAACGGCAGATAGATGGACTGCCAGAAGAGCGGACCGCCGCGCACCAGCAGACGGCTTTCCTTTAGCGCACCGCGCAGCGGAGCGTCCAGCGACAGCAGGATGCGTGCACGCAGTCGAGTCTCGGCTGCTTCCCAGTAGAGCACGGCATCCGCCTCCAGTTGCTCCGGCAGCTGGAACACTTGCGTGCGCAAATCATCAGCGGATTCGTTCAGCCAAACTGGCAGCTCGTCGGCGATTTTTGAAAGCAGCGCATGAAACTCCAGCGCGAGCTTGAGCGAGGCCACATAGTCCTGCGCCTGCGCCTCGATCACCGGGCTCGCAGCATCCTGTGCCAGCCCGCGCAAGGCATCACGCGCCTCGCGCAGCATGCGCAGCACTTCCTCATCCAGTGCTTTGAGCGCAGTGCTCTTCGTTAGGTCACCTCGCTGGTTCTTGAGTTTCAGCAGATGCGGCGAGAGCGTCTGCAGGACCTTCTTTGCTAGGTCCATCTTCCCTTGCTCACGCGAGCGGAAAAGGCTGAGCAGTGACTTCATGATCCGCGCCAGCAGCGGGCGGTCCAGTTCGGCCTGCGCAGACCCCGAGGACCAGAGTTTTAGGTACAGGGCCGTCGCATGCTCCACCCGGGCCGGGCTGCCGCTCCATGTGGGCTTCGCCAGCTTCTCCGCGGCAAAGAGCTCTTTTTCATGCGCGCCAAGCAAATCCTCACCCAGCTTGGCCCGATGCTCGACCAGGAATGCACCGCCGAGTGCGTCGCTGAGGATGGCCTGCGTTTGATCGCTGCGTGCATGGGGCCGCAGAATGTCCGTAAAGACCCGCTCCGGCTGCTTGTGTGTCTTATCCTTGTAGTAGAAGCCTTTTAGAACATCATAGAAGCGCTTGAACTCTACCGCATCCTTCACCAGGCCGCCCAGGTGGCTGATCATAGCGGTGACTTCGCCAGCGCCGCCTGACAGCTTATACGCCGTCTGCATGCTCTCATACTGATGCAGGGAGGCCAACCAAACGCTGTCCTCGAGACAGTCAAACTGCTCGATGGCCACCTTGGCCGAGACTTGCAGCGCAGTGATCCGGTTTAGCGTTTTGGGAATCTCTGGCGTGCTTAGCGTCGGCTGGTGCAAGGCGGCTACGATCTTTTTGTGCCACTCCGAAGGCTTGTGGGAGGATTCTTTGATCAGTCCTTCCAGCACGGATTGAGTAAGCGGCCACTGCGTGACCTCCATGGCGAACAGCCGGTCTCCCATCAGCGCAGTCTCTTTGGCCGCGACCTTGGTGAAGGCCTCCATGCCTTGGATGGCTTTTGCCTCCGCGAGCCGTGCCTCCATGCCAGAGGCAGGCGTGGTCTCCCACAGGCCGGCGTGAAACAGGCGGATGATCGCCTCATGCCATTCGCTGGGGCAGACATCCAGCACGAAGGCTTCGCGGGCAAGGCTCGTAGCGGGATGTTTATCGTTAGGTTGCAGAGCAGCCTGGGCAACGGTAAGCGACACATGCGCGCCAAGCTTCCGCTTGAGGTAGCTGCGCAAGCCAGGCTGCTGCCACGCTCCGGGTGGCCCGCTGGTGTCGAGCAGCTTCCACAGTTCCATGTCATCCGCACCCCATGGCTGAACGATCTCCTCCAGCTCACTGAAGTGATCGAGCCGTGCGTCACCATTACCATTGTCTGCAATGAATTGTTTGGCGAATCTTTCACGCATGGTGGCGCGTGCCACCTCCATGGCACCGGTCTGGGACTGCATGGCCTTCAGCTCGTCCTTGGTGTCCTGAAGCTCCTGCGCAGTAGTAGCAGAGGAACGCAGCACGGCGCGAAGATAGAGCAGGCCCAACTCCTCCGGCGCAGCGCGCGCCACGGGCATGAACGCGCTCACCGTAGCAACAAGCAGCCGAGCCAGTAGAGGATGCAGAGAGCGGTTCATGGCTGGGAAGGTCGGAGGTTAGGGCTGTTACTCTTCGATAGCGCGATAGCGTTTCTCCTGCTGATCAAGGCGCTGATTCTGCTGCTCGGCCTGCTTGAGTTCTGTTTCAAACTGGCCAAGCCGCTGGCGTGCGATGGCGGCGCGCTGCTCGAGCCACTGACGAAGAACAGCTGGAAAGCCGCTGCTGCCACTCGTCGGTGGCATCGGCAGGGCCGACATGAAAGGGCTACCACCTGCTAGGCTTTGCCAGAAAGCCCAGAGGCCTTTCCTGCGGAGCGATTCATCCACCACCATTTTGTCACTCATTTCGTTCGCATCCGCCCATGCTTTGAGCTGAGTCAGCACGATGGGATTGAGCTGAATGAGTTCCTGCTTGTCACCAAAGACAATCTCTGGCAGTCGCAGCGCGGCTGCTAGATTTAAGTCCGCCTGGAGACGGCCGCTGGGCTTGCCTTGAGCATTCAGATCACAGCCCGCTATGATGCTGAGTTCGATACTGTCGCGCACCAGCCGGCGTGCTGTGTCTGCTGCACCACAAGCGTTGGCGAGGCCAGCCAATATCATCTGAGCGTGTAATACACTGGTCAATACAGCGGGAGTTCTGCCGCCAATGCGTGTTTTACCCGGCCCCTCGATTTTCTCATCCTGGAGAAAGAGCTGACGTTGCTTGATATGCTGTGTTAGGTGCATGTTGAGCGTGTAGCCGTGTGACCGGGCTTTTCTCAAGTCAGTCTGGCCGGCATCAACAAGCAGCTTGCAGAACCAGTCGGCGTTCTCGCCACTGGGCTCGTGCAGCCGGGCCTCTTCGCGTTTCAGCGCGGCGTTTATTTCCAGGCCACGATCAACAAACTGCGCCACGAGGGCGCTATCCATGGTGATTAACTCGTTGTGCTGCGCCAGATCTGTTGTGACCGGACTGAGAGATTTCACCGCAGTGGCACCGCCTTTGATCGGCTGCTTGGTTTCGGTATCACCGCTGGCGTTGCCGATGCCTTCTTCACCTCTCTGTTCTGTCCGCAGAGCTTCAGCTATACCATCGGTTCCAGCAAGGGTGAGGTAAACGGCTATCTTCTCGGCAAAGCCAATATTCGCATCCCGACTGGCGACATTGGCAATGCCCCCTGAGGCCTCCGCCTCAGCCACCACGGTCTGATCCAGCGCGCGAAAAACTGGACGGATGAAGTCGATCGCCTTGGGCTCAGGCACCTTGCTGCCAGGCTGCTCCATCAAGAGAAGGGCGCCGTCAGGAATGCCGCCTGCGGGCGCGATGACGAGCTTGTCATTCATTAGCACCGGCAGGTATTGCAGCGGGGCCACCACCAGCGTCTGGCCACCAGCGCTGACTTTCAGCATGCGGCTGGTGTAGTTCTGACGCTGCTTCGTCAGGGGCCGCTCTGAGAAGGCATTGAGAGCTTCGTCAAAGAGCTTCAGCGGGGCATCGAGCAGGCTTGGGTCCTTCACCGGCACGGTCTTGTCGCCAGGGAGCGACATGCGAGTGAGAGGCTGGAAGCCGGTGCGATGCTCGTGCATGGGCCTGGACTCGGTGGCCACGAGCACGCCGGAAATTGCCGCCCATTGTTGATTCGCCTGCTCGACTAGCACCCACTTCGTTTGCATGCCGTCGTGCTTCTTCACGCTGGTCAGATGCTTCACCGATCCATCCGTAGCGAGGACAGCCACCTTGCAGCTACCATCCTGCTGCAAACGGTGGTGATAGATGTGAAAAATGGACACATCTTTGGAGTTCGCATGGCCAATATTTTCCAGCAGCCAACCTCCTGGCCATGCGACTGCGAGCGTGGTGCCGTCGTCAAAGCCAAGCTCAAAGTAGCCGCCCGGTGCATTGGGGCGGGTCACCTTCAGTGCGTGCGCCGTAGGATACTCGCCAACGCTGGCCTTGGTGATGACGGTGGGACAATTCACCCAGTGGTCTTGGTCGCGCTTGGAGGCAGCCCCGACGATCACGGTGGCGTTGGTGCCGGGCTTGAGTTCAGGATTGGGAATGATGTCTTCCACGCGGATGCTGGTGGTACCGTCATTCACAAGAACCATGGAGCCTGGCTTCACGGCTGATCCCTCCGCAGGCCGCGCCTCGGCTATTACCTTGTGCGTTCCGCTGGCGTCGTGGCTGACCAGCAGGTTGCTGGCTACGCGGCGCTGATCATGGATCAGCTCAAACTCGGTTGTCGTATAGTTTCCGCTTTGAGGCACCACGCGCTCGATCTCTTGTAGCGCCTTACCATCAAACAGCCTGGCCTGCGGATCGAGGGAGCGGGCTTCGCTCCAGCTCTTGCGCGGAAACTCACCGCACAAGGCATGCTGTAGAGCGACTATGATGGGCTCCTTGAAACCACGGAAGAACACCCCGGCCACCTGATGGACTTCGGCATGGACTTGCGTAGCAACGACTTCGAACCACTCTGCATGTGGCGGCTTGCTCGGGAAATCAATCGGCAGGGCGCTCAGGGGGTCGGCATCGCGACACCCGCTGACTTGCCAGCCTACTTGCACGGTAGAGACCTTGTGCCAGGCTGGCGTGTCGCTGGGCGTAGGGCGGGCGAAAATAAACATGTCATTTCCAATCCCACGTATGGGTTTGGCCTGGCCTGCGTTCTCGAAATTGGTTAGAGGAAATATTAACTCATCAAGCCCAACGGGTTCGCCCGGATGTTTGGGGCTGATGCGCGCTACCTTGCCGAACGACAAATGTCCGGTAACGGCATCGCCCTTGCCGGGTAGCACCTCGAAGGCGGGCAGTGACCCGATGACATCGAACACCTTTCTGAGTGTGGGAGCCTGATGCAGTGCGGCTTGGAAGACAGCCTGGCGGTCGCGGTCGCCCTTCTGCAGATCACGCCATTGATTACGAAGCATATCCGCATCAATGCGTGCTGCCATAAAAAGCAATGGGCCGCCTAGAGCATGGTCGACGATGCAGACCTTCGAGTCCGGCCCGAGAAAGCTGGGCGCGAGAGTGGTGCCGACGCGCATGTCCGGCGTGTCTTGCTTGCATTTGTCATGCCGACGCTGGAGCATGAGCTTGGCTTCGCTGAGGAGGTCATTCAGCTCCTTGGTCCAGCTCGCGAGGCACTGGTAGGGGTCCTTGCTGTCGCCGTTGTAGAAGGGCAGGCCGAGCCGAGTGGGCGCGCTGGTGGCGGTCAGCATGGCACGCAGCACCAAAGGCGCAGCGGCAAACTTCGGGAACAGCGAGTTGGCCACCTCGGTATTCGGTGGTATCACGGACTCCAGCGTCACGGTGGTGCCTGGTTCCGTGAGCCACGCCACATCACGGTGGCCAGGATTGGTAGTGCCCTGGCACAGGGCCGTCAGCGTCTCACGCGCCAGGGTGACGGGATCACCAGCCTCTGTGAAACATGCCTCCAGTAGCTTCGGCTGAACCAGCATCAGCAGCGCGAAGATACCGGCCTGGTTCTGGACCTCGACCGGGAGCACGGCCATGGACGTGGCCGCACGGCTCTGATAGGCCACGCACGCCGCGGCGCCTACTGCCAGCGTGCCACGGCCTGCACGCAGTGAGGGGTGCAGCTTTGCGTAGGCCAGCAGGAACTGCTGGGCGAAGTCTATCTGAGCCTCGCTGCAACTGCTAAGTTGTGCGCGCATCCACTGCCAGCGGTGCGTGTCGTCGTTGTAGAACAGCGGCCATTCATCGCCCGTCTGGCGCAGCGACCAGGCGACCATGTCCACCACGGTCGGCAGCGCCTCAGGGCTGGCAAAAAAGGCCGCAGGGTCCTTGTTTACCGCCGCGAACATCGGCGCGACGGACTCAGGAAAGGGCAGGCGATGCTGTGTAATACCCGCCAGCCGAGGAGGCACGACGGCGGAGGGAGGGGCGTCCGTCTGAGCGGGGGCCGCTAGAGCGGGGAGGAGGCAGGCTATAGCCAGGAGGTAATGTTTCATAGCGAGTGAATGAGGTTCACGAGGGTTCTTCCGGCGCAGGATGAGAAGGTAAGGAACTATTTTGATTTTTCTTCGCTCACAGCGAAATGAGCGTCCACGAGACGGAAGCGATACACGTTCGGCGCGGCCTGCGCGGGCAGCTGCACAGCGAGCCCGATCGTTAACGGCGAAGCCGCCAGCTCTGCGCTAAGCGGGAGGTCCACCAGGCGCTCCTCACCCGCTTTCAGATTCACCGTGGTGCGCGCCCCGATGCCTGAGATGGACTGCGGCAGACCGCAGCTCACCTCAACTCCTGCCAGCGAGCGCTCCGCAACGATGCGCAAGCGCAGCACCACACGCCCCCCGAACAACGCACTGAGGCGCACAGGATCACTGGCCTCAAAGCGCACCCCGTGCACAGCGGCAGCCGGTGCCGCAGCAGCCACCGGCACAGTGAGCACCACATCCACGCCATCGGGCTCCGTGATCACATGCGCCTGGCTCGCATCTGGCAGGTAGGTGACGCTGGTGAAGGGACCCTCTGCCTCCAGGATGGGCAACGTGGCCGCCGCAGGGTTCACCTCCACAGCGACGGGCGAGGGACCCGGAGGCAGGGTCACGGCGCGGCGCCAGAGCACCGGCACGGTCGCGCCTTCAGGGAGGAGACGGAGTTCGAGCTGATGCTCGCCTGGGCCCACCCAACCGCGCCAGGTGGAGCCGCGCAGCACGCCGATGTCCTGGCCGTCTAGCCGCAGCACATGCGCGCCGGACGCAGGGAAGCGCAGGTCCAGCACACCGGGCTGCGGCGGGTAGTCAGTGCTGGCCGTGGTCACACCGGCGAGCAGTAGCGTCTGGGTCTCGCGATCCGGCAGCAGCGCCGGGGTCTGTTGTTTATCGCGCTTCGCCAAGGCTGTGCGCGTGAAGGCAAAGGCCTCACCCAGCGTGACAAAGCCGTCCCGGTTGCCGTCCGCATCGCCCATAAGCGCATCCTTCCAATGATGGGTGAAGAGCGAGCCCAACTGTGGGCCGTCATACGCGTTTTCATCAGCCTGTGCGGACGCGATCATCCATGGCCGTTGCGCGATGCCCCACGCGATCTTCTCCACGGACCCTCCCTGACAGGCATCAGCCACGAACAGCACCTGGCCAGGCCAGTCCTTAAACAGCGCCTGAAGCTGGGCAGCGGTGATCCCGCCCGTCTCCGGACTGTCTGCCATGAGGAGGCGCAAGCCGTTGCCCTCAACCCTGCCGTGGCTGGCGAAGTGCACGTAAATCACGTCGCTGGGTGCCGAATACTGGGAACGCAGGCAGCGCAAAGCCGACACCACCCCGGCCTCCGTGGCATCCGCGCCGCGAAGCACCAGCACGCGGTCACGAGGGAAGCCGCAGCGAAGCATGAGCACCTCCGGTAGAGTGCCGGCATCGACCTCGCCGCCTTTCACAGCCCTGCCCTGGGCACCCTCTGTCACGGCCACGATCAATGCCGCACGCCGTCCCGGCACCTGCTTAACGGCGGGCAGCGCCTGGCCGACGCCGCGCGAATTAGAGAAGGGATCCTCCTCAGGGTGCCGTAGTTTCAGCGCGCCTATCGCCATCATCACCAGCGCAGCAGCTGCGGCGATCCTGGCCAGGGTAAAGTGTGGGCGGACATGCCTAGCCTTGTCTGGCTGAGCAGGCAGCACCGTCAGTGTGGGCTGCGCGGCAGGCGCGGGCTCCGCTGTGTGGGAGGGCAGCGCAGAGTGCTTGGGCGCGACCAGGCTGAGGTAGCGCTCGCTTTCCGCGGCGCTAGGCTCGCGCAGCGTCGCTGCCGCCAGGAGCTGCTGCGTGCGCTTGATCCGCTGCCGGCAGCCGGGGCAGGAACGCAGATGCTGCTCCACCACCACACGATCACGCGCAGGTAGCATGTCGTCCATGTAGGCGACGATGTCTGCCTGGAGCGTGTGAGCGCTTGATTTATTAGGGGAAGAAGAGGACATAAGAAGATGGGCAGTTAAAGGCTGAAGACTGGGTCACGCGTCAGGCTTGCAAAGGTTGAGCTTTTTGCGGGCCGCAGAGATCATGGTTTTGACCGCCGTCGGTGTCTGACCTGTTATCTTGGAGATGTCCTTGTCACTATAGCCTTGAGCACGGAGCCGCATGACATCCTGCTGACGCAGCGGCAGCTTGTCGAGCAAGGCCAGCTTGGCCTGCAGGTCCTCGGCTTGCATCAGCGCTTGCTCCGGCGAGCTGGCAGGATCAGGCAGCTCGTAGCAAGCCGGTGCGGCATCCTCGGACTGGAGATTGTGGGAGAGATTCAGCCGTGTGCGCAGATCTTTGACGCGCCGTGCTGTGACTTCTTCTACGCGTATGTGCTCCACGGCAGCGAGCGCGGCCTTGAGGTCCTCCGCAGTCCCAGGTGGCGCGTGATGGGTGCTGATCCAGGCTTTCAGCGCAGCGCGCTCGCGGCGAGTGTTCATCATCTGGCGGGCGACGGCATCCGCGGGTTGCTCTGCGCCAGCCTCACCCGCCAGGGCCCACTCTGCCTGCATCATCTCTGTGGCCGCACGCCACAGATCTTCTGACAACCAGTAGGGCCGAGACAGGCGAATATACCGCAGCGCGCGCAGGTTCAGATGCGCCCTGGTGCTCGGGAGCCAGGCGGGCCAGATCGCCGCGGCATAGTGCGGACTGCTTTCACGCCAGGCGCACTCGAGCAGCGCGTTCACCAGCGACTTCCACTCCTCGCCGTCATGCCTTGAAGGCAAGCCCACGCGCACCAGGAAAGAGGACGCCGCGCCCGCTGCAACGCCGATCTCATCCAAGGACCGCACCACCGCAAAGCCGATCTTATTGCATAGGAGATGCTCGGCATAGCGCAGGGGATCCTTCAGCCCTGGCGGTGCCTGAGCGAGGTCCACCGCCTGATGAAATGGGTCGGGCAGCGCCCTGCCCCAGGTCACCTGCTTCACAGCCACACCGGCGGCCTTGCAGATGCGGTGCAGCAGGTCCAGGGCCGCCACGAGCCGCGCATGAGCCACGACGTAGCGCTCCAGCGAGCTGCACGAGCGGCGGGCCGCTTCGTTACGCTGCCAGTAGTCGGCAGCAAGCGCGGCAGCGTTGATGCACAACGATCGCAGCACGCGGTTCACCGCCTTGTCATCCGTCGCCGCCAGCAGCAGCGCATCCAGCGGACGCAAGGCCGAGCGCAAGCGATCCCCTTCCAGGCATGCTCGGCGTAGCAGGGGCACCGTTAGCTCGGAGATCCCGGTAAGTGAGGCAGCACCTTGGAATAAAGCATCTTGGGAGGAAGCGCTCATGCTGATTCTACTAGCAGAATCAACCGGATCGGCAAAGCCCCTTTCTGCAGGGCTGCCCGGTGGCTGGTGGTGGTGATGGTGGCGTGACATAGGCGGAGGTGTGCAGCGAGCGAGGCTGGCGATCCTCTTCAGTGGGGTTCTTCCGGTGCTTGCGAAAATGGTAAGGAGGAAAGTTGAACTTTTTTTGATCCCCACCGCGACGCACGCCTGCCGGGCGCGGATCACCGGCGGCGCAGAGGCAGCTGGCTTGGGCGCGTGCTATCCCAAAAAAATGGAACGCACCTCAGATTGATCCTTACCAATCCCGAAAACGCCGGAATGCGCGTTCTGAAGCGCCCTGCAAACGCCAGAGCCAGTGAACCCAAAACCAGACATCCATCCTATGAATACCTTGCGCAACCGCTCGCCCTACCTGGCCAACGGGCGATCCCCCCACGACACCGACCCGGCTCTGACGGCCTCTGGCGAGAGTCTCTACGAGCGCGTCACCCTGCATGGTGTGACGCTGCACCTGCCACCGCCCAACAGCACCGCTGACACCGCCTTCATCGGGCAGGAGTCGCTGGTGACCGCGTGCGAGGCCGCCTGGGCCACCGGGCTCGCCTTCGCGCTGGAGAGCCCACCTGGGAATGGCAAGACCACGCTGGCCGCGCATCTGGCACAGCGCGCTGGTCAACCGCTCTACACCATTCAAGGCCATGAGGAGCTTACGCCGGAAGACCTGGTCGTCACGGCACGCATCTCCGGCTCGGGCGACGTGGAATACGTGGGCTCCCCGCTGCTCGCCGCGATGATGCGCGGCGGTGTCGCGTTGTTTGATGAGATCGCTAAGGCTCCCGCCCGCGCGCTCGCTACGCTGGTCCCGGTACTGGATGACAGGCGCAGCATCAGCTCCGTGCTCGCCGGGATCACCGTGCGTGCTCATCCCAGCTTCAAGTTCTGCGCCACGCTGAACCCTTCTGACAGCGCCCGCCAGCCGCTGCCGGATTATATTGATGAGCGGTTGCGTCCTCTGCTTCAGTTGCCACGGCCTGACGCTGAGAGCATCGTCCGCATCGTCCTGAATGCGGGCGGCGCACGCGCAGATGTGAATCTGCTCAAGGCCTTCCGCGAGTGGCTGTCCGCAGCTACGGAGGTGTCTCCACGAGCTGCATTGAAGGTCTTCCGCTATGCTACGGCTTTGCTGCTGAATGAGCCCAGCTTACCTGCGAACGCCATCGCGCAGGCCAGCGTGGCAGTCATGGGATCTCAACACGGGAGGGCTGGCGTATGAAAGCCCCATCAGACACCCTGCAACTGCGCCTGGGTCAAGGCATGGTTACGCTGGTTCCCTCGGTTCATCACTGCACGGCGTTTTCTCAGGTGGTTCTGGAGGAACTCATGAGCGGCAGTCATCATATCGTCGCTGTTGAACTCCCGGATGCTCTGCAGCCCCATCTGCACCTGCTTCAAAACGGTGCCCCCGAGAAGCCTGCCATCCTGGTGGTGCCCGTGGAAGGCGGAACGACCTGCGCCGTGCCTGTCTCGCCAGCAGACTCCATCTCCAACGCCATCTGGCTGGCTTCTCACGCCCCCTCTCCATGTGAGGTCGTCTGCATCGACGCACCCAGCCGTGAGCAGCATCATGAGAGCTTCCGGCCTGATCCTTCGCTCGACTACTATGTTGCTGGGCAAGGCAGGCGCTATCTCGCTGCGACCCTGGCACGCATGAATCTGAAGCGAGATGAAACACCGGCTGATCCCTATGATCTGGTGCGTGATGAGCACATGGCGGCTAGGTTGCTCCACCTCGCCCACGCTGGGCGGCACGTGCTGGCCGTGATCGGTGCCGCGCATCACGCAGGCATTGTGAGCTGGCTGACCTCTCCCCGCACTCCCGTGGCCCAGCCACAGGAGTGCAGCGTGGGCCATCCCGTTCTGCTGCCCATTGCTTCCCTGAGCGCGCGCAACGAAGGGTGGTATGACCGCATTCCCTACATTACATGGCTCTTTCAAGAGCACCAGCGCCGCGTAGTGACTGAAGGCGCTCCGGCACTCTTTGAGTGTGATCAGGCGCTGATGCTGCTGCTGGAAGAATCCCTGGAGGTGGCCGCGAAAAAGCTCGAGCATCAAGAGTTCTCGGTGCGTCGCGTGGCTGTCTTCGAGCGCTATGTCCATGCGCAACTTCGACTGCGCGGCCACTGGATGCCACAGAAGGTCGGCGAACTCCACAGCTGGGCCATGGAAACCGTGAGCCAAGGCTTCGCACGCGTGCTGCGTGAGGTGGCCGAATCCTATCCCGGAGCGGATGATTCCGGCCACCACCTCGTGCGCAAAGGCCGAGTGATCCAGGTCATGGATGGCAAAGGGCGCGTGATCGTCACTGGCGCGACCACGGATGAAGGCTCGCCCGCCGAGGAGGTCAAGCGTCCCAACGGGTTTCATTTCGTCCCCGCTAGTGAAGACCAGCGCGTGCATCGGCGCTGCTACGCCCGGGCGCGTGCCATCGCACACGTGCGCCTGGCGAAGGCTCGCACCCACGAGCGCACCACACGCAGCGCCGCCTTCCTCGCCACCACCGGTCTAGGGCTCGATGTGCGCGCCACCATCCGTGCCCGAGCCGCAGGCCGCGACTCCATGATGGTGCGTCTGCCAGCCCGCCCAAAGCAAAGCGATCAGCTCACCGGTCCGCTCAGCTGTGACGGGCTGTGCCCCGTGTGCTTCATATTTGACCCCAGCATGGAGATCGGCAGCAAGCAATCCGGCTGCTTCTTTCTCAAGCAAGGCACAGTCTATGCCAGCCACTACTGGTTTGCCAATACCGAGCGCGTGGGAGATGGCAAAGTCAGCCGGTCGCGCACCGCTTATTTCACCGCGCTTCTCAGAGAGATTGCCCCCTATCGCGAGAACGCCATTCAGGCCCGTATCCAGCACCTGCCCCCCCATCGCCTGTGCCGCACCAAGCCATGGCTGGACCCGGAACTAAAAAAATTTAGCGGAGCCGCGCTCGCTATCGCCTGCGCCATCAAATACGCCGGTGATCACGTGTGCGTAGCCGCTCCGCGTGAGTTGGTGCTATCGAGGGAAGTCACTGAATTCGCTGCCGCACGCAGCGTGCGGATCGCCCGAATCTGGCCAGAGGACCTCAATCCTTCCGACTTTATGCGGTTGCGCTGGGATTACGTAGTGCCAGCACCGAGTGCCTACTCGCCACCATATTTATGGGCGGATGAACTGGTCGAGCGTCTCGCGCCATGAGGACCCGAAGGATCAATACTTGTCCTACCGTGCAACCGGCGGTTTCCTCATTGATCGTGAAGCATAATCTCTGACTTTGGCCAGACCCTCAAGACGATCTAAGAACAAGGTTGATACAGTTTCCAACCCTCGCTCCCATAGGCGAAGCTTCTGGTGAACCACGGCCATCTCGTTCGCTATCCCCTTCTGGTCCGCTCCACGGCATCGCCGCGCTTTCGGAACGAAGTCCGCCGACGCGTCCACCGGGAAGGTGTAGTAGCCAAGGAAGCGCAACATACCGGACCACTCCGACAACACAGGCTCACGCTCATCTCGCTTCCAGCGGGCATAGACCTCCCGGACGGTCCCCAAGCGTACCGCCACAACCTCCTGTCGAAGCCTCAGTGTTAAGCGCCGGTTCCGTAGGTGTTGGCCGAGTGCGGTTGGACAATCTACCAAGCTCGTTTGCACCAAAATAGAGCCGCTCCGCAAAGACTCAGATGGCGGAATGACAAAAAGGGCGAAGCGAAGTGACTCCTACTGTTAACTTCTCGGTGGTCGGCCGGGAATAACGTTCCAAGGACCTGTGGACATTTTTTGCCCCTCATATCCCAGCTCCACCCAGGAAAATGTCCCGGCCTTCCTCCGTCGCCAGGGACGAACCGAAGCCGATGCCGCGGACTTGCTGCAGAAGTCTGGCCGTCGTTCGATTGCCAATCCGTTTATTCTCGAAACCGTCTAAATGTCCTGCTAGAGCGTTCCCAGTATGCACTCCCTCGAACGCACCCTGATCGAAAAAGCAGGTTATTCCCACGGCTGGGAGAACGTGCGGGAGAGCACGCCGGGGCACGTGGTGATGTATTCCGCCCGTCACAAGGCCGAAGCTCACGTCACTCCAAGCGTGACGCCCAACGTCTGGCAGGTGACCTTCCCCAAAGGCCCACCCACTGCCGAACTCGCCCGCAGCCTGCCCGGGCAGCACGCGAGCGGCGACACCTTCCAAGCCTCCGATGAAGCCTCGCTAAGCCGCCTTTTGCGTCGTGCCGCCGAACTGGCGATGTCTCTCCCCAACCAGGCCGCTGAGCACTATGCCAGCGAGATCGCCAAACTCGAAGCTAACCCACCGACCACGACCGAAGCCCTTGCTCTCGCCAAACAGAGGCGTGGCCAGGACCTCTTCCGCAAGGCCCTGATGGACTACTGGGGCGGGGCTTGTGCGGTCACCGGTATCACGATTCCCGAACTCCTCCGCGCCAGCCACGCCAAACCCTGGGCCAAGTGCGACACCGACGCCGAGCGCCTCAATGTCTTCAACGGCTTCCTCCTCTGCGCCCACCTTGACGCCCTTTTCGACCAAGGCCTCATGACCTTCGACGATCAAGGCAGCCCCATCTACTCCACCAAGCTCGACACTGAGAATCGGTCGAAGCTATCTCTGAGCCCAAGCCTCAAACTCCGCTGGATAACCGCCCAGCACACCCCATTCCTGTTCTGGCATCGCCAGCACGTTTTTTGCCAGCAGTAATCGTCATGAGTGAACTCACTTTCAAATGGGATGGACAGAGCTGGGAGGTTTCTGGAGTGCCTGAATCCATGCAGGTGCGAAGAGACTCAATCTTCAAGGTGGAAGCCCCGGAAACTGCATTCGAACTCGCTGATTCAGGGGTAGATAGTCGGATTCTTTTCCCGAAAGGCTCAGTTCTTTACTTGCCGCTAAGTCCCACCAAGGACGAAATCCGGCTTCGTCAATTGTGCCAAAACTCGAAGCCCCGATTGAGGACGAGCTCAGACAAAGATTTGCTTCCAATCATTCTCGATGAGGACCTGCGCATCAACATCGCCACACGTCGCCTCATCGAGACGAGATGCACATTCGTCGGCGACTCATCGCAAACGTTCAAGAGCCTCAATGACGCCGCCCAGACGGCTCTCAAAACTTGGACAGATCGTGAAACCGCCTCCATTGGCGTCTTCAAGGAGGTGAGGTTCGTACATCACGCGGAACTCTACATCATCGACAAAAAGCGGGATGAGGTTCTTGATGGCAAACTATTGCCGCAGAACGTAGAATCTCATCACACGCCTGACCTCTTCGATGAATCATCCTAGGTACACCGAAGCTCGTAACTCAGCACAAACGAGCCTATTTGTGTTGAGATGTTGTGAGTTGATGCTGCCCGACAAAAGACCTTTGCTGAGTTCGTCGCCAGTCCGACGTCTCTGGCAATACTCCTAGATACGCCCAATCATCTTCCGGGAGCATAGCTAGCCACTGCACGTAATCGGAGTGGTCTGGGTAGGACAGAGCCTCTGCCGGCGTGAGAAAACGAGCAGTCGGAGCCATCGTGTGTTCTTGAACGAACTTGCACGCCCATACCAAGCGGCCCCACTCCCCTGCCGTTAGACCCATGGGCGGTTCAAAAATTGTGGCGACGTTCCCCACAAAAGGTTGGCCGACAAAAAACCACGTCTCGCTGTTGAATGGGTCTAGATCCAAATGCCAAGAGGGCTCGCTTTGCCGCCACATGATGGATCT
Source organism: Verrucomicrobiaceae bacterium (assembly GCA_016795485.1). Classification (GTDB taxonomy): domain Bacteria; phylum Verrucomicrobiota; class Verrucomicrobiia; order Verrucomicrobiales; family Verrucomicrobiaceae; genus JAEUHM01. The sequence goes on along the minus strand of JAEUHM010000058.1, from coordinate 141,722 downwards.
TCTTCCATTAACCTCAATGTCTTGACCGGCGATCCTGATTTCGGGATTACCTGCAAACTGAAGCTCGGCGATTCCGTCTCGCTTCACTTCACAAGTGTACAGCCTCTGTAGGCCATCTCGACCTTGTGTCATCCACGGTCTCTCCAAGTCGTCTACCGCTAATTGGAGATTGTTGACCAGTCTCCAATCACTGGCTTCATCCCCTGCCCTCGCATAACATTCGATACGAGCCCCGATCAAAATTGGCCCATATGCAATTTCGTTGCTAGGCTCGCGATCAATGGGCCCGTCGAGCCAACAGGAGAGGAGGCCAAACTCATACTTTCCCGTGACCTCGATCCTAACCAACTGTGCGGCTGGGTCGTCTTCATTGGGCTGGGTTGATATGATCATCGGCAGTTGCTGATTTTAGGCGAATAACCTTTGGTATCAATCAAACCAAGCTACGGGCTATCAGAGACAAACGCTATTGCGTGAAAAGCCCCAAATTTCACAAAGACGCTGGAGATAAATACACTTGGAGCAGATGGCATCATGGAGCTGGGACCAACGAATAAAGCGCGTAATTGAGGGCCTATGCGCGGGCGCGGGTGCGCGCGCTCGCGCGCGGGTTGAGTGCTGGCTCGGTGCCGTGGTAGTCTGGCTGTGAGGTGATGAGGGCGAGGTTGCCGAGGCGATCTGCCCAGACGGCGTGGAGGACCAAGTCGTCATGGAGGAGGGTATTTTGGTCCTGGAGACGGGTGAGGTAGTCTATGGCGGAGGCGTTTTGGTCTTTTCTCATGTCACACTCGTCTTTATAAACTTCTGGGGAGTAGCCGAAGGTTTCTCCGCTGCCACTGGTGATTTTTAACCAGCGTTGGCCTAGGCCGAATATGTGGTGTTCGCCCCCACCTTTGTCGCGATCGCCGTCTAGGGTGAATCGGCGCGGTAACTTGTTTATGAGGAGGCCTGCGTCCCTGGCCCATTCGACCAGGGATGCTTTATCTGCTCTTCGCTGAGAGACTCGCGCTTCATGCGAGCTTGGCGGAGGCGGACCGCCTGTGCCTCTGCTTCTTCTGAGGTGCGCGATGGCTGCTGCGAGTTGAGAGCGATGGTCTCTTCCAGGTTGGGTAGGCGTGGTGTCGGCTTGTCCATGGAGTAGGGTATGTATAGCGTTTAAGGCGGTGTTTTGCGAGTCGAATGGCGGTGCGAGACGGGAGGCGGGGTGTGCGCGGTACGCTCTTTTTGGTTGGGTGGGCTCGTAGGGTGCCCAGTCTCTAAGGATGTCGTCTGAGGGCTCTGGGAGTTGGCCTTGTTGGGGCTTCCCCAGGTCTAGGCCTTTAGCCACTGGATGGTTTGGAGCTGTGGGCGGCGGCTAGGCTTGGGCCTTGGCTTGGTGTTCGGCTCGGGTTATTTTACGGGCTATCGCTGCGAGTCTCTCCGGGTAGGGGTCGTCCAGTTTGTGAGCTAGGAACTGATCCGCTTCTTCTTGGGTAAGCACTTGTTTCTCGATGAGGTTGAGCTTCTCGATCAAGTTCTTCCAGAGTCCGCCGTAGGCCTGGGCTATAGTCAAGCCCGTTTGTGGTGGTGTTTCCATATTTGGGTGCTCCTTCTGGGGGATCAACGACTCCTTTGCGGGGAATAGCAAGGTATTCTGGACGTTGGCTGGCCCAAAGTCTATTCGCGGGCGCGGGTGCGCGCGCTCGTGCGCGGGGTGAGTGTCTCAACTCTCGATCAGGGCATCGGATCGGACAATCAACGTGAGATCGTGCGAAGGCACTCCATTACTTCCGACTTGTTACATCCCATAGGCTAACGGTGGACGGCGTCCCCGAAACGGATGGCTTCTCCATCGATGGATAGCACGAGACTCTGCATGTATCTGCTCGAGACAAGTAAACCATTCTCGAAAGTGGCAGTCCCTACCTAGTTTGCGATATAGAGTCGCCCGGGATATCAATGCCTCACGGCAGATCTCCGCTCTGGTGAGACCACAGCGGATGGCATACTCAATGGCAGGTTTCACTTTCTCGAGGTCAATACGCTCGCCGGGATTAGACCACATGTAGTGAAGCCATCCCCGTGTAGGAGGCTCAGGCAACAACTTCTCGAACTCCGCTCGCTGCCACGGAAGCTTTATTGCATGGAATGGTGTCTTGGCCACAGGTGGTATGATCGTCGTTTTCTCCTGACTACCGACATTCCGCCGCAGCATTCTGTCAAATCACACTTGCCAAAAGGTCCACTGATCCCACCTGTCGCCTCTACCCAAGGCCGAGAACGGACTTATCTAGCGATAGTCACTTTTGTCAGTCCATGGTGTGAGCGGCCTATCAAACTTACTATCGCAGTAAACGGCAATTAATACCCGTTGCTGTGGTTCCTGCTAATCAAGTCCTGCCTCGACAAGGTCTGCGCGAATGTCATCAATGTGGTTTGGCAGAATCTTGTGCTTTGGAATGCGTCCATCGAATTGCGCTCTGAGCCATCGAATGGCCGCTTTGATTTCTGGCCGACGTAGGAGGCGACTGGCACCGGCACAACATGCCCGACGGCTGGCATGTAGGTAGGTCTGTTGGTAGGCATCAGCCATGCAGCCGATGCGCATGTGTGACCTCCTTCCCCATCGCACACAAACGGTAGTTCTAATGATAAACAGGAGGTGCCGCAACGGAATGCAACGGGTGATTTGTTTCGCAGATGGAGGGAGTTTCGCGCCACAAGTTCTGTTAACTTCTCTCACGGTCAATGACGTCCGACCTACCCGTGGTTTTCGCGGCACGATCTCCAGCCATCCAAGTGCTGCAGCTTGCTCCACCTCCCATCGATACAGAGAATAGCTGCGCTCCATATCTCGGATAGAGAGAATGCCGTTATGCTTGCGGAGAGTGCTTTGAATGCGCTGAAGCCTCTCCAGACTCAATATGAGCGGCTTCATGGAGCGTTCATATCTGGGGGCACATATCCCAGGTGAAGGGTGTAACCACCTGACCGGAGGTCTGGCGTCTTGCTAATGATCGGTCCCAGTTCATCCAGCGCGTGGTCTATTTCAACCTTGGTCGCGTTATTGGAGAAGAGGGCATGAATCTCGGTCTTCGTGCGAGGGCCAGACGTCAAAGCCTCCAGGATGCGCTTGGCCTTGTTGCTGAGCAGATGTAGTCCGAAAATGTGCCGGGTGCTGTCCTCACAATAGCGCCAAAACGCAAGACCTGCGGTGAGATGATCAGCCGTGATGTAACGAGAAGCGTCTGCGAGGGCATAAATCAATGCCAAGCGCATGACTTGTGCCTCGGCTCTGCTCAACAGCTCACCTACTTTTCCTGAACACTCTCGGCTTAGCTGAGTGTAGATGTCAGACCAGAACTCCGCCACACCGGGGTGCCGAGTCACCTGGCCCAGATCAGAAGCCTGGGGGATTTTCTCCTGCAACACAGCTAAAGGCTTCTCCAGGTCTGGCTCGATGCCGCCTTCAGGCAGCAGTGTGGTGCGGTCGGCGAACACCCATAAACACCGATTGGCCAGACCGTTGGATATCTCCACCGTATCGAGCAAGCGATGCAATTCAGGGAGAGTGATGTGTCCAATCAAACTGATATGAGCCCCATCGACCTCGATCTTGTCCTTTTTCCGCAGGACCGCCAACCTTCCCCCGTCCCACGCCTGCCTGAGCAGCGCGGAGACAGTGTTGCCCTCCCTCTTCATCGCCTGTAGCACCTGGGCGAACTCGCTCTCGTACAACAGCAGCCGCTTGTCGTCATCACCGGCAAACACCTGCGTGATGCCTTCACCAGACACCACGCCCGACTTCAACCGCCCCTCCGCCCACTCCTCATCCAAGCGGTTGAGGACAGATCGTGCTCTGGCCCACGAAGTGCCTTTCCGCGCTTTAGCAGTACGACCACACACTATCGCGAAGAGGTTGGCGTGATGCCGCGCACCGTCGGCGAGGAAGTAAGCGCCTCGGCCTATGATGCTGCCGACTCCGACAAGAACTTGGGCCAAAATGGCTGCGGGGTCAGCCTCGGTGATGCCCTGATGCTTGGTGACGATTTCACCAATGGGACCGTAGAATACGTCATCGGCCAAGATGGGCCTTGGCGACATCTGTGACGAAAAGAACGAAATTGACGAACTTTGGGTCGCTGAAGTCTCCTGGATTTCGTTCTTTTCGTGCTTTTCGTTCGCCAATGTAGGCCGATAGCCCGCTCTCAGTCTCAAATCTCCAGTAATGTCGTGAGTCATCGGAAGAGCGAGTTCAGGGTTTCGTGTGCACGTTCACCCATCCGCAGCAGATCACCAAGGTCCTTAGTTCCTGGCGGGAGCCCTACAGCGTCAACTTGACACCTCACGCTCTCCAAATCTGCCAGCCAAGATGCCGCAGCTTCACGCCCCGCCACATCACTATCAGGGATGATTCGCACTCGCCTGCCAGCCAATGTTTTCAGAAGCTCAGGAGCCCGGTTGAACCGCGACGATGCCGAAGTGGCCGCGAGAACTGTCCAGTCCGTGCGGTCAGAAATCAAGACCGCCGCCACCCCTTCCATCCAACCGACACAGCCCTCGACAAGGATTACATTTGCCTCCTTGCCAAGAGCACAGGCCCCCACAAACGCCCCCTCTGAGCCAGGGAGGTTCTTCGCTTTGATTTCCCTCCCGTCCGGCATTGAAAAAGGCTTCCCGTCTAATCGGCGAGCTTGGGAAAACTTACCCTCATGCAGCACATAGCAGCGATGGCCATCGACCCTCGCTATTTTTAGAACCTCAAGCCGGCGTGCAACATCCACAGCCTCGGTCGGAAGAGATCGTAGCTCAGCGATTCGCTCGACGTCCTCAGTGCTCAGCGGGTGAAACGTTGGCCAGCGAGATCTGGACATCCAGGACGAATGAGTGAGCCCTGGATGCCGCGATGTCTCCCCTGGACGGTCCAGGAGATGACCCTTCTGGCCATTGGTCGAGGAGGCGCTCTTGATGACGCGTTTCAAGTCCGACAGGGACCATGGGGGAACACAATGCGTGAGGTTCCATTCTGCCAGGAGTGCCATTGCTTCGTCATTAGACAACGCAAAGCCCCGCACGAGACAACAAGCTGCACTAAACAGTGCCTTGGAGCCCTGCTGACCCTGGATGGAGTGAGGCAGTTTCTCGAGATAGCGTCTGGCGCGCAGAAGAGTGCTAGGCGAGTCCGTTGACTCAATGGAGTAGCCATGTAGCAAAGACGATGAGTTCATGATGGTGACAATGAGGATTGGATAGCAGTCTCGGAGCAGCGTGATCAGGTCATGCTGCGGTCCCTTCACCGCCAGTGGCCCGACTCTCCAGGAACGCACGCAGGCTATCGGAGGAAATCAGCCTAGTGCCGCGAACCTGACCGCGTTCCCGTAAGGACACGGACTTGATGCTGCCTGCGTTAATTAGCGCGTAGAGCTTTGGCTTCGATAGCCTGGAGTAGGTGCAGGCTTCGGCAACTCTGAGCCACTCCGGCTAGGTGGGGCGGCTTGTGGTCGGTGACTGGGTAGGCGTGGTATTTGTGTCGGTGGCGATCATAAGGTCACCACCGTTCACCAAGAAATATTCGGGGGAACGTAACACCCGAATATTCTTTTTGCTCACTGTTTTCTCGGTCTTCCTCTACCGCGCTTCTCGCCCTTATCTCGGGCAATGTTGCCGACATGATCACGGAAGGTGCCTATGGATATCCAAGTCTCGTCCACCATCACTCGGAACACTTTGTTGTGCTTTGTTTCGGACATAAACGATCCGGTCTCCAACAACTCGTTGGGGAGCGGAAACCTGCCGTGTTTTTCCAAATACTGCTTACAGTGATGCTCAATCGTCTCTCTGATTCCTCCCTTCCCAGCACCAGCCAGCAATTTCGCATTTTTATTCTGCTCCAAAAGTCGCTTATCCCGGAGTTGCTGAAGAGCGACCGAGCCCGCCCCAACCTTAAAGGCGAGGTTGGCAATCCACAACACATCGGTCAGTCGAAAATCCTCTCTGTTCAATACTTTGATAAGGTCACTGCATCCTAGTGAGAGTTCTTCAGCCTCAACTGTCGCCCTGTGATTGTCTGGCCGTGACATCCGAGCAAAAATCTCGCTCGCCTTATCTAGCCCTTCACCAGTTTCCGCGATCTTTTGTAAAGTTGCGAACTCCTCCGGAGTGACCTTCACGTCATAGTAGACTGCGGCAAGATCTCTCAAATCCTCAATCCGGGTTCGCAAGTTCCTCCATCGAACTTCGTGATCGCTGGCGGAAACTCCGAGTATGGGCATTGATGCTCGGTGCAGCATAACATCAGGCGAATAGGTTGAGCCATCAAAATAGAGCGGGGCTTTGAGAACTCTAGCGGATGGACTCAAACATGGTGGCCTAGTCCGGTCCCACCACACCAAACCTCCGGCTCTGAAGAACAATCCTTCCACCACCATCCGCTTCTCGTATTTAGCCTCTAGGCGCGCCTTCACGATTTTGGTCAATTCCCGCCAATCGTCATCTCCAAGGGGCTCTTTGAAGTGAACACCGATCCGGTCACATTCATAGAGTGGCTCATCAAAGTAAATCTCCTCATCCGCAGATCTATTCGGATTTTCCGGGTCCCTTGATGGGTCTTCCGCCAACGCGATTTGTTGTGGGGTGAGCGACATTTCACATGTTCACCTCGAGGAATCCACTGTCCACTGTGAATTAATCTTCATCCTTCACGGCTTCAATCTACCCCAAATATCTGCGAATAGGATCGGCACGATTAAACCGCACTCGTTCACCCTCCTCGATTGTCGTTTGCTTAAGGTAACTCAGTCTATTCTAAACGGCTGGAAGAGACTCCAGAGCCCTCCTCTTCGCATCGCTCTCGATGTGGGTGTAGTGTGCCGAAATCTCTGCACTGTCGTGGCCGATGATGTCCTGGACAACTGCGGGGGAAATGCCGGCGTTCTTCATCATGCTTGTCGCTGTGTGTCGGAGACAGTGGAAGGACAGTTCACTTGTAACTCGCCTTGATGATCGTCCATCTTTCTGAGCTACGTGGCTCCTTGATGAAGCCAAGCCAACAGACGCCAAGATATCGCCGAACTGTCGCGATATCATGGATCTCTTGCCGTCATTGATCAGTTCGAAAAGTCTCGGATGAATGGGCTGATTCGGCACCTCTCCAGCTTGCAACGACTCGATGTGATGAAGAAGCGGTTGGCAGATTGGAATGCGAACAATGCGCCCAGTCTTGCCTGTTCTGATTCGAACTTCTTGTGCATCGGTGTCGATATTGGCCCAAGTCAACTTGGCGAGGTCAGCTAATCTTTGGCCTGTGTATAGGCCAAATCTGACCATGGATCGCCACTCATCACTCGCAACCGACATGATGCTTTGAAGCTCGGCCACGGTAAATGGCCTCCGAGCATCTGATGTGATCTGTTTGATTCGTGGGCAATCTTTTGCAGGGTTATCACTGATATAACCATCGCGCCGTGCGTCTTCGAATATCACGCGAAGAAGCTTGATGAACTTGTTTACTGTGGTGGCTGAAACACGCTTTGCTTGTCGATCACGAAATACGACAAAGTGCTTTGTGTCCAATGCGGGCAGAGCCATCTCGTGGCTCTCAGGGAAGGTCTCCAAGAAAAGCTTCGTCACCCCTTCATACGCTGCGTAACTCGTAGCTGCGATCTCATTCTTCTTCCTAGCAAGCCAACTATCGAAAAACGTCTTGAGAGTGGCACTTGGAAGCTCCTTGTCGTGTGTTGCCTTGTAGATGTCAGCAATGACCGCGTGAGCTTGTCTTGCTTTTGCATGTTCACGACTCAGGCGTTCCCACTCGTCAGCTTTCGCTTGAGCTGGCTTACGAAGCGTCTCCTTGGTCGAACGTTGAACGCGCTTTCCACTGGGAAGAGTAAAGCATGCAAACCAATTCTTGGAACCCGGGAACTTTCGCAATGAGGCCATGCTCGACTCTCAACGCAACTCTCAACAACATCAAGGTAATCTTGGTCATTTTGGTTCTTTTGGTATCGCATTTACGGGCATTCCAGCGTCATCAATGGCAGGGATTCGTACCGAGGGTTCGAATCCCTCTCTCACCGCCAGTCGGAGGCTGTTCCCCATAAGGATTCGGGTTCAAATAGTTCTATCTTGAGGATTAGTGGCTGGTCAGCGGGCTTCAGTTGGTGCCGATGCGCCCTTAAAGTCTGCTTTCGCGTTTGGAGTTTCTCAATAGTGTCGAGAAAACCAAAATGCCTTCTGATTCACAGCTTTTGTCACAGTTACTCCTCACCGGTGTGCCGGGTGCGGAGCTTGATTCCGCTACTGCGGCCCGTCTCAAGAAATTGCAGCCGGGTGGTTATATCTTGTTTGGACGCAACATCCAGTCTCCTGAGCAAGTTCGGAAGTTGTGCGATGATTTGAGGGATTTGTCGGACATTGAGCCGATTATCACGATTGACCAAGAAGGGGGCCGTGTTTCACGCCTCCGATTGATTGGCGATGAGCCGCCAAACGCACAAGCTTTGCGGGATAGGGGTGATCCTGGTCTGATTCATACGCATGGCAGGCTGACGGGCGAGCTTTTGCGGCTGTTTGGCTTCAATTTGGATCTGTGCCCGGTTTTGGACATCTCCTATGATGTTACAGCAGATAACTCGCTGAAGGGCCGCTGCTATGGAACGAGTCCACAGCAGGTAATCTCTAACGCAGGTATCTTCAATGGAGCGCTGCGGAAGGAGAAGATTCTAACGTGTGGAAAGCATTTCCCTGGGTACGGACCTGCTGAGTGTGATCCGCATGAGTTTCTGCCAGTGATCACGAAATCACGGGAGGCCCTGGAGAAGGAGGAGCTACTGCCCTACTCTGCCCTACTGCCTGTGCTGGATAGCGTGATGACCTGCCATAGCAATTACACGGCGTTTGATCCAGATCGTGGACGCTGGCCAGCTTCTCTTTCTCACAACATCGTGACAAAGTTGCTGCGGAATCAGCTTGGGTTTGAAGGACTAGCCATCACGGATGACCTGGATATGGGTGCCATCTTGAATGAGGTGACGTTTGAGCAGGCGATCCAGGAGTCGGTGCGTGCGGGCAATGACATCGTGATGATTTGTCACCGTCTCGAGATGGTGGAACTGGCGCGTGAGCATCTGGAGGGTGTGGAGGCTCCAATTATCAGCGATGCGCTGAGAAGGATCGAAGCAGCGAAGAAGAAGTTGGCGAAACCTGATCCATTCAGCCTGGAGAGGTTTGCGGAGATCAACAAAGAGATCTACCAACTGCGTGTGGATACTCTGGGTGAGGAACGGGCCAAAGTTCTGTCCGTGGAGGACGGGAAACGTTCTCCGGTGGAGCTGTATTGATCTGCGATGAGCCAGAAGCCTGTCGCCCACCGGTTGCTAGCCTTCCTGGGGGGACACTGGCGCATGGCGGTGTTGCAGCTGTGCTTAGCAGTGGCAGGCACGCTGTTGATGTTTGTGTTCCCGGGCGTTACGCGTTGGTTCATTGACGAGATCATTCCACAGAAACGAGCCGATTTGATCGCCAAAGCAGCGGGCCTAGCACTGCTGGCTTTCACAGGGCGGGAAGTGCTATTTTACTTCCGGACTCGGGTGAATGCGGCATTCGAGCAGCGAATGACGTTTGATCTGCGAGGAAGACTTCACCGCAAGATTGCGCAGATGCCTGCTAGGTGGTTTGACCGACAGAGCACGGGCGATGTGCTGGCGCGAATGGCGGATGATGTGCCTGCCACGCAACGGATCATCCTAGAGGGCATCGAGCAGGGTGTGACGGCGCTTTTGCAGATCTTGATCACTGCGGGGTTCATGCTGATGGCGAACGCATCGTTCACCCTGATCCTGCTCGCACCGGTACCGCTACTGGCGGCTGGTGGTTGGATCTATGCAAGGCTGCTGGCACCAAGGGCAAAGCAAGCTCGTGAAGCTGGTGGTGCTCTAAGTGCGATGCTCTTCGATACGATAGCCGGCATCCGACAGATCAAGAGCTTCACCAGTGAGGAGGTGCAGCAGGAGCGCTTCAATGCGGTGAGCAGACACTTGCAGGCTATTCACCAACGCATGATGGCGGCAGCGGCGATCTATGGCCCGCTAATGACTCTTCTAGGAAATGTGGGCTTAGTGTTGCTACTGGCGGTAGGCTCGTGGTGGACGATAGACGGCAGGATGACGCTGGGTGAGTTGACGCAGTTCCTCTTGTTGATTGGCTTCCTCTATGAGCCGATCACGCGTCTGCATGGAGTGAATCAGAACATGGTGAATGGCCTCGCTGCGGCTCGCCGGGTGTTTGAGGTGCTGGATGAAGCTGGGGCAGAGGATCTGACTGCGGGAAGCCCTGTTGGCGAGGTTCAGGGGCGTATCGAGTTCCGCAAGGTGACGTTTGGTTACAAAGAAGAACGTCCGGTGATCGAAGGAATCGACGTCACAGTGGAACCTCGCCAGACGGTGGCGATCGTGGGTGCCACTGGGTCTGGTAAGTCGACTCTGTTTCAACTGCTAACAAGATTCTACGATCCGCAGTCGGGAAACATTTTCCTGGATGGCAATGACATCAGCAAACTGTCCAAGGAGGGGCTGCGTGATGCCATCGGCTATGTAACACAAGATTCGTTTCTGTTTGCCACGACGGTGAGGGAGAATCTGCTACTGGGCAAGGCCGATGCCACTGAGGACGAGCTGTGGCAGGCGCTCAAGCTAGCTTGTGCGGATGAGTTTGTGAGCCGGATGGAGAAGGGACTGGACTCTGATGTGGGTGAGCGCGGAATGAAGCTCTCTGGCGGCGAGCGGCAGCGTCTCTCAATGGCGCGTGTGTTTCTGAAGAACGCACCGATTCTGCTACTGGATGAAGCAACTTCCTCAGTGGACAACAAGAGCGAGCACTTGATCCAACAAGCGCTGCGATCTCTCAGGCAGAACCGCACCAGTTTAGTCATCGCGCACCGTCTATCGACGATTGTGGAGGCAGATCGCATCTATGTGATGCGCCTTGGGCGTGTCTTGGCCCACGGGACGCACAGCGAGTTGATTCTGAGTTGCCCGTATTACGCTGAACTTGCGGCACTCGCGTTTGATGCAAAAGCGTAACGTCTTCTCATGACGCTCTTCCGTATTTCCGCTCTTTCTGGTGCCTTGGCTGTGATCTTGGGTGCCATGGGTGCTCACGGTCACGTTGCTGATGTGATCACTGCTAACGGATTGGCTGACCGGTGGAAGACTGCCAGCCAATACCACCTTGTTCATTCAGCGGTCCTGCTATTCCTTGCCTGGGTGGCACACGCTTCCAAACCGCTAAAGATCGCCTGGGTGTGTATAGCTATAGGTGTGGTGGTGTTCAGTGGATCACTCTACGTGTTGGCATATACGGGAATGAAGTGGCTGGGTGCCATCACGCCTATTGGTGGCTTATCCATGATTGTAGGTTGGGCAGCTCTGATCATGCACAAGATGCGCAACTGAAGCAGGCTCCCCACAACTCCACCACCTCTGACAATCCCATGAGCCCAGAAACTGTTGCCTCTGCCCTCCACAAAGATCCTCGAATAGCAGGTCTCCTTCTTGGCGCCTTTGTCGGTGATGCCTTGGCGTTGGGTCCCCATTGGGTCTATGACCCGAGCACCATTCAAGCAAAACTCGGTACGGTGAGTGGTTTCAATGATCCTCTGACACCCTACCATCCTGGCAAGAAGGCGGGTGACTATACCCATATCGGCGACCAGATGTGGCTGCTTCAGCAATCGATCTCAGACTCCAGATGGCAATTCGAAGTGACGCACTACTTTAAACGCTGGAAAGCGTTCTGGGATGACGAGAAAACAATCAGTTATCGGGACAAAGCGACCAAAGAGACCCTTCATAACATCACCAAAGGGCTCCCGATGATGGAAGCTGGTGCATTATCGGATGAACTGGCGGGCCCAGCAAGAGGCATGCCCGTGTTGGCTGCTGGACTGATTCATGGTCAGAGCGTGGAGGCCATGATCGAGTCCATCCAAGAGCAAACCGCTCTCACACACCGGAGCGCGGATGCATTGCATGCCGCAGCGTTCCTCGCGCGGCTAATCCAGGGTCTGGTAACTGGTTTGGATCTGCCGAAGGCAATAGCTAAAGCTCTCGGTGCCTCAGCTCAAGTCGTGAAGGACTTGGGAGTGAAAGCGACGAGTCCGAATCTGGCATCTGTGGACACCACGACAGCGATTTCAACTCTTGGACAGTCTTGCGATATGGAAGAGGCGCTTCCCGCCTGCCTTTTGCTCTTAAGCCGTCACGGTCATGACTACAAAGAGGCCATGGTGCAGAACGTCATGGCAGGCGGTGACTCCGCCACCCGCGGCATCGTGGTGGGCGGTGTACTTGGCTACTATCACGGACAGAGTGCCGTGCCCGAAGCCTGGCGGAAAGCTCTGACCACGCCACCTTTCTGATGGTACTGGCGTGATGTCTCACTCAACTAGGGCACAACAGTGTATCTCGCGAGTAGCACAGTGAGCTATAAACCCAAACACTGCGGACAGAGATGCCAAGGGTAAGCCGGAGGTTCGATACCTCAAAGACGCGGAAAGCTTGGCAGATAATGCCTCGGTTGATGAAAACGAAACTGGAAGGTGACACACGAGTGCCGTTTAGGTCTTTGTTTGACGAGTATCGCCAAGCCACTTCGTTTCGGTGCCAAGATGCCCCCACCACGCTCAGAGGGCAGCGAAGAAACGGGACGAATGGCAGGTCTCAGGGGGCCTGAAGCAATGCTGAAAGCGGCAAGAAGGAAGCGCGGGTTGCCTGGAATCGCGGAGGATACGCCATGTGTCAGGGCACGAGCCACTCCAGGTCTCAGGGAAAGAACAACCACATACATGATGAACAAAAGAACTACGCGGATGCACGTCAGCCTGAGCCTTGAAGGATGATCGCTTTGAGCAAGTAATGCCGTCCCGATATCACGGTGTTCAAGGCATCACGAGAAGAAAGCGAACAGACTATCCGGACTAGACTGTGCGCGCGGGGATTTGAACACCGAATCGAGAGCCGACTACGCACAACTGCTCCTTGAGGGGCTAAAATGACTTTCTCCGAGGCTGCTTCGGCTCCGTGGCCACCCTGGAATGGCTTTTTGAGGTGCTGCAGCGGCCTTTTGCGAGCTGGAGGCGGCTTGTTTTGGGGTCTGCTTTCATCACAGACACCAAAAAAGACTACGCGAATCGGCACAGCCGATTCATCAGCCATTATTGACCGTACATACGGGAGACCGCTTTAACTCTACTACGCTCCAAGGCGACCCTGTGCCCTACTGCGGCTTGGGGGCCGAAGGTGCTGGAGTCGTTGCGGGAGCGGTAGGAGTGGCTGGCTTGGAAGCCGGGGCCGCTGGTGGCGTTGCGGTCGCGGGGCTTGTCGGGGGAGGCGCTGGCTTGGTAGCCGCTGCTGGAGGTGCAGGGGCTGGCTTGGGTGCGTTGGCCGGGGGTGGAGTGACCGGTTGTGGCTGGTTGGCAGCTGGTTTTGGCGGCGGAATAGAGAACGCTGGGTTGGTCATCACCGATCCAGTTGGGGTCACTGTTGCTCCCGGTGTCTTGGGTGGTGTGCCCTTGGCATCGGGTGCCGCAATCGCTGCGGGTGGGGGCTTGGGAGGGTCCACTTCTTTGGTAGGGAGAGCGGCCTTCATCCAGCCGAGGCGATTGGCGTTGTCTTCAAAGAAGGGCGATGCTGGAAAGGTCTGCGCGTGCATCTCATAGATCTTTTTGGCCTCGTCTTCTTTACCCTGACTCCAGAGGATGTCGGCTTCACGCAGCTTGGCGAGACCCGCTAGAGGGTCGTTGATGTGCTTCTCCACGATCTCAGCGTAGACTTTGCGCGCTTCTGCTGCCTGTCCGGTGCCCTCAAGGGCTGTGCCTAGTGAAATAAGGGTTTGAAGGCGGAGGGGATGGGAGTTGTAGTTGCCTACAAACTCTCTCAGCAGGGCAATAGAGCTGTCTTTTTTTCCTTCAGCCCATACAATCTTGGCTTTTTTGAGCAGGGCGTTGCCTGCGGCGGTGGTGCCTGGGTGAGCAGCTATGACGAGATCGCAATCGGCAGCGGTTTTTGCCTGAGAAACGGCAATAGCAGCGGCGCGATCTGCCTCATGGGCGCGGTGGCGGATGATGCCTGCGATGACCACGAGGGCTACGATACCGAGGACGGCGAATCCGATCTTTCGGAAGTTCTTGTCCAGAAACTGCTCAATTGGAGAGGTTTCTTGAACGGCCGCAGGTCCTTGGGCGGCACTAGCTGAGTGGGCGGACTTTGACATGAAATGAGATGAGGGATTGTGGCGGAATCAGGATCAGGCTCCCACGGCTGCACGGGCGGCTTCGGCCAGCGCGGTGGAAAGATAACGCTCGCCTGTGGAGCAGGCCACTGTAACGATCAGCTTGCCAGCGTTTTCTGGGCGCTTGGCGATCTCGATGGCAGCGGTGACATTGGCTCCGGTGGAGATGCCGACGAGAAGACCTTCTTCTTTGGCTAAGCGGCGGGCCATCTCAAAGGCGGCGTCATTGCTGACTTTGACGCATTCGACGATCTGGGGATTGCCGCTGCTGTCCTTGAGGTGAAGGTTGACCGGGACAAATCCGGCGCCGGTTCCCTGGATTTTGTGAGGGCCGGGCTGCACGGGTTCGCCAGAAAGAGTCTGGTTGATGACTGGCGATGCCTCTGGCTCTACAGCAATCGCTTGGAAGCTGGGTTTGCGTGGCTTAATCACCTCGCAGCAACCTGTGATGGTACCACCGGTGCCGACTGCGGCGACAAGGATGTCGACAACGCCATCGGTATCAGTCCAGATTTCTTCGGCGGTAGTCTTGCGATGGATCTCTGGGTTGGCTGGGTTCTCAAACTGCTGAGGCATCCAGGCATTAGGGGTGGATTTGACGAGTTCCTCCGCCTTGGCGATAGCTCCCTTCATGCCTTTTGCACCCTCGGTGAGGACGAGCTCGGCACCGAGAAGAGCCAGAAGGGTCCGGCGCTCAAGGGACATGGTCTCTGGCATGGTGAGGATGAGACGGTAGCCTTTGGCAGCTGCAACGAAGGCAAGGGCGATACCAGTGTTGCCTGACGTGGGCTCAATGATGACGGTGTCTTTGTTCAACACGCCCTTCTGCTCTGCGTCTTCGATCATGGCCATGCCAATCCGGTCCTTGACGGAGCCGAGGGGATTGAAGAACTCACACTTGAGCGCGATGGTGGCATTCAAACCAGCGGTGACTCGGTTCAGCTTTACCAGTGGAGTGCGTCCAACGGTCTCGACGATGTTGTTGTAGATGCGGGCCATGACAGGAAAAAGTGTGGGTTGGGATGAGTGGGCGGAGTTTATAGTTTCGCCCGGCTATCCGCGCAAGACGGAAGTGTTGTAGGTGACGATGCTGAATGGCAGGGCGTGACGACTGTCTGCCGGGTGGTGCTGCTGCCGAACCACGGTCCAATCCGACTCCCGGATGTCTGGGAAAGGCTTCCCTTGCCCCAACTGAGTGTGAACGTGAGTAATGACGAGCTGACTGGCCGCCTGGATGGTCTGCTCGTAGATGCTGGAGCCGCCAATGACGATGATTGCGTCGATCTCGCGCCCTGCCGTCTGCAAAAGGGTGCCCAGATCCGGGTAAAACCGCACCTTGGGTGCTGCTGGGCTCCTCGGCTTCCCCAAAACGTGCACGGTGTGCTGTGGTCGAAACCATCCGGTCATCTCGTCATAGGTAGAGCCGCCAACGAGCAAGTGCTTCCCCTCGGTAAAGGCTCGGAAATGGGCAACATCGTCTGGCAGGTGCCAAGGGATGCCTTTGCCCGCCGAGATGTAGCCGTCATCAGACACGGCAGCGATGAGCGTGAGCCTGAGCGGCATGTGACGATTCAATTGCCCCCGAGCCAAACTGGGCCAGCCGCACTTCTGCTGACGGCCTTGATGGGAACTTCTGGAGTACTGGCCTGGGTGAGTGTCACCCCTGGGACCTCTGCTCCTGGTTCTTTCGCCGTAAACGTGTTCCCGCTCCAAGTCCACCCAGGGGCTTCTGACATGAGGGTGATGAGTTTGCTCTTGGGCGAGTGGACGACGTTGCTCTTCATGCTCACTTCAACCGGAGGCAGGGTGCATTTGCTATCGTGCTTCATCCCGATAGTGAATGGTGCCTTGCAGTTGATGATGGTGTTGTTCTCCACGACGGCGCGCTTCACTTGTTGGTAGCCATTGGCGGGCGTGTTCGGGAGAGCGTTCATGAACGTGATGGCGGAGCGGTACTCGTCGCCCCGGAGTTCGACCATGGCGTTGCCAGTCACCACATGATCCTCGCCAATGATTCGCACACCGCCAGTGAGTGGTTTGCCATTTCCAATGAAGAGGTTCTTCTCCACTAGCGCCCGATGCCCGTGCCGGAGGGTCAGTGCACCTTCACACTCCCGGAAGGTGTTCCCACGGTAAATGTTGCCGCAAGACTTGTTGGAAATGATCTCGCCCTCTCCATTGCATCGCTCGAACAAACAACTAGCGACCACACAACGAGCATCAAGGTGGCTAGTTTCCGAGTCGCCGATGCGGATCGTTTCACCGCCGTTCTTTCCTAGCTTGGGCCGATCACCAAAGTAACAGCCCTTGATCATGTGACCACCTGTAGCCTCGTCTGCAAGCCACACGACGACTGTAGTGCCCTTGTTTGCTTTCCCGATGAAGGCGCAACGCTCAAGCGTATTTCCCTTACCATAGATCGAGCACCACTTGGATTCCTTGTGCTTGGCCTGTGCACCAGGATCGGCCACGATCGCGCAATCCACCAGCGTGCTGTCACTTGCTAGTGTGCGAGAGTCTTTTCTGAACTGGATCACCTCGGAAACGTCAGGCCCTGGGTCGCGAAAGAGCAATCCCTCGATCCGAAGTCCACGGCCTGCAAACTTGAGTGATGAACTGCCGGTCAAGATCGTCTTCCCAGGCACAGCCGCCTTCAAAGTGATGCCATCACCGATCAGACTGAGTTTCACATCCGCGAACTCGCCTACTGGCAAAACCAGAGTGTCTCCAGGCCCATACGTAGCACCTTCTAAAGCCGCCGGACTGTCGAGCCGAAGCTCCTTGCACGATGCCCATCCACCACTGAAGAGCGCAATCGCCAAACAAAGTTTGCAGTTCATATAAAATAAAGCGGCACAGGGTTGCCCCTGTGCCGCGGAAGTCAATCTAAGCTAGGTTTAGATTAGAAGTTGTAACGGAAACCAGCGGAGATGGCCTGATAGTCCTCTTCACCGGCTGAACCGGAAACGATCACGTCCACATTAGGCGCAAGAATCTCACGGAAGATCAAAGCTGCACTGCCGCTGTGGGTCAGTTCATCAAAGTCATACCAGAAGGCATGATAGAACACGTCCAACTGAAGCCACTGAGAGAGGCCGATCCGGAAGCCGGTGCCAGCAGAACCGCTGAACGCGTCATCAAAGTCGGTCTCGCTGTAGACGAGGGAAGCTTTTGTCACCCAGTGCACGCAGGAGGTCACTGGCACGAAGTAGCCAAGGCCACCAGCTACGTCGAACTGGTCTGGGCTGAAAAACTGATTGTAGTCTGCGGTAGCAAACAAGTTGCCAGCGATGCTCTTGTTCAGTGCCACGCCGAAACCGTCAGCACCTTCACCAGCAAATGAGTGAAGCCAGCTGGCCTCAAAGAAATTGTAGCTGATGTTGTTGCAGGCAGGAGCCGGAGCTACTGGAGGCGGGAGGACGGGGTTTTTAGCGATGTCGCCGCTGACGCCAGCGTTGGCGTTGGAGACCACGAGGGCCAGGGCGAGCGTGAGGAGTGTGTTCTTCATGCTTGTTCTGTTAGTATTGGTTTCGTTTTGGTGGAGGTCTGGCCCAAGAGAGGACCTTCGCTTGGTAGTTACTTCACACATCTTAACTGTCAACCATGAGATACTAAAAACTGAGCGCCCCCAGACCCAACTGGGTTAAAAGTTCCAAAAAGTTCTACTCCCCAGCCGCCGAAAGGTGATCTGGGCACCCCAGCCTCAAACCGACAGCTTAAACTTCGGGCTCTGGGCCATGAAGGTGGCCGGGTTGGTATAAGTCGCCTTGTGGATCATCTCGGCGCTCCATCCCCGCTTCTTCATCTCCAGCATCGCCCTTGGAACCGCCCACGGGTCACTCACTCCCCAATCACAAGCGGAGTTCATCCAGATCTTCTCCGCCTGACGCTGCTCCAGCATGTCGATGGCGCGGTTGGGGGAGCACTTGGATTCCGGATACAGAGTCATCCCCGCCCAGAAGCCAGCATCCAGCACCAGATCAATGGTGTGTTCCTCGACGTGGTCAATAATGACGCGCCCTGGGTTGATCTCGGAGTGGTTCTTCAGTGCATCAATGATCAATCGCGTTCCTTTGAGCTTATCCTCGAGGTGCGGAGTGTGGATGAGGATCAGTTGGTCGTGATCCACCGCGATCTGGACATGTTTTTCGAAGATCGTCAGTTCATTGCGGCTGTTTTTGTTCAATCCGATCTCACCAATGCCGAGGACGTTCGGTTTTTTTAAAAACTCTGGGATCAGCGCCATGACATCGTCCGCGAGCTTTAAGTCCTCCGCTTCCTTCGGGTTGATGCATAGCCAGGAGTAATGTTGCAGCCCGAACCTTGCCGCACGTTTGGGCTCGTATTCGGTGATCTGGCGGAAGTAGTCGTAAAATCCGTCCGCGCTGCTGCGGTCAAACCCCGCCCAGAAGGCAGGCTCGCAGATGGCCACGCAACCAGCTATCGCCAGCTTCTCGTAATCATCCGTCGTCCGGCTGACCATGTGTCCGTGTGGTTCAATGTACATCGGGCAAAAGAATCTCCTTGTTCACGCTTCAGCACGCCACGCCCCAGCAGCACCTTGGGTGTGCGCGGCAGGGATCGGTTCCTGGGTGGGGTCACTAAAAGTCATTAGCACCGCCTTGGCTCTTGCTGGCTCAGGGTCGGACAAATGCTTCATCGCCTCCTTGAGTTGCACCACCCTATAGTCATCACTCTGTCCTGCTCGCTGGACACGGTCCAGAAACGCCGCCAAGTCGATCAGCTTGAAACGAGCATCCATGAACCCGTGATCGACGAGATGGGTGTTGGCAGGGGGAGTCCAGGACATGATGGGGGGCGTGTGAATACCAAGTTTTGGCAATGAATACAACGTCCGGCAATGCCGAAGCCTTGCCGTTGCTATTTTTGCAGCCGCAGTGGCAAATCCCAGCCTGCGATTGCCTTCATCATTTCATCATACATCCGCCGATACTCTCCTGCCGGACGCTCTCCGGCCAGCGTTTGCGCGGAGAATGTGACTTCCAACTCACTCGGCCGCTCGCCGGTCACCTTGGCTGCTGTGAGCCAGGTGAGATACTCCGTCTGTCCGCTCGACCCAAGTTTCTCCGCTGAAGCCACATCCACTCTCGCCGGGAAGACGGCTTTCACTTTGCTAGAGAACTTAAGCGGCCGCTCCACGACAAATGGATGGTGACGCTCCCGCATGTAGCGTCCTTGGAGATACTTCCTCTCCCACAACGCAGGCAACACGTATCCCCTGCCCTCCACGTCCTGCTGAGGTGGCAGCAGATAGTAAAACTTCATCGCCATCTCCGCACTCGCGTCCATCAAGTTCTCCGTCTCCACCCGCTCCAACTGCCAACTCGACCGCTCTTCCATGTAAGCCTGCAAGGCCTGCAATCGCGTCTGTGGTCTCATCGACTGAATGAACCCCCTCATGCTCCAGCCCTGATAGCCCGTCATCGTCACTTTCTCCTCCACCGAGGCAGATCCATCCGCCATGAACGACACCGTGCGCTCCGTGCGCACCTCGTCCATGATCTCCTTCGTGGGTGCCTCCACTTTCGTCAGCTTTGATGCCCCTTTCTCCAGCAGCAGCACTTGACGGTCAAAGAACAAAGGTGGCAGTTGGGTGTTAGCCGCCTTTCCCATCGTGCAGTCCACCAGTTTCTGCTCCAGCGCGGGCACATACAGCACCATGTGGTTAAACTGATCCAAATCCGGCAACTCACTGCACACATCGCTAGACGAGTTGACCAGCGTCAGGCGACTAGTCACGCCCACGGCCGCAAGGAGCTTGTGCAACAGCAGCGACATGTCCTTGCAGTCGCCGTAGCGGTTGCCCAGCACCCGCTGGCACATGTTGGGAACCCTCGCTCGGCGTCCGAACTCAATCGCCCGGTAGATCACCTCATCTCTCACATGCTTGGAGAGCACCTCCACCTTCTCCTCGTTCGTTTTGCACCCCCTAGTTAGCTCAATCGCCAGTTTGCCAATCTCCGGCTCATCCGCCAGCGAGTCCTTGATCAGTTCCAAATACTCATCGCCCGTCTTTTGCCAAGTCTTCCCCGCAGCACCCACCTCCAGCACTGGCAAATACTTGCGTGACGGCGGCAGCAGCGGTTCGGGATGCATCGTCGGCGGGTTCTTCACCACCCATGCCAAGTGCTCCGCACCGTGCGCGGCCTCCGCCACTTCCGCGAGCTCCGCTCCTGGCACCGCCTTCACTTCCTTCACGTCTCCACTCACCACGAACGCCTCCACCGCCGTGGGGTAATAGTGCGCCAGTGTCCTCGACTCATAAACAAAGTCCTCTGGCTTGCTCAGGCTCTCAAACGTCACCTTGTAGCGCAGTTCCAGTCCAGCCTTCAGCCCTGGCACCGGCAGCCGCAGAGCCTTGGTTAGCGTTGCGATTGCCCCAGTAGCCGCATCGGTCACGTAGTAGTCATCCAGTTTACCGCTAGCCACCGTCTTACCCGTAGCAGGTTCTACCACTTCCAGTTGATTCACATACAAGCGCTCCCATAGCGGATCAAAACCGATCTCCAGCGTGCTCAGAGCCTCCACTCCCGCTGCATCCTGCACCAGCAGCACACGTTCCTCCGTGCGCTTGTACGTCTTGTTCTTCTCATAGTGCACGTGATTCACCGCTAGCTTCCGCACCACACTCTCACCCGCAGCAGGTTCATACTTAGCCGCCAGCGCCCTCACCTGCTTGCTCACCACCTCCGGCAGAGTCAGTGGCTCTATCGGCGTGCGGATCGCCGAGTTGTCACCCTCTCCCAGTGCTGCAGAGGCAGCATTCAGTGCCTCCGCCGTCTGCGGGTCATTTGGAGCCATCGTCCGTGCCGCCTCAAACGCCACCTTGGCCTCCCGGTACGCCTTCTTCCCGTAGTGAGCCCACCCAGCAGTCCGCAGAGCCGGAGCCGTCTCCACGCCCTCCTTCTTCATCTGGTCTATCACCTCCAGACACACATCATACTTCTTGGCAGACAGCGCCACAGACGCATACAGCGCTGCCACCGCCGCATTGAACGGCTTTCGCGACAGCAGCGCCTCAAACAACTCCATCGACCGCTCATACTTCTCTGCCCGCGCATACGTATCCGCCTGCCAGATCAGCACCGTAGCGCTCGGTGCCTTCTTCGCATACGAGTCGACGAACTCCACCGCCTCTGTGAACAACGAATTGCGATACAACTCTTGCAAATACACCGCCGCAGCCTCTTCATCCCTCAGATCCTTGGCAAACAGCTCCCTCAGCACCTTCAGCGCCTCCTCAGACTTCCCTGTCTGCGCCAGCAGCCGCGCCCGCATCCCCTGGATCTCCGGGCTGTCCTTAAAGTCCTTCTCGTAGCGCTCGATGCACCTCAGCGCCTCCGCCTCCCCTCCGATCCGCTCATAACACACAACTGCGGCCCTCAGCGTGGCATGATTGTGCCGAGACGACTCCAGCGCCTGCTCATACAATTTTGAGGCACGCGACACCGCCCCCGCCTCATACTGCCCCAGCGCCAGATCCGTCAGAAACGACGCCTGGAGCCGCCGCTGCTGCTCCGTGAACAGCGACAGCGGTGGAAACTGCTTGATCTCCTTCGGCACCACCGCCGCCAGCGCACCATCCAGCTCCCTCACCCCGAAACTCGCCGAAGCCCAAGCCGCCACGCCCATGATCCGCCCACCACCGCGCACCACATAGCCCCGCACATTCACCGGCGTACTTCCATACAGCAGTTCCCCGGCGAACCCCCTCGCCTCATCCACCCCAGGCATCGTCAGCGGATTGAAAGTCCAGCCCCGCTCCGGCTTACTCCACACACACCACGGCAGCAGCGCCTCCACCACCTCATCCATCGTCGTCTTCTCCACCGGCTCCGGCACCAGACTTACTGTTAGGAACGCCGCATTCCGTTGACTCGCCGCCAGGAAGGCCCCCTTGCTCTGCTCCTTCCCCTCCGGCCAGTTCGTCCACCCCAGCTTCTTCAGGTGCGACTCAAAACCATGCACATGCCCCTGGTAATCCTCCACCGTCCCCGGCAGACGCGTCCGTTGCGGGTCCAACCACGAGAACCCCTTCGCAAACCCACTCGCATTCGTCTGAGCCGACCTCTCATTAGGGCTAAACGATATGATCCGATACAGCGCCCCCAGCCTCAGCGTGAACAGCACCACGTAGTGACCATTCATCGCCTGGCTCAGCTTCCCATCATACTCGATCTTCGCAAACGTCACCCCATTCACCACCACCGACTCCGGTTTCGTAAACTCATTCGCCGCCTGATTACTCATCGCCAAGTTGCGGATAAAGTTCAGCGACATCTGCATATCATTCGCCGCATCACCAGACAGCGATGAGCTAAAGTCATTCATCACCACCGTCACCCCCTCGTTCAGGAAACTCCGCGCATACGCCAACACCGTCACCCCCGCCTGCTTCTCTATCGTTGGGCGCGACAGCCAGCTAGACGGCGGCACCAGCCGCGCGTCAAACTCCGGCACCGAGATCGGCTCCAGCTTCCCGCCCCCCTCCTGCCCCATCGCCACAGCCCCCCACAGCCCCAGGCCCAGACAAACAATGCGAAATAACATGCCACCTCCTTTAACCCCTTCCCTCCTCCCCTGACAAGACTTCTTCCTTGCCCAAAACACCCCCTTTACGCTTTCATACCCCTCCTCCATGGACGCCGCCACCCTATTGACCGCACTCGCCATCGCTGCCACCGCCGCCGCAGCCTCCTGGTGGCTCACCACCCGCTTCCTCGTCCAGAAGTTCCAGCCCCTCATTGACACCCTCAAGCACCAGCTCACCCAAGCCGCCGCCACCCGAGACCAAGAGCACGCCGCCGCCACCGAGCGCCTCGACACCGCCGCACGCGAGTACGCCCTCCTAGAGACCCGCCTCGCCGAGCACCAAGCCGAAGCCGCCACCCGCGCCACCCTCCAGTCCCGCCGCATCTCCGAGCTAGAAGTCAGCCTCCACACCACCTCCCTCTCCCTCCGCGAGCTCGAAGCCCAACTCCCCAACGCCCTCAAACGCATTGGCGACCTCGAAGCCTCCCTCACCGCCGAGAAAGGACGCGTCAGCGCCCTCCAAGCCGCACTCGACGCCAAGCACGAGCTCGCCAACCAACTCACCGCCGAGCTCACCCACCTCCGCACCACCTTCAGCGACGAGCGCGAGACCCTCCGCAAAACCGAGACCGACCTCCGCGCCAAGCTCACCGAGCTCGAGCAAGCCCTCACCGCCGCCACCACCGACGAGACCGGCATCCACGCCCAGATCGAAACCCTCCGCACCGCCCTCACCACCCAGCAAGCCGAGTCCGAAGCACACCTCACCGACCTCAAGCGCAAGCTCGCCACCGCCGAGAACCGCAATCAAATGTTACAAAAAGAAATCATGAACATCGTCGGCACCGGAGGAGCCGCCCAAGCCGCCGCCTCCGTCGTAGCAGCCGAAGACCAGCAAGCCCTCATCGACCGCGCCAAGCACGCCGAGAAACGCGCCCTAGAGCTAGAGCTAAGACTCGCCCAAACCGACACCGAAACCCGCAAAAAACTCCGCGAGACCGAATACCGCGTCTGCGAGCTAGAGTTCAAACTAGCCGAAGCCGAAGAAAAACAAAAACCCTAGCCCCCACCACTCCACCACTCCACCACTCCACCACTCCACCACTCCACCACTCCACCACTCCACCACTCCAGCACTCCACCACTCCACCACTCCACCACTCCAGCACTCCACCACTCCAGCACTCCACCACTCCAGCACCCCACCACTCCAGCACCCCACCACTCCAGCACCCCACCACTCCCCGTCTCCCCGTCTCCCCGTCTCATTGTCCGACCGCCCCCACCCCCACTACCCCCCCACCGCAGACAAATACCAAGCCGCCGCCTCCTTCAGGCCCGCTTCGATGTCATGAGTCGGCTCATAGCCAAGCAGACGCCTTGCTTGCGAGATATCCGCCAGCGAGTGCAGGATGTCCCCCGCGCGGAACGGCCTGTAGTCCGGCTTCAAGTCCCCCGCCCCACACAGCGCGCTGATCCTCGCATACAGCTCATTGAGCGACGTCTTCGCCCCGCACGCCACGTTAAACACATTGCAGCCCATCTCCTCGTGCCCACTCGTAGCCGCCAGCAAGTTCGCCTGCACCACATTCGCCACAAAGCAGAAGTCCCGTGACGTACTCCCGTCACCATTGATCGCACACACCTGCCCCTTACTCAGCGCCGCAAACCACAGCGGCATCACCGCCGCATACGGCCCATTCGGGTCCTGGCGCGGGCCAAACACATTGAAATACCGCAGCCCCGCAGACTCCAGCCCATAGCACCGGTAGAACACCCCCGCATACACCTCACACATCGCCTTCGTGGCCGCGTAAGGCGACAGCGGCCGCCCCGTCCTCCCCTCCACCTTCGGCAAAGACGCATCATCCCCGTACACCGAGCTACTCGATGCATACACAAACCGCTTCACCCCCGCCTCCTTAGCCGCCGTCATCAAGTGGAGCGTCCCCGTCACATTCGCCGCATGGCTATCCCCCGGCTGCTTGATCGAGCGCGGCACAGACCCCAGCCCCGCCTGATGCAAAACATAGTCCACCCCCTCACACAACCGCCTGTTAGCCTCCAAGTCCACGATGTCCCCCTGCACAAACGTCAGCTTCCCGCTCCCTGCATTCCGCACCGCCTCAATATTCGCCAAGTGCCCCGTAGCCAAGTTATCCAGCGCGATCACCTCCTGCCCCAGCCCCAGCAAAGTCTCCGTGAGATGAGACCCAATAAAGCCAGCAGCCCCAGTAACCAACCACCGCCGAGGAGAAGCACGAAGCTCCGATTGAAGAACAGAATAAGCAGACACCCCCCCAAAGAAGCCACTTCCCCCCACCCCGCCACCAAATACAACCCACAACTCCATCCCACCACCCTCCGTCTTCCACCCCTCCACTGCTCGAAAACTCGCCGCCGTCTCAACTCTCGGCCTTGGGGTTTACATCCTTATCTTGCAGTCTATCCTCTGCCCAAATGAGTAACCTTCCCGCAGACGACCTAGCGTTTCATCGTTGGCTAAGCGCACGCCTGGACCCGTTCAAGTCTGTCGAGCCAAACGATCCCGATCATCTTTTCGTGCCAATCCACGAGGGCACCGATCACGATCAAGTCAGCGTCATTCACCGAGAGATCACCATCTCCGACTCTGGAAGCCTCAACTTCATCTCCGGGTTCTCAGGCTCCGGCAAATCCTCCGAACTGCGGAGACTAAAGTCCCTACTGGAGGGTCAGGGTTACCTAGTGGCCATGGCGGACGCTTCAGACTACTTCCTCCCCACCTTACCGGTCTCCAGAGACATGTTCCTCATCAAGATGGCTGGCGCTTACAGCGACCAGTTGGAGAACCTCATTGGACTAGAGGCGCTAAAGCAATCCTACTGGCAAAGACTCATCCACTGGCTCAAAGAAACCCACGTCCAACTTCAGGGATTTGATCTCGATACCGATGCAGGCAACTTCAAAGTTATCCTCAAAGAAAACCCGTCCTTCATCAGTCAGCTTGAAGCGCATCTCTCCACCCTCCCCAAGGTCATTGAGAAGCAAGTCCACAACTTCTTTGCGGATGCTACTAGTGCAGCGATGTCCAAGCTCGGCGCCACTTACAGACCCGTCTTCATTCTCGACAGCTTTGAGAAGCTCCAAGACATCTCTCAAGACGGAGGCGAGGTAGCGGATAGCATCATGGCCATCCTCGCAAATCACAAGGAAGCTCTGCGTGTGCCGGGCCATCACGTTGTGCTCACCATGCCGCCATGGATCAAGCTCCTCAGCCCTGGTCCCGGCAATGTCCGCCTCGTCTATGGTGTCAAGCTCTGGACCTCCGACACAAAACGCCCTACCTACCACCCCGGCATGAAACTCATGCGTGAGGTCGCCCTTCGGCGCTTCACCCAAGCAGGGCTGGACCGCTTCTTTGGTCCCACCAAAGGCAACAAACCGCACCCGCTGCTGGACAAGCTCATCAAAGCTTCCGGCGGACACTTGCGTGACTTTATCCTGCTCCTTCGGGAAACCATGCTCCGTGCCACTCTGCCGCGCTCGGAGCCTGACGCACCCTTGGTCACCAGCCGCCAAGTGAACTCAGCCATCGCCAATCACCAAAACTCCTTTGGCGTTCTGTCTGACACTGCCCTTGAGTTGCTCATCCGCATCAGTCATGACCGGGCCTGCCGTTACCCGGACGGCAAAAACGAAACCCGCCACACGCTGAACAATCTCTTCAACAACCGCTACGCCTTCTTCCTCACCAACGCGGTAGAGTGGTGCGATGTTCATCCGCTGCTCTGGGAAATCACAAAGCTCCCGGACCAACCAGACTCCACCGTCTCCGGCTTCACCCCTTCATCCTAGCCCTCCCCGTTCGCCTTCCTATCTGTGAGCAAACCCAGGCCCATCGCCCCCACGCCTCAGCCGCCCGTCCCCGTCACCGAGCAGATCGGGTGGCAGTTGCTCCAGACCCACCTGGCCCTCACCAGCCAGTTTTCCATTGTTGTGCTCATCGCGCCAGATGAGTGGACGCTTGATCAGGTGCGGCTTGCCATCCCTGCCCTTGTGCCAGAGGGCCGCAGCACTCGTTACATCGACTTCGACCCCCTCTTTGCATCCAGCCATCTGGTGGAGACGCTCATTGCCTCGCATGAGGCATCCAAGGCAGACTTCCTCACTTGGCTCTCCGTCCCATCGCCAGATGCACCACCATCTGAGCCCATCCATGGCCCTTGGCGGGAGGCCTTTGTTTATCTCAACCGCCACCGCAATCACCTGCCCAAGCAAATGCAGGGCACCCTCGTCGTAGCAGGCACACCCGCCACGCTCGTCACGCTCCGGGAGTATGCCCCAGACTTCTGGTCCGTGCGCTCCGCCCTCATCTCGTTCGACAAAGCTCCCATCACCGGTGACTACGCCAATCACCCCTCCCAACAGCGTGCCCGCATCAGCGCCTACCGCCGCGCCTTGTTGAAAGCCTTCTCCCGCTACGAGGAACTAGCGCTAGACCACTTCTCTGCCGCAGACACCACCGCGCCTGACATCTGGGACATCTTCGTCCACCCGGCTTGTTCGGAGCGCCATCTGCGGCCTGAGGACATTGATGAGGACGAGCAGGGCCTCCGAGCGGACCCGGACCACTACCAGCGCAAGCACCAGACCCAGGAGTTGCTTCAGCTCATCTCCCAGGACAGCCACCGCCGCACCGTGTTGTTAGCCGACCCCGGCATGGGCAAGAGCACCCTCATTCAGGCGCTCATCGCCCACCTCGCCAGTGGCCGCCCATTCGTCGGCGCGCCCGCTCTCAATGGCTTACTGCCCATCCCCTTCATCTTGCGCGACATCGTTCCGCTCTTGGATCAAGACAATGTCGAGTCCTGGACCTGGGAGACCCTCGTCCGCGCCCTCCTTACCCAATACCGCCGAGAAGAAAACGCCCCGCCCCTCCTGGAAGCCTTCCGCGAGCACCCAGACGAGTTCCTCACGCTGCTGAAGACCAATCCCAACCTCTTCATCCTCGTCGATGGCCTGGATGAGATCGGCGATCTCCAGAAGCGGAGAAAAGTCGTGGAGTGCATCCATGAAGGGATGCTCGCCGTTCCAGCCGAGGCCCGTTGGCTCATTACCTCACGAGTTATCGGGTATCGTGATGCTCAGTGTCACGTTGCGGTGCTCAGGGAAAAGCTAGTCTTGCCAAAGACTAAGAATAGGCGGGAACTTGGTCTGGTTGTAATACAAGAACAGGATCGATTATTGGATATCCTATTCGATAAATGGAAAGATAGGTTGCCCAGGGGTTTTGTGGATGGCAACTCCAAGCGCCTGGACTTCCAGGGAGATTATGAAGACAGGGACTTAAAATCGATTCTAGAGAAAATGCAGAGTGGGGCTGAGACGACAATAGCGGCACACTTTCCTATCGCTTACGGCTACTACCTCGCCCCGTTCAACGACCAGCGGCAGGACTTGTTCACTCAGCGTTGGTTCAAGCACCGGCATGGCACGGACCACTCCAAGGAGTTGCTCCGGGAGGTGAGGAAGCGGGGGCATGATGGCGTGCGCATCATCTCCCGTGTGCCGAACCTGCTTTGCATGATGAACATGCTCAAGCGCTCGGGCAAACCCCTGCCAGACGGGCGCTTTGCTCTGTATGAGACCATCGGCAATGTTTACCTGGGCGATCTCGACCGCGTCTACCGCACCCTCAACCAAATGGGCCACGACTGCCCCTTCTCCACCCCTCAACGCTGGCAAATGCTCGGCCTCATCGCCATGCACATGCAGCAGCAACGGCTAGGCGAACACAATCCCAAATCCCAAATCCAAAATCCAAAATCAGAGGGCCAAATCACCATCTCCCTCTCCGACCTCCACGATCTCCTAGAGCCTTGGGTAGCAGACCTCCAGCAGCGCGGCCTGTTTTCTGACAAGCGAGAGGCCCGCATCGTATTGGACGAGTTGCTCAGCCACATCGCCCGCCGCTCCGGCCTCCTCATCCCCAGAGGAGTGGATCAGGCCGGGCAGGACCTCTTTGCCTTCACTCACCTCTCCTTCCTGGAGTTCTTTGCCGCCTGTCACCTGCGGGACCAACTCAACTACCAGGCCGAGATGGACCTCGCCGAGTTCCGCTCCCGCCGCCACTGGACCGACCAAGAAAAGGCCGACTACCAGAAGCGCTACCCCCGCAGCCCCTTCCCCGCTCGCCCCAGCGACCTCCCCGACCTCGCCAAGCAGCACCTTTGGCACGAAATCCTCATCCTCCTGTTAGAAGCCCACAGCGGCAGCCAGCACCAACAACAAAGAGACGCCTTACTGCACGATCTCTTCCCCACCCTCCACAGCCC
The DNA here is from genome assembly GCA_016795485.1 of Verrucomicrobiaceae bacterium. GTDB lineage: Bacteria > Verrucomicrobiota > Verrucomicrobiia > Verrucomicrobiales > Verrucomicrobiaceae > JAEUHM01. The sequence goes on along the minus strand of JAEUHM010000058.1, from coordinate 112,587 downwards.
CGACCCGCTGCCCATCGAGGAAGACAAGCCGCCGCTGCCTTACGCCTGTGTAGAACTTCTGGTCAAACTTGCCTGGGACAAAGACTTGGCACTCACCCAAGACATCCGCCGCCCTTGGTGGGAGAAACTCTGGCTAGCACGGCTCACCTGCCGTCTTGAAGAGTGGAGAGGCTCAAATGATGAGGGCTGGCACATCGCACCCAAGCTGCTGGAGCGTCCGGAAGGCCTTGACGAAGGAATCGACGCCCTTGCCTCCGCCCTCAAAGAAGTCAAAAAGAGCGGCAATCAAGCCTTCACAGGCGCTCTCTACCTTCGTGGTTGCATCCAACTCACCAGCCCAGCCCTCGCGCGCCTGCCCCGACTGGATGAAATCACTGATCTCTCCCTCAGCAACTGCACCGGCCTCACCGACACTGCCCCCTTGGCCCAGTGCAACAATCTGGACCACCTCTGGCTGATTGGCTGCACCGGCCTCAAGGGCAAGGAGGCGCTGGCGGGGATAGTGGAGTTGAAGTCGCTCGGACTCCTCGGCCTCCAGGGCTGCACCGGATTGAGCCAGGAGGATGTCGATTGGTTCAATGAGCACAAGAAGTCCCAGTGCCGGGTCTTCTTCCCGAAGCAGTAGCCTGTCTTTTTGAGGTTTTTTGGGTTTTGGGGGGCTGGGGGGCGTGTTTTTTGCTGGGCGGGGTCGAGGGGGTGGGGTTGGCAACGGAATGGGTGACAGCAGAATCGGGGTATTCTGCTGTCACCCCTTCTGTTGCCAGTAGCTCGGGGCGGATTTCGCCAACCGGGGTGTCGCGGGGGAGGTTTTTTTCGGTTCGGGTGGTTTTTTCTCGACGTTTTTTGGGATTTCCCTTATACCGGCGTTAAATGCGCCCATTCCACCATGGGTGTGTGGTTACGAAGATGACTGATCTACGTCGCCAAAACCTCCGGGCAGGTCACCGCGCCACCCGAATGGTGGGATTTTATCTGGTGGTTGGTGTGATCCCGGTCGGCCTGTTGGTTCGACTGCTTGCTTTGGCTTGTCGACCGCTCAGGGTGACAGGTCGACCGGGTCGACGGGCGAGTTCTGCTGGTCGACATGCCATTTCCACCGGTCGATGGGCCACTTTTCCTGGTCGACCTGCCATTTCCACTGGTCGACGGGCCACTTTTCCTGGTCGACCTGCCATTTTCACCGGTCGACGTGCCTCTTTGGGCGGTCGATGAGCCATTTTTCCTGGTCGACCTGCCTGTGCGGGCGGTCGACGTGCCATTTCTATCGGTCGACCGGCCATTTTTGCTGGTCGACCCGCCTTTCCAGCCCCCAAACACACCCAAATGACATCCTAAACCTAACCTTAACCTATTGATTCTTATGCTTACGACGTTCGACTTCGTTGTGACCCAACTCCGCTACACAAAAGCGGCCATGGACGAGATACCTAGCTTCCGCCCAGACGGACAGTCCCCTGCCCAAGTGCAGGCTCTCATAGGCAGTGCGGGTCCTATCCGCACTCTTTACATAACGGCTAAAACGACACTGGATGGTGCGCGTGCCTTGCGACGAACGTCGGTGGCGAGTCTGCATGATGCGTGTGTGGACTTTGGCCAGCAGGCGCGCAATACGTTCCGTAAGGATGCGATGGTGATGGAGCGGCTGGAGCGACTACCAACCAAGGACGAGAGCTTCCAGGAGACGCTGACGCGTGCGGACGCGACGTTGGCCCTGTGGGCACAGTTGCCACTCATCGGCACGCCGCCTGCGGCGTTCACGGTGGCTCAGGTGAATGCCACGCTGACGATGGCGGGGATGACAAGTCTCCGGGATGCCGCGGTGGCGAATGACGACAATATCCCGGTGGTGGACCAGGACTTCCAGCTTCAGGAGAGTGCTCTGCACGCGAAACAGCGTGAGATGGAGGACATGGTGACGTCTGCCCTGACTCAGGGGCGCTCGCAGTTCCCAGAAGGGACGCTGGAGCGTGAGATCATCGACGCGATCCCGACGGAGAGCCCGCGCAATGTGCCGGATACGGCGGTGATCGAGTCTGCTACGAATCCTGCCCCTGGGGAGGTGGAGCTGGAGTATACGTGCTCGGGTGCGACGAGCTTCGACGTGTTCATGCGCGCGCCTGGGGAGACGGAGTTCGTGCTGGTGGGTGAGGATGTCCTAACGCGAAACTTCGAGATCACGGCGCTAACGCCGAGCGTGCCGCCAGATCAATACACGTTCTACGTGCGGGGCAGGAACTCCCGCGGCTTCGGCGGGGATAGCGCGCCGGTGAGCTTGGATGTGACGTGAGGTGGCGGCATTGACTAACAAGGCGGGTCTGACTGACTGCAATGGAGGGGGACAGAAGATGGGATTTCATTTTCTGTCCCTCGTTGGTCGGGTGATGGGCGTGAGGGAGGACGGGCTTCTAATGGCAGGAGAATGGCGGCAGGGGAATCTGGGCGTTCTGTTGCTTTTGTTCTGCTGTCGATTCTCGGGCGTTTGTTAGGTGTCGAAATACCGATTGGGGTTGTTAGGGATTGGCGACGGATGTTACTGCGGTGATGAAGGGTTTAAAGCTGGGGTTGCAGAACTGGCTTGATGAGGCGATTCTTTTGCCATGCACTCTCCTAATGAGCCTGATGCGCCTACCTCTGGTCCCTTTAATAGCCCCTTCACGGAAGATGAGTATCTTGCGTGGCTGAAGGAGGACCCCAGACGGGCGGAGATGTTGGTGGAGACGTTGGAGAAGACGTTCGAGGAGAAGAAGCTGTCCATGACGCCGGAGGAACTGGCGGAAGCGGTGGCGTCTAGAACGCAGTTCATGAAGGAGATGGCTTATTTCATCCTGGACAGGCAAATGATGCCGCTGTTGGAGCGATTTGCAGAGCTGGTGCAAGATCGGCCATCGATCGTAAAGAAGCTGGACGAGGTCCGGTTGATTGAGAAGGATTTGGTGAAGTATCTCGACCTAGCCCAGCATCTGGATGAACCGCGCCGTGGCGCAGATGTGTATGCGTTGCAGCGGACGTTGGAGTTGGCGCAGCTACTGCTGTCTGACCTGGGCTGATGAGGGTGCGGCGATGACGCTGGAGGGTGGGCGCCCGGCGGGGGTCAGTGACCGTGCCGTGTGCTAACCGAGTCTTTCTTTATGGTTCCAGTTCCTGCCCGTGAGTTGGGCTTTGGATGATGTCCTACGTCTCCTGGCTCATAGAGCCAGGCTACAACACCCATCGCTACGAATCACCATGTCGGCAAATTGTAGGCCGTCTCTTTGAGGCGGCAGGCGTGGCGCTTCATCAGGACATTCTGTTGCCTTGATTCTGCTGTCGATTCTCAGACGTGTGTTAGGCGTCGAAATACCAATCGTCGTCTTTGCTGGTCCAGGTGGCGACAAAGTCATCTAGGGTGTAGTCGCCTATCTGGAGACTGCAGTTTTGACCTTGATCACGGGTGTAGATGAATCTTCCGGGCGTATGGGCCATGGGGCGGATGTTAGTTGGGGCCGGTGACTTGGAAGCGGAGGCCGGTGACGGTGCTGCCTTCGAGGGGCTGGAGGTAGAAGGAGTAGTCGCACCAGTCTGGGGGCTTGAGGGACTCGTTGCGCTGGCCGGGTGGCATTTCGTAGAGGCGATCGTGGGTGGTGAGGAAGAGGCTGCCTTGGAGGCTGGCGCTCTGGCCGGGGGAGAGGGTGGTGGAGAGGTAGCCGCGCTTGCGGAAGGTGCCGAAGCCTTTGACTTTGCTTTGTGTGAACCAGGGGGAGGAGAAGTAGCCGAAGGGCTCCTCTAACCAGAGGCGGGCTTTGCCTTCTGTGCAGGTGGCTTGGAGGGTGATGGGTTTGGCTTTGGGGTCGGTGCAGCGGGGGAGCTTCACGGCGCGGGGTTTTGCGGTGGGGGCGGCTGTGCCGGTGATGTCTACTTTGGCTTCACTGATGGTGCCGCTGACGTTGTCGCCGTCGTTGGTGGTGGTGGTGATCCATCCGTCGAACGGCCAGGTCTTGGAGTAGCCAGGTGGGTTGAGGACGGGTGTTTCATCGAGATCGACTTCCCAGTTGCCAGCGCTTGGCAACTGATCTGGCAGGGTGCTGACCTGACTGCGTGTGAGGCGGAGCGACTCTAGTTTGAGGACGATGAGTGGCGCAAAGGTGGTGACGGGGGTGGAACTGAGGTCGAGCGTGTGAAGGTGGGTGAGTGTGGCGAGGGGGGCGGTGTCTGCCACGTGGGTCTCGCTGAGATTGAAACGGGTGACGCTGGGTGGGAGGTGCTTGGCTTCGGGCGTGGGCAGGGGCTGGCGGGAGAGATCGATTTGCTTGAGTGCGGCTAAGCCGGAGAGGTCTGGCCACTGGGTGAGGCCGCTGCTGCGGAGATCAAGCGCCTCCAGCGCGCTGAGGCCGGAGAACTGCGGAACGGCGGAGAAGGTGGCGGAGCGGAGGCATAGGGCGACGAGATGGCCATCGCGTACGACGAGGGAACGGTGATTGAGCTCGTGGTCGAAGATGTCGCCTTCATAACTGGCGATATGACGGAGGCTGGTGGGCTCTACTTTGGCGAGTTGGCAGATCTGAGTTAGGGCGGAGCGCTCTGTGTCTGGAAGGGTGGCGAGTGCTTCGGCAGTGGTTGGGAGTGGCTCTGCGTTAAGCGCGAAGTAAAGCAGCACGGCCACGACCAACAGGGCGAGCCCGGCAAGGCTGAGGCAGCCGTAGAGGAGTCCTTTCTTCATGGCAGTGGGGGCGGTGTGCGTTGGTTGCGGGGCTTCACCCAAAAGATGATGATGGCGGGTGTGAGGAGGGCCAAGAGCCACACGTAGAGCGCGGGACCGAAGGCGGTGGGGGTGGCTTTCTTCACTGCCGCTTCGTCCATGGGTATCTCCGTGCCGATGAGGGTGAAGCTGGCAAGGCTGAGAAGCAGCGCGAGCACGGAGAACGCGATGACGGCGATGCGGGACCTGAGCAGCAGACAAAAGATGGCGAGGAACCAGGCGATGTTTGCCAGCCAGCCATACTGCCCGATGAATACGCCTAACCAGCCCATGCAAAAGAGATAAGCGCCGGACCAAACGGTGCCATCATCGAGCGTCAGTGCGGGCAGGGCCAAGCTAACGAACAATGGGGCCAACGTGATGCCCAAGGCGAGCCAGGGGGAGAGTCCGCCGGGCTGACTGGCGGTGTGAGCGTGCTGAAGAGGGGGAGGTTGGCTGCTCATGTTGGCAAGTGAGGATCAAGGCAGTTTGCCGGACAACAGGAGAATGGCCTCCGTCTTGTCTGGATAGAGAACGGAGAGGGACGTCAAACCAGACCGCCCGGCGACCACACTGTGAGCGAGCCCGGTGTTGCATGCTCCACTGGGATCCTTGCCGAAACTGAGGCGGAAGGAGTTGATCTGATGGCGGCCCGCAGGCGACAGGGAGCGCACTCCTTTGCGCAGACGGATGGATGGTCTGCGCGGGCCGGTGGAAGTGAGGGACGTGGCGGAGTCACCGGTGCACCAGACGAGATTGTTGGAGGCAGTGGCACCACCCGGCGTGCTGGCGAGTGTGGCCAAGACGCCGTAAGTTGAATCAACCACGGGTGTATTGTCAGCGTAGCAGGTCATGTCGATGCCGAGGATGCTGCCCACGCGTGCACGATCGGGTGTGGAGAGGCAGTCGCCCTCGCGCATGAGCAGGCGATAGCCGCCCGAGGAGGGATAGAACAGGAGAATGAGGTCATTGGCTGCGGTGACTTTTGAGCCGCTGAGCTGGGCTAAGACAAGGCAGTCGCCGCCACTAACAATGCCGTAGTGGATAAAGCGCTTGATGGTTCCATAGATCGTGGCGTCTCCCTTTTGCACGACGAGATGAGGGGTGCCGCCTGCATTGGTCCACAGGCCTTCGTTGTCGGCTGCGGTGATCTTCGGCACGCCGCTGCCGAGGGCCAAAGAGGCGCGGACGAGCCACACAGGCGAGGAGGAGGTGTTGGACTGAGTTACTTCGCCAAGGAAACTGGAGAACTTCCCAATGACCGCAACGCCGTTGGTGTCCGGAGCGGATGCGCCCTTGCGCAAGGCTACCGCGCCGATGGAGATCAGCACCGCCGCGTTGTCTGCGGAAGTGGCAGCAGGAGCGCCTCCGGTGATGGGCACGGAGTGGATGACCATGCCTCCATTCATGCTCAAGCGGCTGGGAAGCTGGCCATAGAGATGGGCTCCCGGCATGGAGGTGGCCATGCCTTCCCGGACCTCGGATGGCAGGGCCGGAGTGCCGAAGTGCATGACAGAGTCATTGGCAGCAGTCACACGAGGCGAGCCGGTGCCAGACTTTAACGTGAAGGTGTAGGCATAGTCTCCGTTTCCGCTCAGGCCGTCATCAGCCCTGCCCGACCGGACGGATGACACCGTCCCGGAGAACAGGCTTTCGCCCAGACGCCGCACGGTCTGAGTGCCGCCCGTACCGATGTGCATGAGCGCCGGAGTCCTGCCAGGCATGAGCTTGGCCATGGTCCAGAAGTGATCATAGGCGTTCATGACCGGAGAGGTGAAACTTCCCGGCATGATGCCACCGGCAGAAGTGGTGGTCAGCGTCACGGCCTGGATGCTTCCAGATCCAGGATCGCGGAGGCCGATGGACTGCGTCTTGCCGCCTGTAGTGCCAGAACCGGTCATGTTGGCAATGAACGCCATGTGGCCAAGCACGGTGGGGAATGTGCTATAGAAGCTCGGGGTATTGTTGCCCTTGATGGCCTCCCCTGCGAGGAGAGGGGTTTGCGATGCAGGAGCCCCACTGCCAAAGACATCGCTAGAGATCGTAGACGACCAACTCGGTCGGGAGAGGTCGCTCATCAAATAAACGGCACCGGCATTGGAGACGAGATTGCTGTCATCCGGAGCGGTGATGGCAAAGATTCCATCCGCAGCGGCCAGTGCTGCACCGAAGTTGGTGTGAGTCACCGTTGGCAGGGTCTGGGTGTTCTCGGTAACGTCCAACAGAGCCCCGGAGTCACCACCCGAACCGGGCTGACTGGTCAGCAGGCGTCCGGAATCGGTCGCTACCGCGATACCGCCACCTTTGCCTCCGGCGGCCCCTGAACTTGTACTGAAAAGAAAACTCACCGTCAGCGGGTCCGAGGGATTGGGGAGCCGCAAGCCTTCTACCCGGCCATTCCCGCCCTTGCCTCCCACCGCTGCAAACCGCACGGGTGAAACTCCAATCGCCACGCAACAGCCGTACTGCACATTCGCCACTCCTGGACTGTGGCTAAAAAGGAACTCACCCTCTGCCGTAAAAACAAAAACCCGCCCGGCGTTCAGATTGGCACCATCCGCCATATTAGGCGCACCAATGACGACGAATCCGTCCTTCATCGCCATCGTGGCTCCAAAGTTGTCCCCGGCGGCAACAGGCATGGCTGGGGCACCACCGCCCATCGACAGGAGGACTTCTCCGTTCACGCGCAGAAGTTGAAAACCTCCCACGCCTCCATTCGCCGTGGTGGAGGTCATGCCCAAGCTCTCGCCATCAATGCCAACCGTTTTCCCCCAAGCCTCACCTGCTACGTTGCTGCCAACCACACGCAGAAGGAACTTCCCGGTGAGCAGGTCGAACAAATACAGGGCACCAAAGTTCTCGGAGCCGGAGGCTGAAGAATCAGCGCCAGGCGCACCCACCGCCAGCAGCGATCCGGCCACTGCCACGCTGGTGCCAAACTCCATCCCTGCGTTAGCCGAGTCAGCAGGAGGAAAGATGGTCTTCAGTTGAGCCTTGGTCTTCAAGTCCCAGACATAAACACCACCCGTGGCGACTCCGGCTGCGTTCCGCGCCTGCGGAGAACCGACGACCACACGCCCGGCTCCGATGCCGACGGACTGCACGCCTGCACCTGCCCGCTCACTGTCCGCAGCACCGACAGGGATCAGCTTGGTCAGAATGACCTGGGCTTGAAGAGGCAAGGCGGCCAAGATGGCTGCAAAGATCATCTTGGGAATGGACGGACAGAAGCGAGAATAAGATGAATGCATCGTGGAAACAGGCGATTCTTGGGAAGGCATAATCAGGAGGCGAACAAACACGCCCGCCTGCTCTTTTCTGACAGACAGAGCACCGAGAAGCAAGCAACTCGTGACGTGGGAGAATGGCTGAGTTGTCGCCGTGGCTTGAGTGCCGCTAAGCTGTGTGATTGAATGATGGGAACATGAAACGAAGCATTCCCGATGTGTGGTGGGTGGTGACGCAGTTTGTCCTCATGGGGGCACTGCTGTTTTCTCCACCGGTGTGGCCGATCGCGGCACTGGAGCGGGTGCACGGGGCGGGAGTCGTGATTGCGGTGGCGGGATTGGTGCTGTCGGGGGTCGCTGCTTGGCAACTCCGTGCGGCGGACTCGTTCACGCCCATGCCCACGCCCCGAGAGGATGCGAAACTGCTGAGCACCGGGATGTACGGCCGCGTAAGGCATCCCATTTACAGTTGTTTGCTGCTGTCCGCGCTCGGAGTAGCGATGGCGATGGGCAGCGTCCTTCATGCGCTGCTTTTTGGCGTGCTATGGCTCTTTTTTAATGCCAAGGCGGCTCATGAGGAGGCAAAGTTGGCGGAGAAGTTTGCGGATTACGCTCAGTATGCGGCACGCACGCCACGTTTCATTCCCCTTCCCAAGTCATGAACAAAACAACATTGCTTTTCTGCCTACTGATCAGTGTCTCCCTGGCGCAAGACGCCAGCGTGAAGCCGGGTATCAACGAGAAGTTTCTCGATCCCAAGCTCAACCCCCAAGAGTGGGCGCAGAAGTTTGAGACGGAGAGCCGGGAAATCTTTCACCTCAGAGACAAGATCGTTTCAACGGTGAACATTCAGCCGGGGATGACGATAGCGGACATCGGAGCCGGAACGGGTCTGTTTACCCTGCCCTTCTCTGAGGCGGCAGGAGCGGAAGGTAAGGTCTACGCGGTGGAAATCGCGAAGAACTTCTTGGAGCACATCAAAGCACGTGCGGCGAAAGCGAACGCCGCGAATGTTTCAACGATACTCTGCAACGAAAAGAGCGTGGAGTTGCCGGAGTCGTCTGTCGACATCGCGTTCATCTGCGATGTGTATCATCACTTTGAGTTTCCGCAGGCAACGATGCAGACGGTGCACAAGGCATTGAAGCCGGGTGGCGAGGTGGTGCTGATCGACTTCAAACGGATCCCTGGAGAAAGCAGTGAGTTCATCATGGGTCACGTGCGTGCAGGACAGGAAGTCTTTGAAGCAGAAATAGTCTCAGCAGGCTTCGAGAAGGTGGCCGAGGTGAAGGACCTGCTGAAGGAGAACTACCTCGTGCGCTTCAAAAAGAAGTGACGGGCCAACCCCGCGCTCGATTTGCTATCATGCAATGCCTGCCGCTAGGCGAGTACGTCATGGACGATCTTGCCTTCGACATCGGTGAGCCGGTAGTCTCTCCCCTGGTAGCGATACGTTAGCTTCTCGTGATTCATGCCCAGAAGGTGAAGCACGGTGGCATTCAAATCATGCGTGTGGACTGAGTTCTCGGCGACATTGAATCCAAAGTCGTCGGTCTTGCCGTAGGTGATGCCTCCTTTGATGCCACCACCCGCCATCCAAATGGTGTACGCATCTTTGTGATGATCACGCCCCGGTGTGGTCTTGGTCCCATTCCCATCAATGCCCTGAGCAAGGGGCGTACGCCCAAACTCACCGCCCCAAATGACTAGAGTCTCGTCTAGCAAGCCGCGCTGCTTTAGATCGCGGATGAGAGCGGCCATTGGCTGATCGACGTCCTTGGCCTTTGCACGCAGACGCTTGTCAAGCCCACCGTGGTGATCCCAATCTGAATCAAACAACTGCACGAAGCGCACTCCGCGCTCAACCAAACGCCGAGCGAGGAGGCAGTTGTTGGCAAATGATGCTGCACCAGGCTTGGCGCCATACATTTCCAGCGTGGACTTCGTCTCCTGGCTGATGTCCATCAGACCAGGCACTGAAGTTTGCATTCGATAAGCCATCTCGTACTGAGAGATGCGTGTCGCAATCTCAGAATCGCCCACGGCTTGGAGTTGGGCGGTATTCAATGCTTTCACCGCATCTAACACCCGACGTCTCTCTTTTGCAGACTGGCCCTCACGATTGTTCAGAAACAGAACTGGCTCTCCACTGCTGCGAAACTGAATACCCTGGTGAACACTGGGAAGGAAACCGGTAGACCATAGAGTGGTCCCCGCGCCTCCAGGCGGCCCGGAGAGGAGGACGACGTACGAAGGCAGGTCCTGGTTCTCACTACCGAGGCCATACGTGACCCAAGCGCCAAGGCTCGGCCTACCCCCACGCCCAAATCCCGTGTGAAGGAACATCTGAGCAGGTGCGTGGTTGATCTCGTTGGTATGCAATGATTTGATAATGCACACATCGTCGGCAATCCCTGCAAAGTTGGGCAGTAACTCGCTGACCTCAGCCCCACTTTGGCCATGCTTGGCGAACTGATAACTTGTGCCGGCCAAGCGCATCTCTCCTCCGATGAAGGCGAACCGCTTCCCTTTAATGAGCTCGTCGGGACAGAGTTGAGCATTTCTCTTCACCAACTCGGGTTTGTAGTCGTAGAGGTCCAAGTGGGATGGAGCCCCAATCATGTGCAGGTAGATGACATGCTTAGCGCGAGGAGCGAAGTGCGATGCCGCTTGAGTATTACCTGCCAGCAAGTCACTGAGCGCTGCAGCCCCCAAAGTGAGACCCCCGCTTTTAACAAAATGCCGCCGCGATGCCGAAAGGTAGGTGTTCATGGCTTAGTGATGGTTTCGTCGAGGTTCAATAGAGCAGTGGCGACTGACAACCACTTGCCCGTATCAGCGTAGAGAGAGTCTAGAACTTGAAGTTCCGTTTGAGTCGGCTCGCGGGAGACTGCTAGCCTAAAGGCAAGACGAAGTTGGTCCTTCAAAGGCATTGCTGATGCCTCTCGTTGCACCCTTTGCGCAAACGCCGCAGCAGCCTCCACATACACTGGATCATTCAGCAAGGTTAGAGCCTGCAATGGAGTGTTAGAGCGAGATCGCTTAACCACACAGGCCATGCGGGCACTCGCATCAAAGTTAACCATGCTCGGATAAGGCGAGCCACGCTTCAATACGACATAAATACCACGACGATACTTATCCTCACCCTCGCTGACGTTGTATGGATAGTTCTGGCCACCTACCTTTGTCCAAATGCCGTCGGGTTGTGGTGGGCGGATCGACTGCCCTCCCAGCTTCTGACTCAGTAAGCCAGCGATAGCGAGAGCATTGTCGCGTATGCCCTCTGCATCCAGTCGGAACCTAGGGCCGCGGGCTAGCAAGACATTCATTGGGTCGAGATTGGGCGAGGGAATGCTTGATGCCTGGCGATACGTTGCCGACTCGAATATTTGCTTCAGCACAGTCTTCATTGACCACCCATTCCTCATCAGTTTCACTGCCAGAAAATCAAGCAACTCCGGATGACTAGGAGGTTCGCCTTTGATTCCAAAATCCTCAACGGTGGAAACGATGCCCTGCCCAAAAATCTCTGCCCACCAACGATTCACCGTCACCCGCGCGGTCAACGGGTTGCCTTCAGACACCAACCATCGCGCAAGCGTTAGGCGATTGGGCGCGCCGTTGGCTTGCGCGCCGAACACTGCGGGTGTTCCCGCCATTACGGGTTCTGCGGGCTGTTGCCAATCACCACGCTTAAACATTGTGGTCATGCGTGGTTGAGCGAGTTCCTTCATCACCTCCGTGGTCGGCGACTCGAGCGCAACTAACTGCTTCTTCAGAGCTGCCAACCGCTGGTTTGGCTTTTTGGACGAAACGTCATCTACCTCTGGCAGACACATCGGCACTGGCTCACTCAAGGCGGTGACGCGCAGACGCCCGATGGTGCGCTTTCCTCCAAAATCCTGGAGCAACCGCAGGCTAAGCTTGGCTCCTGCGGTAACCTCCACTGGCCGAGCAAGCTCCAACGCAACCCAATGAGTCTGGCCAAACTTCGGATTGATGGCCCAAGCTGACTGGGGATCATCGTCCAACAAATTGTTTACATGCATGTTCGTCTGAGAGTGTGACGCGTAGGCTTTTGCAAAACTCAGTTTCTGCCCGATGGCAGCCTCCAAGTCAGTCAGGACGAAGTTAGGCCTCTGCGCGCTTCCCCGCCCTGGTCCGTTTCCAGGCAGCGACTCGTCGGCCAGTGCCTCAATCAGGATTCCAGTCATGCTCATTGGTTTCAATGAAGCCTCGAACACATAAGTGTCGACATCTGGAGCATCTCCGGTCAGTAAAACGCTGTTGTCTGGGAGAATCGTGTTCTCGCTTCCTGACTCAGCCTCAAACACGTCGGGCTTAAGTGCTGTCGTGGCTTCAGAAGCAGGTGTCGTGCCCTCTAACTTGGCTATCTGTTCGCGCAACGCTTTGGATTTATCCTCCAACTCCTTGCTAAGCATGTTGAAGGGCGAGCCCTTGAACTGGATTGAGCCAGGAACCTTGGGGTTGGTGCGCTCGGCTTCTTTTTCAGTGTTGTTAAAGTAGGCGAGCAGGCCGTAGTAGTCCTGCATGGTGAACGGATCGTATTTGTGATTGTGACACTGAGCACACTCAAGAGTCGTGCCGAGCCAAACCGCCCCCGTGGTGTTCACGCGGTCGATGACCTGATTGATGCGGCTCTCTTCTGGATCAGTGCCAGCCTCAACGTTCGTTGGCGTGCAACGGTGAAACCCGGTCGCGATGATTTGGGAGGGTGACGCGTTTGGCAATAGGTCTCCAGCCACCTGCTCGATGGTAAACTGGTCAAAGGGCATGCCATCATTCAACGCATTCACCACCCAGTCCCTAAAGGCCCAAACATTGCGCAAGTCATCGCGCTGGAAGCCGTGCGAGTCCGCATAGCGCGCTAGGTCCAACCAATGGCGAGCCCACTTAGGACCAAACGCCTTGTCAGCCAGGAACTTGTCCACCCATCGGCTCCAGGCGGCTTCCTTTCCACTGCCGTGGTATTCTTTCTCGAATGCCTCTACCTCGGCAACACTTGGCGGAAGTCCTCGTGTATCCAGAGAGAGACGTCGAAGTAACACCGCTGGGCTCGCTTCTGACGAAGGCTGCATTTTCTCTGCCTCCAGCCTAGCAAGGATGAACTTATCCACGTCGTTGCGCGGCCAAGCAGTGTCCATGGTAGTCGGGACGGTGGGAGGTCTTGGTTTGACGTATGCCCAATGCACAGGCGGCTTCATGTCCGAGGGCCAGATGGCTCCAGACTCGATCCACCCGCGAATGATGGCCACTTGCGGCGCACTCAAACGATTTCCTCGCCTCGGCATCGCATCCTCGTGATCAGCTGGCAATTGAATGCGTCTCAGAAGGTCTCCGCTCTTGATCGACTCATGCGTTGCAGCCGCAGGCACATCCAATCTCAAGTCTGACTCTGCCTTCTGCTGCCCATGACACTCAAAACAGGCGCGCTGGAGAACCGGAAAAACTTGCTGTGCAAAGTCCACCGCCGACAGCGAGCCTGCGGCAAAAGCGACACTGCAAAAGAGAGCACCACGAATCATCATGTCATCTCGGATTTCGTTGTTAAGTTCTGCATGGTTCCCACCCGAAACGGGCAAGTCGCCCATCCAGATTCCGCACGTTGCGGAGCAACCCGCACGAATGAGAAATGGAATCTTGCGTGGAATGTGAGCATCGGCCTGAAAACGGCAGTTTAGTGCCCGATGTTGCCACAACTCGGCATTCCTCCCGTCAATCTACGAAGACAAACTCATTGGATAGCATGAGCACCTGCAACATCTGCTCCCAAGGGCCTATTTTTCCACCTGCCTGACGCGCCGCTGCCACAGAGACGAACTCCAGGCAGGAATGCAGTTCATCAACTGTCGGTGAACGTTGAAACAGCCGCAAATAGGCAGTCTCCACCTTGTCTTTGTCTGCCCCACGAAGAGACTCCGAAAGCAACTTTGCGTAACGAACGACCGAAGGATCATTCATGCCAAACAAGGCCTGCTGGGCAACGGTTGTCTCGGCCCGATGTGCAATCGTTAAGTCTGGATTTGCGAAATCGAAGGTTCTCAGGACGCCTGGGAGGTGTTCACGGTCAATGAAGCTATAAAGAGTGCGCCTGTGGTTGGCATTGCTCAGTCGTTCACCGAGACCGCCCACCCGCAGATCAAGCCGACCGCTCGCCATCAGCCAACCGTCTCTGAGTTGCTCGAAACTGAGTCTCCGGGGCCGGAAGTGGGACAGCCATCGATTGTCTGGGTCCGATGTGGCGCATCCAGCGCTACGTTTATAGGCAGCAGAAGTCATGATGAGCCGATGCATTGCTTTAATGCTCCAACCTGAGTCAATAAACGCCCGCGCCAGCCAATCGAGCAGTTCAGGATGACTCGGTGCGCTGCCCTGAACACCAAAGTCACTCGGAGTGGCCACGATCCCTCGGCCAAAGTGATGCTGCCAAAGTCGATTCACCATCACGCGAGCCGTAAGGGGGGTCTGGGGACTGGCGATCTGCCGCGCGAGTTCAAGTCTGCCGCTGCCTTTAGCAAAGGGCTTCTGCTCACCAAAAAGAGAGAGGAACTGCCTTGGCACAGTCTGACCTTTGGTGAGCGGATTTCCGCGATTAAAAACACGAGGAGTGACAGGCTCACGACGATCCACAAGAACAGTCGCATGGAGGGGCTCTTCTGGATGCGCCAGCAAATGCCGATCCACCTCGCCCTGTGCTTTCCAAAGCTCCGTCGTCACTCCAATCGGAAAATACATCTCGTTGTTCGCTATGTGTTCATCTGGCACATGGCATGGCGAAGACTCACCTGCGAGCAACCCACCAAACTCAGCAGAAGTGAGGACTTGTGCGTAAACCGCTGCGACTTCCCTCGCGTCCTTGGGTGGCACCTTGAAGCGGGCGGTCACTCTTGGATCCGACAATTGAACCAGATTCTCCCACGAGGTGGAGTTCCAGCCGTGCCAGATCGCAAAAATTGGGTCCTTCTGCCGGTCCAGCCATGCTTGCCAACGCCGAACAATGAATGGATTCAAGTCATCAACGTCAAGCAGTTGGCCAAACACTTCCTCAGGATACTTATCGAGCTCGAACTGGGCGAGAAGGTGATCCAGCACCCTTGAACGAGTGCGTTTCATCTGCTCCTCCCGCCTGAGCTTCATGAGTTCGGCATTCTTTAGCTTAAGGTCTGTGAGTGCGCAGCTTGCTGGGCGTGAATCACACACAACAACTGCTTCAGCACTGCTTTGGAAGACACCGTAGAGGGAATAATAGTCGCTTGTGGGAATGGGATCAAACTTGTGATCGTGACAGCGCGCACAAGCCACCGACAGCCCAAGCGCCGCACGCGAAACAACATCAATGCGATCGTCAATAATGTCGTGGGTAACGCCTAGAAAACGCCTGCCCAGCGTTAGTAAACCCATGGCCGCAAGGTCGCGCGATCCGGCCTCAACAAGCTGATCGGCTGCCACTTGCAGCGCAAGGAAGCGGTCATACGGCATATCCGAGTTCAGCGCCTGCACGACCCAATCCCGATAAGCAGCGGCGTGCACCCATCGCTTCTCCTCACGGCCATACACATAGCCTTTGGTGTCAGAGTAGCGCGCAACATCCAGCCAATGGCGCGCCCATTGCTCGCCATAGTGGGGGCTCGCAAGCAACCGGTCCACAAACTGCTCATAACTGCACCCAGGATCAACTTCTGGAGGGGGGAGGCCAGTAAGATCGTAGCTGGCGCGCCGGAACAGGGTCCTGCGGTCAGCTTCCGCAGCAGGGACAAGCTTATTAGAGGCCAGCGACTGGTTCAGCAACTCGTCTATCCCGGTGGCCTGGATCTTACGTAATGGCTGAAACGCCCAATGCGCCGGTCTCTCAGCAGCACCCAGCACAGGCGCTGCGAGCAAACTACAGGCAGTCAAAACACGAACATCCATCCTTCCCAACTACGGTCATACCGATATCGCTTTGTCTTTTGAATGGAGAACTTCATCGGACGCGTATGCTACGGGATGCACCACTCCAATCACCCCACCCGCCGCGACTTCCTTGCCAAAGCCTCTCTCCTTGCCGCGAGCAGTGCTTTGTCCTTCACTCCACGAACCCATGCTGCGGCATCGGTCCCAAATGCGCTCGCGGGCCGCATCTACAAAACCCTCAAGATTGGGATGATCAAAGTGAACGGTAGCCTCACGGACAAGTTCAAGGCCGCAAAGGAAGCAGGGTTCATGGGAGTAGAAATGAATGCCCCAGGCATGGACGTGGCGGAAACCAAGAAGGCGATAGCAGAGTCGCAACTCCCGGTTGATGGCACCGTCTGCGGAACTCATTGGAAGATCCGGCACACCAGCGCGGATGCAGAGACTCGGAAGCAGGCCCTAGAGGACCTCAAGACGGCCCTGCAAGACACTCGCGCTGTGGGCGGGCACAGTGTTCTTCTGGTCGTCGGAAAGGGCGAAGATGGACCTGAAAAAGAAATCTGGGAACGCTCAGTAGAGAACATCAAGAAAGCGGTGCCTCTGGCGGCAGAACTTGGTGTGCAAATCGTGATCGAGAATGTCTGGAACCAGTTTCTTTATAACCACGATGGTGGAGCTGATCAGAATGCCGAGAAGTTCGTGAAGTATGTCGACGAGTTTAACTCTCCTTGGGTTGGTATGCAGTTCGACATTGGCAATCACTGGAAATACGGGAGTATGGGTGACTGGATCAGGCAACTCGGCAACAAGCGCGTGCTCAAACTCGACGTGAAGGGCTTCAGTCGCAAAGACGACAAGTTCACCCCTATCGGCCAAGGCGATATTGATTATGCAGATGTGCGAAAAGCGCTCCACGAAATCAATTTCCATGGCTGGCTTGCCGCAGAAGTGGCTGGAGGCGACCTGGACTACCTCAAGGGTGTTGCGCGTGAAATGGATGAGGCCTTCGGTTTATGAAGAGCTTCGTGCTGCACTCCATCATTGCTGCGGTTTTAGCCATTTCGACCGCAGCGGCTGACCTCGTCATCGTCAATGGACTCATCGTCGATGGCACCGGAGCACCTCCGATCAAGGGCAGCGTTCGAGTGTCAAACGGGCGCATTGAGTCCGTTGGAGAAGCGAACACAGCTAACGCCACGATCATTGATGCTGCGGGTCGATTCGTCGCACCTGGTTTTATAGATGTTCATACGCATTCGGAACAAATCTGCACACTACCCGAGGCAGAGAACTTCCTCCGGATGGGCGTCACGACCATCGTCACTGGCAACTGCGGCACTTCCAAAACGGATGTCGGTGCTTTCTTCAAGGAGATGAAGGAAACCGGGCTTGCCCTGAATGTGGCGACACTCATCGGCCACAACTCGGTGCGAGAGAAAGCGATGGGCGGAATGTTCAGGCGCGAGCCCAATGCTGCTCAAATGGCGGAGATGAAGCGTCTGGTGGATCAAGCCATGCAAGACGGTGCTGTAGGCCTCAGCACTGGCCTCATCTACCTTCCGGGCACATTTGCCAAGACAGATGAGATCGTTGAACTGGCCAAGGTATCAGCAGCCCACGGCGGAATCTATGCAAGCCACATCCGCTCAGAGTCTTACCGGATCTTTGGAGCTATTGATGAGTTTCTGACGATTGCCCGTGAAGCAAAAATCCCGGCAGAACTGTCTCACATCAAGCTCTCCGGACCCAGTGCATGGGGTAAGGCTTCGGAAGTCCTCGCTATTCTCGACAAAGCGCGAGCGGAAGGCCTTAAAGTCACGCACGATCAATATGTTTACACCGCCTCCAGCACAAGTTTAGCGCAACTGATACCGGACGATGCACGTGAAGGCGGTCGCACGGCCTTCGTGAAAAGAGTGGCAGATCCAGTTCAGAAGGCAAAAATCATGGATGGCATGAAGTCTATCCTCAGCAATAGCGGACGCGACTCTTACGACTATGCCGTCGTGGCGCAGTGTCGCCACAAGCCCGAGTACAACGGGCTTAGCGTTCCCGAGATCACGAAGAAGGAGAAAGGCACGGATGCTCTCGAAAGCCAAATTGAGACCGTGATCGAGATCGAGTGCAACGGTGGCGCCAGCGCTGTGTTCCACGGAATGAATGAGCAAGATTTAATCACCTTTCTCAAACATCCTCTGACCATGCTCGCAAGTGACGGAAATCCGCGAAAGTTTGGAGACGCTGTTCCCCATCCGAGGAGTTATGGAAACAACGCTCGCTTGTTAGGCAAGTATGTGCGCGACAACAAAATCATGACGGTGGAGGAAGCCGTTCGGCGAATGGCTGGGCTCCCAGCAGAAACATTCCAACTCGAGCATCGCGGTGTACTGAAACCTGGCGCTCACGCGGACATCGTAGTTTTTGACCTCGAGCGAGTCGCCGATCCTTCTCAGTTTGATGATCCTCATCACTATGCAGAAGGCTTTACCGATGTCATTGTCGCAGGCGAAACCGTTCTTCACGGCGGCAAGCTCACTGGGGCTCGTCCAGGTGGCCCGCTGCGGTTCAAGAGAGGCTCTTGATCATCACTGACCGAACTTCTCCCACAGTCTCATAGCTGGCAAAGCCAAACGGGGCACACAACTCAATGTCTCCGGGGCGCAGACCAAAATGCTGTCCTTGAGCGGCAGTCCTGATAATCGAGCGCCCATCCATTCTTACCAGGATCTCTTCAGGAGTAACCATGAGGTTAAAGCCATACCACTGGCCCAACACATATCTCTGAAGACTCGCCGTCAGATTGTCAGACGCAGGAGTGTGATCAATGTTCGACAGTCCAGTCGTGCCACCGCCCCATCCCCCATTGATGAAACTCAAACAGCGGTCTTTCGAACCGATGGGAAACGTCAAGGCAGCAAAGAAGTCATTCCCCTCAATCCGCCTCGCTTCAAAGTTCACTTCGTAGTGCGCTAAGTTTACTCCCAACTCATCCAAGGCATCGAATCTCACCACCGTCATTGGAGCGCCAGACTCAAGACGGATGGAGTTCTCCTTAACCTCTGCTCGACCCACTTCAGGGATGACCGGGACTTTCCATCGGCTCTGCCATTTGGCACTCAACAATGAATGAGTCGCCACTGGAGGCGGCACCTTGGAACACTTTGTCAGTGCAAGTGACCCAATCGCAGCTGAAAACTTGCGCCGATTCATTGACCGGTGCCAAACCAGCCTTTTACCTTCAGTCTACGACCCCAAATCGTGTCGCCCGCAGCAATATACAGAATGTCGTGATCTTTGCCGGCAAACTCAACACTCACCACCTTAGAATCTGGTTTTGGCCGTGCCAGGGTGCCAGCCAGTCGCCCGGCTTGGTCAAACACCTGCACTCCCAACGCTGTTGTCACAAACCAACGACCAGAAGTTTCCGTCGTCATGCCATCTCCCAATGCCTCCTTTTTGAATAGTGGTAGATTCGCTGGCCGCTCACCCGGCTTGGCGTTTCCTGCCTGATTCGGCTCAAGCGGCAGTTCCATCGTCATGTAGGGAGCGCCTCCAGCAAGAGTGCCGTCGTCATTGATCTGCCAAGTCCAAACATTCTGCCCACCGTGATCCGAAACCGCCAATGTTTTCTGATCCGGGGAAACAGAGATGCCGTTCGGACGAGTCACATGCCCTTCATCTGCGATGACGTGCGACTTGTCCTTCTTGATCAAGTGCACTCGCTTTGTCGGAGTCTCGGTGAAGTAGAGATTGCCAGCAGTGGTCACCACGAGGTCGTTGCACTTCACACCTGTGAGGAAAACATCAATTTGCCCGGCTTTGTCGATGGCGATCACCCGCTGTTCACGGTTGTGACACGCATAAAACCGGCCATCGGGACCAATTTGAACGCCACTTATGCCTGGAAGATTGTCGATCACCAATGAGGTTTGCCCAGTGGTGGCATCCAGCTTGTAAATGCCTTTCCCATTGCGCACATCGGTATAGAACAAGTTTCCTTCCTTATCCACGCAAAGCCCATCGGTGAAAGTCTGACCCGTAACCGCTGGCTTCCAGTCTTCACCAGGGATCAACCAGTCGTGCAACGATGTGTCTTGGGCGATTGCTGCGAATGGGGAGCTTAGGGCTATGAAAAACAGATGGCGAATGTTCATGATTGGCAATGTGGCGAGGTTGAACGTGTAGGCAGCCCAATTTCTCGCGTCTATCCGAGTGAATGGTAGTGGACAGATTCAACACACGGGCGGAACGTTCCTTGTGTTTCTACCCACCACCCCCCTCCATTTCGCACTGGCTGTCAGCCTATGCCTGACCGTCTCGGATGTGTTTGCGCAATCGGAGATGTCGGTGAGCAAGGAACTTCTGTCTGCTAGCAGTCGAAAGGCCATCGTGGCTGCTGCAAAGAGCGCCGAGGCATCCGGCATGAGCAAACAGCAAGTCGCTGAAGGCAAGCTGCTTTATGGCATCCGCAACGAGGACGCTTCTTACCTCGCAAGTGCCATCACGGAAATTGAGACAGCGGCCATTGGTTTTACGCCGCAACAATCGCTCAGTGGAATCAGTTCGATTGAGCAGTTTCGTGGCTTGATCGCTTACGCTCGGGCTCTGATGGCCCTGGAAGACAACGATCAGGATGAGTTCCGCAAACAAATCGAGAAAGGCTTCTGGTTGTTCCCTGAACAAGCATCGTTGTTTGGTCGCGTAGTGGCACGCGAACAAATGAAGGAACGCATGAACTATCTCCGGATCGATTTCGCCAGCACTCTGCTCGACACATCGGGCAACGAGGTGCCATTGGCTCAACTGCTTGGCAATGGGCGCGGTATTCTCTGTTTCTGCTGGCGAGCCTCAGCCATTGAGGGCAGCACCGCTCTGCAGTCGCTCCTAGCCGCCGCTGCAAATCTCAAAAAAGCTGAGATCACTCTGGTTGGAGTGAACATGGACCGGAGCAACGCGGACATCGTTGCTCGTGACTTTCAGAAGGCGAATAAGATCGCCATTCCATGGCTTGCTGAACCAGCGGGAGCTCCATTTTCACAAATGTGGGAGATCGGTCAGGTGCCACGAGCCGTGCTGATATCTGACCGAGGCAGGATCCTTTTCAACGGTACGCCAAACGAGCCAGCCATGTGGAAAGCGATCACCGAACTGAGCCCCGGCTATCAGCCGCCATCACGCGAATAGCGGCGGGCGCTGTAGATGCCAATCCGTCGTGCTCTCATAGGCGTAAGCCGCACGTAGCATGGTGCCTTCATCAAGAGGCCGAGCAATCAATTGCATACCGACAGGCAACTTCTTCCCGTTTTCCTCCGCGAATCCGCAAGGGAGACTCATAGCAGGAAGTCCAGCTAGGTTCGCGGCGATCGTGAAAATGTCTTCAAGATACATTTGGATCGGGTTATCCCGCATCGAGCCCAGCTTATGAGCAGGAGATGGTGCAGTGGGTGACAAAATGACATCCACCTCAGCAAAGGCACGCTCAAAGTCCTGCCGGATCAGCGTCCTGGCTTTCTGGGCCTTTAGATAGTACGCGTCGTAGTAACCGCTGCTCAAAACATACGTTCCCAATAGGATTCGGCGCTTTACCTCTGGGCCAAAACCCTCTGACCTTGACGACATGTAATGATCCAGTACATCCGCAGCCTGTGGGGTGCGATGCCCATACCGCACACCGTCAAAGCGAGCTAGGTTTGCCGATGCCTCGGCGGGGGCCAAGATGTAATAAGTAGCAACTCCTGCATCCGTATGCGGTAGAGAGATTTCCACAATCTCGGCCCCAAGGGACTGATAGTGCTTCACTGCGGCATCCACCGCAGCGGTGACGGCAGGGTGAGTGCCATCGATGAAGTACTCCTTTGGCAAACCTATGCGCATACCTTTGACGCCACTCTTCAAGCCAGCAGAAAAATCCGGAACAGAAACACCCAGAGAAGTTGAGTCATTCGTGTCATGGCCGCAAATTTGATTCAGAACAAGCGCGCCATCCTCCACTGTTCGGGTAAACGTTCCAATCTGGTCAAGAGATGATGCAAATGCGACCAGTCCGAAGCGAGACACTCTGCCATAAGTCGGTTTGATACCCACGCAGCCACAAAGTGCAGCGGGCTGACGAATCGATCCGCCAGTATCTGATCCGAGTGCCGCCAATGCCATACCGCTCGCCACAGCAGCAGCAGATCCGCCGCTAGACCCACCCGGAATACGCTCCAAATCCCACGGGTTTCGAGTTACTCCAAGTGCGGAGTTCTCAGTAGATGAACCCATGGCAAACTCGTCCATGTTCAAGCGTCCAAAAGGAACTGCTCCACCGTCACGAAGTCGCTTAATTGCCGTAGCGTCGTAGGGAGCGATGTAGTTTTCTGCGAGAATCTTGGACGCACAGGTGCAGGGCTGACCGGTGACGTTGATGTTGTCTTTAATGGCTACAGGGATGCCTCCGAGTGCCTTTGTCACATCAGACTGCTCTGCCTCGGTCTTTGCAGCAGCGATGTCCAAGGAAAGAAATGCTCCAATCTGAGGATTGAGCCTCTCCACGGTGGAGTGAAGATCTTCAACAATCTCAGATGGTGAAATTGTGCGAGCAGCAAGCTGTTCGCGGAGGGATTTTATAGACTGACTGGCGAGTGACACAGGGAAATGGGACAACAGGGTTATTCAACAACCTTGCCGATCATGAACTGATCAGATGTTCGGCGTGGAGCGTTAGACAATGCTTGTTCAGCAGTAAAGCCGGGGCGAGATGCATCCTCGCGCCAGACGTCATAGACTGGCATTGCGTGAGCGCTAGGTTCCACGCCCTCCAGATCATATCGAGACAACACATCCATGTGATCCAAGATCTTGGAGAGCTGAGACTCGTAGCTGACAGCTTCCTCCGGCGTCAATTTTAGACGGGAAAGCGTGGCTATGCGGTGAATGTCGATGACGTGGGATGACATGGCCGCCCACAGTTGCGAACCCACCACGGATTGCAAGCCGTCTGGCAATCCAACTTGCCTACAGAGACGAGTCCCACCAAGAATGGCATGGAAAGTGCGCTGGTTCACATTGACAAGGCGCTGGCGTTTGCTTGCCTCCCTCAGCATTCTTTGATCTTTGACAACCCTTTCTCGGTCCTCAGCGGCCGGCAAGATTTCCTGCAGTGTTCGTTATCGAGGCATCAAGTGGCCCGAACCGATATTCTGATCCAGGGGACTGCGCGCCGGAGCTTTAAGTGTCACGCCTTTATTGGACGGCACGGCTCCAAACTGCGGGTTCCCACCTCGCAAGAGACGGATCGTGCGCCCTCGGCCTGAACGGCACAGGTGGGATACATAAGCGCCCCGGCATCGTCCGGGGCGCTTCACTTTTGGGGCCAATGAATGCACTTATTTTACCCAGGCTCGGGTCAAGCGGAAGAATCCAAACGCACGGACCGTGTCAGGCTTGTCCGGTTTGATGAGTTTTCTCTGCTCTTGCCACAAAGCTATCGCTGCGTCCTCGCCCTTGGCGAGTCGTTCGTAGAATAGCACCATCAAATCCACGGTCGGACCGTCTGGAATCGCCTCAGTGGCGCTCAGAACGTCACGCACACCCGCTGTATGAGATGCGCGCGCTAGGCTGTAGTGGCCCTCGCTCTTGGGACTGATCCCCGCGCCCGTGTCACACGCAGAGAGCGTCACAAGTTGAGTTCCCGTGAGGTCCAATCCCGCGACTTCTGCGGCGAACAGAAAGTTATCGGTCCCGAGGTCCTCAGCGTGGATTGCAGGCTGAGGATTTGGAAAGATAAGGCTACTGCACCACAGAGCACGCGGTTGATCAATACCCTCCCACCATGAAGATGGAGCACTCGAGGACTCAACACCTGGATCATGCGCCACAGCATGCCCTGCAAAATGAATCACGGCCGGCGGATCAACTAGGGCGGCGATAAACGCGCTCTCTTCAGGCGCACCGGTGGGAGTGTCAGAATGAAGCCTGAACCACCTCTCCGGGAGACTTGCTTCAATCCCATCCACCTCCTTCGTCGTACCCGGAAGTTCCGGCATCGAATGCTCTGGAAGGTGATTGACCACGTCATAGGGGAACGGGAGGTCAGGCTCGAAATGGACCACACCCTGGCTAGCATTCACCAGGATCCATGCCGCTGTTGCGTGATTGATCTCAACGTGACCGGGAGCTTTCCGCAGAATGGCTTGAGGGCTCGTGAGAAAGCTCACATCCGGATGATCCCAAACCACACTCGGAACCCGGTGCATGGAAGCATCAGGACACAAATAGACTCTCTCTACACCGGCCAAGAAACCGGTTATCGGCGACCACAGAGCATCCCTAAGCCCAGCGATGATCGCTTGAACCTCTGCAGACGGCTCCTTGTTAGCAATGGCTCGTAGTAGCGCATCTCCCTCGCTGCGGATACTGTCTCGTGAAGCCGGGAGTTGCACCACGGTGGCAACCTGCGAGGTCACCACAGCCACGGCCACTCTCTCCATCGCTTTGCCATCCATGCTCCGGAAGGGCGAGTACGCGACCAGGGCGGAGTGCTTTGGCATAGCGCTCTGCAACCGCGCACGCAGCTCCTCCGTTTGAGCGTCAAAACCATGCAAAAGCTCCATGTCTCGAAGTATCCGCCGGAGATTTGAAACCTCATTCTCGGCATTCGAGCCATTGTCGTTTTGAACCTTGAGCGTTAGCGCTGCAAGCCGTGCTCTATTTTCAAAATACCGCTGCTTTTGGTCTTGAGGGAGCCTGCCGATCAGACCTGCGTCTCTGAGCAATGAGTCAAACACAGCACCATAGGTTGCCAAAATCGCATCGACAGCGCCAGAATCATCCTCAGAAGCAGACTGTGGCGATCTCGCTGCCATTGCACAATCTAGCCAGGACACTTCCCGCAGCGTGTTGATGCGATCAGCCTCCGTGCCGGCCGCCATAACGATAGGAAAGCGCGCCTTCCAGATATCCCGCATATTCGCGGCGATTTGCCGGGCGTCCTCGGCTCGTCTTTGAAGTAGCCTCAAGCGACACAAGTTCTCTAGCAGAGGAATACGGAAATAGGGCGGCATTCGATTCGCCTCTGCGATCCTCATGGCGCGAGTAAGACCTACTTCAGCCCCATCGATGTCCTTCACCTCAAGAGCAATCCATGAAATGGTGGTCAAGAGCGGAACAAGGCTCGCGGATCTCTCTCCATAGCATTGTTCATACAGTCGCCGAGATGCAGCTAAATCTGTCTGGATGCTCTTGGCTGCGAGATCCTTGCTTATCTTGCACCTCGCCGTTGCTCGCGTTAGATAAGCACTGGCTAATGCTTCCCGCTCAGCTCGTTCCAGCAAAGTCGGAGACAATGCGGCGATCGAAGCTTCTGCATGTTGCACAGCTTCCGCATTCTCATCTAGCGCAAGACAGGTAGCTGCAAGATTGGACCTCAACCGCGCTTCCAACGCTTTGGCATCCACCAAAGAATATTCGGCAAGCTCTGCAATGCCCTGGAGACTCGATGCTTTTGATGCTGCCAGCTTTCCCATGTAATGAAATGTGAGGGCTTCCCTAGCTCTGGCTTGAGTTTTCAAAACTTGAGCACGTTCCACACGCAATCTGGAAGTAGCTACCGCAGCAAACAATCGCTTCAGTGTCGCCAGAGCTTCCTCATACTGCTGACAAGCGTTGGCGGCTTCCACCCTCGCAAGCAAGACTAGCAGCGGCAGATCATCGCCTGCGTCCGATGCGGCTGCCCTCTCCGCCTGATCAAGAAAGCTCCTAGCCTTTGGCCAACCACCACCCCAGCGGATCTCGGCATTCGCCCTTGCCTCATAGACTGCCACCCGAGAAGTAGCGTCTTCACCGGGAATCAGCTGGTTCTCAATGTCGGCCAACTCAGACGCAGCCTGCTCTACGTCACCTGCACGGAACATTTCGTCCATCAGAGCTACCCTAAACCTCAACCACTCTCCGTGCGCGGCCCGCCACTCTTCTGACTGGCGAGGTAGCGATTGTAGTTTCTCCTCGGCCTCCCTGACTTGTCTTTTCCGCTGATCGAGTTCAGAGCAAAGTGCGCCGAGCTCGGCAAAAAGGCACACGCAGGCCCAAAGAATGAGCACCCTCCTGCTCATCGATTCGCCGTGATCTTGGCGCTGATCTTTGAGCTGAAAAATGCTCCTCTTACAAGCACTGGCTTTGCCTTCACACGAGGCTTCTTACTGGCGACAGTCGTATTAGTCCCAGAACCACCTCGCACTGTATCTTGACTATTGCTCGCCACCGCAATCGCAGTCCGATTATTGGTCGTCGAGTTCATGTGAGACACCGAAGGTGCGATCTGCGGAATGACGATCGCCGTGGTAGCTGCCACCCGACTCGTCGGCGTAATCGTGTCGTTGATAACCGAAGTAGCACCAGCCGGGGTATTGTCTTGAGTGGGACCGCTTACCCCGCCAACAGCATGCATGAGCCAAGAACGGTCGGCTTCACTACCAGTGGCGAACTCCCGATCCTGTGAAGCGCCGCCGACTCCAGCTTGGTAGTATGGACTGATGACGACTTTGGGACTAAACAGCTTCCCAGTTGCATTGTTGATGCCAAACGAACGCTTAATGTATTCACCATTGGGCTGCAGCTTGCCGGGTTCTCCCGTGACAAATGTAACAGACGTCGAAGCTATAATCTTCCCCCCACTGCCATTGACGATTGAATCGAAATCTCCAACATCCCTCCGTGCCTCAAGCAGCACGTCTTTTCCTTGTATCGTCCCAGTGTTGTTGATAGCACGGAACTGGCCGACACGGTTAGGGTTGTGAGTTCCATCAAGCCAGTTCGCGTCTCGCCAACCGACATCAAGCCTGCTTCCAGTCTTAACTGCTACCGTCCCGGAGTTTGCGGAAACTTTTCCCTCATTGAGAAAGGACGCGCCAACGATCACGACATTACCACCTTTCGCAGTCACCGTTGCTCCTTTGTTTATGACGACCCTCGCTGTGGAATCTGCAAGAATCCGTCCACCTGGGCCCAGCAAGCTACTTTTGATCCCGTCCTCTGTGGTGGCAGTTCCAGCGATGAGCACGTCAGTTCCACTTATCTCACCACTGACAGCAATTTGTCCGCCGATGAATGCAATCGGGCCGTTGGAAGTAAATGTTCCGTCTATGCTAAAGCTTCCACCAAAGAAATTGACAGTTTTGAACTGACCCTGGACCTCGATGTTGCCAGTGAGCCGTGAGGCATTCCATACCAACAGTGCATTTCCCCCAACGTCGGTGCAGGTGAAGCCGATGGGCTTGCCGTCCACGCCAACAGGCCCGATGACCTGCTGGCATACACCTGCCGTCCCAGCGGGGCCTTGCCCCGCCCATGCACTAGCTGCACACAAACCAATGATCGTGCCAACTACCAAGATCGCCTTCATGTTGCTCAATCTGGGAGGTCCTTTAATTGGAGCACTGGCATCTTGTTGCCATAAATGCTGGGCAAGCTGTGGCCTTGACGAGCATTCGCGTTAACCGATAGCCGAATGGGGTCACTACTACCGGGAGTGTGTTCGGGTAGCAGCCAACTGCGAAAAGCCATGGGCGTTGTTTGGGCTTCTGGCACAGAAGAAAGATATGCGAGAGCAACGCCAGCAACAAACCCAGTGGCCAGACTTGCACCATCGGCATACAGCAGGCCCCGTGTTGTGGTATTTGCAGAAGGAACGTCACGTGCAGGCGCTAAAACATCAACACCAGGACCACGACTAGCCGTGGGTGCCCAATCGTCTCCAGTCGAGGGCGGTGTTGAAGAGGACTTTACTGCGCTATGCGCGCCAACCATGATCAAGTAGTTGTCATCCGGCACTGTAATACTGTCGTCATAAGGATCCTTGTATCCCAACGACTCCCAGTAGGCACGACCTTCAGGCGTCTTTCCAACATTCCAATCAAACCGTGATGGGGAGTTAGGCTGTGCCTGATTCGCCGCAGGAAACCACTGCGGATTGGGCTCATACAAGCCGGAGGCGTAAGGATCAGGCTCATTACCAGCTGACACCACACAGACCATTCCCTTTTTCCAAGCCCACCAAAGAGCCACCTCAAGGCTCGGATCAAAACCATCTTCTGTGCGGCTAGCGAACATCAGGACTGACTTCGTGCCACTTGGAGCAGCGAGGTGTGCGTCTAAGGCCTCGTAGACTCCTTCGGTCATCGCTGCCGTTGATGCTTTGGCAGTGGATCCGTTGGGATAGGTTCTGATAGACTCTACCAATGCCTTTGCACCCACAACACGACCAAGCACGCCTACGTTCTCGCCCACAGCACATGACGTCAACAGGGTCCCGTGCTTCCTTGGGTCACGTTGTGGATCAAGATAAATGCTCGAATATGAAGCCAGCGGCAAAGGCTTGGGCTGATTCGCCCAAACCAACATACTGTCGGCCTGAAGATTCCAAGGCGCGGCAGCCGTCGGGTCGACCGGATAATCCGCATCAAGCGGATGTTGCCATGACTTGCTCAATGAAACGTTTGCAAGCCGACCCTGCAAAAGTTCAACGCGGTCATTCTCATTCTCAAATCCCGCAAACTCAGGATGCCACTGATGCGTTCCACTGGTCACACCTGGCACTATGGGTTGAACGCCAGAGTCTACGACATATAGCCTTGGGACTCGCACATTCGCACTTGTAACGGCAGATGGAACAACCGTCATCGCAGCCCAAGTTGTGGACAATGGCGCGCTTGTGTCGGTAACTTGAGCTGCCGCGATACTGGCAGCAGCCACTGTTGGACGATAAACACGGGAGGGGTGCACGATAACGCCAAAACCATTCACCCGAAACGTTTGGCGCAACGCATCAGCGGTCTCGTCAGTCATCCGAACAGTATACTGATGACCACCAGAGGCTGGCATATAAAAGGATCTTTCCGGTTTGAACGGCAGACCCCCATTCATTGTGGACTTAAACTGTGGATTCTGGGCATACCACGCGGCCAGCGCCTTTGCGAAATCCAGTCGCTTCACATCCTTCCTCCACGGGGGAACCGTAATGGTGTAAGTCCGCAGTTTTACGAAGAATGGTGGCTTATGGTTCGAAGGAGTACACGAGGCAAACCATAGCAGAGCAAGAATGGCGGCACTAGAGATGAAGTAACTTATTGCTCGTTTCATAGATGAGGCGGATTGGGTTATCGGGATTAGGTGTGGAAGGAAATGGGGTGCTCAGAACCTGACTACTGCCGCGAGTTGAACTCTTGGTTCGTTGCGGTGGATGAGGGGAAAAGCTAAGTCACATCGGAGGTGAACATATTTGGTTAGCTCAAGACGAACACCGATGCCCGCACTGGCGATGAAGTCGTCAAAGTCTTCACCTTCCATCGGTTTTTCAGGATCTTCGCTTTCTGCGCTTTCAGAGTTACTACAACCACATCCGAGGCTTTCATCCGCCGTGTAACCCACATCAAAGAAGGCCAGAGGCCGGAACTTGATCCGCGCCTTCCATAGTTCCCACTCGGGTCCGCGCGCTTCAACAGATGCCCAAGCTCCCCGGCTAGCTCGATAACTGCGCTCTGGATATCCCCTGACCACATTGATTGAAGCTAACGTGAGTTCCTCGCTTGGCAGCAACGGCCCATCGCTCCATTGGGCACCCACTCTCCATGCAGCTTGCATGTCATTGCTGAAATCGTGCTGATACGATGCTACTCCACGAACTATGTTAAATCGGGGACTCGCCCCTGCGACAAGCTGATTAAATTGCTCCTCCGTTTGTCCCGCCGCCCATCCAGGCTCACCGTGAACGAAGTCCAGTCCAAACCTCAGGTGGTCTCGAGCCGAATCATAGTACCAAATCGTGCTCAAATTGACCGTGCCTACTCCAGTGGAGTCCACAGCTGCTGCGGTGCTTCCAAAGGTAAATGCAGTGTCGAACTGTTTGTAATCAAACCCGACTGACCATTCACTGCGCCACTCCTGATTGATGCGCCATGGCACCATGTAGCGTACTCCCGTCTCCCAAGTAGTCCCGTCTACATCCAGCGGAATCGATAGCACCTCGCTTGTGGACAGCGTCTCTGCATAGTAACCGCTGAATCGCAACTCGTGTCGCCAAGGCAATGGTATTCTCCAACTGCCAGCAATCATGGAGAAAACTTCAGGGTCATCAGAGACTGTAGCCAGAACCGTCAAATCATGGCCCAAACCAAAACCATTCAGCCACTGAACGCCCAAACTGTGACGATTCTGCCCCAGTGGGGAGACTCCGTTGTTCTCATAGCTAGCAAACGCGTGCACGGGACTCTGCTCCTCAAGTGTTAACACCAAGTTGGCAGTGTCGAGCGAGTTCCCTGGCACAGCCTCGGGCGCACACGCCAACCACGGCGAAAAGGCCAGTGCATCCAGCCGTCTCTGAAGAGTCATGCCATCCAAAGGTTGGTCGACTAGACTTGCCAAGCGCTTGGCCACTGTCCTCTGCCGACGTGCGCTACCGCCAACAATCGCCAGGTCCCCTACCCTACCTTGCTGCACTTGCAAAATCACGCTACCCCGGATTAGCGCACCATCATCATCCCACACCGTCACAAGGCTCACCGGCCAACTCTCTCGTCTAAGGTGTTCCACGACCACATC
This sequence comes from Verrucomicrobiaceae bacterium, assembly GCA_016795485.1. GTDB lineage: Bacteria > Verrucomicrobiota > Verrucomicrobiia > Verrucomicrobiales > Verrucomicrobiaceae > JAEUHM01. Next base: position 82,152 of record JAEUHM010000058.1, on the reverse strand, counting down.
CGCCAACAACCCAAGCAACGTCTCGTCTGCTCGCTGTCCGAGGTATCGTGAAAGTTCACGCTCCAGCCTTCGCGCACCCGGAATCTTTGCTCCGATGACTACACCTCCCTCTAGCTGAGCGACCTCGCTTGAGTCTGCATTGATGACATGGATAACTGTCACTGCAGATGGCGACTCAGCCCCCAACACTGTAATCACCGTTGATTGAGTCCAGATCCCAAGCACTGCCAGCACGAACTTCGGGAGGCAGCTCTGAGACACTCGCTTCACCATCCGCCGCCTCGAGCGATGCGGCGCGTTGGTTATTGGCGGGTGAATCTTGATAGCAGGCATCGGGATCTGGACAAATAGTGCGTGATTTATGGCCTCATCAACTTCATCAACTGGCGGTGAGCCGTGCTCCACGACTCTGGATCACCGGCTTCTTCCACGGTAACCGCTGCAACCGGTTTCCCATCACGCAAAAGGCGTATCTCTCCTTGTACCGGGTCAAAGACCACGTTGGTGCCAGCCACTGGTATCTGAGCAGCAGAAGTAACCTGAGTAAACTTTGGCAAGCCGAGGCCCTTGATCGGTGGATTGGCATTCGAGGTGTCCAGCCAAAACGCTGGGACGTTAGGCAATTGTTCATCATGCCCTCGGAATCTTATCTCGGGAGTATCCGTTTCCCGCAAGAAAACGCTAACGACAAGCCCCAGAAGCAAGATGCAGGCGGCCAAAGCAAGATGACTCGCATTGATGCCATTCCTAAACCGCGTCCACAGCCCAGAAGGTCTTCGTTGACCTGCCGAGTTGCCATACTGCTCTTGCAAACGGCGCAATATTTCGTCCGGCAGTGCTGGAGTCTCCTCGTCAGCAATTGGTGGTGCAGCAGTCTGCATCAAGGCGATAAGCCTCTCGTGTGAGTCTGGGCGTTTTGGCAATGAAGTTGAATCACTCATGGGGTTTCATAGGAAGTGGCAAACGAAACTCAGAAATTGCAAAAAAGTGAAGAAAAGCTAAGAGCCTCCAGTGGCTCGGTTAAGTCCCAGTCCACGAGCAAGCGCATCCAACGCCTCGTCATGCACTCGATCCAGGGCTCGGCGGCAAGTCGCTTCAGACGCGCCAGGCTTCAGACCCGCCGCTACCCCAAACCAACTTGATGAGGCCACCTCCATGTAGTTGGCGCTCTCCTCGATGTAGAGAATCGTCAAAATGCGCTGCTGCAGCGCACTCAGCACACCCGCGCATTCCTCCGCAAGTCTAGCAAATGTCAGCCCGCTCAACACGTCCGCTTCACCTGCAGCCCAAACGTCAAATGACCGCCGCTCTACTGCCACCGAGTTAAAATCATCCACGGCATCCAGACTCTCGGTTACTGTCACCGCGCGCTTGGCAGCATGCCTGTGCCGGATGTATTTGGCCAACTTCCTCCGGACGATCGTCAAAAAAAGCGGGGGCAACTGCTCATAGACGTGAAGATCATGGATCACCGTCGTGCCATTGCGCCGCACCTGGAGGAGACCAGCAAACGACTCTTGATAGAGATCTTCTGCATCGGCCGCCGGAACGCCTTCTGACCCGAGTAATCCGACTGCTCTTGGCTTCAATTGCTCATGCAAGAAACTCCAACTTTCGCCCTTTGCCGTGCCGTCTTCATCCAGGTTCTGCAATCTAGAAAGATCAACGAGCGGCGTGGTAGGCCGATGATCAGAATCGTGCCACAACCCAGGGTTCCCCGTGTCCAGCCTGCGCTTCCGTGTTAGTTCCAGAGCAAGGCTCACCGCATGACTTTGAATGAATGCCCTGCATTGCAACTCCCCAGGCAAGTCTTCATAAGCAGTCATAAACTGCTCCATTACCTGCCTCATCACCTCCGATCTCGCTTCTCCCGGCAAATGCACGCCCCCAATTGGCCGCCCAGCCCAACAAGCTCCGTAGCGCCACAACTCTGCCCAGTTAGGCGACCACTTTTCTGTAGGGAGATGGGCAGACATCGGACGTGAGAGATTCGGCTCGATCCGTTCCAAAGCTCCTGATGATCCCAGAAAAGGCAAGTTAGAATCAACACGGCGTGCTTCCGAACGACCACTAACCCAAATCCTCTTTAGGTAGGCACCGGCTTGTTCATGCATCTCAACCATCGTGGGGCAGCATTTCATCGTGTCTCGGGATTGCCTGAAGTGATTGGGCCATGCGGCTTGTGTTTGGCGTGAGTCACCTCTCGCGGCACCCTGCGTTTCGGGTTTGGCGACGGTGTTGGTCGCTCGTGACGAACTAGTGCGTCACTTTTCTCCCTTTGCAGGCCTGCGACTTGATTCCACTTGGCATTGACACGACTAACAATACCCCACCCGCTCAAACAAATGCTCGTCACAAGCATCAGAAACGTGGCAGCCATACCATGCTGCCTGAGCCACGGCCATGCGATCTGAGTCAGCTTCGGGGCTCTCGCACAGATCGGCTTAGCGCTAAGCCAGCGTCGTAGATCTGCCGCCATTGATGCAGCGCTAGCATATCTGTCCGCAGGCCGCTTCGACAAGGCCGTGGTGGCAATGATCGCCAAGGCACGAGGCACTTGTCGAAGCGGAGGCGGTAAATCTTCTTCCACGTGACGCATGATCTGCGCGGGACTGTCCCCAACAAACGGTCTCTTACCTGCGAGCAACTCGTATAAGATCACCCCTAGCGACCACACATCACTCGCCGCGCTTGGGCCCTGGCCACTGATGCGTACCAGTTCAGGCGACATGTAACTCGGTGTACCCAGCTGCGTGCACGTGCCGGTCAACTGACCCCTTTCATTTAGCCTCTTGGCGATCCCGAAATCGCACACATACGGGTGGTCATCCTCATCAAAAACGATGTTCGAAGGCTTCAAATCCCGATGAACGACCCCGCTGTCATGAGCGAACTGCACGACATCGGCAATCTGAGCCATCAATTCGGCAATCTGTTGCCATTCCCCAGCATACCTCGACTTCCGTTCCGCGAGTGAACCCCCATTTGCCAGCTTCATGCTAAAATAGGGAGTTCCGTTGACTTCACCCCTGCCGTAAACCGGCAAAATGCCTGGGTGCCGCAGCAAGGCCATTGTCCGAGCCTCAGCAGCGAACCTCCATCGAGCTTCCCGGGTCAAAAGCTGCCCACCTGGCAGCACCTTAAGCGCCACCTCCTCACCCGTCTCCATCTCCCGCGCATGATAAACAATACCCATTCCGCCCCGGGCGATTACCTTCAAGAGCTGATACCCCGCAAAGCTGCCAAACATCACTCCCCAAGCATCCTCGGACGCCAAAACCACACCGCCACACTCACCCATGCCCTCAGCGGGCGGAGGACAGAACTGGGTAGTTCCGAGAGTTTGGCAATGTTCTGAAGCAGCAAGCATCGAGATCGGGCGGATTCAGCAAGGAAGTCCCGGCTGCTAAAACCAAGTTGCAAAAATCTTGGATTTTCTCTCTCATGCCCGGAACCGCGTATTTTACGGTCCCTTGGATAGGCCCTCGACCAATCTAAACTGGCTGTGATGGACTACTAGGCTCAAACTTGGGAAATCCGTTCACCTACCAGCGCAACACACACTGAGAAATGCTCAGACTCTAGTTTCGATTTCCCCAAAGGATAACTCCCAATCAATTCCTGACGCCATGATTTATGAGAGTGGTGGCTCGGGACGGAATCGAACCGCCGACACGAGGATTTTCAATCCTCTGCTCTACCGACTGAGCTACCGAGCCAACTCCCTGAAAATTGGGAGCGCGACTATGACCGCAGCCCCTTGACGTGCAAGGAGAAAATCGGTTTTGTTCAATGTTGTGCTTCTTGTGACCAATTTGTTCGCGCAGTGCAATGATTGATTGGAAACAGCGGGGATTCCCTCATACTGCGAGGAGTTGATGCACCAATCTCATGCAGCCTCACCTGCAAACCTACCTTCCTCTGAATCCCTTTGTCGACCTCAGCGTTGGCGAGGCGGAGATGTGGGGTCGTAGGGCTTGGCTTGATGTGCCGGAGATCAATGCGGCGGCTTATGCTTCGCTCCGACAGTGCGTGGAGCTGGTAGGTGCCAGTAGGCGCTCGCAAGTGCGGTTCGTTCGCGGGATGGGCGGCTCTGGAAAGTCTCATCTTTTTGCGCGAATCCGCCGTGAGTTGGGTGAGTCCATCTTTTACGCTTATGCTGCCAATCCCCCGCTGCATGCCGATGCCCTTGAAGCCTTCCTTCTCGGTAAGATCGTATCGAGTCTTCGCCACAAAGTCCGACTAAAGGACGGCTCCGAGGCTCCCTTCACGCAGTTGCGCCTGCTTGCTTATGTTTTGCTTCGTCCTGTCATCGAGCAACACCTCACGTTTGAGGAGATGCACGATGCATGGCTAGCCGTGCCAGGGGAAGAGAGGAAGGATATTCTGCATGGTGCCATGTTGATGCTCGAGTCAGAGCATCCAATGGTTCCAAGGTCCATTCTACGCACGCTGCTCAATGTGTTGCGGGACGACAAGGAGAACCTTGCCGCTCAATGGATGGCAGGCACAACGTATCTCACTGACGCGGATCTTCGTTTCTTGGGGGAGCCAGAGCCACTCGTGAAGGAGCTTCATGGCACAGTGATTCATCTTTTGGGTAAGCTCGCTGCAGCGGCAGGATTGCCTTTTGTGTTGGTGCTGGATCAACTGGACCTTGTCACGTCATCGGAGGCGTTGAATGAGTTTCAACGACTTCTCTTCGCGTTTATCGACCAAAGCTCGGGTTGGAGTGTGTTCATCAGCCTCATTGGAGAGCGTTTTCAGTTCTGGGAGAGTGGGTTGAGCCAGGCACTTAGAGGGCGTATTGGACTTCCGGATCCTGATCGACCTGAGTTGAGTAGGCTTCAGGTCATTGATGTCTCCCCAATTGTTACAAGCGACAAGGACATCCTCGTCCGGCGGCGGCTAGCCGCTCCAACACTACAACGCCAACGTGAAGCGGATGGCATTGAAACCGCAACGTTTCCACTTAGCGATCATGATCTGAAGCAACTGACAGGAGGTGGTGCGGTGTATGCGCGCCACCTCTTAGCCGCCTGCTCAGAGCGATACATTGCGGCGCTTTTTCCAGATGAACCCCTCCAACGCGTGTCTCTGGATGAAAAGATGGATGCCCTCCTCCAAGAAGCCATCGACAATGCACGGTTGGAATCTGCTTACCTAGGTCCGATGGACTTGTGTGATCGCTTCCGCGAACTGGTTTCACTTCTGAGCGAGGAACCCATCGAGATCTCTTCTGGCCCGTTGCAATCAGAAGGGCATGAGGGCGAAGTGGCGGACATGCTCATCGACACTTGCGGCGGGACCGCTAGAGTCATCGTATCGGACGTCACCCGCAGACCGTTGCTAACTCTTCTGGAGCACTTGCAGCGTGAGGGCGGAAATACACTGATGCTACGAGGTGTCTCCATCGGTCCTTTGGGACAAGTATCTCAAAACCACTTTGAAGCATTTGTTGCCAAAAACCACTACCTACAGGTGCCATCCGGTGAACTCGCAACGCTAGCAGGTATGGGCTCGCTGCTCGCTTCAATCCGAGAAGGAAATCACAATCAGCTTCTCACCACTCCAGCCGCAACGAGCGACGGAATGCTGCAGTGCCTGAAAACCAATTCGCGACTGACCTCCACCAAAACATGGTCGGCATTCAAGGCGGCACTGAAAGGAAATCTCGCTGGTGGCGACCAGCCTGAGAACCCACGACCACCTGTCCCAACCGTCAAATCACACCGACTTGGCTCAAATGGATTCAAGCGTGGCTTAGAAACAGCAGATGCGTTAAGTGAGAAGGCGGGAGAAGCGCTAAAAGTCATTCTCTCCAGTGAGCGTTGGATCGAGATTCACCGGCTTCAGAAGCGGCTCCAGGAGATTGGCTGTGGATGTTCGATTGAAACCCTCCGTCACGCGCTGAGAACCTCTGCCTTGTCCAACCACGTGATCATGCACCCCCTAGACCCTGTGTTGACGGGTGATGGTCCACAAATCGTTCTCTGGCATGACTCCGTGGATTGAAATCATCGAACTGAAATGCAGGATCACCTGCGAGGATAGGTCCGCGTTGGTACCGCTCGTTCACGATGTGCTGTTTGAATACATGGCGCGCCAATGTGCTCTAGGCGAGGCAGAACCCACTGAACCAATGACCATCTCAGTGGGCAAGGCTATGGAGGTAATCGAGGCACAGATCCCTCGATGGAGGGAACGACTTGCCAACCACGTGTCACCTTTGCAATTAGGCGACAATCCACTGCCAAAACGCACTCAGGCGCTCGTCCAAGACTTACTCGGTGAAGCACACCGTTTTTGCCGCCGAGAAGGCGCTGAATCGTGGGTCGCTGCCTCCAAGTCGGACAACACGGATCACCGATTCAAGCTGTTGTGGTCTGACTTCTTTGCGGCGCGTCTCCTCGACTGGCTCCAGCAGAGGGAGTTGACCACAGACCCCGATTCTCTTGAGCTAGCAGACGCACTGGTGGAGTGCGCCAAGCGTTGGATTCAGTTTGCCGCAGATGTCTGCCTTCCAAGCACAGAGTCAGTCCAGGTTCTGCCTAGTTCAGAGCAGGAACTCGTGCTTTCGCTCCGCCGTGGGCCGCTAGAACTACGTGTTCGAGGCAATGCAGACCCATGTTTACACATCAAAGGTGCCAATGCCGCGAATGGCCAAGTGGTTCAGTTCCTGTTAGCGGACAAACACAACCTGGAGTCTGCTATCATGCAGTTGCTGCTTAACATGGAGCTCCAAAAAGCGGACAGCCAAACTGAGGGCATCCTTCAGTTACTCGTCCCTCGTCAGAACGAGCAAGCTTCTCAATTTGAGCCTGGAGTCGAGTCGGCCTTCAGTGGCTTCGTGGGCAATCCTTCGATTATCCGCAGACTCAAGAGTAAGATAAACCTCACTCGCGCGCTTCCTTCCGGTAGACTCGGAAAACCCCTTCTCATTCTCGGCGGCACGAGTTGTGGAAAGTCGGAACTGGCTTCACGCATTGCCCGTGGTCTCAAAGTCCCATTGGTAGAAATCAGTGGGGCATTTGTCCGCAAGCCAGATGATTTGATGAATGCCATCAGGCGTGATGTCTTCCAGGAACTGGACTCACCCTTCGTTTTGGCGGTGGACCATCCTCAGCACTGGAAGCGCAGTGCCACGGAGTTTCTTTCGCTGCTGGACGAAGCCAATCCATGCCTTTTGTCCACAGATGCAGCACTTGCGCTCCCTCAAGTTACGCTGGTGTTCATGGCCCACTCTCTCACTCAACTGCCCGACCCGTTTCTGAATCGCATTCAATGCTTGGAGCTCGAATCATGCACCGAGAGTGACGTCTCCACCCTTGTGGAGCGCTATTTCAAAAACAACCAAGTCCAAGTTGCCTCCGATGTGCCGAGTGCAATTGCCAGAATGGCCAAGCTTGTGCCTGGGCGTGCTCTCGACTACGCCAGGGACATCGCGGAGCGAAAATCCATCACACCACGAACTGGACTGCTCTCCACTACGGAGGTTCACTCCCTTGCACCTCGACTGTGGCGCGTGGACGAGCTTGGGCTGAATCAACTGGATTATCTCTACCTCCAGGCCCTTGAAACTGGACCGCGTGGCCTTCCAGCCCTACAGCAACTGCTCCCCGTCTCAGCAGACGAAATCATGCTGGAAGTTGAGCCCTACCTGATGGAAATCGGCTGCGTACAGCGTACCCCGAAAGGCCGCAACCTCACTGCATGGGGAGAGACACTGATTCACCGTCACCGATCAAGACAGGAAGCCGCGGCTCTCTGAATCATCCGCACTTCGGTCCTGGGGACTTAGGCGCTAAAGAAGCGCGCCACCTTGTCATTCACGTCGCGTAGACGACGAGCCAAGGTACCGCCAATACCAACCAAAAGATGAGCTGCGGGCAACGGATAGGCGTTGATGAAATCCTCAAGCGCACTGCGACTGATCTTCCATACCTGAGAAAACTCGACCGCTGTCACCGTGGCGCTGGCGCGAGACGGATCCAGAAGGTTGATCTCACCGATCGTTTCGCCACGTCCAATCTTCCCAAGCAACACCGGGTGCCCTGAGCGCATGGTGCTGGCATGAAGACTGCCCGAGATTACCAAAAACAGGCTATTCTGCTCCAAGCCTTCCTCGATCAAATGCTGATCCTTCTGAACAGGCAAGAACTCGCCATAGCTGCTAAGGATGCGGCGATCATCGTCACCGATGGGTGCCAAAATGCCAAGCGCGGGAAGTTCAGGAGTGTCAAACGAGGTGCTCATAGTGAAAAGTTAAGACAGGGAGGAGTAAACCCTTCCATTTCTACAAGAGAAACCGCCCCTTTGGCAACACCATCCTGCGACTCAAATGGAAGAAATCCCCGTCGCCCTATTTGGCCAATGCGTCCTCAATCACCCGGCCGTCTGCATTGGGAAATCCGATACCGAGCAGCCTAGCCATGGTGGGGGTGATGTCCACGTTCTGGATGGCATCAATGACCTTCCCTTGAACCACTCCGGCACCACTCAGCACGCAGCACCCATCGAGATTTGGCATCAAGTGATCGTGCCCGTGCGCGCCCTTCGGCGGATCGTTTGGTATAATCTCCGTTTGGTCAGCCAAGGAATCCGTAAAGGTATATCCATCCGCAGCAAGCAACACCAAATCAGGTTCCCTGGGATCTTGAGCCGCCGTGAGGTGACGTAAACGAGTGGAGAAGTCCTTCGCCTCCACCACACCACTCACCCCCTCAAGCTTGGCAAGTATGTGCCCAATCTCGGCCAAGATGGAATCGCGGTTGGTCTCGTCCAAAACATACACAAAGCAGGCTCCGCCCTCTGCCATTGCAAAAACTTTGGAATCAGGAGCCAATGCCTTGCCTAGTGCGGCTGTTTTTACAAAGCCGCCCTTCTTCAAAGCCACGTTCGCATTGATCGACTTTGTGTATGTGACAAACCCATGGTCCGTCGTGATGATAAAAGTTGTTTTGTCACGAATCCCAGCCCCTTCAGTAGCTCGAATGAGGTCCGCAACGCGATGATCACTGTCATTGGCGGCCCAGTAAGCCTCAGCCACCTGACGACCATGCGCGTGCTCAAAAGAGTCAAGACTCACCAGGTGCAATGCCATGAAGTTCGGCTTCTTCATGCGAATGATGTGAGTGGCGAGTTGCGCGTACATGTAGTCACGTTGCGCCTTACCCGCATTGCCGAGCTTGCACCACTCCATCTGCTTCTCGTAAGGAATGCCCAGAGCCTTTGCCTCTTCCAAGAGCTTGGGGGTGCTGTATTTTTCAAACAGTGCCTGATCAAAAACATCCGGCACAGTCCAATCTAGCGTCGTGGCCCCTCGTGAGGCGGGCCAAATCACGCCCGCCGTTGTCATTCCAGCAGCCTTGGCAGCATCATAGATCGTCGGCGTCTTGACGATTTCATCTTTGTTGAAGATCGGGTCTGGAATCAGCGGAATCTTCTTCCGCTCCTTGCGGTCAAAGTATTCATTCGCCAATACACCATGCTTTCCGGGATGAACTCCTGTTACCAAAGTCGTGTGATTCGTCCACGTGACCGTCGGAAAAGAAGTCTCCATGCGTTTCACCCGAACCCCTTTTGCCGCAAGTTCCTTCACGGCGGGCATGTAACACTTCGGGTCATCAAAGTAGTGATGAGCCCACCCATCAATACTCACCAGAATCACATGCTCCGCTGGACCCACTGCATGCAAAGACGAAATCGAAGCCACCAACACAAAAAGAAAGTTACGCATCACGTCCGACATACGTGTCCACAGCGACCTTTTGCGACCCAAAAAAGCACCGAAGGCCTCTTTTATTGAGGACCTCCGGTGCTTGCTGAAAGTGGTGGAGGCGAGGGGAGTTGAACCCCTGTCCGAATCACCATCATCCGTGGCGTCTCCATGCTCAGTCTTATGTTTAGTCTCGGTGGGGGGCTGCTAAAGACTGCATCCGCTTCACCCAGCACCCTGTTCATCTCATCTCAGACCCGCGTGCGCGGTCTTTTGACCAGTCTAGTAAAGACGTCGTTTCAGCTACTAGACATTACTGAAAGGACGTCGCGGTGCTTAGGCCGCGAGAGCGAGCTCGTTAGAGTTTGCTGTTGTTTGTTTGGTCCGATGATTTACGAGGCCAACGAACCATCCTCGGCATGCAGCCCCGAACTAAGACGACCCGTCGAAACCAGAACGCCCCCGTTTAGGGAATACGGTCCTAGACTACGCCCAATGCTGCCCTTTGGCAACACCGAACACTGCTCTTTGATTCAAGCAATGATCTCGCTGGCCACACTACCGTAGACATCGGTCAGGCGAAAATCACGCCCAGCGTGGCGATACGTCAGACGTTCGTGATCCAGCCCCAGCAGATGAAGCACCGTGGCATGCCAGTCATGAATATGCATTTTTCGGTCCACTGCCTCATAGCCGAGGTCATCCGTAGAGCCATAGTTCATTCCACCTTTGACTCCACCGCCTGCCATCCACATGGTGAAACCTTTGTTATTGTGATCGCGACCATCGTCCCCCTGAGAGTGTGGCGTACGCCCAAACTCCCCGCCCCAAATCACCAGGGTGTCTTTGAGCAGGCCTCTCTGCTTCAGATCCTTTAGCAGACCAGCCATAGGCTTGTCGATCTGGCCACTGTTGCGCTCCATATCGTTCTTCAGGTTGCGGTGATGATCCCAGTTGCCATGCGTGATTTCAACAAAGCGCACACCGGCCTCCACAAACTTCCGCGCCATGAGGCACTGCTTGCCAAAAGCGTCCGTCTCCCCTTCTCCGATGCCATACATCGCCTTGGTCGCCTCGGTCTCCTTCGTCAGGTCCATCACTCGCGGCACCTCGGCCTGCATTCTGAAGGCGAGTTCATAGCTTTGAATCGCTCCTTCTATCTCAGGATTGTCGCCACCAGACTGGAGAAGATTTTGATTCAGCTTCTGAATGAAATCCAACTGAGTGCGTTGGCTGGTAGAGTCCAACCGATTGTTTTTGATGTTCGCGACAGTCGCCTCGGCAGCGTTTGCTCCGTAGCGATTCTGGAAAGCCGCAAAACGTCCACCACCGCCCGCAGCATTGATCTTTGTGCCCTGATAGATGGCAGGAAGAAATGCCGCGCCGTAGGTCCGCGCTCCGTTCGGGGGCGGGTTGACGGTGATGAAGCCTGGCAGGTTCTCATTCACTGTGCCTAGCCCATACAGCGCCCATGCACCCAAGGATGGGCGGATAAACTGTGATGTGCCCGTGTGAAGTTGGGAAAAGGCTTGCGGGTGAGCTGGCAAATCGGTTGCCATCGAGTTGATGACACAAAGATCATCCGCGTGTTCGGCAAGATTGGGCAACAGTTCTGATATCCAAAGCCCACTGCGGCCATGCTTTTTGAACTCCCAGGGCGACTTCATCAGTTTTGTGCCGCCGAAGCGCCCCGCTGCCGCTGGTGCCGATTTACCCTCGCTCTGTCCCAGCTTAGGCTTGTAGTCCAACAAGTCCACATGGGACGGACCTCCTTGCATGCAAAGAAAGATCACTCTCTTGGCCTTGGCTGCCATGTGACCACTTTTTGGTGCGAGTGGATTGGAAGCTCCCACGGCCTGCTGATGAGCGAGCGCGGAGAAGGCCAAATAACCAAAGCCACTTGAAGTGGACTGCAAAAAGTGGCGGCGTGAAAACGATGACGTGTTCATGGAGGGCGAAAGTTTGGTTTTCTCGTCTAACCAGCCCCCGCCAAAAAAGTTTCACTTCTGCTCCGGCACAGGATCACGAAGCTGGACATTTTTCTCCCATCCGAGCTTCTTGGCTGAGTCCTGCACGAGGCTCCAGGGCGCCTTATCTGAAGTGTAGAGCACGACCTTCGTTCGTTCTGCAGCCAGGGCTGCCGCATCCGGAACGTCCATGAAGCGCATAACGTTCAGGTAGAACGGTCCGCTCATGTGAGACGATGGGGGCGTATGCAAATCCAAGCGGCTCACGCCATCCTCGAACAACGATGCATAGAGCGCGTGGACGCCCATTTTGCCAGATGCCGTCAGCCAAAGTTTGGTGCTGCCCAGCCCATCCACTTCCCGAAGCGCCTGCACGCCACGCCTCACGTCATACACTTGCATCGAGTCCAGCGTCTCCCCTAGCAGGTAAAACCTCCTCAGCCGCTGGTTCTGAGCTTTTTCGGAGCCCGTCCACGCTGTAGGGCCTACTCCACGAGGTGCGAGGTAGGCCATTCCCCACTTGAAGTTAGCAAACATCTTTTTGTTCGCCTCCAAGGCCTCGGCATCTGGCTTGGCCTGGATCGCCTGAGTGAAGTGCTGCGGAAAACTCGTGCCATACGTCGCCTCAAAGTCTGCCCATCCTTCTGCATCCAGCACATTGAGCGCCACCAATTCTAGGTCCTTCGGCTGAAGCCCAGCCCTGTGCGCCAGATACAGCCGAAGGCGGAATGGCTCCTGGCTGACGAAATCAAACGCAGCCAACGCGATGCCGCCTTTCTCAGCCACTGTCGTGGGAGTCAGTGTCACCTTGGGCGCATTCTCCGGCCAAGAGCGGAAAACCTTTGACTTCAGCGTATCCATCAGGCCGTCCCGTTGCGTCTGCCAGTCCGAATACGAAGACGGCACTTTCATCGGCTCGGCCTTTGCGACAAACTCATGATCGATCTTCGTATTGCGCTCATCCGCAGGCAACTGTTGGAAAACACGCAGTTGCTCGGGCTCTAGTTCCTTCTTGGCCGCAGGATCGGTTGTCACCATGATATCAGCGCCTTTCAACTGACGCTCAAACCAATGAAATGCCCCAGTATTCAGTGGCTGCGTGTCCTTGTGCGGCCCTTCCGCGATGTGAAGGCCTATGTTCCCTTCCTTGCCTAGTTTCGCGTACAATCGCCGTGCGCGTTGGTAGAGATCAAACACTCCATCCACTGGAAAGATGTCATCACGATCCGTGTTACACACCATCAGCGCACGTGGCGCGACTAACGCTAAGACACGATCAAAGTCCCAGCGATACGTATTGATGTAATACATGCAGTCACAGTGGCCTTCCACACAACCATCGACTACGTGGTTGCGCATGTTCGTTATACCAGCCGTCGGAGCAGCTGCTTTGATCCGTTCATCCAAGGCCGCTATCCACCAAGAATACGCACCGCCTCCACTACGACCGGTCACCCCAAAGCGCGTCTTGTCCACTTCAGGTCGGGTCTCCAGATAATCCAGTGCACGGATGCAGTTCCAAGCCTCCACTCCCGCTGAAGTGTATCCACGTGCCACCCACCACCACTTGTTCAAATTGTACGTGCCATGATGTTCGCCCGGTATCTCACCCAGTTGCAGGGTGTCGATCGTTAGGCAGCAGTAGCCATTCCTCGCAAACCAAAGACCATGATGGTGATAACCCGCTTTGTTGCCAAAGCTCACTCCATCCTTCTTCATCACACTGTGACCGCACACATAAAGGATCGTTGGCAGCGGTTTCTCGATCTTGCCTTCCGGTCGATAAAAGTTGGCAGTCACATAGAGGCCCGGACGCGACTGAAAGTGAAGTTTCTCCACCACACAGCCCGCAGGCGTCTCCTTCCCGGTGATCACTGGCTTCAAGTCTGATTTCTCCGGCAGAGGAGACAAACCCAGCATCTCAAACAGCTCTTCCCGAGCTTTGGGTGCCTCCTTGGCCCACTCCTCGGCACTTTTGATCCCATCAATGCTAGCCTGTTGCTCAAGCTCTGCGGTCCGCAACTCCCAATACTTCTGCAACTGGCGATTCGCCTCCGTATCAGGCGTCTTTTCCGGAAAACGAGGCTGAGCCTCCAGCGAGAAAGACATCAACAGCACAACAAGAGATAAAAAAGGCAGTCGCATCTCAGCCATACGCGACTGCCCTCAATAATCTAAGTCGGATTCAACACGACACCGCTACTTCAGCTCTCTGAACTTCACATTCTTCCACCGGACCTGAAACGGACCCGAGCCTTTCTTGATGCCGTGCACCTGGAACCCGATGTAACCCTCAGGGTCGCCAGGTTGCTTGAAGTCAGCTGTCGGCACCTCGTTGATCCAGCTCTGGTAGTGATCCCCCTTCACCACAATGCGGTAAAGATTCCACTCGCCCTTCTTGAATGCTGCCTTGGCCGCATGCGAGCGTACGGACTCCGTTTTCGTCAAGATACTCCACCAAGTGCCACGACGAGCCTCGTCGTAGAAATCACCCGCCGTTCCATTCACTGCGATCTCGCACTGCGGACCATAAAGACGCCCAGTTGGCAGCGGCTTACCATCCTTAGAGCCCTCCTGGGCCGCATCGCCCTCCTTGGCCAAATGACTCCTTACCTGCACACCCGAGTTAAGGTCATCGTCCACCTTCACCTCAAACTGAAGCTCAAAGTCTTTGTACGGACCCTTCACCAGGAACGAGTTGGGGCTTCCGTCAGTGGTCGTACCCACCAGCACACCATCCTCCACCTTATAGCTAGCCGTCCCACTCACCACCTGACCATCCAGCTTGCCATCGGCAAACCAATGCTGCCACCCGGATTCTTTCTCCTCCGCGAGTAACAGAGAAGCGACGAATGCAAAACCAACACCAAGAGATAACCTCAATTTCATGGGCACTTCAAACGATCAAACAGTCGCTAAACTTCTTAAAATACCCTTCCCGCGCCTCCTTTGACCGCCAAGAGCAGGGGCTACCTATGGCACCACCAAGTCAACGGAACTTGTCCTTCATTCGCGGGGTCAACCACCGGGCCGTCTCGCTCGCGATGACGTGGTAGCCAGCAAGATTGGGGTGGCGGTCACTATACCATCCCGACAGATGCCCGAAGATGCCGTCTAGCCGATTGTCGAGCACAATGATCTTTGGATCGTCGCCTTCTGGATAGACATACGGCACCGCTAGGGACCGGAGATTCTCAGGCACCTTAGCCAGGGAGAACCTGCGATAGTTGAGCATGTTTGGACCCTTTTTGAGCTCTTCGAGGTAGCGTGGTGCAATGTCGAAGAGTGGGAGCTTTTCTTCTGCGGCGAGTTTAACGATGAGTTCGTTAATGGCGGCTGGCTTATTGTCGGGACCATAAGGAATGGTGGTCATGAGCACGATCTCAGCGGCTGGATGATCCTTTCTGAGCCTAGTGAGCAGTTCCCGGTAGTCTTTGGGGAAGTTCTCCTGCCACTTCTCACGCTTGGCTTGGTCATTGATGCCGTAGCGAATAAAGATGTAGTCGGCTTTGGGTTTGGTGGCGATGGACTTGTCATAGCGGCCTGAGTCAATGAGCCTGCGGATGAACTCACCACTGACACCCTCATTGTAGACATCGGTTGGTGGCAAATCTTTGTCAGCAGCGAGTAGCATGCGGACCATGTCTTCAAACTGAGGCTCATCTGGAGCAATCTTCTTGGGAATGCTTGCCTCAGTGGTGCTGTCGCCAATCAACAAGATTTGTACACGGCGAGGTCTGGCTGTAGCGCTGGAGAACTGGAAGGGTGCGCCTCCACGATCCACCAATTGATCTGAGGTGATGGTGGGACAAATGTGCTTCTCCACGTGCTCAATGTAGAGCTCAGTCCCACGCTGATGACTCACGAATGGCCAGCGCTTGGGGTTGTACATTGCATCTGTCAAATCACGCATAAGCACCACGTGTTTTCCATTCTTCGCCATCTGTCGGAGGCCAAAGGGACGGCCTGAGACGCACATGTTCACGTGCACGCCCATGAGGATGACGTTGTCGATGCCTTTTGCTTCAAGGACGTTCCATATCTCGACACCTGAGTCGCTGATGACGTCTTGGTCTTGATCGATCTTCAAAAGGTCGATCTGCTTCGTCCACGGTGCCTTGGGGTTGAGGCCGCGCGCGGCAAGTTCTTTAGCCCAAGCTTCATGTTCGGCTGGATCGTCGTCCTCTCCGCCGTCTGTCTGATCAATGGGATAAATGGCACGCTCTTCTGTGGGGATCTGTCGACACCATTCGCCGATCTTATCCGGAAGACGCGAGGCCTGCGGTGCTGACTGGGCGCGCTGACGTGCCGGAGTTCCTTCATAGGTTTTCATGCATCCACTAGGAGCGTGAATGATGAGCAAGCCCATGCTGCGGGCCTTCTCAAGGACAGTATTCATGCGCGGTGCCATCTCGGTCTCGCGGATGACGGCATTTTTGCAGTGATGCGCATCCCACATGTCACAGACGATGATGGCGGTGCGCGATGGAAGCCACTTCTCTGCTGTGTAAACACGCTTACCCTGAGCCGTGCGTGCTTGAAGCGAAAGGGGAAACGTTTCCTCCGCTCTCAACGACAACAAGCTGAGTGCGAGAAGAAGACCAAGTAGAGACAATCGGCTCATCATGAGGCTGGTCTACGTTGCGGATGGCTCAAACCTTCAGTTCAGGAGCCCTGAATCTGAAACGGCCCGCAGAAGTCTCTGCGGCAGCACCGGATTACCACCGTCATCAAGCAATGGGTCGCAAGCGGCTAAACAACTGCCATTTGGAAACAGCGCAAAGACAACGCCGCTGACTCCTGACTTGGCAGGAAGACTGGTAGCGGCCATCCACTGCGGAGTAGCCTCGTAAAGACCGCTGTGGGACATGGTGTGGATGACTCGTGAGCGATAAATGGATGAAGAACGAGCCAGCGCCAGACCCAGCAAAGCAATATCTCGAACGCTGCCCTGAAGGCAGCAGAGCCGAAAGTAGGCCTCAAACGCAGCATGATGATCATCGATCTGTCTTGTTCTCCTCAAGACCATCGCAATCATTTGGTTGGTGATGTCAGCGTCAGGCTCTGTCAGTTCAGCAAGAGCCTCAGGATGAAGAGTGATGTGAGCTTCGGGGCAAAACGCGCTCAACCAAGCCAGAAAGCTCTCCATTTGCGCGGCAGGATCACCACCTGCGAGTTTAGAGGCGAGAACCATCGCCCCGCTATTGATCATGGCATTGCGTGGCCGCCCACCGTCTGCCATCAACTGCTCCAAGGAATAGTAAGGTTCAGCACTGGGGCGGTCATCCACCCACGCATCCACTTGGGCAGCGCCATACGTCTCTAATACGTGTAGAAGGAGAAACGGCTTAATGGCACTCATCAGCGTAAATCGCTCCTGATAGTCACCCGCGGAAACAACCCCATCCGTAGACGCCAAACAAGCCGCTGTGCCCTGGCACGCTCCGGTGAAATCCATCGCGTGTCCGCGTGTCCATCTCCGATGACGGGCACTGTCGATGAACCGCTGGAGATCCGCTGAAGTCATTCTATGAGGGCTGCGAGTTGGCCTTCACCACGCGCATGACATTGCCACCAATGACACGGCGAATGGCGTCATCGGAGTGACCGCGCATGATCATGCCAAGAGTAAACATGGGCCAGTTCGACCAAGAAACGCTCAAGTCAGCTTCTGGTGTGGCCACGAAGTCATCCTTTGGCCAGAGATGCTCCCAACGGTCCGCGCTGCCGCCAAAAGCCGAACCACCGGAAGGTGTTTTTTTGATCTTGGCGCGCTCTTCCTTCTCAAACCGTGAGACGTACGCCACATCGCACCCGATGGCGGCATGCTCACTTCCAAAGGTCTTGATCAAGTGATCCATGTGATCCATCAGCGCTGTGATGTCGCCTTTGCCACCGAGAAAACGCGGGATACAGCACATGCCCACAACGCCGTCGGTGTCACAGATAGCTTTGATCGCACTATCAGGCTTGCCCCTGAAGTGAGTGTAAACGGCACCGCAAGTCGTGTGACTTGCCATCATGGGGCGAGACGAGGCGCGGGCGGCTTGCTCGGCGGTCGTCCATCCACTGTGTGCCACGTCAACGATGACCCCCAAGCGATTCATTTCAGCAACAACCGACTTCCCGAAGTCGCTCAGTCCACCATCATGAGGCTCACCTGCACCATCTCCGATTGGGTTTCTGCGATTGTAGGTGAGGTGCATCATGCGAATGCCCAACTCGTGGAAGATGCGAATCATCCCCAACTCATCACGCACACTCTCCCACCGCTGGGGCAGCGGAACGCCATTGCCAGTGAAGCAAAGTCCGACATGGCCTTGCTTCTTCAGAGTCTCCAACTGCTCCACTCTCACGACCTTCTGCACCAAAGGACTCATGGCATCTGTGGCCCGCGTGAAGTGAGCCAGACGTTTAATGAGCCGCAGGGGATCATTGCCCTCCTCTCCTGCGTTTTGAAAAATGCAGGTCACACCAGCAGCATGGAAGGCATCCATGAACTCTTTGCGCTCACGCTCGCTATCCGCTCCACGATTCATCATCAAGGACTCGCGTAGATCATCGAGTTCAGCTTTGGTGGCACCCATTTCAATAGCTCGATTGATCGCTTCACCATCAACAGCAAAGCGGGGCGCAAAGCCATAAGACTCGAATACGATAGACCCAAAGTGGAGTTCCCAAGCGTGATCAATTTGGGCCTGAGTGGGCTTGAGCAGCTTGAGAGCAATCTCACGCGGTCGGTCAATGGACGGATTGCCCGTACGCCACCTGTCCTTGGCTTCCTGAGACCTCACGTGGATATGAAAAGCACTTCCCAAAGCAGCAAGGGGCAGAGTGCGGACGAAGTGGCGTCGTGTAGCGTTCATAAGCAAAAACAAGTTTTAGAGATCAACTCGGATGTATTTGGTAACCTCCATCTGAGAGGCAAGCTCTCTGACACGAACCTGCCAAAAGCCAGGTTCTTCGTTGCTAGCAATGTCGAGTTTGATCTGAATCTGACCCGCAGCGGCAGCATAGAAGCCAGAGCCCTCTGTCTTCCGGCCAGTGGCATCCAACACTTCAACTTCCAGCGGCACCGTGGCCTTCATCAACTGATCCTGCACCGTATGCACCGCAGCGGTCACGGTGACTTGATTGCCGCGCTTGACTGATTCGGACGCATCTACTTTGAGAGCAAGCAGAGGCTTGGGCACCACCATGAAAATGCGGCCATCACAGGGACCCAGTTCCAGTTTCCATGAAGTGAATCCACCATCCGCAGATCTTTGCGGCACAACAAACTTTCCGCTCACGAGATCGTACACGTTAGCGCCCTCCACAGGCACGGTGATCGTTCCCGAACTCGGTAAACCGTTCTCCATCACAAGACTGTGATGCCCAACATAGGTTCCGGCCTCGCGATGATCGTTCACCGCAAACACATAAAGAGCCTCGCCAGCCTTCCGCACGCGCAACACGATCTCCGGGTTATCGCAGACAGCCTTTGTCGGCATGACGGGCAGTTTCTTTGCCAGATCAAGCACGGCTTGTTTGTCTACCTTTGCGTTTTTTGTTCGCTTGAAGCTCGGAATCGCGACATCGGCCTTCAAACCAGGACAAAGAAACTCATCCGCGAGGATCTTGCCGCCTCTCTTCTGCCAATCAGCGATCTTTGTTACCACTGGAGCCGTCAGCACATCGCAATGCGGCATGATCAGCCATTTCCTGCCGCCGAGGCCAGATTTGAGCAGGTTCTCCTCAAACAAAACGTCCGTCTGCACATGAGCGTGTTGCAATGCCAGCCAGAGATCGGCTGCCCAGCCGTTGTTGTTGCCGTATGGATTGCGAGCGGCAAACACACCGCTGGTGAACGACTCAAGGTAGGCCACCTCACTTCTCTCATCTGGAATCTGCATCAATGCAGGCCCCAGTGGACGAAGAACATGGTGCAGCAAATCTTTCAGCACATACTGAGTGCTCCCGTGAGTGAAGCGATACGCGCTGGTGTTTCCCGGCTCGTCCACTAGCGAGTTCCACCCGTGATACATGATACCTTGCACGGGGCGCGCGATTTTGGTCCAAAAGGCTTCACGAAGATGCTGTGGTGCGATGGTGATGTAGGCAGCGTCTGGATCGTGATCATCCCATGCAACGGTTTCATCTGGTTTGCCCGGCTTGATGGGTGCGGTCTGAGATCGATACCAAATGAGCTGGGTCATCTTCATCACCCTCTGTGCACGACCACTGGCAGCGCTCATGGCAAAGAGTTGATCCGCACACAACCCTATAGAAAGAGGTGCGGGATACGTGTAGGTCCAGTGAGACAAAACATCCACCTGCCCTCCCGCACCACTGATAGGTGGCTGCCGAACGGCTGGATCAAACCACGTCCACACATCGCTATTCCCTGCTTTCACGCCTTTGGACAAAGCGGTGTGCAACCCGTTCCATCCATCGCCCACTGTCCAGAACCATCGGTAGTATTTGAGGATGGGGTGATCGTCCGGGAGCACGCGATCCGCAGGAAAGTCCTTCAAGTTAGACCAGTTGATACCCCAACGTGAAGTGACCTCAGCAGGTATATCTGCGTTAGCAAACTTGCGGTAGTGCTCGAAGTCGTGCGTGGTGAAACTTGGCGCGGAGTGGTCCCTTACTTCTGTATTGATCAATGCAGACACAAATGCCGGATGATCTCCATACGCTTGAGCCACTGAGCGCCCCACATTCTCAAAGAACGCTGGCAACTCTGGGCGAGAAGCGAGTATATCCTCCCGCTCAAGGGGTTGGCCTTTACGATCCACGCGTTTGAACCCATCGTCCTTCATTGGCACTTCTTTAGGAGACATGGAGGCCGCCACGGAGAGTCCCTGCTTCAATGCTAGGTCCAGATTGCCCCGAGTCTCCTGAATCGCCTCTGGGGTATTCGGCAACGCTGGCTTACCATCTTTCCAAACCGCCGAGGGAGCGCCACCTGCTCCTAATCCGATGAACTGGTTGAAGCCCAGTTCCTTTAACTGGTCCATATTCTTGAAGCCTGCCCCCCACATAATGACAGGCATTGCCACCGGAGAACGCGCCACGATCTCCCATGTCAGTGATTTAGTCGTTTCATAGTCAGGCAACTTCAGCATGACCGTGAACCCATACGAATCAGGCTTCAGGCTAGTGTTAATGGGATAGCTCGATGTGTAGCTTTTGCCTGCCGCTATTTCTGGCAGCGGCAGCTTGTCGACGATCCCATTCGTGATGACATGCAACTCTGCACCTTTGAGGGCGACACGCTGAAGATTATCTACCTGGATCTGAAACGGCCGAGCCGTCTCCATGCGGCGAAATACGGTGCGCTGCGTTTTGATATCGAGCATGACGCGCTCATAGTTGAGTGCAGCATCGCACACACGAACTTCATCCAACATACCAGGAAAGCCACTGTAGTTGCTGCCCAAGCGATCACCGATGGATAGCGCCTTTGCACCGGGCGCTATGCCTTTGCGCCCTGCGTGCGTCATGGTGCCAGCGCTCTGTCCGTCTCGCAAGAAACGCCCTGTTCCATTCCCGTCATAAACGAAGGCTAAATGATGCCATTCGTCGGGCAGAAGATCGACCGGATCAGAGAACCAAGTCTCGGAGTCACTGCCGAAGCCAAGAACAACATGCATTCGACGTTTGCCGGACTTGTCGGCGCTAGCGATGAGCCACTGATAGTCCGTTTGATCGACGTATTTCTTGTCGAGCAGATAAGCGCGGAGTTCGGCTTTGAACTCGGTCGATGGACAAGCCCACAACTCCAAGGTGAAGGCTCCTTTGGGGCTAAGTGACTTGTCTTTTGAAGTCACTTGCACGCCGTGAGACTTGTCCATGATGGGAAAGCCCGGCTGAGAGCGCAATCCTGATCCGAAACGACCGCTTTTGACAATCTCCGCTCCACGCATCACCAGCGTCTTGTTCACTGCTTCGTCATCAAAGGACCAGTGTCCTAGAACGTGACTTCCGGTGACATCAGTCCCAGAATAAGCGGCACTCCAGGGCTGCTGGAGGCGCAACTCCTGGGCAGTCAGGCCAGTAAAAAGGAAAGCAAAAAGGAAGAGTGAACGCACGTCTCATGCAACGCTCCGCTCACTGACATTTCATCAACTGACGTCGTCTACACGAAGGAAAGAATCGCCGCAGCGACTTCCTCCCGCTGCTCCTCACGCAACTCAGGGTAAATCGGGATGGAGATCACTTCACTAGCCAGTCGATGAGCCGTGCTGATACCATCAAGGGACGACTGCGGAAGTTTTTGGAAGCACTCCTGCTGATCCAAAGTCAGCGGGTAGTAGATGTCACACCCAATACCAGCTTTGGCCAAGTGAGCCCTAAACTCATCTCGCCTGCCATTGAGCACTCGCAGCGTGAACTGGTTCCAAATATGAAAACGATCCTCCTCTTCGGTCGGCAGCACGATCTTGCCTTTCAGCGAATCGCCAAACTTACTCCGATACCATGCAGCATTGGCCTGCCTGCGGCTGGTGTAGCTGTCGTAGTGACGGAGTTTGATCCTCAAGAAAGCAGACTGAAGTGCATCAATGCGGAAGTTTCCACCCACTTCACGATGGTAATACTTCGGCTCCATACCGTGAACTCGCAGGATCTTGGCGCGCTGACCTAGCTCATCGTCGTTGGTGACCAACAAACCCGCATCACCCAAAGCGCCTAGGTTTTTGCTGGGGAAGAACGAATAAGCACCGAAGTGGCCTATCGTGCCGGATTGTTGACCCTTGTAGCGAGCGCCAAACGATTGTGCCGCATCCTCAATCACCGTGAGGCCATGCTCAGCGGCGATCGCCATGATACCGTCCATGTCAGCGCTCTGACCAAACAGATGAACAGGCATGATCGCTTTCGTTCGTGGCGTGATTTTGCGTTTGATCGCATCAAGGTCGATGTTGAAGTCACTCTCTTGGACATCCACAAAGACAGGAGTCGCTCCAACACGCGAAACACATCCGCCGGTCGCAAAGAAGGTAAACGTCGGACAAATAACTTCATCTCCGGGACCAATGTCCAGCGCCATCAGCGCTAAGAGCAAGGCATCTGTGCCCGAGCTGACGCCAAGCACATACTTGGCTCCCAGGAACGCTTTTATCTCGGCCTCAAGCTCATCCACCTCACGCCCCATGATGAACATGCCGTGTCCGAGCACTCGCTGGAAGGCAGCAGTGAACTCGTCTTGCAGGGGATGATTCTGGGCGTTGACATCAAGAAGCGGAACAGGCATCGGCGTGGATTGACTTTGGGCTGAAAGTGTTGCGGTGGATCAAGCAGGGCGCATGGAAGCCCACGGTTCTTCGTGCGAGACGTCCACAATCCCCGGCTCATCAGCTTTGGCTGGACTTAGGATGGCTAGGAAGACCAGTTTTTCTTCAAATGGATTCCACGTGCCATGGACTTCACCCATGGGAATAAATGCCATGTCCCCAGGACCCAGAATGCGCTTCTCCGCGCCTACCCACTGCTCTGCTTTGCCAGAGACGACATAGATGAGTTCCTCACGGGTCGGATGGCAATGAAAGGGATGACTCTTACCTGGCTCCATGTTTGCCCGCACCATCATCAGATGCTGGTTGTCAACAATGTCCCCTCGGCACAGCCACTCTTCCAAAGTCCATGGACTTTGGAAGTCAATCTTCTCGGCGGCGGTCACGAAGCGGCGGTTGGATAGGTCACTCATGTGAAAGACGATTGCCGCAGCTTGGCGGACTTTGCAAACGCAAGGAACACTGCTCAGAGATGCAGCCGTCTGCAAAGTGTGCCCTTTTGGGTCGTTTGCATCTGACCATGCGTGCCCTGCTCGTCTCACTTCTCGCCATCCAACCTCTTTTTGCCGAACTCACCGTTGAGCAGCAAAAAGTGCCACTAGAGGTAGATGCGCCAGACGCGAGTTACACAAAGATCGTGCTCCTGGCCGGCTCCATGAGCAACAAGCCAGGGCAACACGAGTATTTTGCTGGTTGTGCGCTTCTGGCTAAGTGCCTAAAGCAGACTGAACGCGTCTGGCCCGTCATGGTGGCGGATGGTTGGCCAAAGAATGAGGCCGTGCTCGTAGGGGCCAAGTCCGTCGTCTCTTATATGGATGCAGGACAAAAGCTTGCTTGGCTGCAACCGGACCGATGGGCTAAAATGAAGCGACTCATCGAGTCGGGCACTGGATTGGTGGCTATGCATCAGTCCGTAGAAGTGCCTACTGCTCAGGCTGAAGAGTTCAAGTCTTGGCTCGGTGGCGTGTGGCAGGCAGACAACGGTTGCCGCGGGCACTGGGACATGTCATTTGGCCAGCCGAACACCCACGCCATCACTGCCAACACGACTGGATTTGATGCCCCAAAGGACGGATGGCTCTTCAATCTCCATTTTGCGCCAGAACACGTAACTCCCATTCTCGCGGGCACTGTCCCTGACAATGTCCGAAAGACTCCAGATGCTCAAAGTCACAAGGGCCGCAATGAAGTGATCGCATGGACTTATGCCCCTCCAGGGAAAGCCCGCGCGTTTGGCTTCACTGGTGCTGATCTGCACAGCAGTTGGCGCATTCCAAGCCAACGACAACTCGTAGTGAATGCCATTCTATGGACGGCGGGACTAGATGTCCCAGCCAAGGGTGCCCCCATTGCACTGGATGACGCCGAGTTTGCTAAGAACATGGATCGGAAGATCTTCCAACCCAAAAAGAAAGCCAAACCCTGAGGGTGAGGTTTGCGGGAGTGGTTGACTCACTCACGATCCTATTTTAGAGCACTGAGTCTTGCGCCATGGACGACCATGAAGATGTCATTTGAATCAGGGACGACCCTGGGAACTGAAATACATCTATGTCATGGCAACTCCTCTTCATCGCTGGCTTGTTTGAGATCATCTGGGCAACCAGCTTAAAGTCTACCGAGGGATTTACGCGACTAGGCCCTACCGTTGTTACCATCATCGCCCTGCTCATCAGTGTCGGATTGCTTGGCATTGCAGCACGCACACTGCCAATCGGCACCGCTTACGCCGTATGGACTGGGATCGGTGCGGTGGGCACGGTTTTGCTCGGAATCGCCTTTCACGGTGACCCAGCCACCCCATTCCGCCTCGTTTGTGCAGGACTGATCGTCCTTGGTATCCTGGGATTGAAGTTCGGTTGACGTTCCCGCAAAGGAGTCCGGGCGCTTCCTTAGGAGCTTGCGTTCGCTGCTTTCCCCCTTTGACTTGCCGGGCCGGAGCGCTAAATCTCGGCCCACCATTTTCCGCCATGAACTCTGCCAAGAAGATCATCAACAACCCGAATGCCTGTGCCGACGAACTCCTGGAGGGCCTAGTGCTGGCCTATGATGGGAAGGCGAGGAAGGTCGGAAAGCGCTCCATCGTGATGAATGACCTGCGGCCAGACGCCCCTGCTCTGCTCGTGGGTGGTGGCGCTGGTCATGAGCCGATTTATCACGGACTCGTGGGTAAAAACATGGCCGATGGCGCTGCTTGTGGCGATATCTTTGCTGCTCCTCCCCCTGACATCGTCCTTGAGGCCACCCAGGCGGTGAATCGCGGGAAAGGTGTGCTTTATCTCTACGGCAACTACGCTGGAGACGTGCTCAACTTCGATATCGGTGCTGAACTCGCTGCTGACGAAGGCATTGAAGTGCGGACCGTATTGATTCACGACGATGTCGCTTCCGCTCCTGCCGCTGAGAAACATAAGCGTCGTGGTGTGGCTGGCCTTGTGCCCATCACTAAGCTAGCTGGCGCTGCGGCGGCTAGCGTTGATTCTTTGGATGAGCTTGAGCGCATCACTCGCAAGGCTGTGGCCAACACCCGCAGCGTGGGCGTCTCGACCAAACCCGGCTCGATCCCAGCCACCGGAGCACCGACGTTTGAACTTGCTGATGATGTGATCGGTCTCGGCATGGGCATTCACGGTGAGAAGGGCGTGGGCCTGATTCCCATGTGCACTGCGGATGAACTCGCACCCAAGATGCTCGACCTTCTTTTTGGTGACGATCTTGAACTCAATGCAGGTGATGAAATCGTGTTCTTCGTGAACTCTCTGGGTTCCACTCACATGATGGAGTTACTCATTCTGCTCCGTTCAGCCCGCCCCATTCTTGAGAAACGCGGCCTGAAGATTCATCACACCATGGTGGGAGACATCGTGACCTGCCAGGAGATGGCTGGAGTGAGTTTCAGCATTACCAAGCTGGACGACGAACTGAAGCGCCTGTGGGATATGCCTTGCAGCAGCGTTGGCTACACCAAGCTTTAACAGTCAGCACAAGAACCCAGAATATCCAGAAACCACGAACATGCCCAAGAGCACCCTTTCCACCGCAGAAGTCATCGAGATGCTCAATCTCGTTGCCGACCGTATCATTGAAGCCGAACCCATGCTCTCCGAGGCCGATCGCAACCTCGGTGACGGCGACCATGGCCTTGGGATGAAGCGCGGCATGGAAGCCGTAAAGGAGAAGCTCGCTGCGGGTGCAGAGAACATCGAGAAAGCGTTCTCGAACACAGGCATGGCCATGATGAGCAGCATGGGCGGAGCAAGCGGTGCCATCTTTGGCACCTTTTGGCGCGCTGGAGGCAAAACACTCGCCGGAAAAGATCAATTTGATGCCGAAGGACTCGCCAGCCTCATCAAAGGCGGCCTCGACAGCGTCATGGCACGCGGTGGAGCCAAGCCTGGAGACAAAACCATGATCGACGCCCTGCACCCCGCTTCTCTCAAAGCAGCAGAAGTCGCGAGTCAAAGCCTACCTGATGCCGCACAAGCCGTTGCACAAGCCGCAGTTGACGGTCGCGATGCCAGCAAGGCCATGATTGCAACCATGGGCCGCGCCAAGACACTCGGTGAGCAATCCATTGGGCATCCAGACGCGGGAGCTTGCTCCGTGGCTGTGATTTTCCAGGCCATGAGCGACTACATTTCCGCCTGACGTCCCACGGCGGGCTCTTCCTTCTCCGCTAACATGGGCTCGCGTCTATCACTTCGTGACTTCAGCATGGTCATCGCTCTTGCGGTGATTGGACTGTTCTTCACCTGGGCTGCTCCCCAGTTTCTCAGCGCGAGGAATCTATCCATGCTGATGACCGAACTGGCCATCACTGGCACTTTGGCCATGGGTATGCTCTTGATCATCCTGCCCGGGCACATCGACCTGTCAGCAGGAAGCGGCGTTGGCCTGATTGGTGGCATCGCTGCCGTTCTGGTCACTCACCAGGATCTACCCGCACCAGTAGCGCTTCTGATTGGAGTGGTAGCAGGCGTTCTTCTTTGGCTGGCTATGGGCACCCTCATCGTCAAAGAGAAGATCCCCGCCTTCATCATCACTCTGGGCGGCCTACTGGTGTTTAAGGGACTATTTTGGAAAGTCATCAATAACACCACCGTGCCCGTCACGCCCGGCGGAACGCAGAACCTGTACTCGCTACTGACCACCTACTACATTCCGCCCACCATTGGACTCATCTTGGCCGCTGCCTTGGCGGCCATCGCCACCCTGGCGACACTCAAGAGCCGGAAGGCTCTAATCCAGCAGGGTTTCGCCGTCGAGGATCGCGAGATGACCTTCTTGAAGCTCTTCATCACCACTCAGGCGTTGTTTTTGTTCGTCATTTTATCCAACCAGTTTCGCGGTGTGCCACTTCCTGCCGTGATTTTGGCAGTGGTGACCGTCTTGGTGCATGTGCTAACGCGCCACACTCCGTTTGGCCGCAGGCTGTATGCCGTTGGCGGCAACGAAGAAGCCGCTATCGTCTCTGGCGTTCCAGTCGCGCGTGTGGTGATCACCGCTTTTGCCCTGATGGGGGGCATCGTGGCCATCACGGGCTTCATGCAAACGGCATTCGCTGGTGCCTCAACCACCACGGTGGGCGACCTCATGGAACTCGACGCCATCGCGGCGTGCGTCATTGGCGGAGTCAGTCTGAAGGGAGGTCGCGGCTCTGTTTTTGGCGTGTTGTTCGGTACGCTATTGATGGCAACCCTCAGCAATGGCATGACCTTGATGGCCGTCGACATCGCGGACAAATACATTGCCCGCGGCCTCGTCTTGTCCCTAGCGGTGTGGGTTGATACAAGGCTGGCAAAATAAGGCAGTCTAACGCGGGGGCTGATTTCCCTGAGGCGTGGCACCAAGGCCTGCTGGACTCGGATTCAAAATCACATCATCCACAGTAAACATTTCTTTGTCAGGACCAGCAGAGCGAATCTCCATCTGCGTGCCAGAGTTGGGATGAAACCAAAACGGCGTGCCCCACCGATCCACAAGTTGACCTCCCTTGACCGCTTTGTGCGCCGGCGGAAACACCCGCGGCCGATTCGGCTCCCCGCCACCGGTGAGCGCATAAGTGATGTCAGCGTTGTCACCAATCGGATTCGCTCCTGTAGCCCGGCGGAGAACCTCCACGAAGTGATCCACAATCTCCAGATCGCGAGTTGGCGGCTGCTCAGGATCAAACATTTGGTCCGCAATCGCCTGATTTGCGGGATCAATTGGCCGCGCCTGCGGTGGCACAAAACCAGAGGGCCCAGAGCCCATACTCGTCGAGGGAGAAGCATTCGCGGTCTTCTTTTTGCTCTCCTCAATCGCCGACTGAAGCGCCGGATTGTCTACCGTGCGGTTGAGCCAAAAAACAAGAGCCCCGAACACAATTAGGAGAAGCCCAAGCAGATAAGTCGATGGCCGGGTAGGAAGTTGCATGAGAGAAACCGAAGTCTGGAAACCTGCGGCCAAGAATGCAAATGCTCTTTCGCCGAAGAAGCTCCTCATTCTATGCTAGCCGGACACCTGAGATCAAGCTTTTGGGAAACTTGGCCCGCCGCTTGCTTTGAAGTGGATAGAAAGCAAGATAAGGGCCAGATTTCTGGCAGAAATACACGAAATGGCGGAACACGGACTCTACCTCACTCAGACACAAAAGCAGGTCATTGGCCCGCAGATGCAGCAGAGCTTGCAACTGCTCCAAGCGCCCACTCTTGAGTTGAGGCAGATCATCCAGCAAGAGCTTGCGGTGAACCCTGTTCTCGAAATGGAATCTCCCGAAGTATCTCTTGAAGATACTGGACCAGATGACCCGGAAGATGATCGTGATTTAGACAAACTCTCCGAAATGGATGAGGAGTGGCGAGAATACTGGGCGCAAAGCCGCACTCCGGTCACTCGCCGAGATGATGACGATGAGCGCTACCGCTACGTCATGGACTCCATCGTTGCGTCAACGACTCTCCAGGAGCACCTATTAGAGCAATTGCGGACTAACTCGGACATTTCTCCCGAAGTACGAGAGCAAGTGGAGTTTCTGATCGGTAGTCTGGATGATCACGGCTTTCTCGGCACCACTTTGGGCGACTTAAGCCTCAATCACAGCATCCCAATGTCCGATCTCGAAGCTGCCTACAAGGTGCTGACGAGTTTTGATCCGGTTGGCATCGGTGCCGTGGATTTGCGAGAGAGTTTGTTGATCCAACTTCGTCGTCTAGGCAAGGTGGGCACCCTGCCCTATCGTTTCGTGGAGGAGGCAATGGATGACTTGGCAAACAAGCGCTACCCGATCTTAGCCAGACGCTACGGTGTGCCTTTGGAGCAAGTCTCCCGAGCCGCAGACTTCATTGGCACTCTGGACCCCCGGCCTGCGTCTCGTTTTACCGAGGGAAGCAATCACTACGTCAGCCCAGACATCTATGTGGAGCGCTCAGGCGGCCAGTGGGTGGCAGTCATGAGCCAGGAAGAGCTTCCACGTTTGCGTATCAGCAACGCGTACAAGGACATGATCGCAGAGGGTGGAACGCACTCAGATGTTCGCGAATACATCAGAGAGAAGATACGCAGCGGCAAGTTCCTGATCCGCTCTGTGCAGCAGCGGCAGGCGACCATTCACCGCATAGCGACTGAGGTGATCAAGCACCAACAGGAGTTCTTAGACAAGGGCCGCGCTCACCTCCGGCCTCTCAGCATGTCGCAGATCGCGGACGAGATCGGAGTTCACGAGACCACGGTGAGCCGTGCTATTGCCGGGAAATACATCGCCACGCCACATGGTGTCGTTGAACTGAAGTTTTTCTTCACCCAGGGCCTCAAGACAGAAAGTGGCGAAGACTTGAGCAACACGAGCGTGAAGAATGCCGTGGCGGAACTCATCAAGACCGAGAAAGCTCGTAAACCACTGAGTGACGACAAAATCGCCACGCTCCTAAAGGCCCAAGGCATTCACGTTGCACGTCGAACGGTGGCAAAATACCGTGAAGCGCTTGGCATCCTGCCAAGCCATCTACGGAAATCGTTCTCCTAGAGCAGGCGTCCTGCCTCTCTACGGCTTCATATCGAGTGCCACGACCTCACCAGCGGCATTCCGAAGCAGCAAGCAGCCATTTGCCAACACCGGAGCTGTCCAGCAACGGCCACTGAGGACCTGAGCGCTCGCAAGGCTATCGAATGACTCCGATGTTGCCTTGAGCACGTGGAGCTCACCCTTGTCGGAAAGAAGAACAATCTGCTTGCCGCCATCAACTCCAATCATCGTTGCCGCACCGACACTTTTCTCGGTCCATTTTACTTCTCCGGATAATGCATCCACGCAGTTCACTGCCGGTTTAGAACTTTCGTCACCATCCACACCAAACAGCATGCCGCTGATGAAGAGAGCGGGATTCATTTGGCTGCGGAGATTGCGATTCTGCCAAACCATCTTTGGCGTGGGTGCCGCGCTGATGTCGATCCGCGTGCTTCCTTTGTTGTAGCCAGTAGCGATCACGAGTTCTGTTGGTGAAACAATTACCGGATCTGCTGCATTCACGCCATAGCGAGTGGCCCAAGCATGAGTCCACTTCACTTTGCCCGATGCAGCATCAAGCGCAAAGTATTCGTCTGAGTTACTGAAAGCTAAAGTCCCATCGGCCAGCGGAAGCGGTGTCGAGTAGCCAGCGGCAGGCTCCTCTGCGGACTTCCACACGACTTTTCCGCTTCCCAGCTCAACACAAGTGCCATGGCTGCCGACATTCAGGATGATCTTGTCCCTAAGGATAAAAGGCGAGCCCGTAAATCCCCAATCTGGCACCCGTGCACCTGTTTCCTCTGCTAGATTGACGGACCATACGGCCTTCCCAGTGTCCAATGCAAGTTTGTGAAACTGGCCCTGACGCCCGAGAATGTAAACATGACCTTCGTGAATGGTCGGTGAGGATGTGGGGCCTCCCTCGAAGTATTTTGGATCAAGTTCCGCGTCATACTCAAAGGTCCAAGCCACTTTTCCGCTACTCACATCGAAGGCAGTGACAACGTCCTTGTCGTCTGTGTTGCCAATCGTGATTGCTTTGCCACCAGCCACCGCGAATCCAGAAAAACCCACGCCGACATTGCCACTCCAAAGCCTTTTGGGCCCGTCAGAAGGCCAAGTGGTGGATACTTTTTCGTCAGTGATGCCAGTTCTGGAAATCCCACGCCAATGCGGCCAGTCAGCGGCACTGAGGGTGGCAGACAAAGTCAGAGTCGCTGCAAGGCAAAGCAGTTTCATGCTGGGGAAATCAGGAGTTAGTAAACTGACCGTAAGCGCGAAACTTCTGATAGCGCTGGTCTAGCAACGTTGGAATGGGGAGCTTCTCCAGTTCAGCGATAGCCTTCAGCACGCCCTCCTTGAGATAAATTGCGGCTTCGGACGGTGAATGATGCGCGCCACCCGCTGGTTCAGGAATGATTCCATCAATGATTCCGAGTTGGCTAAGGTCTTGAGCGGATAGTTTCAGAGCCGCAGCAGCCTCTGGCGCATGTTGTCGATGCTTCCAGAGGATGGCAGCGCATCCCTCTGGTGAAATGACGGAGTAATACGCATTTTCGAGTAGCAGTACCCTATCAGCAATCCCGATTCCAAGCGCGCCACCAGAACCTCCCTCACCGATCACGACGGCAACCACCGGAGTGCGCAGTGTCATCATCTCACGCAGATTGAAGGCGATGGCTTCTGCGATGTTCCGCTCTTCGGCTCCGACTCCTGGATAGGCCCCAGGAGTATCAATCAAGCTCACAATAGGCAGACCAAACTTCTCCGCGAGGCGCATCAGACGCATTGCCTTGCGGTATCCCTCCGGATGTGCCGAACCGAAGTTCCGAAGAAGATTTTCCTTAGTGTCACGGCCTTTTTGATGGCCTACAACGAGAACTTTGCGGTCTCCCCAAATGGCAAAGCCAGCAGGCATGGCATGGTCGTCACCAATGTGGCGGTCACCGTGAAGCTCGATGAACTCCGGGCAGATATGCTTTACGTAATCGAGCATGAATGGGCGTTTGACGTGCCTTGCGATTTGAACTCGCTCCCAAGGAGAAAGGTTTCGGTTGATATCCTGTTGCATGACGTGAAATCGGGACTCCAGCTCGGCAACGAGCGTGGCAGTGTTGTTTGAGGGTGAGAGTTGATGCCGCCGACGAGCCTCATCGAGCTCATCTCTGAGCTTGATGAGTGGCACTTCAAAGTCGAGGGCATTTTTCATTCAGGTTGGCTGCTTACTGCACAATCGTTACGGACGAGCCTTTGCGGAGAAGCGGATAGATCTCCTCAAGGTCCTCAGGTGCCAAAAAAAGCCCGGTTGCTTCCGCATTAGGGAGTTCGGTGTTGAGGGGTGGAGGTGTTGCAGACGATACAGGGATAGCTTTGGCCACCGTTGGAATGGAAATCATCAGAGCTGCGGCTGGTGAGTTCTTGTAGCTCAAGACGATGCGCTTTTCAGCATCGAGAAATGCCGTGCTGGTTGGGTTTGCGGCCTTCCCGTCCACTGGATTGATCGCGGACTTGGTAGCGACTTCAAGTGCTGCTGGGATCTTCATGTTGGGACGCGTCCTGAGTTCAATCGCGCGATACTCTCTGAAGAATCTCCCTTCACGCATCAGCGTGACAATCTTGGTCGAAGCGTCGACTACCAGATCAAAGTTCATCGGAATGAGAAACAGGTGATCTCCAGGCTGCAAACCTGTTAGGGAGGTGAGCCCGTTCACACGAGCGATAGAGTCCAGTGTTGTGCCATGCTTCACGGCTATGGCCGTCAGGTTGTCGCCTGGTTGGACAATGTAATCGCGCTTCCCGCCAGAGGCTTCCATGGC
Organism: Verrucomicrobiaceae bacterium; assembly: GCA_016795485.1. GTDB lineage: Bacteria > Verrucomicrobiota > Verrucomicrobiia > Verrucomicrobiales > Verrucomicrobiaceae > JAEUHM01. Next base: position 49,387 of record JAEUHM010000058.1, on the reverse strand, counting down.
GTAGAGATTGTCCAAGTTCATCTCACCGATAATGCGCTTGGCCTCAGCTGTAGTGGGAGAGCGCGGGAACTGCCGAAGCAGCTTGTAAAGTCCCTCGCGGCCAGCATCAAGCTTTCCGCCTTGGATCAAGTCAATCGCTTCAACAAAATGATGGGCACCAGGATCAGGAGGGGGTCGTCCGTCAGAGGGCGGTGTCGCAATCTGCTGCGCAATCGCCTCATCGTGCATGAGGATGTTTTGATAAGCCCAAACGGCTACGGCGATGGTTCCGGCAGCAACGCCGACCACGATCAAGAAGAGGAGAAGTTTGAGCTGTGCGCGTATAGCCATCTCTCTGCAGGCAGACTAGAGCATGCCTTTGCGCTTAAAGTCAAAAATGTTGATGCCTTGGGACTTGGCAATGAGATCCACTGTGAACTTCAGCAGCGAGATTTCCCAAGTGTCGTCCACTCCCTGGATGATGGCTTGCATGGGATTGCCACGCAATTTGGCATCAGCCACCAATTTGCCAATCACTTCCGATACGGGCTCATTCACCGTGTGTTCGGTGACGTCCATGCGACGAAAAGAAAAGCCATATCGCAGAACAGCTATGTCCGCGATGTTCTCCCGCAGCCAGTGACCGAAAGCAGCCGCCTCTGGAGAAAATCCTTCAAAATCAAAGTGAGCCCCTGGCTCAGGACGAAAAACCAGCGGGCGATGAGCTTCAACCCTGCCCTCCCGTATCCGGCAGGCGTTGGCGCTATCCATAAGTTCGCTGACGAGTTGGAACTGAAACTCGGTGCTACCGAAAGTATCGATCCTCCGGTCCGGCTCGTACACCACCTGGGTATTCTCGATCGCGTACTGAAAGTCGAATGCGGCGTCAGACATGTATTGAATGGAGATACTACCCAGACCGTTGGCGAGGGCTACTTCTTTTCCGCAACCGGCGTGCCAGAAACGCGATCGAATCGGGTGCTCAGTGCGAGCCATGAAACAACCCCAAAAGTGGCAACGCCAACTATCACCAAAGCCCAAAACAAAAACACCAAATCGTGGCAAATCGAGCGTTTGGAGCGATCCGTGAGAGACATGGTCAATTAGATGACGCGATCGTTGCCCCCATCCACTGGGATTTGAGCTCCAGTGACCTTGAGGAAGAGCGGGCTGGCCATGGCAGCTACCATGTTCCCGATGTCCTTGGACTTGATCTCTACTTTCATGAGGTTTTTGGTCTTGTATTCCTCCACGGTCATCCCGTAGCGATCAGCACTGCGTTGAAGCGCTTCGGGCGTCCATAGCTTCGTGTCAAATACGGCGTCTGGATGCACAATATTGACCCGCACTTTATATGGAGCCAGTTCCAGCGAGGCAACTCGGCAAAGTTGAGTGAGTGCCGCTTTGCTACACGAGTAGGCCGCTGCTCCAGGGCCAGGTGCTTTGAAATTGCGACTTCCCACGAAGATGATGGACGGCTCGAGTCCCTCCTTCACATAAGGGATGACTTTATTCATCAGTTTCTGGTGACTGGTCAGGTTGATCAACAGGGTGCGATCCCAGTCACTCTGGGTCATGGCGTCGAGATACTCGTTCTTTGGGAAAATGCCGGCATTCGAGACCACGATGTCGATTCCGCCAAACTCACGAACAGTAAACTCTATTGCGTCAGTTACAGCCTGGTCCTCAGTCAGGTTCACCACAAAGCCCACAGCACCTATCCGCCGCATGATTTCAGGGATCTCTTTATCGATATCCAATCCAATCACCTGGGCTCCCTGCTCTGCCAAGCTCTCTGCGATGGCGAAACCAATGCCTGCTGCACATCCCGTAACGAGGGCAACTTTGCCTTGGTGGACTTTACGCGCCGGTCCTTTCTTCAACTTAGCCTGTTCGAGTTCCCAATACTCAATTTCAAAAATGTCCTTCTCGGGCAGTGGCTCCCATCCGCCCGCAGCCTCACCGAGAGCAACGGTAGCGGCAGTGGCACCCGCGATATCGGCAACAATGTTCGCGTCTTTGACGGTATCGCCAAAACTCACGATTCCGTGATCTTTCCAGACGGCAAATCGAGGCGCCGGATCGAGCATTTGCTGACCGGATTCATTACGAGCAAAATACGCCGCATAGCTCTCAGCGTAATCAGCCACCGAAGCACTGATGTCATCTCCAATCATCGCAGGAATGCGCTTCGTCCGAATCGAGTGATCGGGGGTGAGTGGCCCACGAACCGTTGCATCGCCAAGCCCGGCGTAAGCCACTGCTTCCGGCGAATGGTTCAGTCGTGCGATCTGGGGAAAACCGCGCTTTTGACTCACCGCTTTCCTGAGGCGGGCGAGAGCAAGAAGGTCTGTTTTTGCCGCTACACCCGCAGCACCTGCAGCCGCGCGCTTGGCGAGATACTGCTCAGCAAGCGTTACGAGTTCGATATGCTTTTCATAACTGGTCCGCGCATCATCCGCAAAGGTGAAAAGACCGTGCTTGAGAAGCACCATCCCATCAATGCCTTCAGCCTTTAGATCACGGCCCTTGATCACATCATAGACCGTTTTGGCCAAAATGAAGCCCGGCATGACGTAAGGCACGATGATGACGCGCTTCCCAAAGCATTCCTTAACCCGCGCTTCACCATCCTTCGAGCAGGTCAATGCTGCGATCGCATTTGCATGGCTGTGGTCGACATACTTGAAAGGAAGAATGGCGTGGAGAATGGCTTCGATGCTTGGGGCCGGCGCATCCGGCTTGGTCATTGCGGCTCGCTGTTCCCGCACCATGTCCGAGTCAGACATTCCAGCGAGTTCAGCCATCTTCAGGAGCGCACTCATCCGCACAGGTGCAAATCCCTGACGCTCAATCGTGGCCAAGTCCCAACCACTGCCCTTGACGTAACAGAGGCTTACCGGTTCACCAAAAAAGTCCTTTTCATCGATCTTGACGGAAGTGTTGCCACCTCCATGCAAGACGAGTTCCGGATTACGTCCGAGCAGCCGGGAAGTGAAAACGCGCAGTCCAAGATCGTCAGTGTATTGAGAAGCTTCTTCGTCAGTCCAGAGTGATTGCATGAGTGTGTCTCCAGGATTTACGCTGGAGCGCCAGCATCGCAACCATTAGTCTGGACGGCAATTTTTTTGAGCCTTAAACAATATGGTGCGCGGTGCAGGGTTCGAACCTGCGACCCCTGCCGTGTGAAGGCAGTGCTCTACCGCTGAGCTAACCGCGCGGAGTTCCTGCGATGAAATTTGCAGGGCAAGGAACTTAGCCAGCCATGTGATATTGCCAGCAGTTTTTACATTGAGTTCACTATGTTTGACGGGGGATCATGTGGCGTCTATAAAGGCGGCCCGCATGCTGCCGACCAAAGACAAAGCTCTGCCCTGGCCTACATTCTGCCTGTTTCTTCTGCTGGCAGTTGGCTTGGCAGTTTATTATCGGCTGCCGGATCTCGATTTGCGACCCATGCATCTCGACGAGGCCATCCTTGGCATTAAGTTCATCGAGTTCTGGAACACGGGGTGGTTTGACTACGACCCGAAGGACTACCACGGCCCAGCCTTGCACTGGGTATCACGATTGGCTGGTTTCATTCTCGGCTGGTCTGGCCCAGCCAGTCTGACGGATGCTGATCTCCGAACGGTGGCCGCATTGTGTGGAATCGTGCTCGTACTGCTCACCCTAGCTTTGATTGATGTACTTGGCCGACATGGAACGGTGGTTGCGAGCCTCTTTTGTGCTGTATCGCCGTTGATGGTATTTTTCAGCCGTTACTACATCATGGAGATGCTCTTTGCCGTGGAGTTGATGGCTCTCCTGGTGGCCTTTTGGCGATTTCAGCAAAGCCGTCACAAGCGGTGGTTAATCCTCGCCGGGATGGCGGTCGGGATGATGCATGCCACCAAAGAAACATTCGTGATCAACATTGCGGCCATGCTCGGAGCGTGGATCGCAGTTATCACTTTCGGCAATAGCTTTGCCAAGAGAAGCGGCGGTCTCCGGCTTAGCTTTGGAAAATCAAGAAGTCAGGCCCAAAGGCCTTGGCTATGGGTCTGTCTTGTAGCAGCACTGACTTCAGTCACTCTTTACTCCAGTGGCTTCAAGCATTGGGAAGATGTCATGGAGAGCATCACCACGTATGCGAGCTATCTCAAGCGATCGGGGGGAGACGGACATGCCAAGAGCTTCAGCTACTACTTCATGCTCCTTTTTTGGAGCAAAAACTACTTTGTCTGGACCGAGGTAGCGATCCTCGCGCTGGCAGTTGCTGGCATTGGCAGATCCTTTTTCGGCTGGTTCAACAAAGACACCCACAAACAGGCATTTCTTCAGTTTCTGTCCATCTACGCGATTCTCGCGTTCTTATGTTACTCTCTGATCCCTTACAAAACACCATGGACGATACTGTCGGTACATCACGTGTTGATCTTGCTGGCAGGTGCTGGTGCTCAGTGGATCTATCGTATGGCTCAGGGCCGCCTTTCATCGTTGGCGATCACCTGCTTGATCGCGGGGTCTGCGTATCACCTTTGCGCGCAGACCATGTTCACTCTCAATGATCGCGGTTCAGCAAACTACCGCGCTCCCTACATGTACAGCCACACCTCCCCAGCAGCGATGCAGCTCGTACAGCGTGTTCGGGATCTTGCAAAGACGGCTTCCGACAAACTAGAAGTTCAGGTGGTGAATATGGACTCAGGGTGGCCTCTCGGCTGGTATCTCAGGAATATGAGCGAGCGCATCGGTTACCACACCACCGTGCCAGAAACGATACCTCAAGTGCCGGTCTACATCGTGGATGAATCGCTGAGAGGAGAACTCGACACGAAAGTGAATGGGATGGCCTTTGAAGAGAGCCGCTACTTCCTTCGAGATGGTGTGCCAGTCTACTTGTTAGTGGAGAAGTCCCTTTGGGAAGCAGACCGGGCACGCCGAGTTCAAGAAGGCGGCATTCCATGACGAGAAGACACCGATTCACTCACGCCGCCATGGCTACAGAGTTCGAGATCGTGTTTACCGATCCCGAGATGGACCCAACCGAAGCACAAGGAGTTGCGGCGCTCGTGTTTCGTGAAGTTGACCGCCTTGAAGAAGAGTTATCTCGCTTCAAACCGAGCAGCGATGTATGGCGGATCAATGGCCTGCGTGCAGGCGAGAGCGTATACGTCGACTACGCCACGATCGATTGCCTCATGCTCGCAAAGGCAGCCCACGAAGCGACCAACGGCGCTTTTGACGCGACTGCGGGACCACTCATGACATGCTGGCGCAATCCTGATGGCTCGTCACGAACGCCGAGTGAACAAGAGCTCGGTCAAGCCAGGCGATCGGTGGGCATGGACCTCATCGAAATTGATCCTGCAGAGACGCGAGTCTCGGTGAAAGCCGACTACATGACGATTGACCTTGGGGCAGTTGGAAAAGGGTATGCCTTGGATCAAGCTGTGAGGATTCTGGAGGAGCAAGAGGTAGCAGGAGCGCTTCTCAATGCTGGCGCGAGCACCATTCTTGCCTGGGGACTAACTCCATCTCCCGATGGCTGGCAGTTGGATCTGGATCTTAGTCCCCCGGTAATGATTGGGCTAAAGGATTCCGCACTCAGTTGTTCAGGTTTCGATGTGCAAGGAGCGCACATCATGGACCCGCGCACAGGGCATCCTGTGCCTGCCGAAGACAAACGTTGGTATCTGCAGGCTCCCACGGCTGCTCTTTCAGATGCACTTAGCACTGCATTCGTCGTGATGAGTGCAGATGAGCGAACGGCCCTGCTCAAAAAGTTCCCGGAGCTGCGGCACTACGTCTGAAGAAGTTGCTCGCCCAGATCCGCCTCCCTGGCACAAAAAAAAGACGGCAGGGTCACTGCCGTCTTTTAAACTCAAACCTAATCAGATCATTCTAGCCGTTGGCTGGAAGAACGTTGATGCGGCGACCATCTTGGTCAAAAGCAACATGACCATCAATCAAAGAGAAGATGGTGTGGTCTTTACCGATTCCGACGTTGCGGCCAGGAATCCATTTGGTGCCACGCTGACGAAGAAGAATGTTACCGGCGATTACCGACTGACCACCGAACTTTTTGATACCGAGACGCTTGCTGTTGCTGTCACGTCCGTTTTTGACGGAGCCTTGACCTTTCTTATGAGCCATAAAGAGGAAGTGTGAGGGGGTTAAAAACGATGAAAGAAATTAGCCGATAGCCAAAACTTCGACGCGAGTCTTTTGCTGACGATGGCCACGCTTGCAGTGAAAGCCCTTGCGACGACGAAACTTGAAGATCGTCACTTTAGGCTCCTTGAACTGCTTAACCACGCGGGCGACAACTTTGGCACCAGCAACAGTAGGGTTTCCAAGAGTGAGAGAATCGCCTTCACCATGAGCGAGGACTTCCTCGAAGGTTGCGGAGTCGCCTTCAGCTAGATCGAGCTTCTCGACGTCGAGCTTGTCACCCACGGAAGCGCGGTATTGCTTGCCGCCAGTTCTAAAAATCGCGTATGCCATAATAAATGAAGTGTCTTGAATCGAGGATTTGAGATTCGTTACTTGATCTGGCTTTGTCGGATGAACAATCAGGCGATAAGCACCACCAGGCCGGCAACGAGGGCCGGGAGACTTCCACAGCTTCACAAATGGAGCAAGAAGTTTTTAATGATCGCGAAAGATCACTTCCCAACGCTTATTCATGTGCGCAGTGGAGGTGACTTCGTCACCGGTTGGCAAAACAGCCGCAGGATGCGATTTTTCGCTGTCAGTATTCCAGACTTGGTATATTTTTCATAGTTTATCCGATCCTGCTACCCCCTATGTCACCTGATGTAATCCAGTTCAGCTGCAACCACTGTCACAGTTGGCTGACAGTGCCCGGCCATCTGGCAGGTGTTTCAGGCCCCTGCCCTAAATGTGGGCAATTGATTGTCTCGCCCAAATCGTCCTCGAACTCGGCAGCACCATTCAGCCCTCAGCCAACCCAGGCGGCAGTCCAGCCGCCCGCTTCGATTCTACCACCTGCGCCAGCACCGCAGGCGACCGCAGCCCCTCAGTGGCCAGGGTTGCAACCTCACTCCCCGCCCCCATCTCACGCTCCCAGCAATCCGGGTTGGATGAGCCAGCCGGGGCTGCCTGAACCCGCTCCTCCAGGACCACTCTTTCCCCCCGCTCCCGAGGCACCACCTGCCCATGCCGTCTGGGGTGGCCCTCAGGGATCACCGATTCCAAGCTCAGAGCCACACCCGAGAGTCCTACTGGCTCCAGGGATGCCTGGATCTGCTTCTCAAAACCAGCACGGGGACCTCAATCCAGCTCCATCCCCCCGTTTGGAACTACCAACCGAGCCATCGGGCCTCACGTCGGCTATGGGCGGCGTGTCCCGTCCGCCCACAGTGGCAGGCTCACGGCTGTCACTCTTGGCCCGACAACTGGCGGCTCCTACAGACTCTCAGCCACTACCGCAAGCACCTGGCCATCTGTCTCCAGAACTGCTCCGTGGCGGTTCAGCACCAGAAGCACCCACGCCGATGCCAGATCGTGCGGATGCCGTTCAAGCAGCGGGCCAAGCGATTCTTCAGGATGCGATTCGTCGTGGACAAGGCGTGGTGAAGGCTCCGAAGAAAAAACGCGGCGGTATGCTCTTTGCAGCAGCGGCGTTGCTTTTTCTTGGCGCGGTCGGCTACCTAGGTTGGATCAAGCGCGAACCACTCACGGAAGCCATCACCACATGGTTGGATGAACGCGCTGGCAAGACAGAGAATGCTTCCCAGCCAGCCGAGCCCTCACCAGTGGCTACGGTTGAGCCACGTCCAGGCATTGATCCACTACCCAGTGCCAAAGAAAAGGCCCCCAAGACACCGGATTTGGCCGTAACGACGAAAGTTGACTCAAACCAGCCGGAGAAGGCACCTACCCCAGCCCCCGGCCCGATCATCAAATCGGCGATGGTCACCGAAGAGTTGCCAGAGCCCAAGATGAGCGAGGATCTCCCTCAAGAGACTGCTCCCGCCCTCCCGGCCAGACCGAAACCCGAAATCGCACGTGTAGAACCATCAACTGGCCTGCCTCCGAAAGCTATGGTCGTTGATGATGAGCCTGCTCCGGTGAAAGCGATCCCCGTCGATCCAACCAAACCGGCCACTACCGGCACTTCCACGGTAGACAATGCCCTTGTTGAAGTCGGTCACGCGTCTCCCGTGGAGATGAAGAAGACAATCACGAGCGCTCAGGCCAAATCCGAGCATGTCGCCGCAGAGAATGGTAAACCAAAGATCAGCACAGTGCCTGATGGTGCCCAGGAGGGCTTGGCTGGGCTCTTGAGCTTTTTGAAGGCTCCAAATTGGAACGAGCGCCTCAAGTTCACCATGCTCGCTGACCAAGTGCGCGAAAAAGGCCAAATCTACTATCAGACGAACTCCGATGGCCCAATCGACGTGGACGAAATCCACTATTTGCGTCACGACTCCGATCCAGAAGTCGGTAGCGGCACTCATTGCGTCTTCGTTTTGTTCAGCCGCGCTTGGGAGGACGGGCAGCACGGCATTCCGGTGATGGTTGAAGTGAACAAAGGTATGGCCCAGGTGGACTGGCTGACCTTCATTGAGTTCAAAGACAATATGCTGCGGCAGTTCATGGCCAATCCGGGCATCGAAGGCCGCTGGCGCTTCCATGTTTCAATGCGCCGTTGCCATTATTTTGATGATGATGTGCCCAACGCCTCCACCAAGGACTGTTTTGAAATCGCGCCACCTATGCCTGGGTCGTCCGACCTGTATGCTTTTACCGAAACAGGTTCTCAGCTTTCCCGTAGCCTAGCCAACACCATCACTTGGGACAAGCGAGTCACCTGGGGTATCGTCGAGCTGCAATGGCGTAACGACGATGGCAAGTCATGGGTGGAACTAACCTCCGTCCCCCAGTTGAACTGGTATTCGGCACCAGCTGAGATCGACACATCGAAGGCTCCCACCATTAAAGCCAGCGAGCCGGTCAAGGAGACGCGCTCCGTGATCCCAGGTAGCCGCTAGTCGCCTAAACAAGCCAGTTGTCCACCAACGGGTTGTCTGCTGTCTTCGCCCATGCCTGATTTCATCCGCGTACGCGGTGCGCGCACCCACAACCTGAAGAACATTGACGTCGACATTCCGCGGGATGCTCTCGTCGTGCTCACGGGTGTGAGCGGCTCTGGCAAATCCTCTCTGGCTTTTGACACACTCTACGCTGAAGGGCAGCGGCGGTATGTCCAAAGCCTATCGGCCTATGCACGGCAGTTTCTCGACCAAATGGAGAAACCAGAAGTGGACTTTATTGAGGGCCTTTCCCCCGCAGTGGCGATTGAACAGCGCCACTCTGCCCCTAACCCGAGGTCGACGATTGCCACCGTAACAGAAATCTACGACTATCTCCGAGTCCTCTACGCGGTTGCTGGCCAACCCCATGATCCAGCTACCGGAGAAATGCTCAAAAAATCCACTGTGGCAGAAATCAGCGAGGACATCCTCTCGCTGACAGAGGGCACGCGCATGATTCTTTTGGCACCCTTGGTGGAGAACTCCACTCAGGACTTGCGGGGGTTGTTCGATAAACTGAAACGCCAAGGGTTTATTCGAGTGCGTCTGGATGGCCAGATTTGCGAACTGGACGAGCAGTTGAAGCCATCCAAAAGCAAACCGCACACTCTCGAAGCAGTGATCGATCGGCTTGTTGTGCGCCCAGATGTGCGTCCACGCTTAGTTGAGGGTATCGAGAGCGCATTGAAGTGGAACCCTCGTGAGATTCGCTTCCTGATCACTCAAAACGGATCGGACGACATCCGCACATACACCACGGCTTACGCCAATCCGCGTACTGGCTTCGTTTTGGATGACCTGACTCCTCAGCACTTCTCCTTCAACACGCGTGCGGGTGCTTGCCCCGTCTGTGAGGGCGTGGGGAGCCTCATGTCCCCCGATCCTGATCTGATGGTGCCAGACAAATCAAAGGCCCTGGCAGACGGAGCTATCAAGACCTGGTGGTCTCGCATTCCAAAAATGAAGCTCGTCCAAGAGGCTGCTCTACAGGGTCTGATCAAACACTTTGGGGTGGATGCTTCCGCACCGTTCTCGGCCCTACCAGATGCGTTCAAGCAAGCTCTCTTCCACGGCACGGGAGATGTGCCTGTCCCTACCGGATGGAAAGCAGGCACCAACAAGCGCAGTCTGGAGAAGCCTTACGAGGGACTGATCGCTCAAGCAAAGAGACTCTACGACGGCAATCCTGGGGAGCATTTACGCGCACAACTGACGCGCTACATGAACCCAAAGATGTGCCCAGCCTGTCAGGGTCGTCGTTTGAAACCAGAGTCGCTTGCCGTGAAGTTGCAAAGTGTCCGCTCGGCTCTCTCCATTCATGATTTTTGCTCACTGAGCACCTCTGACGCGCTGGACTGGATGACCGCTCTCAAGTTGAGCGAGCACCAGCACGCCTATTGCGATGAACTGCGTAACGAGATCACAAAACGACTGCGTTTTCTCAATGAAGTTGGCCTGGGATATTTAGCGCTGAATCGTGAGAGTGGCACTCTGTCAGGAGGTGAGGCGCAACGAATCCGTCTTGCGACTCAGATCGGAGCTGGGCTCGCGGGTGTGCTCTATGTTTTGGACGAGCCTAGCATAGGACTGCACCCCGCAGACAATGAGCGGCTCATTGGCACACTCGTCCGCCTCCGAGACTTGGGCAATACCGTCCTGGTGGTGGAGCACGATGACGCCATGATGAAAGCGGCAGATCACCTCATTGAACTGGGTCCGCGGGCGGGAGTCCATGGGGGACAGATCACTGCCCAGGGCACCCCGTTGGCTGTTATGGAACAAGAGGGGTCTACCACCGGGAGTTATTTGTCCGGTAGAGCTGTCATTCCCATACCCAAGGTGCGATTACTGCCCACCCGGGACGACGACCTGCTGACCAACCAACTCCGGGCCGTCACGGTTCATCATGCCACTGAGCACAATCTACAGGGCGTAACCGTGTCGTTCCCAATCGGGCTGTTTACTTGTGTCACGGGCCCTTCTGGGAGTGGGAAATCAACCCTCGTCGACAGTATTCTCCGGCGGGCCCTCGCACGGCATTTTTACGGCGCAAAAGATGAGCCCGGAGCTCACGACCGCATCAGCGGGCTCGACTATCTCGACAAACTCGTGGTCATTGACCAGGAGCCAATCGGCCGCAGTCCTCGCAGCAACCCGGCAACTTACACCGGCGTGTTTACTGCCATCCGGGACTTATTTACCGACCTACCTCTGGCCCGTGTGAGAGGCTATGATGCAGGCCGCTTCAGCTTCAATGTTCCGGGCGGTCGCTGTGAGAAGTGCGAGGGCGGCGGCACCATCAAGATCGACATGCACTTCCTCGCAGACGTCTGGGTGACGTGCGATCAATGCAAAGGCCAACGCTACAATATTGAGACCCTCGAAGTCGCTTACAAAGGCCGCAATATCGCCGAGGTGCTGGACATGACGATTTCCGATGCGGCTCGATTCTTCGACAAGAACCCGCACATCTTCCCAAAACTCTGCGCCTTGGAAGAATGTGGCCTCGGTTATCTCAAACTTGGCCAGTCCGGCACAACCCTCTCCGGTGGCGAGGCCCAACGAGTCAAACTCGCCACCGAACTGAGCAAACGAGGCACGGGACGCACCCTCTACCTCTTGGACGAACCCACCACAGGCCTTCATTTTGCCGACATCGAGATGCTCATGCAGGTGCTGCTCAGACTTCGAGAGGGCGGAAACACATTGATCGTCATTGAACACAATCTGGACGTCATCAAATGCGCCGACCACGTCATTGACCTGGGCCCAGGAGGCGGCGTGCATGGTGGCACTATTGTTGCTTCTGGAACACCCGAAGAAGTGGCCCGCGCGACATCCAGTCCCACCGGGCGATTCCTGAAACAAGTGCTCGACTCCCCTCATCATTGACGAGGCTGGCGAGCGCGCTATGCATCCCTTTCAGTTCACAAATCCTCAAAGAATAATACAAAGACATGATCAAAATCGGCATCAATGGTTTCGGGCGTATCGGACGCCTGGTATTTCGCGCAATCTGTGACCAAGGACTCCTTGGCAAGGAAATCCAAGTGGTAGCCGTCAATGACCTGGTGCCTGCTGACAACCTTGCTTACCTCGTCAAATACGACTCCACCCAGGGCAAGGCACGTGAGGAAGTTTACTCCAAAAAGTCCAGCCCATCAGTCGCTGAGGACGATGTCCTTGTCGTCGATGGCAATGAGATCAAGTGCCTTGCAGTCAGAGAAGGCCCTGCTGCCCTTCCCTGGAAAGACCTGGGCGTTGACATCGTCATCGAGTCCACTGGTCTGTTCACCGAAGCAGAGAAAGCCCAAGGCCACATCACCGCTGGTGCCAAGAAGGTCATCATTTCCGCTCCTGCTAAGAACGAAGACATCACCATCGTGATGGGCGTCAATCATGAGAAGTATGATGCCAAGGCCCACAACATCATCTCCAACGCTTCCTGCACCACCAACTGCCTCGCGCCGATCGTGCATGTGCTCCTCACCGAGGGCTTTGGTGTGGAAGAGGGTCTCATGACCACCGTCCATAGCTACACCGCCACTCAGAAGACCGTGGACGGCCCAAGCAAGAAGGACTGGAAGGGAGGCCGCAGTGCCGCCATCAACATCATCCCCAGCACCACGGGTGCCGCCAAGGCCGTTGGTCTCGCCATCCCTGAGGTCAAAGGCAAGCTCACTGGCATGTCTTTCCGCGTGCCTACTCCTACGGTTTCCGTCGTGGACCTCACCGTGAAGACCGTGAAGGAGACCAGCTATGCTGAAATCAGCGCGGCCATGAAGAAAGCCAGCGAGACCTACCTCAAGGGCATTCTCAACTGGACCGCTGATGAAGTAGTGAGCACCGACTTCATCCATGATGCTCACAGCTCCATCTTCGACGCTGGCAGCGGCATCGAGCTCAACAGCAAGTTCTTCAAACTCGTCTCCTGGTACGACAACGAGTGGGGCTACTCCAATCGTGTCGTCGACCTCGTGAAATACATCGTCTCCAAAGGCCTGTAATCAACCACCAGAACGGACTATCCGTCACCCAAACACCCCCGGAGGAAACTCTGGGGGTGTTTTTTGTTACCCCTGTCTCATCCGCAGACAGGAAGCATTGACGCGCGCCCCTAGCTTGATTTGGTGCGCGCCACCATGACTGATCGCCGTCGTTTTCTTCAACTTGCCGCCCTCGCTGCCGCAGCCGCAACACGTTCCACACTCGCCGCACCAGCAGCCACGCCTCGCATTCGCATTTCATTAGCTCAGTGGTCTCTCAACAAGAGCTTCTTCGGCAAGGAAGGCCATGAAAAAAAGGATCCACTGACCTTTGCACAAATCGCAGCGGACTTGGGCATTGAGGGCTTGGAATACGTCAACCAGTTCTACATGGACAAGGCACAGGACCAGTCCTACCTGGCAGAAATGAAGAAGCGCGCCGCAGATGCAGGCGTGAAGAATCTCCTCATCATGTGTGACCGCGAGGGCAACCTTGGCGACCCTGACAACGGAAAACGCGCCCAGACCGTGCAGAATCACCTCAAGTGGTTGGATGCCGCTGCCACCCTTGGCTGCCATTGCATCCGGGTGAACGCCGCCAGCAATCCAAAGCTCCCTGCCGACGAGCAGATGAAACTCGCCGCTGATGGACTTCATTCGCTCTGCCTTGAGGCCGAGAAGCGCTCGCTCAACGTGCTCGTGGAGAACCACGGGGGCCTGTCTTCAAATGGCAAGTGGCTCACCGCCGTCATGAAAGCCGCAGATCATCCACGAGTCGGCATCCTCCCTGACTTTGGCAACTTCTACACCAACCGTGACACCGGCGAGCTCTACAACCCCTACCTCGGGGTCCGGGAGTTCATGCCATGGGTCAAGGGAGCCATGAGCGCCAAGGCCTACGACTGGGACACGGGCGCGGGTGAACTCTACACCGAAGACCGTCGTGAAGGCCGCGAGATGACGCTCGACTACCTCAGGCTCTTCAAAATCGTCCTCGGTTCGGGCTACTCCGGATTCGTCGGCATCGAGCACGAGGGCCAAAAGCATAGCGAGATCGAGGGCATCAAGCTCACCAAGCAAGCGATTGAGAAGGCCGTAGCAGCCATCGGATAAATCTTTTGCAACGGAATCGTCAATCCCTGGTCCAAGGGAATAGTAGACAATTTCAGTTTCTCTAATTAGTGTGAATCAAATGAAACCGTTCCTCGCCTCCCTCACCCGCGCGGCTCACCTCCTCAGCCTATCCCTGCTGTGTGCTCCCGCGTTGCTCATCGCCCAAACGACGGATCCAGGGACAGATCCAGGAACGGACCCCGGCACAGGCACCGGAGGTGGACCCACCACCACCGCTCCAGGCAACGGTGTCATCGTCTATGAGTTAAACTTTGAGCACGTCGATGGATTCAATGTCGACTTTTGGGACGGTGGTTATGTAGTTGTCCCAGCCACCGGCGGGACAGGCAGCGCCATTCTCACCTCACGCGATGATGGCCGGAAAACCTATCGCACCGCCTCAGGCACCGTGGCCTTCTACTTCGCCAAAACACGCGAGAAGCGCTACTGCGTCATGGCCATGGGTAGTGGTGCAGCCTCCGGCAGCACACCCACACTGGCCATGCAGGCCTTTGGAGAGTCAAACCAGAGCGTCACCATTCAGAGCCCTCTTTCTACCCTCAAGGTGAAGACAGCCAAGACCATGAAAGGCTACGCCCAAGCCTCTCAAGACGAAAGCGCCCTGCTCGCTGAGCAGACCGACGGCACCATCGGTTTCGCAGAGATCTCTGAAATGAAGGTCTCCTATGATGAAACCCTCACCAACCGCATGAACGAGCGCTTCGGCGGCACCGTTGAGGCAGCATTCAAAGAACTCGAAGCTGAAGTCAAACGCCGCGGCTACGTCAGTGACGACGGCGGCACCACTGGCACAGGCACCGGAACCGGCACGGGTACAGGCACTGGGACTGGCACGGGTACCGGCACAGGCACAGGCGCTTCAGGTGGCACCGATGGCAGCGGCGTTGGAGATTGATCCAACCCCTGCCGCCCCCTAGCGGCAGCCAATCTCACCCACAATCCCGTCCAACACGGCCAGGGCGTACGAGATCTTTTTGAAGAACGAGCGATTGTGCGGCACCAGCACAAACCTCGGATGCTTCGACCACAGATCTCGCAGCTTCTTGTCCAGCGCGACCGCCTGTTCTAGCGATTCATTGCGCACAGGATTGCCCCCCTCGATGCTCATCCCACCCACCGCAGCACTCTCAAAGAAAATCACCGCGTCATAGCGCTTAAGCTCCCGCTTCAAAGTAGACTCCACCGCCGCAAAAAAATCCGCCGACTTCCCCGGCCAATAGGCAGCGCCATCCACCGTGCCCCGATCACACAGCAGCACGCGATCCGGATACAACGCCGCCTGAACATCCTCCAGGTTACGCTGCACATGATAAATCGCCCGCTGAGCCGCATGAACTGCGTGCGCCTCGGTCGCCCGTGGAAACCCACCAGAAAACACCATCGTCGCCGCCTCCGGCACCAGCACCACCTTCTCCCCCATCTCCCGCCGGAACAAATCAGCCGCCGTCGTCTTACCCCCGCCCGGGCCACCCGTGAGCACAATCCGACAACTCTCCCGGCGAGACTTCTGAGGCAAGCGGCTCATGATGCGATCAAGCCCAGCTTTTCGTCTTCACGAAGTTCAAGATACGCGCATCATCGTCACCAGCAGCCCACACCACCCGCAAGAAATCCGCCGGGTGGATGTCATGACTCGTAAAGAACTGCCTATCCCCGCCGCACCCATACATCGTGTCCGGGTCCATCTCACCCCGCAGCTTAGCCCTCGCCTTAGCCATCACCCTGGGCAACCACGGGATGCCATCCATCATCGCCGGCTTCGGCGGCAGTTCAGAAGGAGGCACCACCTTGCCAGACCTCTTCCCCTGCTGCACCACGTTAAAGTAATCCCGCCGCACCGCAGCCACCAACAGCGCCGTCTCCACGCTCGGATCACCGCCATAGCGGCAATGGTCATCCACGAAGTCAAAAAACTCCTGCTCCGTGTACCCAATCGACTCCAGCAACGCCTTATCCCCTGCACCAAACCAATTGGCAAAGCTCGTCTCCCCAGCTCGATGCCGATCAACGCAGCGCCCAAACAAATCACAGAACTCAGTAGCCCAAGAATAACTCATATCCCGCAGAGGAAACTCGCACCCCAAACGACTTCAACCCCCATCACCATCTTTTTCATCCCCCACCAAGCCCCCCGGCTCACAGAGCCAAGCTACAACATCGCGCTTCGGTCTTCTGGAGTCTGTAGTGGGGGAGTTTGCAGTTGTTTGCGATGGTTGGCAGTGGTTTGCAGTTGTTGGGATGACGGCCTTAAATCTTGAATCTTGAATCTTGGTCTTGGAGATAGCCCCACGCCCCCTGTTCCCAGACGCCCTCATCCCAGTTCATAACTGGTCAGAAACCGCAAAACTCGTCTTCGACACGGCCCCCCCCTCTCCTGAGGCTGCATCCCCCGTCCCATAAAGCCCCCAGCTCACTCCGGGACTCGAATCGGACGACCAGAAAACAGGACGGGAAAGTCGGGAAGCCTTTCCGGCTCGTCCGACAGCACCCCCGGAGACTCCGGCAGTCCTTCCAGCTCGTCCGGCAACCCCCCCGGAGACTCCGGTAGTCCTTCCAGCTCGTCCGACAGCACCCCCGGAGACTCCGGCAGTCCTTCCGGCTCGTCCGACAACACCACCCGAAACTCCGACAGTCCTTCCAGCTCGTCCGACAACACCACCCGAGACTCCGACAGTCCTTCCAGCTCGTCCGGCAACACCACCCGAGACTCCGGTAGTCCTTGCCGATGATCCGACGAGGCATACCGAGACTCGGGAAGTCCTTTCCGACGACCAGAAAACCGCCCCGGAGCAACCCCTCCCCCAGCCCGAAAATCGACCCTCACCCCAGGAGGAAACGGTCCCTGTTTTCGGTAAGCCAGCAGTCATCATGGAGGCTACCGTGCATCAGCCTCTAAGTTTGACCATACCGGAGTACCGGCATGACCCGCTCTAGCAGTTTCTCCAGCCACGCCACGCCCCGAAAATCAACCTGCTACAAGCTCCATCAAGCGCCCAGTGTGGTGCCGTCGTCTCGACTGCTTTTCCCAATGTCCAGGCAGCTCAACAGGACCCCCAAGCCGCCCCCAGCAAAAGCTGGCGACATTTCAGCGGATATGCTTAAACATGAAGCCACGGCCCTGCCATCCTGCCTCCGCTGTTCTTCAAAACCATGCCGCAAGCTTCCATCAAATACGACACCACACCCGACCAGTCGTCCCCGGTGCTTCGTGAGGACGGCATCGAATACGGCTTCATCGGCAGACTTCAGGGATTGAACGACAACCATCGCTCTACCTTCACGGACTCCTTCCTGGCAATCTACGAACTTAGGCAGACGATCAGCCGCTACATGGTGAAGTGCATCGACGACAACGACAACGGCTTTGTCTGGCACACCACCGGCAGCGGCAAGACGCTCACCTCCTTCAATGCCTCCACCCTTGCCACACTGCTGCCGAAGCTGCTGAGCGGGGAAATCAAAACCATCAACTAACTCGACATGCCTCGCTTACTGAAGTCTGAAACCGACCAGAGGCTCACCGTAAGCCAACGAGCACTGACCACGGCATTTGGCATGCTGTCTATTCCGAAGCCCGTCGGCTACGAACCAAGCAGCACTGATGGAGCGATTGAGATCGGTTTGATTGGCATCGCTGCCGATTTGGCCATTTCCGCCTGCCTGTATGAGGTTCTGGGTGCTTCTGGTATAGTCCGTAAGGATAGTGGCTTTTACCTCACAGCGGCGGAGGCACTCGATTCGTTTCGCGCCACCTTGGATTCAAAGATTCCGCGCCTCTCGGTCTTGACCCATGGCGTTCCCGATGCCGCCGCACACCTTAACAAGTTGGATAGTGCTTGCAGCAATTTCCCTGTCATCTTTACGGCCAGAGCGGCGGCCGTTCATGGGGGCGCTGGTGTTTCAAGTGATGTGGCGTTTGTCGCAGGCAAGTCCGTGGCAGATTTCCTTCTCACGCTCGCGGAAAGCACGAAGTGGAAGCCCTATCTCAAACTGGTTCCGGCTATTCCTTCACTTCCCAAGGAGAAAACGCTGATTGCTCAAGAACTAGCCTCGCTGCTCGATACGGGCGATAAATCGAAGGCTGCGGCTTCGCTTACCGGCATTTTCTTGGTGCTCCCAGAGTTGACGAAGTCAGAGCCTGATTGGCTGAAATCGCTTCGGCGGGTTCAGGTGACACCGCGCGCTCAAGACATTTCAGTCCTTATCAAGAGCCTCCAACAGGCGAAAACTGGGGACCTATTCAAGGTTGGGAAAGGAGCGAACGCTACGGCTGCCAAGATTGTCGATAAATCCTCCAATCCCGAGGCGCTGCAGATCTACATCGCAGGAATGAAGAAGAAGTTCGACAAGCTTTCCGATGCGTGGAGCGGCTATGTCGGCAACGCCAACGGAGAGTTGGACAAAGGCATCTTGTCGCTCCCGCCAATCGATTCAGTTTATCGCTTTGCGGCGACTGGCATCGACGGTATTGGACTCCCGGAAGAGGAGACGAACGAAGGACTCTCGTCGCACAGTCTTTGGCCATTCGTCGCAAGTGCGCTGGATTATGGTGGAACAAAGGGGCCGTGCTTCTTCCTACTGCGGTCATTGAAACTTGGCGAAATCGGCCAACTCATTAAGCAACTCACCAACGCTACAAATTACAGCAACAAACTCAAGAAAAGCTTGGCACAGTATGAACCCTTGTTTCAAGCCGTTGCCACAAGCAAGCCCGTTGTTGGTAACTCAACTCTAGCAAAGACTCTCGCGAACTCGACTGTTGTCCGCGACAAGCGGAGAGATACGCTTGCTGACAACCTCTCAGCTCGCGCCAAGTCTGCTACAGGGAAGAGTAAAACAGCCCATGAGACACTTCTCGCCGAGGTTCAGAAAACTGACTCGCTCTGCACGCCATTGGACTCGCTTCGCAACGGGACTATCGACATGGGTGCTGGCAAGTTCCCAGTGTTCCGACTGCTGATTGATGCTGCTAACGAAAAAGAAGACCTCCCCGCACTCGGAGCGATTTTAGCCGAGAACTCACTGCAGGCTGTTTCCACGAATGCACGCAAAGCAATCTTGGAAATTGATTACTCATTCTTTGGTCCGCAGATTTCGACGTAAAGAGACATGAGCCTCAACGAATCCACCGTCGAAAACGCCGCCCTTAAACGGTTCCTCCTTTTCCCAGACTTCAGTGGACAAGTTGGGGTGCTGAGCTATGCGGTCGGGCATGGGCCGCATTTCACGCCAGGTGAGCCGTGAACATTTAAGCAGCCATGTCATATAATCCAATACGTGCTCTCGAACTGCTGCGCCTCGGAACGCAGAACCCGAGGGTGGCTTTTCGTGATGATCAAGAGCAGGCGATCCAGCATGTGGTGGATGGGCGGGGGCGGTTGCTGGTGGTGCAGAAGACGGGTTGGGGAAAGAGTTCGGTGTATTTCATCGCGACCAAGCTGCTGCGCGAAGAAGGCATGGGGCCGGCGATTTTGATTTCGCCGCTGTTGGCGCTGATGCGGAATCAGATCGCGGCGGCGGAGCGGATGGGGGTGCGTGCAGTGACGATTAACTCGGAGAATCGCGACGACTGGCAGGCTGTGGAGGCGGAGTTGGCGCGCAATGAGGTGGATATTCTTCTCATCTCGCCGGAGCGGCTGGCCAATGAATACTTCCGTACGGAAGTGCTGGCAACGATTGCCGCCCGCATCTCGCTGCTGGTGGTGGATGAGGCACATTGCATCTCGGATTGGGGCCATGACTTCCGCCCGCACTACCGGTTCATCGAACGCATCCTGCGCACGATGCCCGCAAACCTTCGCGTGCTCGCGACAACGGCGACGGCAAACAACCGGGTGTTGGATGATTTGCAGGTCGTGCTGGGGCCGAACCTCAGGGTGTCGCGCGGCGGACTGGGGCGGCCATCGCTGCTGCTTCAGACGATGCGCATTCCAAGTCAGGTGGGAAGGATGGCATGGCTGGCGACTCATCTGCCGAACTTGGCGGGCAGCGGCATCATCTACACGCTGACCGTGCGTGATGCGGTGCAAATTGCGGGCTGGCTGCAATCGCGAGGTATTCAGGCGGAGGCGTATAGCGGCGAAACCGGCGAGAGACGCGTGGAACTGGAGAACGCTCTGCTGGAGAACCGGGTGAAGGCTCTGGTGGCGACGATGGCGCTGGGCATGGGCTTCGACAAGCCTGATCTGGCGTTTGTGATTCATTACCAGACGCCGGGTTCGGTGGTGGCCTACTACCAGCAAGTGGGCCGAGCTGGCCGGGCCCTGAATGCGGCTCACGGGGTGTTGCTGAGCGGCACGGAGGAAACCGACATCACGGACTTCTTCATCGAGAGCGCGTTTCCTTCGCGTGAGGAGGTGGCGGGAGTGCTGGCCGCGCTGCAAGGCGCGCCGGACGGTCTTTCCATCCCGCAATTGATGCCGCTGGTGAATGCACGACGGGGGCGGATCGACAAGGCGCTGCAACTCATGGCGCTGGAATCGCCAGCACCGATTGTGAAGGACGGCAGCAAGTGGCGGCTGACCGCAGCCAACTTGACCGAGGCGTTTTGGCAGCGAGCCGAGCGTCTCACTGCGCTGCGCCGTGCTGAGCAACAGCAGATGCAGGAGTATGTGGCCCTGAGCGCCGGGCACATGGAGTTCCTCGTCCGCGCATTGGACGGGGAGGCAAGTGAGCATCAACCGCCGTGCGTGGTCCCGCTGGCTGAAACATTCGACGAAGGAATCGCCCGCGAGGCGCTGACCTATCTGCGCCGCACCAGTCTGGAACTAAAACCGCGCCTCCAATGGCCGGGTGGAGGTCTGCCGCACATGAATGTGAGCGGAAACATCGCAGAGGCTTTCCGTGCTCAACCTGGGCGAATCCTATGCATCTGGAATGATGCAGGCTGGGGTTCTCTGGTGAAGCAGGGCAAGTCGCGTGACGGGCACTTTGCTGACCAGTTGGTCGAGGCATGTGCCGCCATGGTCCGGTCATGGGCACCGCAACCAGCACCTGCCTGGGTGACGTGCATTCCGTCACGCAGGCATCCCAATCTTGTGCCGGACTTTGCACGACGGCTCGCCACCGCTTTGAATCTTCCATTCCACGCTGTCTTGGAAAAGACCGACGACCGACCGGCTCAGAAGCAAATGGCGAACAGCAGCCAGCAGGCGCGCAACGTGGATGGCGCACTGGCCGCCCGTGGACAGGTGCCAACTGGCCCCGTGCTGCTGGTCGATGACATGGTGGACTCCAAGTGGACGCTGACGGTCGCCGCTTATCTTTTAACCTCCAACGGCAGCGGGCCGGTGTATCCTCTGGCACTGGCATCCACTGCAAACTCTTACGAATGATCGAGCCTTTGACACCAAACACGCAGGCCATCCTGCTGCTAACTGCACCGCTGATTGCCGGACGCGGTGAGACTTCCCGCGAATTGCTGAGTCTGGGCGAATACAACAAGCTCGCTCTCATTTTGCGCCAAAAGCAGAAGCAGCCTGCAGACTTGCTCTCGGCAGATGCGGCAGAGTTGATCGAAGTTTGCGCCCAGCCTTTCGGGCGGACACGCCTGGATGCGCTGCTTGGTCGAGGCTTCCTATTAAGTCAGGCGGTGGAGCGATGGAACGCACGGACCATATGGGTGGTCAGCCGGGCTGACGACAAGTATCCGAAACGGTTAAAAGCAAAGCTCAAGGAAGATGCACCGCCGCTACTTTACGGATGCGGGGACATTGCCCTACTGGAGAAAGGAGGGCTAGCGGTTGTCGGCTCGCGGCATGTTGATGATGAGATCGTAAGCTACACGGAGAACGTGGGAAGGCTGAGCGCGGAGGCTCATCAATCCATCGTATCCGGTGGTGCCAAGGGAATCGACCGCGCGGCGATGCACGGGGCACTGATGGCTGGTGGGGATGTGGCGGGAGTGATGGCGGACAGTTTGGAGAAAGCTGCGCTGGCCCGCGAAAATCGGGAACCGCTGATGGATGGCCGACTGGTGCTGGTGTCTCCCTACGACCCAGCGGCGGGCTTCAATGTAGGCCACGCCATGCAGCGCAATAAGCTCATCTACGCTCTGGCAGATGCGGCTTTGGTGGTGACTTCGGATTTCGAGAAAGGCGGAACATGGGCAGGAGCCATTGAGCAACTCGAACGACTACGCTTCGTGCCGGTATTTGTCCGCAACGGAGCCAATGCAGGCAAAGGTAACTTGGCTCTTCTGAGTCTTGGTGGTAATCCATGGCCAAATCCACAAAGCGGAAATGAACTCGGGCGCGTGCTTGTCGCTGCGGCAGAATCCATAGCTGCGGAGCCAAGACAAGAAACGCTGCCACTTATACTGCGGGAGGAACCGGCAGTTTACGCTGCACCACTTATTGCAAATGCAATTGAACCAGGAGCGGAAAAACCTAAGCAGCCAGTAGCCGATGCCGTGCCATCGCCTGAAGTGGAGTTATTGAATACCGTGCGGGAGATTCTCCAGCGCGGACTGACCGAAGGTCGCACTGAAGAGGAAGTCGCGACCTTGCTAGCTGTCACAAAACCGCAGGCCAAGGTTTGGCTGACACGCTTGGTCGAGGAAAGAGTGCTTGAGAAAGTAACCAAGCCAAAGCCGGTGCGCTACCGCACAATCAACAAGATCCAACTGTTGCTCTGATTTGCAAGGTGCAGGAGGGGTTTCACCACAGGCATCGACACCGTGATCGGCCAGCCCGCGAACCTCTTCTACTCCGCCTGCATCCCGGTCTGCATCCTCGTGCTCAAGAAATGCAAGAAGCCCGACGAAGTGCTTTTCATCAACGCCGTCGAGCACTTCGAGAAAGGCAAACGCCAGAACCAGCTGAAACCTGAGCACATCCAGAAAATCATCGCCACCTACCAGCACCGCACCGAAGAGCCCCGCTACTCCCGCCGCGTTGAGATGGGCGAGATCGAGAAGAACGACTTCAACCTCAACATCTCCCGCTACATCAGCACGGCGGTGGGCGAGGAAGAGATCGACCTCGAAGCCACGAACCAGACCCTCGTGGAGATCGAAAAGGGAATCCAGAAGGCCTTGAACACGCACAATGGATTCCTGAAGCAACTGGGCTTGCCTTTGTTGCCCAAAGATGCAGGAAGAGCCTGAGGCGGAGGAAGACTTGGAGACTTGGAGACTTGGAGTGGTGGTGGAGGTATTCATTGATTGGTGATTTCTGATTTCTGATTGCTGATTTTTGATTTGGCAGAAGGCACCGGGATTGCAGATCGCCCCGGTGGGGGCGAGGCAGCTAACTTGCTGGAGGCTTGACAAGAGAAGAGAAAATGAGCGAAATGATTTCGAACATGACGCCCAGCACCACTACCACTCTTCTAAAGCCATCCGAAGAAGCGCTGATCGTATTTCTCCAAACCGAATGGCAAGATGTGCATCACTCGCGGATCCAGGAGTGGTCCGCGCTTGGAGTGGTCACTGGGACTCACTTTGCCATGGTGCAGCTTCCTAGCATGTTGGAGAAGCTGAAACTGGAGGGCGGAGATTGGAGCGCAGTAGTGATGATTGGTTGCGCGGTTTCCTTCATCATGGCCGTGCTGGGCATGCTAATCACGTGCCGTCACCGCAATCTCATGGAAGTGAAGCTTTCGCGTATCTTTGAGGCGGAAAGACAGTTGGGCCTCGTGAAGAGTGATACGAATCCGATGGGAATCCTGAATGCGGAGGACAAGATGCTCAGTGCCAGCAAAGCCCGTGGCCTCTCGCTACCGCGCCCGCTGTCGACCTCAGGCATGATTTTCTCCTTCTATCTGGTGCTAGTGCTGTTCGATGTGATGTGCCTGCTCTTCGCCATGAAGGGCGGTAAGAGCTAGGTGGGGATTCGAGCGTCTTGTCTAACATCAATTGAAAGGAGAGAGAGAGCCTGGGAGCTAGAGTGGCCTTTACGTTGCCTACTGGGCTGGTAGCTTTCTGAGCTGAAGATCGCACTGACTAAACGTATCTCTTTTATGTTTCCCAACCCTGCCCATGAGCCCAAGGCTTTGATCAATTACATCTTTGTCGACTACGAGAATGTGCACGAGGTGGACCTTTCGCTCATCGGTGGCAGGACGGTGTATCTCACTCTGCTGCTAGGTGCACGCCAGACGAGACTGGATGTGGCGCTGGTGGAGAAGCTCATGGCTCATGCGGCTTCGGTGCAATTGGTGCGCTTGCAGTCTTCTGGTAAGAATGCGCTGGACTTTGCCCTTGCCTTCCACCTGGGCCGGGCGGTGCAGGCGGACCCTAATGCCTATTTCCACATCATCTCGAAAGACACGGGGTTTGATCCGCTCATTGAGCACTTGCGGAGTCGACAGATCAACGCACGTCGCCACTCGGACTACACGGAGCTGAAACGATCAGCGACGAAAAGGAGTCCGTCGGCACCAGAGCCGACTGACTTGGTGACGCGGGCTCTGGAACATTTGCGGAAGAACACCAACAACCGGCCTAAACGCAAGCAGACGCTAGGAAGTCACTTGGCAGCGTTCTGCGGTAAATCGAGCACGGCCGGAGAGGTGGAGGAGTTGATCGAGAAACTGCAAACGGCAGGCCATCTGGAGATCAATGAGAAGGGAGCGGTGACCTACCACCTGGACCCGCGCTGAGGGGACTTGGCGGGCTCGCCGTTAGCTCATGGGTTTCACGGGAGCAGAACTAGTTCTGTGATGTTGCGGTCTGCGGTGATGGTGGCGGCGACTTGTCCTGAAGCTCCGATGCATTGGGCGAGGCCACGGCTGCCGCTACCGCTGGCGTCAGGCGCTGGGGTGATGCTGATCGCCTTGATGCTGCCTAACGCAGTACTGCCACTTGTGTAGCGGTCGCCTTTGCGGAGACGGAGGGTTGGCTCTCTGAGTGTCCGCAGAGTGGAGTCGTTTCCTACCTGAGTGTTGCCGGTCCACAGGGCTTGATTGCTTGCTGCTGGGCTGCCGTTGAGGGTGGTGAGCACGGTGTAGTTTCCCGTAGGGGCGCTGACGTCCACGGCGCTGATGGATTTGATGGTGGCGCTGCTGATGCCGCGTGCCACTGGGCTTAGGGAGCTGGGGTCGGTGCCGGTGCGCATGAGGATGGTGTTGCCATTGGTGAACTGGATGAGGACGAGGGCTTGGTTGTTGCTGCTGTTAACCCCGGTCCCACTGAGGGTGCAATGGACTAGAACCTTGGTGGCGTCGTTGCTGGCAGGCCAGATACGGATGATTTTGTTAAACTTCACCGCTCCGTAGAGGGCGTTGTTTACGTCTGCACCTTTGCGTAAAAGGATGCTGGTAACGTTTCTCCAGACGCCTTCGTTCTCCGATGTAGGGCCGGTGAGCGTGGCTTTGTAAACGACGTTGCTGCCGCCGTTGGTGATGGAGGCGAAGGTCCGGTAGTTGGCACCACCGGCTCCGGGCGCAGGAGTGCCAGACTGGGCGAGATGAGTGAAAAGCGAGCCGTTGTGAGCAAAGCCGCAGACGAGGCTGCCTGCTGGGCCGGTGGCGGGCTTGTGGGCGGCGATGAAGTAGGAGCGCACGCCATGCCCCGCACTGACGCGGGTGATCTGACCGAGGGTGCCGGTGAGGCTGGCATTGTAGGTGGAGGCGAGAGTGCCCTCTCGGTTGTTAACAAGGGAACTGATGCTGCCGCCGTGGCTCATGAGGAGAAGGCCAGTGTCGTTGTTACCCGTTACCGGTCCACCACTGCGGAGCTGGTAGTGGAGCGTGATGAGGTCTTGATCATGACTGGCTAGTACCTCGACGAACTTGCTGATGCTACCTCCGCCGAGAGCGGGGATGGCGGTGCCGGTGCGGTGAAGGGCGATGACAGCGGCTCCGTTGTCCCGCAGCAGAAGGCGGTTGTTGTCTTTGGTGATGCCGGGGCCTGTGGCAGTGATTTGGAAGAGGCCGCGTCCGGTTTGATGGAAGATGGGGAAGCCAGGGTTACTGGCCTTGGCACCGGTGGGGAGATTCTGGCCGAGCGCGGTGATGGTGTCTCCACTCTGGAGCACGAGGTCCGGGTCGGATTCCATGCCAGCTATACCAAAGACGCCCAAGTTCCGCCCGGAGGTGCTGCCTGAGCCGGTAAGTGAGCTATCGAAGAGGGCATCTCCGTTCACGTTCACAGCGATGAGTCCGGGTTTGGCCCAGGCAATGTCCAGCGCTCCGGGGGCAGTCTCTCCTGTTCGGGCGAGGGTACGGAGGAAGTTGCCGAGAATGGTAATCCGGTCATTCGGCCCGTCTCCGACAATCATCTGAGCATGGCCGGCATCATAGTTTGGAGCAAGAAGTGAGGTACTAGTAACACCAAAGACGCTCTCGCTTGTGGTGAGAATGCCGCTGGTGCCGTTGTTGCCGTCACCGAGCGCGACCGCACTGGCGCTTGCTAGCAGTGGTAGTGGAATGGTGAAGTCTTGGCTCCTGGCGATGTAGTTTCCGTCTGGTAGAACGATGACGCTGCCGCCCAACCGGTCGCTAATGCTGGTGCCAACGAGGGAGTTGGAGGAGCTGACGATGCCTTTCACGCCCCTCTTTCGATCTCCCCACGTGACGGCTCCCGCACCGGTAACCAGACCATTGTCCCAGGCGTCACTTTGGATGACGTAGTTGCCGTTGGGTAGGGCCACTCCCGTTTGACCAACCTGATCACTAAGCGTGGTGCCAATGAGGGAGTTGGAGGCGCTGATGACTCCTTTAACGCCCCTGGTTCCATCGCCCCAGGTCGCAGCACCGACGTCTATTGAGGGGCCATTGTTCCAGTCTCTGCTCAGCACCACATAGTTGCCGTTGTTGAGAATGAGGATGCCCGTGTTGCCGATCTGGTCTGTCGTGCTGGAGCCAACGAGGGAGTTGGACGAAGTGATGGGGCCTTTGATGCCCTTGGTGCCGCTGCCCCAGGTGACAGCTCCGGCATTGCTGACGGCGCCGTTGTCCCACACCGTGGTGCGGACAACGTAGTTCCCGTTCGTCAGGGCGAATACAGACCCCAATTGACCCACTGCATCATTAGCTGTAGTGCCGAAGAGAGAGTTGCCGGTGGTTACGGGGCCTTTGATACCCTTTTTCCCATCTGCCCAAGTGACCGCTCCGGCGCTGACGATGCCACCATTGTTCCACGTGGGGCTTAGCACGACATAGTTCCCATTGGCGAGCGGAACGACATTGCCACTACCCACCTTGTCACCAGCGGTTGTGCCGATCAAGGAATTGGCAGCGCTGACAGGGCCGCTGGTGCCTGTGGTGCCATTCCCGAAGGTAACAGCACCGGCATTCACCACCGTGTCGGAGTCCCAATCCTGAACGGTAACGACATAGTTTCCGTTGGCTAGGCCCACGACGGGTACCAATCCCACCCGGTCTGACACCGTGCTTCCCACCAATGAGTTGGCCGCGCTGACAGGGCCACTGGTGCCAGTGGTACCATTCCCCCAGGTCACAGCACCTGCTGCGGAGGCAGAACCGTTTATCCAGCTCGGACTGTGCACCACGTAGTTGCCATTGTTCAATGCTACGGTGCCAAAAACTCCTACTTCATCACTCGCCTGCGTGCCGACGAGGGAGTTGGCACTACTAACCAACCCGGTAGTGCCGGTGCTGCCGTTGCACCAAGTCACAGCTCCTGCATTAGCTGCTCCCGTGTCGGGATTAAACCAAGCTTGGCTATGGACAACGTAGTTGCCGTTGGAAAGAGCGACTACTCCTACTGAGCCCACGTTGTCGTCGGTTTTACCCGTTAGCGAGTTGCTGACGGACACATTACCGCTAACGCCCGTGCTCCCATCACCCCAGGTGACTGCACCTTCATTGTTAGTAGCGCCATTCCAACCAGGGGTCACCACGACGTAGTTCCCATTGGTAAGGCCAACGGCCTGAAAGCTACCGACCTGGTCACTTGGGCTAGTGCCGACGAGAGAGTTCGATGAAGTGACCGGACCCGTGAGGCCAGTACTGCCATTCATCCAGGTTACGGCACCAGCATCCGACACGCCGCCGTTGTCCCAGCTTGGAGATCTGATCAAGACATTGCCATTGGTCAACTCCACTGCGCTGAAGCCGCCCACCTGGTCGTTCGTCTGGGTGCCAACAAGCGAGATGCTGTTGCCAATGGCTCCGGTCCGCCCCGTGTTGCCGTTGCACCAAGTCGCAGCACCTGCGTTGGCGATGCCGCCGTGATCCCAACCGGCGGTCTGGATAACGTAGTTTCCGTTTTTCAAAACAGCGAAGGCAAACACGGCCATGTCACCTGAGGTGGAGCCCACCAGAGAGTTTGCAGCAGACACCACTCCGCTACCGCCGATGAACCCAGTCTCCGCATGGCCCCAGGTGACGGCACCCCGGCTGCCATTCCATACAGAGGACCGAACAAAGAAGTTCCCGTTGGCCAATACTACCACGGCACCGCCCACCGCATCACCCGCCGCAGAGCCGGTAATGGTGCTGATGAGCGTTCCGTCATGCCGGTAAAGATAGACTGCACCGCAGTCCGTTAGTGCGGGGCTTGGCTGGTCATATCCAGGATCGCGGACCACAAAGTTTCCGTTTGGAAGCACGGTCAGATTATTACCAAAGTTGTCACTGCCTGGAGGACCCAAGATGACCTTCTGACTCGCCGCAGAAGACAATCCTGTGAGCATAAGAAAGGAGCCGAGCCAGAAAGATAAGGTGAGAGTCTTCATAAGGCAAAAGTCGGAGATTGTGATGCAAAAGGTCGGGGCAAAGTCCCACTTGCAGCAGGAAGTTGGCCCGAAGGCAACACGGGCTCATCAAGTTATAAGGAATCTCGCTCCAAAGGGCAATCCAATAAATTGGCTGACACCGAAGCCATGCTCGGACCTGAACTGAAGAACTTATCGACCGTGAGCGGCCGAGTTAGCAGAACAGCACTCTACACCCCAAGAGGAGGAACCCTGTTGATGGACGTTCGATGCGACAAGACAGACCGCAGCTTCGGGTCGGTCTCACCGCTCGCGTTTGAACGGTGTGATCTTATCCCTCCGACCTCACCCGACATTGATCTGACCTTCGTAGACACCAGCTTTTAGTTTCACGGGCAGAGCGCCGTGGTTGTGGATAACCACATTGCCCTTGAAGACGACGCCTTTACCGCAATCGACGGGGCCGTGAACGAGGAGCTTATCACAGTCGATCAGGCTGGGGGTATGAGAGAAGTTTTTCTCCAGGCCGTCTACAAGCTTGCAGAGCTTTTGGTCCAAGTGGAGGTGGGGCGGCTGTCCATCGCGGCTGGGGTGGAGGCGCAAACAAAAGTCAGGAGTGAGCTCGTAGGCGTCTGAGCGGACGGCTAACAGATCACTGGTGGTTTTGACGGGTGCAAAGCGCAAACGGGGCACCTCAATGGCTCCGGCTCCGGCAAAACACTCGATGGCGGCTCCCATGGCGGTCTCTAGCTGGATGACCTTGGGCGAACTGGAATCGCGTGGGTCCACAGTCTTCCTGTTCATGATGGGCGGCAGAGGGATGAGCCCGTCGTTGGCTGCTAGCTCTTGTTTTAGCGCTTGGAGATCGATCCAAAGGTTATTGGTGTTGAAGTAGCGATGGCGGTCGACGTCCTGGAACTTGGTCTCGTCTGCAGCGGGGCATTGGGCGGACTCGCGTAGGAGGTAGCGGCCATCGCTCTGCCTAACAGCGAGGTGGCCACCTTTCCGATCTGACTCGGTGCGGCGGGTGACTTCCATGGCAAAGGGCATGCCGCTGGCAGCGAACCAGGCCAGGATGGCGGGATCAAGGGTCGCACCTAGATTGTCTGAGTTGGAGACAAAGGCGTATCGTACGCCGCTAGTGAGGAGGCGATCCAGCCAGCCTGAGCCGATGAGGCAGGCGTAGATATCGCCGTGGCCGGGAGGACACCACTCTTGCTCAGGATTGGCAGGCCACTCGGCTGGGGTGAGGCTGCCCTCCAGGACCTTGGGCACCTTGTTTTGCATGAGTTCCCACTGCTGAGTGCCACCGAGTTGAGGAAACTTTTTCTCCAGATGCTCAGCGGTATCAGCTGAGGTACTGAAGCTGTTCATGAGCATGAACTGCGGGAGGCCACCACCGGTCTGCTCCCTCAGACGGAGAAGCTGACGGGCGATCAGATCGAGGAAGGTATCGTCTCCGCGCACGGGGAGGAGTGACTTGGCCTTCTCCAAGCCCATGCCTGTGCCGAGGCCGCCATTGAGCTTGATAACGACGGTCTGGCGGAGGAGTTGACCGGCCGTTTCCTTCTCGGGAGCGGAGAGGTCTGCGGACTGCGGAAGATCTTTGGCCGGGATGATGCTGTCTTCTGGGATCATGCCTGTCTGCCCGGCGAGTAAAGCGGCGTAACTGGCACGAAAGGCGCGGATGGCGGACTCATTGAGCCCTGCCTGTTTCATCTTGGCATCGAAGGGTGCAAAAGCGGTAGCGAGATCGACGGAAGTTTCAGACATGGTGCCAGACTAGAAAGCGCGATGACTCTGGCAAGGAATGAAGTCGGGGAGGGCCATCATTCCCTCAATCGAGGCATAGATCCTCGGACCCTTACCAACTGAGGGGGCCGAGGAGGTGCGCTGCCTTGGCGTAGTTCTTCTCCGCCATGAGCAACCAGAGGGTGAGGGCTCCGGTGATGAGGGTGCAGGCTATGATCCAGGGGTTCTTGAGAAGTTCCTCTGGCTCAAGGCGTGCGTTCTCATTCTTCATGGCGTGGTGGAAGTAGAAGAGGACTGCGGCCACGATGAAGGGGAAGACGAAGACGAGGTTGTTGAGCCGTGGGTAAGTGGCCATGGCAATGCCTGTGCAAAAGCAGAACAGGTTGGCATAAGTGATCATGGCCAAAATGAGTGACTTCTCCGTGTAAGTCTGGAAGGAACGCCGGTAGCGACCACTCAACGCCGCATCGCCAATGAAACGGAACTCGGCATAGCGCTTCCCCGTCATGAGCAGTGCTCCAAAGAACCACCAAGCAAACACGATGGAAGTGGGCGGCAACGAGCGTGGCTCCACGAGTGCATAGTAGCCAAGCCAGAGGCGAATGGGATTATTAAACGACTCAGCGATGACATCCATGAACGCACGGTCTTTCAACCGGAGCGGCCGCACATTGTAAACGAGCCCACTGAGCAACAACAAGAGCAGCGAGGCGTGGTAGGCCCAGTTAAACCCGAAAGCCCAAGCGAGACCGAAGCCGCCAATAATGAGCGCGACCTTGACCCACCAGAGGATGGAGACCTTGACCTTGCCAGCGGGGATACCACGGAGGCGCTTGGTGGGATGCATGGCATCAAACGGCGCGTCGAGGATCTCATTGAGCACGTAGTTGGCACTGGCAATGAGGCAGGCAGGAATGAGCGAGAGGAACGCGAGCTTGAAGATCTCAGGCGTGAACTGAAAATTGAGCACGAGCGCAATAGCCACCACGTGGCCAAAGAGAATGAAGACATTCTTTAACCAATGGTCTGGGCGGCAGATTTTGATGTACTCGATCACGAAGCGGAGCCTTTTTTGGCGCGGATGAGCCGCAGTTGCAAGGGGGTGTGCGGGTTTTCTGTTTTCCCTCCGCATTTTCTGGCCTTGGTAAAAAGCTATGCCTGCGTTTTCGATCTTCGTGTGTCTTGGTATTGGTTCCGTGGCCGGGGTCATCGCCGCTCTATGTGGAGTGGGCGGTGGTGTGATCATGGTGCCGTGTTTTGTGAGCTTCCTCGGCCTGGAGCAAAAACAAGCGGTGGCTACTTCTCTGATGGCAATGATCGGCACAGCGATCGTGACCTCGGTCCAGAATCAACGCAATGGGCTGGGAGATTGGAAGCTGGCAGTCTGCACCATGATCGGCGCGATGATCGTATCGTGGTTCGCGGCGGGCTGGCTGAAGGCACTGAGCAATGAGCGGCTGACGCAGGTGTTCGGCACGTTCCTGCTGATCATGGGCGTGAAGATGCTTTTCTTCGGTAAAGCGTGAGCGAGCGTGTCGGCAAAGGACAGTTGCGTGGCGCAGTGATGTTGCTTGGGTGCGCGATGCATCGAAGACTGCTGCTTGCTGCTGCCTTAACTGCTGGACTGACCATGTGCATCGGCCCAGCACCTCAAACCCACCAAATGCCACAGGCCAGTTATGGTGGCCCGCTGATGCTGGGAGTGGATGTGCTGGCGGCGAGAAACTTCGACCTATTGCGCGGTAAGCGCGTGGGCTTGATCACCAATCACACCAGCTACACGCGCACTGGCGAACGGACCCGTGTCGTGTTCAAGCGCGCGCTCGGCCCTATGCTCACGACACTGTTTGCGCCGGAGCACGGCCTGAACGGTGCGGAAAAGGCAGGCGCGCACATCAATGATCAGCGCGATCCCATCACGGGTTTGCGCTGCTACTCTCTGCACGGCTCGTATCGGAAACCGCAGCCGTTTATGTTGAGGAATGTCGATGTCCTCGTGTTCGACGTGCAAGATATCGGTGCCCGGAGCTACACTTACATCAGCACCATGGCGGTGGCGATGGAGGCTGCGGCAGAAAACGGCAAGGAGTTTGTAGTGTTGGACCGTCCTAATCCGTTAGGCGGCATTCGCGTGGAAGGCCCACCGCTTGAGGCGAGGTGGAAGAGCTTCGTGGGGCAGATTCCCGTGCCGTATGTGCATGGCATGACCGTGGGCGAGCTAGCGATGATGGCTGGCGCACGCCGAATGATCAGCTCCGTGCCTCGGCTTCATGTCGTGCGGATGCAGGGCTGGCACCGCGGTCTGGTGTGGCAAGAAACCGGCCTGACGTGGCACCGCACGAGCCCCAACATCCCCTACCCTACCTCACCCGCCTACTACGTGACCACCGGGATGCTCGGCGGTGGAGCCAACGCGGACGTGGGCATCGGCAGCAGCAATCCCTTTGGCGTAGCAGCCGCACGCGGAGTAAATCCAAGCGCGATGTATGCTTACTGCTCGCGTCTCAACGTCCCAGGCGTGTCTTTTGCCCCTTACTCGCGTGAAGGATTCGGCGGCGTGAAGTTGAGCATCCACCCAAAATCAAACACCGACCTCACCGCTCTGGGCGCGCTGCTGCTGTGCGAGCTGAATCGCCTCAGCGGTGGCAAAGTGCTCCAAATGAGTGGCGACAAACTCAACCTCTTCCACAAAGTAGCCGGTAGCGAGGACCTCTATCGCAACGTAGCTCGCGGGTCCGTCAGCAGCCTCGTGAACAGTTGGCAAAGCTACTGCACCAGCTTCCGCTCGGCCCGTCAGGCGTATCTCCTTTATCCGTGATGAAGTAGCCAACGAATGCCGATTTCTCCGGCATGTCTTCTAACTCATATGCTTTGGGTTACCTTTTTCTCTCATGACCCTGGCAATCGCTGGAAGACACGAGTCGCTCGAGTCACTGCTCCAATGCTTCGTGGCCATCGAAGTCGGCAGAAAAACAGGTGAAACTTAACGGGGGTCAGTCCATGGTGAAGGGATGCCTTCAAAGGGTTCGAAAGGCTTTAGCCGCATGTTTTACTGGTCTACGCTCGCGTTCCTTTGCGCGGCGGTGGTGGCGTTGTGGCTTTTGGACGATATCTATCGCTGGAGAAGCAACTTGGTTTACTACACGCACAAAGATTTGGATGCTCCGCTTGAAGTCATGGTGCGTGAGCGCTGGGAACCCTTGAATAAACTGTCGATAGCAGAACTGGACGCTGCGATTCAGGAAGTGGCGAGTGAAGATGGATTTCGAGTGGGTCAATTGAGCGTGCGCCGCAACACATCTTCGTTGCTGGCCACAGCAGCACGCGCGCTTTGCGATCCGGTGGTGACAGTAGCCTTGATTTCACCGGCTAAGTTCCACTTTGGAACGAGCTTCCGACCAGATTTTCAAGGATGCACGGCAAAGGAGCGACTTAACAGCGAGCAAGCAGTCATGGCGATCACGGCTAACTTTCGTGACCCGGAGGGCAAGCCGCTCGGATGGGTTTATCACAAGGGACAGATGGTGAATCGTCCGTTCCCAAAGTGGACAGGTGCGTTTTTTGTAAAGAACGGCACGCCGTATTTTGGGCCCAAGTCACTTATTGATGAAATCCAGGGGGAGATTGAAGAGGGAAGTCAGGTCTATCCATCTGTAATGAAGAATCACACCGTGTTCGGATATGTGGACCTCTCTCCAGATAAACATTTCGACGGGCGGAGGGTCACTTATCGAGCCTTAGCTGGAACTCGCCGTGATGGGACGGTGATCTTCGTTCTGAGCGGCGAGGGTGGAGTCATGACCGTGAGCGAGGTCACAGCGATTGCGGAGAAGTTGCAAGTCCAACATGCCACGCTTCTGGATGGTGGACGCGCACTTCAATACTCGATGCAGCTCAATGGAGATCGCGTGAGGCACTTCACCGCATTTAACACACAGGTAACGTCGGGACCGGCCTGGGCACAAGCTCAACGGTCCCCGGTGTACATAGTGATCAAACGCAAGACGTCGTGACGAATCGCCCATCCCTCCAGCATGAGAACGAGGTGATGGCCAGCGGTCATGGGATCGTATGTGGTGTTGATGAGGTTGGGCGCGGCCCGTTGGCAGGGCCTGTATGTGCAGCAGCGGTCATCTTGCCTTTGGGATTCGAGCACCAAATGCTCAATGACTCCAAGAAACTGACGGAGAAACAACGCGAGAAGATCTATGAAGAGCTAACTGGCATGCACGGTGTGGTTTGGGCGTTGTCATTGGTAGACGCCCAGGAGATAGACCGTCTCAACATCCTCCAAGCTTCACGAGAGGCCATGCGCCGTGCCGTCTCTAGCCTATCTTTGATCCCTAACATGGCGTTGATCGACGGCCTGCCTGTTCCTGACTTCCCTGTTCCGCAAAGAGCGATCGTCAAGGGCGACAGCATCAGTCTTTCGATTGCAGCAGCGAGTGTCATCGCCAAAGTGACACGAGATCGGCTCATGCTTGAGTGGGCAGAACGTTTTCCTCATTATGGCTTCGATGTTCACAAAGGCTACCCAACGCCTCGCCACCTGGAAGCACTCGCTAAGCACGGACCTTGCGAGATACATCGCCGTTCGTTCGGCCCGGTCGCTCAGCAAACCTTTCGCTTCGAACTATAAGGGTCGACAGTGGACGACGGAGGAAATTGGGGACATCGGCGAGGAGATGGCCACCCTTTGGCTTCAGCGAAACGGGAGGAAGATTTTGAGCCGCAACTTCCAGAACCCGCATGGCGGAGAGGTAGATATCGTCTGCCGAGAGAACGATGTGCTTTGCTTTGTAGAAGTAAAAACCCGAACATTCATTGACGAAGTCCACCGCCCGCGAGATGCGGTAAATCCAGAGAAGCAGCATCTGATCCAAAAAGGTGCGCGTTCCTGGATCCGAATGCTTCACAGGAAGGAAGTGAGTTGGCGCTACGACATTATCGAGGTGTTTCTCCTCCACGGACAGTTGCCACGCATCCAGCACATCGTGGATGCGTTTCGTGAACGCTAACTGCGGTGCACTTAGCGGATTCTACGGCGCCACACAGTGAATCTTGTCTTGCGTGCGAATGTAGAGGCAGTTGTTGGCAATCGCGACACTAGCACGGACCGACTCATCGTTGCCCTGAGCCTTGCTACCATTGCCCATCTCGGCCACGTGCAGAAGTTCAAACTTGGCGGGGTTGGCCGCCACAACATACACTTCGCCCCAGAAGTTGGTCATGTAGATCTTGCCATCGGCAGCTACGGGCGAGGACTCAAACTTGGCCTTGCTACCAGTCTCGCCCGTCCACAAAACTTTGCCAGTCTTGGGCTCAAGGCATGAGATCGTCTTGCGACCTGAGTCGAGCACATAAAAGAAGCCTTGATAAGCCAATGGTGTCGAAACATCCGTGGTCACTACTTTCGGGTCTGACGTCCAAGCAATCGCCGAGTCGTCTAACTTGCCTTTGAGACCTAGTTTAATACCGAACACTGGATTATTCTTCGGAGCGCAAGCAAGTGCGATGCCATCAAGAGCGACCACGCTGGGAACAAGCCGCCAGTGGCCGATTTTATCGGGGTTCCAGCTTCCCCACCTCCAGATTTCCTCTCCGGTGCTGGCCTTGTGCCCTGTAATGCAGTCACCACCAACGATGAGCATCTGCCTTTGGCCTTCGTGATCATAAAACACAGGTGAGGAAAAGGCCTCAAGCGTCTCAGCCACAGCATCGCTTGAGCGAAACTGCTTCCAAACATCCTTACCGGTAGTCGCATCCAAACAGAGGATGTAGGAGCGATTGTCGCCTCCAGGTGTGCCTTTGGTCACCCCTTGGAAAACAAAACTCTCATCTCTCTGGAGAACTTGAACATAGAGCTTGCCGTTGTCGAGAGTCGCCGATGAAGAGTAGGTCCACTGAGTGCCGAAGTTTCCATGGTCCTTCGAGATTTGTCGGGTCCACACTTCGTTGCCCTGATGGTCATAGGCGTGG
This sequence comes from Verrucomicrobiaceae bacterium, assembly GCA_016795485.1. Taxonomy (GTDB): domain Bacteria; phylum Verrucomicrobiota; class Verrucomicrobiia; order Verrucomicrobiales; family Verrucomicrobiaceae; genus JAEUHM01. The sequence goes on along the minus strand of JAEUHM010000058.1, from coordinate 12,892 downwards.
AGGTCTCCTGTGGCGAAGAAGAAATAGACGTTCTTCGCATCAGCTGCCGGAGAAGGTGAAGCGAGGTTTGAGTTCTTATCCCACTTGTGCCCTGTACCGATTGCTTTTCGCCAGCGCTCCTTGCCGCTTTGGGCGTCGATGCAGATTCCAAGCAACTTCTGCTCCGCCACATCGATAGCTGAGACGAATACGCTGTTGCCGACCACCGCCGGACTAGACGCAGCGCTCGATGGTAGCGGAGCTGACCACTTGAGTCCTTGTGATAAGGAGAACTTGGAAGGTAGATTCTCGGCCTCAGTCGCACCGTTTTGGTTTGGTCCCCTCCACTGGGGCCAGTCGGCTGCTAAAATGGTGAAAGGCAAAAATGCGGCTAGAAGGGCGTGGCGAGTCATAGAAAAAAATGAACAGGATATGCTTTTTTTGAAAGGCGATGATCGGTGATTAGGCGAGGATGTCATGCACAACGTGACCGTGAACGTCGGTCAGACGAAAGTCGCGCCCTGCATGGCGGAAAGTAAGCTTTTCGTGATCAAGCCCGAGTTGGTGCAGGATCGTGGCGTGCAGATCATGCATGTGGACCTTGTTTTGCACTGCCATGTGACCGAACTCGTCCGTTTGACCATGTGAGTGGCCAGACTTAAAGCCTCCTCCCGCGAGCCAGACAGTGAAGCCTCCCGGATTGTGGTCACGGCCGGTTCCATTCTGCTGCGAATAGGGTGTTCGACCAAACTCACCACCCCACCAGACGATGGTATCCTCCAACAGACCGCGTTGCTTCAAATCTTGCACCAAAGCCCACACGGGCTTATCCACCGCCGCAGCGTGTTCCGCATGCTTGGGCATATTGCTGTGCTGGTCCCAGGCAGGATTGTTGCTGTTGTCAGAGTAATTGACCTGGATGTAGCGCACCCCCTGCTCTGCCAGACGTCTGGCGATGAGGCACTGCCTGCCGTAGTTATCACTGGCGAGGCCATCCCCGATTCCATACATTGCTTTAGTTGCTTCGGACTCCTTGGCGATATCAAAGGCCTCTGGCGCATGGTTTTGCAGCCTCCACGCCAACTCATAGGAGTTGATCACGGCCTCCACTTCAGGGTCATGCCCGCCATTCTTTGCAGCAGAGCGCTGAAACTGAGCTCGGTTGAGCTTACTAATGAACTCGAACTGTCGCTCTTGCTCGGCGCGTCCCAGCAGTTCATTTCGCACATTGCGGATGGTGGAATCTTTCGCCGGAATGCCTGATCTCCCCATAGCAGTGCCTTGGTAAACAGGAGGAAGGAAAGCCGTTCCATAGTTTCGCGGGCCACCATTGCCCATGCTCGGACTGATACTAACAAATGCAGGCAGATTTTCGTTCTCAGTGCCCAAGCCATAGGTAACCCAGGCTCCCATACTTGGGCGCACAAAAGCCGTGCTGCCGGTATGCAAGAAGATGGTAGCAGGTCCGTGTGCCACACCCTCGGTATGCATCGAATGAATAAATGTGAGATCGTCCACCATGCTACCCATGTGGGGAAACAACTCACTCGCCCAATGTCCGCACTGTCCACGCCGCTGATGAGGCCAGAGTGACTTCATCACGCGCTGTGCAGCGCCCATGCCCGTCTTCGCGACCACACGGGCATCATCAAAATCTAGCATCTTGCCGTCCAATTCATCCAACTTGGGCTTGTGATCGAAGGAATCCACATGACTAACTCCTCCGGCCATGAAAAGAAAGATCACGCGCTTTGCCTTCGGAAAGTGATGTCCGTGACGATCTGCGAGTGGAGAAGATGCCATGGCATTGAATGCCAGCGAGCCAAAGCCACATGCAGTGGTGCGTAAAAGGTGTCGGCGATTCATCATGGGTTTAGGCAAGATTAGTCAACAAACCGGAAGTCTGGCGAGGCAAAAACACTTTGAATCAGTAGCGCCCAGTCATCAACCGTGGGATCTGTAGAGAGGAAATCGAGGCACAGTTGCCGCTCTTCCAAAGTAGGGAGTCGCCCAACTGCCTCGCGGTATACGAAGTCCAGCTGAGCTTCCATGCTTGCTTGTGGAATCAATGTCGCCATCGAACGTGCCGCGTTAATGACGAACTCACTGTTGAGCATGTAGAGTGCCTGTGGCGACACGGTAGACACGTTGCGCTTGGCAATTGATTGGTTGATGTCGTTGAAGTCGAATGCGTCAAAAAGCTCCATTCGCTTGTTTCTAAATGCAGGGGTGTAGATCGACCTCCGGGTGTCGCCAAAAACGTAACCATACTCCAGGTTCAACACACCTGTGTCGTTTGAATCCTTTGCAGCGATTGCCTTCTGAATGTTAGGTCCTTTGTAGAGGTCATCAAGCTTGCCCGAGGTTAGCAACAGCGTGTCACGTAAGGCATTCGCATCCAGACGTCGTCTTCTTTGACTGTGTAGCAGCCGGTTTTCTGGATCAGCAGGATCATAGACGGCGCGGGATGACATCCGATACGTGGACGAACTTACGATGTAACTCACAATCGCCTTTAGACTCCAATCATGTTGCTGCAAGTACAGGGCTAGATGATCTAGCAGTTCAGGATGCGTTGGGAGTTCTCCTGTGGTGCCAAAGTTGTCCACTGTCCGTACGATACCCTCTCCAAACAAGTGCATCCAAACTCGATTTGCCAGCACCCTGGCAGTCAGAGGGTTCCGCCCTGAAACGAGCCATTCAGCCAACTGAACCCTGCCGCTTTGGTCACTAGGCATCTTCACAGGAGTTCCTTCGTGGTATGCGGCCTGGATAAACCCACGAGGTACAGAAGCACCCAGATTGCGAATGGAGCCACGAATATGCACCCGTGTGTCACCACGATCTTCATGTTCAGCCACCGACATCACCACAGGGCGTGCCTTCATGCTTTTCTCAAACGCTTTGATCTCTTGCTCAAGTTTCTTCACCTCAGCAGTGGCCCGCGCCAGTTCCGGATTCGACTTCACCAGGGCATCGTCTGCCGCAGCCAATTCATTCAACTGCTCCACTGGCACAAAGGTGACCGCATCGGCAGTCACCACACCATCAGTCCCCTCGTTGGACACAAGAACATAGGCCTGACCGTTCGCCTCGAAACGATACTGCCCTAGTGATATAAACCGGCCATCGATGGGCGGCAGCGTGCTTTGGTCCACCGTCAGATCAGCCTCGCCATCGGCATGGAGAATCGTGACTGGCATGTTAGTAGCCCTTCCGGCAGTTGAGGTATAGGAAAACCGCACCTCGTACCTTCCGGCTTTCGTGATGGTTGGAGTGTAGGTGATACTCAGTGCGCCTTTCTCAGCGCCTTGATCGTGCAGATACCCTTCTCCAACATAAGTAGGATAGCGCGTTGACTGCACCCAAGCTCCCACCTTTTGAGCACTTGCATCGTCAACGACGATGCCCGGCACCTCATCCAGTGCCAGCGGCCTTCTATTGCCATCCCGAGGTTCACGCTTAGGCGTTAGCTTCTTGAGACCTTTTTCTGCATCGGCCAGTTTAGACTCCAGCTCAGCCATGTGCTTCTCGTCTGCCAGCGTCTTTGCCTCTTCGTCACCATCCATCGGCAACGGTGCATCAATCCAATGAGCCACGTTCTCTTTTGGATCACGTATGACCTTTGTGCTTCTGAGGATACCGGCCAACGCGTAGTAGTCGCGAATGGGAATCGGATCGAACTTATGGTCGTGACATCGCGCACATCCCAAGGTCATCCCCAACAACGACTTGCCAATCGTATCCAACTGCTCGTCAACGATATCCATCCGCAGTAGATCCTTGTCCTGCTCTTCGTAGTTGTGAGCCCCCAACACCAAAAAGCCAGTTGCTGTTAAGTTCCTTCGTCTTTCGGCTGCCGTTCGATGCGGCAGCAAATCACCAGCCACTTGTTCCTTAATGAACTGATCAAGCGGCACATCGTTCTCAATGCTTTCAAGGACATAGTCCCTGTAGCGCCATGCGTCTTTGAAGGGCAACGTCCGTCCTCCACCGGACGACTCTGCAAATCGAGCTGCGTCCAACCAATGCTGTGCCCACCGCTCAGCAAATGCCTTCGATTTGAGAGCCGACTCCAAGTCCGTGAATCCTTTTGGCAACCCAAGTAAATCAAAACTCAGCCGCCTGCTCATCACATCTGCACCAGCTTCGGGCGCTGGCTGAAGCCCAGCTGCCTCAAGTTTAGCGAGCACATACCGGTCAATGTCATTCCGCACCCAAGACTGATCTTTGACCTTAGGGGGAGGAGTTGATTGTGGGAGCTTGAAGGCCCAGTGACTGCTGGCGGTGAGCACGTTGCCGGATTTCTTCACGGCAGGCCCCGTCCGCGGATCAACCGCTCCATCAGTCACCCACTTGTTCAATGCCTGGATGGCACCTTCTGGCAACTTGCTGTCAGGCGGCATCTTCAAATCGCGATTGGCGTAGGACACCGCGCTCAAAAGCCTCGACGCGACTGGGTCACCCGGCACTACCGGCGAGCCACTGTCACCACCAGCCTTCCATCCATCCGCAGAATCAAGTCGCAGCCCACCTTTTTGCTTTTCCGGCCCGTGACACTTGATGCAACGTTCCAATAAGAGCGGCCGCACTTCTTTTTCAAAGTGCTCAAGCCGCTCGTCAGCCCGTACTGCTGTTGCAAACAGTACCAGAACCAGGGGGAAAACGCGCATCTCGCAAAAACGCCATTCCAAGGCCATTTCTGGCATTAGAGACTCATTTCTTGGCACCAGTTCTCGGCATCACCTCATCAAGGAACTTCCACAGTTCCAAAGTGGGCGCATCATCCGCTCCGCCTAGGTCGGTGCTGATCGTTCCATGCGTTTTCCCTTCGGCCGCTACCACACGAGGTTTCACACCTGAATCGGCAAGTTTATCTCGAAGCCAATGGGCCTGTGCTTTCGTGTCGTCGCGTGACGCGACATGCAGGATCAGAAAGGGAGGAATGCCCTTTCCTTTCGCAATGTGATAAACCGGCGAAAACTCCCGCTGCTCAGCCTCGGTTGCGCCAAATATCTCAATGATGGTCGCAGGAGGTACACTCCCTCCGTCCTTCAACCGCTTCGGCACATCATAGGCTGATACATCCAAAGGCACGCAACCCTTCAACGATTCCATCGGCACGCCCTCCGCCATCAGATATCGACTATCAATGCAAATCAGTGCGGCTAGATGAGCCCCAGCTGAGTGACCCATCACCGTGATCAAGTTGGGATCGCCCCGGTGCTCCGCCACGTGATCCCTCACCCATTTGAACGCTTTGGCGATGTCTCCCATCATTTCCTTGAGATTCACCTCGGGCACAAACCGGTAGTTGATGGAGACAAGCACGTAGCCCTTCTCCACAAACGCCTGAGGCTTCTTTTGCAAAGTCGCCTTATCGCCCTTTTTCCAACCGCCGTCGTGAATCCATACCACCACCGGATGCCCGCTACCCTCTGCCGGAGAATAGACGTCCAACGCTTGTAGTTTGTTCTTCGCCTCAGTGTAAAATAGGTCCCTCATGATCTCTGGCTCAGCAGAGAACACTCGGAATGCCAGTAGAATGAAAATCAACGTAAGTCGCATACCCGCTGAAACGCAATTGCGGACGAAAACTCTCACGCATCACTCCTTGGCGGCTTTCCGGTTGGGCTTATTGATCACGATGCTCACATCGTTCCTCTGGGGTGTTCCCGGCGTGCTTCTGCCATTTTCGATGATCGCATTAAGTTGTTCGGTTAGCTTCTCCACTACCTGTGGCTGCGTCTGTTGTAGGTTCGTTTTCTCGGCGGAGTCCGCCTGCATGTCGTAGAGCTGTACGCTCGGCATTCCGCCTTTCGCGGCATCCGCGTCACTAGGTTTACCCCAGCCCCCACTTCCTGGGCAGAAGGCGAGCTTCCACTTGCCCTGTCGTATGGCAAAACGTCCACTGATGCTGTGGTGCACTACGTGGTCACGTACTGGCCCACCGTCGTTGCTCAGCAGCGCGGGCAGGATGCTCACACTATCTTCGGCGGCGCTATCAGGCAGCTTTGCGTTCAAGATCGCGGCGCATGTTGCCATGAAATCCACATGACAGATCAACTGATCACATTGGGAGCCAGCTTTCACCCTCCCCGGCCATCGAACAAAGAAAGGCACCCGATGTCCCCCTTCCCAAATGTCAGCCTTATATCCACGATAGCCCGCGCTCGCGTAGTGTCCTTGCTTCTCGAGTTGTGTCGTCTTGGCCGCTGGCGAGCACCCATTGTCTGAACTGAAAAGCACCAGAGTATTCTCGGACATTCCATGCCGATCAAGCGCGGCCAACACATCGCCCACAACAGCATCGGTTTGCATCACAAAGTCCGCATAGTCACTTAAACCACTTTTTCCTCTCCACGCCATAGACGGGATGATTGGAGTGTGCGGCGATGTTAGGGGCAAATACAAGAAAAATGGCGCATCTGACTTCGAGCAAGCCGCCAGATAGCTCGTCGCCCTTTCGCTCAATCGCGGCAGCATGTCGATGGCCTCGATGTGCTCGATGACGCGATCGTTCTCAATCAGCGATGACATCGTGCGCGCATTGGAACAACCGAAGTAGAGATCAAAGCCGCGTGTCGTTGGTCCGCCGATGATGCGCGTGCCCACCGGCAAGCCAGAGCGGCCCTTTTCCTTTTTCTGGGTCACGTCCGACTGGAAGCCGAGATGCCACTTCCCGATGCATGCTGTTCGATAACCTTGTTGTCTGAGGAATGAAGCCACGGTTAACCGATCAGCATCGATCAGAGGATCATCATTGCCGCCATCCAGCACACCGCTCCGCAAACGGGTCCGCCAAGCATATCGCCCGGTTAGAAGTCCGTAACGAGTCGGAGTGCAAACGGAGGAACCACTATGGGCATCCGTGAAGGTCATTCCTTGAGACGCCAATCGATCAAGATTCGGCGTCTTGATCTTACCTCGTTTCGGATTCAAACACTGCACATCCCCATACCCAAGATCATCAGCGAGAATGTAAATGATGTTCGGTCCAGCTAGGGTCGATGAGTGCAAAAGCACAAAGGACGAAAGGAACAATATGAAGAGCTTCATGGTGGTGGATGGTTAACGACGAAGTCAATCAACACCATCCAGCAATCTGGCTCTTTGCCGTCCAGACCCTGCATTTGAGGGCTGGAAGCCGCGCAGGCGCAGTGCGTTGGCGATCACGGACACTGAGCTGAGGCTCATGGCGGCTCCGGCAAGCATCGGGCTGAGAAGAACGCCGAACCAAGGATAAAGCACGCCGGCGGCCACGGGAATGCCGAGCGCGTTGTAGAGAAACGCGAAGAGCAGGTTTTGCCGGATGTTTCGCATCATCGCGCGGCCCAGTTGAATGGCATGGACGATGCCGCGTAGGTCGCCACGAACGAGGGTGACCGGGGCGCTCTCCATGGCGATGTCCGTGCCGGTGCCCATGGCGATGCCGACATCCGCGCCAGCGAGCGCGGGCGCGTCATTGACGCCATCGCCAGCCATGCCAACGACGCGGCCATCCCGCTTCAGCGCGCTGATGAAGCCGTGCTTCTCCTGCGGCGTCACTCCGGCGTGAAAGCGCCGGATGCCCAGCGTCTGCGCTATGCGTGCGGCGGTGCGTTCGTTGTCGCCGGTGAGCATGACAACCTCCACGCCGAGCGCATGCAACTGCGCCAGCGCCTCGGGCGTCGTGGGCTTCACCGGATCGGCGATTACGATGACCGCGGCGGCTTTTCCATCGATGCCGACGAGCACCGCCGAGCGGCCTTCGCCTTGTTGAGGTGCGGCGAGTGCTTCGAGCGCGTCCACATCGGCCACCTGCGCATCGCGAAGATGGCCCGCTTTGCCGACGACGATTCTTTTTCCAGAAACGATCGCGCTTACTCCGGCGGCGGTGCTGCTTTCGAAGACGTCCGCCTCCGCGAGAGAAAGGCCCCGCGTCCGGGCTGCCTCGGTGATCGCGTGGCCTAGCGGATGCTCGCTGTGGCGTTCGACACTCGCGGCGAGCGCGAGCAGCTCGTCCTGGCTCCAAGCCGCGCCGGGCCGTAAAAGCACCTCCGTCACCTCCGGGCGGCCCAGGGTGAGCGTGCCGGTCTTGTCCACGGCGAGCGTGTTGAGCGCGGCGAGCTTTTCGATCGCGGCGGCATCGCGGATGAGCACGCCCATTTTAGCCCCGCGACCGATGCCGACCATCACGCTCATCGGCGTGGCGAGGCCGAGCGCGCAGGGACAGGCGATGATCAGCACGGACACGGCGCTGGCGATGGCATGGGCCAGCGATGGCTGCGGGCCGAGCCACCACCACAAAAAGAAGGTCAGCACGGATGCGGCCAGCACCGCGGGCACAAACCAGCCCGCGACCTTGTCCGCCAGAGCCTGCACCGGCGCACGGCTGCGCTGCGCCTGGCCGACGAGCTGCACGATCTGCGCCAGCAACGTCTCGGCACCGACACGCGTGGCCTGCATGACGAAGCTGCCTTGTTGATTCAGCGTGCCACCAGTGACGGAGGTGCCGATGGTCTTGGCCACCGGTTCCGGCTCGCCGGTGATCATCGCCTCATCCACATGGCTGCTGCCTTCGAGCACGATGCCATCCACCGGCACCTTCTCGCCGGGGCGCACGCGCAATTGATCACCCGCATGGACTTCATCGAGCGGCACATCCACATCGCCACCGGGCTTCACAAGCCGCGCTGTCTTTGGCTGCAAACCTAGCAACTCCTGAATGGCGCTGCCGGTGCGGGCACGGGCGCGGAGCTCCAGCACTTGGCCGAGCAGCACGAGCACGATGATGACCGCCGCGGCCTCAAAATACAGCGGCAGGCGGCCATGGTCATCTGTGAGAGATTCCGGAAAGACATCCGGCATTAGCATGACGGCCATGCTGAAGGCATACGCCGCGCCGACACCGAGCGCGATGAGCGTAAACATGTTCATGCTGCGATGCCGCAGCGAAACCCACGCACGCTCAAAGAAGGGCCATCCGGCCCACAGCACGACGGGCGTCGAGAGAATGAGCTGCATCCAGCGCGCGGCGTTGCCGTTTGCCCATTCCGCATGGTTCCATGCGGGCACGAGGTGAGCCATCGCGGTGATAAAGACAGGCAAAGTCAGTGCCGCACTCCAGCGGAGACGGCGGCTCATGTCGCGCAGCTCCGTGTCGTCCTCGTTTTCATCGGCCGGGCCAAAGGCGGGATTGCGCTCCAGTGCCATGCCGCACTTCGGGCAGATGCCCGGTTTGTCGGACTCCACGCCCGGGCACATCGGGCAGAAATACTTCGCCGTGGCAGATGGTTTCACGCTGGCGTCATGGTGGTGACCATGCAGATGGCAGGCATGCGGCTCTTGAGCAGGCTCCGCGTGGCAGCAGGAGGGCGGCGGCGCTTTCGGCTGGCGGTGACAGCAGGCCGGCGCGGCGGGTTCAGGTGCTGAATGGCAGCAGGATGAGGACGAATGGCTTTTCATGGGGAGATGAGTTGGAGACAGGGCCGTTTGAGGCCTTCATGAACCGCTCACGCACGAGCCTGAAATCTGTTACAGCATGAAATTACCACGCTCTCCGCTTATGTTGGCAATATGAATGCTGATCCGCTGCTCGCCCATCTCGATGCCTTCGTGGGTTTTGTCCGTTCCCGCACCGGCGACCCGGAACTGGCCGCTGACATCGTGCAAGAATGCCTGCTCAAGGCGATGAAGGCAGACAACGTGCCGGAGGATGCGGAAGGGGTCGTCACCTGGTTCTACCGCGTGCTGCGTCATGCCATCATCGATGCGCACCGGCGGAAAACGACGCGTGACGTCGCTTTGGAAAAACTCGCGCAGGAGTGGCCGGAGTCGCCTTCACCCGAAGATGAAAAAGCGATCTGCCAGTGCGTGCTGCGATTGCTGCCGGAGCTGCCCGCAGGTGATGCGGAACTGCTCCGACGCGTGGATCTCGGCGGCGAATCCCCCACGGAGATTGCCGCGGAGGCGAACGAGCGTGTGAACACGCTCAACGTGCGTCTGCTGCGTGCCCGCCGCAAACTGCGCGAGCAGGTGGAGCGCACCTGCCGTGCCTGCGCCACGCATGGCTGTCTGGATTGCGACTGCGCCTGACGCCTTCCGCCGGAGCGAAAAGGTCAGGCGCAGATGTCGCAGCGAACGCGATTACTTCTTTAGCTTCGCGAGGTATTTGGCCGGATTCGCGTCGAACTTCTTCACGCAGGGCTTGCAGCAGAATTTGATCTCCTGGCCTTCGTGAGATTTGACGACGACCTTGCCCATGCTGCCGAGCTTGTTGCCGCTGACGATGCAGGTGTCGAGCGGGTAAGGCTTGTCAGCGGCAAAGCCGGTGGCGGCGAGGGCGAGGAGGACGGTGGTGAGCAGTGTTTTCATGATGTGTGTTTGTGTTGGGGTTTGGTTTGGGTGTTTGAAGGCTTGGACCTTCAAAATCGGAACAGCACGCCGGCGCCGAGGCTGTAGTCGCTGTGATAGGAAAGGGTGAGCGAGGTGGATCGCGTGAGCGTGTAGTCGGCACCCGCCGTCCACTCCCACTGCGTGCCGGTGTCGTAAAAAACCTCGCCCCACACGCCGAGGCGTGGCGTGAGCTGAAAGCGCTTTGCGAGCGTGAACCGCGCATCGCCCTCGGTGTCGAGGCTCACATTCGCCCACACCATCAGCGGCAGGCGGTAGTTGAAGCCGATGAGGCCGCGATCCTTTGCGTCAGCATCGTTGGTGAGCCGGTAGCCCGCAAAGGCTTGGAAGTTCATGTTGAAGTAGCGCTGGTAGAGGAGGTCGATCTCATACTGAGGCTCGTCCACACGCTCCCAGCCGACCTCCCACGCGAGCATGAGGTCATTCTTCGGATTCATCCAGGTGATCAATCCCTCGCTCATGTGCGACTGGATCGACGCCGAGCCCCAGATGTAAGACATGTCGTGCGAATGCTCACCAAGACCGGCAGAGTGACGCAGGCTGTGTTTCTCCGGTGACGCGGGCACTCCTGCCTGCGACCCCGGAGCCTCATTGCGGGCATGAGTGCCCGCATCACTCCCATCATATCGAAACACCCGCGCCATGCCGCTCATCATGTGATAAAGGATGTGGCAGTGGAACATCCAGTCCTTCTCCTCGTTCGCCTCGAACTCGACGACGCGTTTACTCATCGGCGGCACATCGACGGTGTGCTTCAGCGGTGAAAAACGGCCGTTTCCCATCAGCAGGCGGAAGAAGTGACCGTGCAGATGAATCGGGTGATGCATCATGGAGTCGTTGACGAGTTCCAGCTCCACAATCTCGCCCTTCTTGATCATCACATAGGGCTCCTGCGCGATGGTTTTGCCATCAAAGCTCCAGATGTAGCGATTCATGTCACCCGTGAGGTGCATGGTGATTCTGCGGCGTGGGAGCTTGGCGGGCAAAGTCGTGTCCTGAGTCGCCTTCAGCAGCCGGTAGGGCGATCCAGGCCGCGGGAGGTTCAGCGAGGCACGCGGATCGTCCTCCTGCTCCTCGAGCGCCAGATTCAGCATCTCGTCCATTTGATAGAGATTCGGCCGTGGCGGATCGGAGGCCGGTTTCAGCGTGCCGCTGCCAAAAAAAGCCGACGCATGGCCGCTGCCGTCCTGCGAGGTGAATCGCAGCTCGTATTGGCCGGACTCCGGCACCGTGATGATGACGTCGTAAGTCTCCGCGATCGCCTGGAGAAAGCGTTCCACCTTCACCGGCTGCACCGGCGGACCATCTGCGGCCACAATCGTCATCGGCCCGGCAGACGAGTGCATATAAAAATAAGTCGCCGCGCTCGCATTGATGATCCGCAGCCGCAGCCGCTCGCCCGGCCGACCATCGAGCTGGATCTGACGCTGCCCGTTGACCAAAAAGGCATGATAACCCACGTCTGAGATGTCCATTGGCATCATGCGATCCCACTCGCGCTTGAAGTAATCCTTCAAGTTTCCGCGCTGCCAGGCGCCGAGGATGGTCTGCGAGTTCCGCCGCATGAGACCAAAGTAATCCGTGCCACGCATCAGCATGCGCATGACCTCGTGCGGGTTGAAGTTCGTCCAGTCGGAGAGCACTAGCACCTGCTCGCGATCTGCCTTCACCGGCTCGCCACCACGCGGCGTGACGACGATGCTGCCATACACGCCGTTCTGCTCCTGTAGGTGCGTGTGCGAGTGATACCAGTAGGTGCCGCTGTGACGCAGTTCGAACTCGAAGGTGTGCGTCTTGCCGGGCAGAATCGGCGGCGTGGTCACATGCGGCACGCCGTCCTGCTCATTCGGCAGCAGCAACCCATGCCAATGGGTGGACGTCTCGACATCGAGATGATTGTGCACTCGGATGCGCGCCCACTCGCCCTCGCGAAAGCGCAGCGTGGGCCCCGGGATGCTGCCATTGATCGTGAATCCGCGCAGTGTCTTGCCCGCCGGGCTCACAGTTTGCTCGCGGATGTGCAGATCGTATTCCACCACCCGCGAGCCGGTGGGAATGCGTGATTTTTTGCAATCATCGCAAGCCAGCACGGCCAGCGAAGGCCCAAAAAGGGCGAGAAGAAGGAGTCGTTTCATGAAATGAAGAAGCTGAAGGTTCGACAAACCAAGCCCATGCACACGATGGCCCCCTTGGGATCGTGACATGCGGGCACAATGCGTCCGTGAAGGACGCCGCCTCAATTCAGAAACGAGCAAAACAGCACCGCGAGCCGCACCTCTGGCAAATGAGCCCTCCACCCAGCCAATAGGGCTGGCCGCATCTCACCCACCTTCTTTTCAGGCCGCCGCAAACAGACCGTAGCGTCTGCCGTGACGGCCGTGATGCCTCATTCAAACAGGACACCGTAGCGGATTTCAAGAGTGGGCTCGGTGCCTCACGGTGGAGGACACCGTGACTGGGTTGGAGATCGTTGTTCTGCTGGGCTTTTGCAATCGTGTTTTTCCCACAGCTTTGCTTC
>JAEUHM010000039.1 GCA_016795485.1 Verrucomicrobiaceae bacterium | reverse complement strand
CGAACGCCTCGGATCAGGCGACGGCGAGCGCAAGACGTTGCTGACACGACAGATGCCATACGAGCCGTTGCCTGCATCCGTTTTGTTCGGCGACTTACTCATGTTTGGGAAGAATGTTGAGCGTGGAAAGAATGGACTCGGTAATCTTGCGAGCGGTAATCCCGGAAGGGTTCTCGCCGCTGGTGATGCGGGTGGCGAAAAGATAAAGGCCCGATGGGGTGGTAACGCTGCCGATAAACCAGCCGAGCGTCGGGACGTTCCTCTTCGCGTCGAAGGCACTTCCGGTCTTGCCTCGGAAGACCGTCTCGCCGGTTCGTGAGAGCGTCATGATGTCGAGCACCGTGTCCACATGCTTGGCGGCGAAGGGCAGCTTGCGAGTGTGCAGGCGGCGCAGAAACTCCACCTGCTCGTCGGGCGAAATGGTCAGAGAACTCTGAAGCCAAAACTGGGTCACGCCGCCCGTCAGGTCATTGTTGCCGTAACCGACTTTCGGGATGATTTGCTGGTAGCGTTCCAAACCGATGCGCGTAGCCAAAGCCTGATAATACCATACGCAGGACGCGGAAAAGGCGCTCCGCAAAGTCTGGTCTTGGTTCCAAGTCTCGATGGAACGGCGAGTGCCATCCCAAGGCAGGGTGAAATCAGCGCCGCTGGCCACGCCGGTCTCCAAAGCTATCAGGGAGTTGAGCACCTTGAAGGTCGAGCACGGAGATGTGCGGGTCTGGGATTGTTCAGGTTGGTAACGTAACCAACGCTGTTGCGGCTCGTCGTAGAGCACGAATACGCCGGAGTAGGAACCAAACTCAGCCGAGAGGTCGCGCTCCACGGAAGTCTCTGCGGCGAATGCGCGACCAAACAGCAATACCAGCAAATAGAGAATGTAAGTCGGTTTCACGGGAGACGTGCGGAGTCGCCGAACAGTCTAATTAGTCTGAGGCAATATCACTTCCGGGCGATATTTTGAGCGACTGGTTCATGGTTAAGGCTGGGCTCTCGGGCTGATTTTGTCAAGGCTAGAGCATTCTGGGGTCATTGCTGTCTGTCGTTAAGCAATCTTAATGTTTTGCCAATGCTGCCTAACTGATATCGCGCTGATATTGTGCTCGGAATATCAGGCTAGGCGGGGTGATGGGTGGAGTGTTGGAGCGGTGGGAGGTTGTTCTTGGTTCTTGGTGCTTGGTTCTTGAGGTTCAGGGAGCAGGGTTTCGGGCGTGGAAGGGGTTTTTGGGTTGTTGATGGGGCGTCAGGGGCTTCCGGAACGTTTTTTTGGTCGTTGACGAGGCGTCAGGGGCTTCCGGAACGTTTTTTTGGTCGTTGATGGGGCGTCAGGGGCTTCCGGAACGTTTTTTTGGTTGTTGATGGGGCGTCAGGGGCTTCCGGAACGTTTTTTTGGTCGTTGATGGGGCGTCAGGTGCTTCCGAAACGGTTTTTTGGTCGTTGACGGGGCGTCAGGGGCTTCCGGAACGGTTTTTTGGTCGTTGATGGGGTTTCAGGTGCTTCCGAAACGGTTTTTTAGTCGTTGACGGGGTTTCAGGGGCTTCCGAAACGGTTTTTTAGTCGGTGATGGGGCTTTAGGTGCCGGGGAACGCGTGGGGAGGCGGGTGTGGGGAGATGGAGGACTTTTCGGATGCTAAGACGGGCATTCCTAGAATGGGATAAGATTTTTCTTGTCAATTTGGGCCACTTTTCGTAAAACGGGCGCTCAGTTTAATTTCAAAGTCTCCTATGGCGCGCTTTGACTTCGCTTTTTTCGATTCTGGCGTGCGATTCGACTCACCTGACGCAAGTCCCACCTCTATGAGAACGCTGACTTATTACCTCGAGAATCCGTTTGATGCCCCGAGCATCAGCATGGCAGAACTGCTGGCCTTCAGCACGGACCACCTCCAGCGCATGACGGCGAACAATAGCGGTGGAGAGCTCTCGGCGCGCATCACGGCCACCAGCCAAGCTTTGGTTGTGGTGGAAGATTGTGTGACGGATGACCAGGGCAAGCTGGGTCTGCGCAAGGCGCGCAAGCAAGCCAAGGACAACCTCCGCACCACACTGCCTGCGGCGGTGGCCAAGCTAGTAGCTGCCGTGGTGGCGCAGTATGGAGATGGCAGCCCGGAGGTGACGGAGTGTGTGCCCCAGGGCCGCACCATCTTCTCTACCTGCCGCGATGACCAAGTGGCGCCGAACCTCCAAACCCTGGTCAACGGCATCACCGCCCACCAAGCCACCCTGGGCGCGCCGCTCGTGGCCGCTGCTACCAATCTCCTGAACGCTTGGACTGCGGTTTACTCCGCTAGCGAGTCCTCCACCGGTGCCAAAACCACCAGCCAAGAAGGCAAGCGCCTAGCCCGCGAGAATCTTCAGCTGATGCTCTTCCTCAACCTGCTGAAATTGGCAGAGATGTTCCCCCGTCAGCCAGAAAAACTAGCGCTCTACATGCAACAGCACTTGCTGGAGAACCCTAGCTCTGAGGAAGAAGAAGAGGAGCCCACCCCAGAGCCCCCTGCTCCACCACCCACCCCCTAAAGCGGAGTTCATCTCCCGCAGCAGCCTAGTTTACTCCTAACGGCTCTTAGCGGCCTTGGTGAGTTCGTCGACGGACCAGGGGAGATGGCGGTCTTTGGTTGCGGATCTTGTTTGGGTCACTTGCTCTGGCTCCACGAAGCTGGCTTGATTTCCGAATGCATTCCTAACGTAGCTGAGCACATCTGCTAGGGCGGTGTCGTCCAGGGTGGGGTTGTCTGCTTGGCCTGGCATGACGAGATTCCACGTTTGGTCGCCTACCTGGATGGGCCCATGCACTCCTTGCAGCGCGATGCGGATGAGCACGCTGGTCTCGCCGGTGGCCCAGGGACTTTCTGAGAGAGGCGGGGCGAGATTGGGCACTCCGTAGCCATTGATCATGTGGCAGAGGCCGCAGGTTGTCTGGTAGAGCGTGCTTCCGCGATCAAATCGCTTCTGCTCGGCTGCTGTGAGCTCGCGGCGTGGTTTCTTTGGTGCCGGGGGTGGCGCACTCGCGGCTTCTACGAGACCTGCTACAAAACGGAGCGTTGTCTCGGGTGCCTTAGCGGTGATCAAGCTCTTCAGAAGCTCCACTTCCTTGCCCGCAAAGCTGGTGAGCACCGCAACTCGGAAAAGATCGTTGTCGTGTTTGAGCAAGCAAGCAGTGGCGGCCTTGATCTCGCCATTGAGCGCGAGCGCGGCGTGAAGCTGCACTTGCTCGTCCGGGTCATCAATCAATGAAGGCAGCCAACGCGCGACTGCGGCTCGGACGCGGGGATCTGGATCATCTGCAAGCTCTGCTGGCGTGAGCTTGCCAAGGCCTTGCCGAGCCCAAAGTGCATGAAGACGGCCCAGAGGAGTGGGTTGATCTAGCGAAGGAGCGTGATCGCGCTCGACGAGCAATCTTTGGGCGGTGAGTCGATGCCAACCGTTGTCGTGATTCAACGTTTGCTCAAGCTGCTCATTGGTAGCTGCGGACATGTTAGGTCTTGAACGGAGAGTTTTACCGTCATGGACTATGCGCCAGATGCGACCGCGATCGTTGCCTTCATACAGTTTGCGTTCCTCGATCTGCTTCGTGAGCCACGGAACCATGAAGATGACGTGCTCGATGATGCCGTGATACATGTCTGCCAAATAGAGCGCGCCATCTGGCCCCATGCGGGCGTTCACTGGGCGGAATCGCTCATCAGTGCTGGCAATGAGTTCCTGCTCGGCAGGAAACCAGCGCGTGGCAGCGGGTTGGATGCCCTCGGTTAACTTGAGTGTGCCGACAAGGTGACCCGCGGAGTCCGGCACGAAAACACAGCCGCGCATCGCGTCAGGAAACTGATCTCCATCATTAAAGCAGGTGCCGGAGACAATGGTGTAGGTGCGCAGACGCCCATCATCGCGCAGTTCAAGCCCGCCCAAGGTCACCGCAGGCGTGACGCGGATGGGGAACACCTCCTGGCCAGCTTTGGCCACGTTCACATTGACGCCCAATCCACTCCGACCGGCTTTCCGCACCAAGGCAGCGAGTTGCGGGTGCTTCATGATGGCCTCGGCCGGTAGCAAGTCCATGTGCATGGCGCTGTTCTCGTAGCAGGAGGTGAATCTGCCTGTTTCATCAAAGCTGACGCCGAACTGACCTCGGTGCGGCACGGGTTCGGAGATGAGCTTGCCGTCCTTCCACTGGTAGCGCTGCGGCCAGTCGGCGCAATGCAGCCAGTTGTCGATCCCGTAGCGGAGACCATTGGCGGTGTGCTGCGGATTGCCGGCTATGCCCATGGTGCCCACTTCGGTGCGTTTGTCGCACTTTAAGTCGCCATCGGTGTCTTCACAAAACCAGAGCCTCGGCGGCTCCTGTAGTAAGATACCACCCTTCACGAAAGCAAAGCTGCGGGGCATGACCAACTTGTCGAGATAGACGGTGCTCTTGTCTGCCAGTCCGTCTCCATTTTCGTCTTCCAACACAACGAGGCGACAGATGGGATCACCTTCACCCGAGCCGTGGATGTCCCGCATGTAACCCTGATACTCCACGACCCAAATGCGGCCATCTGGGTCGAACTCAAAGAAGATGGGGCACTGCACCATCGGCTCGCAGGCCACAAGTTGAACACTAAAGCCAGGGGCCAGCTTGAAGCTCTTGGCCTCGTCTTCAGCAGACAACACTGGAGCAGGTGGCACCTGAATGCGCTTGAGCAGTTCCTCCCCTTTTTCCCAATCCGCCCAGCCCTTCAGAGCAGAAGGTGGCCGCGCTTTGGGTCGCTCTGCCGGAACGGAGCCGGAGGGTTGCGCAAAGGCCACGGCGGAGGCGAAAAAGGCGAGCGATACGACACGGAGCATCATGAGGATTCACTCAAGTCTACGTCCATGAGGGCATTGCCTTTCCGGTTGCGAGCGTGGGGCAGCACGACACCATGAAGGCGCATGGAAACCCCCATTAACCTCGTCCATCTCTCCAGCCTGGATGCAGCCGCTCGCAACCGGATGCTCAAGCGTGCCGAGACGGACATCAGCAAGGCCATCGAGGTGGCTCAGCGTCTTATCAGTGAAGTGCGTGCTAGCGGCGATAAAGCCGTTTCGGAACACTTACGCACCATCGATAAAGTGGAGATCGCACCGGGTAAGTTCAAGGTCACCACGGCGGAGATAGATGCCGCCTGTGCTTCCCTTGATCCAAAAATCAAAGCCGCAGTGGATCATTCCATCCGCAACGTGCGGAACTTCCACCAGAGCCAGTTGCCAGAGCAGATCACGTGGCATGAAGTAGAGCCCGGAGTCATGGCTGGGGAGAAAGTAAGCCCAGTGGATAGCATTGGCCTCTATGTGCCACGTGGGAAAGGCGCTTTCCCGTCGGTCATGATCATGCTCGCCGTGCCAGCAGTGGTGGCAGGCGTCAAAAAGATAGCGGTCTGCACCCCGCCCAACCCAGATGGCTCGATCGACACAGCCACGCTTTATGCCGCGAGGCAGATCGGCGTGGAGGAGATCTATCGCATTGGCGGAGCTACAGCGATCGCGGCGTTCGCACTCGGAACGGAGTCCGTGCCCAAAGTCGCGAAGATTTTAGGCCCAGGAAACCAATACTGCTCAGCAGCCAAGCGCCTCCTGAGTAGCGATGTGGATGTCGGCCTGCCCGCCGGCCCGAGCGAGTCCATCATCCTTGCCGACGGACACGCTGATCCCAAGCTCATCGCCACGGATTTGATGATCGAAGCCGAGCACGGCCCCGACTCAGCGGCCTTGCTGGTGACCGACTCCGAAGAACTGGCTCATGCGGTGCGCAAACTGTTGCCAGACATGATCGAAGCTCTGCCTGAGCCGAGAAGGACGTTCTGCAAGACTGGGTTCTCCTCGTACGGAGGCATCGTGGTCACGCGCTCGCTGGAAGAGTCCGTCGCCTTCGTCAACGACCACGCCCCAGAGCACATGGAACTGCAAGTGCAGGAGCCATTTGCCGTGCTGCCATCCATCGTGAACGCCGGGGAAGTGCTCATTGGTCCCTTCACACCCATCAGTGCAGGCAACTACTGCATCGGAGTGAACGCGATCCTGCCCACCGGAGGATTTGCCAAAAGCCACAGCTGCACCTCGGTCCACTCCTTCCTCAAACGCATGTCCCTAGCCTACTGCACCCGCAAAGGTTTCGAGGCACTCAAAGAAACCACAGCCATTCTAGCCGACTATGAGGGCTTCCCAGCACATGCGAATGCGGTGAAGAATCGGCCGATTTGAGATTAAAACCATGAGTGGATGCCAGCAGACAGGAATGTCTGGTGGTAGCACCCAAGAGCCGATGTGTGGCAAAAGTTGGTAAATCGCGACACGTTCTTTGGATGTGTCGCTCTGAGCGACATGTCGCGAGGCTCAGATAACCTGAGCACCCCCCTTCCCAATCAGCCAAGGCCGTGTTTGACCATAAGTTCCCTGTTACGCTTTCTAGTGGTGGCTCGGGGTCGTGCAGCTAGCTTGTCTCATAACTTGACTCACGCTTGACTTATTTTAGCGGCAAACGAACCCGAGTTCACATCAGAGTCCATTGCTGGAGGCAGGAATGATAGAGAGAACCGGGGGAAAGAAGACGGGACGATAATTGATTCGACGTTGAAAGCTGGAAACAGGCATGGTGGCTGGCGGAAGCATTGCTATTCAATATTGCAAGCATGAGGGCGATCCGTTAGCTCTTGATCATGTCATTTGAAGCTTTGACACGCGAAGTCTCAACATAGCCTGACGAACAGGTCAGGCGGTTTCAGGCATTTCTCGTGACTCTGCGGCATCAGCGTGAGCAAGGCACGCTGGAGAAACTGGCGGCAAAGTTGGATGATCCCGATCCAGCCCGATGGGTCAGCCTAATGGAAGCAGAGAAGCGCTTGGGACTCACCGGCGAATGACCTATCGCCTTCTCATCGACTGTGAGGCGCGAACCGCCTGAAGGATTTTTCTGGATTGACTCTCGGCAATGGCCTAAAAGGCTGATGTTCACGCCCTTCAAAATCTTATGCCTGACCTCCTGAAATGTTCGAGTTGTGGTGCTTTAGTCGCTCCTGGGCGGTTTTGCGCTGAGTGCGGAGCCACTTTGTCACGACCTAGTGATGGGGGAACTGGAGTTCGTAGTACTATGCAACCCGAGTCTTCTGGACTCCACGATTCTCTCTCGCAGTCTGCGGCTGAGAGTCTGCTGGAAAGCATTGCTTGGAACAACCGAGATAACAAGTTTTCAAACATAGGAGGATTTGGGTGGGAACGCGAAAAAAGTGGTGTTCTGGTGCGAGGTGCAGGTGCCCGCGCCACCGAGCTTGCGGCACGATTTGTGCGCCGTCTTGTTGGAAAGAAATTGGATTCAGTCACAGTGCTGCGTACGACATTTAGCAGTTCTCAAGGGCTCCACCTCCTCGTCAGGCGGCCTCTTGTCAATGATGACGAGGTCAACTTCGTGGTGAGGTTTCATGCTCAGGGAACAGATGCCGTGCTTGAATGGAGACGATGTGAACTTCCGGGTCGGCTTTCGGTTGGAATGGTATGCTTTGAAGCGATCGCCGGTACCTTTATCGCTTCAATGGTATCAGGGGTGGTATATGTTCTTCTAAGTGGCGCTATTGAGGCGCTAAAAGATTCCTACGGAAAAGCGTATTTAGCGATTGCTGCTGGTTGGTTTGTGTTCTTCTGGCGAAAAATGTCGCCCAAAAGAATGGATGCGTTAAAGTGGGTTGGCTCAGCTGCGTTGGCACAAGATCTTCAGCTTTCTGTTCGTGCCACATTGGAGGAAGTCATTGATGAGGCGCAGTTGACGGACGCGGTCCGTTCGTTGGATGACAAAGGAGGGGGAAGGGTCATCTGAAGGATCAGACGGTGAGCAGGCCCTTGCCGCCGCCCATTTGTTAGTGGCAGTGGTTTCAACCTAGTATCTCTATTATTAATGCATGAATCACGCTCTGAGTTTTTGCTGGGCTTTGAGATCCCTTACCTTCCAGATGCCCTGGCAGGATCGCTGCATCTGACTGCGGATCGTCCACAAGAGCAGTTAGCGGAAGTTCTAGCTAGGCAGGTGAATCTGGTGGCAGGGCTGCACCGCTGGCAGGGAGTGGGATTCTCCCTGCGCTATCTTTTTCAGCCCGGTGAGGGAAGGGTTCAGATGGGCTTATTGGTGCGATTGCCCAGTGAGCTTATCCGGAATGGGGATGCTGTCTCAGTGGACAAGTTTTCAGCGCAGCTAAGGCACTATTTCGCAACGCATGAAGTTCCGCTGAACCCATTACCGGATCGTCATTCCCTAGATAAAATGGCACAGCCTTTTGTGGTGGGTGGAATCGCTGAGGTCAGGCAACGGAAGCAGATCATCCACTTGCCGTCTGGGGACGGTTTTTACACGGTATTTCCCTTCCAAGACCCTGGATCAAGCTGGATACCTGTCATGCGAATGCTGATGGCGCAACCTTCGGCAGTGCTACTCAGCATCTATTTGCAGCCAACCGAGCTTTCAACACAAGAAGAGCGTGTGTTCGCCAGCACTGCGTCCGAAGCACAAAGCAGGGTGCAGCAGAACTTTGAGGGAAAATCGATGCGTTTCTCTTTATCGAATCCGCAGGCTGAGATCGTAAGTCGCACATACTCAGAGTATCTGACGAGACTGCACCAACCCTTTCTCTCGGTATTGCAGATCGCCAGCACCGACCCGGATCTGTGCGTTCCTTTGGCCCAGGCGATCGGTGGGGAGGTGTCGCCAATATTGAAGTCTGACGAGAACTCAGTGCGTGGGGGGTTTGATGTGGTGGCGTGTGGCAGTGTAGCGGAGTTGCGTGCCTCACGGGCGATTTTGGAAACATTGGACTTTGAAGGCGGAGCTTGGTTGAACCATGCCGCCCCGAATGCCAAGGAAAGGCTGAGCTTTCTGTGTGATGCACGGTCTGCTGCGGCATGTTTTCGTTTTCCGGTGAGCATACGAGGCGGTGTGCCTGGCATCACCACGAGACAGCATGCGCCTTCTCAGTTGGGTCCTCAGACCGCACGAGACAAATCGGTATATCTCGGCCGGGTCGAAAATGCCCAAGACCGCGTCTTTATTCCCAAGGAACATCTGAAACGGCATACGCTAATAGCGGGCATCAACGGGAGCGGCAAAACTACGACCTGCTTTCAAATATTGTTTGAACTTCAGCGCATGGGAGTGCCTTTTCTCGTGATCGAACCTGCCAAGCAGGAGTATCGTACGATGCTAAAGTCTCATCTCGGGAGCGAGCTTCGGGTTTTCACTCTTGGGGATGGGATTACGTCTCCTTTCCAGCTTAATCCATTAGAAATACAGCCGGGCGTAAGGGTGGAAGGGCACATCTCGAAGATACTGGCGTGCCTATTGTCGTCCCTCCCTACTTTCGGAGCATTGCCTTCTTTGTTGGAAGCCAGCCTTTTCCGGGTCTATTTGGATTGTGGTTGGAAATCCACCGATGTGGGGGCCGCTAACGACACGCGCAGGATGCCCACTTTACGAGACTTCTACTTTGCCATCATCCAAGCTGCCGACGAACGGGGCTACTCGGGTGATACTCGGGACGACATGCAAGCCGCAGCCGCAGGGAGGATCGTCAGTTTCTTGCGTGGTAGTAAAGGACGCATGCTCGATGTGCAGCGGTCAATGCCCATGGCTGAGTTGATGAGTCGTCCAACCGTATTGGAATTGGATTCGCTGAGCGATGAGGAGAAAGCGCTGGTGATGCTTTTCTTGATCACTTCCCTGAGAGAGTATTTAGGTTCCACGAGGACAGGAGGACATCTTCAGCATGTAACGCTGATTGAGGAGGCACATAGAGTGATGTCAAAAGCGACTTCCAGCGGAAATAGGGAGGTATCAGCCGACACAAGTGCTGGATCCGTTGCGCTTGTTAGCGCTGCTCTCTCAGAGGTAAGAGCTTACGGTGAAGGCATCATCATTGCTGAGCAAGTGCCGGGGCGTCTCATTGAGGATGCTCTCAAGAATACAAACACAAAGATTGTTCATCGTCTGCCAGGAGCAGATGATCGGCTGGCCGTCGGGGAAACTATGAACTTAGAAGGACCCCAAGAGACTTATCTGACCAAACTCCGACCAGGCCGGATAGCGTATTTCGGCGAGGGACAGGAGCGCCCTGTCTTTGTTGAGGTGCACGATGTGAGGCAAGAGCAGGATCTTCCTGAGCGTGTTACCAATGAAGAAGTCAACGCCGCCATGTCGTCTGTGATGGCGAAAGTGCCGCAAGGACTCCAACTGCCCTATACCGGGTGCCTTTATTGTAAATCGCAGTGCAATCACCGAGACGAGGCGGCTCTGATGGCATTTGAGGTTCCAGTGGTGAAGCGCTTCCAAAAACTCCGGCGGGAATGCGCTGCCATCTCAGGGCCTGACCGCTCAAGTGAAGCATGGCACCGGTTAACAGATTTCGCTTTGCAAAGTGTTGGTGCGAAAGAAGGTGTTAGCGAAGACAAGCACTTAGCGTGGTGCCTTATGACTCATTTATACCCTGGAGTGCTCGGAAAAGGAGCGGCAGAGTTGTTTTTTGAGCATGCTGACAATAGTCTGAGTGCTAACTCGGTGCCTTAGCGAGCAGAAAAGTAACTAGCAGAGGTAGTTTTCAGTTCCCATTGTGTAACCTTCTCACATATTTCGGAATGGACACGCGCGACTCAAAAAGGGAAAAAGAGTTACAGGATGCCAGCGATGCAAAAGAGACAGAGAAGAAGCTTAGCGCTCCGTCTCTCAGGTCAAGTAGTGGGGTCGATTGGATAGACAATCCCCCCTCTAAAGCGGAGAGCGATGGTTCTGAACGACAAATCCAAGGAGAGGCCGAAATCATCGGTGAGTCGGATGCATCCCCTTTCATCACCAAAGAAGACGACGGCAAGCCTGAGGTGGACGCGGCTTCTTCAACAGCACTGGAGCAAGAATCAGAGGCAAATGACACTCAAGCTGATCCCTCCGCCGCAAACGATGACTTGAAAGACCAAGGCGAGGGCTCACTCCAAGTGAGATTGGATGATAGTGGCGTGCAAGCCGTTCACGAAAAGCGGGAACGGATGGAACTTATCGCCGAGGTTCTGGAGCGGCATGGAGATGCACAAAATGCACACAACGCTCACCTAAAAGATGCACACGATGCAACCACAGCCGTTGCACTTGGTGCTGCCCTATTGTCGGAGGTGTTAAAAAGGAAGCTTCGTGGCGAAGCAAATGAATGAGTGAGCCAGAGCGCTGTGGTTTTAATGACCAAAATAATCAACCGAAGACAATAGCGATCCGACTAGGCCATAGATAACCGTAAACCAGATATAGGTTTGACCGACCCATGATGGATAGGCCGAAAAAAGCATATCCAACAACCACGAGATGACCGGAACCATATCCAACTCCCCGTGCTGAAGGAACACGTAAGCTGTCCAACTCGCCATTACCGATAGCAACAGTGGCCCAAGTGCTTGCTTGATCCAAAACAGAACAGCAACAACAAATGAGGTGCCCACCAACTTAATACCACCTAGGAATCCTATTTCTACTCGTGGGTCGAAAACGGCAAAAATCGAATAGCCTATCGCGCCAAGTATGACAAGGCCGGATATAACGGCCGCAACCACATGTCGTTGTCCATCGTTGTCTCCATCCCTTTGAAACACGAACGCCTGCCAAACTATTCCAGCAACGACAACTGCAGTGGCAAGAAAACCAGTCACTAAGGGTGGCATAACATGATCAGGTTACCGAAAACGGGGCGTCTGAGTCAATCGCAATTCCTGAGAAAGGTTGCTTCAGGAATGAGTTTCCATTTGTCTTCAGCCGTGCTCAATGATGGTTTGAAAACGTCCTCATGAGTCAGCTAGCTATTGCCAGAGATTTGGTCAAACTGGGCCGCATCCAGGAGGCTGCGGCATTGATGCTTACGTTTGCGCGTCAGGTGCTGGAGCTTGACTGCACTGAAGTCAAATTGACGCCCGATGGCTACAGCTTGAACTCGCTCAATGGCATCCTTTCACTCGGCACGCCGTTTGAAGGACAGACGAAGCTTTTCTTCAAATATCACCAGGAGGAAGATGAGTCCAAGGGGGTGGCGGAGTATTATAATAGCAAGCTGCTGGAAGACGCTGGCCTGCCTGTGGATGTGCCGCTGGCGGCTCGCCACAACCCAGGCGAGCAGATTTTGCTCTATCGCGTGCGAACGGACCCTCGATTGGCCGATGTATGCCGAGCAATCGAGCACGGTCAGGCTGCTGGATTCACTGCGGAAGAGACCATTCAAGCTCAGCGAGACTTGGACATCGCCGTTGGTAAGAAGTATTTGGAAACGCTGACCACAGCGCCACGTGAGAAGCCGGCGGCTGAACCTTTGCATCAGTTGTTCTACCTGCGGCTGGTGGATGATCCGAATGCGGACGCCCCTGTATCGGGTGGGCGGCTCAAGTCGTTCTATGTCGGCAAAGATTTTGCGTTTCCGGGCTTGGAAAAGCCGCTCTCATGGGCGGAGCTCGCCAATCTCCGCTGGTGCATCAATGGCGTGACCTACACCCACACCTTGGGCGAGCTTTTCGCGGAGGCGATGGTGCTGCTTGCGCCAAGAGAGTTGCCTGATCCGTGCCCTGTGGTGCTTGGCCACGGGGATGCACACAATGCGAACCTCTGGATTGAGCGCGACTCAGCCGGGTCCGCACGCCTAGCTTTTTTTGATCCTGCTTTTGCCGGGGCTGCTCTTCCTGCGTTGCTTGCGGAGATCAAACCCACTTTCCACAACATCTTTGCCCATCCTGATTGGCTTTATCACTCGTCAGAAGTCACCCAAAGGTACCAAACGCGTGCTGAGGTTCGTGATGGAGTGCTGCATGTTCATCACGACTGGAAACTGAATGCTCTCCGAGCGGAGTTCCTTGCCACCAAAGTGACTCACGTGTGGAAACCGCTGCTCGCCGAAATTAAGGCGCAAGGCCTGTTGCCAGCAGATTGGGAGCGCTACATTCGGCTCGCGCTGTTCTGTTGTCCCACGCTCGTGATGAACCTTCGTGCGGGTGCAGATCGCCACAATCCTGTTAGTTCCGTGGTCGGTCTGTCCATTGCGATGATGTGTGGCTCTGCGGGTGACACCGAGGATGTGATGAGCCAATTCATTGCCGATATCACTCCATGAGCAATCGGCGGCGGATCATCTTTGATATGGACGGAGTGATCACGTCTGAGGAAGGCTACTGGCGCGCTGCGGCTTGTGCGCTCATGGAGTTTGCTGAAGTGGAAGCCCCAGCCGATCCGTGGTCCCTGGAACTAGATAGAGTCGCTATCGGACTCGCGAAGCAGCGACTGATCAATACGAACTGGGACTTGTGCCACATCGCAGCACTTGCGCTGCTTATTGGTGACGAACTTCCCGAGAAAGTGGAGCTTGGTGCGTTGGTGAAGATTGCGTTGGCTGCTGCACCTGAGCATTCGGGCTACGAGTTGATCGAGAAGCTCGCCGAGATGGCTGGTGGCGAGCGATTTCAACGCAATGGGCCTCTTTGGACGTGGCTTTTCGACCGATTTCAGGAGTGGTTCAATGGTTTAGCAGGCCGACGTGGCATCATCGAAGATGAGCCGCTCATTTTACCTCCAGAAAAGATCAAACAGACGTTGGAAGCGCTCAAAAAACAAGACTGGGAGCTCGGAGTCGCCACGGGTCGCACCTCAGCTGAGCTACTTCCAACATTGGAACGTCACGGGATGCTTGGCTTGTTCGATCACAAGGCGCTCGTGACTCATGATCAGGTGGCACAGGCTGAAAAGGAACTCGGTGGTGGTCACCATCTGTCCAAGCCGCACCCATTTCCGTTCTTACGATCACTTTTTCCTGACAAGGGAGTGCATGAACTAACGGTAGCTCCCTGGCCAAAAGCCGAGGGTGAGGTCATCATCGTTGGCGATACTGCTGGCGACATGCGCGGTGCTCACGCTTTGGGAGTGCGCGCTGTTGCTGTGCTGACAGGTCCGGCAGGTGCGGCGGGTGAGGCCGCACTTAGGGCAGCGGGAGCTACGGATGTCGTCCAGGACATCACGCAACTGCCCGCTTTGCTTTGATCAGGTCGTGGTACGGCGCTCCACGTTGAGACCCATCTTGCGATAAAGGGTAGCAATCGAAACGCCCAACATGCTGGCGGTTTTTTCCCGCGATCCATTGTTGTACTTTAGCGTCTCTTGGATAAAGAGGCGCTCTTGGGCGCGGATGAAGTCGTCGAGAGGCGAACCGATAGGCAGCTTCACCTTGCCTTCTCCAGCTGTGGGGCTTGGGACTTCGATCTGCTGACTGACTTTGGAGGGAAGGTCTGCCGGTTTGATTCGGTCGCCCTCGCAAAGAGCACAGGCGCGCTCTACGGCATTGCGCAACTCCGAGATGTTGCCGGGCCAAGCGTATTTTTCGAGAAACTCCAGCGCGTAGGCGTCGATCACTTTCTGGTTTCCACCCCCGCGTTCAGCATGCTCACGCAGGAAATGCTCTACGAGCGGGCGGATGTCCTCACGGCGCTCTCGGAGAGGGGGGATTCGCACTGGTACGACCGAGATCTTGTAATAGAGGTCTTCGCGGAAGCGGCCGGAAGCTGCGGCGTCTTCAAGCGGAATAGTTGTAGAGGTAACTAGGCGAAAATTGGGCGTGCTCCCGTTGCTGCCGAGGCTGCTGCGTTTGGCCGCGATCTCATCCAGGAAAGTATTCAACTGAGCTTGAATCCGCAGTGGGAGCAGATGGACTTCGGCCAAATGGATCGTGCCTCCATTGACACGCTGGAAGATACCGTTGCCACTGGTGCTGAAAAGCTCTGCTTCGAGCACTTCTTCTGGGAGTGCGGAGCATTGCAACTCTTTGTAAGGAGCTGCTGCTCTGCGGCCAGCCTCGTGAGCGGCCCGCGCCACCATGTGTTTGCCAACGCCAAACTCTCCTTCGATCAAAATTGGGCTGTCGCTGTCTGCAACACGGCGAACGAGGTCGAAGATCTTTTGAATCGCCTCGCTGTGGCCCACGAGTTTGGGGCTGGTGTTGGTGCGGAGTGCCCCGGTAGGTGGGTTGGCAGATGGGGTGGGCGCGCTGCCCTTTGCCAGTGCGTGATTGACTGTCTTGATGAGGTCCCCAAGATCGAAAGGCTTAGTTAGGTAGTCGAATGCACCCAGGCGCATGGCTTCCACAGCGGTCTCAACGCTGCCGTGGCCTGTGACCATGATCACGTTGCAGTTTGGAAGCTCACTTCGGCAAGTTTGCACGATATCGAGACCGCTGACGTCTCCGATGCGGAGGTCAACAATGACCGCCTCGGGCTTGTTGGCGCGGATGGCGGCGAGCCCTTCCGTTCCAGTTAGGCAGGGGAAAACGCTGTGGCCGACAGAGCGGCACAATTTGCTCATGAGTTCCAGGATGGAACTCTCATCGTCTATGATTACTATTTTGGCCATAATGAATCTTGAGGGTGAGATGCATTGTTGATTATCAAATAAGCTAAACAAACAATACTGGTAGTCAAATTGGAAGTTTGCATTTTTGAGAATCAGGGAGTGCCAAGTGTCATTTTTGCATTCTTCTTCTAAAAACGAGGCTGATTGACAGTGCTGACTCTCACCTCCAGCGGTACTGGCGAACGACCGTGCTCGCTTGTAGTTCAGGTCCATTAACAGCTTGCTACGACGGGCAAAGGCAATCATCATCCTCGCCCACGTGAGCGACCCCACCCCAAAACCCCTCGAACAAATGACCTTTGAAGATGCCATGGAGCGTCTAGAAGAGATCGTCGGGGCCATGGAGGCCGAGCGGTTGCCACTCGAGGAGATGGTCACGGCGTATGAAGAAGGCGCACAACTGTTGAAGGTCTGCAGGGCGCGTATCGAAGTTGCCCGTCAGCGCGTAGAACTCATAACAACTCGCCTGGATGAACCTGCACCTGCCACATTGACCCCATTTGACCCCGCCTCTGCCGCTTCCAATCCTGATGAATCCAGCCGCTCCGTCTCTCCCCGCAGCACTGCCCCTAGCCGACGAACCTCCAGCAAGCCCTCAAGTACAACCGATGACGAAGACATCCGTCTCTTCTAGCGTGGACCAACTACCAGCCATTCAGAGTCCGGCGGGTCTCAAGGCATTGCCTTTGGAAAAGCTTCCTGCACTTGCAGAAAAGATCAGACGTACGCTGATCGAGACGTTGAGTGAAACAGGTGGTCACCTTGGGCCGAATCTTGGAGTTGTGGAGCTGAGCATCGCAATGCATCGCGTCTTCAACACCCCGCAGGACAAGTTTGTGTGGGATGTGGCGCATCAGGCTTATGTGCACAAGATGATCACGGGCCGCTGGGACAAGATTCACACGATTCGCCAATACGAAGGCCTCAATGGTTTTGCTTTACGCACTGAAAGTGAGCACGACTGCTATGGTGCGGGCCATGCAGGGACCGCATTGAGTGCGGCGCTCGGGTTTGCCGTGGGACGCGATCTTCAAAAGAAAGATGATCACGTGGTGTGTGTGGCTGGCGATGCTGCTTTCACCTGTGGACCTAGCTTTGAGGCCCTTAACAACATCAGCAGCCAAACCAAGCGTCTGATCGTGGTTTTGAATGACAACGAGTGGTCGATCGACCGCAACGTGGGTGCGATTGCCAAATATTTCAACAGCATCGCCACCCATGACGGGTATGCAGATCTACACCAAAAAGCCGCAGCCTTTGTCGAGAGCATTTTGGGCAAAGGCGCACGGCGGCTGGCCGGTAAAGTCGAGGAAAGCGCAAAGAATCTTCTCCTCCCCGCATCAGAAGCCAAACCTGCCTCTAGCGTTCTGTTCGAGGAGTTTGGGATTCGATATTACGGTCCAATTGATGGACACGATATCCCCCTACTGATTAAGACTTTTGAGTTCCTGAAGAAGCAAAATGAGCCTGTGCTTCTCCACATCATCACGGAGAAAGGTCGCGGGTATAAGCCTGCTCTTGAAGATCCGGGTAAGTTTCATGGGCTCGGCAAATACAACATTGAAACCGGCGAGACGCCTTCAGCAAGCAAGCCAACGTATTCGCAAGTATTTGCCAGGAGCATCACAGACTTTGCCAAGGCAGATGAAAAGATTGTCGCCATCACTGCTGCCATGCCAGGCGGTACGGGGTTGAGTGTCTTCAAGAAGGAGATTCCGCAGCGGTACTACGATGTGGGCATTGCCGAAGAGCATGCGGCCCTCTTTGCATGTGGGCTGGCTTGTCAAGGACTGAAGCCGTTTCTCACCATCTACAGCACGTTCATGCAGCGTGCTTACGACATGATCATCCACGACATGGCCATTCAGAATCTCCCCGTGAGGCTCTGTATGGACCGCGGCGGTCTGAGCGGAGACGATGGGCCTACTCATCACGGCTTGTTTGATATTGGTTACCTCCGCCCCGTGCCTAACCTTGTCCATATGCAGCCCAAGGACGAAGATGAGTTCGTCGACATGCTGTGGACGATGGCCAATTACGAGAAGGGTCCGATCGCCATCCGCTATCCGCGTGGAAACGGCCCAGGCAACTTGCCCAAAGAACAGCCAGCGCTACTCGAGATCGGCAAGGCGGAAGTCATTTCCTCTGTTGGTGAAGATGTGGTGTTCATCGCCATCGGAGATGTGCTCGAACTCGCAAAAACTGCTGCCTCAACGCTTGCTGCTGAGGGCGTCAGCAGCACCGTGGTCAACGCCCGCTGGATCAAGCCATTGGATGAGGCGCTTTTCACCAACCTCGCGGCTAAGGCGAGGGTTGTATGCACGCTGGAAGATCATGTGCTGCGGAATGGCTTCGGCTGCGGCGTCATGGAACTCCTTTCCACTCATGGTATCACTACACCGGTTGTTCGCATCGGATGGCCGGACGAGTTTATTGAGCACGGCAGTGTGCCTGTGCTGAGAGAGAAACATGGTCTGACCGCCGAGAACGCGGTTCGCCTCGTCAAAGGCAAGTTGGGCCGTTAGTCGCTCAGATTTGGCTCGCTCTAGGGTGCAACACGGCGGCGGTCGCTGTCGTTTCATCTTCACGTAACCATGAAATCAGCCTCCTTCACCCGCCGCCGCGCCCTCAAGACCGTCTTCTGTTCCAGCGCTTATCTCGCACTAAACCTCGGCACCCGTGCGGCGGAGAAAGTTGAGGCCGCCGGCTTAAACTTCATGATGATAGGTGACTTCGGCAATGGAGAGCCATCACAGTTCGCTGTCGCAAAAGGCATGGCAAAGTACGTGCAAGACAACAGGCTCACTCCGGACGCGCTGCTTCTCCTCGGTGACAACTTCTACAAAAAGATGGAAGGAGGCGTGAAGTCGGAGCGCTGGAAGGTAGGATTTGAAGACATGTATCCAGCCAGCGTCTTTCCAGGACCCTGTCCCGCGATTCTTGGGAATCACGATTACCATGACAACGCTGGTGGAGAGAAGACCCAGCTTGCGTATGCCGCCAAAGATGGAACCCGCTGGTACATGCCCGCCAAGTGGTACCGCAGGGATTTTAGCGTGGGTGGCGTCTCGGTCACCATGCTCTTTTTGGATACAAATCTGCGATCCGTCAGCGGCTCGAAAGACGCAAAAACGGGCAAGACCAAAGCGTCTCTGACTGAGGCAGAGGAAAAAGAGCAATGGGCATGGCTCAAGGCTGAACTGGGCAAGTCCCGCGGAAATTACACCTTCGTGTTAGGTCATCATCCTGTGTATTCGAATGGCCTTCATGGCGACAGCAAAGAGTTAGTCAAAACTTTAGCGCCACTGCTCCAGGAAAGCGGGGTGCATCTCTACCTTTGCGGCCATGATCACGATTTGCAGCACCTGGAACTTGAGGGGCAGAGGACTAGTTTTGTATTGTCCGGCGGTGGTGGCGCGCGCGTGCGTGCCTTGGATAAGCCAACCCACAAAGACCAGCCCTACGGTAAGGACATCTATGGCTTCAGTCACATTCAAGTCAGTGCGGCACGATGCCTCGTGACACATTATGATGCCAATCGTGCAGTGCTGCATCAGTTTGAAAAGCGGCCTGACTTCTCTTGGAAGGCGCTAGCCTGAAAGCAAAAATTGGCTTCAAGGCGCGTAGGTAGCGTTGCCCCCCATGAAGTTCGTTTTGTTTTGCCTTGCCCTCAATGCGCCAGCCGCATTTGGGGCGCTAACGTTTGAGAAAGATGTACGCCCCATCTTGAAGACGCACTGTACCCACTGCCACGGTGAGGAGGAGAAACCCGAGGGAGGTGTTGACCTGCGGCTTCGTCGATTCATGACCGAAATCATCAAGCCCGGTAAGCCCAGCGAGAGCAAGTTGGTTGAAGTCGTTCGCTCCGGCGAGATGCCAGAGAAGGGCAAGCCGCTCGCCGCTGCCGAGATGAAGATCATTGAGCAATGGATAGCTGAAGGCGCGGTAACAGCGCGGCCCGAACCCGAAACTCTCGCCCCAGGTTCGCTTATTACCGACGAAGATCGTGCTTGGTGGGCCTTTCAGCCTGTAAAGCGACCGCCGGTGCCCACCGTTGGCAAAGACGCTCAGCGCATCCGCAATCCGATCGACTCTTTTGTGGTGGCAAAGCTCACTGAGAAGTCAATCTCACTGGCACCTGAAGCAGATCGCCGAGCATTGATTCGACGTGTGAGCTTAGACCTTACAGGCCTGCTTCCAACGCCAGAACAAGTACTAGCTTTTGAACAAGATACCTCGCCGCTCGCTTATGAGAATCTGATCGAGCGTCTGCTTGCCTCGAAAAGCTATGGAGAGCGTTGGGCTAGACATTGGCTGGATGTGGCGGGGTTTGCGGAATCAAACGGCGCATCAGAGGCCGACTCTCCGCGCCCCACTGCATGGCGCTACCGCGACTATGTCATCAGGGCCTTCAACGATGACAAGCCCTGGGATGAGTTTGTGCAGGAACAGCTCGCGGGTGACGAACTCGCGCTCGCCAACCATAATGACTATCAAGCGGCTGTTTCGGAACCAAAACGCCGCGAGCAATTGATTGCCACCAGCTTTATGACCTTGGCTCCCAACGCCACGGCAGATGGTCCACCCGATCAAAAACTTGCGGCTAACCAACACATCGCCGAGCAGATGAAAGTGATGACCTCAGCATTGCTTGGTGTGACAGTGGCATGTGCTCAGTGTCACGATCATCGCTACGATCCCATCACCCAAGTCGACTACTACAAGCTCAGAGCACTCTTCGACCCAGCATTCTTTTGGCAGGGGTGGAGGAGCCCTCTGCGGCGAGTCTATTCACTCTACACACCTGAAGAGCGCGCCAAGGCCGAGCAGATCGAGGCAGCGGCGAAGAAGATCGAAGACGAAGCGAGAGCCATGGGGAAGAAGTTCCTAGACGAGATCTTCGAGGTGGAAATCTTGAAGCTGCCAGAAGCTGATAGAGCAGCCTACCGCACCGCGCGTGCCACACCAACAGCCAAGCAGACTCCGGAGCAAAAAGCGCTTCTCAAGAAGTATCCCTCTGCACTCGCGCTCTACTCACTCAATCTCTACGATCAGAAAAAGCAGGATATCGTTGACGCAAAAATGGCTGAGGCCACCAAGCTTCGTGCAACTAAGCCCGTCGAGAACTTCATCACCGCGTTCACCGAGTTGGGTGGGCAGTATTCACCTTCTCATCTGTTTTACAGAGGTGATCACGAGCAACCCAAGCAAGAAGTGCAACCCGGCGAACTTGGCATCATCGGCAAAGACCTT
This sequence comes from Verrucomicrobiaceae bacterium, assembly GCA_016795485.1. Classification (GTDB taxonomy): domain Bacteria; phylum Verrucomicrobiota; class Verrucomicrobiia; order Verrucomicrobiales; family Verrucomicrobiaceae; genus JAEUHM01. Next base: position 29,736 of record JAEUHM010000039.1, on the reverse strand, counting down.
CATTTTACGCCAACGAAAGCTAATTCGACGGGACGTCGGCTGGCATACGCTCAGTGGCTCACTAGTGGCAAGCACCCGCTACTCGCCCGCGTGCTGGTGAATCGCTTCTGGCTCCACCACATGGGTCGCGGAATCGTCAACACACCTGCGGACTTCGGAAAACTCGGTGAACTGCCAACCCACCCAGAGCTACTGGACTGGCTCGCAGACGAGTTTGTAAAAAGTGGGTGGAAGTTGAAGACACTCCATCGTCTCATCCTTCTCAGTAGCACGTATCGGCAGTCCTCCAACAACCAAACGTCCGTTGCAGCCGACCCCGAGAATCGTTGGTATGGCCGCTTCAAGATTCGGCGTTTGGACGCGGAAGCTTTCCGCGACTCCATGCTCGCCGCCACAGGTACGCTAGTGCAGACCTCCGGCGGCCCATCCAGTGGTATCGGACGTGATCCACAAGGCCGAATCATTACGGGTATCGACAAAGGCACCATCACCGTAAACAAAGTCGATCCAGCAGGCGCGGCAGACTTTCGTAGATCCATCTACATCGAGGTGCGCCGCAGTAAGCCCCTCACTGTGCTTGACACCTTTGATGCGCCAGCCATGAGCCCTAACTGCGAGATGCGGAATCAGACTACTGTAGCTCCTCAGTCGCTCCTGCTAATGAATGATACCTTCATGCTCGAGAACACGAGGCGGCTCGCTGATTACTTGGCGGCTCAATTTCCAAATGATCGGACCAGGCAGCTACAACACGCTTGGGAGTTGCTCTATGCGCGCCGAGCCTCTCAATCTGACCTCGAGCGATGCCTCGCCTTCCTTGAGGAACAAACTAAGTCTCTCACGCAGTATCATCACGACATCCAACACCCCAAAGGAGTCGTCCCCAACCCACCCCAAGAAGCTATGGCATCTCTTTGCCAAATCCTCTGCGGGTCCAATCGCTTCCTTTACATCGAGTGAAACGGGTTAGTCTTCACCTGTCGCGTCACCGTCTCCAGGCTCGGCATGGGTCGTTTCAGCCATACGCTTGATGGTGGCATCGAGGAGTTCGATGTAGCCGTGGACGTCAAGGTGACCGTCCTCGGGTTCACCTTGCACGGCGTAGAGCCAGCCTTGCTCGTAGGGATCGCTGCGGACGATGCAGGCGTCTTGTTTGAGAAAATCATTCCCACCCGCGAACGAGCCTTTCATCACACAAAGCACATCACTTGCTGCCTTGAAGCCTTCTACGTGGCCAATGGATTGCCCAGGTGATACTTCTTGGCCTTCCGGCACGCTCCAGTCGCTGTCCACGAGTTCACCGAGCATTCTGGTGGCAAACTTGGTGAAGCCGACACGCCACAAGCCACCAGCGCCATCTACAGGGGCCATCCAGTAGTGAGAGCGAGAGTAGCGGAATGCTTCTGGGAACCGCGCTGAGAAACGGGCGTGTTTGTAGCGGACAAATTGGAGGGCGGACATGAAGAAGAAGTTCATCGTGGCGCTCCAGAGCAAACTTTCCACTTTATCCACGCAGGAATCTGCATCATCAGCATGGCATGAACCTTCTCAATGATCTTCCCGGAGTGCCTTCGGCGGTCGGACCGTATTCCCAAGCCGTAAAGTGCGGCGGGCTACTTTTCTGCTCTGGTCAGATCCCTATCGTGCCGGAAACGGGCAAGATTGAAGCGCCCGATGTGGAGGGTCAGGCCAAACAGGTTTTCTCCAACATCCGCAATGCACTCAAGTCCCAGGGTCTTGGGATGAATAGCATCGCTAAAGCTACCGTTTTCCTGACCACCATGGCTGATTTCCCCAAAGTGAATGCCATTTATGCTGAAGAGATGCAAGGCCACCGCCCTGCACGATCCACCGTTCAGGTCAGCGCGCTTCCGCTGGGTGCACAGGTGGAAATCGAGGTAGTCGCCGAGTTGGGCTGAATCCTCAGCTAGCGATTACCACAGCTCCACCCAGCCTTCTGGGTCTGGACGAACGATCTCCGTTTGTGGCAGGGCTTCTTTCAGCTTCGCTTCAAACCACAGTTGAGCGGACTCATCTCCATGGACCAAAAGAATCTTCTTGGGTCGTAGCGTGATGGCATAGTTCAGCAGGCTCTCGCGAGTGGCATGTGCACTTAGATCGAAGCTCTCGATGCGTGAGTTCACCTCTACAGGCAGGCGATGCTTGTCGAGTTGGACTTTCTCGCCGGGCTTTGCCTTGCGGACCCTTGCTCCAGGCGAGTCAGGATCTGTGTAGCCAACGAATGCGACCGAGTTGCGGGGGTTCTCAAGGAAAGTTTGGGCAAACTGGTTGCTCACGGTATTCTCGGACATCATCCCGCTCGACAGGGCATAAATGCAGCGCGTGTTGTATTGGATCTCGCGCTTCTTACGCCGCTGGGCCACTAGCATGTTGATGTCACGCAGTAGGGAGAAGCCAGGGTAGTTGCGCCGTGATTTTTCAGCGTATTGGTCGTGCAGCAACGTCACTTTCGTGCTGAGGCCACCGATAAACAACGGCATTTCTGGAATGAGGTCATGCGTGTGCAGTTCATGCAGCATGAGCATGACTTCCTGCGTCTTCCCGAGAGCGAAGACGGGTATCAGCACCGAGCCGGTGGCGTCAAAGGTGTCGCAGATCAGTTTGCCAAGCCTCTCCTTCTCGGCTTTACGTGAATAGTCCGCAGGTCTTTGTTGATCTCCTCTGGTGGTCTCCATCACTAGCACGTCCACGCCTTCGGTGGGGAAGTCCGCCGCCATGGAAAGGGTCTGCGGCTCAAAGCAAACGTCTCCGGTGTAGAATAGCGACTTGTCGCCTTCACGTAGCAGGATTCCCGCTGAGCCGAGAATGTGGCCTGCGTCAAAGAAGGTTGCGTCGATGTCCGCATCGCCAGGAAGCTCCACTTTTCGGCGGAGATTGACGTAGTTCCAGAGGCGCTTCACCTCGTCCACCTCGGCGTGGGTGAAAAAAGGATACTCTGAAATGTTGAGTTCTAGCCGTTGGCTGCTCATCACATTGACGGAGTTGTGCAGCATGGCAGCACCTATTTCTCCGGTGATCTCGGTCATGTAGACCGGAGTGTTTGGCAACTTACGTTGCAGGGCGGGAAGTGAGCCTATGTGATCGTGGTGAGCGTGCGTGATCAGAACAGCTTCCACGTTATCGTAAGGAACCGCCGCGTAATTGGGCAGGGCATCCATGCCCACTTGTTTGGGATGCATGCCTGCATCCAGCACGTAGCGACAGTTGCCGGACTCCAGCAGATAGCAGTTGGCACCGATCTCTCTTCGGCGCGTCAGATTGCGTAACCTCATTCTCCGATGCCCTACCAGCGTCTGGGCCGAGTGACAAGGGCGGGATTGCTCCTAAGCCCCGATGGGGTGCCAGGTGGTCTTGAACTCTAGGGTATCGCGGATCTCGTAGAGCCCATGTAACTTGGCGGAATACCAGTCCACTGGTTCCTCTTTGGCGCGGAGACGCACACGCTTCACGCTGTCTGCAGCGCCCTTCCGAATCGCTTCACGCTCGGCAGCATCGGCCACTCCTACGATGGCACGGAGGTGGGCATGGGTAGCAAAGGTGGGGATCAATTCCTTGCGTTCGCTTGTCAGCAGATTGACCACACCGCCTGGGAGGTCGCTGGTGGCCAGCATCTCCCCCAAAATGATTGAGGGATAGGGTGCGGTGTCGGATGCAAGGGCTACCACCGTGTTACCGCTGGTGATCACTGGTGCAATTAGCGACACCAGCGCGAGCAGTGGAGATTCCGATGGCGCGATGACACCCACCACGCCCATGGGCTCAGTGACAGTGAAGTTAAAGTGCGGAGATGCTACAGGGTTCACGTTGCCAAGCATCTGCTCATACTTGTCAGCCCAGCCAGCGTAATGGATGAGCCGATCTACGGCTGTAGGCACCTCTGCCGCTGAACTGCCTGAGACTGACAGAGCCGCTGCCATCTCAGCAGATCTCGCTTCCAGCATTTCAGCCAAGCGATAAAGGATCTGTCCACGGTTATAAGCGGTTCGCTTTGCCCACCCTGGACCAGCCTTGGCTGCTGCTTCCACTGCATTGCGCAAGTCTTTGCGTGTGCAGAGCGGAATATTGGCAAAAAACTCGCCCTTTGTGTCATGGAGAGCTTTCACTCGGCCAGATTCAGACCTGATGAAGGCACCGCCAACGTAGCACTTTGGGGTTTTGGTAACGGTTATGCGAGGCATAAGAAAAAGATTTGGGGACTAACAAGTTAAAACATAATTGGATTCTATTCCCTACACGACCTTGCAGTAGTCGAGCAGACCTTGGCGCCCACCTTCCCGGCCAAAGCCGCTTTCTTTGTAGCCTCCGAATGGGCTGGTGGGGTCAAACTTGTTGTAGGTATTGGCCCAGACGACTCCGGCTTTGAGCTCTGTGCTCATTTTCAAAATGCGGCTGCCCTTGTCGGTCCATACGCCCGCGCTGAGGCCATAGGCGGTGTTGTTGGCCTTCTCTACGGCCTCATCTACGGTGCGGAAGGTGAGAATGCTGAGCACTGGCCCGAAAATCTCTTCCCGTGCAATCTGATGACTCATGCTTACGCCACTGAACAGGGTAGGCCGATAGTAGTAGCCTTTGGGAGGCAGCTTGCAGGCGCTCTGGTGCAAGTCTGCGCCTTCTTTGACACCACTCTTCACCAGTTCGTCGATGCGGTTCCACTGTTCCTTGGAGTTGATGGCACCCACATCAGTATTTTTGTCCAATGGATCCCCCACCCTGAGCACGGTGATTCTTCGCTTCAGTTTTTCCAACACCGCATCGGCGACAGATTCCTGAACAAGAAGGCGCGAACCCGCACAGCAGACGTGGCCTTGGTTAAAAAAGATACCATTGATGATGCCCTCTACAGCTTGATCCAACGGTGCATCGTCAAACACGATGTTGGCTGCTTTACCGCCAAGTTCCATGGTCATCTTCTTCTCCGTGCCAGCCAAAGCGCGCATGATAATCTTCCCAACCTCTGTCGAGCCAGTGAAGGCCACTTTGGAAGCTGTAGGGTGATTCATGACCGCCGCGCCAGTAGGTCCCTCTCCCGAAACGATGTTCACCACTCCCGGAGGAAGATCTGCCTCCTGAAAAATCTCCGCGAGCTTCAGTGCAGTAATGCTTGTCGTCTCGGCGGGCTTAATCACGATGGTGTTCCCCATGGCCAGAGCGGGGGCCAACTTCCAGGCGAGCATGAGCAGTGGGAAGTTCCACGGGATCACTTGGCCCACCACACCATGAGGCTTTACTTCACGGCCAGGGGCCACGTATTCCAGCTTATCGGCCCATCCAGCATGATAAAAGAAATGCGCGGCAGCCATCGGAACATCAAAATCACGCGACTCTTTGATGGGCTTGCCGCCATCCATGGTCTCTGCCACCGCAAACTCACGTGCGCGGTCCTGAAGAAGCCGTGCGATCCGATAGATATACTTGCCGCGCTCCAACCCGCTCATTTTTCCCCAAACTCCGTCGGAAGCCTTCTTCGCCGCAGCGTAAGCCGCGTTCACATCATCCTGATCTGCCACAGCAATGTCTGCGAGCTTCACCTCGTTCCCAGGATTAATGGAGGGCATGTACTTGCCACGCTTCGGCTTCACAAACTGCCCGTTGATGAACAAATCATAGCGACTCTTCAGCTTTGGATCAGCGGTTTCTGGAGCCGGGTCATACTCCCATAGATCACCGAAGATCAGTTCACGGTTGGACTTAGGCCTGGATTTGGTTGCTGTTGGCATGGTGGATGATGGCTGGAGAGAAATTGAATGCAGTTATCGAACACGTGTCATTTGCCACATCAGCTGGATGCTGTTGCGGTAGCGGCCTAATCCTGCGATCACACCGGGGCGGGTTTCCCTGCCTTCGAGGTTGATGGCGGGAGCGAGAAAGAGAGACATGCTGCCGTTCTGCATGCGCCAACTGTCACGCGGGTCGCTTTGCAACAAACTGCCGTCCGCTAGTCGCCGAGGTGTGGTAATGACGCGTCCATCGGGACTAAGAGTGACTTCTGTGTTCAGCAGTTCTACATCTGCCTTTACAATGAGCCGCCATTGCGTTCCCGCTATACCCTGTACTCGGGGCTTGGCTCCGCCTTGAGCGGTGGCCTTTTTCATTACGGCCAAGTCACTCTTCAACGTTAGTTCGGCTTCCGTTGCGGCCTCACCGATGATGCGATGACTCGGACCAGAAGTTTGAACGCGATACCAACGACTTAGACCCGTGGCTGGATCAGTGCAGAGCACTGTGACCGTGTCACCTTCGGTTTTCTTTGCCTCAATGAGAGCGTTGGCACCCACTGCTTTCGCCTTTCCGGCAAGAATCTTAACCTTTTCAAGCCGCACGGACTCGATGGGAGCATCTGCTTCTCCGTAGAATGGAATATTCTCGGCATAACGCTTGAGGAGTGAGTCGATCCTGCCTGACGCCTCCATCGCCAAAGTCTCTTTAACAAAGGATTGAATACCCAGGACCTCTGGGTTGACGGTCGGCATCGTTGGCTTAGCCAGATCAGCCTTCATTTTGTTCAACTCAGCGAGCAAGCGTTCTGCCTCTGGGCTGGAAAGCGCGCTCAGCAGGGTAGATGCCTGATCGCCCGCAGATTTGGCTGCATCCACCAGACCATCTTTGGCAAGAGCGCTCGCCAAGTATATGTTGGCGGATGCTTGCAGCAGCGGGTCATCGGTTTTTTTGGTAATCTCAACGGCGTTCTCCGCAGAGTATCGCGATTTCTTGTGCGCTGCTTCCAGGAGGGCCAAACAGGCTCCCATGTTTGGTGATTTGTCATGGACACGGGCAGGATCGGCTAGTTTAGCGAGTTCCCACAAGTGCAATACTTCACCTGGCTTCTGACCGCTCATGGCTTTAGCTAGGGCTTCCACCAGCACCGCCTTCTCCGTGTCAGAGAGTCTGGAAATCTCAGTCTGAGCTTGGTTTAACTCCTGAGAACGAAGTTTGTCGGCCATGGCTTTTGCGTCAAACGCCCCGCTACGATCCACAAGACTTGCTGTACGTTTGCGAGCAGATTCTAAGTCAGCCTTTAGCGACACGACTTCAGATTCGGCGTCAGCCACGGCTTTTTGCATCGAATGCAATCCGCGCTCGGCAATGTGCAGGCGCTCCCTGGCTGCCTCCTCTTCCGCATTCAGCTTGGCAACCTGGTTGGTTGCAGATTGATGCAACGGACGGGCCACTACGCCCCAATACAGGCCAGCAATACAGGCGAACGACATCACCATCCCGAGCGGACCGCGCCAGGATGCCAAGGATTTTGCCAACGAGAACGCTTCGGGCACCGGGGGTAGACGTGCGAGCGCCTCCTCACGCTGTGAGCGGTCATATGTCACATCGTCAGGCACGGGCGGCAACGAGTCAGGTTTCATTGCCCTCCCTCCCACTGAAGACTGGCTGCCTTCACCCGGCGTTGAAGTTCATCTACCGCTGTTGACCAACGACGATCCAAGTTCTCTCGCTGAGCATTGAGCGCTTGGGTCTCCAGAGCTTTGGCCTCCTGGAAGCTTTTGGACACGGCGGTCACTTGTTGCTGGGCGTCAGCCTTTTTTTGCTCGAGTGCCTTTGTCTGAGATTCGAACTCAACGGTCAGGTCGGTCGCACGCTTGATGTCAGCCTCCAGCTCCGCAATGCTGGAAGCTGCTGCCTGACGTGACGCTGCCCCTGAGGTGAGATGGTGACCCAAGCCGATGACAGCCGCGAGAATGGCTCCTGCGGCAAGCCACATTCGCAACGCAGTTTCGACTGCTGCTGGAGGAGCTTCGTTCATTCCATCTCCCGTTCAAAAACGATCAAGTAAGCCGAACTCCACGTCCATAAAAATAGTGTGCAACATAGCACGACAAGCTTGAGCACGCTCATCAGCAGGTTGGTGTCGCTGTGATCCACCATCTGAACAAAACGCCAACCTTGAGCATTCTGCTCTGCAATGGCACTCTCGACTGCTGAGCGTGGATTGGTCAGCATTGTCCCGAGGATGCCGCTACTGAGCGAAACCCTAACCACTTTGTTTTCACAGCGCCCCCGGCTTCCACCGCGCGGACTGGCAGCGGGCGCTGGAGCAGTCACGGGAGCAGTTGGCGAGACAGCGGCGCTTTTTGAGACGGATGAGGTGCGCTCAAGGACACTGGAAAACTCGCTCCAGCGGCGCCAGTCCTTACTTCCGTCTTCAATAACAAACGTTCGTGGCGTGATGGTGCCTTTGCGGCTCAGATCCAGAAGTTCGGATGCAGAAAACGGGCCTATGGGCTCTCGTGATTCGTCGGCGTAGAAGTAGGTGGCCATGCTTGAAGGGAGAATACGCGTGATCGAAGGCAATCAGTAGGCTTCGGCTGACTCGCTGAAGTAGTAGGGTGCCTGATAAGCTCCTGTGCGCTCCTTTTCCAACTGGCGCACGAGGTCGTTCAGCAAGGCGGACGCACCGAAGCGGTATCGACGATTGTTGAGCCAGTCATCACCGAGCGTCTCCTTCACGGCGATGAGAAAATGAAGCGCTTGTTTCGCCGTGCGGATACCTCCGGCTGGCTTCATCGAGATAGGCACCCCGGTGGCTAGAAAATGATCGCGAATGGCTTCAAGCATCACCTGATTGTTGCCCAGAGTCGCGTTTGATGATGTTTTTCCGGTGCTCGTCTTGATGAAGTCGTTTGGCCGGATGACCCGCATGGCCAGGAAACTTGCAGCACGAATGTTGTCGTAAGTTTCCAGTTCGCTCGTTTCGAGGATCACTTTCAATGTGGCGTCCCCGCAAGCTTCCACCACTTGTGCGATCTCGTCCTGCATGAGATTAAACTCCCCCGAGAGAAATGCTCCGCGATTGATCACCATGTCGATCTCATCGGCGCCATCGGCCACCGCCGCGCGGACTTCGGCCAGTCTAGTCTTTAATGGAACTTGGCCTGAAGGGAAGCCTGTTGCCACGGAGGCAATCTTCACCGCAGTGCCCTTTACGTGTTTAGCCGCATGTTTTACCATGCTGGGATAGACACAAACAGCAGCCGTGGGCGGCACATCCCCTTTGTCATGAGGCACAAGCGCCTTCTGACAGAGAGAAGCGACTTTTCCTGGTGTGTCTTTGCCTTCGAGAGTGGTGAGGTCGACCATGGTGACAGCCAGCTTCAGCCCCTGGACTTTGCTCTTCTTCTTGATGCTACGGGTTGCATACTTTGCCACGCGTTCCTCGATGCCGACTTGATCGACGGTGCCGATTTCATTCATCAACCGGCGGAAAGCACTGTTCGTGGAGAGAAGAGCCATAAAGCCGGAGTGTAAACCCGTCCGCGCCCTGGAGACAATACAGGAATATGGTTTTCCGATGCTGCCATATGCCGCCACAATCTCCCCTATCATCAGTTGGCCAAGATTTGGTCCAAGCGCTAGGCTGCTCCCAGCTCAACTTCATGCGCAAGGCAGCCATCGCAAACGACACGCGTTTCTCCGTCATCGACGAGACGGACGACTACATCGTCGTTTGCAAACCCGCGCCGCTGAAAGTGCATCCGGGTTCCCCCGATGGCGTGGAGACGCTCTATGACGGATTGAAGGGCCTGCTTGCGTTCGAGATCGCCAATGGAGGTCAAGTTTCTATAGTGAACCGGTTGGATCGTGAAACCAGCGGCCTCACTCTAGTTGCCAAGACTGCTGCAGCCGCGCGGCGCTTTGGTCTGGCCATGCAAAATCGTTTCGTGAGCAAAACCTACCTCGCCATCGTGCACGGGTGGCCTGATTGGGAACAAATCACCGAGCGCGGCCCTATTTTACGTAAAGGTGAGGTCGCAGCATCGCCGATCTGGGTCAAACAAATCGTTCACTCCGCCGGAACGCCTTGCGAGACAAGCTTTCGCGTCATTGAGCGGCGGATTCTGGGTCACAAGCACTTCAGTTTGATCGAAGCCTCACCCCACACCGGTCGGATGCATCAGATTCGTGTTCACTTGGCTCATTTGGGGCATCCCATCGTTGGCGACAAACTCTACGGCGAGGACGAGAACTGCTATCTAGACTTCATGGCGCGTGGCTGGACTGCTGATCTTCAGCGCCGACTGATTTTGAAACGGCAAGCTCTTCATTCCAGTGCCCTATGGTTTCATGATGATCCCATTTTGAGGTGGGAGTCTCCGTTGCCGGGCGATTTAGCTGCGTTTTGGGACGGAGAACGCGAGTGACAAATCGTTTGGCGCGCTCGCCAGACCGTGGAACAGAGTTGGCCCCTTTTTCTGAAAGCCATGTCTGACGCACCACGCAAATCTTTCCCCTTCGATGAGTTCGAGCCTCGCTGGCAGGTCGAGTGGGAGAAAACTCGCGCCTTTCGCACACCCAATCCCGGTGATGCGGACTTTGATGCCTCCAAGCCGAAGTACTACGTGCTCGACATGTTCCCCTACCCCAGCGGCAACGGCCTCCATGTAGGTCACCCGGAAGGCTATACCGCCACCGACATCATTGGCCGCTACAAGCGCATGAACGGCTTCAATGTGTTGCACCCCATGGGCTGGGACGCGTTTGGTCTGCCCGCAGAGCAGTACGCCATCAAAACAGGCCAGCATCCCCGCACAACTACTGAGAGAAACGTGGCCAACTTTACGGCTCAGCTGAAGCGCCTCGGCTTTGCCTATGACTGGGACCGAGAAGTTAACACCACTGACCCAGGCTACTTCAAATGGACCCAGTGGATTTTCTTGAAGCTCTACAACTCGTACGTTGGTGACGATGGTAAAGCGCACCCGATCAGCGAGTTGGAAGCTAAGGGCCTGTCCCGTGAGGAGATCGACGCCAAACGTCTCGCTTATGTCTCGTCTGCCCCGGTCAACTGGTGCCCAGAACTCGGCACAGTGTTGGCCAATGAAGAAGTGGTGGACGGCAAAAGCGAAGTCGGCGGTTTTCCCGTCGAGCGCCGACCCATGCGCCAGTGGATGTTGCGTATCACCGCGTATGCCCAGCGTTTGATCGATGAACTCGACGGCCTCGACTGGCCAGAGAGCATCAAGTTGCTCCAGAGGAACTGGATTGGCCGCAGTGAGGGCGCCCATGTCACTTTTAAGGTGGGTGAGAGCGATGTTACGGTTTTCACCACACGCCCAGACACCTTGTTTGGTGCGACTTACATGGTTTTGGCACCAGAGCATCCGTTGTTGGCACAGATCACCACAGCGGATCAACTCGCGGCAGTTGAAGCCTATCAAAAGAGTGTCGCCTCCAAGTCCGATCTCGAACGCACGGAACTAGCCAAAGAAAAATCCGGCGTCTTCACCGGCGCGTATGCCATCAATCCGGTCAATGAGGAGAAAATCCCCATCTGGATCGCCGACTACGTGCTCATGGGCTACGGCACCGGAGCCATCATGGCCGTTCCCGCACACGACGAGCGTGACTTTGAGTTCGCGAAGAAGTTTGAGCTTCCCATCAAGCAGGTTGTTCAGCCACCCGAAGGCAAAGACTGGCAAGGCTTCACCGATGATGGTGTGGCTGTGAACTCTGGGTTTCTCGACGGGCTCACAACTCCCGAGGCCAAGAAAAAGATCGCAGCCTGGCTTGAAGAGAAAGGTTTGGGTAGGGGCACGACTAACTACAAACTGCGTGACTGGCTCTTTAGCCGTCAGCGTTATTGGGGTGAACCATTCCCCATTGTGTGGGAAGATGGAAATCATCGTTCCATCCCCGAAAGCGAGCTCCCACTATTGCCGCCCGACCTTGATGACTTCAAGCCCACGGGCACGCCAGAGCCGCCGCTCTCCAAAGCCACGGATTGGGTCAACTACAGCGCCACAGCCAAGCGTGAACTGAACACCATGCCGCAGTGGGCAGGTTCGTGCTGGTATTACCTCCGCTACTGTGACGCCAAGAACCCCAATCGCTTCATCAGCGAGGAGGCCGAGCGCTATTGGATGGGTGGTGGCAAACCCGGCGGTGTGGACTTGTACGTCGGCGGCACGGAGCACGCTGTGCTGCATCTGCTCTACGCACGTTTCTGGCACAAAGTCCTCTTTGATCTTGGCTACGTCAGTACGCCCGAGCCTTTCCAGCGCCTGGTGAATCAAGGCCTCATCCTCGGTGAAGACGGTCAAAAAATGTCCAAGTCACGCGGCAACGTCATTAACCCCGATGATGTGGTGGCTGAGTACGGTGCGGATGCACTGCGCTTGTACGAGATGTTCATGGGACCACTGGAGCAAGTGAAGCCCTGGAGCATGAATGGCGTGGAAGGCGTCTATCGCTTCCTCGCTCGTGTTTGGCGTCTCGTGATGGAGCAGAACCAAGAAGGCGAGTGGTCGCTTTCATCCGTATTGGCCGATGTTCCTCCTGACAAGAAGCTCAACAAAGCCCTGCACGAGACCATCAAGAAGTGCGGCGAGGACATTGAGAAGCTAAGCTTCAATACCGCCATCTCTCAGATGATGGTCTGCACCAATGCCTTCACCGCAGCCGAGAAAAAGCCGATAGCAGCCGTCTGCACCTTCCTCCGCGTGCTCAGCCCGTTCGCTCCTCACTTGGCGGAAGAGCTAAACGACCGTCTGCGTGCTGCGTACCCTCAGTTTGCAGCCAAAGGAAGCATCGCCCACGAACCCTGGCCTCAGTTTGATCCTGAAGCCCTCATTGTGGACGAAGTAGAAGTCGTCATCCAAGTGAACGGCAAGCTACGTGACAAACTCACCGTACCCGCAGGCATAGCCAAGGATGAGATGGAGAAACTAGCCCTAGCCAGCCCCCGTGCCCAAGAGTTCATCGCAGGACTCACTGTCCGCAAAGTCATCGTGGTGCCCGGAAAGCTGGTCAACATCGTAGCGAACTGAGTCGCGCTTAGATCGAACTATTGTCTCAGCAACGCTGTGCCGGAAATCAGCGGTGAGGTGCTCAGCGTTTGGCCAGCTACTGGCAGATCGTTGATGATGAACTGTCCGGGGGCTTGGGTGCCGCGGATGAGGCACTCGAAGTTGGCAGTGCGGTCCAGGCCGGCGCTGATGAGGCGGAAGGTGCCTGCTAGTTCTCCGGTGGCGGTGTTGAGTTTGGTGAACTTGATGAGCTTGGGATTGACGGCGATCACAGGCAGGCCGGTGACGTTGACTCGAAGTGCCTGTGAGAGGTTGATTACGGCGGGGTGGGTCAGATCAAGGAAGGCGTTGTTTCCTGCGGCTGTGGAGAGGCCCATGATGAGGTTCCCTGCGGTGGGTGCCTGGTATTGTCTGCCTTGCAAGTTGTAAGCCTGATCCGGGAAGCCTGCGGGATACACTCTGCCCGTACTGGGATTGCGTTGGTAGCTGACCGTGCCGTTGATGGTGTCGGCGTTGGGATTGGTGGCCTGAATAATGACTTGGCCTTGGAGGGAGGCCTTGCCATCAGGGGCTACCAGGCGCAGGATGTGCCAGCCTCCGGTGAGTGCCTTGAATGAGCCAGTGAGTGGCGTGCCGTCCGGGGCTTTGCCTTTCCAGTTGAAGGCTCCCTTGTTGGTGGCGGTGAGGCGGAGCAGGCCGTGGCCTCGGGGTTCCGTGGCGGTTGCTGCTAGGATGCGTGTCATGACCACATTGAAGTTGGTGGTGACGTAGCTGTTGAGTGTGGCGGTGTTTGTTTCATCCCGATAGCCATAGATGAAATCCGTCGTTCCTGAGTTGATTTGCAGAGTGGCGGTAAATTGATTGGTCGTTGTTTGATCAATCCAGATACGCAGTCGCCAGTCGGGGCTGTTTTTCTTCTGGATGATCATGTCGAGAAATCCAGCCATGCCGGGCTGACCTCCGATGAAGCGGGAGGTGAACGAACGACTCTCCAAGCCGCTGGTGATGCTGCCGGAGACGTTGCCAGTCAGCGACACGGTCATGGTGAGGATGCCGCCGAGGTTGCTATTGGCTGGGGCACGTCCGAGCAGGCCCGTCCAGTTTCCGGCGATGTGGCTGGGCAGTGGGGCCACACTGAGTTGGAAGGTGAGGGGCGGGATGGTGGTGCCAGCGGCGTTCTTGGCAGTGATGGTGACGTCAGCGGGCGTCACAGTGGCTCCTTCTGGCGAGCCCTCGATGACGTTGGTCGCTGGATTGATTTTCAAGCCCTTCGGTAGGCCCGTTGCGCTGTAGGTGACGGGTGCGTTGTTGATGGGCAGACTCATCAAGAACGGAGTGCTTACGAGGGCAGGCGGTATGGCACCTAACATGCCAAAGCTGGGCGCATTGACTCCATTTTGATTCACAGTCACACTAGCTCCGCCTACCTTGATGATAGTAGTGCGTTGAGTAGCAGATGTATTCGGCAGAGCGGTCAGTTGTATGATGGCAAAACCATTGCCGCTCTCGGACCCTGGTAGAAATGACAGCCATGGCGACGATTCCGAACCGGACCACAAGCCGCTGGTGTTTACCGCCAGATTTTGTATGCCTCCTGTTGCTGGGAAGCTTAGTGTGGGGAAGACGGATGCCGTAGCGTTGTTAAGCGTGACTGTAGCGGTAGAGGTGCCGCCATAACCATCCGTCACCGTATAGTTGAAGCTTCCCGAGGTGAAACCTGCAGCAGTAGTGATGCTCAGTCCGCCAGGAACCTTTTTCAAAGTGCCCACAGCAGTACCGGGCGCTGTGAAGCTCAGCACGGAGAGCGTATCACCGTCTGCATCTCCATCATTTGCCAGTAGCGGGAGGACGATGGTGCTGCCGGGAGGCACGCCTATCGTGTCCGCAGTGGCCGTGGGTGGAGTATTGCCAGTGGTGAAGTTGAGCACGGCTCCCTTGGCACTGCCGAGTGGACCAGAGACCTGGGTTTGATAAAAATATTTCGTGTGTGGTGCCAAGCCTGTGACTGCCGCGCTCAGAACTGTGTCCTTGGTGCCCATGACGGTGCCGGGTGTGGCGACAGCGGTCTGAGTCATCGTTGTTGCACTCCAGCCATAGACAAAAGTGGCCGCTGCGGGTGTGGTGGTGTTCTTGGCATTGCCGCTGCCGTTGAGTGTGGCTCCGGTGACGGTGATGGAAGTGGCGGGTGTGGTTTTGGCCACTGGCAGTGTAGGCGCTGTGGTCTTGAAGCTCTTCAGTTCTCCCAGCACGGTGCCTTGGTCTGAGGTGACTCTGCTACGGTAGAAATACGTCTTGTTGGGCAGTAGTCCGGTCAGTGCGGTGGTGATGGTTTGCGGAGTGGTCCCGGACACGCTGCCGCCGCCTGTAGCCGCGATATTGGTCAAAGCTGTGGCTGACAGACCGTAGTCAAAGCCGGCCACTGCATTGCTTGAGCCACGGGCGTTGGCATTGCCATGAAGTTGTGCAGTTGTGGCTGCGAGGTTGGTGATGCCACCGGTGAATGCAGCAGGTGCCTGCACAGCAGGAGCCTCTCCGTAGCGCCAGAGAGCATTGGTGCCCACACCGTAGATCATGCCATCTGGCCCCTCGGTGAGATTGACCACACTGCGACCGGTGAACTGGGCCCACAAGAAGTTATGCACCACGGTGCGGGTGGGACTCGGAGCTGTAGTGTCTAACACCCAAAGTGTACCCGCATCATCCGAGCCGCCGGAAGAGGTGATGCCGTAGAGCTTGCCGGTTTTGGTTAGCACGAGACCGCAGCCTTTCTCCTCACCTTGGTAGCTCGTGGATTTGCCAACTGCAGGACTATAGGCGGAAAGTATAGATGAACTGCCTCCAGGTGTGAACTCCCAAAGATCACCATTGGTAGTCATGCCGTAGACGGTTCCTGTTGCCCCTACAGCCAACCCGGTGGCACACACGATGTTTGCAGGGAAGTCATGAAGGGCAAACGGTGCCCTTACGCCGTCCCACTTCCACAATCGGCTAGGCACTGTTGTGCTGGTTGTTCCATCATCGTATCCAGCATTGGTACCGTATATGGCTCCGTCTGGCCCAAGAGCGATCTGGCCGGTCGGATAGCCGCCAATGGAGCCAACCGGTAGTGTTGCAGCCAGACTTACGGATGTGCCGCTGAACTTCCACAACGTGGCAACACTAACGAAGTTTGAGAAGTCATATTTACTCCCCTGGCCGAAGATCACCCCGCCCGGAGTGGCCAGAAGGTTACCAAATGACTCACCGACAGACGTGGGGAGAGCGAACGACTTGAGAACACCAGCGGTGTCCCTTCTCCAGAGCTTGGAAGAGAAGTACGTCGTACCATATGCATTGCCCGCATAATCCACAGCAGTGCCAGTAGCCGTTAGGTAGCTGCCAAGGCGGAATGCTTCACCCAGAGAATCTACCTGCCCACTCGCTGGACTCCAACGCGCGATATTCAGACCTGCCTCTTCCATGAAAATCACGTCACCATTGGGTGCTACCGCAGGTGCAGAGAAGTCGGCTCTGAGGCTCATGTCGTCAAACACCTCCAAGTCCTTCACGATGGAAGTGCCTCCCGGCGGCAGAGTCCAGAACTCGGATTCAAAGGTCATTCCGTGCAGTCCATCTGCATCCATCACGGGCTGACCATAAGCGTAACCCAGATCAGCACCGCCGAACTCTGCCACCTTTGGGTGAAACGTAGTAGCAGTGAATGCCATGACTCGATTCTGAGTGGTCACATAAACCGCGGGTGAGGAGTTGAAAGTGCCCAGATTGAAATAAACATCGAACTCAGTTTCTGTTAATGGCCCCACGTTCCTCAGTGTGCTACCAGTGAGTTGAAAGATGCTTAAACCACTGTAGCCACCTGGGTCGTCGCTCAAGAAACCAGCAATACTGCCACCAAAGTCGATCAATTGATGAACTAGGTAGCCCTCAGTGATGTTATCAAATGTGCGGACCGTGGAGAAATCGCCAGATGGCGAACGCTTCCACAGCACGCTCGCCTCCTGAAAGGTAAGAGAGTCAAAAGTGACGCAGACCCCATGCAACTCTCCGGCCACCATCACGAGCAAGGTGGGACGAGTGCCCACTTCGCTAGGATCGGCGTTGGAGAATGACTTCTCAATGACCACGCCGCCGCCAGAAGTCCATTTCCACAACACGCCTTCCCCGTCAGCACCACCGTACTCGCACACTCCCCACAGGGTGGACGTAGCAGCATCCCACACTACTCCTCCACGAGGTGATGTAGGCGCGTTGGCGTCTAGCACTTTGCCCAGTTCCACCAGGCCTCCCGCCACAGACCATTTCCACACTACAGGCGTGCCATCTTGAGCCTCCAGCACACCGTAGATGTTATCACTGCCATCTACAGCCAACCCAAAGCGTTGGCGTGGAAGCCTTGCCTTCAAGGCAGCAAAGTTAGCCACTTCCTGCACGGCCTGAGTGGTGCGATTGACCGAAAACAAACTCCCCGCACCTCCCGTGCCTCCATAAGTGGCTGTTCCATAATAAACCCCTGACGAAAGACGCACCACCCCATGCTGATAGCCATAAAGCTGGCCGCTTGGACTGTACAGCGTCTCAAACGCAGGAGCAGCGTGGATGCGGCTCAATCCGGAACAGAAAAAAAGAACAAGCAGGGGGAAAAACAGGGCCTTCATGGAAGGCTGACCCTAGCAATCGCTAGGGGTTGTGCAACGCGGACCATTCATCATCGTGCCCCGAGAGTGACTGCACCACTTTCTGGATCTAGATCGCCCGTGCGGTTGCTGATGAAGTAACCCCAGCCTCCTTTGTTGGCGCCTTTGGTGATGATGACACCGCTAAAGGCTGGCAGTCTGGTGTTAGGGCTGGTCCAGTTGGGAGTGAAGCTTCCAGTCATGACCCCGGTGCTTTTCGTGACTGTCAGACTATACCTACGGTCTGTGGTCGGACTCTTAGCCGCGACACTGCCAATGATGCTAAAGTTAGTGAATACGATGTCTGTTGTTAGCTTGCCATCGGAGAACAGCAAAGAACCAGGTCCAAAATCGAGGTTTACTTGAGGGGGTAGCGCTTTGTTGTATTTGGCACCCACGAGACCAACGGTGATGCCGTCTGGCCAGCCTGCTGTGTAGACTTGGGTGTCAATAGCACTGGCGGTGGTCCCAATGACCTCAGGCACCTCAGGGCGTATCCACACCATGTCGTTAGCACTGACGTCGGTATCTGCTTGAGTGGTGTCGAACACGATATTGCCGAGCAAGCTGGCACCCTGGTCACGAGTCGTGCTTCCTGGTCTGAATAGCTGTGCATGCAATGGAGTGTGGTTGCCTGCGACAAGGAAGCTTGAGCCGGTGAAGCTAGTGCCATCAGCGAGAACGCCGGAAGCGGTGTAGGTGCCATCGTCCTTGAGCAAGATGCGTCCGTATCCAGTCCCCTGAGGATACTCGCTTACAGGGCGGCTCGGTTGTACCTGGGCTGGTAGGGCAATGGTATATAAGCCTTGGTCGATAGGGCCTCCTGATGTGCTCGCTTGGTTGAGCAGATCACTGGCAGTAGCAGAGACAGGGGCAGTGGCCTTGTAGAGAGCGGGAAGTGCGGTCCCTGATGATGCAGTGGAGGCATCTGACACGGTGAAGTCGAGTGCTGAGCCTGTGAAGGCGAGCTCGATGTTTCGTCCGTCAGGGATGACAAAGGAGCGCTCTAGTTCGCCCAGTGTATTCTTTAACCACACACTGCCATCTGCCAATACCACGCCTGTGAATGACACAGAGACACCACCCACGAGCAGTTTACCACTTATCGCACCGCTGGAGGACACGATGGTAGAGAAGATGGAGCCGTAGGACTGATTGCTTGGCGGCGTCCCGTCCTCGGGAGTCATCAGACCACGGAACGAGATGGTTGTGCCAAAGGTTGTGAGGGTGTTCTTCACGAACACTGCCTTGATGTCGCTTACATTCTGGGCAGGCATCGAAAAGGTTGCCTTGGTGGCTGCAATTGTAGCGGGTACTGGCAAGCCTTCCCAATGGGAGAAGAGATGGCCCGCAGTAGGTCTGGCCGTGAGGGTGACTGGCGATCCGGGAGTAACTGTGGCGGACTGGACTGCCTGCCGGGCTGGCGTGAGCACAGAGAAGGTGCCAGGGGTCGAGTTGAGCACCACCGTGCCTGCGTCATCTGGTGAGAGGGCTTCGGCTGGCACTAAGCGCGTCACGGTGACAGTGTATCGCCTAGTGAAGGTGAACTGGCGAGTGACCGAGGTGGAGTTGCCACGCAAGTCAAAGGCGGTCACGGTGAGAATGTTCAAGCCCTCAATTGGCGCGATTGCGAGGCTCCAGGGCACGCTGGTGGGAAGCGTGGCGGCTCCTAAGACGGCACTCACTGGGGCATCTCCGTTCAAGCTCACTTCGACTCTATCCACACCTCTGGCGTCACCCGTTCTACCAGTCACCAAATAGGGGCTAATGGTGTTGATCTGTGTTGTGGTGCTGCCTGGGGCCGTCACCGTCAGTGTTGGCTTGGTCGTATCGTTGGCGAGGATCTGAACCTCTGCGGAAGGTGATCCATCAATCATCGTTCCTCCTTCTGGAGCACTCAACATGACGATGAACCGCTTGTTTGGCACCGTGGTCCCAGTTTTTGGAATCAATGTCACGGTAATGGTCTTACTCAGCTCACCTTGGGCGAATGCCACAATGTCTGAGACGGTTTGGTAATCGGTTCCTGCTACTGCGGCAGCGAATGGGGGAACGGTCGATGTCGTTCCATCTGCTGTGTTGAGCGTTACAGAGGTGGCCGATAGGTTGCCGGTGCGAGTGATCGTGACGTCCACGCTGGTCGCGCCCTGGTTGACCTTATAGATCGCTTTGGAGAACGACAGGAATGGCACGGTGTCTTCGACCACGACGGTAAACGTGCGCTGGACGGTGTTGATGCCTCCGTTGGCGGTTCCGCCGTCATCTGTGACGATGACGGTGATTTCGGCTGTGCCGTGAACCCCTTCTATAGGTGTGTAGGTGATGGATCCGGTGCTGCCGGGTGAGGTGTACTGCACCGTTGGGTTAGGAATCAGGTCTGGATTGCTGGACACTGCTGTGACTGAGATGGCTTGCACTTCACCGGGAGGTCCAGCGCTGATTCCTTCCAACTGAATCGTCCTGGCGGCGGAGTTGAGTGGGATAGGAGCTGGATTCGGGATGAGCGCGAGCGTGGGCGCTCCGTTTACAGGGCTAGTGGTTACCGTGCTTCCGCCTCCGGCTGCGACAAAGAAGGTCACGGAAACGGTAGCTGTCGCGGGTGGATCAAAGTTGTCTCTGACGGATGCGATTGCGGTGACGGTCCGTGCCGTGGGAGATGGCAGCGTGACGAGAGACATCAGACCAGTGGCTGGGTCCAAAGTGAGTCCAGGTATGGGTCCGTTGGCCAACTCCCAGGTGAGTTCTTGCTGCGGAAGGTCCGTGTCTGTAGCCGTTAGGCCAATGACGCGTGTGTCACCAGCGGTGAGGAAGATGTCCGGTACCACGTTCGGAACCGGTGCGGTATTGTTTTCGTCCACGATGATTTCAAATGCCTCTACCGAGGACGTTGGAGGCAATCCACGATCTGTGACTCTGACTTCGACTGGATAGCTGCGTCCACCGTGCGATTCACCCGTGGCCCATGAGATCTCCCCGGACTGGGAGATGGTCATGCCTGCTGGTGCGCCTGAGACTAACTCATACAGAAGCGGTCCGTTCGTGTCTTGAGCAGCGATTTGGACGGAGAGCACGTCACCCTCTAGGACATGGATTTGATCCAAACCAGTGATCACAGGTGCAGCATTGGTGATCGTGACGGCTGTCGTTGCATCGGGGTTGGAGGGGACAGGTTCGCGATTGCCAGCCTCGTCCACAGCCACGCTAAAGAAGGCATAGGAGTGACCCTGTGTTCCAAGGTAGCTGGCGCCTCTCAGCGTGGTGCGCTCTCTCCACAGGGTGAAGGGGCCTCCATTGTCGGAAACAAAGATATCAAACCCTGCGAGCACTTGGTTGTCCGATCCCGACCACGTTACTGGGATCAGTGATGCAGAGTTGGCAGGAAGAGCCGCCACTTGGCTGCTGGGAGGAATCGTGTCTGCCGCAAGTGGTGCATAAGTCAGCACATAGTGACCGGAGCCACCGAAGTCGAGCAGATGGAGTATGTCCTCCGCAATCGCCTGCTGAGCGAGTCCAGGCATGGTACGGTGGGTGATCCACACGTTCGTGCCGACTTCGAGATTCACTCCGTCACTACGGCTCACACCAACAAGGCGCATAGTACCAGCAGAGGGGTCCGCTATACGCAAGTAGCCCCACTTGTTGGCAGGAATAACGACATTGAGCGTCGTGGAAGGGGAACTTGGGGTAGGAGTGGCTCCTGTGCTGGAAGACGCCACGAGTTCGACGGCCTCTACCGCACCAGTGCTATGATGCAGTGTGTCTGGAAGGTCTGCGTGATCAGCAATGTCATTGGTGAGGAAGTCCGGGAGAGAATCGTCACCCGAGCGGGCTGCTCTTACCAGGTGATTCATCTCATGGATCTCCACGCTCTTCAGGAGTGACAACCTTGGGTCACCGTTGCCATCAAGATGCTCAAAGGTGGCATCATAATCGTTGAACAGGCCCAACAACGAGCCGCGCATACCGAAGAGACCCACTGAGCGGCTATGCGCGGCAATGGTCCCGAAGTCCAGTGTGCTGCCAGGAGCAACGGCGGCTCCGTTTACAGATGCAGTCTCTTGTTGGAAAGCAACCAGCAGCCCTTTTTCGTTATCCACGATCACTGGCTGGCCAGAGGTGAGCTTCACATTGCGTGCCTCACCAAAGCCATCGTTGTGAACCATCACACCCAAATAGAATGGCTCAGCAGGCTCGATGAAATCGGTGTGAGGATCGTCTCCAAAGACATCTCGCTGATGGAAGTAGCTCACTTTCAATGCGGCATTGGGCCGCACTTTGATGGGGACACCCACTACAGGCACGGTGAGTAGACGTCCATGCTCCGAGTAGCTGATCTGTCCGCCCACGAAGTAAGTTGTCTCCACGGTAGGCGCGGCGTCATCATTCGGCACCAAGATCCAGCGAGAAACTCCCGTGGCGAGGGGCCCGAGTGTACCGGTGCCCGTGATGTTAGTAAATCCAGCCACATCGGGAGCACGAAGTTGGAATCGATCACTTGCTGGTTGGCCATTGCTGTCACGAATGTCCACCGTGAAGCCAACATCGGTCAGAGTTTCGTCCGGTTGATTGTTGGTGAGCTGTAACTCCGCCTCAAAACCCTGGCGCGTAAGCACGAGGTCTTGCTTCAATTGCATCTTCACTTGGGCGCAGACACCACTTTGTCCGGTGGGAAGTCTTGCTAGCGCAATCAACTCAGCATCCGTTTCGGCAATCGGTCTGACGGGCATTGGTTCAGTGCCAACGCCTGGGTAGTGGGCTGGAACCAGCGGGACTACCACTAGTTCCTCATCACCTGCGAGGTTGTTGGATGTGCCCAGTAGTGGACGCGATTTACCGCTAGCCAGCAGGTTACTTGCTGCCTCAGCTTCCTCGGGAGGCGTGTCTCCAGCAGTGATGGTCTTTGGGAAAGAGAATCCAATCTGCCTCTTGTCTTCCCCATGCGCCACTTCGCCTCGGAGGGTAAGCTCGTAGCCGATGCTTGCACTTGCATAAGCTTTGACAGGCTGTCCTGTGCAATACTGTGCGCTGGCAGACACGCTGCCGTTCAGCAGTGCAGCGGCTCTCACATTGCCCTCGAACTCCAGGCCTGTATTCTTCTCGGTGAGGGTAACCGCAGCATCAAACTCACCCCCCAATGACAAGCCGCCACCAACTGCCAGCGTGCCACAGATCTGTACTTCTCCACCGCACGGCTTTATGAGTTTGGCTTCCCCGCTCCCGGTTAGCGTGATTTTTGCCCCAGCAAAGCCACTGGCCTCGAACTCCACCTCCGCCCAGTCTGGCATCTCAAACTCTGGGTCAATCTCGGGCAGTGACGATCCAATGATGATCTCCACGGTGATCGATATTTTGCCAGTGCCTTCCAGTCCCGCGCTCAACGGACAACAAACGGTGACTTTCACGTCTCCCTCCAACTTCACCTCTACATTCCCAAGAGTTAGTGGAGGTGGCAGCGCTTTACCCAGTCCCTTCTTGATGGCCGCCGTGAGCGGACCCAAGTCCAGCTCGCCGTCCTTTTGAAACTCAGTTGGTGTGCAGTCACACGGAGTGGGTAAAGAGAACGAAACCGGTGAGAAGCCTGGCCGTCCAGGGGCTGTAGAACTTGCTCTACCTGGAAGGGGTTCACTTTTTGGGAAGAACAACGTTCCGAAATCTGTGCCCAGTCCGCCTGTGCAGTTTCCATCCACGTTGCTGAAGGCGATCGGGATGTTCTTCGGCACATTCAGGTTAGCGCATTCGTAGTCGTAGGCCACTTCACCGGATAGTGTGCATGGCACTTGTTCATTCTCAGATGACGCAGCGGCTTGGTCTTCTGGCCTGCCTGTGGCCAAGGATCTCGAAAGTGCTGCAAGCCCGGCAGGGACTGGACCTACTCGTCTAATGATCGTTGGAATAGTAAGAGCCGTCTTTGCGGGGATGCGCCCAATCTCAGGCACTAGTGGCTCGATCACATACCAGGGGTGATTGGCAAACCGAAGCACCGCGTGTTCTGCGGCGATCAAGCCATGGTTCTCAATGACAAAGTTCACCTGCATCTCATCCCCCACGGCCACCAGTCGCTTCAGATCCACTTGGCCCGGAGTAGCGGTCACCACTGGAGCGGGGACGTTGGTTTCAAAGGTGGTCTTTACCGTGATCTCATACCGGTCCTGGACTTCAGCCTCCTTCACCGTCCATTGGTAGGACACCATTTCCCTGGTGATGAAGATGGTCTGCTTGTTGTCCGGCCCTGGTTGCACCAGCACGTCACTGATGTAGGACGCATGTTTGGGTTCGGTAATCTCCAGCTCGTAGTATCCCTCGTTGAGTTGAGTGAATACCACTGTTCCGGTGGCGGTCGTCACTTGTGGAGGAGCCACTTCTTGACCTGTGATGGAGTCACGGAGCCTCACACGTGCACCTTCCACCATGGGCTGCTCTGCAGAGAAGTAGGTGAACTCATCCGTCACCTCTACGGTTAGGTCGCCGCGTGAGTCAGAGGTCACTCTGATGTCGAATGGGATGCTCATGGTGCCCGATTCCGCTGAGTGGAGCAGGATTTGGCCATTCGTAACCGTTAGCGGTGCATTAGCGGGCGGTGTGATGAGCAGATTGATTTGAGCCTTGCCTCCTGGGGGTATGGAAGGGATCAACTGCGGTGTGGCGAGTGAGAGCATGGCCAAGTCTGGCAGCAGCACTTGCAGGTCGCCCGATTCCGCTCTTCCCGTGTTATCCAAATCAATGGTGGCTGTCTTCTGGCTGCCACGAAGCACGGATTGAGAGATGCGATTTGGCGTGAACGTCAATTGAGGACGCAGCGGATGAATCGTCACTCGAACGTTAATCCTCAGTGTGATGCCCTCGGCTGTGGTGATGTTGATAACCAGATTGCGAACACCGCTGACGCCAGGATCACCAATCACTTCGATGGTAAGCGGAACACGAGCGCTTCCATCAAGCACGGCCCCCGGTGGAAGGCTGAGATTCACCGTTACCCCTGGCAACAGGGTCTCCAGTGAGGCGACGAGATTGTGCAATGGAAGGCCCGCGGGATTGGTCAGCAATATGGTGGCAGTGCTGCTGTCACCATCATCAAAGCTGACCTCAGGCACGCTTACAGGCTTGATCGCAACGATGGAGAAGCTGTCCTGGCTTTCCCCAAAGGAGGCTGCTGGATGGGCTGCGGCTATCGTGTAGTTTCCGCACTCACCCGCCAATGGCGTGAATGTGGTGGAGAAGCTTCCATTGGCTGTTGTCGTGGCCAGCAACTCACGATGCGCACCATTCACGGTGACACGAATCTTTACTGGCACTCTGTCCGCTGGTTGGCTGTCGGTGCGTGTCGCCTGGCCCGTGATGGTAATTGCCTGCCCAGCAGGGAAGAACGAGCCATCCACATTGGCAACGACTGAGTAACCCGCCGATACGGTGATCGGTTCCAATGAGGTGTAGATGTTGTTGGCCTCTGATGCTTCCTCCACATTGGAATCTCCATCAGCCTCGACGATGACGTAGAAGTCACCCTCGGCTTGAGGCAATCGGATGGTCTCAGTGCGCTCGATGTTTCCTCCGGCTGCTAGGGTTTCAGTGGTGAACACTCTGGCTGCTAGCGAGTCATCTCCCAACGCACGGTCTCTGGAAAGCCACATCCGATACACCTGAGATTTGTTCACTGCTACGGTGCCTTGGTTTTCTACACGGAACACCACCGCCACACTGGCACTGCTTTGTCCACTCTCTGGCACTTGCGTCAGAGTTGGCACGAGGTCGGCCATGGGCACATCGGTGATGATGACTCCCTTCACGCCGCTGGTCACCCCAGCAGTGCTGCAGGTCAACCGCACCGGCCTGGGGCCTTCATTTTCCGCTGTCGATGGCACCGTGAGATTGAACACCGCACTGATTTGTCCGGCTGGGATCAATACGGACTCGGGCAGAGTTAGCAGGCCTTCTGGAGAAGCTGCTAGCGTGACCGTGGTGTCTTGTGCTCGCAGAGCTGGCAAGCGGACCTCCCCGCCTCCGGTGAAAGAGCCTCCCTCATGAAGCACAGTGGGTGACACCAGCAGTTGTAGCGTTGGGCCTTCATCGTCCTGGACTTCCAAGGTCACAGGTGGGCTTTCGCTCACGATGGTTTGAGTTGCGGATTCGATCACCCACGCTCTGAGCACGGTGTTCTGTGCTCCATCTTCCACCGTGTCATCCACCGCCGTGACGGGAATCCTAATCGTCGTCTCATTGGCTGGAATGATGACCGAAGGCGGCAACACCGCAGCCGAGGGCAGACTGCTGCTCAAGAAAACCGTCTGGGCAAAGCCACGCGCTACATCCCGGCTCACTCGCAGGAAGGTTGCCTGGGCTCCATCATTCTCCCGCACAAAAGTTCCCTCAAGCTGCAGCGCCAGCACAGGCCAGTCATCATCCAGCACTTGGATGTCCTTAAACCCTGCCTTCAAGAACGCTCCACCAGCAGACACACGAGCCTGCACGATGGGCTCAAGCACGTCATTCTGAATGCCATTGATACTGAAGTTCACTTGCGATTCATTGGCCGGGATCACGACGGATGCAGGCACACTCACTCTTGATGGACGATTGCTCGTCAACGTCACGGTCACGTCTGACGTTTGAACAGGGCTGATGCTGACCGCACCAGTTTGCACTGAACCTTCTGTGACGGTGGCTGGCTGAATGGTGACAGAGAGCTGAGGAAACTCCCGGATGTATTCCACGCTGCGGCTCACCTCCGGGCTGTCGCCCGCACGATTGCTGGCGATCACCGTGAGCTCATTGGCACCTTCCATCAGGCTAACTGGGAAGCTGAAGCTCCCATTAGCAGATGGCGGAGTCGGACCGGCTAGAACCTCCGTCCCGCGCACGATTCGCACCCGCGCTTCAGGATCAGCCGTGCCAACTACGTTGACGCTGGATAGCTCCGTGCGTAGACCATTCGCCGGAGCACTCACTACGGGTGCAGATGGAGCAACCAGCGTGAGAATCACTCCGCCTGCTGTGGTAGCACTGCCCCCGGCAGCATCAAAGGCTGTAGCAGATACTTCGTAAGTCCCGTCAGGCAATTGTGACACAGACATCTTTGCTCCAAAGCCATCCCCGGCATTAGAGTCCACTGCAAACCGCGTCTTGGCGTTGCCCGACAGCGCATAGAAGAACTCCACGCGAGTTACGCCTTGGTTATCCGTGGCATCCACAGTGACCTGACCGGAGCTACTGATCGCCAGTGTCGGTGTCAATGCAGTGCCATTGAATCGCAAGTTCCCAATCACCGGCTGATCGTTGATCGCGAACACAAACGTGTCGCTGGCACTCAGCGTGCCATCACTCACGGTCACAGTGATGGTGGAGTTGCCCGCCGCACCAGTTACAGGGGTGATCGTCAGGCTTCGATTTCCATCCGTGCCTCCCAGTAGCAGGCCCGCATCTGGAACGACGGCTTGGTTGGAAGATGTCGCTGTTACCACCAAATCACCCGCAGGAGAGTCGTCATCGCGCACAGTGAAGTTCGTTACGGGCGGCTCCGCCCCGAGCTGCACGGTCACGTCAGCAATGTTGGAGATCACAGGCTTGTCGTTCTCATTCGTCACTGTAATGACAAACACTTGCTCTAGCACTTCGCCATTCGCATCCGTCACTCGCAGGCGGATGGAGCGGGTAGCTGCCGCTTCGTGATCCAGCACTGCCAGCGTGCGCAATGTCGTGCCATCCACACTGAATGAGTTGTTGTCGGTGGAGCCTGCTCCGCTCACTTTGGAGAAGAAGGCAACTGCCGTGCCCACCGGAGTGATCTCTGCGGAAAGCGTGCCCACTGGAGTGCCCACTGGCAGTCCCTCGGCCACTGTGGCGGCAGATAGCGACAGACTTGTAGGCCCTTGGTTGATTACGTTCACAGCGAATACCGCCTCGGAGAACTCACCTGTCTCATCGGTGACTCGGACCCGTACACTTTGGGGTGCAGACATCGTCTCGAAGTCCAGCACTTGTGACGTTTGCAGGGCATCACCGTTAATGCTGAACCTCGCATTGTTCGTCGAGCCACTACCACTGACCAGAGAGTAGGTCAGTTGTCCTCCCGGAGTCTGATCTGTGGCAGACAGCGTGCCCACCACCGTGCCAGAAGGCAAGTTCTCCGCTACCGTGTTCCCACTGAGAGCCAAGCTAGCCGGATTGGCCACATCCGTCACTTGAATGACAAAAGTCTGCTCAAGCAACTCCCCGCTGCTGCTCGTTACCCGCACTCGGATGCTATACGCATTCTTGGTTTCAAAATCGAACTGCGAGGTCGTGAGCAACTGACTCCCGGTGATCTGGAAGTGTCCGTTGTCGGTGTCACCCGTGCCTGAAACGAGCGCAAACGTGTGCGTGGCACCAGGCGTCTCGTCGGTGACGGTGAAAGTGCCAACATTGGCCCCTGCGGCCAAGTTTTCGCTCACTTGCATCGAGCTCAGAGACAGCTCGGTGGGGGTAAAGCGAAAGAACTCGGACAAAATAACCTGCGTCTTGTCGGAGAAGCTGCTGGCGCTGCCATAGTTGACCTTGAAACTACCTTTGCCATCAGTGGTATTGATCCTGCCTCCATTGGGCACATTGCCAAACACACCCGTGATCGTTGCGTGGGAGTCCACCACGACAAACGTATCGGTGACTGTAGGATAGTAGGCACCGAGCAATCCAAGCTCCAAGGTGCAGCCCGCCAAACTGAGGGCTGTGCTGCCACCCTCGGTGAGTTGGTCATGCTCAGACCCAGGCGTGAGGCCACCGACATCGAGGGCTAGCTTTGATCCACCTGTCAGCGTGAGATCACCCGTGATAGCGAGCAAACCGGAAGTGGAACCGATGCCTGGCTCAATGCTGACAGAGCCACCGCTCGCACTTACACCACCCGTAAGTGTTCCTTGTCCCTGGATTTTTCCGCCAGTAACCGAGAAAGTACCATTCCGACTCAGTTGGCCGCCGTTGAGCACGAGCTTGCCCTGAGTTTGGGAAAATGAACCATTAAAGGCCAGGGTTCCTGTTCTGACTTCGACGGTGCCCGTGTTGTTGAAGATCGTTGGACCATAGCCTATGTCATGTGAGAAGGTTGTGGCACCTGTGCCACCATCCTTGATGAAGGTGCCTGTGTTGTTGAAGCGCGGATCGACTCCAAACATGCCGTTCTTGATGTAAGTGCCGTTAAAGGTGTTGGTCAGCGTACCGTTGTTGTTGAACACCGCGCCCTCGCCGGAGTTGATCTGACCTGCACTCCAAGTGGCCGTGTCCGCGTTGTTGAGCACTTTTCCGCCTGCTAGCACGCGATCGCCACCGCTGAGGGTGAGGACTCCGGTGACGCTGACGGTGCCGCCACCGGTTAGTGTGCCTGCGGTCCAACTGGTGCCACCGCTGGCATTGACCAACCCTGCTCCGGTTACCGTGCCGGTGATGGTTAGCGGTGAGCTGACATTGAGCACGGCTCCGGTGCCCACCGCAGTGGTGCCAGTGATTTGTGTGGTGCCCGCACCGCTGATGGCGCTGGTGCCGGTGAAGGTTTGACCGCCGCCCAGGCGCAACACGGCTCCACTGAGCAGGCTGAACTGGCCAGCGGCGTGCGTGCCGACACCATCCAGAGCCAGCGTGCCCGTGCGCACTTCGACGATACCGCTGTTGTTGAACTGTGGTGTGCCATAGCCCGTATTGTTCGAAAACAAAGTGACCCCCGTCCCAACGTCCTTGATGAACGTGCCGGTGTTGTTGAATTGCGGGTCGTTACCAAAAATCCCATTTTTGAAGAAGGTGTTGTTGTTCGTCGCAGTAAAGGTCCCCGCATTGTTGAACACCGCTCCCTCAGCGGCATTGATCGTTCCTCCACTCCAAGTGGCTGCTGTGTTGCTCTTGACCACCCGTCCCCCGCGCATGGTCCGGTCCGTGCCATTCATGATCAGGTTGTCGGTGACCTCCAGCCGTCCAGTGCCTGTGAGCGTGCCGCCACTCCACGTGGTTGATGCTGCCGTCACCACAGCAGAGCCACCCAACTCGCCCGAGGATACCGTCAGTGAGGCCGTGCTGGTATCGGCATTGAAGTAGACGCCACCGCCGTTGACTTGGGTGAGACCTGCGAGGTTGTAGTTCCCCGTGTTGATCGTCGTGCTGCCGCCGCTGAAGCGCACCGTGGCACCCGCTGGCACCGTGAAGCTTGCCGCGCTGCTCACCGTGTGGCTGCTGCCGCCGAACTGCAACACCGTCCCAGTGCTAAGCTGGAAAGCGCCGCTGCTGCTGCCTCCTCCATTAAAGGCCAAGGTTCCTGTTCTGACTTCGACGGT
>JAEUHM010000020.1 GCA_016795485.1 Verrucomicrobiaceae bacterium | reverse complement strand
TGGGACCAGCCGTCCGACTACTTTTCACCTCAACCCAAACCACGCTCCAAAATGAAACGCCAAGACTACTACCCCAGCCGCATCGGAGACCAGGTCAACTGGCTCGACAACTACGCCGCCAAGCTCCCGATCCACGGGGCCGTGCTTGGCGTCATCGCCGCCGACATCACCGCCAGTGTGAATGACGCGAAATACGCCAATTACGTGCTCGGCACCTGGCTCACCGCCGTGCGGGCCTTTTCACCCTCCACCACGGATGCGGTGGACGACGTGCTGACCGGCGGCGGCACGACGCCCTTTGTGCTGCCCACCTTCACCGCGCCCGCTTTGCCCGCAGGCGTGACCGCCGCCATCCCCGGCACCCTGAACCGCATCTTTGCCCTCATCGCCAAGATGAAGCTCAGCGCGGGCTACACCGAGGCCATCGGCACCGATTTGGGCATCGTCGGCTCCGCGGCGACGGAGAAAGCGCTGCCGAAGTTCAGCGCCGATCTGCTCCAAGGCGCGGGCTGCCAGTGCGTGAAGCTCACCTTCGCCAAATACGGCCACATGGGTGTCTATATCGAAAGCCGCCGCGGCACCGGAGCCTGGGAGTTCCAAGCCATCGACACCGAAAGCCCCTACATGGACGAGCGCCCGCTGCTGGCCGCCGGCACGCCCGAGGTGCGCGAATACCGCATGCGCTTCTGGGACAAAGGCACGCCGAACGGCGACTGGACCGATGTGGTGAAGGTCACGGTGAGTCCGTGATGGTAGTCCGCACAGTCCTCTGTGCGGTGATCCGAGCACTCAAACAATCCGCACAGAGGACTGTGCGGGCCACCTTTCAAACCCATGCCCTTCGATCCCACCAAACCCGCGAACAATGCACCGCTTTCCAGCGCGGAGATGCGCAGCCAGCTCACCTCGCTCAATACCGACATCCAGCAACGTGCGACCGTCAACGACCTCAACAACGCCATCGCGAATGCTTTGGCTCAAACCAGCAACAACTCCAACAGTGTGAGCACGCTGGGCCAAGGGGCCGATGGCAGCTACAACCCGAGCCAGATGCAGGATGTGCTGAACAAGCTGGATGAGCTGATCAATGTGCTGCGGCGGTGAGGAGACAGTGGCATTTCAGCCGATTGCTGAGTGATCAGCTGGGAGGTGCGTCGTTTGAAGGGGAGTCATGACGATACCCAACCTTTGCCTTCTCATTGCCAGCGCTGCGCTTGCTCAGCAGCCACAGCTCAAAACCGGGCCGAATGCCGATCTCGGCGGCGTTTTGCTGATGCCTGCATCCGATGAATGGAATCGCGATGTGTCGAAGGATGAGGTTGATCCGCTGAGCGATGCGATCATCGCGTCCATCGGTGCGGAGACGGGGCTGCATGAGGACTTTGGCGTGGTGTGGAAGGGGCAGCCGGGAGGGATTCCGTATGACGTTGTGAGTGGCGATCAGCCCAAGGTGCCCATCGCTTTTGAATACGCCGATGAGAGTGATCCGGGGCCGTATCCGATCCCGCCGGATGCGCCTATCGAAGGTGGTCCGCAGGCCGAAGGCGACCGGCATGTGCTGGTGCTCGATAAGGACAACTGGAAGCTCTACGAGCTCTTCCACAGCTTCCCGTTGGATGGTGGCAAGTCGTGGAAGGCGAGCAGTGGTGCCGTTTTCGATCTAAAGAACCCCAAACCGCGTCCCGCAGGCTGGACGAGCGCCGATGCGGCCGGTTTGCCCATTTTGCCCGGCCTCGCCCGCTACGATGAAATCTGCGGCACGAAGAAGCTCACCCATGCGCTGCGCTTCACGGTAAAGAAGAGCCGCCGTGCCTACGTGCCGCCCGCGACGCACTTCGCCAGTCCGCACAAGAACGAAAACCTGCCGCCGATGGGCATGAGGGTGCGATTGAAGGCCAGCTTTGACACGTCGAAGTTCACCGGCGCGGCCAAGGTGATTCTCGAAGGCCTCAAAACACACGGCATGATCCTCGCCGACAACGGCGGCGACTGGTTCATCAGCGGTGCGCCCGATGATCGCTGGAACCACGAAGAACTGATCCCCATCCGCAAGGTGAAGGGCAAGGATCTCGAAGTCGTGAAGATGGGACCAATGACGACGCGATAAGATGC
This sequence comes from Verrucomicrobiaceae bacterium, assembly GCA_016795485.1. Lineage (GTDB taxonomy): Bacteria > Verrucomicrobiota > Verrucomicrobiia > Verrucomicrobiales > Verrucomicrobiaceae > JAEUHM01. Next base: position 115,242 of record JAEUHM010000020.1, on the reverse strand, counting down.
CGCCCATGTCCACCAACCGTCTTCCTCGCCCACGCGTGCAGCTTTGGATGCTGCGCCTCATGATCGCCATTTTGCTCACAGGATTGCCAGGAGCGCTGCTGCCGGAGATCGCGTTCCAGAAGTTCGCGTGGCTCATGGGGTATGGCAAACAACCCATCACACCGCTCGTCGTCTATTTGTCAGGCAATGCCGGTTTTGCCTACGTCGTGATCGCCGCACTGATCTGGGTCATCTCGCGAGATCTCGAGCGCTACCAGCCGCTCGTGCGAATGTGCGGCTGGGTCATGGTCTTCGCAGGTCCGGCGTATCTCTCGATCGATCTGCAATGCCCGCTGCCGCTGTGGTGGACGCTGATGGATAGTGTGGGCTGCTTGCTGATTGGCATCGTGTTGCTCTGGGCATGTCCGCCGAAGCCGAAATCATGAAATGCCTGCGCTTTATCCTGCCACTGCTGTTGATTCTGCGGCTGCATGCTGCGGATGCTGCCACGCCAGCCGAGGGCTTTGGTGCGGCGACACGCGGTGGTGAGGGCGGCCGGGTGATCCGGGTGACGAATCTGGCCGATGAGGGCGCAGGGAGCTTGCGTGAGGCTTTGGCACAGAGCGGCGCGAGGGTCATTCACTTTGCCGTCGAGGGTGAGGTGGAGTTGAAGTCGCGCCTGCGGATTCGCGAGGGCTCGGTCACGCTGGATGCGTCCACGGCGCCGGGCGCTGGCATCACGCTGAAGCGGCATGGTCTGGATATGGTGAACGCGGAGGACGTGATCGTGCGCGGTCTGCGCATTCACGTGAGTGAAGGCGGCACATCGGGCGATGGCATCCTGCTTTGGGGCAAGGAGGGTGGCGTGACGCGTCGCGTGCTCGTGGAGCACTGCTCCATCCACGGGGCCACGGATGAAGGCGTGAATACCTGGGGCCGCGTGGAGGATGCGACCTTTCAATGGTGTCTGATCGCCGATGCCGCGCCGCCGCACAGCAAGGGCTGGCTCTCCGGCGCGGAGTGTGATCGCATCACGCTGCATCACTGCCTGTTTGCAGGCTGCGAGGATCGCAATCCGAAGCTGGAGGGCGGTCACTACCAGGTGGTGAACAATGTGTTTGCCGCCTGGAAGAACAACAACGCCACCAAACTGCGCCTCGGCGCTCGCGTGAACCTGCTGGGCAACACTTACCTGCTCGGCGCGGCCTCGAACGCTGCCAAGGGCTGCGTGTTCATCGAAGATCCTCCGGGAGCGCTAAGCCTCTTCATGCAAGGCAACGTCTTGAAAAGCCAGCCAACGACGGATGAATGGAACTGGGTGACGCTGCATGAACGTGTCGCGGATGGCTGGAACGAAAAACGTCCCGCGCCGTCGAGCTATCGCGCCGCATCGCCCTTCGAGGCACCTGCGGTGAAGACCGAGAGCGCGGCGGATGCGCTGCAAAGCGTGCTCAAGCAAGCCGGAGCGTTGCCGCGTGACGGGCGCGATGCGCGGGTGATCGAACGTGTGAGGTCGCTGGAGTAATGGCCGCTGCTTCTCAGCCAATTGCTGAGACACTTTGCCTGCTCCGGGACGTTTTGCTCAACCATGCGTTTGCTTACCCTGCTCCTGGCGACCACCACCGCCTTCGCTGAACCCACCTGGCATCCTTTCGGGCCTGGAGGCGGAGGCTGGATTGAGGATGTCGTCGCGCATCCCACAATCCCAAAGGAAGTCTGGGCGATGACGGATCTGAGCGGGTTGTTTCGCTCGCTGGATGCCGGTTTGACGTGGCGGAAGATGTCCGCCGATGTGGAGCGTGGCGTGATGGCGCGAAAGCAGATCGTCTCGCACAACCGGCAGTTCGCCATCGACCCGAAGGACTCGCAGCATCTGTATTGGGGCGTGTGCGGCATGATCTGGGCCTCGCATGATGGCGGCGTCACTTGGCAGGCGGTGTTCGGCACCGCGCCGAAGGTCGGCGATGACAAAACACCGCAGCTCGGCCACGCGATGGCCTGTGCGGCGGACGGCACGGTGTATGCGCTCGATCACGAAAGCACGCTGCGTGTTTCACGCGATCACGGCGTGACTTGGACGGAGCTGACGAGGCCGCCGGTGGCGAACAACTCGACGGACACGCCCGCGTTTCCGCTTCTCCTCGCCGATGGCACGCTGTGCGTCGCGTGCCGCCCGTCGCCGGGCCTCGCGATCTCGAAGGACGGCGGCAAAACGTGGCAACTGAAGCTGCCGGAGAGCATCATCCTCACCGCGCGTGCCACGCCGACAGGCAGCGGCTTGTTCGCGTTTGATTCCACCGGCAAACTGCATCGCAGCCTCGATGGCGGCACGAGCTTCACGATGATCAAGGAGGTGCCGCACCAGTGGCAGCCGGGCTTGCGCTTTGCGGGTGGTCTGGCGGTCGCGCCGGGCGGCAAAGTCATGCTTTGGGCGCTGAGCCAGCTCGTCGTGAGCAGCGACAACGGTGAAACGTGGACGCGTCATCGCATCGAGACGAACTGGGATCGCGGCAGCTATCCCGGCATGAACCGCTACGCGTCGCCCGAGGGCAAATGCAGCACGCTCACCGTCACCGCGGATGGCAGCACCTGGTTGAAATGCGACAGCTCGCTCATGTGTCGCAGCACCGACTTCGGCGTGAGCTGGACCGGCAGCACCACGGGCCTGCAAGTGCTCTGCTACTTCAACGGGCCTGCCATCAGCCCGCACGATCCGCAGCAGGCCATGGTCGCCGCGCTGGATCAAGGCGTCTTCAAAACGAGCGACGGCGGTGCTTCCTGGAAGCCGGTGCGTGTGCAGACCGAATGGTGGAACGACAATTGGCAAAACCACGATGGCAGTGTCGTCAAAGCGCATCCGACGCGAAAAGACACCTGGTTTGCCATCATCCACGGCCACGGTGGCACACGTCACCCGCGTCTGCATCGCAGCGATGACGGCGGCGAGACATGGAAGCTCGTTTTGGACCTCAAAGAGCAGTTTGGCGGCGAATGGGGCAAGTGGCTCGATGACAGCGAGATGGGCGATTTGTGCTTCGATCCTTCCAACCCCGATGTGATGCACCTGTGCAACTACCAACTCGGCGTTTTCAAAAGCAACGATGGCGGCCAGACTTGGAAACACACGCTGAAAACGAAAAACGGCCTCAGCCTCATGACCAGCCCGAGCGGTCAGCATGTGTATCTGCAATGCCTCAAGCGCACTGGCCTCTACGCCAGCCACGATCGCGGCGAGACTTGGGCCGTCGTCCGCGCCGCTGATGGCATCGACGGCATGGCGCATCATCCGCAGGACGAAAACACGCTCTTCATTTCCGACGGCCAGCACGAGAACTACTGGAGCTACAAGGGCTCACGCCCCGCGAAACTCCTCAAAAGCACCGATGCGGGCAAAACCTGGACCGAACTCGCCGCGCTCGACAGCGGCCCGCTCTACATCGATCCCGTGAATCCCGACATCATGCTCATGAGCACCCTGCACGGCGGCAAAGGCATCCTCCGCAGCACCGACGGCGGCCAGACGTGGCACGACTTCCACCGCGACGCCCCCAGCTACACCGCACGCGGCTTCACCTACGGCGGCACGCCCGGCAGCGTGATTTATCACATGTTCGGCAACATGGCCCGCACTACGAAACTCCATGACTAAACTGCTTCCGTTCTTTCTTCTGAGCACCTTGCATGCGGCGGACTCCACCACGCCCGGTGAGATCACCACGCCGTTTCCGACGATCACGAATCTCGCGATTGAATGGCAGATCGAGAGTGATGATGACCTCGATGCCGTTTGTGAGATGAAGTATCGCAAAGAAGGCGAAACGGCTTGGCGCGATGGCTTGCCGCTGAGGCGAGTTCCGGCCGGAAAGAGCCAGAAGACCTCGCCGATCTTCACGTGGACCAATCGACTCAGCGGCAGCGTGTTCGATTTGGAGCCGGGAACGGCTTATGAGATCGAATTGAAGCTCAATGACCCTGATGGCGGCTCGGCGACGAAAATCGTGAAGGCATCGACGCGGCCCGAACAGATCGCGAAAGCCGATGCGGAGTTCAAAAACGGCTCGAAAGCCGATTTGAATGCCGTGAAGCCGGGCGAGGTGCTTTTGCTCGCCGATGGCGATTACGGAGCGGCCACGTTCAATCGCGATGGCGAGCCCGGAAAGCCCATCGTGTATCGCAGCACGAGTGGGAAGGCCGTTTTCAGTGAGATCAGCCTCACGAATCGGAAGTGGGTCTATCTCGAAGGCGTCACCGTGAATGGCCCGGTGCGTTTGAATGGCTCGGAACACTGCGTCGTGCGCCGCTGCACCATCCGCTCGCAGTTTGGCATCAAGGCTTACAAGCCCGGCATGATGAACGCCTGCATCGAGGACAACGTCATCACCGGTATCCGCGAGTGGAAGCCGGAGATCATGGGCGCGGGTGGCGACAACGAGGGCGAGGGCATTCAATTCACCGGCAGCGGCAATGTGATCCGTCACAACCGCGTCTCCGGCTTCCGCGACTGCATCAGCCACATGGAAGACGACGGCGCGGCGGAGCAAAGCTGCAACGACATCCTCAACAACGATATCGACAGCGGTCTCGACGACGGCATCGAGGCCGATTTCGCGCTTCACAACTGCCGCATCATGCGCAATCGCCTCACGAACTGCTTCGTCGGCATCTCCTCGCAGCCCGGCCTCGGCGGCCCGAACTACTTTCTGCGCAATGTGCTCTACAACATCGTGTATGAGCCCTTCAAACTGCACCGCTTCAGCCAGGGCGATGTAATCCAGCACAACACCGTCCTCAAAGCCGGTGACGGTCTCGGCATTTACACCAGCGAGCCCTTCGATCATGCCGTGATCACCCACAACCTCTTCATCGGCAGCAAACCACCCGCCGCGACCTACGGAGGCTATTCCACCGGCCGCGGCCGCGCCGTCGATGTGCAGCGTTTCGGAGATCACTGCATCATCGACCACAATGCCTACGCGGTGATCGGCATGCCCTTCGAAGGCAAAATTCGCACCTGGACCTTCCAAAAGCTGCGTGGCACCGAGTTCGAAAAACACGGCCGCGTGCTGGAAGTGCCTGTTTCACCTCCAGAAGATCCTGCACATCATTTTGAGCCACCTGATCTCTCGATGCTAACTCAAGCAGGTGCCCATGACGGCGAAGAGAGGCCGGTGTATGGGCCGAGGCCGTAGCGATCACTTTCGTTTCATGAGGTCACGCAGGATCGGATTGGGGAAGCGACGGCTCGGGGTGATGGCGTAGAAGGTCTCTTTGATCTGCGGGAGGCGGTGGCGCTCCACAAGGGTGCCGTTTTCGAGTTCGTCTTTGACGACGACGGGCGGGACGAGGGTGACGCCGGCAGTCTCGCGGGCCATGAGACGGAGCATGGCCATGTCATCGACCTCAGCGGCGATATTCGGGCGGATGCCGGCCTGATCCATGAGCACGTCAAAGGCCGCGCGGAGGCTGCTTTCGAGGCTGGGGAGCACGATGGGCGTGGTGCGCAGGTCTTCGGGGTAGCGGAATGGCTTCATGCCGCGCGTGCGGCGGCCGACGAGGCTCACGGACTGCTCGTCGAGCAGGTGGCTGTGCCAGCCGGTGTCGGCATCGCGTCGAACAGGCGTGTTGGAGAGCACGACATCGAGCGTGTGATTTTGAAGCTGCGCCAAAAGCTCGCGCAAGGTGCCGGAGTGGATGATGAGCTCGACGTCATCACGGGTGATGAGCGGTCGGAGGAAGGTGAGCTGGAAGTTGCGCGACAAATTGGAGGCCGCGCCGACGCGGAGGAAGCCGCGACTGCGTTTGGCACGATTTTGGAGGAGGTCGGTGAGTTCCTCGCCGCTGCGGAAGATGGAATCGGCATACTCCAAAGCGATCTGGCCGGCTTCGGTGAGCACGAGGGCCTTGTGCTTCCGCTCGAAGAGCGGTTGACCGAGATTCTCCTCCAAACTGCGAAGCTGCACGCTGAGGGCGGATTGCGAGAGCTTCAGGTGCCGCGCGGCCTTGGTGAGGCTGCCCTCATGAGCGATGGCACGGAAGTAGCGGAGGTGGTGGTAGTTTAGGAATGCCATTACAGTCCTACATTTAGCAAAGCGAACGATGCAGAGCAAAAGATGAAATAGTGAGAAGCGTGATTTCCCACAGGTTTGTCTCAGTCACGTTGTCAAAAGCGCTCGGTGACACATTGAAACCGGGCTAAACGTGAGACGGCCTACCGTTCATCAATCGCAATTTCTCCATGGAGATCGCAGCGTGAAAATGAAGGTGGGCTGGTTGCGCTGGAACAGCCCAAATTAGGTGCTTTCCATGCATTTCCTGCGTCACGAACTTGTGGCAGATTTCACCCCTCAAAGTGTGGATTCCAAAACCCCCTGTCGAGGCTATACCGGAGCCGATGGTAGAGTGCGATGAGTGTGCACCCCCCAAGATGCACACATTCAACACCCCCCTGAAATGGTTCATGCTTTTCAGCATGATGACAGCCCCGCTACTCAACAGCTGCCACAAAGCAGAGGTGGAGGCACATGAAGAAGAAAAGCACGAAGACTCGAAGCTGATCGTCACTCGGCCGCTCAAACGCGACACCACAGTCGCACGCGAATACGTGTGTCAGATTCATTCGCGGAGCAACATTGAGGTCTGCGCCCTGGAGCGTGGTTATTTGGAAGCGACCCACGTCAAAGAAGGCCAGCGAGTAAAGCAGGGTGACCCCATGTTCAAGATCATGCCAAGGATCTATCAGGCAGAACTCAAGCGCGCAGAGGCGGAGGCACAGGCCGCAAGGGTGGAGTTCGAAAACACCAAGCGTCTGGCCGATAATAAAGTGGTGTCTGATACAGAACTTGCCATCTCCAAGGCTAAACTGGAGAAGGCTGTCGCAGAGGTAAACGTCGCACAGACTCATCTCAGCTTCACTGAGATCAACGCACCCTTCCCAGGCATCATTGATCGCCTGCATCTGCGTCAGGGTAGCTTGGTGGACGAAGGCGATTTGCTAACAACGCTCTCTGACAACAGCGAGATGTGGGTCTACTTCAATGTGCCGGAAGCTGAATATCTGGACTACGCCTCCCACGAACAACCCGAGGAACGAAAGGTGGTCAAACTGATGATGGCCAATGGCGAAGTCTTCAAAGAAAAAGGTCGGGTCAACGTGATTGAAGCAGAGTTCAACAACGAGACTGGAACCATCGCGTTCCGCGCAGACTTCCCCAATCCAGATGGCCTGCTTCGCCATGGCGGCACGGGCAACATTCAGATGAACAAGCTGGTCCGAGGTGCGGTGTTGATTCCTCAGAAATGTACGTTTGAAGTTCTGGATCACCACTATGTTTTCGTCGCGGGGGAAGATGATGTGCTGACACAACAGCGGGTGCACATCAGTGAAGAGATTGAAGACCTTTTCATCATCAGTGAGGGTGTCACGGAGAAGGACAAGATCGTGCTCGAAGGATTGCGCCAGGCGAAGAGCGGCAAAAAGGTCGAATATGAGTACGAGGAGCCTGAGGAGGCCATCAAGCATCTTAAACTGCGGGCTGAGTAACACAGGAGAATCCCACCATGTTTACCAAGATCCTCCACAGGCCAGCACTGGCCATCGTCATCTCGCTGCTCATCCTCTTCCTCGGCGGCCTGTCCATCGTCACCCTTCCCATCTCACAGTTCCCAGACGTGGCACCAGTGGTCGTGATGGTCACGCTCGACTACCCAGGCGCAAGCGCCAAGGTACTTGAGGAATCATGCCTCATCCCGCTTGAGCGTTCCATCAACGGAGTCCCGAACATGAAGTACATGACTTCTGATGCCACAAGCGCGGGTGAAGCGACCATCCAAGTCATCTTCAACATGGGCACCGACCCCAACCAAGCGACGGTGAACGTGATGAACCGCGTCAATCAGGTGATGAGCCGCCTCCCTCCACTGGTGCAACGCGAGGGCGTCGTGGTGAACAACCTCACGCCTAACATGCTGATGTATGTTAACCTATACAGCACGGACAAAAATGCGGACATGCAGTTTTTGTTCAACTACGGCTACATCAATCTCATTCCCGAGTTGAGCCGTATCCCCGGTGTGGGTTCAGCCAAGATCCTGGGCACCCGACAGTATGCCATGCGCATCTGGCTCAAACCAGACCGCATGAGAGCCTACAACATCTCAACGGAAAAGGTGATGGAAGCCCTGGCGGAACAAAGCGTCATTGGTTCACCTGGACGTCTTGGACGTGCTGATAGTAAGACCTCCCAGGCACTGGAATACGTCCTCACCTATTCGGGCCGATTTAACGATGTGGAGCAGTATGAGAACGTGATCCTTCGGGCAACGGAAGAAGGTGAGCTGTTGCGACTGAAGGACGTTGCCACAGTGGAACTCGGCAGCGAGTTCTACGACCTCTACTCCGATCTCGATGGCAGCCCTTCTGCTGCGATCGTGATCAAACAAAGCTTCGGAAGCAACGCCCATGAAGTGATCAAGGAGATCAAGGCAAAGCTGGCGGAGTTCAAAGTGAAATCCTTCCCCTCGGGCATGGATTACAAGATCAGCTATGACGTCTCCAACTTCCTTGATGCCTCAATTGAGAAGGTCCTACACACCCTGGTGGAAGCTTTCATTCTGGTCGCGCTTGTGGTGTTTGTATTTTTGGGGGACGGGCGCTCCACACTCATCCCGACACTGGCAGTACCAGTGTCTCTCGTTGGTGCCTTCCTCCTGATGCAATGCTTCGGTGTCTCCATCAATCTCATCACCCTCTTCGCTTTGGTTCTGGCCATCGGCATTGTGGTGGACAACGCCATCGTCGTCGTGGAAGCCGTCCATGCAAAGATGCATGGGAAAGACCACATGTCGCCCTATGCCGCAACAAAGCTGGTGCTCCATGAGATTGCAGGCGTGATCATCGCCATCACGCTTGTGATGACAGCGGTGTTCGTGCCAGTCACCTTCATGCCGGGCCCGGTTGGCGTCTTCTACCGCCAGTTCTCCATCACCATGGCGGTGGCCATCGTGCTCTCCGGCGTCATGGCACTCACCCTAGCGCCCGTCTTGTGTGCGATGCTATTGAAAAAGCCCGATCATGGTGGGGTCAAAAAGTGGCGTGGGCCGGTTGCTCTGCTGCTCGACCTCTTCAACCGCGTTTTCGAAAGAATCACGGACATGTACGAGAGCTTGCTCAAGAGGATAGTCCACCGCTGGATCCTGACGCTCATTCTACTGGTGGGAGCTGGGGCAGGGACCTACTACATCAACCAGGAACTGCCAGCGGGCTTCATTCCTGCCGAGGACCAAGGCATGATCTACGCCATTCTGCAAACGCCACCGGGTTCGACCCTGGAGCGAACCTATGCCAAATCCACTGAGTTGCAAAAGATCGCCAAGAGCATCGAAGGCGTCGAATCTGTCTCAACCCTTGCTGGCTACGAAGTGCTCACGGAAGGTCGCGGCTCCAACGCCGGCACTTGCTTGATCAACCTCAAGAACTGGTCGGAACGCACGCTTACCGCACCGCAGATTATCGCGGAGCTGGAGCATAGGTGCAAAGAGATCGCTGGTGCTCAGTTGGAGTTTTATGAGCCTCCCGCCGTGCCTGGTTATGGAGCAGCCGGTGGCTTTTCTTTACGCCTGCTGGACAAGACCAATACGGGTGACTACGACCGTCTTCAGGTGGTGAACAACGAGTTCATGGAGGCACTGCAAAAGCGCAAAGAACTGCGCGGTCTTTTCACCTTCTTCAGCGCGAACTACCCGCAGCAGGAGATCATCATTGACAACAAAGTCGCCATGCAAAAAGGCGTCTCCGTCGGAAAGGCGATGGACAATCTTGGCATCCTGATTGGCAGCACCTACGAGCAGGGATTCATCAAGTTCGGACAGTTCTTCAAGCTTTATGTCCAGGCCGATCCCAAGTTCCGTCGGATGCCCAAGGATCTCAATGACCTGTATGTAGCCAACGAAAAGGGTGAGATGGTTCCCTACTCAGCCTTCGTCAAGTTGGTGCCAAAGCAGGGTCTGAACGAGATCACCCGCTACAATGCGTATCCCGCCCCATCCATTCAAGGTGCACCCGCAAAAGGCTACAGCAGTGGAGACGCCATCAAAGCGATCCAGGAGGTGGCGGCACAGACTCTGCCACGCGGTTACGACATCGGCTGGGCGGGCCTTTCGTTCGATGAGGTGGGACGCGGCAACGAAGCGATCTACATCTTCATCATCGTGCTAGCGTTCGTGTATCTCGTCCTTGTTGGACAATATGAAAGCTTCATGCTGCCTCTGGCGGTGATCCTGTCGCTGCCCGTCGGCGTCATGGGCTCCTTTGCCATGCTGAACGCCATGGGCCTGGACAATGACATCTACGCGCAGGTCGGCCTCATCATGCTCGTTGGCCTGTTGGGAAAAAACGCCATCCTTATTGTGGAGTTTGCCGCCCAGCGGCATCACGAGGGACTCTCCATCTTTGATGCAGCTGTGGAGAGTGCCAAAGTACGTCTTCGCCCGATTCTGATGACATCGTTTGCCTTCATCGCAGGCATGGTTCCGCTGCTGCGAGCCACTGGCGCTGGAGCGATTGCCAACAAGACCATCGGAGCCTCCGCTGCGGGTGGCATGCTGCTAGGCACCGTGATGGGTCTCCTCGTCGTGCCAGGTCTTTATTACATCTTCGGTACCCTCTCCGACCGAGGCAAGCTGCTGCCTGATGAACATGACACACCCCTTAGTGAGCTCGGTGAGTTCGACTGAAACTTCAACCCCCATCCATCATGAACAAGCCATTCCATGCCATTCTTTTTAGCTGCACCCTCATCCTCGTGCAGAGCTGCGTTACACCTCGCCAAGAGGCTCTACCTTCAAGCGATCCGCCGCTTCCATCAAAGTATCCCAATGCCGAGGGCGCCAAAAGCTCCGCGCTTATCGGTTGGCGAGAGTATTTCAAAGATCCCAACCTCACCTCGCTGATCAGCACTGCTTTGCAGAACAACCAGGAACTGAACATCCTGATGCAGGAGATCGCGGTTTCCAAGGCGGAGGTGCGTGGGCGCAAGGGAGCGATCTTTCCATTTCTCAGCTTCGGTGGTAATGCCGGAGTCGATAAGGTGGGCAGATACACTCGTGAAGGTGCTGTTGAGGAGGGTTTAGAAATCAAGCCAGAGAAAAGGTTTCCTGATCCCTTAACCAACTTTGCGAGCGCCGCCGAGTTTGAGTGGGAAGTCGATATTTGGCGCAAGCTCCGCAACGAGCGCGACGCCTCCATCAAGCGCTACCTCGCCACTCAAGAGGGGCGAAACTTCATGATCACCCATCTTGTAGCCGAAATCGCAGAGTCCTACTACGAGCTACTGGCCCTTGATACGCAATTGACCATCTTGAAGCCCATGATTCAGGTGCAACAAGACGCGCTCAAGACCGTGAAAATGCAAAAGGATGCCGGCAAGGTCACAGAACTCGCAGTGAAGCGCTTTGAAGCTGAAGTGCTCAAAAATCAAAGCCATCTGTTTGAGGTTCAGCAAAAAATCACCGTGATGGAAAACCGGCTCAACTACCTGGCTGGTCGTTATCCTCAACACATCAAACGCAACTCGTCTGGATTCGAACAACGCATGCTCACCAACATCCGCTCCGGCCTTCCAGCCGAGCTGTTGCGCAATCGGCCCGATGTCCGCAAAGCTGAGCTCGAACTGGCCGCAACCGGCTTGGAGGTGAAAGCGGCAGCCGCGCGCTTCTATCCCTCGGTGAACATTTCTGCCGCACTCGGCTTGCAATCGTTCACACTCTCCTCGGCCTTCGACACACCTGCTTCCCTCATCTATGGCGCTGCAGCGAATGTCGCGGGGCCGTTGATCAATCGTAGTGCCATCCAAGCCGAATATCAGGGTGCCAGTGCCAAGCAGGTCAGCGCCATTTATGCCTACCAGCAAGCCGTGCTGAAGGCTTACATTGAGGTGGTGAACCAGCTCAGCGAGATTCGGAATCTCAACCAAAGCTACGAACGAAAGAGTGAACAGGTGAAGGTGCTGTCTGACTCGATCACGATCGTAGGACAGCTCTTCAACAACGCTCGAGCTGACTACACTGAGGTTCTCTTGACCCAGCGTGATGCTCTCGAAGCCAGGATGGACCTCGTTGAGCTAAAGCAGAAGCAACTCACCGCTTTTGTGAACGCCTACAAGGCACTCGGTGGCGGTTACAGTCAGGGCACTTGATCGATCAGTGCATAAACAAAGAGCGCCACAACCGACAGTGCGGGTTGTGGCGTTTTGAGTTTGAGTAAACTGAACGATTCGAGGCAAAACATGAATTGGAAAGAATCTTGCTGTGTGGGCATGAAACAGCATTCATGGACTTCCTCACCGCGATTCAATCGAACCTGCTTAGCCCTGCCGTCTTGTTTTTCGTCCTTGGAGTCTTCGCGGCGGTGTCGAAGAGCGATTTGAAGTTTCCCGAGTCGCTGTACACCACGCTCACGATCTACTTGCTGACGGCTATCGGCTTCAAAGGAGGCGTGGCGATCAATGAAGCTGGCATTGGTGCGGTTTGGCTGCCAGCGCTAGCGGCGATGGCGATGGGCGGGCTGATTCCTCTGTGGACTTATCCTGTGCTCCGAAAGTTGGGCGGTTTTAGCACCGCAGATGCCGGGGCCATAGCGGCCCACTATGGTAGCGTCAGCGCAGTGACCTTCATTGCGGCAACGAACTTCCTCAAAAGCACTCACCAGCCTTATGAGAGTTACGCTTCAGCCTTTCTGGCGGTGATGGAATCGCCTGCGATCGTCGTGGGCGTGATGCTGGGCAAAGGAGCCTTAAGCGGCAAGTTCTCATTGTCAGATCAAGGCGTGCGTCATGCTCTACGAGATGCGGTGCTCGGCAAGGGTGTGCTGCTGCTCATCGGTGCGATGGTGATCGGTTCGCTGTGCGGCAAGCGCGGCATGGAATCGGTCGAGGGCTTCTTTGTGACGCCGTTTCAAGGCGTGCTCGCCTTGTTTCTGCTCGAAATGGGCATGGTGGCAGGGCGCAGATTGGGTGATCTGAAGAAGGTGGGTGTCTTCCTGCTGCTCTTCGGCCTCGTTGCTCCTGTGGTGCATGGCGCAGCAGGTGTAGTGCTGGGCAACTGGGTAGGCTTGAGCACAGGTGGGGCTATGCTGCTCGGCGTGCTTGCCGCAAGCGCCAGTTACATTGCGGCCCCTGCGGCAGTGCGGCTCTCATTACCGGATGCGAACCCGACTTATTCGCTCACCGCAGCACTAGCGATCACGTTTCCCTTCAATATCACTGTAGGCATCCCTTTGTTCTTCGAACTCGCCAAACGCATCTAACTATGAACATGCATCCGATGAAACTCGTCACCATTATTTGCGAATCTGTGTTGGAGGAGCGTGTTGTCGATCTATTGCGTGAATGTGGTGCACACGGCCACACGGCCTTTGACGTGCGTGGCAGCGGCCGGCAAGGAGATCGCAGTGCGGATCTGATTGAGAGCGGCAATGTGCAGATCGATGTCATCGCCAAGTCTGCAGTCGCTCAGACCCTGTTGGAGAGACTCCGAAGCGACTTCTTTGAAGCCTATGCCATGATCGCGTATGAAAGTGACGTGCGGGTGATGCGACCAGATAAGTTCTGAGTCTTCGAGGGTATGTGGTGATGGTCCTTGGCCTCGATGGGGAGGGGAAAGTTGGAGCATCGGCCAAAATCTGTAGTCGCGATTGTTTGTCTCTGTTGATTTTACTTACTGGATCAGTTCGGGCGGGATCAGCAATGAGCCCGCAGGGGGTAAGAAACTCCAGTCGCAACTTGTTCATTTTCAGGCGTTTAGGTCGGGCGGGAGCGGAATCTCACTTCTAAGAAGTGGGATGCAATGTTGAGGAACAGCATTAAAAGTTTGGGTTTCCTGACAATCGCGGTCAATTTTGTTGCTATTTGAGAAAATGTTCTCAATTTCAATTGTCTGCGATATGGAGCTGTGGCAGCTTATGGAAATTACGGTTATCACTCGTGCATCAAATTTCCCTCAGGCCCTTTCTGATCCCTCTGCTTCTCGTGGCATTCTCTCCAACGGATGTCACCGCTCAGAGTTATGGCCTCGATGTACTGACGCCGATAGGCAAGTTTCTGAACGGTGCCCTGCCGTCAACGACTCCGGGGCAGGGGGGCGCGCCGGAGGCTCCGGCACAGCTTTCGACTACCGGTGTCTTTTCCAATCTCAGCACGCTCACTCCACGGCCTGGGCTCATACATTACGATGTGAACTCACCTCTATGGACCGATGGAGCGGTAAAACAGCGATGGATTGCGATTCCGAATGATGGTGTAGCTGATAGTGCAGCAGAGAAGATTGGATTTTCGCAAACAAGTCCTTGGACGTTCCCTCGTGGTACTGTGCTGATCAAACAGTTCGACCTTCCTGTGAATGACAGCAATCCCAGTGTCACTCGCAGGCTGGAGACTCGCTTTCTTGTGCACGGGGATGATGGGGTGTGGTATGGCATTACCTATCGTTGGCGGGCAGATGGCTCTGAGGCAGACTTGCTGAGCGATGGCGAGAGCGAGTCGGTTAGCATTGCAACGGCAGGCGGCGGGACGCGAACTCAATTGTGGAGTTATCCGAGCAGAAGCGACTGCCGCTCCTGCCACAATGCCAACGCGGGTCACGTTCTCGGTCCTCGTACTCATCAACTGAATCGCGATCTCCTCTATGTGGCTACTGGGAGAACGGACAATCAACTGCGTACCCTTAATCACCTCGGACTTTTCACTCCGGCGATCTCCGAAGGTTCTATTGGCTCCATGATCAAGACCGTTGCCATCTCCGATACGGCAGCAAGCCTTGAGACACGGGTGCGGTCCTATTTGGATGCAAACTGCTCCCACTGCCACCAACCTGGTAACCTTGCGGTGGCATTCGATGCTCGTTTTACGACCGCGCCCAACTCGCAGAACTTGATCAATGGCCCGGTGCTCTATGATCTTGGAGTGGCGGATGCACGGGTGATTTCACCGCAGAGCTTGGAGCGCAGTATCTTGTTCCACCGCATCAGTGTGACGGGTATGCATCAAATGCCACCCGTGGGACGGAATACCGTGGACTCTGCGGCCGTGGCAGTGATCCAATCCTGGATACAATCTCTGCCAATCGACAATGGTGGAACGGGCAATCGAGCACCCGTGGCATATGCCGATGAGACAAGCACGCTCGCTGGGCAGTTCGTTGACGTAGATGTTCTCGCCAATGATGCGGATGCTGATGGAGATGCGTTGAGCATTGCGAGCCTTAGCGGAGCAGTTCACGGCACGGCTACGATTGTTTCCGGGAGAGTCCGTTTTGCTCCGACGTCAGGATTTACAGGAGCTGCGAGCTTTAACTACACAGCGCAAGACAGCAGTGGTGCTCAGTCGAGCTTAGCAACTGTTACCGTGGTAGTTCTCTCGGCCACCAGTGCGAATCAGGCCGCGTTTGTGGACAACTCGTCCCGACTCTCTGCTCCGTCATGGACGAGTGGCGTGGCCATGGGTGTGGCAGACATGAATGCCGATGGACGCGATGACATCGTGCACATGAGTAATGGCTATGACCTGCGGATCGACTACCAGCCTTCCGATTCTGGTGTGTTCACGTTCAAAGACCTCGGCACAGTGAGCACGCAGCGTCAGTGGGCGGTGGCTATCGGTGATGCGGACAATAATGGCTTCCCGGATATCATCACTGGTGGCTACTACGATGGACTTCAATATTTCCGCGCAAGTAGCGGGGCTACGACTTACACCAAATCTGTGTTAGCGAGTCCGGCCATATTTTCTCAGGCAGTCGCATTTGCTGACATCAATAACGATGGATGGCTGGACATCTTCGCCTGCCACGATGACGCAGAGAGCGCCAAGTTCCGGAACAACAAGTCAGGCTCTTTTGTCGCTGATAGCACCTTGATCGACACGCGGACAACGCCGACAAGCGACAACTCCGGCAACTACGGCGTGGTATGGACCGATTACGACAACGATGGGGACCAAGACATGTATTTGTCAAAGTGTCGCGCCGGAGTGAATAGTGCTACCGACCCACGCCGCATTAACAAACTCATGCGGAATAATGGCAACGGAAACTTCACGGACGTCGGTGCGGTGCTTGGCCTTGCATTTGGGGAACAAAGTTGGGCGGCAGATTTTGGCGATGTAGACAATGACGGTGATCTGGACGTGTTCGTCGGTAATCATGGCAGTAGCAGTTACCTGATGCGGAACAATGGCAGCGGTGCATTTACCAACGTTACGGCTGCTTCTGGCATCTCCGTGACTTGGAGAGTGATTCAGAATGTCTTCCGCGACTTCAACAATGACGGATGGGTGGACCTTCTACTTACCGGTGAGCAGCAGCAACTTTGGCTGAATGATAGAGATGGAACCTTCACGCTGGCCAGCAATCCATTCACCACACTCGCGATGGAGTCGTGTGCTGTGGGAGATCTCAACAAAGATGGCTTTACAGACATCTATGCCGGCTATGCCAATCTTTACAACACACCCAACGCAAGTCGCCCTGACAAGCTCTTCATGACAGTGCCAAACGGAAACGCTTTCTACTCCATTAGCCTGCGAGGACGTAGCAGTAACCGCACGGGCACTGGAGCGCGCATTGAGTTGCACGGAACCTGGGGCACGCAGGTCAGGGAAGTGCGCAGTGGCGAGAGCTATGGCATCACGCACAGTCCCACACAGATCTTCGGCATGGGGAACGCGGCATCCGCATCTCTACTTAAGGTCCGCTGGCCCAGTGGGACGGTCGATCAGGCAGCCAACGTTCCTGCTAATCGCTTTGTTACCCTTGTAGAAGGCGGCACGGTGGCTCCTACATTAGCCAATCCAGGTCCACAGACTGATCTTGTAGGCAATGCCGTAAACCTAGCTATCACCGCGAGTGATTCCACGAGTGATCCGCTCACCTTCAGTGCGGTGAACCTCCCCATTGGTTTGCAGATTCATGCAAGCACTGGTGTCATTTCAGGGACCATTCAATCCGGTACACAGGGCAGCTATCCCGTTACGGTACTCGTGACAGATGGATGGAGTAGCGTGTCCCAGGCGTTCACTTGGACCGTCACCGCGCCATTGACAGCCTCATTGAGCACATCGTCCACTTCTGTGAGCGGTATCTTCACGGTCAATGTGACACTGAGTCAGCCAGTGGCCGACCTCAGTGCCGCGGCCTTCACATTGAACAATGCATCCATCATCGGCATTTCGGGATCCGGCACGCAATGGGTGCTTACGGTGCAATCTTCTGCTCAGGGCGCTGTTGGCGTTGGTTTTGGCTCGTCATCCATCGCGGTTTACAACGACTTGCCCGTTCCAGTCAATGCGCGCATCCAGTTCCAACCGGCAGCTACTCCGTTGATCAGCGGTTCTCTTGCCGACCACGGGCATGTCTTTGGTCCTCGGTTTGGACAGAAGTATGGTTGGAGCACTGATCACACGGCAGAAGCCCGCAGGCGCAGCGTGGCAACTGACCCAAGGTTAGACTCCATGATCGCCATGAAGCCCTCTGCCAACTGGGAGATGGAGACGCCCAATGGTTCCTACGATGTCACTGTTAGTGTTGGGGATGCATCTGAGCCGAGCGTGAACACGCTTTTCGTCGAGGGCACAGCCGTCATGAGCAATGTGAAGCTCAGGGCAGGGAAGTCATCCTCCCAGACCACACGTGTTGCCGTGGTGGATGGGAAGATAACCATCACCAACGGAGCCTTCACCCGCCTTCAGTCCGTTCAAATCATTCCTGTTGGTTCTGCTCTGCTTGCGGCCAATCAAGGTCTGACCGGCACTTATTACTATGGCACCAACTTCAACCAGGCGCGCTTCTCGCGTTCCGATGCCGTCATTGACTTCGACTGGGGTAGCACAAGTCCAGACCCACGTGTGCCCATTGACCAGTTCTCCGTCCGGTGGACCGGCACCATGATTCCACGTTTCAGTGAGGCGCATACCTTTACTACCACCACCGCTGGACAGGTTCGCTTGTGGGTCAACGGAGCTCTTGTCATTGATCAGTGGACCAAGCACCTTGAGACTCAGTTTAGCGGCAGTGCAGTGCTCACGGCAGGAGTTCCGGTGTCCATTCGCATGGACTATGCATCCAGCTTCGGTGCTGCAGAAGTTCGTCTGGAGTGGAGCAGTGTCAGTGTCTCACGGCGCGTGGTGCCTAGCACTCACTTGCGAGTTAGCGAATCCGCATCTCCCACCACTTTTATCGGTAGCGCTTCTGGGAATAGCGATAGCGACTACGCCACGGACCTCCTGGAGCATGCTCTCGGCACCTCCGCGGTGTCTGGCGTGCAGACCGCGGCGCCTTTCCTTTTGGAGACCAGTGGCACTTCAGCCGTAGACGCGGTTGTTCACCGGCCCACAGCCGTCTCCGACATCACTTACTCGTTAGAGACCACTACCGATCTAGTGAGTTGGTCACCTGTTGCCTCAGCGCCCACAGCAACGGATATAGGCGGCGGGACCACCGCTCTTCGTTGGGCAAACATTCATCTCGCAGCACCGGCTGGCATTCAGGGTGGCATCATTCGCTGTAGGGTCACCTGGTCTGGAGGTGGCACTGCGGTCACCACACCCAAGTCATGGCAACGTTACTCACAGGCCGCCGGCACGCAGACCTTTGGTATCAACGTCGTGCGTCCGCCCGTCTATGCTGGCATGGTAGGTAATGCCATCGGCACCAACGTGGACTTTGTGGAAGATTCAAACCTCGCCGCCATCATTGATCCAGAGACCAGCTACTACTTGGAGGTCCGATCCGGCGCACTTGCCGGCACACGTTACGAAATCGCAGGGTTCACCCGCATGGGCGTCAGTACAGCATCACCTGTCGGAACCATTACGGGTGCACGGTTGGTTGTTCGGCCACACATGACCATTGGACAAGTGTTCAACAAGGACGCCTTCGTTGGCTCGCTCAACCCGAGCACGGCAGACACCATCTTGTTCTACGAGGGCACCTCCTTCCGAAGTCTCTTTTTTGTCAAAGGCGGCACAAGCTTCGACCACTGGACTCTCGGAGGCGACGTGAATGTCGCAAACGCGGAACGGACTGTCATTCAGCCTGGAGTTGGCTTAATGACTCGCATAACTGGGAGTCAATCGCGCACTCTTTTGCTCACTGGAGAAGTGCGCACTGAACCATTTCGACGTCAGATGGTGACTGGCACCTCCCTCGTGAGTAACCCATGGCCCGTGGACATGACGCCGGCTTCAGGCGTATTCACCGAGGCCAATGGCTTTACTTCTTCCCGCAGTCCAGCCACAGCAGATCAGATTCGGCTATTCGGAGGAGATTCTGGGCCAACCAACAACTACGTCAGTTACTGGCTTGTAGGCGCGGGCTCCATTCGAAACTGGGCAGCCTTGAGCGATGTCAATTTGACCTCAGTCAACTCAACTTTGAGTCTCAAATCAGGTCGCGCTTTCTTTATTAAGTTCCAGCCCACATCCACGGTCAATCCGTGGCTCATACCACTGCCTGGCACCTCTGGCAGCGGGCTCGCGGCACAATGATCCGTTCAGCAAGCTTGCAACCTCACGGTTCACTGCCACCTATGACGCCCCTTTTACCACAAACCCCACCAACCGCCTCATGTCCACTACTGCACTTGCCCTTGGCCAAGCCTTCCTTGAAGAGAACGCAAAGAAACCCGGGGTCGTCACCACACCCAGTGGCCTCCAGTATTTGGTCCTGACCGAAGGCACAGGCAAAAGCCCCAAGGCCACCGATACTGTTGTCGTGCATTACCGTGGGACACTTCTCAATGGTGCAGAGTTCGACAGCTCCTACCAAGCCGGGCGGGAGCCAGCGGAGTTTCCACTCAATCGGGTCATCAAAGGCTGGACCGAAGGGCTGCAACTCATGAAAGAAGGCGGCAAGACCCGCCTCTTTATCCCGTCTCAGCTCGCCTACGGTTCACGCGGTGCGGGAATCGACATCGGACCCAACGAGACACTCATCTTTGAAGTCGAACTGCTCAAAGTTTGGGAAGATTGAGCCCCTGTAAAGTTCGTCACAATGACGGACGTGGTGCCCGATTTGGCTCCATCGCCCCCAACGGGAGGTTTCAGAGCCCTGGGAGGACGGAGTGCCGGTGCAGTCCGCCACGGTGGCTTGGTGGTGGTAGCTACTGCGGCTGGAATTGCTCTGCGAGTGCCGGTGACGGCACTTTGAGTGCTGGGGCTGACTTGGTGGCCGCTGATTGGGGACTCGCTAGGTTTCTTCCCATGCCTGCGCGTTATCGTACCCATAGCTATATTCTATTTCAGTTCTGGGCGGACAGCGCCACGTTTTTCGTCGGATGCTCTCCCCTCGCGCTTTAGTGCCTGCTTTTCTGTTCTTGTCTTTGCCTTTGATGGCAGAGGAGTTGGGCGATTCTTTGAAGTGGAACTTCCAGGCGCGTATGAGGGGCGAACTGCGGAATAATGTGTATGACTTCGATTCTGATGCCAAGGCGCTGACAGACGACTCTTGGCTGCTTCATCGCTTCCGTCTTGGTGTGGAGTGGCAGCCGCTGGAATGGCTGCGGTTCACAGTGCAGGGCCAGGATGTGAGAGAGAGCTTCTCAGACCGCCCGGACGTTCCACTGCTGAATGGCGCTGAAGGAGACGATGCGTTCGACTTGCGACTGGCGAGTATCGAGTTTGGCAATGCCAACAAATTGAGTCTGAAGCTTGGTCGCCAAGTGCTTGCCTATGGCGACGAGCGCTTGGTTGGTCCACTGGAGTGGTTGAACTTCAGCCGCACCTTTGATGCGGTGAAGTTTCATTTGGAGCACGAGGGTTGGTGGCTGGATGCCTTTACTTCGAGCGTGGTGCGTTACCATGAGTCGGAGTTCAACCGCAGTGACTGGCTAGGTAACTCAGATGGAACTGGTCAGTTTTTCAGCGGCATCTATTACAGCAATACGAGCGTGCTCCGCTTTCAGACGACCGATCTGTATGCGTTTCATTTGCATCAAGAAAGTAGCAGTGGTGGCAGTGACTTCATAACCTTGGGCACGCGATGGAAAGGCGATCCTCTCTTGCTCGACGGATGGGACTACACCGCTGAGTTTGCAGGGCAGAGCGGCCGTGTGAGAGGTAAGGAACTGGGTGCTTATGCGCATCACTTAGAGGCTGGCTACAACTGGCTAAAGCAGAGCTGGAAACCACGCATTGCCATGGAATACAGCTTTGGCACTGGCGATGACAATGCAGCGGACGGGAATGTCCACACCTTCCAGAACTTGTTTCCCACAAATCATCCTCCCTATGGCTTCATGGACACGTTCTCTTGGCAGAACATGCACAATGTTGCCTTCCGCCTGGCTGCCCAGCCTCACCCCAAGTTTAAGGCTGCTCTCGATCTCCATTCGTTTTGGTTATCCACCTCCAATGACGCTTGGTATCGTGCGAACGGCATCACGCAGGTGCGCGACATCCAGCCGGGAGCAAGTCGGCACGCGGGATATGAGCTTGACTTGACTCTAAATGCAAAGCTCAGCCAGCGGCTTGATTTATTGCTTGGTTACTCGCACTTTTTTGCTGGGGATTACCTGGCAGACACAGGTGCCAGTAGCGATGCGGACTTTGCCTACCTAACGCTCACCTTCAACTATTGATCCTTCCCCCATTCGTCTCATGACCAATCTACAGCTTGCCATCCAGTTCTTCCTTCAACTCGGCATCATCCTCATTGTTTGTCGAATCGTGGGCATCATTGCGGCTAGATTTGGGCAGCCACAAGTTGTCGCCGAGATGATCGCTGGCGTTTGGCTTGGCCCCTCGCTCTTGGGCCTCTTCGCCCCTGCATGGGGAGAAGCGCTATTCCCAAAGGAGTCGATGAAGGTGCTCTTTCCTGTGTCGCAACTAGGGCTTGCGCTCTACATGTTCATCGTCGGTCTGGAGTTTCGCGTGGATATTGTGCGCAAGAAGTTCAAGAGCTCTGTGGCCGTGAGCTTTGCAGGGATGGCGGCGCCGTTTGTCCTGGGCGCCATCCTCGGGTGGGTCTTTTGGCAGCACACGACGCTTTTCCCAAAGGCTACGTCGATGCAGAACGCTATGATCTTCATGGGTGCATCAATGTGTATCACGGCGTTTCCGATGCTGGCACGGATCATTCATTTCAAAGGGCTTGCAGGCACCACCATGGGCACTGTAGCCATCGGTGCGGGCGCTATAGATGATGCCGCAGCTTGGGGCATGCTCGCCGTTGTGCTCGCAAGCTTCGGAGGGGACTTTTCTCACGCAGTGCTCAGCATTGGCGGGGGACTTGGCTACGTGCTCATTGCTCACCTCGTCATTCGGCCACTTCTGGCCCGGTATGCCAAAGGCATTGAGGCCCGCGGTAAGCTGTCCGATGGCGAGTATGCCTTCTTCCTGTCCCTCATGTGCTTCGGGGCCTGGTGGACAGACTACATCGAACTCCACGCAGTATTTGGTGCCTTCGTCATGGGCAGCGCAATGCCGCGGGGTGTGGTCAATCGCACGCTCATTGAGCGCACCCAACCCTTGGCAGTAGCGCTCATCCTGCCGCTCTTCTTTACGTATTCCGGGCTCAATACGCGACTTGGTCTGCTCAATAGCGGCTCCCTTTGGCTGCTCTGTGGCGCCGTGCTTGCCGCAGCGATCATCGGCAAAGGAGTTGCTTGCTGGGCTGCTGCGCGCGCCTCTGGCATCTCTAACAAAGAAGCGCTTGGCATTGGCGTGTTGATGAACGCACGGGGCCTCATGGAACTGATCATCATCAACATCGGCCTGCAAAGAGGTATCATTTCCGCTGAGATATTCGCCATGCTCGCGATCATGGCCGTGATTACCACCCTGATGGCTTCCCCCATCTTTGAGCGCCTCGTAGGCACTGGCACCTTCAAAGGTGAGCCTGAGCCAGGCACCGAGATTTGATTCATCCCAATTCACCTCATGGCAGTCTGGCGCAGTAAACCGCGAAGCAGTGCAAGTCTTTCGGCTTATGCTTTCATTGGATATCAGGACAGTTTGCGCTTAAAGTCCTCGTAACCGAAATGGCGCACGATCTTGATTTGGTTGGTATCGGGATCGAAGGTCACGATGTCTGGGTGGGGCACTCCGTTGAAGGTTGTGGTCTTGACCATGGTGTAATGTGCCATGTCGGTGAAAACCAGCTTCTGTCCGATCTGTAAGGGCTCTGAAAAGGAGTATTCGTTGATTACATCTCCAGCCAAACAGGACATTCCTCCGAGCTTATAGGTGTGGGCAAGTTCTCCGGGTTCTCCGCTGCCAATCACAAAAGGGCGATATGGCATTTCGAGAGTATCTGGCATGTGGCAGGTGGCCGATGTGTCTAAAATGGCTGTTGGAAGCGGATTGGTGGAAGTTGGATCGCCAACGATGTCCATGACACTTGCAATGAGGAATCCAGTGTTGAGTGCTACGGCTTCTCCAGGCTCCAGGTAAACTTCTTTGCCCCACCGCTCGCGAAATGATCGGATAACGCGCACTAATCGCTCTACGTCGTATCCGGGGCGCGTAATGTGATGCCCTCCTCCCATGTTCACCCACTTCACTCTCTCTAGTAGCCACGGGAACCGCTTTTCAACAGCTCCGAGAGTGCGCTCCAGCACGTCGGAGTCTTGCTCGCAAAGCGCATGAAAGTGCAGACCCTCTAGGCCTTCCAAATCTTGATCACGTAGTGCGTCTGCTCTGGTCCCGAGGCGACATCCTGGGCTGCATGGATCGTAGAGGGCCACTTCCACTTCAGAGTGCTCTGGATTGACTCGAATACCTGGGCTTGGCGCGTGTCCCGTGGCCCTTGCTGCATCCAGTAGAGGCTTCCAATGGCGCCATTGATTGTAGGAGTTGAAACTGATGTGGTCCGCAATGGGAATGATCTGTTTCATTTCAGACTCTTTGAATGCTGGTGCGTAGACATGCACTTCTTTGTCAAACTCCTCTCTGGCCAGTAGAGCCTCGTGTAGTCCGCTAGCACAGCATCCGCTCAGATACTGCCTTACCAATCCAAACGTGGAGAACATGGAGAAACCTTTGAGCGCGAGAAGGACCTTGCAGCCAGCCTCGGACTGGACCTTAGCCAGAAGGGAGAGGTTTTTCTTCAACAAGCCCAAGTCTACAACAAACGCGGGCGTTTCGACACGGGCTGGATCAAAGTTCAGTGGCTGGGATTTGGACATCTCTGCCCACTAGCATTGCTTGAGGAGCAGGGGAAGCGGAGGTTTGTTTTGAACACGGGCTTATTCCAAACAGCGCTTCCAAATGGGCACCGTCTTTTTGACTTCACTGAGATACCATTGGCAGATGGTGAATGCTGCAGCGCTGTGGCGAGTGCGGACTCTGATGATGATGGATGGATCTTCCGCCTTAACGAATCCCAATCGATGGTGAAGGAGTAGATCATGCTGGCCAAACTGCTGTTCTGCTTTCTCTGCAACTTGGTGGAGCATCTTCAGGGCCATGGGCTCGTAGGCGGTGTAGTCGATTCCGATTATGGGTCGCCCTTCTTCTGACCCGCGCACGACTCCCAGAAACTGGACTTCCGCGCCTTCTTCTGCCGCAAATGTTGGCGAACTGGTGTCAATGGGATGACGAATGAGCGCGATATTCCTCATGAGCTACGATTTACGTGTGAACCAGGCGAGAAACTCGCGATTTCCGTCGGTCCCGGTGATGGGTGAGTCAATGACGCCGCGCCACTCGAACCCGGACTGTTGTTCGATAAAGTCCTGTAACTTCTGGACTGACTTTTGGTGCAAGTTCGGCTCACGGACGATGCCTCCGCGACCAACTTCGTCCCGACTCAGCTCAAACTGCGGCTTGATGAGCACGATACCGCCTTGCTTGACGTGAGGCAGCACTGGAGGCAGTACGAGGGTTAACGAGATAAAGGAAACATCGGCCACGATGAAATCAATCGGCTCAGGCAGGTCGGCTGGGACGAGGTGGCGGACGTTGAAGTTCTCTCGTGAAACGACACGAGCATCAGAACGCAGCTTCCAGACCAGTTGATTGGTGCCTACGTCGAAAGCATAGACGCGTGCTGCTCCATGCTGAAGTAGGCAATCGGTAAACCCCCCCGTGGAGGAGCCGATGTCTAGGCAAGTGAGCCCCGTGACGTCGACTCCGAAGTGATTCAACGCACCTTCAAGCTTCAAGCCTCCCCGGCTCACGAAGCGGGGCTGCTCTTTGACCCGCAACTCGGTGTCATTCGGCACCAGTTGCCCAGGTTTCGAGGCGGTGGTGTCGCCCATAAACACCTCACCCGCGAGAATAAGGCGCTTTGCTTGCTCCCGGCTGGATGCAAGCCCCCGCTGGTGCAATAAGATGTCGAGACGCTCCTTCGGCATCGAATCGGAGCAACTACTTTGGCATCGGAGCCATCACGCTAATGATGTCATCACCAGCTTTGACCTCGACACCTTCTGGCACGCTCTTCGGATCAAGATCTGCTACGACGGCTTCAGGTTCAATCGCGGCGATAGTGATACGGCCTACCACCGATGAATCGCGGCGGAGGTCAAATTTCATCCCAGGCTTCAATCCAAAGTCCGCAGGAGCCTCAAATGTCACAAACCCGTGCTCAGCCACGAAGTCTTTGATTTTTCCAAGGGCAGGGGCGTCCCTTACCCTGCGTTGGAGGGGTGTGAGCGTGCCAGGCGGCAGCGGGGCAGGGGATGGTGCGGTGTTTGCGACTGCTGGTGCGATGATGGCTGGATTTCCAGTAGCGGCAAGGGCTGCAGCAGTGGGCTCTGGTGTTGGTGCCTGGGCGGCGGTTCCTGCTGGGGTATTGGCAGGAACTGGATTGCTGGGTGGCTGGGGAGACGGCTGGACTGGGATCATCGGCGGATGAATCGCTGCGGTGCCGTCCGCTGCCGGAGGGGCCGAGGTGGCGTGGATCACCTGAGGTTGCATGGATTCCATTTGGCGCTGATGCGCTGTCAGGCGATCTACCTTGTCTGCTGCGATCTTGGCTTCCTTGGACGCTTCCCAAGCAAGCCAGGCGGTGACCAGCAGCAGGGCAATCGTGAGCGCATTGGCGATATGAGTCAATTTCATGGGGGGATTGAAGAGCAGTCTAGCGAGTGCCGGACTTGGAAGCAAGCTTACTGGATGAGGGTCTCGTCGTAGGTGTATTCTCAGTTAAGTTGGAAAAGGATTGGACCTCTCGGCAGGAGCGCTTTAGTCGGCGCGTATCAACATCATGCTAGAGGTCGTTCAATTGTCTCATCGTTCGCAACGTCCTGGTCAGTCCACTGCGGGGCACTCCGGGCTTGAAGGAGTCGATTTCATTGTCTCCGAGGGACAGTTAGCCGCAGTGGTCGGGACAAATGGATTATCCATCTCGCTACTGATGGAGATCATCGCTGGCATAAGAAGGCCGGATGCCGGTCTGGTCAACTGGCGGCGAGCTCGGACCGAGTGCGGCCAGACAGTTTTCGTTGGCCCGGCTCAACTTGAGACGCACTTGGGTATCAATGCTAAAGAACACATCGTGGCTGCTGCGATGATGCGGGTGAAGGGGCTGGATAGCACCGGGGCGATCAAGTTGGCGGATCAGTTGTTAGTGCTATGCGGTCTAGACGCTGCGAGGAATATTCGTGGTGAGCATCTGAGCGAGATTGATCGGAGGAGGCTAGCCATAGCGGTGGCTTTGGTGAGTAAGCCGGAGGTCGTCGTTATTGACGATTTGGTCTCAGACTTGTCGGCGGCTGATCATAAACGATTTCTGGTTCTGCTCGATGCGGTCCGAAAGGAGTCTCCAGGGCGTGTTGTATTGCACGGTTGTGTGCAACTTGACTCGCTCGACGACTATGACTCGGTAGTGCTCGTGCACGACGGTCGAGTTGCTTTCCACGGTCCAGCCCGAGCACTGACGCATTACTTCACCATCAAGTCATTGGATGATTTGTTTGAGAAGCTCACTAGTCGACCTGCGGATCGCTGGCAGGACTCATGGAACCGGCATCGGGATGCCTATTATGCCAAGTGTGAGGTTGTGAAACCATCGTCTGGAGCCGTGACGCTTTCGGGCATTGCAAAAGACGAGTCGGAAGTTCCCTCACCGCAGGACGAGGTTATTCCGTGTGGGAGCCTTCCACAGCAATATGTAGTGCAGTTGAAGCGAACCCTGACCCACCTTCGTCGAAGCTACGGAAAGCGCCAGCTTATTGTCGTATCCTTGCTCTCAATTGCAGGCGTCTTGGCAATTTTCACCCAGGGAACCAAGGGCGCAGGCCTCACTTCGTGGTTCCTGCTGCAAATCGGACTCATTTTTGCGGGAATCGTTCCCGTGGTGACCGTTGCTGTGGCCGGGAGCTTTTCGGCGGCCCGAGGAGAGTGGCGGCAAGGAGTCTCGGCCACCGCATGGATCGCAAATCAGATTGTTGTCTGTTGTGGATGGGCGGTGTTGTTGGCGGCAGTGGTCATAATGGCAGCCGAGTCCATGATGGGCATCTTGCCCGGGGATGGAGGCGTGCGGGGTGGGCTGTTGGCTTTAGGTGGAATCGCATTCTCGCTGCTTTGCGCGGGTACAGCGGCATGGAGCAAAACGCTGGATAGGGCTCAAGCACGGTGTTGGGCACTCCTTGCGGTGAACCTATTATTCTCTGGATCGCTCGTAGCTTGGCCTCGTGCAATGGGTGCTCTCGTGCAGCCCTTTTTCACAGTCAGTCAAGTTTGGGGAGGGTGTATGGAGACACTTAAACACTCCCAGCCCTTTGGGTTGATTGAAGCTGCCAATTTGTCTTGGTTTCCGAGTCCCGCTGGGGCCGTGACGGTGCTCGTTGTTCATGCTGCGGTTGGTTTTGGAACGCTGGTTGCAGCGACAAAAAAGGCCTGAGAAAAAGCCGAGATGCGGGTTGGCTGGAGAAGTAAATGTCAATTTTTGTTGATTAATTACCATAAAATTGATAAAATACTATTATGTCCATATCCCGATGGTTCGCATTTGCTATGCTTACCACTGCCGCATTGCCGCGGCAGGGGGGTGCTGTGACCTTGATGGTGAATGAGTATCGGAATGCGGCTGGAGCCCAAACCCTAGGGACAAAAATGGCTTCGGACGAATACATCGAGTTCGTTGTCGGTGAGGCCGCAACGGCTGAGCAGTTGGCCGCTCTCACCTTTGGAGACATGAATGATGGCACGAGCATGATCCGATCTGTTTTTCAGTTCGATCTGGCCACTCTTCAACAAGTCCTGACGGACGCTGGCCGGACAGAGTTTTTGCCTGGAACCGTGATTGTTGTTAAAGGTGCTGGCCTCGGGGCGCAGGAGTTAGGCTATCAGCCAGATGAAGGGAACACTGGCAACTCAGATGCGTGGAGCATTCAACTGGTGGCCGGCCAGGGAGCAAAGGATCATTCTGAAACCCTCATCAATGGCACACTTTCGGTTGGGAATGGCGGAGAGATGATCTGGGTTTCATCGAGCGCTCCTCCAGCAAACAACACCGACATCAGTGGCTTCGAGAGCGTCTTGGGCCATGGCAACAATCAAGGAGTCCTCGGGACAGCGCTTACCAATCAGTTCGGGGCAGGGGTCGTTTGGAATGGAACAATCACTTCCGGACAATCACTTTCAAATGTAGGCACCGCTGGGGCTCCAGTGCTGGCAGTAAGCACTACTGGAACGATGGGTGCGGCCAATAGTGCGGCCAATCAGAATTGGCTGAGCAATATTCGCACTGCGTCTTTCATTGTGACCGCCCCAGAGCCTAGCAGGGGCCTATTGCTGTTAGTTAGTTCAGTTGGCACCTGGTGGATGCGGACGAGAAGGAGGCCTAGCCATGCGGTTTGAATCGGCAGTTCGCCCGCACCGTCCGAGACGTAGTCGTGCCACTCATCCGGTGACTAGTGGAGCTGGATTGCAGTGGTGCTGGTGGGAGAGTGACGAAAAGCAAACGCCTCGCCCTAAACTGCAAAAGCGAAAAGTGCTCAAACTGCGGGAAAGTCCATTTGAGCAATACAACTGGCTTAGGTTGGCAGCCATCTCTTGTTCGGCCGTCATCATGATCTGGTTGGCTGTGACCGTGCCAGGACTTCTTACCAGCCGGGGCGTGGTGCAACAGATGTGGAACAAGCTAGGCTTCCCAGGAGCAGTGGAGAAACCTTTAAAAGACCGTGTTGCTACAGCGACAGCTGATCCAAAAGTGAAGGCCGAAGTGCTGCGGAAGCTTGCCCAGGAGGCATTTGAGGTCGATCCGAGTCTCGCAAGACTGTGTTATCACAAACTTGAGCGGGTCGGCGCCAGCAGTGAAGTGGATCGCTGTGGGCACTCCATTCTGCTAGCAAAACTACACGACTTCACTGGTGCCCGGGCAGTACTGGGTGGAAAGCCAGGCAAGTTGGAGACGCTCACCGCGCCCGTACGAGAGGCTTGGGTGAGGCTTTGGTCCGCTAGTGGCGACTTTGTCTCAGCAGCTGGCGCGCTGGAGGCCACGTATGAGTGTGGTGAAAAGGAGGCTCTTCTCGCCATCGAAACGGCCGAAATGGCGCACTCAGAAAAGGCCCCTGTGGATGTTTGTTCCCGGCTGGATTTGAGAGCAGTCTATTTTGTGCAGGCAGCACTGCTTGCTGGAGCGGAGTCTTCGATCAAACCATTGATTGACCGCATCCTGGCTCTGCCACTTGCAGGCGAAAAAGAACGTTTTGAGGCCGCAGCGATGATCCGCCGTCTAAATCAGCCGGGAGTTGCACATCGTCTCGCTCTAGTGCGACTCAGCCACCCCACATCTTTGTTCGGTAAGGTTCGCTTGGATTACGAAAACGCAACGCGTGAGGCGCTAGCGATGCTTGGGGCACTGACTGTGACTGAGAAGGCTGCTGCCTTGTCTTACTTGCTCACTCAGCGAGAATACAAGCTCGCTCTTGAAGTAGTCCCTCTGCTTGAATCGAGAACAGACCGCACTTTGTTCCTTCAGCGTGTGCAGGCAGCTCTTGCCATGGGAGACTGGCGTGAGGCAGGGCGTATGGCGAGTAATGCCTCCGCACCTCGTGTGCCTTGGGCAAGATCATTGCTTCATGCTACTAGTGCGTTGCAAGAGCCAGGCAATAATGGGCTGATGGCTGAGTCGTTGGTGAATGCTGCCGTGTCAGAGTCGGCTCTAGAGAAGCGATGGGAGAGTGCTTTTGCAGTCGGAAAAATGGCACTGGATCATCGCTTGCGCGGATTGGCTACCCGAGCGTTCGAGTTGGTGTTGAACTTGGCACCGGACCGTGTTGAAGCACTGGATCGCCTGAGTGCTGTGGCAAAAGGCTACTCGGATGGCCTGCTCGTGGTCCGTCTCGCGGCACGTGAGGCCCTGAGGGATGAGCGTGATGACGAGGCGATTGCTTCAAAGGCCTACCTTGAAATACTGGCGGGTCTGCGGCCAGAAATGCCTTCAGGTGACGGGCCGATGTCCACCTTGGTGCAGGCATTTGCAGCGTACACCAAAAACGATGTGACAGCAGCAGTGCAGAAAATCATGCGGCTTCCGCGCCAGTCTTGGAGCCAGGGCAAAGCCGCCGTCATAGCTACGATACTCGCAGCGGGCGGACAGCGAGTAGCTGCAGAACCACTCATGGCAGCCGTCGATCTCGACAATCTCTTCCCTGAGGAAGCTCAACTCATCCAACCATGGATCGCGGTGAGCCAAGGTGACCGATCCTCGCTGAGCATGGGCGGATCGGCTGGGAAACTGCTTGGGCAGCCGTAGTTGATTCATCTTCGAGTCATGCGAGGCTTAACGCTCGCCATGAGATTTCAATATTGTGCTTTTGTTTTCGTTACTGCAGGCAGTCTAATGGCCGCAGAGGTCAGTTTCGCGCCTTGGTCCATGACTGAACGCAGTCTCTTTCCCAGTGCCATCATCTCCACCGCAACGGTTGACTGGAATGGCGATGAACAAACTGCTGAGGACAAGAAAACGGCTGATGATCCCAAGCTAAAGAAGGGCGAGACGCCTATCTATGGTGATGAGAATGGCTGGCTCGCAGTCCAATTGCTGGACGTTACAAAAGGCGCAGAAGTCGAGGTGGAGATTGCAGTGGATGGCATCATGAAGCCGTCAAAGTGGACGGGTGTGATCACGAAAGCTGCGCCTGAAGTGTTGATCTTTCCCAAGGCCAAGTGGGATTACGCGGCACTGCATACAGTGCGTCAGCAACGGCCAGTGAACGCAACATTTAAGGTAACAGTCGATGGTGAGGCACTGGAGGAGCAGACTGAGGTTTGCGTGCTGAAGTCTATCAATGACTGCCCATTTGCCATCGTATGGGACAAGGAAGAAGGCGATGTAGAGGATATCTCGGCGATCTTTGCCGCCTACGTCAATGAGAATCACCCGTGGGTGGACGAACTGCTCAAAGACGCGTTGCAAAGCAAGCTGGTCTCCAGTTTCTCGGGTTACCAATCGCAAAACCCAGAGGATGTGGTGACCCAAGTTTTTGCAATCTGGAACATTCTCCAGCGGAGAGGTATCAAATACAGCGACATCTCCACAACAACCCCAGATGCCTTGGTTTACAGCCAAACGGTTCGTTTCGTCGATGACTCCATCAAAGGCTCCCAGGCAAACTGCGTGGATGGGTCGGTTTTATTGGCTTCCGTACTCCAGAAGATCGGTATTAAATCCCATCTCGTCATTGTGCCAGGCCACTGTTTTCTCGCGTTCGAGACGGTACCAATTGATTGGAATCAGGACTTCAGCCTTGAGGAACTGCTCAAGGAAGGCGCACTGATCCCTCTCGAAACTACCTTATTGGGCAGTGATGATCTCAAGCCGGTGACGGATCTGGCAAAGATGCCCGACAAGGCGAAACTCAAGGAGTTTGAGGCATCCTACACTACATTTGGCAACGCAATATCTACCGGCATCGACAACATGGTCGAGCATTTGGAGGCGCTGGAGTCTGGGGATGAGATCATGACCAACCTTATCTCGATCGCCGATGCCCGAGAGCTTGGCATCATGCCACTGGCTTCTACCATGGACAAAAAGTAGACAGTTCCTTGGGGGTAAATACGCCGCGTTCGGTGATGAACGCCGTTACCAACGTTGATGGTGTTACGTCGAATGCGTCGTTGCGCGCGCTCGTCCCCACTGGTGCTACAGGCAACCCCGCGAGATGAGTAACTTCCTTGGCATCACGTTGCTCGATTGGAATGTCTTTAATGCCATCCTCCACGTTCCAGTCGATCGTGCTGAAAGGCATGGCGACAAAAAATGGCACATCATGCGCTTTTGCAGCTAGCGCCTTCATGTATGTGCCAATCTTATTGGCTACATCGCCCCGTGAGGAAACACGGTCTGCACCTACGATACATGCATCCACCAGTCCTCGCTGAAGGAGATGGCCAGCATTGTTGTCAGCGATCAGCGTGTGAGGTACACCGTGTTCCTTGAGTTCCCAGCAGGTCAACGCAGATCCCTGACCTCTAGGCCGGGTTTCACTTACCCATACGTGGATCGCCACCCCACTATCGTGTGCCTTGTAGATCGGTGCCAGTGCCGTGCCCCAGTCGACGGTGGCAAGCCACCCCGCGTTACAGTGGGTCATGATCTCCAGGCGGTCAGTTCGACGTGTTAGGTTTCGCAGTAAATCGAGGCCATTCCGGCCGAGAGCCTCATTGGCGGCTACATCCTCGTCACTCACTCGACATGCTTCTAACCACGCTGCAGTCGCACGCTGCTCAGGCGCTAGCGCCTCGATGGCAAGCCGCACTCGGTCGAGGCCCCACCGTAAGTTGACGGCAGTGGGGCGGGTAGCAAACAGGAGATCATATGCCTTCTGCAATCCTTCATCTGACGCATTATCCCGGACGCCAAAAAAAAGGCCAAAAGCTGCTGATGCTCCGATGAGAGGTGCACCACGAACGCGCATGACAGATATTGCTTCTGCCACGTCATGAATACTGGTCAACACACGCCACTCCACGGTGTGCGGCAACTTCGTTTGGTCGAGAATCTTGACGTGTTGAAGGCTAGAAATCGGCTCAATCGCTCGATGGTTAGTTCCTGCGATATTCATTCAGACTTGCCGGCGGGATTCCAGGTGAAACCTTCTTCAGTGAAACGTTCCTGCGATTCAGTTGAACGCAGTGTGGCGTGAAGACGCTCCAAAACTTGCTTGTAAGGCGTGCCTCTTTTGACTGCAAACGGTTGAGTCGCAATGGCACATTGGATTCCTTGGATAGCGAGGGCATCCAGTTTGTCTCCGGCACCTACTGAGTTGGAAAGGTAAACCACTGCGGCGTCGAGCGAACCCGCGAGCATCGAGTTGACGAGCATATCGCCCGTTGGCACTTGAGCGACGACATTTTTCATCACTGAGTCAGTCACACCGCCTTGAGTGAAGGTCCGCTGAGTGAGCCAGCCCATAGCACATTGTTTTTCGTGCCCAATCCCGACTCGCAAATTGGGTTTTGCGAGGTCCTTTAGATCGGCAATGCCATGAGGGTTGCCTTTCTGCACCAGGATCACCAGTTGGTTCTGTGCTATGTCGTCTGGTTTCTCAAATTGCTCCGATACCTGCTTCATAAACTCTACGTCGCACGCGAAGTAGGCGTCTGGAGTCGTGCCAGCCTTCATTTGCCCAACAAGAATGCCGCATCCGTTGTAGACGCGGTTTATCTCGACTCCCTCCCTTTTTTCAAACTCAACCAGCGTCTGCTCAATCGCGGGTCGGAGCATGGATCCAGCGAAGACTTGGATCACAGGTTTCTCGGCCCACGGATCACCCTGGACCACCTTCAGACCGTGCTTGGCCATGACGGGCAATCCCAAGTCTGAAGAGGCGATGAAGCGCGCGAATCGCATGGCGGCAGCCGGTTGTCCTGATTTTTGGAGTAATGCCACGCTCACGTTCGCTGTCGTCTTTGCCAGTTCGGTGATTTCCAGTGCCTGAAACTCGGGATACTGAGTCAGCATCGCATCCCATATGAAGGTAGCATCTACAGCACCAGACTTGAGGGCATTCGCTGCTTCATTCACAGTCGAGACCGTTGTGGCCTTCTCAAAAAGTTGGGCCCACGCGTCTGTGGGGAGAGTTTTTTTCAGGGCTGACCCAATGGCGGTTGCATCGGGCGAGGCGATCGCAAGTCTCATTTCCCTTAGGTCTGCCAGCTTGGCGATCTGCTTCGGATTGCCTTTTTTGACGACCAAAACAGCAGTCTGAGTAGCGAGCGGAATCGTCGATGATATCAGGTTCTTCTTCTCTGCCATCGTAATGTAACTGTCATCGGCTGGGAGATAAAGATCGCCTAAGCCAGTGACCTCTGCGTTGGACAAAAGAGTCTGTGAAGGACCTAACTGCAGATTGATTGAGACGCCAAACTTTTGCTCGTAGCTCTTTGCAAGCTCCTCCAGTGGTGCCGTGAGTGCTGCCGCGCAGTAAACATGTAGTGGCGTTGTCTGCTTCTGTTCACCACAGGAAGCGATCCACAATGCGGACAGCAGCGCAAGGGCTGGGTGACGGTAGATCATGGCTTCTTTCCTTTGGGGATAGGGATGTATATCGGCTGTGGCGGCTCTTGGATTCGCTTTTCTGGCATCGGCACTTCGTCGTCCCCAAAGATCTTCTGCCAGTGGGTATGAAACAGAAGATCAAAGCCCGGGTTCTGGGCTTTCACCTGACACGAGCAGGCACCACAGAGAAATCTTGCTGTCTCCTCCAATAACTCCGCGCTGACCGTATTTGCTGGCATCGCCGCAAGAGCTCGACCGCGACCAAAGATCGGAAAAAGCGTGGGTTCTTTGACTGGGTTCCCGTCAGTGAGCATTTTCACCAGCAGTGACTCGCTGGGATCATCAGCACGGAAGCGGACAGTGGCAAAACTCACTTCTACCGGCAGTGAAGACAGCAAATTGACGCCGTCTTTTTCAAGCTTTGCAGGAATCAACGGCAACTGCGCCAAGCGTTGAGACTCCTTCGACAGCTTTTCAACTAAGGCATCGTTCGCAGCCGCGTCTTCTGTTTCAAGCACCACCCAGGTGATTGCCGTTCCCTTTAGGGTGTGATTTGCAATCTCTTTACGCCTTGGAGAGTCGATTAAACGGGTCAAGACGTTGGCGTCAAAAGCACCAGATTCCATAGGAGCGTCCCCTTTTACCCATTCAGGTGTGCACAAAGCGAACGAAGGTAGAGCCAGGTTCTTCTGCCTTGAGTAGAGGTCGGAATACAAAGCAGGAATCGCATCTGAAACATTAATGAAAAGCGTCTTCAGATTGGGGCGAGCGTCTGGTGCATCCACAAGTGGCTCCAGATCCTTGAGAGTCCTCTGAAGATCATTCGGAATCGGTTCTCGATGAAAAATAATCAATTGGAAAGGGTCCGGCTCCCATCGCTCGAGGGCGTAACGGAAGACGGGCACATTACAAGCTGCAGCCCAGCTAGTCAGGAGAAGAAAAAGTAGAGCAAATCGCACGGCTGCTAAACGATACGACTGACGCAAAACTGTCCAGACAGCTGATTTCGTTACTGTTTGATGCGGAACCGAAAATCTGGTGTTACTGCATCAGAGCTTACTTCCCCACAATGCCTCCGCAAGCCACCTCTGATATACCCCAAACGATCGTGCTCATGGGTGTCTGTGGATGTGGCAAATCTTCTGTTGGCGAAGAACTGGTGCGTCAAATCGGCGGGATTTTTGAGGATGGAGACGATTTTCACAGCCCTGAGGCCAAGGCCAAGATGGCATCGGGGGTGCCTCTTGATGATGATGATCGCAAACCCTGGTTCGCCAGGATGAGGAAACGCATCGAGGAGGTGAGAGCGACCGGCGGACGTTACGTTCTGGCCTGTTCAGCGCTCAAAGCCATCTACCGGGAGTGGCTACGTGCGGATGATAGCCCAACGGAGTTGCAGTTCGTTCATTTGGCGGGATCGCGGGAGCTTATTCAGGCACGGATGGATGCCCGGAAGGGCCATTTCATGCCACCAAGCTTGCTGGACAGTCAGTTTGCGACCCTAGAGCGGCCGAATGACGCCGTGGAGGTCAGTATTGACCAGAGTGTGTTAGAAATAGTCGCTGAGACACTTCAACGACTGCGCACCACCTGAGTAAAAGCGCCCAGATAACTGCGTTTCCACCACTCGCCCGTAATACTGCGCTCTTCCGCTGTCGTGAACTCATACTTCCAGGCTACGGCACGCGCGGCCCGGACATCCGATTGCTGCACTTTCGTGTTTACGCGGTCAATCAAGT
Source organism: Verrucomicrobiaceae bacterium (assembly GCA_016795485.1). Lineage (GTDB taxonomy): Bacteria > Verrucomicrobiota > Verrucomicrobiia > Verrucomicrobiales > Verrucomicrobiaceae > JAEUHM01. The sequence continues at coordinate 79,084 of JAEUHM010000020.1, read as the reverse complement.
TCCATGGCCCTGATCTTCCCTCGGCAAGTCCATTCAGGAAGCTAGCAAACCATCCAGGGATGCGTCCGCCCCCAAAAGGCAGAAACCACATCTGCCAATCGAGACGTGGCTGATAAGGAGCTACAAACATCGGCTTTTGTTCCAAATCATCGGGCTTCCAATGGAACTTCAATGGGTAAAAAGTTGTGCCATCAGTGCTGACTTCCACTTCGATTTCAATCCGGGAGTCGGTCATGTTCTGAAACAAGCCGTAGGCGTTGATGGAGCGCCAAGGCGCTATGACTTTCTGGAAAACTTCGGCGACAGGCTTCGGCGTGAATGCATCTCTGCCGGTTACTCGCCTAGCGGCTAAGTCGAGATCCGCAGCGATGAGTGACAGCACGACTACCGCTGTTGCCACAATGACCTGCCAACGCTCTTTCCGGGCAAGGGGAGGGGACTCTGGAGGCGAAAGTGAAAGCTTGCCTTTCACCACCGACGGCCACCAATCATCATGCAAAAGGCTAAGAGAAAGTAAGGCTGTGAGCAGATTGAAAAAATTGTAGTTGCCTGTTAATGCAACTCCGCCCATCAGGCCAATGAAGCCAGCACAAGCGACAAGCCTACCCCACTTGCCGATCCACATGACAAACGGCAACGCGAGTTCGACGATGTACATGCCCCAACACCCAGCGATGAGCATCGACTTCGGCAACTGATGGGTATACCACGCTATCCAAGTCGGTAGGGGCTGAGTTTCAAAGTGAACGACCAAGGCTGTAGACTGTTCCCACATTGGGTCACCACTCCAGAGCTTCACGATCCCACTCAGGAGCATTAGACGGAATACCAACCAGTGAAGGAGGAAGACGAATGCTCGTGATGGAGGGGCTGGAAAGCGTCTTGCAGCCAAGAGAATAGCGAGAATGCCCGCTTCGAGGAGAAGTGCATCCCATTGGAATCCCATGAAGTCCTGCCCGGCAACCGCGTGTGACAAATACAACACCCAAGCAGCCGAAAGGCAGACGGCTTGGAACCTCCAGAGGGCAAGCAGGGAGAGCCCAAAGCCGAGCCAACTAGAAGTAACGAGAAGTCGATCACTTGCGTTCCAGTAAAGCAGGCTTGGTAGATCCCAAAAGTAGCTCACTCCATCCCTCTCGCCCGCCTTCTTGATCGCATCGAAGAAGCTAGCTGCTGGCAAAATACCAGACTCACCGACTAGGTCGATGCATTGAATGCCCCATGACCAGAAGGCCAACGCGAAGCACAACGCGACAGCTCGTGGCATAAGCCAGCCCACCACGCGCCACTGTGGACGGGGATTGAGACTGGCGGCTTCCTCATTCATCCCGGAGGCCAGTCCAGGCTTCTGCCAGCAAGAAGATGTACATGCAGGTGAGGAACGGTTTCCCCGGCATTCACTCCGTTGTTGATGACCAACCTGAAGCCAGTCGAGCGCTCATTGACCCCGAGTTGAGAGGCCACTTTCCCAGCTGTTAAGAGAAGTGCACCAAGTTGGCTCTGATCTTCTGCAACGGCCTCACCCACCCGAGGGATTGCCTTCTTGGGCACAATCAAAACATGAATAGGCGCCTGCGGTGAAATGTCATGAAACGCACATGCCCATTCGTCTTCGTAAATGATCTGTGCGGGGATCTCGCGGGCGATGATTTTCTCAAAGAGAGTCATGGGAAAAGTTCTTGCTGCCGTTGGTCGCGGAAACCACGTGTGCCTAACTGCTTAATCTCATCGATAAAGGCTCCGACGTCTTCAAACTGGCGGTAAACGGAGGCGTAACGAACATAAGCCACGTGGTCGATTTCCTCCAGACGACGCATGACTTTCGCGCCGATGACACTGCTGGGGATCTCCTTGTAGCCCTCCTCCTCAAGTTCCGTAGCGATTTCGTCCACCACACGTTCAAGGTCCTCAAGTTTTACTGGGCGCTTTTCGCACGCCTTGCGAATGCCACCAAAGAGCTTTTCCCGATTGAACGGCTCAGGTGCCCCGTTGCGTTTGACCACTCTCAAGGCTTCTCGCTCCACTTCTTCATACGTTGTGAAGCGCATGCCACAGTTCATGCATTCGCGGCGGCGGCGGATCGCATAACCCTCCCTCGCCTCCCGTGAGTCAATGACTTTGTCTTGTGAGCTGCCGCATTTTGGACACCGCATAAGCTTTGTTTTACAGGCGGCGAGTCTGGCACGCAAGGCTGAAGCAGCAATCTATGATTTTTCACCTCAAGGTCATTCAACGCCAAGTCGAGCATCACCTGAAAGCCACAGATGGCCACAGGACTGACTTCGAGATGCAGTAGACCAAAGCAGATGTGAACTTGGTGCCGAAACGGATTAGCACCAGAGCGATCAAGGAGGACAGTCCAAACCACGTCCGCCACCAGGGGATTCAGCTCATCGCAGTGATTCTAGGTTGAGCGCACAGTGAGTAACGACCTGACATGGAACGTTAAACCATGGCGCGAAACCAAATAAGCGATTCTCGCTGGGCCATTATCTCCGGTGTGGCAATTTCCAGTCTGAATGCATACCATCGTGGTCCCATCAGCCTGAGGATGGCTGAATGCAGTATCAAAGACGACTAGGTCTATGGCGAGGCCGACGACTTTGCTTGGCACGTCTCCAGCGATCCCGCGTCCATCCACGACTTCCCAGCCACGATCCTCCACATCTTCTGCCTCGACCACTATCTGCTGGTCCGCAATCTTGCTCAGGATGACAATGCGCAACGGCGTGCCGCCATGGCCATGCTGCTGAAGAAGAACGCGACCTTCTTCGTCCCTGACTGGTTGCTCAGCACGCTTTACCACTGGACGCCCGAAGAAGTCGCCGAGTCGTTTGGCCGACTGCTGACCGTTCACAACCTCATCTTTGAAGACGAAGGCCGCATTCGCGGTGTACTGCGAGCGCTGTGGCTAGGTGCGGACCTTTCGGACGAACTGATCGTGGATCGTTGCCGAGACATGGGCTGCAAGTCACTGGCTTCATTCGACAAAGGCATGCTCAAACGGCATCGAGGATTCGTGATAGCTCCTGTTTGAAGGTGGTATGCAGGAGCATTGAGCCGCGATGCGTTTCTACCTTATGCGCATTCTCGCTCTCACCCTTCTTTCTGCCTGCACCGTGCTCCACGCCGCAGAACCGCTACGCATCGCGGTCTTCAAAGCCGATGGCACGCCGGAAATTGGGATGCCGGTGGCTTATGTGAAGGCGCGGTCGATCACGGACCCGTTGAGTGCGCGGGGTGTGGTGTTGATGGGCGAAGGGAAGCCGGTGGTGATGTGTGCGGTGGACTGGATCGGCATTGGGAATGGCGGGCATGATGAGTGGCGGCGTGGGCTGGCGGAGGCAGCGGGGACGACGATGGATCGCGTGACGGTGCACACGCTGCATCAGCACGACGGCGTGCGCTGCGACCTCACGGCGGAGGAACTTTTGGCGAAACACGGTCTCGGCGGCACGCGCATGGACGCGGCTTTTTGCCGACGCGTGATCGCCAGTACGGCTGCGGCGATTCGCGAGGCGATGAAGGCCGCGATGCCGGTGACGCATCTCGGCCTCGGCGAGGCGAAAGTCGAGAAAGTGGCCTCAAATCGTCGCATCCTCGGCCCAAATGGCCGCGTGCTGTTTGGCCGCATGAGCGCCTCGCGAGATCCGAAGGCCCAGGACGCCGACGTAGGCACCATCGACCCAGTTTTGAAGCTCGTGAGCTTCTGGGATGGCGAAACGCCGCTCGCCTGCCTCACCTACTACGCCACGCATCCGCAGAGCTTTTATGGCAAGGGCGATGTCACCGCCGAGTTCGTCGGCCTGGCGCGTGCGCAACGTGAAACGGCGCTCAACCTGCCGCACATCCACTTCAATGGCGCGAGCGGCAACGTGGCCGCTGGCAAATACAACGACGGCTCGCCTGAGGCCCGCGTGGTGCTCACGCAACGCATGGTCGAGGGCATGAAGCGCGCATGGGAGGCCACGAAGAAGGCGCCAATCAGCGCCAGCGATCTCGATTGGCGTATCGAACGTGTGAAACTGCCGCTCGCAGCCAGTTTGAATCGAGAAGTGCTCGAAAAGACACTCGCCGACACCACCGCAAACGAACGTGATCGTCTCAATGCCTCCACCAAGCTCGCGCTGATCAATCGCAGCGAGGCCGGGCATCAATTTGAGCTCACTCGACTGCGTCTCGGCAAGGTGAACGTGCTCCACATGCCTGGCGAGCTGTTCGTCGAGTATCAGCTCGCCGCGCAGCAAATGAAGCCTGACGCCACCGTGTGCATGACCGCTTATGGCGACTACGCGCCCGGCTACATCGGCACTGAGATCGCCTATACACAGGGCGGCTACGAAGTGCAGGCGAGCAGTTCTAACACGGGTCCACAGGTGGAGAAGGTGTTGATGGCTGCTATGAAAAGATTGTTATTGGGAGACGGGGATGTGTCGAAGCTGCGAGACACGGCGGCAGAGCCAATCAGGCCCCTATTTTCTTTGGATGCTGCTGCCGCGTATTTGGACGATCGCGCCCACCTCTATGAGAATCAATGTTATGCCTGCCACTCTACGTTTACGTATTTGCCAGCGAGAAGTCTGATCGATCCGCTCTCTGCCGAAGTGATGAGATCTCGCGTGATGCTGCAGAGATTCATGGTGAAGATTATGGACCCATTACAGGCAAAGAATGTGAAAACAAGTCACGTGAATCGTGTTCGCCTGCTTGCTGCCATAGAACTTGGTCGCCACGACGCGGCCACTCTAGGCAAACTCGATCCAATATCTCGTAGTGCTTTGGATCATCTCTGGAGTCTTCAGAATGAGGATGGGGGCATCAATTGGCTGAAAGTTCGTGAGGCTCCTCAAGCCATAGATGACTGGTGGCCAATGTTTTCGATTGCTGTTGGGATGGCTGAAGTGCCGAGTGATTACGCATCTGAGTCTCACGTGAAACCACGAATCGAAAAGCTGAGGCAGTGGTTTCGCCAACACCCTCCGCAAACATTGCATGAGCGAGCCTTAACGCTGGTCGCGGATGCTGCTATTGGTGGGATCATGACCGCCGTGACTCGGCGTGAAAGTCATGATGCGATTTTTGCCACCCAGCGATCCGATGGCGGCTGGAGTATGACATCGTTGGCTCCCTGGCAGCGAAAGGACAAGAAGCCGCTCAATCCCGAGCAGTCTGATGGGTATGCAACGAGCCTGATGGCCTATGCTCTTGCGAAAACCGGGGTCTCAAAAACAACCGAGCCACGCCTGGAGAAAGCGATTCGGTGGATTAAGACCCATCAGCGTGAATCGGGCGGATGGTTCACCCAATCTCCGTATGCACGTGACCGAATCGCCAGTAATACTGGGACATCGTTTGCGATACAGGCTCTAGCTGCTTGTGGGGAGCTCCCCCGTCCGAAGTCCGTGTCTGTGGAAGAGTTCCGAGAGGCCACTAGGCGCGCCGAAAAGGAGCTTGGTCCAGACATTTATTTGCCTGAAGAGTAACTAACCTTGTCAGTGGAGAAATGGCGTGAAGCGCGATTCCCACTGGCGAGGCAGGACCACCTGAAGCTCCACTCCGTGTTGTGTGTACTTTTCTGCTAAGACTTTGCCTTCCGTGTGCGCCAGATTTACTAGGTCCATTCGATTCATGGGTAGCAGTAAGGTGAGGCGACAAACGCGGTCTAGAAGCATTGAATGAAGGCGATTCAGAAGTTGGTCGACGCCTTCACCCGTGTGGGTGGAGACGCAAACGGCATCTGGGAAATTGCTGGCAAGTTGGTGCTGCTGTTCGGTATCAGTGATCAGATCTATCTTGTTCAATACAAGAACGATTCGCTTTTCACCCGCGCCCAGTTCTTGCAAAACCTCAGTAGTAGTTTTGAAAAACTGCGGGTGGCGCGGATCGCTCACATCGAGCACGTGAACTAGAAAGTCTGCACTCAGCGCCTCTTCGAGTGTAGCGCGGAAGCTTTGGACCAAGTCATGCGGCAGGCTGCGAACAAACCCAACTGTGTCAGTCAGCAGGACGTCTTGGCCATCGGGAAGCTCAAGTCGCCGCGTGGTGGTGTCCAACGTAGCGAAGAGTTTGTTCTCCGCTAGGACGTCAGCGCCTGTGAGATGGTTCAGGAGGGAGGATTTCCCTGCGTTTGTATAGCCGACGATGGCGATATGCGGAACGGCTCCTTTGGCACGTTCTTTGCGCATTGTCTCGCGAGTTCTGCGCACCTCTTCAAGCTCGGCTTTGACCTTGTCGATGCGCTTGTAAGCGAGGCGGCGGTCGATTTCCAATTGTGCCTCTCCGACACCACGCGCGGCACCACCCGAGCCGCCGGATGAGCCGCCAGAAGCTCCCTGGCGGTCAAGGTGACCCCACATTCGCGCGAGTCTTGGCAGGGAATACTCCAAGCGGGCGAGTTCGACTTGAAGGCGAGCTTCTCTTGTGCGCGCGCGCATGTTAAATATATCGAGAATAACTTCGTGGCGATCAATGACAAGGATCTTGGACTCTTGTTCCCATGCGCGTTGTTGAGCAGGGGAGAGCTCATTGTCAAAAATGATGCAGTCGCAGTTCAACTGTTTGGCCTGCTCCATCAGTTCGACTGCCTTTCCCGAACCGGTTAGGTAGCGGGGGTTGCGCTCCCTGACATGAACACACTCGGTGGCGATGACGCCTATTCCAAGGGTCTCGACGAGTTCCTTTAGCTCGTGCAGAAGATCCTGTGCGTCTTTGAGGTTTCGGCGATCGAAATAGGCACCCACTAGCAGGGCGCGCTCGACCATCTTCGGTTTCTCTTTGATGTCGAACATCATAACTTCTCGTGGGGCCAGTTCTCGGTGGTTTGAATCTGAATGGAATCGCCGTGCTTGGATACGATACGAAGTTTGGCTAAGCGCGACTCTTTATGCCACTTCATGGCGTTGGAGGCGCCCATGACGCAAGCTGCTGTGGCCAGTGCATCAGAAGTTGCAGCATCGTCCGCAATGACACTGGCGGCAACGAAGCTTGTTAAACCTAGCCCAGTCTTGGGATCAACGATGTGCGAGTACCGGACGCCATCGATCTCTGCAAACTGGTGAACATCTCCAGATGTGGACACACCGCAGTTGGAGAGGCGAACGGTAAACAAATCACCATCAAATGCTCGGAGCGTTACCTTCCAGCCTGACTCGCCAGGCATAGGATCGCCGATGGCATAGTCTCCACTGCCAGCTACGATGGCAGACGAGATACCATGTTGGCGAAGGACTTTGAGAGCTTGATCCGCAGCATAGCCTTTTCCGATGCCTCCAAAGTCGAGTTGCATACCTTCGCGCAAAAGAGTGACCGAACGGATTTGAGGATTAAGTTGGACAAACTGATAGCCTGTCTTTTGCCGTCTCTCTACGATCACTGAGTCATCAGGCAAAACGCCCTTACGACGACTTCTTCTCCAAAGCTGCGTAAAGTGACCAAGAGTGAAGTCAAAAGCGCCGTCTGTTCGTTGCGCGAGGTGGAGCGAGCGCTGGAGACAATCGAAAAGGGCAGGTGAGGCGACAAAGTTTCCTAACGATTGATTGAGGTGAGTGACTTCTGATTCGGGGGAGTAGTCGGAGAGGACCTTCTCCAGTTCTGAAACGCATCGAAAGGCTTCTTCCATTGCTTTAGATGCAATCTCTGGCTCCCCATGACAGGCGATGCGAAACTGAGTGCCCATTGCGGGACGAGTCGACTCGACGAGCTTTGGTTGGCCCCAGAGATCACTGATCATGAGGCCTAAAAACAACAAAAACGGCGCTCGAACTGAGCGCCGTTTTGAAGTTGAATCAAAAGCGGTATGTCGACTACTCACCATCGCGACCGATGGCTTCTACCGGACAGCCAGCAAGAGCCTCCTCACAGAGGTTCTTCTCATCGTCGTTCTCTGGCTGTTTGTAGACGAAAGAGTGGCCACCATCGTCATCGCGCTTGAAATTAGCTGGCGCGGTTTCGCGGCAGAGGTCACAGTCAATGCATTGATCATCGACATAATAAGCACCGGAAGCGTTCTGAGAGTATTTGTTGGAAGCGTCAGCCATTTCGTTTGGGATTTGTTTTGTTTAACGGCGCGAAAATAGTTCCCGACTCATTAGGGTCAATGGAGTTTTTGGTTTTTTTGGGCGGGAGTTTGACGGGGAGCGGATTCTTGGGACTTTGAGCGCCCATGATTGCCGAAAATACCCGTCCAACCCACACGGAGCCAACGCCCAAGCCCTGCCTGCCGCAGGAGGGTTGGCATGTGGTGCACCTTTTCTTCAAAATCAATCGCGCGAGATGGGCTTCCATTCCTCAAATGGAGCAGGAGGCACTTAGGCTGCGTTTTGTTGAGCTTGTGGCAGCCGTTCGCGCCCATCCTTCGACCCAGATTTTATTGTTTTCCATGGTCGGACCCAAAAGCGACTTTGGAGTGATGTTATTGACTCCGGATCTGCACGATGCCGACAGGTTTTCGAAGGCAGTTGCCGCGTCATTTGGTGCGGATGTGCTCGATCCAGTTTACAGTTATCTTTCGATGACTGAACTCAGTGAATACACCACTACCGAGCAGCAGTTCAGCCAGGAACTCGAGACCAAAGAGGGCCTCGTGGCCGGTTCCGAGGCGTTTGAGGCAAGGCTAAACGAGTGGCGGGCAAGGATGAAGAAGTATAACGCTGACAGGCTATACCCCAACATGCCTGACTGGCAGGTATTCTGTTTCTATAACATGAGCAAGCGGAGGAATGTGGAGCAGAACTGGTATGCGTCTGATTATGAAACGAGGCGCAAACTTATGGGTGGTCACGCAAAGACAGGTCGCACCTGGGCCGGCAAAGTTCGCCAACTCATTACTGGAAGCACTGGTCTGGACGCTGCTGAGTGGGGCGTGACGCTGTTTGCTCACGACACCTTCCACATTAAAGGGATTGTTTATGAAATGCGCTTTGATGAAGTGAGTGCCGTGTACGCCGAGTTTGGCGACTTCTACATTGGCATTCAGTTGCCGGTGGACGCACTTTTGGACCGTCTGATGCTTCGTTAGTACGGGACTTCGATGAACAATCAACCCCTAAAGATTGCGGGACGAGAGTTTCGTTCCCGCCTCATGCTGGGAACTGGGAAGTTTCCCTCTGGCGAGTCGATGCGGGCTGCAATTGAAGCTTCGGAGACTGAGATAGTCACTGTGGCACTTCGGCGTGCTGACTTGAGCGGAGTTGGCGACCCGTACGCGAATATCCTGGACTTCGTGCCGAAGAATGTGCTGCTGTTGCCAAACACAAGCGGTGCCATGAACGCTGAAGAGGCGGTCAGGCTCGCGCGCCTTGCCGTTGCTGCGGGACTACCCAATTGGGTCAAATTGGAGATTCATCCGGACCCTCGGTTTTTGTTACCTGATCCGGTGGAAACACTGAAAGCTGCTGAGGTCCTGGTGAAAGAGGGTTTCAAGGTGCTGCCGTACATCAATGCCGATCCGGTCTTGGCTCGTCGGTTGCAAGATGTTGGAACCGTCACAGTGATGCCGCTCGGTTCACCGATCGGCTCTCATCAAGGCATCACAACTCGCAGGCAAATCGAGATCATCATCACCCAAGCCACCGTTCCGGTCGTTGTGGATGCAGGGATCGGTGCACCAAGTCATGCTGCGGAAGCTCTGGAGATGGGAGCCGATGCAGTCTTGGTAAACACTGCGGTTGCTATCGCGAGCGATCCCGTGCGGATGGCAAAGGCATTCAAAGCAGCCGTTGAAGCGGGACGTGCAGCACGTGAAGTCGGCCTGGGAACCGTGCTGGATGAGGCATCGGCAAGCAGTCCCTTAACAGGTTTCCTTTATCGTTAAAGCATGGCTGTGTCTGCACAGCATGCGGCACGAGAAGTGGCGGTTCGACTGCGGAACGCGGGCTACCAGGCGCTGTTCGCGGGTGGCTGCGTGCGTGACACGTTGATCAGCCGCAACCCAAAAGACTACGATGTGGCCACTGACGCCACGCCAGAAGATGTTATCCAGCTTTTCCCAGGTGCGTTGACGGTTGGTGCACACTTTGGAGTTGTGATCGTAAAACGCGATGGACATCAGATCGAAGTCGCGACCTTTCGAAAAGATGGAGAGTATGTGGACGGACGACATCCAGAGTCGGTCACCTTTTCTTCACCTGAGGAGGATGCAAAACGACGGGACTTTACGGTGAACGGACTGTTTGCAGATCCCGAGTCCGGGGAAGTTATCGACTACGTCGGAGGTCAGGATGATCTTGAAAAGCGGGTTATCCGCGCGATCGGCGACCCAAACGCTAGGTTTGCCGAAGACCAGTTGAGGCTGATGCGCGCGATCCGCTTTTCGACTGTGCTGGGATTTGAGATCGAGCCAGTGACTTGGGCTGCTCTAAAGGCGCTTGCACCGAGCATTGCAAGGGTGAGCGAAGAGCGGGTCCGCGATGAACTTTGCAAGATACTCGTTCATCCTAATCGTGTTCGTGGCTTTGATCTATTGGTGGAAAGCGATCTTATGAGCGTAATCCTCCCTGAGATTTTGGATTTGGCGGGATGCACCCAGCCGCCGCAGTTCCACCCCGAGGGAGATGTGTTTGTTCATACTAGATTGATGCTGAGTTTTTTGAAGGACCAGTCGTCTCTGCCGCTCGTTCTTTCTGTTCTGCTGCATGACATTGCCAAGCCAGCCACTCGTAGCGTTGATCCCGACGGGAGGATTCGATTTAACGGACATGATCGCCTCGGAGCGACCATGGCAGAAGGAATCCTCCGACGACTAAAGTTCCCGAATGATGTCATTGAGCCCGTGGTGGAGGCTGTGGCAAATCACATGATCTTCAAGGATGTCCAAAGGATGCGAGTCGCCAAGTTGAAGCGATTCATGGCGCGTGATGGCTTCGATGATGAGTTGGAACTTCATCGAGTGGACTGCCTCGGCTGTCATGGTCTTCTGGACAATCATGAGTTTTTGCAGGCCAAGCAGGTAGAGTTTGCCAGCGCACCACTTATCCCAGAGCGCCTGATCACAGGGGCGGATTTGATCGAGCTTGGCTGGACGCCAAGCCCCGCGCTCGGAGCAAAACTCACCGATGTGCAGACCTTACAACTCGAAGGAAAAATCAGCACCCGAGAAGAAGCGCTAGCCTGGGTGCAATCTGGAGCCTCCTTGGCGGAGTAGATGTTGATGGTGCCCTGCGATTCGATATTCAGCTCGTAACCCTAAGTACTGAAGGACCCTGATAGCCAAGTACGGTCCAAATACTTCGGATTTTCGACTCTTTGTGCAGTTATTCCCTATCGACATTGCTAGTTGGCCTTTTTGGCCAAACGATAGCAAGCAGCCTCGCGGTCGTTGCGGCAGAGAAGCACGTTCCCGGCAGGCGTTGGGTAGTTCCACGTCTTTGAACTGAGGGCCGCTAGCTGCCCCAACTCGGTTGGCTCTTTGGGCGCTAGGGTCAGAAGATGAACGGGCCCTTCTTCGGATTGGATCAGCGCGCGGGGACCTTGCCCTTCACCTGTGAGCATCAGGTGAACCCCCGCTCCGTAGCGCCCCGTTTTCCATAGCCGCTCGCCGGTTTCTGCATTCAGACAAGCGATCTTCCCATCGTCCAGACCATAGAGATGGCCTTCCCAGTAGGTGACACTTGCGAACTGTGTCTTCATCTTGTTGTGCGACCACAGTTCAGTCGCTGTGAACTCCCCTGCCGCATCCACACTGTATTGAAACATCGTGCAGCCCATCGAGTAGCCCGCCGATATGAAGACGCGATCCTGCGGCAGCACCGTTGGCTGCGAGCCCTTGGGGAAATTGGCATTCCCCCATTTCTCAAAGTGCAACACAGCCCCAGTCATTGGGTCATGCAGGTAAATCCCTGGAGCCGCACTGTAAATCAGCACCTCCTTACCACCTATTGTGGCGAGACTCGGAGACGCATAGCTCGCCGCCACCTTTTCCGCCTCCCACTTGAGTTGACCACTCGCCGCGTCAAAGGCCAGGAGCGTGGGACCAGGAATATCCCCGCCGGTCACGATCACCAAATCCTTGTGCAGCAGCGGCGAGCCTGAGATACCCCATTTAAGATTCTTGCGCCCCGCTTTGCCTAGAATGTCCGCACTCCACAGCACCTCACCCGTCTCCAGATGCAGGCAGTTCAGATTTCCCGTGGCTCCTATGGCATAAACCTTCCCCTCACGATGACTTGGCGTGGCGCGAGGTCCGTCTCCGCCTTGCCACTCTACGAACCGCGTCTTGTCTGCGTGGTGCCACAGCGCAGCACCCGTGCCCAAGTCATAGCACGTCACCCACTCTTCGTCACCACGCTGCTCCTGGGTCATCGCCCGGTGGCCCACCACGCAAAAAGCACCCCATCCTTCTCCAATCGGTTGCCTCCACAGCAGTTCAGCCCCCTCCAAAGTGTAATCCTCAGACACGGGAACGATGCCATCCCGCTGAGGCCCCAGGAACTGCGGGAAATCCGCATCCGCCACCAAGCTAGGAGCTTGGGCAGCCTTCATTTGCACGAACTGCTTCGACTCCGGCTCCGTCCAAAACCAACGAAAACGCGGCAAGCCCGTTCCGCTCACCGAACCGTCCACCCGCAAGGCTGCACGCAGGAGACCGGCACTCGCCAAAAGCATAAACAAGCCCCAGAGCCGCGTTTTCCAAGTCAGCCCGCTTAGGAACACGAACCAAATCACGATCAACAAAGTCAGCAGCAGCCCAATGCCCCAGTTTGCCCAGGCTTGGAAATTGAAGTCCATCTCAGGCGCATTCGCCACGGCGAGCCAACCCGCCAATGCTAAGACCAGAAAAATGACGGGAAGGTAGAGGCGGTGCTGTTTGACCATGAAAGGAGTGATTCAGGCAAAGAATACGCGCTCGGCAGTGCTTCGGAGAATGTCAATCTTCTCCGCTTGAGTCAGGAAGTCGAGCCGATCACGAATCAGCGCGATGCTGTCCCGGTAGGAATGACCGTTCTGCACCTGATACGGGCAGTCCGTAGCCCACATCAGCCGGTGGGCACCAAACGCATCGCGGCACGCCCTGATCATGGTGCCCAAGTCCGTGTAGGGCACCTTCTTCAATCCCAGCGCATAGAAGGCAGAGGTCTTCACGTGAGTGTTAGCATGCCTTGCTAGTCGAGTCAGCGGAAGCACATCCTCCGCCGTTGGAGTCCCCTTCACACCTACGAGGCCGAAGTGATCCACCACCACCGTTGTCTCAGGTAACTCCTCGCACATCCCATCTAGCGCGGGCAGCACCTCAGCCCGGACCAGCGGGCAAATCGCCATCTTCTGTGCAGCAGCTATCTTCCACAGACTCCTCATGCCCGATGAGCCAAGCCATTCCTCAGGCTTCTTCGACCCAGGAGAAATCCGGAACCCACGCACCCCTTTACTGCGGAGATCCATTACCACCTCAGCCAAATCAGGGCGCAACTCATCCACAATCGCCACGCCACGGAACACCCCCGAATGAGCAGCAATCGCATCCAGCATATACCGATTGTCCGTGCGGTAGTAGCTCATCTGAATAAGCACCATTCGACTCACCCCCTCGGGACGAGCGTGACCCAGCACCACCTCCGGCGTGAAACTCGCTGGCTTCATCTTTGTCGCATCCACCCCGTCCGCCACAGGATACCTGTCACTAAGCGCAGGCCAGACATGCACATGCGCATCTATCCAGTCACGATTTTCACTCGCTAAAAGCGATGAGGTTGCGCCAGTCGCTGCAGTCAGAAGAAAAGATCGGCGGGTGGGCATGGTGAATAGAGGCAACTGGGCGAAACCTAATCTATGATTTCAGGCCACTGGTTTTACAGGATAGATGCCCAAGACCTGCCTCAGCATGGCCAGAGCGTTGCCGATTCGGCCTCGGTATGGGCGTTTTGGGTGAATGAGACTCCATTCGTTGCGGATTGCGAGGGTCGCTAGCTTCGGGGACGGGTGAATGACAACCGCGCTCCCCCCAAAGCGAAGAAGGGGGAGATCTGCGGCACTGTCAGAGTAAGCCCAACACGTGTCGTTTCGATCGTCCTCACTCAGCTCGCCCAACTCGGGCACACGATGGAGCATCGCGGGAATCTTGGCTTCGTGTTTGTTGTTAGTGGCAATCTGCGGGTGCAGATGAATGGGATCTCCCATGACGGTGCGGGTGCAGATGCAGTGATCAAAGCCAAACGCATCGGCTATAGCTCGTGCATAAAAATCTGGGCTGGCAGTATTGAGGATCAGCACTCTACCTTCCGCACGGTGACGCTCCAGTTCATCCATGAGATCTGGGTAGGCCCAGGGGACCACTGACTTCTCAGCGAACGTGAGTGCTAGTTGATCTAGGCGCTTACGTGACAGGCCCGCCAAGTAGCCAAGGAACGCGCGCTTGGCTCTCAAGGTGGAGATGAGACGCAGTGCCCTCAAAACGCCAAATGGCAGGAAGACGAGATGAAGCAAAACACGCCAGCGGTGTTGCTTGAGCACCCAATTGCAGAAGAGTGCCTGCGTGTCGTGGGGCAGTAGGGTGTGGTCGAGGTCAAAGAGGGCGTATCCCTTGGGTTTCATGAGCGGTGACATTGCTGGCAAGGATCGGGATTGACGCAAGCTTCCTGGCAGACACACTCAGCGCCGCACATGACAGACATAGAATCCCCACCTCTCCAGGCCGTGAACGTCCATCGGCGCTATGTGGTCGGTGACAAGACGCTTCATGTATTGAAGGGGCTGCAATTGACGGTCAGACCGGGCGAAACGGTATTTCTTTGCGGTAAGTCGGGAGCAGGAAAAACGACCCTTCTTTACGTGCTTGGAGGGCTGGAGAAACCGACGGAAGGAGACGTGATGCTTCGGGGACAGTCGCTTTATCAAGCAACAGCAAAAGAGCGCTCCAGGATGCGAAATGCAGACATGGGTTTTGTCTTCCAACACTATTTTCTTCTGCCTGAGCTGACAGCGCTCGAAAACGTAATGCTTCCAGCAATGATTGGCGGTAAAGACGGCAGGGAGCGAGCAAAAGAGCTACTTTCACGTGTCGGATTGGCCGAGCGAATGGAGCATCTACCTGCGGAGTTGTCAGGTGGTGAGCAGCAGCGAGTAGCAATCGCCCGCGCGCTGGTGAACGATCCGCGAGTGCTCTTTGCGGATGAACCTACGGGAAACTTGGATGCAGGCACTGGTGGTGGGGTAATGGACATGCTCCTTGAGGTAGTGAAGGAGAGCGGAAAAACCCTTATCGTGGTGACTCATGACCGCCAGATGGCACTCCGGGGAGACCGGAGACTGATTTTGCAGGATGGTGTGCTAGTCGAGGAATGATTGCCATCCTTGGATGCCTGTGCTAACAACGCCGCCCCTTTTTTCATGAAAATCTATATCGACGGACAGCTTTTAGACGAAAAAGACGCCAAGATCTCGGTCTTTGACCACGGCCTGCTTTATGGCGATGGCGTGTTTGAAGGCATCCGCATCTACAGCGGAAGGGTTTTCCGTCTCACCGAGCACTTGAAGCGGCTCTATGCTTGTGCACGAGCAATCTCTCTCAACATCCCAATTACTTTTGAGGAAATGGAGCGCGCCACGGTCGAGACAGTTGCGGCTAATGGACTGCGTGATGGATACATTCGCCTCGTTGTGACTCGTGGAGTAGGCACTCTAGGTCTGGACCCAAATCGTTGTCCAAAGCCGAGCGTCATCATCATTGCCGCAGGCATCAAGTTGTACCCGCAGGAGGCCTATGACCACGGACTCAAACTGATCACTTGTGCTACAAGACGTCCAGCTCCTGCTGCACTGAGCCCTCAGGTCAAGTCACTGAACTACCTGAACAATGTGATGGCCAAGATCGAGTGCCTCCAGGCGGGTTGTGACGAGGGCATCATGCTCAACGAGCAGGGATATGTGGCTGAATGCACAGGAGACAATGTCTTCATCATCAAAAACGGCGAGGTTTACACCCCCACCATCTCATCAGGGGCTCTCGACGGCATTACACGTCGCGCTGTGATGGAACTCTTGAACAAAATGAGCATCCCGTGCCACGAGGTGATGATGACTCGGTTTGATGTTTACACTGCGGATGAGTGTTTCCTCACAGGGACGGCAGCGGAAGCACTGCCAGCTGTGATGCTTGACACAAGGCCCATCGGAAGCGGGAAACCTGGACCAACCACGCTGAAAATCATCGAAGCATTCAAAGTGCTAGCCAACTCCGAGGGCTCTCCTGTGCCTTACAAGGAGTAACAATCTAAGAAACCTAAACGCCGCATCTGGATCGTCTCCAGATGCGGCGTTTTGTTTTGTCTTGGTTCTGGGGAGGGACTTTTGGATTAGACCTCCATCATTGCCTTTTTGTTGCGGCGGCCCCGTGTTGCAGGCTCTTTGGAGGTGTCGAGAAGGGAGCGAAATGCGTCACCGAAGAGATATTGACGGGCTGTCTCCACTTGGCCAATGGCACGGCGTAGCCATTTGGTGTAGTCCTTGCCGAAGGTCTCTGAGTCGTCATCGAGAAGGGAACAAGCAAGATCGGTATGTGCGGCGCGGAACATGCCCTCCATCTCTACGGTGGCGGCAGGTATCTTGAGTTCGACAGCCTCGAACATATCCATCACTCGTGCTGCATAGCTGCTATCCCAACTGCCATCATCTTCGTCATAAGCGCTGGTGGTGCTGTGGGCGATAAGGTATTGGACGTTGTCCGCATAGACTTCAGCTGCATGGGTGACAGCGTCAAAGCTCTCTGTGTCGTTGCTGACTGGCACGATGACTGTTGTCTCTACACCCATTTCGTGCAGCACGTCGCTGAGTTGGTGGCGCTCATAGAGTTTCATGAACATTTCACCCTGACCTGAGGCAGCCTCGACGATTGTAATCTCTGATTCGTCCAACGCACCGACCAGTTGCTTCAGTGTTGTTGGCCCTGGATTGATGTATGCCGCGTCTGGCTCAATACTCGACTCTTCCTCGTCCAAGACTAGGAACTGGTGAGCAACCGAGTGCTGAGTGAGGTAACGGCGGAGGAGTCGCACCACGGTGCTCTTGCCGGCACCAGAGAAGTCGTTTTGGATCAGGATGAGCTTTTTCATATTTATTAAATGTCCCAGCTATTTTAATAAACATAATTTAAATGTAAACAATATTTTTTATAAAAGTTAGATTTCAGGCTTTCGAGCGATCGAAAATGGGACGATGCCCTGCGAAAAGGAAGTGCTAGGCACGGCACTGCGTCTGGCGATAATAGGGATCTGTTGATGCTCAATCGTTTGCGTTCCAATCTTTGTCTTGCCGTCTGTCTTAGCCTATTCCTCGCGCTGCTGACGGCTTGGGTGGTGATCGATAGGCCTGAAAAGGCAGAGAAGCGACTCAGCGAGCGGATTTTGTCAGGAAAGGCAGTACCTCATCACTTTTACGTGCCTGTTTATCTATGGAGAGGCCTCACTCTCAATGTCGTTCTAGCCGGATTGGCCTCGGTGGCGGCGGTTTTTGCGGGACGGAAGATTTGTGGATCAGAGGTTCAGATTCCCAAAGCTAGTAGGCTAGAACAAGGCGCGGTGGCTGTCTGTTTGCTGATTGCCGGACTTACATCCGCAGTCCGCTTGGGTCATTCGACTTGGGGTGACGAGGACTACACGGTCAAGACCTACATCAATCCGCAGTATGAGTTGAAGGCCGATGGGAGACTAACGCAGCGTCCGGTCGAATGGCATGAGGTTCTGTGGCATTTCAAGCGTCCCAATAACCACGTAGGCTACACGGCCATGGCGAGATTGGTCCATGAGCAGTTTTTTGAGCGGGGCGATGCTCCCAGTGATCCAATCTTCAGTGAGACGCTTGTTCGTCTCCCTGCCTTCCTCTTTGGACTCCTGAGCGTGATTTCCCTTGTTTGGATGGCCAGGGTTTGGGGTTGGGGCAGGGCAGTGCCGGTAATCCTCGTGTTTTATGTGACTCATCCATGGCTGGTGAGGTTTGCGTCCGATGCCAGAGCCTATTCGGTTGTTCTTGCCGGGCTCCCAGCGTTGTGGGCACTCGGAAAGCTTGCCGTCGACTCCCAGAAGTGGCGCTGGTGGCTTCTCTTTACACTGAGCCAAGCCTTTGTTTTTTGGTGTTATTGGGGCGTGGTGTATTTGTTGGTCCCTTTGCATGTAGGCTTGGTGTGGGCCATCTTCAGAGGGGCCCATTCAAAGCCGGACCGCGCGACAGCCCTGAGTCGGTGGTTTATTTCCGCAACTCTGAGTGCAGGTATCATTGTGCTGCTCATGGCCCCTAATCTACCCCAGTTGCTGGACTTTATCCGCACCTCGACCGACAAGATTCAAGGGGGAATGGACCTTGCGTGGTGGGAAGATGCGCTCGGGTCTCTTCTTTTTGGTACTCCGTGGAACGCCTGGGACCGAAACGCGCCCTTGTGTGTGGCGCTCGAACTGATGGATTGGCGCAACACCCTCTCTGCTGGCATGGCGGCAGTCGTCTTGGGACTCGCTAGCATCAAAGGAGTCATGAATCTGTGGAAAAGTAGTGAGAGATGGATCCTCGTGCCCATCCTAGGTGGGCCGGCACTCTTTTTCGCGCACATGAGCATCTCAGGTATCAAACCCTATCACTGGTACCTGACCCTGTTTTTTCCAGGATTCCTCGTCCTGCTGCTTGCTGGGCTATCACCATTCGTAAATGCCTTGGTTTCGTTTTTGACGAGCGGCGGGAAGAGCGGATTGGTTCCGCTACGAGCCCTCGCATCGGGCTTTCTTCTGATGGCGATTGGGCTCGCGGCATTTGTTGCTCGGCCTATGCGTGAGATACTTCAAAAACATCCGATTGAGGCTTGCCGTGAGTCGGTGGCGCTGACGCGTAAGGTCACGAACCCGCGACATCCCGATTTCAACAAAGACAGCATCACGGCGGGCTTCACCATGTTCACGGAAGCCTATGACCCCGCGATGGTTCGGTTTCAGACGCTGAGCGAGCTAAAGGCGCTAATCCAGTCTGCTCACAGCAGCGGTCGCGAACTTTACGTCAACTTTAGCTCACGTGCCTTTTGTGAAGCCCATTACCCTGAGCTTTTCACTTGGTTCGACGATCCGGCGCGCTTCCAGCACGTTGCGACATTGCCAGGTCAATTTGATGCGGCAACGCGGGAGGTTGTCCGTGCGATCCGAACGGTTGCGCACTGAAATACTTTCTTGCCATGACACCGCGCCCATTGGCAAGATGGGAGATGGATTTGTCTATTTGTTTTTCGCGAGCGGTAGGTGCGTTGGTTCTTCTTGGGCTGGGTGGCGTTGTCTCTGGCGCTGAAGCTCGGAGGGTGAACTATGATGAGACAAAGGTTGGTAAAGATCCACTGCCTCCTTTGATGGCCGCTTCAGACGGCTCAAAAGTTGAAACAGCGGACGATTGGAAGAGTAAAAGGCGGGGAGAAATATTGGAGCTTTTTCGCAACCATGTGTTCGGCTATACACCTGCAATAGGGAGTGACTTGAAGGTGGAAGTTACCGAAAAGAAAGATGGGGCATTGCAAGGGATGGCCGTGCGCTGGCTCCTGCATTTGTCTTTGCCATCTGTGCCACAGTGGGAAGGAATTGACCTGATGGTCTATGTCCCGAAGGGTCTTCCAAAGCCCGTTCCAGTAGTCGTAGGGCTTAGTTTTCAGGGCAATCATGCGGTGACAACGGAGACCGATGTTCCAATCTCAAAAAAATGGATGCGGCCAGGAAAGCAAGAAGGGCAGGTTGTTGCCAATCGTGCGACAGAGAAGGCACGAGGCGCAGAAAGTAGTCGCTGGCCCCTGAAAATGATCATGGAGCATGGCTGTGCACTCGCTACAGCGTACTACGGCGATATTGAGCCAGATCATGCCGATGGCTGGAAGGATGGACTGCGTGGAGCGGTGGGGCTAAAGAAGGTGGACAACGAGTGGGGTGCGATTGGTGCTTGGGCTTGGGGTCTCAGTCGGATGTTAGATGCATGTCAGCAAATCGATGGAGTCGATGCTTCAAGGGCGGCTGTGATTGGTCACTCGCGGCTCGGCAAAACGTCACTGTGGGCGGGCGCACAAGATGAGCGCTTTGGCATCGTCATTTCCAACAACTCGGGTGAAGGTGGAGCTGCTCCGGCCCGGCGGGATTTTGGGGAAACCACGAAGATCATCACTTCAGCATTTCCACATTGGTTTTGTAAGCGCTACTCCACGTATGCAGAGCCCAATACGCATCTGCTTCCGGTTGACAGTCATATGCTAGGCGCACTGGCCGCACCCCGTGGCCTCTACATCGCCAGTGCTGTGGAGGATGAGTGGGCAGATCCGAAAGGCGAGTTCATCACCGCACGTGAAGTGGAACCGGTGTACCGCCTGTTTGGCAAAGACGGCGTTGGCGTGTCTGATCAACCAGCGATCGATCATCCTGTGGGTGCGCAGGTCCGTTATCATGTTCGCACTGGCAAACACGATGTCGTAGACTTTGATTGGGAGCAGTATCTTAAGTTTGTTGGTGCGCTACTGAAGCCATGAGACTCGCTCCAAGACGATTGTTGCTTGCTCTGGTCTTCTACACTGGGGCATCGTCTGCCCAGCAAGCTCGGGTGAAGGGATTGACCATCACAGGCTCTCCCGATCTCGGCCGCGCGTTGCTTTCGCAACCTGCATACGAGAAGCAAGTGTTCCGCGATCTCCTTGATATCGTCTCTCTCCCAGATCGCAAAGGTTGGCTAATGGTCGAGAGACGCGGGCAGATTTGGCAAATGCCTGTTGATGAAGCAACTGGCAGTCGATCACTGGTGCTGGATGTTGCCGCTTTGCATCCTGGAACTGAAAACGTGTATAGTGTACAATTGCATCCCAGGTATCGCGAGAACGGAGTGGTCTTTGTTACCTACACAAAGGGTGCAAATGTCGAGGATGGCTCGACTTTGTCGCGATTCCGCGCTGTGGAAACACCAGAAGGGCTGCGATTTGATCAAGGTAGTGAGGAAGTGCTACTGCATTGGCGAAGTGGTGGTCACAACGGTGCGGCCATGCAGTTTGGACCAGACGGCTATCTTTATCTCACCACGGGTGACTCAGAAGTGCCATCTCCGCCTGACCCTTTGAATACCGGTCAGGATCTCGATGATCTCTTGAGCTGTGTCTTGCGGATAGATGTTGATCAATCCCAGGGCGCTCGGCCTTATTTGGTGCCATCTGACAATCCGTTTGTGAAGACTCCCGGTGCACGTCCCGAGATTTGGGCCATTGGCTTTCGTAACCCATGGAAGATCGCCTTCGATCACGCAACGGGACGTTTATGGTGCGGTGATGTGGGTTGGGAGCAGTGGGAAATGGTCCACCTTGTGACCAAGGGCGGCAACTACGGATGGTCGGCCACTGAAGCGGGGCAGCCCATCAAACCGGAGACCACAGCCGCGATTCCAATCACGGCTCCGGTTGTCGCGCACCCCCACAGTGAAGCAGCGAGCATTACGGGCGGCTTTGTGTATCGTGGGAAGGATTTTCCTGAGTTGATCGGTGCCTACATTTACGGCGATTACGAGACAGGCAAAGTATGGGCCGTTTGGCATGACGGGCAGCACGTTGTGAGGCACGAAGAAGTCTGTGACACCCCTCACAAGATAGTCACTTTTGGCGAGGGTCCTGACTTCGAACTGATTTATGCCCATTACGCTGGTGAATCGACTTTGCACCGCTTTGTTCGCAATCCGCAGGCGGGAAAGCCCACTGCGTTCCCGAGAAAATTGAGTGAGACAGGTCTCTTCTCCGCAGCAGCTGATCACCGGCTTGCCGAAGGAGTGATCACATACGATATAAAAGCCGCCATGTGGGAGGATGGAGCATCGGCAACGCGCTTTATTGCTTTGCCAGAAGGTGCTCCCTCAATAGACACTAAGGTTAGCACCAACAAACAAGGCAAGATCACAGCCAAGAACACGTGGCCAAAGGACGCTGTAGTCGGCCGGACGGTGAGTATTGCAGAGCAGGGGACCACAAGACGCATCGAAACACAGATTCTGCATTTCGACGGTTCTTCTTGGCAAGGATACTCCTACCGTTGGGCCGAAGATGGCCGGGATGCAGAGTTGGTTGGTCCAAGTGGAGACTGGGCGCGGACCACCTTGTCGAGCAAACCAGATTCTGGACGCAGTCTTCCAATTGAACGCAGACTTCATAGTCGTGCCGAGTGCATGAGGTGCCACACCATGTGGACCGGCTATGTGAATGGCTTCCAGCCGCAGCAAATAGTCAAACCCGAACCGTTGATCGACTTAGGGATCATTCAAAGGTCGTATTTGGACCAGTCAAAGGCACGATTGGTCAATCCACATGATAAGACCGAGCCATTGGAGGCGCGCGCACGCTCATGGTTGCACACCAACTGCTCTCACTGTCATCGCGAACACGGCGGCGGTTCTGTGGCGGTATTCTTGAATGCTGAGCTTGATACTGAGGGTACTCGATTAGTGAATCAGCTTCCCCAAAGAGGCAGCCTTGGGGTGGATAACGCAAGACTCATCGCGAATGGGTCGCCTGGGCATTCTGTCCTTTTGCATCGCCTAGCACTGATTGGCGCTGGACATATGCCCATGGTTGGCTCCCGTGAACCAGACGCTGATAGTATTGCTTTGCTATCCGATTGGATTCGTGGCCTCCCTGTCCCTGCAAGCGTTCCATCATTCCCAAAAGAAGTGGCGGCCCTCACCGAAGCCCGCGTGTCTCAATGGGTAGCTTTAGCTAGGGCAGACAATGGTGACTTGGAAGAGTCTTTTCAGGTGCTTATCGGAGATTCAGCGGCAAATGCCATGGCATTGATCGCCTACCTCGATAGCCCTGATGCCGATCCAGCGATCAAGGCCAACTCCATAAAACTCGGAGTTCGTAGTCCAAATGGCAATGTCAGGGCGCTATTCGCCCGCTATTTGACCCCAGATAAACGTGAAAAGACACTACCCCTGGACGTTGATGCAACTGAGTTGGTAGACATTTCTGGCGATGCCAGTCGCGGTGGACTTCTCTTTGCGCCAGATGGTAAGGCGGCCACATGCTTAGCGTGCCATTTAGTGGCAGGTGCCGGACGCGATGTAGGCCCCGACCTGAGCCACGTGGCAAGCCGACTCAGCCCGATTCAATTACTCGAAAGCATCCTCAAGCCATCGAAGGAGATGGCATCAGACTTCACTCCCACAGTCATCACACTGAGGTCTGGAGAACAACTCATCGGCTTCGTAAGAGATACGGGAACAACGACAACCAGTCTAAAGCAAGTAACGGGGCAGACGATGAGAATCGAAGTTAAGGACATAGTGGACCAAAAAGCGTCACCAGTGTCTGTGATGCCTGAAGGTTTGCATCAAGCGTTTACAGTCCAAGAAATGGCGGACCTGCAAGCCTACCTCAGAAGCTTGCGCTAACTCCTGAAAAGCGAGAACGGATGACAACGGAACACCGTTCACTAAAGCCTCGCCGAGTATACTTATAGGTGCTCGGGCGACTGCATGAGTTGGGCGACTCTTGCTAGGAGTCGACCTGCTCCGCCTCCGTCTAGGATGCGGTGATCGAAGCTGAGCGTTAGCTCGGCGATGGTAACTGGGATGAATTGGTTAACTTCGTCACTCCACACGGGCTGTTTGGTGCCTGCGCCAAGACCCAACACGAGATTTTGCTCTGGAAGGGGGATGGGCGTTGCCCATATGATGCCGAAGGTTCCAAAGTTGGTGACCGTGGCAATGCCAGGACGGGTTTGATCCGGCGGAAGACGGCGAGTGCGAGCTTTGTCGACCAGCGAGTTGTATTTGTCGACTAGCTGCACGAGCGGAATCTTGTCGACGCCACGGAGGTTGGGCACCAGCACGCCGTCGTCGACCTCCACTGCGAATCCGATATCGATCGCCAAAGGATGCACGATTCGGTTCCCGACGAGACGACCGGCCATGGCGGTGTTCTCTGAAAGTGCAATGGCGAGGGCGCGAATGGCATACAGAGCGGGGCCAGGCTTAGGATTGGCCTTCTTTCTGTGCGCGAGCATCGGATCGAGAATCACCGATGTGCCCACAGTGGCCAAAGGGCGAGTCCAGCTACGTCTCATTGCATCGGCAACAGCCATGCGCATGGTCGAGGCCGGTGTCATGCGGTGTTGTTCCAAGGCCCGCAGGAAACCCTCAAAGTCTTCCACCGTCACGCGCCCGCCCGCACCAGTCCCAGCCACTCCGGCAAGGTCAGCGGCGTTGAGTCCAAGCTCCGTCATGCGAGCCCTCATGCGGGGAGAGATGTAGGATGCACCGGCCGCTCCTGCAGGCACGGGTAATCCTCCGACGACCGGCTCCACCGTGGGCTGCTTCTGGTATATCGCATCGTTTTGGTTGACGGCAAAGTGCACGCCTGCGGTAGAAGCATCGGGTCGCGACTTCTGGGGCTCCTCAGGAACGCACTCCGGCTGACTGCAGGGAGGTGTTTGTCCGAGCGCTTCCGCATCCTTTTGGGAGACAACGAGTTCCGCTAGACGCGAACCAACGGCGTAACTAGTGCCGATGGTGGCTGTAATGGAGCCTACTTGGCCAGGGGCAGGGGATATAACGGCCATGGTGGCCTTATTGGTCTCTACCTCGAAGAGTTCTTGATCTGCACTGACTTGTTCGCCGGGTTTGACGAGAATCTTCAGCACGGTGGCTTCAGCAATAGACTCGCCCAACTGGGGCATGATGATGGGAAAGAGGGCCATAGGAAAGGGGATGCTAGTATCTCAATAGACGACGAAGGGCATCGGTGACGGTGGCCACAGTAGGACGATGGGCTTTCCAGAGTTGAGTGTGATAAGGGATGGGCGTGTCCTTGGAGTTGAGCCTCATGGGAGGCGCGTCGAGCAGATGGAAGCCATCGGTGACGACTCGTGCAACGACTTCTGCGGTGACGCCACCCCATGGAAAGGATTCACCAAGTGCAAGCAAACGGCCAGTACGAGCCACCGAGGCAAGGATGGTATCAACGTCCATGGGCTTAACTGACCGAAGATCGACTACCTCGACTTGGTATCCGTCTTGCTGAAGCTCATCTGCTGCGCGTACAGCTTCGTGAACCATGGCACTATAGGTCACAACGGTAGCATCGCGACCAGGTCGCGCGATGCGGGCGCGGCCAATCGGCAGGTCTCGCTCACCAAAGGAATCTGCTTTCAGGTGGTAGTAGAGAAACTTGTGCTCACAAAAAATGACCGGGTCATCAAGTTCCACTGAGTCGAGCAACATCCAGTAGGCGTCTTCAACCGTGGCCGGACAAACGATCACCAGTCCCGGATAATGCGCATAAATGGACTCCATCGACTGACTGTGAAAGGGGCCAGATCCCGCAGTGCCACCTGAAGGTAGACGGATTGTAATCGGGCAGGGCACATCCGTGCGCCAGTAGAGAGTTGCAGCCTGATTAACGATCTGATTAAAGCCAACCGAGGAGAAATCAGCAAACTGCATCTCAACGATGGGTCTGGAGCCTTCGATGGCAGCCCCGATGGCGAGCCCAACCATGGCATCTTCACTAATCGGCGCGTCCAATACCCGACCGGGGAACTCATTCATCAGCCCTTTGGTTGCCTTGAAAGCTCCCCCAAACTGACCAATGTCTTGGCCGTAAATGAAAACGTCCGGATTGCGCCTCAGGGCCTCATACTGGGCCTCACGGATGGCTTCAAGGTAGGTCAGGCTCATACGGTCCACTGTCCCTCGCACAGTTCAGATGTAGAGAGGGCACGCCAAGGTTCTTTGAATGGATCTGGAGCAGGTTCTTTCATCGCTGTTGCAACCATGCGCTCCACATCCGCACGGCAAGTGTTCTTCCACTCAGCGATCTCTTTGTCGTTCATCCAAGCGTGCTCCAAAATCTGCTGTTCAGCAATTAACATACAATCCCGACCAATTGGGCTCTTTTTGACTGATTCAGGGATGTAGCTGGAGTCATCGTGCTCACCATGGCCAGTCAACCGCAGCGTGTGACCAATAATCAACTGAGGTCCGCTTCCTGAGCGGGCCGCCCGGACGACTTCGTCGAATGCTTGGACGCACTGGATTAAGTCAGTGCCGTCCACATTGCGTCCTTGGATGCCGTAGCCCTTAGCCCGTTCTGCTAAGTCTGAACAGGCAAATTGTCTGTCGTTGGACGTGGAGTAGGAGTATTGGTTGTTTGTCACCGCGATGATCAGCGGGAGCTTTTCCACTGCGGCGAGGTTTACACCCTCGTGAAAAGCTCCAGTCGAAGTGCCGCCCTCGCCAAGCGTCACAGCACCCACTGCGTCACCGAGGCGTCCTTGCATTCTGCGGGCGAACAGCATGCCGGAAACAAGGGAAACCATGCTTCCAATGTGACTGATCATCGCTGGCAAGCCATCTTTAGGCCTGCCGCGATGCACGTTGCCATCACGACCACGCATAGGGCCTCGGACAGACCCAAAATACGTTCTCATAGGGTCTAACGGAGGTTCGCCAAACGCGATTCGCGCTGCTTGATCACGAATAAACGGGCCAAGGATGTCATGTTGCCACCGCAACTGGATTCCAAGTGCAGCCGAATAGGCTTCTTGACCTTTGCCAAGATAAACGCCGCCAACCAGACGGCCGCCAGCCTTGTAGAGATTGGCGAGTTTATCTTCCAACGTCCTGGCGCGCACCATCACGCGAAACGCTTCCATACAAAGCTCTTGAAGCGAACGCTGGGGAGCTTCGTGCTCTGCGGCGGATGGGGGAGTGGAGGAGTGTGATGGCAACGGCGCAAAGTTTGTCATCCGAAAGTGAAGCTGTCCAGAGGGTTCAATTGCCATAAGCTATCGGAACCGACACCATTAAACTGCGTCTTACAATCATTGTTTGTAGTTATGGGTAGAGCGACCAGTGTCAGACCTTAACCACGATTTGTTGCTTATGCAGCCACCATGCCAAGGCAAGCATGAGCCCAAATGACACCAAAGGCTGTCCCGTCCCGCCCAAGCGGGCCGCAACGGCAGAAAACGCCCCGAAGCCAGACAACAAATACAACAAGATCGGATTACTTCCGACCCAGACGAATGGCAAAGTCCATCGACGACAGCGGCATTGGTCTACAACAAGACAAAAAACGCCAAGCAGGATCGAACTCCAAGCAGCGGAGACCAAGACAAAGCTGGACGTCCAAATCTTTTTGATGACTGGAAAAAACGGATGCCACGCCCAACCGCAAATCAACAAGATGACGCCCGCTGCGATTAGCCCACCAGACTTTTTCGCGTCGGAAACACCCGACTTGAGCCACTTACCAGCCAAGATCCCAAGCAGTGCGGTTGCAATGGCGGGAAGAGTGCTCAGAAGTCCCTCCGGGTCGTGCTCTCCATCGTATTTGCGGCCGGGAAGGAACATTTTATCGAGGTAATTGGTCAGGTTGTGCCCCTCCCTAAAGTCCCCTGCCCCAAATCCAGGGACTGGGACAAACCCAAGGAGTAGGCAGTAGCCGAGCAATAGTCCAGATGCCCAAATGGCGACACCGACAGTGGAAAACCAGATGGAGATCATTCCCGCGCACATGGAGGCAATACCAATGCGCTGAAGCACACCCAGCCAACGAACTTGCTCCCATCCATCCTTCACGCCGCCAGATAGCAGGATGCCCAAGCATGTGAGGATCAGGCCGCGCCACAGCAAATGAAGAACGGTGGCCTGAACTCCACGAGTCGAGAGCCGTTTGGGCACTGCGTAAGCCAGCGAGACACCGGAAAGGAACAAAAACAGCGGGAAGATGAGATCGTAGAAGCGAAATCCCTCCCAATCTACATGCGTCATCTGCTGCGAAAGCCATCCCTCGCCGGTGACTTTGCGCAAAACGCCGGACAGACCAAGAATCCAGCACATATCGAAGCCACGAAGGGCATCAATGGAAAGTAATCGGTCTGATTTGGCCTCCTGCATGGCGGTTAAACGATCAACATGCAGTCACCGTAGCTGAAAAAGCGATAGCGTTCTTGCACGGCTTGGGCATACGCCTCCATGATCAAATCCCTGCCGGCAAACGCGCTTACCAGCATGATTAGGCTGCTCTTCGGAAGATGAAAGTTGGTCAAAAGCGCTCCAACTGCCTTGAATGATGAGCCTGGGCGCAAGAAAATATCGGTTTTTCCTGATTCTTGGACAACTTGGCCATGACGTGCCGCTACCGTTTCCAATGTTCGGCACGCCGTGGTGCCTACAGCGACCACACGGCGCGCTTCCGCCACCATTTTTGCTGTTTCCGCTTGCACTTCGTAGCGCTCAGTGTGCATCACGTGCTCGTTGATGTTGTCCACCTTCACCGGTTGGAAGGTCCCGACTCCTACGTGCAACGTGACGAACGCGTGAGGCAATCGGCTCATGATTTCAGGCGTGAAATGGAGCCCAGCAGTTGGTGCGGCAATTGAACCCAACTGTCGCGAATAGACCGTCTGATAGCGCTCACGGTCACTCTCATCGTCGTCTCGCTTCATGTAGTGCGGCAGAGCCAGATGCCCATCGAGATCATCATCGATCAAGCTGCCCCATTCGATGACTCGTTCGCCGTTGGCCAAGATTTCGACCACCTTGCCCTCGTGGGTCCCTACAGGGACCGCATCTCCCAAGCGAAACTTCTTCCCTGGTCGTACGAGACAGCGCCAACGGAGTGGCGATAGTGCCTCTAGGCGAAGAATCTCCCTCTTCCCATCTGGCGAGAAAAAACGAGCACGCTCGACCCGTGAATCGTTGAAGATCCAGACATCCCCTTCACGAGCGAAACCAAGTAAGTCTGCAAACGAGCGATGCGAAATCTTTCCTGCCGTGCGGTCGACTACCATCATGCGGCTCGCATCCCGCTGGGGTAGCGGTTGAGAGGCGATGAGTTCCTGCGGGAGGTGGTAGTCGAAGTCAGAGAGCTTCATTCGCTGCCCAGCCGCCTAGATCGTCATGGACGAATAGCCACCGTCCACCACCATCTCATGTCCGGTGATAAATGAGCCTGCAGCATTACTGGCAAGGAGTAGCGCGGCTCCAATGAGCTCTCTAGCCTCGCCAAATCGGGCTGCTGGCGTGTGTCCCATGATTTTTGCCACGCGATCTGGCGTCAGGACCTTGCGATTTTGTTCAGCGGGAAAAAATCCAGGCACCAAAGTATTGACCCGAATGCCTAGAGGTGCCCACTCCCGAGCTAGATTCTTGGACAAGTTGTGAACTGCCGCCTTGCTCATGGAGTAGGTAAATACTCGACTCAGCGGCAACAAGCCGGACATGGAGCCAAGGTTGATGATGCTACCCTCTACCTTGTTGTCGACAAAGTACCTGCCGAAGACTTGGCAGGCCAAAACAACCGCCTTGGTGTTGATGTTCATGATCCTGTCGTATTCCTCTTCTGGAATGTCGAGGAATGGCGTGGGTGAGTTCACACCCGCGCCGTTGACCAGTATGTCCACTTTCTTGGAGCGCTCCAAAACGGTGTCCAGCACGAGTTGAAGATCACTTTTCTTTGCTGCATCTGCGGCCACAAAGTAAGCCTCGCCACCCCCGGTGCCAATTTTCTCGAGTCGCTTTTCTGCCTTGGTCGCGTCTCGCCCAACCAAGACGACTTCGGCATTGGCGGCCGCAAAGCCCTCGGCAATAGCTCCACACAACTCACCGGTGCCTCCGATAACCACGGCGGTCTTTCCCGACAGATCAAACAACTCAACTGGACTCATAAAAGTGGTCGCACAGTGGCGGTGTTTGTTTGTAACTCAAGCCAAGGATTGAAATCAGGCGACTTCGTCACCGAGTCGGCGGTCGTGCATGAGGTAGTTCTTCACGTAATCGGCTACAGCATCTTCAATGGACATAACAGGTGCCGAGTAGCCGCTTCCGCGGAGTTTTGCGATGTTGGCACATGTGTAATACTGATATTTGTCCCGGAGGGTGTCCGGCATGTCGATAAACTCAATCACCGGCTCCTTTCCGAGGGCCGCAAAGATGGCCTTGGCCAAGTCGACCCAACTACGAGCCTCGCCACTACCCAGGTTATAAAGTCCTGCTGCCAATGGAGAGGTGCCCAGGTGAAGCGTCATGTTCACCGCATCTTTCACGTACAAGAAATCGCGTTTCTGTTCGCCATCTTTGTAGTCAGGACGATGAGACTTGAAGAGTTGAATGCGGCCTTCTTTGAGCACCTGAGCGAATGACTTGTGCACCACTGAGCGCATATCTGCCTTGTGGTCTTCGTTTGGGCCGTAGACGTTGAAATACTTCAAGCCCACGATCCGGCGCATCAAACCGCTGCGAGTCGCATATTGGTCGAACAAGTGCTTCGAGTAGCCATACATGTTCAGCGGACGAAGGCAGTCGAGGTCGCTCATAGTGTCGTCCATCCCATGCGTTCCGTCACCGTAAGTGGCTGCAGAAGATGCATACACGAAGCGAGAGTTCCTCGCTACGGCCCAAAGAGCCAGTTGCTTGGTGAACTCGAAGTTGTTGCGCATCAAGTAGTCGGAGTCCCGCTCCGTGGTGGCCGAGCAGGCACCAAGATGGAACACCGCATCAAATTGTCCGAGGCTTTCTGGGCGTGACTGAACCGAGCTGATTAAGTCAATGCCATCAATGTAGTCCGCATATTTTAGCGGAACCAGATTGCGCCACTTTTCATCAGTGCCAAGGCGGTCTGCGATGACGATGTTGTCGATTCCACGGCGATTCAGTTCCCAGACGAGCGCGCTGCCGATGAATCCAGCACCGCCAGTGACAAGAGCACGAAATGAAGAAGATTTTGGCATCAAAAATTAATGAAGTCACCGGATCATGGCGCTCAGTTTGGCCAATTGCCACCAAGAATGCTCACTGGTCCCACTGCGGTGGCGGAGAGGGTGGGATTCGAACCCACGGTTCCTTTCGGAACTTCGGTTTTCAAGACCGACGCGATAGACCACTCTGCCACCTCTCCTTGGAAATGAATACCAGCGACCTGTTGGTTTGAATGTTTACCGTGTCACGGCAGCACTTGCAAGCTTGGTGACGGGCCAATTTCAAGTCAGGGACTAGTTCACCGCTACCATGGCCATGACCTGCCTTGCGATGTCAGCAAAAACTTCGCTTCCAGCTCCAGATCCGAGGGCAACGGGCCGACCTGCATCTCCTGCCTCGCGAACGGCCATTTCAATCGGCACTTGGCCAAGCAGCGGCACGCCGAGGCGCTCTGCTTCACGCTGTCCGCCGCCTTCACCAAAGATGTGGTAGATCTGGCCATCGCTCGGGCAAAGGAAGTAAGCCATGTTCTCCACGATGCCGAGCACCTTTACATTCACTTTCTCGAACATGGATGCCGCTTTACGAGCATCGATCAGTGCCACCTCCTGTGGAGTGGTCACGATGAGTGAACCATCGAGCGCTACCGTTTGGACGATTGTGAGCTGAATGTCACCAGTGCCTGGGGGAAGATCCAAGATCAAGTAGTCGAGATCATCCCACGCGCACTGCCGCAGGAACTGCTGAGTGTAGCGTGTGGCAATTGGACCGCGAACGATCACCGGAGATGCATCATCCAGCAAAAAGCCCATGCTCATCAATTGCAGGCCATGAGCGCGGATAGGGATGATTTGTTGATCTTCGGTAGCCATTGGACGCTCATCCGTGCCGAACATGTGCGCGATGCTCGGTCCGTAAAGATCACAGTCGCAAAGACCCACTTTTACCCCTGTGCGGCTGATGGCCACTGCGAGATTGGACGCTACGGTGCTCTTGCCCACTCCACCCTTGCCACTGGCCACAGCGATGATGCGCTTCACACCTGGGATGCTCGATTTACCCAATCCCGATGCACCTGCTGCACCTGGAGCTTGAGGCGGCTCCTTGATGTCAAAGTTGAGTTTGATTTGACCCACTCCAGGGAGTGCCTTGAGCGCAGTCGTTGCTTCCTCGTGGATCTGCCGAGGAACGTTAGCGTCCCTGGTTGCGAGAGATATCTCGACGGTCACATCCGAGCCACTGACGCTCACACCTTTGACTAGGCCGAATGACACAATATCCCTGCTAAAACCGGGATACTTCACGCCCCCAAGGGCTGCCTTCACTTGTTGTTCGCTAATCATCGCGATGGTTACGCGGCAAAGCTTGTGTAGGAGCGCAGTTTCTGGATTCTTTCGGCCACATCGCCTGAATCGACCTCCTGCAATCTGCGGGTGCTGAATGCTTCACACGTGAAGCTAGCGGTCACACTGCCATGAGCTGCCGCGCTCTTCAGATCATCGAAAGTAGGCTTAAAACGCCCATTGGCAGCGAGCCAACCGCACAGCCCGCCAAGGAACGAGTCCCCAGCACCCGTTGGATCAAAGACTGACTCAAGCGGATAAGCTGAGCATGAGAAGAAGTCATCAGCACCCTCACCAAATACATAGCTTCCGTGCTCGCCGCGCTTCACGATCACAAACCGAGGGCCTTTCGCCTGAAGTTTTCGGCCGGCATCGACGAGATTCGTTGTTTTTGCGAACTCCTTGGCTTCCCCGTCATTGATCACGAGCAAGTCAATCTTCTTCAGCACTTCATGCAGACGCTCGTTGGCGATATTGATCCACAGATCCATCGTGTCGGCTGCCACAAAACTGGCTCCAGAGCACTGTTCAAGTGTCTGCAATTGGTTGTCAGGGCTCATGTTAGCCAGAACTGCGATCTTTGCTGAACTCGCCGCAGATTGTGGGACTTTGGGCACCCAATGCTCTAGCACGTTGATGGCCACGTTGTGAGTGGCGCGGGTGTTCATGTCCTCAAAATACTCGCCCGTCCAACTAAAGGATGCTCCGGCGCTGCGTTCCACACCTTCCAAGCTGATGCCTTTGGCTTCGAGCATAGACAGATGCTGTTTCGGGAAGTCATGGCCCACGATTCCCACCAAGTGCACATCCTTGCAGAAAATGGATGCCGCCAAAGAAGCATAAGCAGCGGAACCGCCGAGCAACCCTTCCTGGGTATCGTGGGGAGTTTTGACGTTGTCGATGGCGACACTTCCGGCAATTACGAGCGACATGATGAACAGTGAGTTGAGTTTGAGGTGAAACGGGAGCGGGGATGATGCCCAGACCATAGCGGAGCACAAGCACGGGCTTTGACTTGATAAGGAAGAAACCCGTTGGACATCCAAGCCCATGACCATTCATTTGTAGCCCGAAATGATGCAACCTCTCACTATCTCTCGCAGGCGTTGGCTCGGAGCGGCTCTCGGTGTCCCCTTCCTAGCTAAAGGAGCCGAGATCGCTCCGATCGACGAGGCGATGGAGACTCTGATGCAGCGTCATGGTTTTCCGGGCGGTGCACTGGCGGTCTCACGTGGTGGGGAGTTGGCTTATGCCAAAGGCTTTGGCTTGGCAGATCGCGATAAAGGCATCCCAGTCAGCCCCGACTCGCGATTCCGACTGGCAAGTCTCTCCAAAACCTTCACTGCCATGGCTGTTTTGCGGCTGGTAGAAAAAGGGAAGCTCACTCTGACTGAGGCTGCATTGCCACGGTTAGAACTTCAGCCCTTAACTGGCGTCATTGCCGATCCACGTTGGCAAAATATCACCATCAAGCACCTTCTTCTGCACACGGGAGGCTGGGTGAAGGAACGCAGTGGGGACGCCATGTTTAAGAGCACGCAGATCTGTGCAGAAGCGGGGGTCCCTGGGCCAGCTGATGCCGACTTAACCATTCGTTGGATGATGAGTCGCAAGCTAGATGCCGAGCCGGGAACAACCTACTCCTACTGTAACTTCGGTTACGTTCTACTTGGCAGAGTCATCGAGCAGGTCACCGGTGATCGCTATGAAAAGGCCGTTAAAGATCTCGTCTTTGAGCGCTGTGGAGCAGACACAATGGCATTGGGCAAGTCACTTCAGCCGTTGCGCAATGAAGTGCGCTATTACCATCACGATGGCAGCCTAGGTCCCAGCGTCTTTCCTACCTCGCCGGGTAAGGTGCCCTGGCCATATGGTACGTTTTCCATCGAAGCGAGTGCGGCAAATGGTGGATGGGTTGGATCAGTGCGTGACGTTTTGGCCTTCCTGATGGGTATGGATCACGATGCTCGCAAGCCCATCCTCAGACCCGAGACCATGCATCTGATCGCGGCAAATCTTGCTCCAGGCTCTGGAGGCGGCACGGGAGCATTCCACGGACTCGGTTGGTTGGTGCGCCCGCAGGGCCAGTCTGGCCGTCCCGATATGTGGTACATTGGCGGCCTTCCAGGAACAAAAACGATCATGGTCCGCCTTGGAAATGGTTTCGACTGGGTTGCGCTCTTCAATCTGCGGCCTGCAGCCCTAGACACGGTAAACCTGGACATCCAGAACACCTTCTACGCGGCTGCTAGTAAGGTTAGCGGCTGGAATAAAGGCTAGGATTCAGCGCGGAATCGTAAACCCCACTACTCGGTCGTTGATAAACTCCACTGACCGTCCTTCGACAGGCACGTAGTCCAAACCCGTGCCCCCAAAAGAAAAAGGGCCGCCGAATCCACCAAAGCCACCGCATCCGCCACCCCACCCACCCCAGCCCGTACCAAATCCAAAACTAGTAGTGTAGACCGGTTGGTAGGTGTTGTAGCTCCAGCGCTCAAGGTTCTTGCCCTCACGACGCCCCATCTGAACTCTAGCAGGCTTGCCCCAAGCCAGATACACGGCGTCTTTGCTCATCCCCTCCTTCACAGCACCGGATCTCACCGCTTCCTTGTGGTCGCGGCTAAGCTTCTCAAACATCTGCGGATTCGCCGTAACCCGCCGTTCAATGGGAGCCACACAACTAGAAGCCAAAACCGAAAGACAGAGGCCAAGAAGAAGCTTTTTCATGATCCGAATGTAACACGGGCACAAACAAACGTCCAAGACGCGGTTTGTCCCCGTGCCATATAACGAACCAATACCCCTGCGAGACTACTCAAAGTTTCGGTTGTTCAGTGGCCGCAGGTCAGGGCTTCCACCTGACAAACAAAATACCTCAATGCAGGAAATGCCGGTGGCCGGTGAAGCACATGGCGATATCTCGCTCATTCGCGGCAGCGATGACTTCCTCGTCTCTGAGGGAGCCTCCTGGCTGAATCGCGGCGGTGGCTCCGGCTTCGGCACAGGCGATGAGGCCATCGGCAAACGGGAACATCGCATCACTGGCTACCACGGAGTTTTCTAGGCTGAGGCCGGCCTCCTTTGCTTTCCAGACAGCAATGCGACACGAGTCGACTCGGCTCATTTGGCCCGCTCCGATGCCGAGTGTGCGGTCGTGCTTGGCGAAGACAATCGCATTGCTTTTCACGTGTTTGCAGACGCGCATGGCAAACCGCATCGCTTCTATTTCCTCGCGGGTGGGGGGACGCTTGGTTTTGACCTTGCTTTCGAGGTCTTCAAGGCCGAGAGCGCGGGGATCGGCATCCATGACCATGAGGCCGCCGGGAGCATTGCGCACGATGGGCTGACTGAGAGCCTCAGGCACGGTCTCCAGCATCTGGATAAGCCGCAGGTTCTTTTTCTTCTGCAAATGAGCGCGTGCATCAGCGTCAAAATCCGGGGCGATGATCACATCGGTGAAAATCTCGCTGATGAGCTTAGCCAGACCGAGGGTCATGGAGCGATTGGTTACAATGACACCACCAAACGGGGCTTGTTTGTCCGTCTCGAATGCCTTTTCCCAGGCCTCGCGCAAATCCTCGTCCGCACAGCCAACTCCACAGGGGTTGGTGTGCTTTAAGATGGCAACCGTCGGGCGACGAAACTCCTGCACTAGGCCAGCAGCAGCGGAAACGTCGAGGACATTGGTGTAGCTGAGGTCTTTCCCGTGCAGCTTGGTGAAGTAATCGCCAAAATTGCCGTAGAGCGCGGCATGCTGGTGAGGATTGTCTCCGTAGCGGAGTTCAGCGTAGAGCGGCAGCGAAACCGAGAACGTCTTTTGAGAGGTCTGCTCTTTGTTGAGGAAGGCTGCAATGGCGCTGTCGTAGGCGGAGGTGCGCTGGAAGACTTTACAAGCCAGTCGTTCACGAGTGGCCAAGGTGGTATCGCCCTCGTGCTCCTTCATTTCCTCCAGCACCACTGAGTAATCCGTTGGGTCGCTCACGACGGTAAC
Organism: Verrucomicrobiaceae bacterium; assembly: GCA_016795485.1. GTDB lineage: Bacteria > Verrucomicrobiota > Verrucomicrobiia > Verrucomicrobiales > Verrucomicrobiaceae > JAEUHM01. Next base: position 43,090 of record JAEUHM010000020.1, on the reverse strand, counting down.
CCAACGGTGATTCTTGGCTGCCGAGCGGAGCATCGAAGGGCCGCCGATGTCGATGTTCTCGATAGCCTCCTCCAACGTCACACCTGGCTTAGCCACGGTCTGCTCGAAGGGATAAAGATTGATTGCGACGAGGTCGATGACGGGGATGTCGTGCTTTTTGGCGTCCCTGATGTCCTCATCATTGTCTCGGCGCTGAAGCAGGCCACCATGGACCTTGGGGTGGAGGGTCTTCACTCGCCCATCGAACAGTTCAGGGAACTTCGTGTGGTCCGAAACGTCAATGACTTGCACGCCGTTCTCTTTGAGGTGCTTGGCAGTGCCGCCGGTGGACAGGATTTCGACACCAAGGGCCGTAAGGCCTTTGGCGAAATCAAGGATCCCGGTTTTGTCAGAGACGGAAAGAAGGGCGCGAGTGATTGGCATGGGCCTACTGCCCTTACCGTGGAATACAGCAGGTGCAAGCAGGGGCTTCGGACGAGGTTGGCACACCCGGCAGCCGCCATATTTATTTGGGAGGCTCTAATAAACTCTGCCAAAAACCGTTCCAAGGTGTAGAATCCGACTTCATGCCTCACGCCAGTGAACAAACTCCAGCTTCATTGCTCGTGAAGGAGGCGTTGGAATCGTACGAGAGTCAGTTAATTGCGTATGCTGCCAACATCCTTCATGGAGACTATGAGCGTGCCCGGGACGTGGTCCAGGATACGTTTGTTCGTCTTTATTTGGCTGAGCCAGACAAGGTGCGGCAGGCGCTTAAGGCTTGGCTCTTCACGGTGTGTCGGAATCGTGCCTTCGACGTGCTCCGGAAGGATCAACGGTTGGACCTTGGGCAAGAAGAAGTCATTCTGTCCTTCCGAGACGAAAGTGCCGACCCTTCCCGAGCGGCTGACAATAACGAGCTCGGTTCCCTTGCCTGGAAGTTGCTGCCCAAACTCTCTGCCAACCAGCAAGAGGTCATCCGCCTCAAGTTTCTTCACGACTGCTCCTACAAAGATATCGCCCGTATCACCGGGCTCACCATCGGCAACGTGGGCTTCCTCATGCATGTGGGGCTCAAAAAGTTGCGCGAACTCCTCACTCTCGAACTCGAACCTGCATCCTCTCCATGAATACGAACGATGAGAATCAGCCTGACTTGACCGCTTATGCCTTGGGCGAGTTGGACCATGCCAACGATCAGGCTGTGCAAGCCATGCTCACCGAACACCCAGATCTCCGAGCTGAGGTGGACAGCATTGCTGAACTTGGCCACTTGCTGCACGCCTCGGCACCTGTTTTGAACATCAAACTCCGGCCAGAACAGAAGCGCACGATCCTCAACGGACCTCAGCGCGTGCGGGAAATGGTGGAGAGCGCCAAAAAGGTGAGCCGGGACCAGAAGAAGCCTGTGATTCTTCCTTTCATCACTGGCATGGTGAGACTGTCGGCGGCGGCAGCTGTTGTGGTAGGAGCATTCTTGCTCGGCCAGAAGAATGGCCCGCTAGGAGGCGACTCTGGGACGACGGTGGTGATAGCTCCGGAAAAGCCAACTCAGGCACCTGCCACCGAAATCGTTAGCGCACAAAGCCCATCAACAGCGCTCGGAACGCTGAAAGTCGCTCCGCCAATACCGCCAGCGCCTAAGGCACCAGTGGTCGCCGTTCAGACCGAGACGCCAAAGCCCTCCCCTGCTCTGCCAATGCCAGCCGCCCCTGTCATCGAGCAGCCAAAGAAGCTTGAGGTTGCCGTGGTCTCCAGTGCCAAAGCTGCTGAGCCTGCACCATCAATGCCTACCAGCTTGCTGGCGGTGAGTGGAAGCTCACTGCTCAACACCGCTCAGACTCCTGACGCTACATTCAGCTTCAAACCATCGGTCACACGGCCGCAGATTGCTAAAGACTCTACTCTGGCAGCTGCACCTATCACCCAGAACGCTAACAGCGGGATGGAAGCCAACAAAAACCGCCGGGCACCCGATCTAAAGATTCATTCTTGCCGCACAGAAGTCACTTCTTGCCCTTGGGACGCATCTAAGCGTCTCGTTCGCGTTTCATTCCAGATTCCTGGCTACCAGGAAGCCTCTGTGGGTGACTTTGGTTATGACTTCAAGGTCAACTTCCCTGCCACCCAAGTGCGCAACTTCCGCCCGGTCGCTCAGCGGGCTGTAGTTGCTCAAACCCAAGACGGAGCAGCTGTTCATACTGTCTGGTATGAAGTCACTCTCAACGGAACGGGCAACCCCAACGGCAAGTCCATCGGCAGTGTGCAGCTTCCCGCCAACAGCAGCTTTACCCACCCTGCCCTCGCCCTCTTCGATAACAACCGCCTACAGATCATTGACCGTGGCACTGCCTGGCAGTCCGCGCCTGACGACTATCTCTTTGAAAGCGCCGTCGTAGGTCTTGGCATCATCTTGGAAAGCCAAGTCAAACCCGCAGGCCTCTCCTTGTCCCAGATCGAAACCCTTGCCCAGCGCGCCACTCAATCCGGTGACCGCACTGGCGAGCGCGCTAAGTTCCTCAAGCTCGTCAAAGAGTTGCGCAAAGCCGCAGGCGTCTAGTCCCTCGCCAGCCAGTCCAGCGCCCGTCTAGCCCAGCCTTCCGCCAGGAAGCGCACCAAGATGAGCGCCTTGTGCCCATTGCTCAGTCGCTCGCGGCGTTCCAGGCTCGGGTAGCCGCCCTCACGGAGCTTAACAAGGATTTGGCTATAAATCGCATCCATCATTCGTGCGGCGATCATTGCCCCTCTCTCCGTGCGCGGGAGTGCTCTTCTCGCCTCTGTGTAATACTGATCTGCACGCGCATAGAGCTCGTTCATGAGCGTGGTGTATCCCTCCTCGCGCTTGCAGTTCAGGATGGCTTGCTCGGTTACGCCGTGTTTCCGCATCACATCCAGCGGCACGTAGATACGGCCCGTCTCCGCTGCATCCTGACCCACATCTCTCATGATGTTGGTCAATTGGAACGCATAGCCCAGCTTCACCGCATACTCGTCACAACTATGCCCCGCGGCACCGAAGATGCGCGCGCTGACCAGTCCCACCACGGACGCTACTTTGTAACAGTATCCCAAGAGCGCTTCCATGTCCGCGTATCGATCTTGATCCAAGTCAGACGCCACACCGTCGATGATCTCCGCCAGCCACACCGTCGGAAAACCATGCTTGGCCGCTAGGTCGTAGACTTCCTTTTGCAGTCCAGTCCCTGCCCCTTCCGTGACGGCCATTCGCCATTGAGCAAGAGTCTCCCGGCGGGCATCCTTCGGCACCGAGTCATTGTCTGCAAGGTCGTCCACCACCCGGCAGAAGGCGTAGAACGTGATCATATCCTCTCGGCGCTCCGGCGGCAGACAAGCCAGAGCAAAGGCGAGATTGGACCGGCTTTTCTTGGCGATGTCTTCAGCCGCTGCCGACATGGATCAACGAATGACGCCCCAATGGCTGGTGAACGGCAGGTAGCAGAACATCCCAGGCCCTACCAGATTCCGCTGCGGTACAGGCCCCCAGACGCGGGAGTCAGAGCTGTTGTAGCTATTGTCACCCATGGCCATGTACTCTTTGGGACCCAGCGTCACATCGTTGAGCGTACCGTAGACCGCCCTCGCATCGCCATAGCCCCGGTAGCCCTCGTTGGGCTTGTCAAAGGTGCCAGACATCACGGCATTAAACCCTGGCTCTTCAGCCCGTTTCCCATTGATGTGCAGTTCAGGGCTCTTCACCTCAAGGTGATCCCCTGGCAGCCCCGCCAAGCGCTTGATGTAGTGCTGCGAGCCTTGTTCAAAGGGCACCTGGATGCCCGAGATATTCTTCGTGGTAAAGACAAACACCTCCCCACGCTGCGGCGCTCTGAAATGATAAGCGAACTTGTTCACCAACACATGGTCCCCCGCATGCAGCACCCCACGGGCCAGCAGTTGACCCTTCGTCACCAGCACCCCAGACGCATTCGCCCGCAGCTCTTTGTTCGAGTCCGGCGTCAGCACCTCCTTGCCATCCTCACCAGTCGCGGGAACTACAGGCACACGCACAAAATCATAGAAGCCCAGCCCCCTAGCTGCGTCATTGTCCGCATTCCTTGGTCGCTCAAGCTGCGTCTTTGGGCACCACACACGGATGGAATGCCCATCGGCAAAGTTAATCGTCGTGTAAGTAAAAATCAGCAAGCGGTGCTCCGTCAACGGCTCCCGCGGGTTCAGCAGCCCCGTGTGATTCGAGATCACATTGATGTAAGTCTCTCCCATCACCTTCCGGAACAGGCGCATCACGAAGTTAGGAGAAGTATCGTCCTCTGTCGGCACCGCCCTGTACCCATTCAGCGTTGGCTGCATCGACGCCGTAGGAATCTGGAACGGCTGAGCGATGTAAGCCCGGATCCCCAGCGCTACCACGATCGCCACAAAGAACACCTCCACATTGTCCGCAATGTCAGAGCTCTTCAGGTTCGGCAACGACCGCTGGCACGCGTCATTGATCTCCTCATTCAGTTCATCCAGCCGCTTCCGGTCTTTCGACTTCAGCGCCACCTTCAACTGGCCAACGAGACCCTCGATCTCGCTCAGCTTTTCAGCAGGCAGCACATCGCGCTTATAATTGACGAAACGCGTAGCGCCCTTCAGCAGCAGCTTGCCGTGTTTAAGATACTTGGGGGTGAAAATCCACATGGGGAGCGCGCATCATGGATGCCAGTAGCCATCTGGCAAACATGAAATTACCCAAACCCCACTTTGCCCACCCGTCCGTCCACCACTCCATTCCTCCAGCCCTCACTTCGAGATCGCCAGCCGAACTCCCAGAAACACCAAGAGCGCTCCCGCAGTTCGATTCAGAAACACAGCAAACCCCGCGTTTTCGCGAATCCGCTCCCCAAGCCGAGACGAGAACCAAGCCAGGCAGAGACACCACATCGTCCCCGTGATGACAAATGCCGCTCCAAGCGTCATGAACGCCGCAAACTTTGCCTGGCTGTCCGCCGCAATGAACTGAGGCATAAACGCCAGAAAGAACAACGCCACCTTAGGGTTCAGCACATTCGTTATCAGCCCTTGCCGATACACCGCCCAAAAGCTCGACGACGAGAAAGCCGATGGAATCGTAGCGGCTGACGCCTCCGTAAACCACATCCGCGCACCCAGATAGACCAGATAAGCCGCACCAATCAGCTTGATCGCAAGAAAAGCAGCAGCAGACGCCGCAAGCAGCGCAGACAAGCCAAACGCCGCCGCCAAAGTGTGCACCAGGCACCCGGTAGAAATACCAAGCACCGATGCGATACCCGCCCTGCGGCCCTGAGCCATGCTCCGCCCGAGAATATAGAACGTGTCCGGACCAGGGGTCAGGTTCACCACGAGACCCGTGATCACAAAGACGCCAAAATCATGAATGCCAAACATAGCAGCCAAAGATTGCCACCACTCTCACAGAAAGCCACCCCGCAGACCAAGGCCAGAACCAAATAAAGACGACACCACACCTGCCATCCTCCCGCCATACAGCGGAGAAGCGTGTCGCCCCATCAAAACAAACCCAAGCACCAAGAACAAAGAACCAAACCACCTTCCTCAACATCTCCAACCGAGTCATTCAGAAACCCATCTGCTGGAGATCACCATCATCAACGACACTGCGGATAGCCAACTCCCCGAACAGAACAAATCACACCGAGCCCATTCAATCCCGTTCTCCGGGACCGTAGTTGCTGGCCCGATGAAACCCAAGAGCAACAACCTCAACCCCTCGCAGCAATACGACCTTGGTTGTTCGCCCGGTTGTTCATCGCGATAGGTCGTCTCATGTGTCTGATTTGTTCAGTCGCTTCTTGATCGCGATCACAATTGAACTCACAAACCAGTCTGACGAAGTGCTCTTATCTGGCGTGGTTCTGCTCCATAGTTGAACAAACTTGGTGTAGCTGTGATGTGCGAACGTAAGCCCTATGAGAAGCATGCCCAAACCAAGGATGATCGACGCCCCTCCACCGTCTTTCTGGGAGCCAATGTAAAGGAAGCTAGCACCGAAGAATATGACCAATGGACCAAAAAAGCATCCATACATCATGGACGGCGTCCGACGGCGAGTGTGGTAATTGGCCGCCCACTCACGATCCTCGGCCAGAGCTTCATTGGCTGCGTGAACTCGCTTCACTCTCATGTCGTCCTCCTCTGCAACAGCAGCAGCAAAAACCGCTATGCGCTTTGGAAGGCCTTCGTAGCGCCTATCACCGATGGCCTGTGCAAATGCCCCAGTCTGCTCAGGTGACCAATTCTGTTTGGAAAGCTCCGTCGAAAGCTGAAGCTGTCTAGGCGTCTTTGGCACTCTGCCACACTTCGGGCAGGAGGACGTCTGGCCGACCTTCTTCGTGAGACAGTTGTAGCAGTAGTGTAACACTGGCTGACTTCGTTTTTGGGGCGAGACTTTATGGCTGCGATCCAGCCAGCGCAAGCTGGTTGGACGTGCAGCACGGCTTGTTGAAGAAGGCGTGGTGTGCTGGCCGCTTATGAGCCGAACGGAGTGAGACAGAAAAGCCAACGGCTTTCCCGCCAGGGTGAACGCGGCAGCGTTCATCAATCGCGGGCTGCTTCTGGCGAGGCCTATCCGCATGTTTGGGGAAGGACGTGGAGTCCCGATCCGGCGAGCGAAGTAAAGTGCAATCAACACACCACATATGAAGATGAACAAAGAAGTATTGTATATGGGCCTCGATGTCCATTCTAAACCCTAGTTCAGCAGTGGAGCCGCTATCGCGGCATGGCAGTGTTCAACCGCGACCGTAGTTGCTGGCTCGATGAAATCCAAAAGCAACAAACTCAACACCTCACAGCAATACGGCCTTTATTATTCGCCCCGCTTGGTTAGTGAAGTGGCTGGATCAACGTAAAATGATGTATTACAGTTCGGGCGATGGTCCACGAACCATCTCTCTAATCTCTGCGAGTTCGTTCTCGTAGCTGAGACGTGATTCAGTGACATACCTTCTCGCGTCTGCAATCTGTTCTTCCCGAGTTGACCCCTGTGGATAGTAAGTAAGCTTCAACTGATTGCACGTTCTGCAACACACGGCCACATTCTCAAGCCCCTCGGAGCCGCCCTGAGAAATAGGAATAATGTGGTCCAACTCTGCCGACCTATATGCATTGTAGTGGGCCAAGTAGTCTTGACCACAGTAAATGCACTTGAAGTCTTGCTGAATGCCCAGCCGAGCGTGCCACTCGCCAGTGCGATAGGACTTCTGGAACTCTGCTACGATATACTCAATGCGCTCTCGTGTCATGGGATGGAGGACTCTGTTACTTGGACGAACAGTCTAATTAGTGTGAGGCGATATCACTGCCGAGTGATATTTCTGGGACTGTTTCATGGTGAATCATGGTGGTGAGGGCTTGTTCTGTCAAGGTTGGGGCCCTTTTGCTTGGATGTCGGTAGTCATGAGGCTTTTGTGATCATACGCCTATCTTGATCAATCGATATTGCGCTGACATTTTGATCGGATTAACAGCCTTGGGGTGGGGTGGTGGAGGTTTGTTCTTTGTTCCTGGTGCTTGGTTCTTGACGGGATGGCAGAAGAATGGTGGCAGTAGAATGTTAGGGGAAGACATCAGATGCCAGACATCAGACGCCAGACCTGAGTGAAGGCGTGATTCAACGTCTGAGACGGAGAGGGGTGTTGTGTTTGGATTTCCGTCTTCCGCCTTCTTTGCACTGGGCAGGAGATGATGTTGATTGGACTGCCACGACGGATGGGTGAGGACACCTCGCCTTACCATTCCAGGCCCAGCGCTTCAATACCGTCAACTGGCGGGGCGATTTCAGGAAGACCTGGGTTTGTCGCATTTAACTTTGAGGTTGGAGCAGGTTTTGGCAGCGGTCGTGCAGTTCATGCGGTGCTCTTCAAATGCGCTCTGGATATCGTCGCTATAGGTGCCGCAGGCTGTCCGAAGCGATGGAAAGCAGGTCGGCCCTTCGCTAGATTGACTTTGATGGCGATGTCGACATTTGTGCTTGGCAAGATTCAAGCCCGCAGCAAGTATGCCGCCCGATCAACCAATGACCGATGCCCATCCCACGCTTCCATCTTTGGATGCAGAGCTGCCGCCCTGCTGTGAGTTGATTTCAAGCGATAAGCGAGCGTTCGATCTCGCTTGGCTCAAGGCTTACGATATCCTTTACGCCCGCGGTATGAGCTTCACGAAGAACAAAATGGGTTCTCAAACTGACCGCGAGGACGTTGTGATCCTCGCCATTGGCCAGTTTCAGAAGAGATTGCTCAGCCGAGGATGCCCTGATGAAAAAAAAGTCGAAGATTTTTTCAATCAAGTTCTGAGTCCGGGGGATGACTAATGTGATATGACGTCCAACCACACACTTTCAGGCCTCTTTTACACCATCCTCAGACGGCGCATTGCCGACCATTACGACAGCCAGTTTGTCAAGAGGATCACGCTCGTGGAGCAGATGGAAGAGGACATAGCGACTACCGAGCCCGCGGACCATCTGGGCGAGGACGCTGGGCTGGCTCAAAGGCTCCTCAGTTGCCTGACGCCTAATGAACGCCAAGCCTATACTCTGTATTATGCTCATGCATTGAAGACGGAAAGGATCGCTGAAACCATGGGCAGGCCGAAAGGGACAATATGTTCTTGGCTGGACACCGCTCGCAAAAAGCTAGCCTTCAGACTCCAAGAGTTAGAGCGCATGAGCTAACCCGCTCAAGTCTCACCATCTTTTGTAATCATTGCAATGAACGCAGATCAGTCACTTCCCCCAGACGACGAGCAGGCCCTTCTAGAGGCTTTGGGGGAAATGCCCCCAACCGAAAAATGTCGGCCAAAAAGGGAGGCTATCTTGAGGGAGATGGCCTTACTCGACTGTGCACTCGCCTCGCCTCCAGACAAGACCCCAATACCTTCTCATGTTTTGTGTCGCCTGGTGGCCCAAGGTGACGATGCTTGGCAGGAACGGTTTGGCAGTGCCCAGCGGGCGGTGAAGAGTCCTGCTTTAGTGCAAACTCAAGTCAGGTACTCCATGAGTCGCTTGTTAACGCTAGCAGCCTGCCTTTTGGTACTGGGAGTGGTGGTCGTAAACACCTTCCTAGCGAGAAATACCGCAGAGACCCCAACGTTTGCGTGGTCGAACGATCCTGACCCAGCTCAACTTTACGATGTGTGGGTGCTTCCGCCGTCTGGAGATCATGAAACAACGCCGCCGTTGTTCACGCTCAAAGGTACACGATCCCCAATCAAACTCGCCGAAATGAAGCCAGCTCCGGAGCAATCTCCAAAGCTGGAAAAGACAGGCCGCTATAGGCTGCTGGTTTGCCTCGCAAGTGCCGGTAAGTTCTCAGGGCAACCGGTTGACTTCACTGTTGAACCTCAAATCACTGTACCAGGCCCATCACCGGCTACTATGCTTCAGATTCTGATCGCTGGAGGGCGCATTCAAGACGCGCACACTTTAGTCAATGCCCTGCCACCCACCGTGCGTTCACGGCCGGAGGTTCAGACTTTATTGGAGCAGTTACCTCCATGATCTCACTTCCGAGCCTCAGCAACTCGGACATTGGCTGGCAGACTTTGCAGCACGTGGTGCCTTGGTGATTTGTTGAGAGCCTTCTCAGAGCTTTGTAAGTGCGGGAGGTATCGCCCGAAGGGACTTCTGTTTTTGCGTTTCGACACCGAAGTCATCGCGCGTCATCACGCACCCATTGATTTGGGCGGATTCGTTACCTCGTCTTCACTCAAGCTGTAGCCAGCGAATACTTATTGAGCTGCTATCCTGTGTTAGGATCAAGCCAAGCATGAACTTCACACCAGCAGGCCACGATGTGAAGTCGAGAGCGGCTAACACAAGGTTCAAGCGTTTCCTGGCTTAGTAGCGTGCCTCTCAGTATCTGCGTGCTGAGATGATTTGAACGATTTTTCAATCAACACACGAGTTGGCCGGATTGCACCCTCGAAGCCGCAAGTGCGACTTCATCCCTAACTTTAACACACACCCGAAGTAAACATCATGAAGACGTTCGTTCTCACCCTGATACTGACTGCTGTCAGCAGCGTTCACTCCGCCACGACTTATCCCACTGCAGTGGCAGACTACAAGCTGGGCAGCTTCCCCTACCGCACCAGCGGTATCATTTGGGGCAATGGCTGGCAAGGCAGCGGCACCGTGGCCTCTCACGGCAAGATCGCCATCTCGTGCGCACACCTTGTCTTTAACAACGGAGAATGGCTCACTGGCTTTGACTGGGCCGATGCCTATTCTTCCTCACTGCACCCTGACTGGGTGGGTGCTGGAAAACCACTGCGTGGTTACTGGTATTGGACCTCCTACTCTGGAGGAACCGCCAGCAGCCAGTTCCATCGCGACTTTGTCGTTCACTTTGCTTACGACTATCTCGCTGGCGGCGCTCACTCAGGAACAGTCCGTAACAACAGCAATACGGCCCATCCGCTGACCCGCACTGACATCAGCAAAATGATCGTGGGCTATCCCGGCAGCGACCCTTATTACATGAACTCGGTAGGCTCCTTCCGCAGCCGCTACAAAGCTAGCCATGGTCATTACCTGTGGTGCTCCTCGGTCAAGGGTGGCCCTGGCATGAGTGGTGGCGGAGTATTTGCCTACTGGTCTGGGCAATGGCGGTTGGCTGGCGTCCATGTCTCCGGCCGTGCAGACGGCGGGTTGGGCGCTGGGGCACGTGCTCTGAATGACGCTGCCTACAGCCTCATGACCTATGCCAAGCGCTCGGCAGATACTTATGGTGCTGAAGCAGCTCCCGTTACCAGTGCTGCGGGTGCATCTGATCTTCCCATCTCAGACGCATCCACTGCCTGGACCGTAACGGAGACGACAGTCAAAGACACCCCAGGGGTGATCTCCACCATCACGCTGGATGCAAAGGTCCACCACGCACGGCCACAGGACCTGGAAGTGATGGTCACCTCCCCTGCTGGCCGCAGTGTGCTGCTCCCGTTGGCAGTGGGAGTAGGGGCAACAGAAGTGAGCTTCTCTGGGCATGACCTGGGCCACTCCTTCCGCGGAACAGACGCGAATGGCACCTGGAAACTCTCCGTCCGCGACCAGGCGGAAGGCGTGACGGGCACCGTGAGCGGCTTCACCCTGCACATCACAACCTTGGACTAACTACTTCTCCCCAACCAACTCCATGAACACTTCTCAAGCCATGTCCCATCGTTCCAAGCGCATCTTGATCTCTCTGGGCCTTGTGTGCCTGGTGCTCCTCACCCTGATGGTAGGGTGGGGAGCGGCCAAGGGGCCGAAACCCTCGGTCGCTGCTGCAACAGCGTCCGCCACGACCACCACCAACCGCGCAAACACTCCGACGTCTCCCAACTCGTCCTCCCGCAATGCAGGGACCTTGGTTACAGACGAGCAATCACCCTCTGAAGCGATTGCTACCTTCCGCAAGCGTCTCGCGCTGGTCATTGCCCAGCCAAAGCTGACCGATGACCAACGCAAGTCAGAGGTAATGGCCCTGCTGACGGCTCTACGAGAGAGCCTAGCCAAAGCGGCTCCAGATGCCGCCGCTAAAGCCATCCAACAAGTGCTCAACAGTGGCCAGGACAGCCCAACAGGTCTGGGGTTCACCCTGGCTCCAGGTGGAGCCTTGCAGGAAGCTCCCAGCCTCCGTGCTGCGCTTCTCGACCTTTTGGCTCGGGTAGATCCCGCAGCTTCTATCGAACAAGCACGCAAAGTCTTTGCCCACTCCGAGAGCCCCGATGAGTGGGCTCTGGCACTACGCAATCTCGGCTGGCAGAACACCCAGGGTGAGCACACCACCGAGCTTCGTGATCGCTTCAATCAGATGATCAACAACGACGCGTGGTTGGCACAACCAACACAGGGCATGCTGGAGGCCTTTGACACGGCGGTCCACCTGGGTGGTCCGCAGGAACTAAGTCAAATCGTGTCCCTAGTGAAGCCAATGGATGCAACGGGCAAGCCTGTCGAGAATGGCATTACTCACGCTGCATTCCTAGCGTTGGACCGCCTCACTGTTAACAATCCGGAGCAAACCTTCACTGCGCTCTTGAATGACTCACAAATGCTCTCATGGTCTCCGGCCCATCGGGCAGGAGTCCTGGCTCGTGCCGACATCAGCCAACCGACTCAGCGTCAACAACTAGAACGCTACCTCAGCACTCTGAAGCCGGGCTCAGAAGAACTGAAGACCTTCACACGCCTGTTCCCCAACCACAATGGAAGTCTTGGAAACAATCTGATTACAACAGCCCCTGCTGCACCTAAACGCGAACACCTGATTCGCAAGGATCAAGCATCTCTCATGGCCCTCAAGAGCTGGATTGATGTTAACAGATTTCCACCAATAACGGGCGAACTAAAGAATACCCATTCGCGATTGAAGCAGATGCTAGTCGGTCAAGAATGAAAAGTTGGCATGAATCTCACACTGTCGCCTCCTCAGCCCCGAGAGATTCTGGTTTAGCATCCAGCAAGTTTACATGAGCAGCCTGATTGCCTACTTGCGTCCCCCCAGTCTCATCAGGCGATACACGTCAAGGAAGGCCTCGCACGGCACTCGTGTGTGATTTTCTAAACTCGTTTTCACCAACCGTGGCTCCATCTACCATGGTTTCCTCTTTTATCAGGCACCGACTCTCCCCTTCTCCCTTGGTGTCTTCTTTCCTCAGCGTCCATATTCATGACTCATTGTGCCGGGTTAAAGCCGCCAGGGTATCTTTTGCAATCTGGCCACGGCCTGCCATGATCGCGCGCCATGATGAGATTTTTGTTCCGAGCCGCCCTTGCCCCGCTGCTATGCCTTCTGTCTGTGCTTCACGCCCAGGAGGCAGACAATGGGTTGTTGCGTGTCGACTGGCAGCCAGGCAAAAGCTACCTCTGGGAGACCACGACGGAAGCGGTAACCAAGGCAACGGGTAAGGAGCAGAAGCTCATGGTCACCCAGCATACCGAGATGGATGTGACTCCCCTCCCCGATGGCGGCAAGCAAGTGCGTGTCACCTTCACACGAATCCAAGGCAAGATGCACGGCGAGGGCGGCAAAGCGGAGTTTGATACTGAGAAGCCTTGGGAGTCCGATCACGACCTGCGTGAGGCCGTGGGCAAGAACCTCGGCAAGTCCTTCATCCTCGTTTACGATGCCAAGAACAAGTTTGTGGATTCAAAGGCGATCGATCAGAACACAGGAGCGGCCTACGATGCTCCAGCGCTCGCCTCATTAGCTGAGCTAAAGTCTGTGGCCAATCTCTTCCGCAAGTCGATGGAGATGGGCCTGCCACCGATGCCAGTGAAAGCAGGTGACTCATGGAGCGCCGACGAGACGGTGACTTTTCCGCAAGCGGGTGAGACGAACGTTCATCTGAACGGCAGATACACCTCCCAAGAAGTGTTTCAGGGCCGGAACCACGCAAGGATCAACTTTGAAGGCACGCTGAAGACCACCGACCAAGGAAGATCAAAACAGGTCGGCGATTTTTCGCTGAGTGACAAAAGCACGCTGTCTGGAGTGGTGTTTTTTGACCTCGAACGTAGCATCATTTCACTCAGCGTGAGCAATGCCCGGCTGGAAGTGGTGATCGGTGAAGAGAAAATAAACTTTGAGCAGAAAATCTCCACCAAGCTGACGGCTATCCACGACGTGAGACGCGCGATTCCGCTGGAGGATGATGCGGCACTAAACAAAGAGTGACTTCAACGGCTGAAGATCAGCCTCCAGGTCGCACACTGCTGTTAAGTTGGCCACGGCAGCAGGGATGTGCTGCTTAAAGTGAGGCTTGCCCATGTTGCGACTGAGGTTGGCATAAGCGCCAAGTGCCTGCATGAGCCTCTGAGCAGCGCAAAGGTGGAGACGCTCTCGGCACACTTTGGGATTAATGCCCCGCTGACTGATGTAGTAGCTCAGCAACTCCTCTCGCTCGGTATCCGTGAGCGTGACATACGGGTCATAGAGCAGAGATGCCAAGTCATATTCAGCAAGCCCAGGACGAAGACCTTGATAGTCCACCAACCAAGCCTGCCCATTGATGAGCATTACATTCTGGCTTTGGAAATCCCGATGCACCAAACAACGAGGGACCTTAGCCAAGGTGCGCCTGAGTTTTCTCAGACACTGGTGCGCTTCCGTGAAGTCTGCATCCGTTGTTTCGCGCCCAAGATGATTCCGCACAAAGTGGCCAAGGAAGTAGTCTTGTTCCCACTCGTAGAGCGCTTCATCGAAAGGCGGCTCGAGTTCATCAAGATCATCAGGAGAAAGGTTAGTAGCCTCAATGTTGTGGATCTTCGCTCCCTCAGTCAGGGTCGACTGATAGTAGGCTTTCCGCGACTCCCATGAATCACCCGCATGACTGTGCAAGTCATCCGCGCCAAGGTCTTGAAGCCAAACGCAAAGCTTGTCTGCATCAAAGGCGAGAATCTCCGGCACATGCACACCCGCAGCAGCAAGACGACGAGTAGCGGGCACAAACTTGGGGTTATCCCGCCTAGCCAAGGTGTACACCATGAGGATCATTGACGATTGTGAGCCACTCTTTTGCCTGATGCGATAAAAGTGGCGATCAGAGCCCCCTTTGACGATGGCAGAAATGTCTAGTGGCTGTCCCGCCAGATGAGGGAACTGGAGTTGAGTGAGGATGAGAAGGGCTTCTTGCTCGGCAGGAACCATGGTTGTGTACCAATCCTGACACTAAACATCGCAGTCCGCCAGCACACCTTCCGCCATCTGACCAGAACGCACGATGCAGCGCTCAAGCACCGCTCCAGGTGCCACTTTTGCCCCAGGCCAGAGAATGCAGTTAGTCAGGCGAGCCCCAGGCGCGACTTCGGCCTCGGGACCAACGACGTTAAAGCCATTCAACACCACATCAGCAGCCAATTTCGCCTGGGGATGAACTGCCACATGGCCATGGCCATTCGAGCAAAGGGCCGCAGTCGCCTCAAGATAAGCCCCGCGGCTACCAAGGTCCCACCAGTCCCCGTCGTCAATCACCGCGCCGCCAAGTTCACCACGCTTAATGAGTTCCAAAAAGTGAGGAATGACCGACTCCGGCTTTCCTGGCTCCAAAAGCTCGAAAAACTCAGGCTCTACGATGTAGATACCGGTAAAAAGGAAGGCCCCTTCGTTGCCCGTGCCAAGTTTATTGCGAATGTCCGTTACTCGCCCTGTTTTCTCATCGAGCGCAATGTGCAACGCCGGTCCCCTGCTCCGGAGAGCCAACGTCACCATGTTTCCCGCCTCTCGATGGGCCTTCAGGAGCGGCATGAGGGGGAGATTGGTGAGAATGTCGCCATTGTAGACCGCAAAAGTGCCATTTCCGTCCAGCAGGTCGCGCACGTTGGCCAAGCCGCCAGCCGTCTCAAGCCGCACAGGGGCATCTTTGCGAAAAGTGACGGAAGTTTCACCGAATCTGCCATTTGGAAAGGCGCGCTCGTATTCATCGGCGAGGTGGAAGGTGTTCACCACAAACTCAGTGACACCTAGATCCCGGGCCAAATGCTCAAAAGCATGGCAAATCAGCGGCCGGTGCAGCACGGGCACCAGCGGCTTGGGAAGTTGATCGGTCAAGGGGCGCAACCGTTCTCCCAATCCTGCGCCCAGCACAAAAGCCTTGTTCACGTGCGGGTTTTACGTTCTCATGACTCCAGGTGCAAACAGAAATCCAGCGTTGAGATGACCGAGACGGACCGTCACATCCTTGCAGCCCAAGGCTACGTGGAACTGGGACTCCATGAGGAGGCCCGTGTGGAGCTAGCGGCTCTTCCTGCGATCTTGCATGAGAGGGCCGACGTGTTGGAACTACGCTTGCTTTGTCACATGGCAGCGCGGGATTGGCAGTCCGCCTTCGGTCTAGCCACCAAACTTTGCTCTACCGAGCCAGCCGAGCCCGGTGGCTTCATTCATGCGGCGTACTGCCTTCATGAAATGGGGCGCACCGCGGAAGCTATGGAGTTATTGGTTAAGGGTCCAGCCAGTCTGCGGCAGAAGGCCGTTTATTTTTACAATCTGGGCTGCTACAGCGCTTGCCTGGGCATGGTGGACCAAGCTCTCACTTTACTGGAGCAAGCCTTTCAGCGTAAGCCGGCACTCCGCAAGGATGCGCGACACGATCCCGACCTCGCCTCCCTCAGAGAACAACTCCGCTGAGCACTCTGAACCCTTCTCTCCCAACCACCGTGCGTGCGGCGATTGAACAGTCGTTTGCGGATAACTTTGTGCATCATGGCGAACTTGGTGCGTCCGTCTCGGTCTGGCAGGATGGTGTTGAAGTGGTGAGTATAGCAAGTGGTTGGATGTCACGAGAGCGCTCTCGCCCATGGACGTCTGACACGCTTGTGCCGGTGTGGTCAGCCACGAAAGGTCCAGCGGCTCTGTGCTGTCTACTCGCCATGCATGAGGCTCAATTGAGCTTAGAAACGCCCGTAGCTGATGTCTGGCCGGAGTTTTTCCTTCACGGAAAAGAACACATCACTCTGGGTCAAGTTTTGTCCCACCGAGCAGGGTTGTTTGCCCTCACCGAGAAGGTTCCAATCTTCGATTACGATTCAGTGATCACTGCGTTGGAGCGACAAGCTCCACTAACGCCTCCAGGAGAAGTGCAAGCCTACCATCCGCGCACTTGGGGCTTCCTTGTCGATGAAATCGTGCGGCGCATCACAGGCGCCGAGAGCCTCGGTCATTACTTTCGCGAGGTCCTGGGCGACCCACTGGACCTGGACTTCTGGATCGGCCTTCCTCACGAACATCATGGTCGAGTCGGAACGCTTTATCCGGGCAAAATGAACCTCGGAGCAGATGACCAAGCCTTTCTCAAGGCCTTCAATACGGCTGGAGCGCTCACTCAACGTGCCTTTGCTTCACCTATTGGCTTGGAAGGCATCCACGAGATGAATAAACCGGAGTCGTGGATTCCCGGATACCCTGCTCTCGGTGGTGTAGGCAGCGCAAAAGGGCTCGCAGCGCTCTACGCCGTCCTCGCCAACGGAGGAAAGTTTCGCGGAGAGCAAATCATTCCAGCATGGGTTCTCCAGGCCTTGCGGAAGCCACTGAGTCAGGCTCACGATGAAGTTTTGCAGACGACGATCTCATTTAGCGCCGGGCAGATGTTAGATCCGATTGACCCTGAAACTGGCAGTAAGACGCGCAATCTATTTGGTGACGGCGTCAATGCGCACGGGCATCCCGGAGCAGGTGGGAGCATCGCCTGGGCAGATCCCGATAGCGGAGTTGCCTTTGCGTATGTGATGAACCAAATGGAAACGGGTGTGCTGCCGGGTCCGAAAGTCCAGCGATTGATCTCAGCTCTGAGCGGCCTTTAGATGGCTTGCTGGTCAAATAAGCGCCAAGGCATCGTTCACGGATGCTCCGTCGTGTACCATAGCCATCAGCGCTCGGGTGATACCTTTCGGGTTAGGGTGTTGGATAACATTCCTGCCGTAAACGATGCCAGCAGCGCCCTGAGCAAGAAGACCTTGCGTTCGCTTGAGGATCTCTTCGTCACTCACGCGTCCGCCGCCTCTAACCAGCACTGGAATCCCAGAAGCCGCTTCGACCACTTTGTGATAAAGGCTCACGTCGTCGGTTGGATCGGCCTTGATGATGTCGGCTCCGAGCTCCACCGCCTGGCGCACGAGATACGTGATGGCGGTGAGGTCACCATTTACCATGTAGCCACCAGCCTCTTCATTGGGGCGGAAGACCAGTGGCTCTACCATCATCGGCATGCCGTAGTAGTCTGCCTGTGGCTTGAGACGAAGAATGTTCTCCACACACTCGGCATGAACTTCCGGTGCGCCTGGAATCTGAAACAGGTTCACGCACACGCAGGCCGCATCGTAGCGCACTGCCTGTAGCATAGTCTTTTCAATCATCAGGGAGAAGCGGCGATCCTCAGGCAGAGTCTTGCCGTAAATGTTGGCGACGTCCGTTCTAAGCACTAAAGACGGTTTTTGACGTCCTCGGATCTCTTGCAGATGCCGCGCCATACCGAGCGTAAGTTGGATGGCATCTGGTGCCGCATCTACGAGCACCTCAACGACTTTCCTCATATCCTCAATACCCTGCAAGAAGCCTGGCTGATTGAAGAAGCCGTGATCCACCGCCACATCAAAGCAGCGACCGGACTTGGCATTGAAAAGACGATTGAGGCGAAAAGACTTCATGTTGAGAGACAAAGAAATGAACTGCAACGAGCCAATGCAATACGGCAAGAAACTCCCACACTACTCAAAAAAAGTCCGGTGGGTGACGCACAGCAGCAAACCCGCATGATTGCGGGGATCGGCTAACCAACTCGCTTAGTGCTGATGGCAGAACTCCTCAAAGCGGTCCATGCCCGCATTGATCACGTCCAAGCCAGTCGCATAGCTGAAGCGAACGGTGTACTCAGCACCAAAGGCAACGCCTGGCACTGCTGCGACCTTCTGCTTACTGAGCAGCTTCTCGCAGAAGTTCACCGACTTGATGCCGATTGGCTCAACGTTGACGAGGAAATAAAACGCACCTTGTGGCTCGACGACTTTAACGTTCTTGATGCCCGAAAGACGGCTCAGCATGTACTGGCGGCGCACATCGAACTCGTCGCGCATATCGGCTACGATCTGCTGGTCACCTTGCAGGGCCGCAATAGCGCCATACTGGGCGAAAGTGGTCGGATTGGACGTTGTGTGGCTCTGAAGGTTGTCGATGGCCTCAGCGATCTTCTTCGGAGCAGCGGTGTAACCCAAACGCCAGCCGGTCATGGCGTAGGCCTTGGAGAAACCATTGATCGTGATCGTTTGATCGTAAACATCACGACCGAGAGAGGCGATGCTGACGTGCTTGTTCTCACCATAGACGAGCTTCTCATAGATCTCGTCGGAAAGGATCACAATGCCCTCACCCACAGCGATCTCAGCGATCTTCTCGAGCTCTTCTTTGGTGTAAACCGAGCCCGTTGGGTTGCCGGGGGAGTTGATGATGACCATCTTGGTCATGGGTGAAATGCTGTTCTCAAACTCCTCTGGAGTCATCTTCCAGCCATTCTCGGCCTTGGTTTCGACCACCACTGGCACGCCACCCGCGAGCTTTACCATTTCAGGATAGCTGGTCCAATAAGGTGCAGGAATGATGACTTCTTCGCCAGGGTTCACCACAGCGAGGATCGCGTTGTAGCAGGAGTGCTTTGCACCGCAGTTCACGCTGATCTGGCTCGGCTCATACTGAAGGCCGTTGTCGATCAAAAACTTAGCGGCAATCGCCTCACGCAGTTCCAGAAGACCGGCACTTTCGGTGTAGCGCGTCTGGCCGTCATTCAATGCCTTGATAGCGGCCTGAACGATGAAGTTTGGTGTATTGAAGTCAGGCTCCCCTGCACCGAAACTGAGCACGTCCACCCCTTGCTTCTTCAGCGCCTTGGCCTGGCTAGTGATTGACAGGGTCATTGAAGGCGCGAGTTCGGCTACATTTTTGGCGATAAAGTCCATGGCAGTTAGGTTATCTTAACGATTTGGGAAAAAGGGCCGCAAACAACTAGGGGTTCAGCCACTTGTCAACCAGTGGTAACATCTTGCGAGAACCTTCAGCGAGCCTGCCCAACCCCGACTGCCGCCGCCTTCATCGAAGCAAGCAAATCTGCGGTATCTTGAAGCGTCATGAGCGCCTCCAGCCCAGGTGGCATCAGGGATGTCTGGAGGGTCTTGAGCTCTTTGATGTCTGCTCTTTTTACCGCCACATCAGCCCCGCCAGCCATCCGGAGAGTGACTCCACCGGGACTCTCCGCTCCAATAAGTCCCATGAGCATCTCACCTTTATGGGTAGTGATCTGCGTCACGGCATTACGTTGCTCCACGGCGCGATTTGGGTCAAAAATGGCCTCAATCAACTGAGCCGCAGGCTTGGCCCCGACGGTAGCAAGGTCAGGCCCCACCTCTACGCCGATGTTGCCCAAACGGTGACATGCCACACAGCCCGCTTTCTGAAACACTGCGGTTCCGCGCTTGGCATCTCCTGGCAAACCTGAAGCTGGAAGGTAGCGCTGCACAATCTTTTGCCGATCTGGGTCAAGGTTCTCAATCACGGGCACTTTTGCCACTGGCCCAGCACTTCCTTTTTGAGACAACATCGCCATTTCCTCGGGGAAAAGGGTGCTTCCACCCGCAGCGATAACCGCCGCACCCCTCACTTGCGGCCACATTGGCTCGAGCACCTTCACCAGGTCCGCAGCGCTCTTTTTTCCGAGCAGTTTCAGCGTAAACAGCGCCTGGGTTTTGATCTGTCTTGAAGCACTGGATGCCAGTTGCTCAAGTTCCTTCAAATCGATCTGCCCTGCCCCTTCCACGATCAGTCTCTGAGCAACGTCACGCGACCAACCATTGGCAGAGGCCATGCTGACCTTGAATGGTTCGCGCTCGCCTTTTGAGACTCGCCAAATCCTGCCCATTGTCTCACCTCCACGAAGCTTCATCCGCTTGGCCATCTCTGCGGGAATCCACTCCGGGTGCTCAAGCACGGCCCTATACATGTCCACAACATAAAGCGCGCCGTCCGGCCCTGTCCTAGCCATCACGGGACGGAACCAACGGTCAGTACTGGTCAAGAAATCACGACTGGCATCAGCCTCGTGGCGCTGACTTCGAATCGTTGGGCCAGAATAGTCGAGAACTTGCCGCTGAACGAGATTGTTGGCCGGTTCACAAATATAGACAACACCGGGCTCAATACGAGAAGGCATAATGTTGCAACCTGATGTTAAACTACCTTGCGAACTCGCCTGATTCACGCGTCTGGCGGGTGTGCCGGACGGAAATACCCTTCGGTCCGGAGTAAGGTCCGACCGGACAGACTTAGCTACGACCTCGGGATGGCTTTCAAGCCACCCCATTGGCAGCCAGTAGTGCCAGCCAGGGTTGCTGTTGTTGTTTCCAAACCAGTTTCCAAAATCATCGCGCCACTTCCCGCATTGCGTCCTGCCTGTCTCTAGCTTGAACTCACCCGTCTGTGGATTAAAGCGAAAGTCGTTCGTGCCCAGTTCGATCTTCTGCCGATCCTTCACTCGAGTAATGGACCCTCCACTGTCGCCATTGGCTCCGTGGAACCAGCCGTCTAGGCCCCAACAGAACCCGTTCACCAAATGCTGCGGGTTCCCTGCCGTGAATCCCGTATACCACGACTCTTTGTGATCACATTTACCGTCCCCATCTTCATCTTTCGCGTAGAAGATGTCCGGTATGTTTGCGACAAAAACTCCGCCCTTCCAACAAGCCAATCCCGTCACGTGCTTCAGCCCGTCGAGAAACAGCGTGCTTGATTCATAGAGCCCGTCGCCATCTTTGTCCTCTAGGATGCGTATCCTTCCCGCTTGCAGACCGCGACCTTCACTAGGCACACCGTCTTTCCAAGTCACCCTGCCATCTTTGGTCGATTCGCCTTCCGCAAACGGATAGTCACCCATCTCAGCAACCCACATTCGCCCACGCTCATCCCAGTCGATGAAAACCGGGTCCGTCACCTGGGGTTCCGCAGCCACCAACGACACCTCGTAGCCCACAGGAAGCTGAAAAGTCTTCATCGAATCCGCAGGAGCCAACAGTTTATCCGTTACTACTTCCATCAGTTCATCAAACGAGAAACTTTCGGCGCCGATCACCACACTCCGCCCCTCCACTTTAACCTTTTGATTCACCAAGCTTGGCAACTCACCAACATCGCCGCGTTTTCCTTCCCGCATGACCTGAGTCCAACCAGGCAGCCACTCCAAGTTCTTCTTCGCCGCCTCTGTTGGCACAAAAAGATAAACCCCAAAACCAACTTCATTTGAAACCACCAGATCTTCATGGCCATCAGCATTCAGGTCTACTTTAATGACGCCACGACCCCCGTGAGCCGCGCTCGGCAAGGGCAACTCTTGGGCAGGACTCAGCAAAACAACGGCCGATATCAGACTGAATGAAATACACTTCATTTCCTCCGTTACGTTGCATGCGGCATCGCTTTTCCATGTCGCCTGACGTTCTCGTTAGCGAAGAAGCAATTTCACCGAGCAACTCTACTTCACTTCCACTGGCTTGGATTGGATGTGCTGTAGGGCGTCTTTGATATTGGTGCCGACCAGCCCGGCAAAGCTGACTTTTGCGGTGGCAAGGTCGGGTGGAATATCAAACTCAATACTTTGTGTTCCCTCTCCCTTCACTTTGATCTCGACTCGCTTGAGACGGGTACCTTTGCCGTCTTTAAGCGTGACCTGCACGGGCTTCTCCCCCATGCTTGGTGGTAGGGTGTGCTTCAATGTTACCGAAGCCTTCTGTCCCCTTGCAACTTCCTTTGGCAATTGAAGGCTGATGAGGTCGGACTTCTGGCCGGATGGCTTGCTTTGCTCCTTCCGGTTGCCCCTGCTGACTTTCTTTGCCTCCAGGGCCTTCATGAACTCCTCGCGGTACGCCTCGTCTTCCCGATGTCGAAAGACCTCCAGCAGCGGATCCTTCGTGCGCACCATCCAGGCTTCAAGCGCCGTCTCCAGGGCAGCGACTTCGGCTCGATGCTCCGGTTTGTCGACTAGGTTGCTCAATGCATCTGGATCATAACGCACTTCATACGCCTCTTGCGGCAAGCGATGATCGAAGAGGTCCACACGAGCCGCAACTTGTGGATCCGTTTTAGCTAGGATGCGCATTTGCCTGCACGTGCTTGTTCCAGCAGTGGCTCCACTCATTACCCGCTTGCCATTGGACCAAGGACTAAACACGTAAAGCCAATCTTTTGTCTGCACCGCGCGCATCGGCGTGTTCTGTCCGCCTGCGTTCTCATTGTGCTCCTTGAAGATCATCGTTCGCTCAGGTTGGACTGTTCCACGCAATACTTCGGCAAATGAACTACCGTCAAAGCCGCCCGGCGACTTTACTCCAAGCATTTCAAGGATTGTAGGAAGCAAATCCACCGTTGAGATCATGTGCTGATCGTCGACTGCTCCATCCTTTGTGACTCCAGGCCAGCGGATCATCAGCGGCGTGCGTGAACTGTGGTGATAAAGCTGCGTTTTGGCAAAGGGCAGTGGCATCCCATGGTCAGAGAGAAAAACGATGATGGTGCATTTTGCCTCTCCAGATGCCTCTAGCGCGTCCAGGATGGCTCCTACTGAGTCATCAGCGCGACGAACGCTCGAATAATAGTGCGCTAGCTCTTTTCTAATCACTGGGTCGTCTGGAAGGAAGCCTGGAACAGCTACTTCTTCAGGGCTGAAAACTCGGCTCGGCACATCGTCGTCGGGTATGGTTTGACCTCGATTTCCCTCGGCATAGAACGGCTTATGTGGATCGGCGATATTGAGCATCATGCAGAAGGGCTTACCTGCTGCTTTTGCAGCTTCTATGCCCTTTGTGGCTGCAGCACCCCAGGATGCGGGATTTTTTACGTTCTCACGCCTTTCAGATCTGATCTCGAGGTCCCACGGAAACGGTGAGTATGGAGTCGAGTGTTCCACCTTATGTCGGATGCAAGTGAACCAACCTGCTTCTTTCACCATCTCGCCAAGCACAGGGTAAGTCTTGGACGCCTTTGCAATCGCCCTGAATCCCTCGATACCGTTGTTGTGAGGATACTTCCCTGACCACATTACATTGCGGGAAGGCATGCAATTTCCTACGACAACATGAGCGTGGTTAAATCGAAGCGATCTCGCGGCGAGAGCATCCATCCTCGGGGTAGTGCCTGCCAACTTACACCCATAGACACCGACAGAGTCACAACTCATGTCATCCGTCGTGATGATAAGTAAGTTGGGTTGGCTAGACGCAACAACCATCACAGGAACGACCAAATACAGAACGAGGCACCGGAACATCTGCGTGGAAACGCTACAGAACTCACTGCATTTCACAGTCCAATGAAAAGCCGCCTCCCCGGGCAAGAGAAGGCGGCTTAGCAAGCAGTTCGGATGAGATATCTCTCACGGATTTGGCACCCAAATGACGGCGTGACGCGTGCCATCGGCTTTGGTCATGACACCAGCAATATTCCCGCTCGCATCCACCCCGTATGCCACAGAGCCAATGAACTGTGTAGGGATGAATGCACTGAGGTCGGTGGCCTCCAGACTGGCATTCCACACCACTGCACGTTGATAGCCGGGAGTGCCAACAGCTGACGGGACGGTTGCATAACCAACGATGTGTGAACCCGCTACGTCGAGTGCATAACTCCCTTCGAACAAGGTATTATCACGAGTAGATATGTAAGGATGAATGTTCAGTCCACTCGCAGAGGTGCCTGACCAGACATAAGCATAAGTGAACCGCTTGTTTTTGTTTCCTTTTACGGCCTCGACCCGAACGCGAATGTCAAACCCCGCATTGCCTACCTGACGAACGCCATCTGTTGCGGAAGCTGTCGAAATCACAGCCCCTTTGGGATGGAGAAGCGTGTAGGCCTTGCTACCGCGCCACAGAACCGCATTTGCTTGGCCCTTTAGCACAAACCCAACTTGCTGACCTGCCGCCACGTCGAAAGCGTTGGCATCCGTCCCCAAGTCCACTGCCTGGCCAGTAGCAAGGGTCCAAACCATCGCGTGCGTGCTACCGATAGCGGTTCCATCGCGATTGAGGCCGATTGCCGAGCCCACTACCTGCGCCCCGTCCGTTGCGTTGGCTTGGCCGCCGAAGTTTGTAAATGGTATATTCAGCACTGCAGCACTTTCTGCGGAGTCACGCCATATCAGAGGCACACTCCGGCTCGACGTCGTGAGTCCAGCTCCATAGCCTACCTGAAGATTGCCGAAGATGCCCATGACCTGCGAGCGAGCGGTTGGGCCATCCAAAAAAGTCGGATGCAAGCTCACAACTCCATCACCTGTCCACAGCACCGCCTTGCCAGTTGTAGCATTTGGCACCGAACTGATGAAGCCTCCGGCGATTCCGTCATCAATCGCCATAGCTGAGCCCGAGCCCGGAGCACTGAGATCGATAGCAGTATAGCTAGATTGAGACTTTGCGGTCCCTGTCAGCGCTAGAGTAAGCGCTCCAAGTCTCAAGGCTCCAGTGAGCACGGTATTTAATGATCTTGTTTTCATAAGAGTGATGTTTGGTTGTTGTTTTGAAGCGCGGTGGACTTTCGTCGGTGCGTTGTGCCACGATGTTCGCAACCATCCCTCCATCTGGCCATTCGCTAACGGTAACCATGCTGTTACACCAGCGGCCAAGATTGCCTAACTGTTACATGCGCTCCCTATTGCGCTAGAATCGCACGGTGAACTGAGTTGCGATCATGTGCCCGTCTGCGCTCTCTCCACCCGGATGCGTCAAGTAGCAATACTGGAGCTTGAGTTGGGTAAACTCCGTCATCCGAAACGTAATGGCAAAGTCAGCGCGCCACGAATCTTCGCCCCAGCTTTGTGCAATGCCATTTGCGCCCGGTAGTTCGCCGTAAATCATTTGATTGAATCTCAATGCGCCAAACCACCTTGGAGAGAACTTGTATTTGGCTTCAACATACCAACCAAGAACGTCTCCACTGCCAACTCCTGGAATGTCAAATCGCGAACCAAACACCTCTCCCCAGAACTGAAAGTGTCGCCACGCGTAGCTAATGTCATGAGCGATCACTGTCTGCCGAAAATCGGACAACACCACTCCCCGCGGAAGTTCATTACTAACAAGGGCAGACATGTAAACGCCATCACTGGCAGACAAGCCAATATTCCACGCCTCGTTGGGCCGCCAACCAACACGACCACTAAATGTTCCGCGACCTGCGTGCATATCGCGCAAGGTCCATGCCTCGGGTCGAGACGATAACGCTGCATTTTTCCACTCGGTCGCATACTCCCAGTGACCGAGCTTCCCTGAAATAGCTATTCCAGTGGCATAGCTCGGCCCCCAAATGATGGGATTGTATTCGTAAGCTTCATCGGCGGAGAAATGATGGTCATCCAAAGGATCGAACAACGACTCTTCCGAGATCGGTGTCATCGTGGTGTAGGGTCCTGGTGCACCGATAAACGGATTATCCCAGGACAGATGCCTTAGCGTCCAATTTCCAACGACTGTCGCAAACTGCCCGACCTGAATATTGAGCCGACTGTCCTCCCATGGCGTCCATCGCAACGCATACTCATCCAGACGAGCTTGAGCTTTGCCATCCTGGGGATCAAATCCTCGATCGAATCGGGCTTGCGCAAACCCGTAGATCTGGGCACCCACCTGAACATCCAGGAACGCAGATAACCGAGGGTTGAGAAGTTCGCGACTGTCCGTGAACACAAATCCAGGCACTGAGCCAGAGAACTGGTATCCCTCCAAATCAAGAGTCCCGCTCAACCTAGCGCGTGTGTTCCCATCTGGTGAACTCCAGGCAGAGACTCCATCAAGCATCGACTCCGCTCCAGCCGGTAAGGGGGCTGCGATCAGAATGACACTCGCTAGATGGATCAACTTCATGCTTTAAGGAAACGCACTTCAAACTCCGTCCAACCCGCGCTGGACGTTACGAGCCGAAGATCGCCGCCGTGTAACCGAGCAAGTTCCCGGGCAAGATTCAACCCCAGCCCATGTCCGGGCACATTTTCCCCAACGGAGGCACGGTGAAATCTCTCAAAGACCAACTCCTGAAACTCAGGTGGAATACCCGCTCCGGTGTTGCCGATGGTGACCACTAGGTAGCGACCGTCTTCCTCTGCATTAATGGTAATCCGTCCACCAGGTTGATTGTATTTCCAAGCGTTCTCTAACAGGTTTTGGAGGATCATCGACACATAACGCTTCTCACCCAGCACAAGCATTCCCTTGGGAACATCCACCTCAACATCAAAGTCTGGCGAACTTGGCACAGCACTGAGGTCATCCTGAAGTGAGTCGATCAGACTCGTTAAGTTCACTTCACCCAAACTGAGGCTCATTCGACCGCTCTCGAGGCGCGCAAGCAAAAGCAAATCATGGATCATGCCCGAAAGCCGTGAAGTCTGATCAATCAATCTTGATACCTCCTCCTTCTCGTTTAGCTCCAATGCTGGGCTTTTAAGTAGTGCCTCCAGACCCGCTCGCAATACGGTTACAGGCGTCTTGAGCTGGTGAGAGGCATCTGCGGAGAACCTGGTCGAACGCTCCAGTTCCACGCTCGCTGCCTGAAGTTCACTCTCAGCGCGCAACCTCTCAGCTTGGTGGATGGCTGAGTCTTTCGCGAGGCGCTCCACCGGGCGGGCCAGACGCGACGACAGCAAGTGACTGGCTACGAGCCCACAAAGCAGCAACCCTCCACCAATACCCATGATTTGCCAACGCAGTTTCCTCTGCTGCTCCAAGGACGGTGTTAGATCGAAGCAACTCACCTCATACACCTCAGGATAAACGGAGCCCCGATTAAGCGCACGGAAAAAGACTCGATGTATCTTACCCCCTACCTTCACCTCGGAACTATCCTCTTTCCCCACCTTATCCGCCAAAACCGTGCGCATCCGCTCGCACTCCTCCGGTTCGGCGCCATTCATCAGCAACTTCCCCTGTACCCACAGACCGGACTTGGCATCTCCCACCGGAGACTCAAGCTTAGCTGCAAATCCCAGCACAAGACATGCAATAATCTCGTGGGTATCGAGGGAGATGATAGGCGAGGCGATGATCTCATCCACAACTGGTGCATGATCCCGATTTGAGTCTCGGATCAGGTAGCCAAGTTGCTGCAACTCCACCGGTCGGGCCAAAGCGAGCATCTTCTCTTCCTCGATACTAAGTCTTCCCACCTGAATCTTGTCTTCCGGCGGAATCACTTTACCGTTCACGTCCAGGAATCGATAAAACTTTGCGTGCAGTGAAAAGTCCTCCTCATTCGTGCCCAAGTCCGGCTCAAGCAAATCTGCCAACTCATCCACAGCACTCACGTAGAGCAAATCCAAGGCATCATCCTCAAGTGCTGCATGTATACGCGGGCGCCTAACCAGCGATTTGCATCTTTCCGTTAATGCCGCATGTCTCATCTGCCTGATACGGCTTGCTTCAGCCACACGCGACTCGTTTGCGGCGCGAAAGCTTGCCTCAGCCTGCCCGGCAGCGCGAGACTGGGCGAAATACAACACTGTGGCCGTGGTCACTGTTACCACGAGCATCATGCTGGCCAGCAACCGATGCCGGAACCAGTTCATGGCTTGGCAAAGTCAGCCCTAGTAGCCTTCCCTGGTTTCAAAACTACATCCTGCACCAGCGTGGTGCGGCTGTTCACCCACGCTTTGACTCTGTAGCTGCCTGCTGGCACACCCGTCAGCCGAAACTGCCCCGATGGCTCGCTCACGACAAAGTGTGGCGTGTCTAACACCAGGATGATACCGCGCATGTGCTCGTGAATATCACAGCGAAGAGAGACTATGCCCGGCTTATCAAAAACTTGGAACGGGATAGGCCGCTCGTCTGCCCTATAACGCCCGAGGTCGAATCGCTTGGAGGGCGAGAACGAGAACACATTGTGATACGCATCGTCTAGGTTTGGAAACTCCACCTTGGTGCCGACCCGCACTGGCAACAGGGCCGGCGTGAACATGAAGTCCTTTTGGATTATCTGCCTCGTGTCTGGCTTCTGAGCCGGAGGAAAAACTCCTTCAATGTAAACCACAGCCAGTGGTGGATTGAGCGACATCACACCGCCCTTGCTCACAATTTCATACCGTTTGGCCATCACTGGAGCGGCTTTTGACTTCGGTAATGGCACCATTCCCTCCACGCTACATTGTCCGTATCCAATCAGGGGCAGAGAAATGAAGGTCAACAGGAGGCGGCTCATCGTGACTGCTCAGATTTGATACAATAGCCCATACTACGGATAGTGTGGATCAGTGGTTCGTCGTGACCTACATCCAGCTTTTTGCGCAAACGGGTAATGAAGATCTCTACGGTTCGCGTGTCATACGCGTGATCCCTTTCCCAGATACGTTCGCACAACTCCGTGCGGGAAAATACGCGCCCCGGCTCCTGCATCAACAGTTGCAACAGTTCAAACTCCCGTGGAGACAGCGCTATCTGCACTCCGCCCCTCCATACTCGCCGGTGACGCACATCCATTGTGAGATTGCCGACCTTGAGCATATCCGCATTTGCACTGACAGCACTCCTCCTGCCCAGAGCATCTATCCGGGCAGCAAGCTCATCCATCGAAAATGGCTTCGGCAAATAGTCATCCGCCCCAGCATTGAGCCCCTTGACCCTGCTTTCTATTTCCGCCCGCGCCGTCAGAATAATCACCCTGGACGGGCTGTGGGATTCCTTCAGACTACGCAATACACCAAACCCATCTAGGGTGGGTAGATTCAGATCCAACACAATCAAATCAGGCGGGTCATTGACAGCTGCCTCAAGCCCTTTCAATCCGTCATGCCGAGCCTCCGTCGTGTGCCCGACACGATTCAGAGCCGAGCATATATGCCGAGCCAGTTCCTTCTCGTCTTCAATTACCAAGATTCGCATTTACACCTATCATCACGCATCCAAACACCCGAAACAAGCAACTCAACATGGGTATAGCCATCAGGATAGTAACGGATTCGTTACCACGGCCTCCTGCAATGAATAATCTATCCATGGAATACTCAACTTAACGACTCTAGACCCGCGTCACACGTCAATTAGCGCCAAGCACTCGCCACTCATGGTCGATAGCTTCATCTGGCGTCCAGAGCGGATTTTCAGCAAACTGCGCTCATTGTAGATCAAATACTGCTGATTTAGGTTGTAGTCGTGGATCACGGCTAGTGTCCCATTGCCGACGTCACACTCGTTACCACCCACTCCATCGCTTTAACCGTATCGTCGTAGCTCGTCGAGTGCGCGGCGGTCTCGCGGTGGAGGCTGAGCACGTGTTTGAGCTTCTTCGCGAGGCGCAAGGTGCTGTCGGGTGGCACGATGCTGTCTTTGCCGCCGGTGGTGAGGGCGACGGGCATGGTGAGCTGGTCCGCGTGGAGTTCGGGGCTGCGTTTGTGGCGTTCGGCGGGGCTGACGTAGGACGCGTCGATGCCTTCTTTGAAGCCTGCATACTCAACGAGATTGGCGGTGGGGTTCAGGGCGCATACTCCGGCGATGAGTTCGGGATGCAACGAAGCAAAGATGAGCGCCGAGGTGCCGCCCATGGAGCCTCCGGCGATGAAGACGCGATTCACGCGATGCCGCTTCTTCACCTCCGCGATGATTTGAAGCACATCCGCCTCCGCCTTCGGTCCCATCCACGAGGTTTTGGCGCGGTAATCGGGTGAGATGAAGATCAAGCCGTGCCTGTCAGCGAAATCGCGCAGACCGCGGCACTCGTCGCGAACATCGCGGATGAACTGCCAGCGATCCGAACCATGACCGTGGAGGGCGATGAGCACGTCATGCGACTTTTGCGGCTCAAAACCGGTCGGAAGACGTTCGACATATCGTTGCTCAGTTTGGTCGATTTGAGCCTTGAAGACGATGTCCTGAGGATTCGCGGCTTTTTGAGTCCAAAGCCATTTTTCGAGCGAATCAGGCGGCGTGATGACG
Organism: Verrucomicrobiaceae bacterium; assembly: GCA_016795485.1. GTDB lineage: Bacteria > Verrucomicrobiota > Verrucomicrobiia > Verrucomicrobiales > Verrucomicrobiaceae > JAEUHM01. Next base: position 12,660 of record JAEUHM010000020.1, on the reverse strand, counting down.
CTGAGATCTTGCGCCTTCACGAGGCGGCTGGCGAGTTTGTCGGCATCGGGCGGCAAGGCCACGACGACATCCCACTCCTGCGGGCCGAAGCTGAGCGACCAGTTCATGATCCACGCGTAGTGCTTGTGGAAGGTCTGCGGTGTCTTTTCGGTGAGTTGGCCGGGCACCGCGATGACGACGAGGTCTGGCTTCATCGCACGGACGGCCTTCGCGGCATTTTCGAGTTCGGCGAGCGTTTTGCCTTCGTTGGGCCAGGGCTTCACGGTGATCTGCGCATCGGGATGCAGCTTCTTCAAGGCGGTGCCGATGTGCTCATCATACGGCGGCATGGCGAAGACGGTGACGGGCTTGCCTTCACCGAGCAGCTTGAACGTGTGCGCGAGAGGATTCGGCGGCGGTGGCTCGTCGTGCAGCGAAGCTTCCTGGCCGGTGATGGTCTGCGCGATGGTTTCGGCGAAGAGCTTGTGACCATCCATGTTTGGGTGGATGGCGTCGCTGAGCAGCAGGTTCCATTCGAGCACATCTTTGGCCCGCAAGGCCTCAAACGCCGCGAAGCAGTCCGCAACGCCGAGCGACTCGGATTTCGCGAGATCACGAATGGCCTGCGAATACTCCGCGAGCTTCGCCATGGGCCGCTGCGGCGAATCGACGATGCTGTTTTGCGTGCAAAGCACGACTTCCGCACCTGCCGCACGGCAGCGCTGGATGATCTGCGTCATGTTCGCGATGAAATCGGCCACGGGCACACGCACGAGGTCATTCATGCCGAACATGATCGTTACCAGATGCGGCTTGTGGGCCAAAACATCGCGCTCCAGTCGCGCGAGGCCGCCTTTGCTGGTGTCGCCACTGATGCCGGCATTGCGCACGCTGATTTTCGCCTTCGGATGGAGCTTTTGGAGCGCGATTTGAAGCATCTCGGGATACGCCCGCATGCCGCCGCTGTGATAATAGACGCCCGTGATGCTGTCGCCGATGCAAACGATGCGAACGGGTTCTTTGGCGGCGGTCAGGATTTGGCGAGTTTTGTCCGGCGTGACCGCGAGACAGGTCGTCGCCAGCATCAGGAGGCAAAAGAGGCGCTGGAGCATGAGAGGTGGCTTCACTCGCGGTTGATGAACTCATCGAGGTTCATGAGCACTCGCGCGACGGCGACGAGCGTGGCGGCTTCGGTGGCTTGAGCGGGTGAAATGGCTTTTTGATGGGCTCCGAGCACTTGGAGGGCTGCGGGGCCGCTTTTTTGCACGCGGGCTTTTTGCTCGTCGTGGAAGGTTTGGAGGCGGGAAAGCTCCTTGGGGCGTGGTTCTCGGTTCAAGACGATGCGGAAGAGCTTTTGGAGGTGATTCGGGCCTTCACGAAGCGCACGAAGGGCGAGAGACTGCGCGGCTTCGACGAAGACGCCGTCGTTCATCATCGTGAGGGCTTGCAGCGGCGTGTTGGAGCGCTCGCGGCGCACGCAGGCATCGGCGGCGTCCGGTGCGTCGAAGGTGGTGAGCGTGGGATAGAGCACGCTGCGTAGCGTGATGATGTAAAGACTGCGGCGGTAGATTTCATCGCCAGGGCTGGCCTGCCAGTTCGACGAGCGACCGACATCAAACACGTCCTCCGGCAAAGGCGGGCGAAAGCTCGAACCGCCGATAGTGGGCTTCAAAAGGCCGCTGACAGCGAGTGCGGAGTCGCGCAGGACTTCGGCGTCGAGGCGGACGCGGTTTTGATGCGAGAGGAGTTTGTTCAGCGGATCGGTCTGATAGGACTGATCGGACCGACTATGAGAAGCCTGGCGATAGGTTTCGCTCATCACGATGCGCTTGATGAGTTGTTTGCGGCTCCAACCGCCGCGCATGAACTCGGTGGCGAGGTGGTCGAGGAGTTCGGGATGGCTGGGGGCTTCGCCGCTGGTGCCGAAGTCATCGGGCGTGCGCACGAGGCCGTAGCCGAAGAGCTTGCTCCAGATGTGATTCACCGCGACGCGGGAGGTAAGCGGGTTTTGCGGCGAAACGATCCACTTCGCGAGTTCAAGGCGCGTGTTGCCTGCTTGGGCGGGCAAGGCGGAAAGCGTGGCGGGCATCACATCGGGGCCGCGGCGGGTGTAGTCGCCTGCGAGGTGCACATAGGTCTGGCGGCGGTCTTTGCTGACTTCGGCGAGGAGTGGGGCTTTGGTTTTCGCGTCGTCGCGGTCCTCGGTGTTGTCGAAGAAGGCGTAGAAGCTGTAGTAATCGCGGATGGTGATGGGATCGTATTTGTGCGTGTGACACTGCGCACAGCCGATGGTGAGGCCCATCCACACGCGAGCGGTGGTGTTGACGCGATCGACGAGGTTTTGGTAGCGTGCTTCCTCTTTATCGACGCCGGCTTCGGTGTTTAAAGCGGCGTTGCGGTGGAAGCCGGTGCCAGGGGACCGTTCTCGGTTCTCAGTTCGCGGTTCCCGGTTGTCCAGAAGGTCTCCAGCGATTTGAGCGAGCGTGAATTCGTCATACGGCATGTCGTTGTTGAAGGCCTGGATGACCCAATCGCGGTAGCGGTAGGCGTTTGGGCGGAGGCCGTCGCCGAGGAAGCCGTTCGAGTCGGCGTAGCGGGCCATGTCGAGCCAGTGGCGGCCCCAGCGCTCGCCGAAGCGTGGATCAGCGAGGAGCTTGTCCACGAGAGTGGCGTAAGCTTCGTCAGTGAAGTCAATCTGGTCACTCGGTGGCGGCAGACCAATGAGATCGAGATAGAGACGGCGGATGAGCGTGCTCGAATCCGCACGCGGAGCGGGCTGGAGGCCGTGTTTCTTCAATTCGGCGCGGATGAAGCTGTCTATGTCATTAGGGGACTTCGGTGAACGAATCGGCTGAAAGGCCCAATGCGGCTCATACTTCGCGCCAGCGGCGATCCACTCGCGCAGGATGGTCTTTTCGGAGGCGGTGAGCGGTTTGGGGGATTTGGGCGGTGGCATCACGTCGTCGAGAATGCTCGTCGTGATGCGGTCAAGGAAGGTTTTGGCATCGAAATGCTCGGCTGGTATGTCGAGGCGAAGATCGGCCTCGCGGCTTTCTTCGTCGGGGCCGTGGCAGGCGTAGCATTTTGACGCGAGGATGGGGCGCACATCGCGAGTAAAGTCTACCGCGCCCAGCCTGGGAACCAGAGCACAAAAAACTAACAAGTATTTGATCACCTTTTGAGTAGGTCGACGATTGATTGTTTAATGATGTGCTCGGACTCGGGGGCTGCATAAGCCTGAGTGGCTTCATATCCGCCTTCCGCAAACGAGTGCTCCAATGGAATGTAGCCAGTCACTCCATCGCCATAACTTGCAGTACAAACGAAGCCTCCCTGTGTCCGCTCCTGAGCGAATAACTGATACTCGACAAAACTCTCGCCAGGAAGGTGCAAAAGCGTGACATCATCGCCAAGATGCAGCGACGTAAACAGAATCGGTTGGCGGTATCTGATAAATCCTAATCTGAGTGCCGCGACAATCCTCTGCGTGGGAGAGATGGTGAGATTACTCACGATAGCAGTCATGCGCGAGTCGCTAAAATCTGGATGAGGAAGCAATACGACCGGTTTGTGTTTCCAAGAAATGTAGCTCAATGACTTCCTCTGAACGTTCTTCTCCGACTCAACCATCGCCTCAAGGAGACGGGTAACCAAAATAGGGCGCATCTCCGGACTGCCGTCATTGTATTTACCCGCACCAATGTTTCCTCCACAGCCTGTGAAATAGATATGAGGTACACCGTCCTCCTTTGTGCGCTTTTCCCGCGCCATGCCAACAAAGTCATGACTGATGATACCATCGCCGTAGTAACTCATGGGATGCGTGGCATAGTAGTGAAGGGCCGCAAGCTTCGAGGTTCCGTTCCAGAAGCTAACCGTTTTCAACATCGGATCGATAAGCCCCTCCGGCAGTTCCCGCAGAACCTTGTCTTTGGATGAACTACCACGCATCTTTCCTACTTTTCCGTTAGTCATCTGAATCCGTCGATTCCCAGCAACTTGATCGACTGGAGCCTGCCCGACTGCGACATGAGTGACTGTCTGCGGATGGTTGAGTGAAACACGAATCGAGTCCGCCACCTTTTGTAGCGCCACTTTGGTCGCCCCCAGATCAAGGATGCCCAAGTCAGGGAGAAGTTTTTGCACTTCAGAGTCGACCAAGGGCGCATTGTGCTGGTGAAGAGAGTGAAGCGCCACACGCTCAGGAGAGGTCTTTGCAGCATCAGCCAAGACAGCGCGCCAGTGGGCATGGTCCTGACCTCTAATCTCACAAAAATCAATGGCACACAATACAATCGGCTTTTCATCGCTGAGAAGCACCACACCGAGAGCGAGCAAGGACTCGCTAACGCCTGAGGCTGGCTTAACGAGACCACCACACAGCGGTGAACCTAACGGTGGAGTCACGTCGGCACGAAACGGTGCGATCTGGATCGCCAAGGCTACCGATGAGAAAAACAGATGGATAATGAAGTGCTTCATTTCATGAGGGCGCTGCGGATTGCAGGGAGGAGAAGCTCGGCAACGAGTTGATGGCCTGTCTCACCTGGATGCATGCCATCGGGGAGCATATCAGAAACAGGAATCTTATTCTTGTTAGCAAAGCGAGAGTAGGCCGCGTGAACATCAATTAGGGGCAGACTCAACTCCTTCGCCAACTCTCGAATCGCTTCGTTGTAGGCAACCAATGTCGCAGTCTCGAATCCATCTTCAGCTTCGGGATTATAGGGGGTGTGACCGTAGAGTTCACGAGTCTTGGAACTCCAACGTAAGGGGTTGGTCGTCATCACGATAACTTTGGCTCCTGATTGGCGGCATGCTTCAATCATGTTGCGGTAGTTTGTCACAAACAGGTCTTTACCAACGCGAGGACCCGTAGCTGGAGGTTTTTTCCAAACATCTATGGCGCTGTCGTTGATGCCAAACTGCATCACCACGACCCGGGGCTGGTGTTTGAGAACGTCCGATTGTAGACGCTTCAAGGCATGTGCGGTTGTGTTGCCTGGAACTCCGGCATTGTAGACCGTGAGACTTGAACCGATGCTTTGAAGCATCGTATTCACACGCTCGGAATAGACTTTGACACTTCCTCTGGGCGCTGTGGTGCTATCACCAAACATGATGATTTGGCCAAGTTTGGGGGTGCTCTTTGGTGGCGGCACGAAAATTGGAATCTCTCCTGAAGTGAGGTCTGCAATACGGACCTTCATTCGCAAGCCGCCTTGCATCGTGGTAATCCACAACTCACCTGGTTGCTGCTCATAGAGGTAAGGATATGAGACTCGCCCACCGGGGCTGAAACTTGCCGCCACAATCATCGGCTTACTCCAAGTAGAAGCCTCATCACTTGAGAACGCTAGACACAACTCTGCACGGCATGACCCACTCGTTGGCTCATGGCGAGGAGGGGCATTCCAAAGCAAAGCGATCCGGCCATCGGTCAATCGAGCTAGTTGTGGACAGCAGGTGACTGATCTGACAGCGGTTTGCTTCAAGTTCGTCCAGCGGAGCCCGTCAGCAGAAGTGGCTTCCCACAGATACCCCGATTCCGTGCGTAGAAGCAGATAGAGGCTGCCATCCTTCCTCTCAACAACTGAACCTTCAATGCTGCCGGCGTGATCGTGAGCACCAACCCCGTAGTCCAGCACATCTCCCCTCTGCCACGTCTTTCCTAAATCATCTGATGCCCACATCACGGTCGCGTGGCGCCACTGAGGAACAATCTCTTGGCCTACCAAAACAATGCGCCCGCTTTTCATCTGAATAAGCGAGTGCACGCAGCCACACCAGGGGTCGCTCAGTTTCACCGGCTTCTCCCAAGAGATACCTTCATCCGTGCTTCTACAGGTATAAGTTGGAAGCACAAACTCCTTCCAAGAAACGCTCGCCTCGCCCCAACGCCAACCCTTTGGTTGTCGACGCTCGACTCCATTCATCCATGCGGAGATCACTACTCCTTCTCTGGTCCGAAGGAGAGCGCGCTCGTTACTAACCGCAAACTTCGTTGGCTCATCAAAAAGGGCTGTCCTCGTCCAAGTGAGTCCCCCATCAGCACTACGATGAGCACTCTTTGAGTCGATGCAGAGAATAGAACCATCAGCCGTCGTTACGAATGGGCCTTGATGGACATGGGGTAGAGATTCGGCCTTCGGATGAAGAACTGGTGAATCAGCAGCCAGAACGGTGGAAGCCGCCATGCCTGCGAGGGCAATCAACTTGAACATGAGAAGTCGATACGATTGAAGTCCGGTCGTTTTTGACAAAATGCGCCGAGAAGAAGAACTCGGTGAGTGCGTTGATTCGTAACTTGAGTGCCTCAATTGCTATGAAAACCTTCCTCTTTGCCCTCTTCACCGTCATCACTGCATCCGCCTCAGCAGGTGACGTTATCCACGTCGATGCCAATCAGGCAGCCACGCTTCTCGAGGACAACAAATCAGTGATCGTGCTGGACGTCCGAACGTCCGATGAGTTTGAGGAAGGTCACATCGCCAACGCGAAGAACATTGATTTTCAGGAGGATACTTTTGAGGGACTTGTCGGAAAATTGGACAAATCCAAGCCCTATCTGGTTCACTGTGCGGCTGGAGGAAGAAGCACTGCAGCGTTAGACATTTTTGACAAACTTGGTTTCACTAAAGTGCACCACCTAGATGGTGGCATCAAAGCCTGGATCAAGGCGGGCAAGCCAGTAGCCAAGTGAGGAGCTTGCTTACTTTTTGGACTTCTTCTTTTTGAGTTGTCGCGTCGAAACCAGCGGCCAGTCGGGATGTTCTGTTCTGGCCTCACGGAAAATGGATTCTGCCCGTGCAATGATGTCAGGGTTGGTGTTGGCCAAGTTGTTGGTTTCGGCCTGATCTTGTGAGAGATCGTAAAGCTCAATCGGCTCGCTGGGACTGTTTCGGATTGCCTTCCATTGTCCGAAACGCGCCGCCTGTTGAGACGCTCCCTCATGAAGTTCCCAGTAGAAATAGGGCCTCACGGGTGCTTTGCCACCTTTGAGCATGTCTACCAAACTGAGGCCGTCTAGCTTCACTTCTGCAGCGGTCTTGGTGCCTGCGAGCTCTGCCGCAGTGGGCAAAAAGTCCCAAAATGCCCAGGGATCGTCCACGACTCGGCCCGCTGGGATTGTTCCCGGCCACCAAGCGATAGCCGCCTGACGCAATGCGCCCTCATAAAGACTTCGCTTGAAGCCGCGCAAGCCGTTGGACGCTTGATTGAAAAGGCTGCCGACCTCAGATTTTGGATCAAACGAGGAACCATTATCTCCCGAAATGATGACCAGAGTGTTGTCGGATATCCCATTTTTCTTCAGCAGATCGAGAAGACGACCTACATCAGCATCAAGGCGCGTGACCTGGGCAGCATACGCTTTTTGAGTGGGCGACCAGCCATCCTTGTTTTCGTAAATACCGAGTTCATCGATTTCGTGGCGTCCGTGCGGTAGCGTCATGGCATAGAAAAGGAAAAATGGCTTCTCGTGCTGATGGGCAACCCAACGAACGGCCTCATCTGAGATGAGATTTTGTGCATAGGTTTTGCCAATAGACTTGCCATCGTTACCAGGGAGCTCGATTCGCCTGTCATCGTCATAGAGATAAGTTGGGAAATAGCTGTGGGCGTGGCGCTGGCAATTGTAACCAAAGAAGTGATCAAACCCGCGCTTCAACGGACTTCCTGGGGTGTCGAACATTCCCATACCCCACTTGCCGATACAGGCTGTGGCGTAGCCGGCATTCTTCAGCACGCTCGCAACGGTGACTGTGCCTTCGGGGAGAGGCTTTTGACCTTCAGGCTGGATTTCGCGATTGGCACGAATAGGACAATGGCCCGAGTGTAGACCGGTCATGAGTGATGCCCTGGATGGCGCACAAACGCTGGTGCCACAAAACGCTTGGGTGAAACGCGTGCCTTCGTGCGCCATGCGGTCCAGATGAGGTGTCTGGATGGTCTTTTGACCGTAACAACCCAGGTCGCCCTGTGCAAGGTCATCACAGAGAATGAAGATGATGTTGGGTTGGGCTGAATGCGCGGCTGAGAACGCGAGAAGGAGAAGCGTAGTGACGATTCGTTGCATAGGAGGGCGGTGGGAACGTTGTTCGATGGCAAAGTGTTCAACCCGATGCCAGATTGGCACAAATGAGACTGCTGGACGATCTTCTACCAACTGCCTGGCACTGGGCCGTGCTGGTCCTGGAGGTCATTGCGGTCATTTGGGCATCACTTCACGTGATTCTGAAGAAGAACGACCCGAAGGCAGCGGCCTACTGGTTAGCCATCATCGCGTTGGTGCCTATCTTGGGTGCACTCCTCTACTTGTTTCTGGGGATCAACCTCATCAGGCGAGCAGGAAAACGGTATCGGGAGGTATTGACTCATGAAGTGGTGACAGGTGATGCGTTCATGCCCCACTTGCTGCCAGATTACGAGTCCGAAGTGCAGAGCATGGAGGGATTAGTACACAGTTTAAGGACTGTTAGCCGAATGTCATTGCTAGGAGGCAACAGCATCCAGGTGCTCCGAGACGGAGATGAGACCTACCCTCAAATGCTAACTGCGATTCGCGAGGCAAAGGTGAGTGTTGCCATGTGTAGCTATATTTTTGAGCCCCACGGACCCGGTGCGGAGTTCATGGACGCGCTTTCGGAAGCTGCGGCACGAGGTGTGTCTGTGCGTGTGATGGTGGATGAGGCAGGTACCCGTTACGCGTCTCCAAGGGTGACAAAGGTTTTGCAAAAGCGAGGGGTGAATGCCCGCAGCTTCATGCCTGCAAGGTTCATCGGCCGTCTTCTCACGATGAATCTTCGCAACCACCGAAAGCTACTAATTGTTGACGGAAAAGTTGGCTTCACTGGAGGGATTAATGTGAGAGCAGGACATGTACTGGCATCAGTTCCCGACCATCCAGCGAGAGATTTGCACTTCCGCATTGATGGACCTGTCGTGGTGCAGTTGATGCGGATGTTTGCCGAAGACTGGGCGTTTTGTACGGGCGAGTGGTTGAAAGGCGATGAGTGGTTTCCATCCCTTGAAACGCCTGGTGATATCTCTGCGATTGGCCTTCCTGATGGACCCGATGACGACATGCACACCAATCTTTTCGCGATTGCCACCGCACTGGACGAGGCCAAGCGCGAGGTGCGCATCATGACACCTTACTTCCTGCCACCTGAGCCAATTTACTCGTCGTTGATCACGTGTGCCTTAAGAGGTGTAAAGATCCGGATCCTCGTCCCAGGCACCAACAACCTTCCGTTTGTCCAATGGGCGTCTCGCACCCTCTACGCTCCCCTGCTCCGTCGTGGCTGCCGCATTCATGAAGCTGCTCCGCCCTTCGACCACTCCAAAATGATGACCGTGGATGGTAAGTTCTCGCTGATTGGGTCTACGAACCTTGATCCTCGGAGTCTCCGACTCAACTTTGAGTTCAATTTGGGATGTTTTGACGACCAGTTAGCGGCAAGGCTCAATGCAGAGTTTGACCAACGAATGCAGGGAGCAAGGGAGATCACCGAGGAGTGGCTAGAAAGGCAGAGTTTTGGAGAGCGCTTGAGGGGAGGCGTTGCCCGGATGTTTGCGCCCCTCCTCTGAGGAAGATTTACCATAGCTTTACAACTCTCAGGTCTGACGCACACGAGAGCTTAACAATCGGCTGGTCTGATTGGGATGTGATCTGGATGGGAGGTTCCACCCACCTCACAGGAAATCCAAAACGCCAAATCCCAATCCCATGAAAACTACAGCCCACACCGTGATTCTCACCGTGGCCCTCACCACAGCCGCGGTCTCCCAGCAGCGGCCAGCCGGACCCCAGGGTTCTGCCACTCCACCAGCCATCATGCCCCGCCCTCAACCTTCCGGAGGACAGACAGGTGGACCAGTTAACAATCCGCAGGGGCAACCAAAACCACCACAAGGAGGGACGAGGCCCCAGCAACCACACCCTACTGTTGGGAAGCCTTTGGTTGGTGGAGATCCAGTTGAGTTTGATCTCCCAAGCGAGCGAGCGAGTTTCGACGGAACGGGGAACAACGTCGCCAAACCCGATCAAGGAGCGGAGGGACAGGTTTTTGGCCGAAAAGGAGTTGCAGCTTACAGCAATGGAACAGACGCTCCCGCAGGTGAAACGAGGCCGAGCGCAAGAGCGATCTCAAATGCGCTTGCCGCGCGGCCTGAGAATGCACGCCCGAATCGCCGTGGAGCCACGGACTACCTCTGGGCTTGGGGGCAGTTTCTCGATCATGATCTCGATGAAACACCAACCGCATTGCCAGCCGAGGCTTTCCCGGTAGCTGTTCCTGCGGGCGACCCACAGTTTGATCCAACGGATACCGGAACAGCGACGATAGGACTCAATCGCTCTAGCTACGAAGTCGTGGAAGGCGTTCGTCAGCAAAAGAACGCAATCACTCACTATATCGATGGCTCAATGATCTACGGATCAACCGAAGCTCGCGCCAATGCCCTGCGTGCCCTTGATGGAACAGGACGGATGAAGACAACTGACAGCGCTCATGGCCCTCTGCTTCCGTTCAATACAGATGGATTGGACAATGTGCCGCCAGGGCCAAACTTTTTTGTGGCTGGCGATGTCAGGGTTAACGAGCAACCAACCCTGCTTGCGCTTCATACACTGTTCGTCCGTGAGCACAACTATTGGGCAAATGCATACGCGGCACAAAACCCAGACGCTGACGATGACGAGATCTTCCACTTTGCCAGGAAGATCGTGATAGCGGAGTTACAAGCGATCACTTACCGCGAGTATTTACCGGTGTTGTTAGGTCGTGGGGCTATCCCTCCATACGTTGGCTACAATCCAAATGTGGATGCACGTGTTTCAAACGAGTTTGCGACAGCGGCGTATCGTTTTGGGCACAGCACAGTGTCGTCTACCGTATTGCGACTGGGGGCTGATGGCCTCGAAGCGCCAGAAGGCAACTTGACCATGCTGGAGTCCTTCTTCAATCCGGCGCTCATTACCGAAAGTGGGATTGACAGCATTTTGCGCGGCTTAGCAGGCCAGGCATGTGAAGAACTTGATCAGTGGATCGTGGATGATTTGCGAAACTTTCTCTTCGGTGCTCCTGGCTCGGGCGGGCTTGATCTTGCCGCCTTAAACATCCAGCGCGGACGCGATCACGGGCTGCCGTCCTTTAATCAGATGCGCGAGACACTTGGATTACCAACCGTCCGAAGCTTCCGTGACGTAAACCCAAATCCAGCAGTGATCGCAGAACTAGAAGCCGCCTACGGCACTCCCGACGACATGGATTTATGGATCGTTGGATTGGCTGAAAAGGACCGCCACGGTTCCATGCTGGGAGAAACCTTGCACCGTATCATCTCGGATCAGTTTCGCCGCACGAGGGATGGAGACCGCTTCTGGTATCAGCATCATTTGCCCCGTGAGTTGGTGGGTATGATTCACCAACAAAGTCTCTCGCGGATCATTCGCCGAAATACCCGGATCGGTGAAGAACTTCCAAGAAATGTATGGATCATTCGAAAGAGCACTCCGGGCCCACAACGCCCGAATCAGCCTGGCCGTCCAGGTCAACCTCCACAAACCACTACTCCACAGCGCTAATATCGACTAGCGTTCGACCATGAACTCCTCTCTCCTATCCCTCGTGATCCTCCTCGGAGGTCAAGCAGTGTCTGCCCAAGACTCAACTGTTAGGATCACGGTGGAGGGAGAGAAGCGAGTTATTGAAGCCAATGGCTTGCCCGACCACGAGCCCGGTAGGTTTCCAAACCGTGGAAATCCCAATAGCATTTCGCCGCAAAGTTACCGATACACTGTTCCAGCCAAGCCAGTAGTGGCGGGTGCGCCAACAAAACTTCAAATGCAATCGTTCGGCATTGCGGTAAATGGCGTGCCGTTCGATCCCAATGCAGCCGAGTGGCATGACGACGATCGCACGTGGCAATATGAACCGATGGCGGGCGGGATTGACCTTGGAGTCGACAAGCATCATGCCCATGTCCAACCAACTGGCGCGTATCATTATCACGGTTTGCCCACTGGCCTCATCATCAGGCTCACGGAGGGAAAGCCCAAGTTGGTTCTTGTCGGCTGGGCTGCGGATGGTTTTCCTATTTACGGGCCGTGGGGACTGACCGATCCCCAGGATGCAAAGTCTCCCTTGGTCAAACTGGACTCAAGTTATCGAGTCAAATCCGGCCAACGGCCCAAAGACTCTCCCCCCGGCAAGTACGATGGCACCTTCGTGGCGGACTATGAGTATGTCGCCGGAACGGGCGATTTGGATGAATGCAACGGAAGGTTCGGGGTTACTCCCGAGTTTCCCGATGGGATTTATCACTATTACCTCACGGACTCTTTTCCGTTTATTCCAAGACTGTTCAAAGGCACGCCAGACCCAAGTTTTGCTCGTCGTGGGCCACCTCCAGGTGTGGGACCGCCTGGCAGAAGCAAAGGTAAAGGTAAGGGTAAAGGAAGGCCACCGAGCCTTGGTGAGCTATTTCGCCCATAACAGACAATTGCGGAATGCACGTGTTGGAGGTGAATCCATCGTAAAGGTCACCAGACCAGCCATGGGAAGGGATTTGAGTGTGAAGCGTGGGATTGCGAGTGATCCCACACTTTATGGGAACGAAATTGGTTTTGTTGAAGCGGGATTTGGCTGGTCGTGTTCGGACGCCAGGGGAGTTGCA
>JAEUHM010000024.1 GCA_016795485.1 Verrucomicrobiaceae bacterium | reverse complement strand
GCCTGCATCGCGGCGACCACATGAGCCCGCGCGAAGTCGTCGCGCCCGATGCGCTCTCCGTTTTCAAAAACCAGCTCGGCAGCCTCAAACTCCCGCCCGATGCCCCTGAGCAGCAACGCCGCCTCGCCTTCGCCAAATGGCTCACCGATCCGCGCAACCCACTGCCCGCCCGCGTCATGGTGAACCGCATCTGGCATTACATCTTCGGCACCGGCCTCGTCGCCACGCCGAGCGACTTCGGCCACATGGGCTTCAAACCCACGCACCCCGAACTCCTCGACTGGCTCGCGAATGAGTTCATCAAGAGCGGTTGGTCCATCAAACACATCCAGCGCCTCATTCTCACGTCACGCACCTTCCAGCAATCATCCGTCCCATCAGACCCATCTGTCCTATCCAAAGACGCGACCAACACCCTCCTCTGGCGTTTTGCACCACGACGTCTCGATGCCGAAATGATCCGCGACAGCATCCTCGCCGTCACCGGCAATCTCGATCTCACGCCCGGCGGCCCCGGTTTCATGCTCTACGAGCCAAACGCCAACTACGCCCGCAACTGGATCGCCGAAACCGGTGACTTCGAGCGCGAAGACTACCGCCGCATGATCTACGCGCTCAAACTTCGCATGGAGCCCGACGCCATCTTCGCTGCCTTCGACGCCCCCGATGGCGGCCAAGTCTGCCCCAGCCGTCCCCGCAGCACCACGCCACTCCAAGCCCTCAATCTCTTCAACAGCTCCTTCCTCCTCGAACAAGCCGCCACACTCGCAACGAAGGCCAAAACCATCCCACAAGCCTACCAACTCGTTTATCAACGCCAGCCTTCGAAAGACGAACTCACCGCCGCCGAAGCCTTTGTAAAACAAGAAGGCCTGCAAGCTTTCTGCCGCGCTCTTCTCAACTCGAACGAGTTTCTCTTCATCGAATGATGCGTGATCCGTGATGCGTGAATCTCAATTCGCTCCCTTTCCAGCCTCACGCATCACGCATCACACTCCCCCCAACAACACCCCATGAACTACCCCGACTGGTTCCCCACTGTCCCCGCTGCCATCACGGGTGATCCTCTGTGGAAGGTGGAAGCCTACCGTCTGTCCTTGTTTCTGGCGGACATTGGCTGGAAAGACATCACCAAGCTGGTTTCAGACAAGCGCACCATGGCTCTCAGTGATCAGCTTTATCGTGCGATTGGTTCCATCAGTGCGAATCTCGCCGAAGGCTACTCCAAGAGCAGCGGCAAAGATCGCGTCCGCTTCTATGAATACTCGCTGGGCTCTGCCCGCGAGACCCGTGGCTGGTATTACAAAGCCAGACATATCCTTGGCGACGCCGTCACGAACCATCGCCTCCAGTTCACCGCTCAAATCATCCGCCTCCTCATGACCATGATCCCCGACCAACGCGAAGTCACTCTGCGGGAAGAACCGGCTGAGAACGAGATCACGCTAACGGACTTGGACACGCTGCTTTTCGCGGTCCCGGAAGTGATGCGTGATCCGTGATGCGTGAATCCCGACTCGCCCCCTTTCCAGACTCACGCATCACGAATCACGCATCATGAATCCCATTTTAAACCGCCGCACCTTCCTCCAGCAGACCGTCCACGGTCTCGGCAGCATCGCGTTTCTCGATTTGCTCGCGCGCGATCAACTCCTCGCTTCTTCAGGTCCGATTCGTCCCATCATCGACCCCGCGCGACCGTTCGCCGCCCGCAAACCGCACTTCGCACCGAAGGCCAAACGCGTCGTCATGGTCTTTTGCAGCGGCGCGTTGAGCCATGTCGATACCTTCGACTACAAACCCGCTCTCTTTAAATACCACGACCAGCCCATGCCCGGCGGCAATGTCGTGACCTTCCAAGGCGAGCAGGGCAACCTCATCAAACCGCTACGTGACTTCAAGCCGCGCGGTCAGTCGGGCAAGATGACCTCCGATTTGCTGCCGAAGCTCGGCGCGTGCGCGGACGACTTCTTTTTCTGCCACGGCATGACGTCGAAGACGAACACCCACGGACCTGGCGAGACCTTCATGTCCACCGGACAAACGCTGGAAGGTTTCCCCTCCGCCGGCGCGTGGGTGAACTACGCGCTCGGCAACGAAAATGAAAACCTGCCGTCCTACATCGCCATTCCTGATCCGCGCGGCAATCCGCAGGCCGCGGGCAACAACTGGAGCGCCGCCTTCCTGCCCGCCGCGTATCAAGGCACCGCGTTCAACGCCGAAAATCCCATCCGCTTCCTCGCACGGCCTGATGGCATCTCCGCGAGCACCGATCGCGCCACCGCCGACTTCTTGAAGCGGCTCAATGAGCGCCATCTCGAAAAATTCCCCGGCGACAGCGAACTCGCCGCGCGCATCGCCAGCTACGAACTCGCCGCGAAGATGCAGATGACCGTGCCCGCGCTCACCGATCTCAGCAGTGAGCCCACGCACGTTTTGAAGATGTATGGCGCCGATGATCCCACGAACGCCGTGAAGGCCGGTTACGCCAAAAACTGCATCCTCGCGCGTCGCCTGTGCGAGCAAGGTGTGCGCTTCGTGCAGGTCTTCAACGGCGCGTATGCCATGGGCGAGGGCGTGGGCAATTGGGACGGCCACAAGACCATCGCCACGCAGTATCCCGGCCACGCCGAGATCCTCGACCAGCCCACCGCCGCGCTTTTTCTTGATCTGAAGCAGCGCGGCCTGCTTGCCGACACGCTGTTCGTGTTCTGCACCGAGTTCGGCCGCATGCCCACCTTTCAAAAAGGAGCGTCAGGTCGCGATCACAATCCCAGCGGCTTCACCTGCATCCTCGCCGGCGCTGGCGTGCAAACCGGAGCCAAGCACCACGGCGAGACCGATGAGTTCGGCTGGAAAGCCGCCGTCGATGTCACGAGCGTTTACGACTTCCACGCCACCATCCTCCACCTGCTCGGCCTCGATCACGAACGCCTCAGCTACTACCACAACGGCCTCGAACGCCGTCTCACGGATGTGCACGGTCATGTCATCCAGCAAGCTTTGGCCTAAATCTTCTCGCAGATTAGTCGTGCTTCGGTAACTATTTGGGCTCCATGCCTCACCCGGAACCGTCTTCTGATGATTTTCGTTCGCTGCCTTCAGCGGATGATGACTCGTTCTCGAAAGAAGACCTTTGGCGGATTGCTAAGGAAAAACGGGAAGCTGCCGTCCAAGCGAAGCAGGAAGCTGCGGCGCGTGAAAAAGCGGCGCTTTGGGAAGCTGGAAAACAGCGTAAGGCAAAGATTACCCATTACGGTCCCGCTGAGCCAGTATTGGAGCAACCAGAGCCGGAACCAGCTGCGGAACCCACTTTTGAAGAGGCTTTAGTCGAGCAAAAAGAGGAGCCTGAGAATGAAGTGCATTCCGAACAACTTGTTGAAGAAGTTGGCGGGGCGATCCAGCAACAAGAAGACGAGGGCATCGACGATTTAGGAACGAATGTAGAAGACCAAAAGGCCGCTTCTGAGGAAGAGAAGGAAGAAGAAAACGAGGACGGTGGTGAAGTTAAGCGTTTGGGCGGACCACCTCCAGAAGAGTCTACCGAACCGAAGTCCGTGAAAGAGCGCTTGATGATCTTTTGGGCTCAGTGGGGCGGAAAGTCCCTGATGTTTAGCATCGGGCTTCATCTGGCGTTGTTGCTGGTGGCTGCATTTGTGATTGTGACAACGATCCAAGAGCCCACTGTCGATTTCTTGGCCGGGGGTGGGACGCAGCAAGCAGCAAAAGCATCTGACGATCTGAAGAACACGGTCCAGAGAAAGCGTACCCAATGGAACCGCACAATACCTCTAAGGCGGCTCACGGTGGACTCCGATTCTTCGCTTTTGAAGTTACCTGACAACGCCATGGACATTCCCATGCCTGATGTCTCCTCAATGATGGACGGGATGTTTGGTGGCTTCGGGAGAGGCACAAGTGGATCTGGCAATGGATTTGGCAGCGGCTTTGGAAAGGGTGGGCAGGCAGGCTTTTTGACGATGTTTGGCAAGACACTCAAGGGCACCCGGCTTGCGGTGGTGTTGGATGTCTCTGGCTCCATGTTATCTGACCTTCCGACGGTGGTGAAGGAAGTCGATCGAGTTGCGCGCGGGAGTGCGGTGGTTTGCTTTGCGGGTTGCGGACTTGGTAATGTGGCCCCTGGTGAGAAAGTGGTGGACCGAGTGATGTCTACAGGTTCACCCGCGTTTGATTCCTATTGGCGGGAGTTGCATGGCCCGGCGAACGGTTCTGACGCGATAGGCGCTGTTTTTCGGATGCTTAGGAGCCGAAGAAATACTTACTTCGTGGCGCAGAATCCGACCAAGTATGCCTGGTTGGCATTGCAGTCAGACGAGGTGGCGCTTGCAGATACCCTCTACTGGTTCTCAGATTTCCTCGATGAGGTTGATCCAGGTCGCATGCGTATGGTGTTATCTTCCATGCGTTCTCGAAAGCAGAAGCTCTATGTCCAACCGCTTGTAATTGGACGCACGACTCCACGACCATTCCAGATGGTGTGCCAGGATCTTGTTTTCCCTACGGGAGGCGAAATCGTCGAGCCAGGAGCCGAGCAAAAGCCAGCCAAGTGATTCAACGAATCGTGACAAAATCGTTGTGGTTGAGGAGCGCCTGAACAAAGAGACTTTTGTTATTGTTTAGAGCCTTAAAGCCGACCAGTGAGGCTGCTGATTCTTCTTTGGACGGTGGGCGCGACAGAACCGTGCAAAAGGCTTCATTGATAAATGCGTCCGGCGAGGAGGACTGGAGTTTTCCGGCTAACGAGGCGGCACAATCAGAACTAAGTTTGCTGTTAGAGAGAGCCAGAGCTTGTTGAGGAACAACGCTCTCGTTTCTCCGATAGCACTCCAGGACGTTACTATTGTCGAATGCACCAAGGAATCGGTGTTCTGTGTGGGCAGTTTGCACAAAATATAGTGACCGTCTCGGCGTGCTCTCGGCTTTCTCGGGGTCAATGCTTGGACCGCCTGTGCTGAGGTCAAGTTTCCCGGCCATTTGGAGCAAACTATCACGTACAACCTGGCTTTCCATTCGGCGTGAGTTCATTCGCCAGTAATACAGGTTGTCCGGGTCCTTCTCTAGATTTGCTGATGGTACATCTTTGTTGGAGGAACTGCGAGCATAGAGATCGGATAAGACCATGAGCCGATGGAGATGCTTAATGCTCCATCCTGACCGCATGAACTCGACCGCCAATGTGTCTAGGATGTCCTGATGTAGCGGGGAAGTGGAACGGAGGCCAAAGTCATCCACATTTTGCACCAGAGGAGAGCCAAAATGCCGAAGCCAGACATGGTTCACTAGCACGCGAGCTGTTAGTGGATTGCGAGAGTCAGAAATCCAGCGGGCATAAGCAAGCCTTCTACCTGTGCTTACCGATGGGAAGGTTTGCACTTTAGCGTTCGTGGATTCGTCTGGGCCTTCTTGGGCTTTTAGACTGACTTGGAGGGGTTGGACAGTCGTGGGTTGTGACGTTGATTTGAGTGCTTTGATCTGCTGAAGAGTTGCCTTGATGGCAGCTTCGTTTTTCTTGTCCGTTTTGCTCGCTTCCAGTTCAAGCAGCTTAGCTTCTGCCGTGAAGAGTGCATAGCTTCTGCTGGCAGCGATTGCGGCTGCGGTGAGATTTTTGTCACTTGGTGAAGTGGTCGCCGCGATAACGGATTTGATCATGGGAGGTCGTGCCTCCGCCGCCGCGAGCTTCTTCTCGGCGAGTTGGCGCGTTGCTGGCTGGGCGTCTTTGACCGATTCATAGGATCTTCGTGCTCGGGCTAACTCTGCTTCTGCACTTGCCAGTTGATCGTCGGCAACCCAGGGCAGAAGTGCTGGAAGGGAACTTTCTTTGGGCAGATTGATGGGCTTGGGCGCTAGGCTGATAAACTCAAGGACCGCTGGAAGCCCTGGGGTTATGACCTTGGAGGTATCAACGTTCTTCTCGTCTCCACGCACGTGCCTGTATGTGGCCCGTTCGAGATGGAGATCAAAGACACGCGGTAGTCCATCCTTCTCCAAATCTATTTGGCCAGGAACTGGATCTAGCCGGACGTGGAGCGGCTCAAATATAGCTCTTATTCGATAGTAGTCGGTTTGGTCTATGGGGTCGTATTTATGGTCGTGGCATTTCACACATTGCATTGTGATGCCAAGAAGGGCGCGTGACGTGTGCTCGATGCTGGCATCCAGCCAAGTGGTCCGGTTGAAGAGATAATAGTCTCGAGCGAGGTAGCCGGTAGCGCGGAGTGTCGCTTGATCATTTGGCTTTAGTTCATCGCCTGCGATCATCTCGATGATCATCTGATCATAACCCTTGTCTCCGTTGAGAGACTCGACAATCCAGTCTCGCCAGTGCCAGATGTGCTTCTGGCTGTAGCGCAATTGCTCGCCCAGACCATACCAGTCTGTGTAGCGCCAGATGTCCATGAAGTGTCGTGCCCAGCGTTCGCCGTACTGGGGCGTCGTGAGAAGCTGATCCACGATCCGGCGGCGCGCTGCTGGCGAGTGATCTTTTTGAAAGCGAGTGAGCTCGTCCAAAGGTGGAGGAAGTCCAACAAGATCGAGCCAAACGCGCCTGAGCCATAGTTCAGGCGAAACCGATGGCTGAGTGATGAGTCCCTTGGCCTGAAGTTTAGATGACAAAAGGTTATCCAGCGTTTTGTTAGCGGATTTGGGAGCTTGGTAGGCCCAATGAAGCCGTGGATCGGCCTGTGGTAGCTCGTCTTTAGGTCCCGGTGCTCCTGCTGCGAGCCATGTTTTCAATCGTTCGACCTGATCTGCCGAAAGTAGACTACCTTCGCCCTCGGGCGGCATGCGATCAGGCTTTTCGTGCGTTGTTACTCTGTGAATCAACTCGTCCAGGTCGCCAGATTTGCGGACGAAGTCAGCTGTATCCAGCCGCAAATCGCCCTTCTGTTTCAGTGCGCCGTGACAGGACAAACAGCGCTCTTTGAACAGGGGTTTGATCTCGCGCAAATAGATGTCAGTCGCCACAGAGGCTCCGACCTCTGCTTCGATGTCGCAAGGTAAGAGCGTGTAGGCAAGTGTTGCCAGCAGGATGAATCGCATCTGAAGGCAAACTACGTGGGCAAGTGACGATTTTCGCCATGAATGTGACCGATCGACGGGCAAATGTTTTCTTCACGGGTTTCTCGAATCTTCATTTCGCCATCGGCCATCATCGGCTGTTGGCGAGAGCGGGATTATCGTTACAGTCCTTGTGTGCCAATAAGCCGACGAACCACCTCCGACGATCTTCCTGTGATCCCTCGACACATTGCTATCATCATGGATGGCAACGGTCGGTGGGCGAAAGAACGAGAACTGCCACGTACGGAAGGCCATCGCGTGGGAGCGGAGTCGGTAAGAGCCATCACCGAGGCTTGTGTGGAGTTGGGGGTCGAGTATTTGACGTTGTACGCGTTCTCCTCCGAGAACTGGAAGAGGCCCAAGCGGGAGATCGAAGCATTGATGAGGCTTTTGGAGCTTTATTTGCGCAATGAGGAGCCCGAACTGATGTCCAAGAACATTCGGCTTCAGGCGATTGGGCGTCTACACGACTTGCCGGATAGTTGTCAGCGCGAACTTCACAGGGTGATTGAGGCGACTGCCCAGAACACGGCGATGACCTTGATCTTGGCTCTCAGCTACGGATCGAGAGACGAGATTGTCGACGGAGTGAAAAGTGTAGTCGACAGTGTCAAAAAGGGGCATCTCGACAGTGCGATGATTGATGCGGAAGTGTTCTCGAAGCATCTCTACACCCGATACTATCCAGATCCTGATCTTCTCATCCGGACGAGTGGTGAGATGAGGTTATCTAACTTCTTATTGTGGCAGTTGAGCTATGCGGAGTTTTACATCACCGACAAACTCTGGCCGGACTTTCGCAAGCCCGAGTTGAAGGCGGCGATTAAAGCCTATGGTCAGCGTCAAAGACGCTACGGCGGGGTTTGATTGGGTCAAAACGGCACGGACATGTGTTTTCCTGTGCCAAGGTTGGTACATTGGAATGTAAACCGGTGATCAGTGTGTTAATGTAAGGGCCCACTGAGCGTATACATGATCATGAAACCTTCCATCATCCTTGTCGCATCTCTAACTTCAGTATCTTGGGGTGTAGAGTTCAACCGAGATGTGAGGCCAATAATGGCCGATGCCTGTTTTCATTGCCATGGACCTGATCCAGGCTCCCGAAAGGCCTCTCTCAGGCTGGACACTGAGGAGGGGCTATTTGGCAAGCGCGAGGACGGAGCCATGGTCTTGAAGGGTAATCCTGACTCGAGCCCACTTTTTCAGCGCCTTATCTCTACTGACCCAGACGAGGTGATGCCGCCGCCGGACAATCATCGCCAGTTAAAGCCCGGTGAGATTGCGATCATCAAGACTTGGATAGCTGAGGGCGCACCTTGGCAGCCGCATTGGTCTCTCATTGCGCCTGTTAAGCCGAAAACACCGTCAGTTAAAACGCCCAAGTGGGCGCGAAACCCGATTGATCTTTTTGTACTGTCAGGTTTGGAGAAAGCAGGAATCCAGCCAGCCCCAGAGGCGGATGCGAGAACGCTGATCCGCCGTACGGCACTCGATTTGACGGGACTTCCGCCATCGCCAGAGTTTTTGGAAAAGCACGCCCCTACGGCATTGACCAGCGATGTGTGGATAGATGAGTTAATGAAGATGCCATCATATGGCGAGCACAGAGCGCGCTATTGGCTGGATGCAGCGCGCTATGGCGATACGCATGGATTGCATTTTGATAACTACCGCGAAATGTGGCCATACCGTGACTGGGTGGTTAGCGCATTCAATCGCAATCAGCCGTTTGATCAATTCACTGTGGAGCAACTTGCAGGTGATTTGCTCCCAAACCGCACTGAGGAGCAACTGATCGCCACAGGATTCCAGCGGTGCAACATCACGACCAACGAGGGGGGGACGATCGACGAAGAAAATCTTGCCAATTACGCAGCGGATCGCGTTCAGACGATGGGATGGGTTTACATGGGGCTGACAACAAACTGCGCTCAGTGCCACGACCACAAGTTTGATCCGTTCACGACGAAGGATTTTTATTCCATGGCTGCATTCTTCAGGAATACAACGCAGCCGGCTAAGGATGGAAATGTGAAGGACGGTAAAGGGCCAGTGCTCGTAGTGCCGAGCGATGTAGACCGTCCGCGTTGGAAGGCTCTGCCAAGGGAGATCGAGATTGCTACTGCTTTGCGTGAGCAAAGGAGGAATGAGGGAGTGAAGGACTTTGACGCGTGGGTCGCATCTGCAAAACCCGAGCACCTTGATCAGGATGTGCCACAGGAGGGTCTGGTTGCGCATCTTCCTTTGAATGAGGGCACGGGAAGCGCTGTGACGAATGTCTGTGGAGGAGCTCCTGAGGTTAAGACTACGAGTGAAGTGGTGTGGTCACCGGATGGAAAGTTGGGACCAGCACCGGTTATGAGACGTGGTAGCACCTTTGATCTCGGAGGGGTTGGTGACTTTGAGAGCAATCAGAAGTTCAGCTACGGAGCTTGGATCAAAGCCGGACGCAACGGCGTATTCGGTGCGGTGATGGCCCGGATGGATGAGAAAGACAACTATCGTGGATGGGATCTCTGGCAGAGTGACCGTGCGGTATCGGTGCACATCATCAACAAGTATCCTGAGAATGCCATCAAGGTGAGTACACGCGATGCAGTGCTCAAGCCCGGGCAGTGGCAGCATGTGTTTGTCACCTATGATGGTAGCGGCAAAGCGAGCGGGGTCACGATCTACATTGATGGAGTGCCTCAGAAGCGACTGATCGTCAACACAAGCACCTTTAAGAAGGGTTCAACCATCAAGACTAAAACGCCTTTGCGAATTGGTCAGAGAAGCGAAGGTCAGTTCTTTGAAGGCGGAGCAGTTCAAGACGCTAGGGTCTACGAGCGGTTGTTGAAAGAATCAGAGATCAAAACCATAGCCAGTGTTGGTCCATTACGCGCTATTCTTGCCGCAGCGTCCAATCAAAGGACATCACAGCAACGCAACGCTCTCTACACACACTTCCTCACGACGCGAGATCAGGCATACAGAAAGCTCAGTGCAGATGTGGACAAATTGGAGGCTGAACGAGATGCCATCAAGAACCGCAGCGCATTGACTCATATCCAAGAGGAGGTCATGAACGTGATGCCAGTGGCTAACGTCCTTATGCGTGGTCAGTATGATAAGGTAGGGGAGAAGGTGGAGGCCAATACCCCTGCGGCGATGCACCCGATGCCCAAGGGAGCGCCAACGAATCGTCTCGGCCTGGCCAAATGGGTGGTGGATAAGGACAACCCGCTCACAGCTCGTGTTACGGTGAACCGATTCTGGCAGGAGCTCTTCGGCCAAGGGATTGTACGAACAACGGAAGACTTCGGGATCATGGGAAATGCACCAAGTCACCCTGAAATGTTGGATTGGCTCGCAGTTGAGTTCCGTGAGAGTGGTTGGGATGTGAAAAAACTCTTTAAGCTCATGGTTACCAGTGCGACCTATCACCAATCCGCAGCGGTAACCGCTGACAAGCTGGAAAAGGATCGCGAGAATAGACTTCTGTCTCGTGGGCCGCGGTTTAGAATGGATGCTGAAATGTTGCGCGACTATGCGCTCACGGTCAGTGGCCTGCTTTCGCCACGAATGGGCGGTCCTAGCGTCAAACCCTATCAACCTGAAGGCATCTGGGATGTGGTCGGGCTACCTGGTGGCGACACTCGCAACTACGTTCAAGACAAAGGAGAGAATCTTTATCGCCGAACCATCTACACCTTTTGGAAGCGAATGGCACCTCCTCCCAACATGGAGGCGTTCAATGCTCCTAGCAGAGAGGTGTGCACTGTTCGCCGTGAACGGACAAATACGCCGCTCCAAGCTCTCGTAACCATGAACGATCCCCAGTTTGTGGAGTCAGCACGTCGGCTTGCCGAGAAAGCCCTTGAGTGTGGATATAACGATGACACGAAGACGGTGAGCTACGTGTCGCAGCGAGTGCTGTGCCGACCGCTGCTGGAAAGGGAAATCGCTCTTGTTCTCGCCAGCTTGAAGGATCTGCGGGCACACTATGCTAGCAATCTGGGAGATGCCGATGCTTTGCTCAGGGTAGGAGAGTCGGCAGTCACGGTTAAGGCACCACAACAAGAACTCGCTGCGTGGACAATGGTTTGCAATCAGATGCTAAACCTCGACGAAGTACTCAATAAGTAGAATCCAAGGAGCATAGAATATGAATCCGATTTCACGGCGTCACTTTTTTACGAAAGGCAGCCATCTCCTCGGGGGAGCTGCCTTGACATCACTTGTTCAGGCTGCACAAAGCGCCAAAGGCCCGCATTTTCCGCCCAAGGCGAAGCGGGTGATCTATCTGCACATGGTTGGAGGCCCGGCTCAGATGGACCTCTTTGACTACAAGCCCGAGATGCAAAAGTGGTATGACAAAGATCTACCCGACAGCGTCAGGCAAGGTCAAAGACTTACAACAATGACAAGCGGTCAGGCGCGCTTCCCTATCGCTCCATCAAAATACAAGTTCTCGGCTGCTGGGCAGTGTGGCATGATGATGAACACGGAGTTACTCCCGCATCTAGCTGCCAAGGCGGATGACATCTGTTGGATGAGAAGCCTGCACACTGAGGCCATCAATCATGAGCCTGCAATCACTGCGATGCAGACAGGCAATCAGATCACTGGACGTCCGTGTTTAGGATCCTGGGCGTCTTATGGACTTGGGTCCATGAATGAGAACTTACCCACGTTTGTAGTGCTCGTGGCGACCCCGACAAATCGTGAACAGGAACAAGCGATCTCGTCGCGGCTGTGGTCTTCGGGTTATCTTCCGGGTGAGCATGCCGGTGTTTCTTTTCGCAGCAAGGGTGACCCGATCCTTTACATCAACAACCCACCAGGTGTCCCGGATAGTGTGAGGAAGCGGACAATTGAGGGTTTGAATGCTCTCAATGAGATCAACTATGAGACTCTTGGTGACCCAGAGACACACACGCGTATTCAGCAGTATGAAATGGCATTCAGGATGCAAGCGAGTGTGCCTGAGTTGACTGACCTCAGTAAAGAACCACAGCACGTGTTTGACTTGTACGGTCCTGATTCCAGGAAGCCCGGAAGTTTCGCCAACAGTGTGTTAATGGCTCGCCGCCTTGCTGAACGCGGAGTGCGTTTCATCCAGTTGTATCACAACAATTGGGATCACCATGCCAATCTTGGCAACCGAATGCCGTCCCAATGCCGTGATGTAGATCAGCCATGTGCTGCGCTTATCGAGGACCTTAAGCAACGAGGTATGTTTGACGATACTCTCATCATTTGGGGTGGGGAGTTTGGTCGCACGATTTACAGCCAAGGAGGCCTCACAAAGGAAAACTACGGGCGCGATCACCACCCAAGGTGTTTCAGCATGTGGATGGCTGGTGGCGGTGCTAAGGGCGGGGCGGTTTTCGGCGAGACCGACGACTTCAGCTACAACATCGTGAAGGACCCGCTTCATATTAGCGACTTCCACGCTACTGTATTGCACCTTCTCGGTTTCCACTTCGACAAGTTTAGTTTCAAGACACAAGGTCTGGATGCAAAGCTCACAGGGATCAACCACGCCAAAGTCGTTAAGGAACTGTTAGCCTGAATGTGAGTGTAGCGGTCAGCGCTAGTGCTGAGTCGATGCTGGAACCGCCCCCAACGGTGAGCGATGAATGTCCGAGTGGCGTTCGTTGCCACGGGCCGTGAGTTTTGCCGAGTGCGGTGGAGTTGTGGCAGTCTTGTGCCATGAAACACCCAGGCAGAGATTGTCACGTCAGTTCATCGAAGCGCAAGCCTGTAGGCCTACCAAAGCCGAATGGATCCGATAATCTATTCGCACGCGGGAACCCCGCCTTGTACGGTCTTATGGCGCTTCTCTGCCTCAGTCTATACGCATGGACAATCGACTTCCCGTTCGTCTTCGATGACTACTACTATTTGAAGGATAATCCGCTGTTTAAGGAAGGCGTCCGTCTTCCGGTCATAGGCGAAATCAGAGATCTCATTTACAAGGCAAGGGAACTACAAGTTGATCCTGATCTTGCCTATAACATCATTCTCAGGCCCGTGGCATATGCCTCTTTTTATCTCAATCATGCTCTGGATGGTTTTGATCCGAGGTGGTACCGTGTCATCAATGTGGGTATCCATCTTTGCAATGGCTTGATGGTTCTGACTTTGTTGAGGCTGCTCACATCTGAGTTGGTAAGGCGTGATGAACTTAAGCAGAAGAGTGCTCTTTTTCTTCCTGTCGCGGGAGGGTTGCTATTTCTTGTTCATCCGCTGGCTGTTGAGTCCGTGACTTATGTGATTCAGCGCTTTACCTCTCTGGGCCTAGCTTGGTTTCTTGCCTCGACGATTGCCTATTTGCTTTCGGCGCAAGCAACGAATCGCGCGCCAAGGGTTGCGTGGCTTACAGCATCAAGCGTACTTCTTCTTGCGGGTATTTTGACGAAGGAAGATTGTTTCACCATGCCACTTGTAGCGATGTTGATCGACCGATTGGTTTTTCGCACGCAGACAAAATTGGCCTTGTTGAGGGTTTTGCCGTTGTTCTTGGTGTCTCTCGTAACGCCGCTGCTCGTGATGTATATTGCGCAGGTTCGCGATGGAGGAAATGTTACCGTCGTGCAGGCGATGCAGTTGGTGGATCGCCAGCCAGAATCCTGGGGTATTTGGACTTATTTTGTCTCTCAAATCCGAGTCGTTGCTGAATACATTGGTGCGTTAGTGTGGCCATTCGGTCTGAGTCTAACTCCACAAGCATCTGCTTTTTCGTCGATGTGGCATTGGGAGGTGATCTGGCCGCTCCTCATTATGACGAGCGTTATGTTAGCCATATTGATCTCGGTTCTTCGGCGTCCGAGTGACGGAAGACAGAGGCTAATGCTCGTTGGAGGCCTATGGTTCTTCGTTACCATCAGTGTCTCGTCCAGCATCATTCCTCTTCCAGAGTTGGCTTCTCTTCATCGGACCTATCTACCATCATTTGGATTCTTTCTGGTGGCTGGCTGCCTTCTCGACTATGCCAGAGAGTGGTTAAGTCGCGTATTGGGGCACCGCCAACCGGTGGCAGCGTGCTTGCTTAGTGCGCTTGTGCTGCCGTTAAGTGTGGTCACGTGTTGGCAGAATCACCTCTGGCGCACAAACATTACTTTATGGTCCTATTGCGTTGGTCAGAACCCTGGAAGTTTTCCCGCCTGGAATAATCTTGGCGCTGCATACTTCGAAGCTGGAGATTTGAGCCGAGCATTGGAATGTTTTGAGAAGGTTGTCGCCATTGAGCCGAGGTACCAGGGTGCACAACTCAACGTTTCGCATGTGCTTCTACTACAGGGGCGTTGGCAGGAGTGTCATGATCGCACCATTCAGATGATGGAGAGAGATCCGGCGCTTCAACGGTCAGTGGCTGCGATCTACAACGTAGCAGCATCGCAGATTGGACTTGGAAAAATTGACCACGGTAGACAGCTACTTCACGCCCTTGCAAGCAACGGGAGCGGTTATCCTCCTGCGAGCGAGTTGCTGGCAAAGGTCGATGCGGTTCAGCCCAGGGCGAACATCGTTGACGGGGGATCTGAGATTGTTCAATCGGGTCAGACCCTCTCGACGTTCATTCCGGCCGGTGGTGGAGATTCGTCCGCCGAGTAAAAGAATAGAACACTTGTAGCGTTGCGGACCACATAAGCAGCAAGAATACATTCGTTGGTGTTTCTCGGCCCCAAGTGTCTGTAGTCACTTAACTTCAGATCCGTGAGACACTCTGAAATACTTGAGATGCGTTCTTTGGAGGATCACCATTGGTGGTTCACGACCCTCCGCGCCCTCGTATCGTGTGAGTTGAGGACCAGCGAGTTGCGTGGGAGTCGCACCATCTGCGACCTTGGTTGTGGGAGTGGCGGCATGATGGCATTATTGGATTCAAGTTGGCACTGCACGGGCTTGGATGCGAGCCCTCAGGCAGTCCATGAATGCATCAATAGAGGACTAAAGAATGTCGTGGTGGGGGATATTCATCGGATAGACCTGGAGTCCGCCTCAATGGACGTGGCCTTGTGCCTTGATGTGCTCTATCACGAGAAAGTTGATGATCTTCGGGCCATGCTGGAGATTGCCAGGATAGTCAGGCCTGGCGGACGACTGATCTTGAATGTAGCTGCCTGGAAGGCGCTCAGGGGAAGCCATGATAAGGTGGTATGTGGCGCTAGGCGCTACACTCCCGATCAGTTAATGGAACTGGCAACGCGATGTGGCTTTGTGGTAGAAAAACTGCACGCATGGAACGCAATCTTGAGCCCTCTTATACTGCTATGGCGGCATGCAGGGCGCTTGATTGGCCGCTCTGGCAGCGATCTATTTCGCCTTCCGTCACCACTCAATCGGTGTCTTTCTACAGTAGCTTGGTGGGACGCCCTCGCGTGCTCTCGGTGGGGCCTCATTTGGGGAGGATCGCTTTTTGGTGTTTTTCGGAAGCTGGATTCTCAGGCAGAATCATGCGAAAGAGACACGGCAACAAGCTAGGCATCCGACTGACCGTGTTGTCACTTCGTCCCGCCCTTTCGTGGGGATACTGATCACTTGAGAACCCCTACCTGACACAATGAAATCCCACGAAGCACAGCTCACGGGCATTCTTTCGGGTCATGTGCCCGCCCCGCCTCCGCCCAGCACAACTAGCGATGTTGGATGGCTTCGGCGAGTCTCTGAAGCATTTGTCGGATGGCCTATGGCATTGCGTATGCTCGGGGCCATGCTGATCATGCTGACCATTGGTTGGCTTGATGCGGCCACTGGATGGGAGGTGAGTTTGTTTGTTTTCTATGCTGTACCCATAGCGCTGGCTGTTTGGACTGGAGGGCTGCGTGCAGGTGTAGTATTCGCCCTGCTTGGTGGCACCATCTGGTGGTTCGCGAATCGGAACGAAAATCCTTATGTGACTCAATGGGGATACACTTGGGCGATGGTCAATCGGTTGGCCTATTTTGGTTTCGTTGTTTTCGGAGTGCGGGCCATTCAGGTGAAGCAGCAAAGTGACGCGGCCCAGATTGCGATGCTGGAAGAAATGAGAACCCTGGAAAGTGAGATCATCTCGGTCAGTGAGCATGAGCAGCAGAGGATTGGACAAGACCTGCATGATGGTTTGTGTCAGCAATTGGCTGCAATTGGATGTGCAGCGCGTATTTTGGCTGATGAGTTGGCTGAAACCAGTCATCCAGGTCATGAAGACGCAGAGAACATTGAGAGTGCGATCCGCTCTGCGGTGGTTGAGGCGAGGAGTCTGGCAAGGGGGATCTTTCCGGTGCACGTGGATCGTAGTGGTCTAGCGGCAGCTCTTGGAGAGTTGGCCGAGTCCACATCTCGCCTGACTGGCATTCGTGTGCAGTTTGATGAGGGAGCTAGCTCGACCGTGGCGGATCCGGACGCGGCAATGCATCTTTATCGGATAGCTCAGGAAGCCGTAGCCAACGCTGTAAAGCATTCAGGAGCTTCGGTTATCCGGGTCACACTCCATGAGGATAACGGAGTGGTCACATTGAGAATCACTGATGACGGTTGTGGGATTCCAACACAATTAGAGCCTCAAAAGGGAATGGGACTGAGAACGATGTTGCACCGAGCTAGGGTATTGCACGGCCAGCTTCAAGTGCGCCAGGCCCCAGCAGGTGGAACTGAAGTCGTTTGTACTGTGACCACAAAGCATTAACAGAAATAGGAATAGAACCATGAATAGCCAATCGGAAAGTCGAAAGCACCAAGTGCTTATTGTGGAGGATCACCCGATGTTCCGAGAGTATCTCGGGCAGTTGATCAATCGGGACCTCGGTATGGCGGTGTGCGGGGAGACCGATAACGTTAAGGACGCTCTCCAGATGATCCAGGCGATGAAGCCAGATATCGCGATAGTCGACATTACGCTAAAGGGCTCAAGTGGTCTGGAGTTGCTGAAAGACATAGGTGCAATGGGCTTGGATGTGAAAGTGCTCGTGTTATCGATGCATGATGAGGATCTGTATGCTGAGAGGGCACTTAAGGCTGGTGCCATGGGCTATATCACCAAAAACGAGGCATCAACAGAGGTGGTAACAGCCATCAAGAAAGTCATGACCGGCGAAATCTATGCCAGTTCGCTGATGACTTCCAAACTGCTGCATAAGTTAACTCAGAAGCGCAAAGAGCCTGAAATTGATCGGCTATCTCTATTGGCTGATCGAGAACTCGAAGTGTTCCAGTTGCTTGGCAAAGGCAAAAGTACCAAGGAGATCGCACATGAGCTAAATCTGGGTGAGTCCACGGTGGAAACCTACAGGGCAAGAATCAAAGATAAACTGGGTCTCAGAACAGCCGCTGCATTGTATTTGCGTGCTGGCCAATGGGTTCGTGGCCAATTGGAGTAGCGGTCGCTGTGGTGGTTGTAATGCCCGGCATTACAGGTGGGGTTCATTGCGTTTTAGCATGAGATTGCGGCACAATTGCCGTCATGAACTCAGCTGCTGCACAAGTTCCAGAAGCTAACGGATACATCGACAACTCTGCCGCGAGAGAGGCGCATTCTCCTTGGAGATTCGCACTCTTGGTCATCACCGTGGCGATTGGTCTTTATGGGTGGACTGTCGATTTTCCCATGGAGTTCGACGATGCGACTTATCTCACGAACAACCCGCTCATCGTTGACAGTTCCTCATTTGGTTCGGTGCTCAATATAAGGGAGTTTGTCCAGGCCCCAGTGAAGCAGGGCATGGACCCAGATTTGGCGGTCAACTTTGTGCTCCGACCTATTGCTTACCTCACTTTCAAGCTGAACTGGCTTGCAGACGGATTTCATCCGCGATGGTACCGAGTGTTTAACGTGGTGACCCATGCAGCCAACTCACTTCTGGTCATGCTGATGCTCCAATTGGTTATGCGAAAAGTTGGCGTCGATCATCGACTGACCACAAACGTGCCCAGGTGTGCCGCGTTGCTCTTCTTAGCGCATCCGTTAGCTACAGAATCTGTCACCTACATTGCCCAACGATTCACGTCCTTAGGTGCATTCTTCTACCTGGGCACATGTGCAGTCTGGTTCAGCGAGTTCAAGTATCGTAGATCGGTGGCAGTGGCGATGACCGTAGCCGCCATGTTAGTCAATGAGACGGCAGCCACATTGCCATTGATGCTTCTGCTCTCAGAAGTGCTGTTGCTTGGAAAACGATGGAAGGCCGCACTCAGAGAAACCTGGCCCTTGTTGCTGACTCTTCCTCTCATTCCATCTCTTGTCCTGTGGTTAGCCTGGGGTAAAGCAGGTGGAGTGTTGTCCCTGAGTGCAGGATTGAATATTACCAATGCCATTGATGCTCCCATGAGCCACTACGCCTGGCTTGTGACGCAAATCACTGTTGTTGCCGCATACATTGGCAAAATACTACTTCCAATCGGACTCAATCTCGACCCCGGATGGCCGGAGTTTGATGACCTATTGCAGCCAAAGGTATTGGGTTCAGCCGTTGTCCTTGTTGCCTTGATTGCTTCATCCTTGGCATGGTTCTGGAGAAGGCAGCAGTCTCTCTCTGCACGCTTTGCAGTGTTCAGCACGGTTTGGTTCTTTGCGATCATCTTCATCTCATCTGGTCTTGTTCCATTGCCGGATAACATGGCTGAACATCGTACGTATTTGCCGTCTGTTGGGCTCTTAGTGATTGTTGCTTGGGTTTTGTGCCGGAGTTCCATAGCGCTGACTGAAGATTGCAGATCGGGATCCTATTCGCTGTTGTTGGCCATAGGTCTGTTGGTTGGTTGTCTATCAATCTTGACCCTGCGGCGAAACTACGATTGGAGATCGAGCCCTTCCTTGTGGGCGGATACAGTGGAAAAGAGTCCCCAAAACGTAAGGGCTTGGTGTAATCTTGGAGTTGCTCAAGCTGAAGCCGGGAGAAGTCAGGCTGCCCTAGCTTCGTTAAGGAGAGCTGTTGAGATCGAACCGAGGCACTACAACTCTCAGATGAATCTCATCATCGTTCTCAATCTGCTTGGCCGTCATCAAGAGGCGCTGGCTCATATTCAAAGTGTTGCCAAGATTTCTAACGCGATTGTTAGTTCACCCGATGTTGTGTCGGAATATGCTTCAGCCCATTTCAGACTTGGGCGTGGAGACACGGCAAAAGTCATTTATGACAAGATTCTCGCAGCCCTTCCCAACCATCGCCCATCCCACATCGGTTTGGCCTTGTGCCACGCCGAATCTGGTGACAGGCAGAGGGCGTTGCATCACTTCGACGCAGCATCCCAGATTGCACCATTGCCCCCGGAACATCAAAAACTGGTCGCCGAGCTCAAACAGGTCAGAACTATCGCAGGTAGATAGTTCTGCCAAAAAAACTTAGGCTTCTCATGTTCGAAATGCCAGATCGGCTGACCCGCAGCGGCGTGCATTTGGTGTTTGTCTCAAGTGATCCGACTCTTTTTCTGATTGGCAATCAGCTTGGTGTGGAATGGATCTCTTGGTGACCAATTGCATGGCGGCTCTGCTATGTTTAGAGCTAATTTTCGCGCGGGAAGGACTGTAGCATTGCCTTCGTTTATGTGATCGTCGCAAATGCCACCCTTCGAACAATACATCACTCAAACCCGCCGCGATTTCTTTGCGACGAGCTCGTGCGGGCTGGGGACGCTGGCTTTGGCCTCGCTTTTGAAGGAGGACGGCTTGCTCGCGGAGGAGGCGAGCATCCCGGCGAATCCGCTTGCCACTCGCGTATCGCATTTCGCGCCGAAGGCGGAGCGCTGCATCTTTATCTTCCTCGAAGGTGGGCCGTCGCAGATGGACCTCTTTGATCCGAAGCCGCTGCTCAACAAATACGACGGTCAGCCGTTGCCGGACTCGATCGTGGGCGATGCGAAGTTTGCGTTTTTGCAGAAGGAAAGCGCCACGGTGATGGGCACGAGCCGTGTCTTCAAAAAGCACGGGCAGTGCGGCATGGACGTCAGCGACCTGCTGCCGCACATCGCCACCTGCGCGGACGACATCGCGCTGGTGCGGTCGATGCACACGAACCAGTTCAACCATCTGCCAGGCCAGCTCATGCTAAACTGCGGCGCGGCGCTGCTCGGGCGTCCGAGCGTCGGCTCGTGGGTCACGTATGGCCTCGGCAATGCCTCGCAGGAGCTGCCGTCGTATGTCGTGATGGTCAGCAAAGGTCGCGGCCTGCCCGGCGGCAGTTCCACATGGTCGAGCGGCTTTTTGCCGTCGTCGTATTCGGGCGTGATGTTTCGCAATGGAGCCTCGCCGGTTTTGAATCTCGCCAATCCGGACGGCATCACGCCGGAGATGCAATCGGCGAGCATTCGTGCGCTGAACGACCTGAACAAATTCCAGCACAAGCACATCGGCGATCCCGAGATCGCCGCGCGCATCAACAGCTACGAGCTCGCCTTCCGCATGCAGAGCGCCGCGCCGGAGCTCGTCGATCTCGCGAGCGAATCACAGGCCACGCTCGATGCCTATGGCGTGAATCGCATCGAGCCGCCCATCAAGAGCAACCTCGGTGGCATCGGCAACTTCCAAACCTTCTCGCGCCACTGCTTGCAGGCGCGGCGCATGGTCGAGCGAGGCGTGCGCTTCGTAAACATCATCCACGCCTCGTGGGATCATCACAGCGCCCTCGATCCGCAACTCGCGCACAATTGCCAGATGGTCGATCAACCCATCGCCGCGCTGCTGAAAGATCTCAAACAACGCGGCCTGCTCGACACCACGCTCGTCGTGTGGGGCAGCGAGTTCGGCCGCACCGCGCTCGGCGAGAACCGCAAGGGCTTCAAGAAAGTCACCGGCCGCGATCATCATCCGTATGCCTTCAGTCTGTGGATGGCCGGCGGCGGCATCCAAGGCGGCCAGGTCTATGGCGAGACCGACGACTTCGCCTGGCACGTCGCCCGCGATCCCGTGTCCATCCACGACTTCCACGCCACGATCCTACATCTCTTCGGCCTCGACCACCACAAGCTCAGCTACCGCTTCCAAGGCCTCGACTTCCGCCTCACCGGCGTGAATCCCGCGAAGGTGGTGAAGGGCTTGATTGCTTGAAGAGATTTTTCATGACGCGGCATTCAAAGTGCCATGCGCGTCGCGGTGAATTGAAGCTCATACTCAAACAATTGTACGTCAGGCACCACGCTGGCAGCATATCGGAGCTTGTCGGTGATGTCTGCGGCCCGGATGATGCCATGCAACTTGGCTCCATTTGCCAAGTTCTTCCGGCACCAGCCCATGTAGCGCAGAATCTGGCCGAGAGCGGCATCAGGACCACGACCCAGCTTGAACTCAAAGATCACCAACTCGCCGGAGATGGGCCTTCCACCGATGGCTTGATTTTACTTCTGGGCAAGGAAGTCCCGCAGGTAGATTTCGAGTGCGAACAGGCTGCCGCCAGCCTCTTGACCATCACTTCCAGACGGACTGTTCTGGATTGGCATGAGATCAGGAGTTGTTACGCCCGGTTACACCACAAATACACGGTCGCCTTCATTACTGACCACCCAACCGAGCTTCTCCATGTAGTTCCTCATTTGATGGGTCGTCCAACCCATAGTATTGACTAGTCCCTGAGTTTGGCGGAACCAAGGTTTGAGCTCAAGGGTTGTGATGTACCGGTTTTCAGAAGTTAGGGCAAAGTGTCGTTGCGTGGATCTCGAAAATAGTGGGTTCGAAGTGACGCGTCTGCGGGCCGCATTCAAACATCAACCTACCTATTTCTCTTTCGAACCTTGGGTCGCTGAGACCTACATTGCCTTCACCCCACAGGTTCGATTGTTGCAAACACAGCACCGCCTAGCAGGCGATCCCCGTCGTAGAGGGCGCAGATTTGCCCTGGAGTGAGGGCTCGTTGGGGTGTCTCGAACTCTAGGTGTGCGGTGAGCACGTGGCCGTTCCACTCCGGAGTGTAGAGTGCTTTCCCTGCTGGGCAGCGATAGCGGGGTTGGGCGTGTAGTTCACGTGGCTGAGACAAATCGGGACCAGTGGTTGATATCTGCGTGAGTGTGCATCGGCGCGCCCACAGCAGAGGTGTGTCCGCACGCTCGATGGCCAGCACGAGCTCGTTGGTTTCTGGTCGCTTTGCCACGACAACGTAGGCTTCTTTGTAGCGATTGCTTGGCACACCGTGCCCTTTTCGTTGCCCGAGGGTAAAGAGGTGAAGTCCACGATGTTCGCCAAGCACACGGCCTTCGAGATCGACTATTTTTCCAGGCTTGTCTGGCACAAAGGTGCGCAGAAAGTCCTCCATCTTTACTTCACCGATGAAACAAATCCCCTGGCTGTCTGGCTTAGCGGCTGTTTTGAGCCCGAGGTCATTGGCAATCTGACGCAGTTCGGGTTTGAGGAGATGACCGATGGGGAAATGCGCGATCTCCACCTGCTGCGGCTGCATCATGGCCAGGAAGTAGGTTTGATCTTTGTTAGGATCGACTCCGCGATGTATAGAGCCATCGATCTTCCTTGCATAGTGCCCTGTCGCTATTCCATCGAATCCCCGATCCTTTGCCCACTGCCAGAGCACGCCGAACTTCATCTCCCGATTGCACATCACGTCTGGATTGGGAGTGATGCCGCTTTCGTAGCCTTCGAGCAGGTATTTGACGACTCGCTCTCGGTAGTCGCGCATGAGATTGACCACATGAAACTCGATGCCGAGTTGATCGGCCACGGCGCGGGCGTCTTCGATGTCTTCTTCCCACGGACAGTGCCCAACGATGTTCTCCTCGTTGATCCAGTTCTTCATGTAGGCACCCACAACTTCGTGCCCAGCCTGCTTCATGAGCGCTGTGGCCACACTGCTGTCCACACCGCCGGACATGGCTGCCAATATCCTCGCCATGACGTTATCGTTCTGCTGGCAGCGGTCTCACGTCACGCTGCTGCTTGTGCTACTGAGCGTCTCCTGAGAAACTCCTCCGCGAGTGCGCGGTAGGCCTGTGCGCCTTTGCCGTTGGAGTCATACTCGATGATCGGCTTGCCGAAGCTTGGGGCTTCACCCAGGCGAATGGTCCTTGGGATGATCGTTTCGTAGACGATCTCGCTGAAGTAGCCCTTCACGTCGTTCACCACTTGCTGGGCGAGGTTTGCCCGGGAGTCGAACATCGTCATGACGATGCCTTCCATGAGCAATCCAGGGTTGGCCCCACACTCGCGGATCTGCTGCACGATGTTTACGATCTTGGATAGGCCTTCCAGACCAAAGTATTCGCATTGGAGTGGCACGATCAGTTCGTCCGCAGCGGCTAGTGCACCGGTCATCAGCACCCCGAGCGATGGTGGGCAATCCATGAGCACATAGTCGAAGTGGCCAAACGCCCGTAGCGGCTCCAGCACCTCTCGTATTCTCACTAGGTGGTTGCCAGTTTGCGCCAGTTCTACCTCGCACCCAGCGAGTTCTTGATGGGAGCGGATGATGGAAAGATTAGCCTGACGAGTACTCCGGATCAGCCGTCTGATGTCCATGTTGCCCACGAGGGCGGGGTAGAGGCTTCCTCCTTCTTCTTGGGCTATGCCCAGGGCGCTGGTGGCGTTCGCCTGTGGATCAAGATCAATCATTAGCACGCGCACCCCTCGCTCTGCCAGGGCTGCTGACAGGCTGACGGTGGTGGTGGTCTTTCCCACCCCTCCTTTTTGGTTGGCTATGGCTACAATCCTCATATCTGACGCTTGACGGCGGCATTTCACCACAAACCTTCCAGGACGCCAGCAGAGAAATGGAGATTACGGAAAAATGGCTGGGCAGCATCGGTGGTTGGCAGGTACTTCAAAGTGCTCGCCGCATCGTTTCGGCCCAGGCGGTATCAGAGATTGTCAGGGATGAAACCGGGGTTCGCGGGGTTGTCTCAGAAGGTCCACGTCGATATCAGAGCGGCCTGCTCATCAAGGGCCGCAGCGATGTGGAGAACCTTTGCACATGCCCCACTTCACGCGGCAGAGGGTTGATTTGCTCCCACTCCATCGCCGTAGCCCTCTCTTCAGTCAGCAAGCCACCTCCGCCACGCCCGGAAAGGCGTTTCACATCTTCAGATGCGCCACGGCCAGCAAATCCGGCCCCGGCTCCGCGCCCTGTGGAGCCGCCGCCCGGCAAGTTCACGGTGTTCCTCCCGCAGAACGTCCTCAGCGGATACATCCAGGGTCAGGCTGCCTGCTTTTTGAAGTTTGAGCCTGGGCAAGGCACGGCCCCGGACGGTTCTTTGGCTCTGTGGTTGAAGGAGCAGGGCGTGCGGCCAGGTTCCATGCCGCTCATGCTCACGCGCCGCGATCTCATGGGCTTCTTTACGGCCCTTGGCGAGCACCGCAGCGTCTACGAGGGAAAACCTTCAAGCACACTGTCTGCCGAGTCGCTTGTATCCATCGCGCGCGAGCCCATTCGGCTCCCTGCGGTCATCGATGAGCAGTCAGACGGCAGCATCCTCATCTCTTTGGAGTCAAAGGGAGCCTCGCTCGTGCTCGAGGCGCCAGATCGCCTCTGGATTTATGAGCCAGCGGGCCGCTCGCTCTTCCCGGTGTTGTTCGTGGGAGAGGAAATGAAAACACTCGCCACAGAACTACTTTCAGGAGCCGTGCATCGCTCCCTTGAGTGGCTGGTGCGGCATCGCGATGAACTGGAGACCACGCTCATTCCTCGTCTCCTTGGTCCCACGCTGGCGTCCCTGCATTTGGAGCCGCTTCCTATTCGGCTCGTGCTTGGTTTGGACGGCTCACTTCAGGCCATTGAGGCGAGAGTCGAGGTCGTTTATGACAAACACCGCTGGCAAGTCATGGCAGAGAGCACTGGCAGCCTCACCTTTCCGGTGCAGGACGCGGAGAAAAAGCAGCGCTTCTACACCCGCAATCTCGCCAGGGAAAACGCGGCCGTGGAAGCTCTGCTGAATGCCGGTTTTGAGATCGCCACAGCCACCACCATGCGGCTCAGCGGTGCAGAGAAGGTGACGCGCTTCTACGCGTCTGAGTTGCCACGCCTCACCAAGTGGTTTGAGCTTGATGAGTCTCCCAGATGGAAGGGTGCCACCAAAGGACTGCTCCGCGTCACGCCCAAGGCCGTCGAGCCACGTCATGCTGAGCCCGCACCACGCACAGGGCATGATTGGCTCGCGCTGGAGATCGCCTACACCGCGCCCGATGGCTTCCGTATCAGTCGCTCTGACGTGCTGCAAATGATCCGCACGGGCCGCAGCAGCATGACGGGCAAAGACGGCAAGCGCTACGTCATCGACGAGTCCGCCATCGAGGAGTTTGAGGACACCCTCAGAGACACCGACTCCGAGCTCACACCCAACGGCATCAACGTCCGTGCAGACAAGGCGCAATACCTCCTTGGCATGTCAGATGAGAGCTGGGCAGAGAAGCAGCGTGCCGAGTGGATGCCCGAGGAACAGTTGTTGAATGCCATCCCAGATTTGGCCAAAACCCTTCGTGCTTATCAAATAGAAGGCGTGCGTGCTCTTGATGCCGCCATGCGCGGTCCCCGTGCGGCTTTGTTAGCCGATGACATGGGTCTTGGCAAGACACTGCAAACCTTAGCCGTCTTACGCCTGCTCAAGCAGAAGCCAGACACGCAGCAGCCCGCCCTCATCGTCTGTCCCAAGTCACTCGTGCCCAACTGGCTCGCCGAGTTTGAGAAGTTCGCTCCAAGCTTGAAAGTCACACCGGTGCAGGGGAGTGATCGCGCCGCACAAATCAAGACCGCGCTCACCACCAGTGATGCCATCATCACCAGCTACCCACTGCTCGCCCGCGACAAGGCATTGTACAAAGGCTGCACGTTTAGCCTCATGGCACTGGATGAAGCCTCCTTCATCCGCAACCCGGATACCGATGCCGCCAAAGCCGCACGCGCCATTCAAGCAGACTGCCGCATCGCTCTGACAGGAACACCCATCGAGAACTCCGCACGCGATCTTTGGTCCATCTTCCACTTCCTGCTTCCCGGCTACCTCGGTTCACGCGATACCTTCCGTGATCGTTTCGAGAAACCCCTCAGCTCAGGTCCCGGCAGTCCAGATGGCACCAAAGCAGCCACTCGCCTCCGCAAACTCATCCGCCCCTTCTACCTCCGCCGCACCAAGCGCGAGGTTCTACGCGATCTACCCGAGAAGCTTGAGCAAATCCTCTGGTGCGACCTCACTGGCCCGCAGATGGAAGTCTACAAGCGCCTCATGGAAGAAGGTCATGCCGAAGTGAAAGACGCCCGCAAGCGCACCGGCCAGACCGGAGCACGCATGACCATGTTCACCGTGCTACTCCGCCTCCGCCAAGCCTGTTGTGATCTCCGGCTCACCAATCTCCCTCAGGAAGTCATCTCCGGCCTTCCCCCAGACGATCTCTCAGGCAAGCTCAGCCTCTGGAAAGAACGCGTAGCAGAGATCACCGCCGCAGGTGGCAAGGTCCTCGTCTTCAGCCAGTTCGTGAAGTTCCTCCAACTCTTCAAACAGACTCTTGAGGCAGAGGGACAGCCCTTTTGTTATCTCGATGGCCAAAGCCAGGATCGGGCCGCCCAAGTGGAGCGCTTTCAAAAAGACCCCACCGCACGCGTCTTCCTCATCTCCCTCAAAGCAGGCGGTTACGGCCTCAACCTCACCGCTGCAGATCACGTCATGCTCATGGACCCCTGGTGGAACCCCGCCGTGGAAGCCCAAGCCATCGACCGCGCCCACCGACTCGGCCAAGAGCGCGTAGTTACCGCCATCCGATTCGTCGCCCGCGGCACCGTCGAAGAAAAGATCATCAAGCTCCAGAACCTCAAACGCGGCATCATCGAGTCCACCCTCGACGAAGACACCCCCCTCATGGGCGCCCTCACCACCGAAGACCTGGAGCAAGTGCTTGGGGAGTAGAGTTTGCAGTGGTTGAGCAGAGGTTTGCAGTAGTTTGCAGTGGTTTGCAGTGGTTTGCAGTGGTTTGCAGTGGTTGACGGTAGTTGACGGTAGTTGACGGTAGTTGACGGTAGTTGACGGTAGTTGACGGTGGTTGACGGTGGTTGACGGTGGTTGACGGTGGTTGACGGTGGTTGACGGTAGTGAAGCGGCGGGTCCGGAAGGGTAGGGCGAGGTGTCCTCCCTGAGCCGTCACCGCAGGCCAAAGGACTCCCTTCACCCCAACAACCAAGAACAAAGAACCAACAACAAAGAACACCCCCCCCGCCATCCTCAAGTCTGGCATCTGGTGTCTGATCATCTGATGTCTAAAAAACCCACCGCTCAACGGCGCAAAGCGCCCTTCAACCACCGCTCAACCACCGCAAACTCCCCCTACATCGCCCTAGCACTGACCGTATTGCTCCAGTCAGACTCGCGTGTGCTGCCGCCGATGGCGCGGACTTGGAAGGCATACATGGCACCAGGGGTGAGGCCGGAGATCACAAGATCACGCGTGCTGAGGAAGTTGTTCACCTCCACCCAGGGGCCGGGTGCGCCGTTGGCATCTAGCAGCGCATAGCGCACATCGTAGTTACGTGCGTTCTTCACCGCAGGCACACGCAGCTTTAGTTGACCCGATTGTGCTGGCACGATGTCCGTGATGGTTGGAGTGACCAGCGGCACAGAAGCACTGTTCGTGCTCGCTGCATCGAACCCGCTGGACAGCAGCACCGCGAGGTCGTTGCCGTGGTTCTCTTGCACGTAGTTGGCCAGTTTTCGCAAGATAGCGATCAGTGCCTCCTTCATGCTATTCTTGTTAGCAGTCGCCTGCGTGCCGCCTTGCTCGGTTGCGGCCATGGCGGCGCTAAAGTTGGTGATGGCGGTCATGAGAGCCGCTGCCAACACGGGCGGGTTAGGGAAACTCGTGCTCGCAGGTGGCGCATAGAGTTTGGTGTGGACGTTGGTCGCGCGCTCTTCCACGGCATGATCCGAGGAGCGGGTGAAGTCTAGGAGGACTCTTAGCTGTGACATTTTGGTGGGTGTGGGTTGCGGCACGGACCCGTCCCAGGTCAGGCTGGAATCCCAGCGCAAAGGCTGGCCTTGCGCGTCGATTCCATCCCAAGTGAGAGGAGAAGTGGCCATGTGGTTGTGGTTTGGCTTAGGTTTGGATTGCGGGTCGTGCG
>JAEUHM010000013.1 GCA_016795485.1 Verrucomicrobiaceae bacterium | reverse complement strand
CGGAGGCGATGGCGAAGGAAGTATCTCCAGTTTGCTGCTTCGCAATAGACTGTGGTTATTTGGAGGCCTTGCAGTCATTTTGACTGGCTGGGCGATAGTCGCGAATACATGAACGGCACGTCAAAGGCGAACAATAAAGGCCGTATTGCTGCTAGAGGTTGAGGTGATTGGTTTTGGGTTTCATCCAGCCAGCACGGATGGTTCCGCAGACCGGCATCAATAGACGAATGAGAGCCCCTCACCCAGATTTGCTCGACAAACCAACGCCGTCCCTTCATGATGAAAGCCATTAACCAATACCCACGAAACATGAACGAAGTTCGACCTGTGCGCTCACGTGAGGAGCCCAGTGCAGTATTCCCGCACGCCGTGGTCTGCGACGAGTACAATGGGCTAACAACGTGCCCATCTTTATTCTATTTGTGAGGCGATCCATTGCCATGGCTCCAACATCTAAACTCGAATCCGTGATGGCGGAAAAGACCGACGCCCAGTTACTGGATATGTTTCCAAACGCCAACGATTGGACGCCACAAGCGCTTGATGTTGCGAGGGAAGAGTTATCGAAGCGCGGTCTACCTATTCCCGCTGTCAAACTTCCTCCCCAACCCACTAGGCCGAATGGCAAGGCGGCAGGTCGCTACGCAGCGGCAACTGGACGAGTTTGCGGCATTCTCGCGTTCCTGTGGGCTATTTCCGGTTTCAACCCAGACGCCGGAAACCTACTTCGGTGGCAGTTTAACCTTCTCTTGGGGGTGGGTGCATTCGCAATTTCTATGTTGGCATATCTACTCGGGTCTTTAGTCGACGGTGCTCAGGGATCCGATGCTAGCCTACTCCCATCCGAAACTGAAATGCCCTTCAATAATCAGGAGGTTTCAGGACCTGAAGAAGTCCACTCAGTGACACGGGACGAACTTCGTTGGTATCATGTACTCGTCGCTATTGTCTTACCCTATGTCGGCATCCCGTGGGGCATCATCCATCTAATAAAGGAACGTCGCAGATCAGGAATGAGTATGATACTCATTTCCGGTATCTGGCTCGCAATCATAGCCGCCATTATCATCGTCGCCGAGTACTATGGAAGGTGACCAACAACGCCTTATAACAGCGCTGCTGTATAACTGGCGGCACTCACATTTCAGTTATTGCCAACCTTATTCCTGGACTCCAAAGCCACAGTACTGGGGCAACTGACATCATCCTTTTTGCCGAAATGAAACCCAAATGCAGGTTGTTGTGCTTCTTTCGAGATTGGCATTATCGGCTATTCCAAAACTTCACAGGGTTACTAACGATTATCGTTCCGGTTTGGTTAGGGATTCTCCTCGTCAAATCTTTGTGCCAGGAACCAATTCCTGAGTTTGATTTGAAACTATTGAGATACAGATGGCTGCCAGCCTGTGGCGTTTTCATCCTCACCGGATCTCAGGTGCTAGGTGGCATCGGTGCCGTGGTCTCCAGGAATGTAATCGTGAACGAAATTGTTGGACGGCAAGCACCACACATAGCGTTGGTCGGGGACAGGCATAAGACCGGTGGGGACGCTGTCTTTCACGGGTGGGGGAGCGTAATTGTCGGAGTGGTGACGTTTATTACCTGGATACACCTGCTGGGCTCTGCGCGAATGTGATAAGTGGCAAGTGATCCCCGAGGCTTCATTCCAGGTTCTCCATCATTCGGCAGCGCCCAAGATTCCCTGAAACCACGGCATCGTAGAATCGCCGACAAAGCACGAGCATCCAGCCATGGGAAACACCCGAGGGGACAACTCCAATACCAAAGGTAAGAACATGGATGGCATGAAAATATTCTTACTGCTCATCTTCTTACCATCCACCTGCCCCAACCTTGACAAAATCAGCCCGGGAGTCCAGCCTCCACTATCAACCAGTCGCTCAGAATATCGCCCGGAAGTGATATTGCCTCAGACTAATTAGACTGTTCGCAAATGAAATAATTCCATGCCGAGCGCATACATCGAGACAACCATCCCAAGCTACTATGTGGCCCGGCCGTCAATGAATGTGATTCAGGCCGCCAGGCAGGCGAGCACTCGTGCATGGTGGGATGGCGGCTGTTCATCGTTCGACTTGTTCACATCGCAAGAGGTTCTGCAAGAGGCAAGGCTTGGAGATGCCGATATGGCCCGCCAGCGTCTGGAACTGCTCTCACCACTTCCCAAGCTGGAGCTCACCGACCAGGTTGGCGCACTGGCTCAGACCCTGATTGACGCTGGCCTCGTTCCTGAAAAGGCGGCATCGGATGCCGTTCATATTGCTGTGGCGTCGGTGCATCAGATGAATTACATTGTGACGTGGAACTTCAAGCATATCGCCAATCCCTACACGCGGGATCGCCTGCGTGCGGTGGTAGCAGATGCCGGGTTCCATTTGCCAGTGATGAGCAGCCCGGAGGAACTAATCCAATACGATGAAGACACTTGATGCATCGACAGTAGCCGCTGACCCTGTGATTTCGGAAGTGCGCCGGGCAAAAACTGCCGTCGCGCAGAAATACGGCTTTGATGTCTTGGCCATGGTTCGCGCTCTCCGGCAGATCGACGAAGAAGAGAATGCGA
Source organism: Verrucomicrobiaceae bacterium (assembly GCA_016795485.1). Taxonomy (GTDB): domain Bacteria; phylum Verrucomicrobiota; class Verrucomicrobiia; order Verrucomicrobiales; family Verrucomicrobiaceae; genus JAEUHM01. Next base: position 42,454 of record JAEUHM010000013.1, on the reverse strand, counting down.
AATCGGGTCGAGGCGGCAGGATTGCGCCTGCCACCCCTCCCACACCACCCGGCGTACGGGTTTGATTGCGCTTTGCTTGCCCTGCGGGCAGCCTTTCGGCTGTCTGTCTCCCTGCGGGCGAATCCTTCAGCCCAGCGATCACTCGCTGAACCTTGACCTCGGCTGGTATTTTCATGAGTATGTTTTCGTCATGTGTAGGTTTTCATACAGGGGACTTGAACCCCATCAGGACTGCGCCCATGCTGGGCACACCAAAACGGATGCAGACAACGGCTCGAAGGCTGTCTGTCGTGTTTTTCATAGTTTTGCGCTCGCCGTCGCCTGATCCGTGACGTTGTGCTAAAAATGAATGAACCCTACCAACCGCCTCATGCCTCGCTGACCATGGGTGAGGACGATGAGCAAGTGAGCCGACGCCGGAAGTTTTGGCTTCGGGGCATCTGGATTTCGATCGCTGGAGTGATTATCCCGCCAATGTTCGGACTGATCGGGACAGTAGTGGGAATGGTCGGCGCATTCGGGGAACATTCGAAGACTGGCATAGCGGATCCCGAAGCGCTGGCAGGTGACATTTCGATCTCGTTGCTCACCACAATGTGGGGATTGGTCTTCTCCGCGGTTGCATTCCTCGTTCTCATCGGAGTTCTGATCAGGTTTTTCACTCTTCCGAAGGTGGCGGGCGCAGCACCCCAACATCTCGGAGCACAACAAGTCGGCTCATCCAACGGCGGGTAACGCCTTTCTTTCAATTCGGGCTTCACTCCCCGCCCTGGATGGCCTATTCGTTCGGCCAAGAAACGGAACCCATCCACATGACTCGACCTCGCTGCACAACGATCTTCAATGTGGCAGGATACTTGGCACTGCTATTGGCACTTCCGGCAGTGCTAGAGAACATGTGGGAGGTTTATTGGGGCACGATCACTTCGGGGCCTCAGATGATCGGATTCGTTCTCGCTCACGCCAATCCCGATTCAGCGTTCGTTCGGATCATTCGTTACTCATCCCACGCTTCTATGGCTCTCACTGCGGTTGGGATCATCTCGACTGGGCGCATGCTCGCTACCGGACAGGCGGACAAGCATCAGAAGTTGTTTTCTTGGTCGCTGCTAGTCCTATCAGCACATGGTTTGAGCGTAGCTCTTTATCCATACTGGTCACCGCTCTTTGACCGGGGTGCGACCCCATAGAACTTACCCAATGACCCTACAAAGGCCGAAATCGGGTCGAGGCGGCAGGATTGCGCCTGCCGCCCCTCCCACACCACCCGGCATGCGGCTCCGCACCGGGCGGTTCCAAATAGATCACGGTGCCTTGCGTTGAGTTGACTTCACTTCCGCCTTGTCCCTGTAAACTGCGGTCAGGTTTTGCACGTTTAGTGATCCCATGCACCCTTGGCATCGTCCAAACGCTGTCCATCCACCAGAATCCTGCAATGGGAAACACCCGAGCGGACAACTCCGATGCCAATGGGTAAGAAAATGAATGGCAGGAAAATGTTCTTACCACCCATCTTCTTACCATCCACCTCCGCCAATCTTGACAAACCAAGCCCCGGCCACCAATCTTCTTCCATGAGCCAGTCCAGGAAAGGGAGCCTACTGTCAGTTCCGATGAGTTCACATTGTGGGCTAGACAGTAAGAGTCCGAGACGTAGTTTTGTGCCGTGAACGCCACTTTGGATTCCATTTCTAGTCAGGCTTTTGTCCTGCCCGCTGAGCAGCGGATGCGACTTGCTCTCGCGTTGATGGAGAGCGTTGAGACCGACAGCCCTGTAGCTGCTGGAGAGGCTTGGACTGCGGAGATTTCACACCGGATCGCTGATTATGACGCTGGAAGCGTTAAGGGCGTGCCTGCAGCCGAGGTTTTCCGCAAGCTGCGGGAGATTGCTCCTGACCGATGAACCTCATTCTTACGGTGGTGGGTGGCAGGGCTGGCTTCCATTGATTGACTTAGCGTTGGGCGGGCAGGCTGAACGCGCTGCCTCACTTTGGTTTTGCGGTTCATGAGGCAGCGCTTCTAGCTTGCAGGGAGGCGGGGCTTACGGCAGGGGATAGGCCGTTACGATGAAGGATGAGTCTACGGTCTCCAGCAGCGCGGGCGTGCAGCGTCCGGGTTTGTTGACGCCGGGTGCTTCCCGCCGTCCGTGGTGGGCCTGGTGGCGGCGGAAACGTGGGACGGGTGGCTCGATGACGGCTTCCACGAGCATTCTGCCGGTGTTGATCGAGGTGTTTGCCGGGTTCAGCAAGCTGGATGGCGATGTGGAGGAGGAGGAGATCGAGAGCAGCTTGGGCTACCTGCGTTACGACTATCCAGATGCGATCTACACGGAACTGCGGCGTCTTTACTCTGAAGCGCTGCAAAAGCCGCAGGATCTCAATCACCGAGCGACTGAACTGAGCCGCACGCTGACGATGGAGCAGAAGATCCTGCTGAGCGTGCAACTGTATTTGTTGATCTCTCGCAATGATGCCGCGGCGTCCAATCGCCGGCAGATGGTGGAGTTTTATTTGTTCATGACGAACCTGGGGATCGCCGCACAGGCGATAGACGTGGTGTATCAGCTGAACAGTGGGGACCGTCCCGACAGCGAGGAGTTTGGCAACAAGGGGGCGCATCCGCTGGAGGTGCTGCGGATCGCACGGGAGCAGCCGTGTGATGTGCTGCTGCGCTCTCTGCAGGAGGGATGTGTGGTGACGGCGTATCGTTACCAAAATCTGGTGCTGCTGAAGAACACGGGCAGCATCCCGATCCTGGTCCGCAGCCGGAGGCAACCGCCGGGTGAGTTCAGCCGACTGTATCCTGGTGAGCGGGTGGTGATGGGTGATGTCTCTCTGGACTACAATGACCTGATCTCCTACTTCAACGCGAAGAAGACTCTCTCCGGCACGCAGCTCTACCTGACGCTGACGGAGAGCGGAGATGCGGAGATCGCACCTCAACGGCAACGGGGAACGAACTTACGTGTTAGCTTCGGCCTTGGAGTGACGGTGGAGGCTCTGCGTGATACGGATGCTTCCCTGGGAGGGCGCACGCTTACGGCGGGCACGACGGTGGAGGCGTCCATTGAGGACTCCATCATTGCTCAAGGTGAGGTGGAGATCTCGCTGCTGGATTTGAGAAGACGAGCGCGTGAGTTTGGCTCGCAGTTTCGTCTGGAGGGGAGCCGCAACGTGTATCTGGTGTCTAACAAGCCGGAGCTACTGGAAGAAGGCGACATTTTGCTCTCGGAGAGCACGCAGGGTGAGGTGCTGCTGAGGATCGAGTGCAACTATGCGGACAAGACGGGCTACTTGGAGGTGCTGAAGTCGGGCCGCCCAGTGATCGTGGGTCTTCAGCCCGTGAGCAAAGATCAGCGGGTGTTTCTTCAAGACGGAGAAACGATCACGCTGGGTGAGGGGCAGTATTTGCGCTGTCACTTTGCGGATAGGATCATCGAAGAGGAGCGGAACATCATCCGCTCGGTGGAGTTGCGTGATGTGATTCACTGGTTTGAGCAGCGGGAGCGTGACTTAGCACTGGATGGCATCAGTCTCTCGGCACGACGTGGTGAGATGGTGTGCGTGATGGGCCCTAGCGGCTGCGGAAAGAGTACTCTGCTGCGCGCTCTGGGTGGGCACTTGCGCTGCAAGGGCGGTGAGGTGCTGATGAATGGCATCTCGCTCTATGATCATAGCGACAACCTCACGCCTTACGTGGCCTACATCCCGCAGGAGGATGCTTTTGATCCGCTGCTGAAGGTGCAAGAGAACCTGGACTTCAGCGTGGCGGTGCGTTGCCCACACTTGAAGGTGGAAGATCGCCGCAAGCGCGTGGATGCGAAACTTGCGGAACTCGGCCTGGGTGAGATGCGTCATCGCCTAGCAGGCACGCCGCAGCAAAAGTATCTGAGCGGCGGTGAGCGGAAGCGTCTGAATGCGGGTCTGGACATGATCGGCATCTCGGATGTGTATCTCTTTGACGAACCAACGTCGGGCCTGTCATCCAAGGACTCGGAGCACGTGCTGGAGATCATTCGCTCACTGGCGAGGAACAAGATCGTGTTCGCCTCCATCCACCAGCCGAGCATGAGGCTGCTGCGGATGTTCGACAAAGCTCTGCTGTTGGACAAAGGCGGCCGCATGGCGTTCTACGGCACGCCCACGGAGATGCTGGCCTACTTCTGGCGAGTGTATCAGGAAGAAACGGGCAGTGCAGCGGATGAAGGTGAAGTGCCAGCACATGTGACGCCGGACTTTGTCTTCGATGTGTTGGAGACGCCTCTGCGGGACATTGATGGTGACATCATCCTGGAGCAGAACGCGGAAGGACATCTGGTGCCAGCACGACGTTTCCCACCTAACTTCTGGCGCGATCGCTTCCAGACGCATCGCCTGATGCAGTCGATGGCGGCTACTGGAGACGGAGGCACTGGAACGTTCACCACGGCTCCGGTGAATCGCGAAGACAGCAACTTGGCGGAAAGTCGACGTCACGCGAAACTGCCAGAGCCGCCGAAGCATCGGCTGCGTGAAGAACTGATTCTTTTCGGCACGATGTTGAGACGTGCGTTCCTCAGCAAACTCCGCAACCGCGCCAATCTGCTCACGACCGTCCTGGAAGCACCTGCTTTGGCTGTGCTCATCTCCATGGTGCTGCGTTACTCCGAGGAAGACAGCTACACGTTCGCCTCAGCGTTCCACATTCCGACGTATTTGTTCATGTCGTTGGTGGTGGCGATGTTCCTGGGACTGACGAACAGCGCGGACGACATCATTCGAGACCGGGCGATGTTGAATCGCGAGCGCAATCACAACTTGCGGACGTTCTACTACATCGCCGGCAAGATCACGGCGCTCGCTTCCTTTGCGCTTCTGCAATGCGTGATCTATTTGGCGATAGGGAACTGGATCCTTGAGCTGCGAGACATGTTCTTGGTGCATCTGGGGTGGATGTTTGCGACATCCCTAACGGGTGCTTGCATGGGCTTGCTGATCTCCAGTCTGGTGAACGACAGCCGCACCGCGCTGAATGCCATCCCACTACTACTCATCCCGCAGATCATCCTCGGTGGTGCGCTGATCAAGTACGAGGAGATGAACAAGAACCTGGACTTTGTTTACAGCATCCAGCGTTACATCAAGCCTGCCGAGGAAGGCGGAGGAGAGTCCCCGAGCAAGCTCAAAGTCCCGTTCATCTGCCAACTGATGCCCTTGCGATGGACTTACGAGGCGATGCTCATCTCTCAAGCTCGGATGAACCCACTAACGAGCACGCAAGACCTCATGGAGGAGCGCATTCAATACTATGCTGCTGTCGGCCAGGAGCGTGCCCTCACCGATGATGAATCCAAGCAGTTCGATTTGCTCAAGCAGTCATTGGCCGTGGTCTCCGGACTTCATGCGCGTGAAGTGGGTGATGTTCCAAAGCATCTCAAGGCAGTCGCCAAAGCGCTCAAGACAGGAAAGCTGGATCAGGAACTCATTGAGTACGTTCAACGCGAGAGACGCGGTACGAGCGCTGAAGATTTGTATGTGAACCGCAAAGTTTTGGACCTCGTGACCAAGGCCGAGATGGAGCGCGAGGACTATCGACGAAAGACAAGTCCTAACGTGTTCTTTGGACTAGAGAAAGAAGTCGTTGGATTCAAAATCAAGACCGTGTGGCTCAACTTCTGGGTCGTGGTCGTGTTTGTGATTGTCATTGTCGCCGCGCTTCAGATTGCTCTGCGGAAACAGATGACGAAGGTGTAGTCCGCCTGCTCAGGACACGTGAAAAGGCCAGAAGAGTGGCACGAGCAGGATGATCAGAATGGTGAGCAATAATGTGAGACCGCCGCCCACCGTGAGGAAGTCGCGGAAGCGGTATTTGCCTGGTCCATAGACCAAGATGCATGAAGGCTCGAACGGGGTGAGCATCGACATGGATGCGCTTAACATCACCGCGATGCCGAAAGTGAGTGGACTCAGATGTTGAAGTTCCGCAGCTTGAAGCGCCACGGGCAGAACCACAAGTGCCGCTGCGGCATTCGACATCGGTTGCGTCAGCAGAACGGTCAGCACGCAAAACCCGGCAAGCAGCGCGTATGAACCGAGGGGACTGAGCAGACCCGTGATCCCGGCTGCGAGCATGTCCGAAGCGCCCGTCTGCGTCATTGCCTGCCCGAACGCTGTCATGCCGCCAATGAGTATCAGCAAACGCCAGTCGATGTTTTCGTAAGCCGTTTCGAGATCGATGGCCTTGATTAAAACGGCCATGACCGCCACGGCAAGCATGGCGACCGAGACAGGAAGCAAACCCGTACTTCCTACGATCACCGCCACTACAAACGCGGCGAGGACGATCACTCCGGGGCGCTTTCCTTTAACACCGTGGTCGTGTTGCGAGACAATCACCATCTCCGATTCCTGCTCATAGTCCCGAATGCGCTGGTAGGGGCCCTGGACCAGCAGCACGTCACCGGCTTCCAAAATAACATCGCCCAACTGCCTCATCAGGGCATCTGCACCCCGGTGAATGGCCAAAACGCTCAGGCCGGTGCGCTGCCGGAACTGACTGCGGCGCAAACTGGTGCCTACGAGGGTGGAGCGAGGTGTTAGCACCACCTCGACGATCTGAGTGTCTTCCGCCGCGACACCCATGGCCCGGAGATTGAGGTCCTCTTGGATATCGAGACCCTCAATGGTTTTGATTTTGATCAAGTCCTCGACTTTTCCCGCCACCAGGACGGTATCCCCCTCTTCCAGCCGCTCATGGGGAGTTGCGTAGAGGTCGGTGCCCCGGCGGCCCACCTTGAGCACTTGGAAACCGAGCACCGAAAAATCAGACCGGTGGATCTCCTGGCCAATCAGAGGCGAATCCTTCAAAATCACGACTTCGGCCAGATACTTCCGGATCGAAAGGCTGTCCTTCTCGTCTCCGCGGCGCTTCGGCAGAAGCCGTATCCCCACGATGAGCATGTAGATAGTGCCAACCGCTACCAAAATGAGCCCAATCGGCGTGATGTCGAACATCCCGATGGTTCCAAGACCCGCTTTCTCCATGTAGCCGCTGACCGCCACATTTGTGGACGTGCCGATCAACGTGCAAGTGCCACCCATGATCGAGGCAAACGCCAGCGGCATGAGCAAAAGAGAGGCTGGCAGCCGGAGTTGCCTGGACATAGCCACCACTGGACCCACGAACATGGAAGTCACCGTGGTGTTGTTCATGAAAGCCGAAATGATGCTGACGCCGCTCATCAGGGCCGCCAGAACCGACCTCAAACTGGTGCCCATGCCCTTCATGAGCAGTCCACAGGTCAAATCCAGCACCCCCGTGTCCCGCAGGGCCGTGCTGATGACGAAAATCGACGCCAGCATGATGATGATGTCGTTAGAAAAGCCCGCAAAGGCCTGTTCCGGGGTCAAAATCCCGGCAAAAATCAGCGCCAGAAGGAGGAGGAGCGTCACGATGTCCACCGAGAGCTTCTCAAGCGAGAAGACCACCACCCCAACGACGAGGAGGACTATAACGAACCAGGCGGACATGAGGGAATGGGATGGGACACGAGCGGGAAAGGCCGCCGGGGATGTAACTCGGAGTCCGGGGCTTTGCCAGTAGCCAGAGAAGCCAAAATGAGCAGTTGGCAAAGCTGATATTTAGGATTAGCTTATATTTAGTATAATCTGCACATGCTGAACGATCTGGAAAAAGTCTTCCAGGCGATCCCCACCAACCTTTGGGTCACTGGCGGGGTTGCCTCGTTCGTTGCATTCCTTGCGGCACTGGCATTTGCGAACGGTGCCATCAAGCAATTGCTGGGCATGGTAGCTATGGGATGTGGCGTGGCAGCAGCTTGGTATGTCTTCAGCCACCGCACGGAAGTTTTTGGGTCATCTGGAACGAGCCTTACCAATGACCGGCTCCTCATGTTCGCTGGGGGAGCTGGTGTCCTGGCCTACGGAGCCGCTCGGGTGGCGCTGATGCTGCTCTCTGCCGTGGGGCTTCTGCGGTTCTTTGGAACTTTTGCTGGCTGGAAGGGAGCCGTTTTGAGCACCATCCCATCTGCTTTCCTGCTGTGGTCTTCTTCCATGGCGCTCCGAGTGGTGGGGAATGCCTACGGTGTGGAAACGGCGTCCAAAGTAGCCCGTGAAGGCCAGAAGATTCAAAGCTACTTCGGTGAAGCGGTCAACCAAGCGCGATCGGCGATGGATCGCAGCGTGTTGGGTAGTATTGCCGCCAAAGTGGACCCGTGGGGCATGCGCTCCACTGCCAATCTGGCCAAACTTCTGCTCGCTTGGCCAGATACCAAGCTGTGGACCCAAATGCTGGAGAACGGCAAGGTGAAACAGATTTTCAGCCACCAAAAGATCCTCGATCTCGGCAATGACCCCACGGTACAGGGCGCGATTGATAAGAAGGACTTTGCAGGGCTCATTCAACTCTCCCAAGTCGCCAATGCGGCCACCCACCAGGACATTGAGCCGCTGCTGACCGATGCCTCGGTGGAGGAAACCATGGACAAAGTCATGTACGCCCGGACGGCGGCAAAGAAATGAGCCTCTGCTGCGAACATGGCTGGTCGTGACTCCCGCAAGCGCTCCAACTGGACTAATTGGCTGATCCTCCTCGCAGCCTTCGGCTTGGTTGGCTGTGACAAAATCAAGCCCAGCGGAGACTCCGGGCAAGCCACGGCCCAGGTGATACCCACGGTCGCATCCGAGGGACTCAAGCCCGCAGGGCCGCAAAAAATGTCTTCCCAGGCCGACAAGCTAGGCTTTATCGCCAAGCTGCCGCCCACGACCCAGCTCTATTTTGGGACGCTCAACATGAAGCGTCATCTGGAGCAACTCTCCCAGACAACTTTTTTTAACGAAGTCACCGCCTACCTCGATGACAAGACTCCCGCCCCAACAAAGGATGGGAAAGGCGAATCGGGACCCGCAGTGCCCGCTTTTTGGTCAGATGATGCTTTCATTGCCGCAGGACCAGGCACGGTGGAACTACTAGCGGTATTGAGCGAGCTGGCCAGGGAGAACAATCTGGAGCTTTACCAAAAACTGGCCAGCCTTTGGCTGCCCACTGACGAAGCAGCACCCAAAACCACCGATCAGCTCGAAACTCTGCTACTAAAAGTTCAGGATCTTTCCGTGCCTGAAATCACCATCGGTTTTCGAGCTCCCGATGCCGAGACCGGGCTAGACGGCATCCTTACCTCTGGAATGAGAAAGCTAGCAGAGGCACTGGGGCCCAAACTGGAAGTGACTTTGCCGGACGGGGGACGCTTCTCGCTGCACGAGGGGAAGCTCGCCGCAGCTCTTCAGGCATGGAAGCTGCCCGAAAGCAAAAAACTCGCTCCGGTGATCGAGAAGTTGAGCGCCAAATCACTTTCCTTGGCCTACGGCTATACTGCTGGGCACGCGCTGGTGGTGATCGGTTCGACGAGACCGCAATTTCAATATGCCACGGACCCAGAGCAGTCCCTGGTCGGCAACACCGAGTGGGATCTGCTTACTCCGCAAGCAGCCAAGCCGCTGACGTTCATCGGCTGGGCGGATGCAATGATCTTGGAGGCCACTCACCAAGGAGAATGGCTCACCCCGCTCCTGGACTCCGTGCTCGCCTCGGCAACCAAAGACAGTCCGCTCAGCGGCCTGCACAAAGGGCTAGAACCTCAGCTTAAAGCCCTGCTTGCTAGCGAGCGGCGTTTCCTTCAGCATTCCTATGCCCATGCCGCGATGCTCGGATGGTGGAAGCAGGGCCTACACGTTGAAGTGCACGGCGGGATCGTCGAAGACGCAGTAGGTCAGCACAGCGAATTGCCCTTGGCTGCAGCTTTGGATGAGCCTGATGTGTTGTTTGGCTATGCTGGAAATCTTCCTGCCAACGATCAACAGCGCTTCTCGGAATATCTGGAGACGTGGGCGGCCTTGCTGCGGCAATCCGCACTGAGTTACATCGATAAACAAGCGAGCTCCCAGCCAGCCAATATCAAACCATGGCTTGAAGAGCAGGTGTTCCCGCCCATCCAGCAGTTTTACGAAAGTGCCATGAAACTGGCGCGCACAGGTTTCGGTCCACAACGTGCTTGGGTAATCAAAGCAGATACCGAATCGGGCAAAGAGAGCCTGCCAGTGCCCTCCTTGGCTCGGCTAGCGACTGTGACAGACCGGCGCGCTCTAAGCCGAGCTTGGTTAGAGATGGAGCCCGCCATTCAAGCCCTTCAGACTGCCCTTCCCATGCTGTTAGGTGCCGAACCACCTAAAATAACCAAAGAAGTAATGAGCGGACTGGATGTGTATCTTCTCCCAGTGCCAACACCATGGCCAGAGATACAACCTTGCGTGGCTGTCGGTGACGAAGTTTTCATGCTAAGCACCGCATCAACTCTTGCAGAATCCTTGGCAGGCAGGATGCGGAGTCGTCAGCCAGCGATTGAATCAGGCTGCTCGATGTGGCGACTCAATGTCCCGCTTTTGAAGCAATTGGTCACTGCGGGCAGTGAAGCCTCCGATGCTGCAGCTTTTTTCAAGAGCATCACTCGCTGGCTCACTCCCCTGGGACAACTCCGCCACCATGCATCGCTCAAAGACGGCAGGGTCAAGCGGCTCTGGTCATGGGAAATGAAAGATCCTGAGCGGTTCGACTAAGCTGGCACTTGTTGCTTGCTCTATCTGTGGCTCAGGCTTGATTCCGCGCTCCCCTTCAAGTCCCCGCTACATGCCAGACGATCCCCCCATCGTGCTGACAGCGCAAAATCTGACCCGCGAGTTCGACGGGGTCAAAGCGCTGGACGGCTTCAGTTTTAATCTCCACCGCGGAGAGATCCTCGGCTTGCTGGGTGCCAACGGTGCTGGGAAGACTACAGCCATGAATATGCTGCTAGGCCTCACCACTCCTACAGCGGGGACGATTCAAGTTTTTGGCAAAGAACTCCAGCAGCACCGTGTGGAAGTGCTCAGCCGGATGAACTTCTCCAGCGCCTACACAAGCCTGCCCGGAAACCTGCGAGTGTGGCAAAACCTCCGCGTCTTCGCCCGAATCTACGGCGTCCCAGAGCCGAAAAAGCGCATTGCGGAACTGCTCGATCTCCTTGAGATCGGATATCTGCATGATCGCGTTACAGGACAACTCTCTGCTGGCGAGAGCACGCGAGTGAACCTGTGCAAAGCGCTGCTCAACAAGCCAGATCTCCTTCTCCTGGACGAGCCAACGGCTAGCTTGGACCCGGATATTGCCGACAAAGTGCGCAAGTTCGTGCGCCGGATGCAAAAGGAGCACAACATCGCGATTCTCTACACCTCGCACAACATGCGGGATATCGAGGAGGTCTGTGATCGCGTCATTTTCCTCCACAAAGGACGTGTCGTTGCAGAAGGCACGCCCGAGGAGATCGTGAATCGATCAGAACAAGCTTCCTTGGAAGATGTGTTCATCAAAATCGCCCGCAGCGGGGAGGTTGAAGAGTAACCACGCATGAACTTCCGAATCGTCAGCGCGCTCGTGTGGCGCTATCTGTTCCTCTACACCCGCACCCCGATGCGACTTGTGGAGTTGGTGTTCTGGCCAATGGTCGATCTGCTCGTGTGGGGCTATTTGACCCTGTTCATCCAGGAGAATGCGGGCCACAGCCTGCCATACCCGATCGCCTATCTCCTCGGAGGCATCGTGTTGTGGGACGTACTGTTCCGCGCCCAGCAAGGGGTTGCGGTTTCGTTTCTTGAGGACGTGTGGACGCGGAACTTGCTCAATGTGTTCGTTGCTCCGGTGCGCACCTCCGAATACGTCGTGGCCACCTTTGGCGTGGGCATCATGCGCATCCTTGTCACGGTCAGCATGATGTTGCTCGTGGCTTTCATGCTCTATCAGTTCAACGTGTTCACGATGGGCTGGGCATTGCTGCCATTTTTCCTCAATCTCCTGCTCTGCGGATGGTCTCTCGGAATGATCTCCACCGCCCTCATTTTGCGCTGGGGCCAAGCCGCTGAGTCGCTTGCTTGGGCAGTGCCATTCTTCATTCAACCCTTCGTCGCTGTTTTCTATCCAATCGGCTCTATCAAGCCTGAGTGGATTCAGTATTTCGCGCTCGCAATGCCTCCAACGCACGTTTTTGAGGGTATGAGAGAGGTGATGAAGACGGGTACATTCAACATGCATCACTTCTTTTGGGCATCCGTGCTGAATGTGATCTTCCTTGCCGCCTCGGCGTGGATCTTTTCAAGCACCTTGGCAGCCACGCGCCGCAGAGGCCTGCTGACTAAGTTTGCCACGCAGTAGGCAGACAGATGACATTCCCATTTGCCCAAGGGCGGCTTTTCTCCAGGATGCGGGGTCGTTCCTTTCATGCGTAAACCGCGAGTCGCTTACCTATTCTCCCGCTACCCTGTCGTCTCACAGACATTCTGTGACTCGGAGATGCTGGCGCTCGAAGAGCGGGGTTTTGCTTTGGAGATTGCCTCGCTGAATCCGCCTCCAAACTCATTCCGACACGAGCGGCTCGACCGCATGAAAGCGGAGATTCACTATCCGCCACCACCCGAACTGCGGGACGCTCTCGCCGCCTGCCCTGAGTTCGAGCAACAATTGGGAACGCTTATCAAAGACCACGATGAACGTTACGGCACCAGCTATAAGGCCAGGACGCGGGCCAAAAATGCCTGGTATTTTGCCGGGCTATTCAAAAAGCTCGGGGTCGAGCACGTACACGTTCACTTTGCGAATCGGGCCACGCACTCAGCTTTGTTTTTGAAGAAGTTGGGTTTTAGTTTCAGCTTCACCGCACACGCCCAGGACTTCATGTTTGACCTTGGCAGCAACGATTTGCTAGCGGAGATGGCCAGGGAGGCTTCGTTCGTGATTGCAGTCAGCGACTACTCCAAGGGACTCCTTTGCGAGACCTGCCCAGAGAGTGCGGATAAAATGATGCGCATCTACAATGGGATAGAGGTCCATGATTTTCATCCTGTGCAACATAAACACAACGAAGTGGTGCGCGCTATTTCCGTTGGCAGGCTGATTGAGTTCAAGGGCTTCCAGCACCTGATTGGGGCTTGTGGTCTGCTGAAAAGACGTGGCATCAAGTTGCAAGTTCGTGTTGTGGGTGAGGGTCCTATGCGCGGCGATCTCGAAAAGAAGATCATGGAAGAGAATGTCGCCGACATGATCACGCTTTTGGGTGTTAAGTCTCAGGAAGAGGTAAAGCGTGAACTCGCAGAAGCTGATTTCTTCGTTCTGCCGAGCATTTTTGACTCCGTAGGAGCTTCAGACATCCTTCCTACGGTCATCACTGAGGCTATGGCCTGCTATTTGCCCGTCGTCAGCACTACGGTGGCCGGCATTCCTGAAATGGTGGCTGAAGGTGAGTCCGGTTTCCTCGTAGAACCTGCTGATGAACCCGCGCTAGCCGAAGCGATGGCTAAAATCGTCTCCAGCGCAGAACTTCGCCATCAAATGGGCGCTGTCGGACGAAAGCGTGCAGAAGACATCTTCACATTTGCCGTCACGGCAGGCGTTCTGGGTAGGCAGTTTGAGGAGATTGGCTCACCAGAAGCGGCTTTTCGTGATGCCTCAAACATCGTTTACCTTCATGATCAGTGGGATGGCGCCGAGCTTCATTCATCGACACCGTCAACAGAGCAAGGAGTGCGTTGGTTGGCCTTACGTTCATGCTCAAACGGCTCTAAGCCGCACCTGAAAACACTACAGCGCATGGAGTTGCTGCCAGACGCGAGCGTGATCGAGAGCATCTGGCTTCGAAGAACCCAAGCACGTGCTAAACTAGAAAGTGTCAGGTCGGACCTGGGAGATGCGGTAGACGGAGTAGCATTTTATCAGGCCGCACGTGCCGCTGTTTACCTCAGTGATGTTCTGCCCAAACGAAATACCCGCGTGGTTCACGCCGTGGATAGCCGCTCAGTGCTTACCGTCTGGTTACTGAAACGTCTACAGCCAGAGTTGCGTGTAGCCGCAGCCATCGAAGAAGAACCTTCTCTATCTCGGGGCGTCCTGAGCCGTATTCTGAATGACTTTGATGCGCTGAGTGTGTCGGATGACAAGCTGATGATCATGCTGAAGAAGCCCGCTGAGGATCTACTGAAGCTCCGACTGCCATTCGTCCGCTCGGAGTTGAAGCTGGGACCATTCCGCTTGAAGCGCAAGAAAGCTGCGGACAAGGTGGACCGCGCCAAGGTCGAATCTGCCTGGCTTTCCCGACTCAAGAAACTTTGACAGCATGAACGGACGCATCGCGGTCATCATTCCCGTTTACAACCATGCCCACTACGTGGGCGAGGCGATTGAGTCCGTGCTCAATCAAACGCGGAAGCCAGACCGCGTGCTGGTGATTGACGATGGCTCCAAAGACCACTCCCTCGAAGTCGTGAAGCGCTACGAGTCTCGCGGTGTGGAGTCTTTTGGCCGAGAAAACCGAGGCGCTCACAACACGATCAATGAGCTTGTGGCCTTGGCGGCTAAGGACTGTCAGTGGATCAACATCTTGAACTCGGATGATCGCTTCCTACCCAGGAGACTTGAGGTCTGCGAGCAAATCGCGAAGGCCAATCCAGGCAAAGAAGTCATCAGTGGACGTCTTGAGGTCATCGATTCCGAAGGCAAAGTGATGGCGAAGGACGCGCAAAGAGCCCGCTGGTTCTACGGCTCCCAGACCGTTCAAGAACTCCCCCATGCGAGCGTGGCAGAAATGCTGGGAATGGCCAACTTCATAGCTACCACGAGCAATGTCTTTGCCACTGCCGACTATTTGCTGGCCAATCCCTTCAGACCGTATCGCTTCAATCACGATTACTTCTTTTTGGCCGGAGCAGCTTGGCGGGACAAGATCGCATTGGCTCCTGAAATGTTGATGCAGTACCGCGTCCATGGCAGCAACACCATCACCACGCGTCCCGAGCCACTCATGCGAGAGATGATTCGGATGCATCTGGACCTCTATCGCCACCACTCTAAAGAACTAGCAAGTGACGCTGCCATGCGAGCACGATTCGGGGAGTACAGTGCTGCTCTGTGGTCAAACATCTCAAGTTTTCACGCGGGCATGTTCCAGGTGGCCCTTGCTCAGATCGTAGCACAGAGCTCAGAAAGCGAGCTTGCGGCACTCTCAGCAAGTTTGCAGGGCCAAGAGTTTGACACATCACCCAGCCATGATCTTGCGGGAGCTTACGATGGCACCACCCCTCTGGCAGCGACCATTCTTAACACCAAATTGGATGCCCTCCGTGCGGACAAACTGCGTCTCACAGAGGAGCGGACTGCTTTGAGCGAGTTGTCGCGGGTAAGACATGCCTTGCAAGGATCCAAGTGGATCGCGTTGGGCCGTTTGTTGGGCACCACGAGCAAACTTCAGCGTCAAGATGGCAAAAACCCGATGGAGAAGCTCGACAGGCTGAAGAAGGCCTGTGCCGAGTCTTCCTGGATTAAGCTTGGCATTCGATTGGGAGCGATCAGCAGTGATCTCTGGCAGCGAGAGTAGGTCTCGCGCTGGTCTTTTTCTAGTTTGAACGACTTGGGTGATCTGGCACACTACCGATTCACCCCAAAATGAATCCATTTCGCTTAATAGTTGCCTGTTTGGCGCTGCCTTTAGCCCTGACCGCACAAGTCTATGAGGTTGGCCTTGTGGCTGGCAATCCCTCCCAAAGTGGCAGCATCACTGATGGCACCATCAACCCAAGTGTTGCACGTTTTTCCGCTCCGGTGGGGATTTCTGTCAACACAGCAGGCCGACTGTTCGTCGTCGATACTTCCAGCACGGGAGTGCGCATGGTGAACCTCGTCGGAGACGGAACAGTGTCTACTTTGGCGACAGGATTCTCGGCACCTCAAGGCGTCGTTGTTGGCGCTGCGGGTTCCATCTTTGTTGCCGACACCCTTCACCATCAAGTGCGAAAGATTCTGTCGGACGACGCCAATCCTCCTGTGACCATCATCGCAGGCACGGGATTTGCAGGCAACGCAGATAATCCAGCGGAGTTCGACTCATTACGCGGGATCGCAATAAGCCCGAGCAATCCGGTTGTGGCCTTCATCTGCGACACGAACAATCACACTATACGCAAACTTAATGTCCAAACCGGTGAAGTCACTACGCTTGCGGGCCAAGCTGGTGTCTCCGGTAGCAAAGACGGTACTGGTGCCACAGCGCGATTCAATTTCCCATCTGCACTTGCGGTCACAAGCGCCGAAGTCATTTACGTGGCGGACACAGGGAACCACGTCATCCGAAGAATCACCTCAGCAGGTGTCGTCACTACTCTCGCGGGAGAAATAGGCATTTCAGGTTTCCGTGACAAGTTGTTGAGCAGCACCAGTCAAGCGCGATTCAACTCACCCTGGGGATTGGTTCTTGATTCAACAGGCAACTTAATCGTATGCGACTCGGGCAATCACGTCATTCGCAAGGTTACTACCGCAGGTGCCGTCTCTACGATTGCAGGAAAACAGAACACTGCAGGCTTCAAGAACGCGACATCGGGACGGCAGGCTCTGTTCAACACACCCAAGGGCATCTGCCGCGGGCAAATCGGCTCATCCGAGATCTTTTTCGTTACCGATACTGGGAACAAGTGCATTCGTTCGATCAACCAAACTATCCCTGGGCCAACGATCACAGCTCATCCGATTGGCCAAACAATCGCTCTGAATGGTCTAGCTACCTTCAAAGTCACCGCAACTCGACCCGCGAACACCCTGCCGCTGTCTTATCAATGGCGGAAAGACGGTGTGGACATTCCTGGGGAAACGGCGTCGACACTAACCATCTCAAACGTACAACCAGAAGATCAGGGTGCTTACAGCGTCATCGTAGCGGTTCCTGGTGGCGAGGCTCTTGTTTCTCACGCTGCACCGCTGGTGATAAAGGGTCAGCAAACTTGGCTATGGACCAGCCGATTCGGCACCACGTCTCCGGATGCCGTTCAAGGGTTGGATTTGCTTCAAACGACGTCCAAGACAGCTTTGTGGGCAAGCGGGCTCGCTGGCGGCCATGCATTGAAGAGACTCTCTCCGATAACAGGGCTGCCCGCCTCCTCAGTGGTGATCTCCAGCAAGGGTGATGGCGCTCATGACCTAGCGGCTGATGCCGATGGAGGTGTTTTTGGTGGAATGGACCGGGGAGTCTTGCAAGACACTTTTGGCCACGTCACGAAACACAGCTCCACTGGCACAAAAGTATGGGGAATGGATCTGGGTCGACGAGTAGTACCAACCACGACGACCGCAGTCACGGATGTGTTTGCTGTTGTCATTGACACTAACAAGCAACTAAGAATCGGTGGCGACTTTTCAGGGAACGTTTCCTTTCCAAGTCGGAAAGTTCAATCTGGCGTGGACCCTGTGAAATTGGGTTCAGCGTCCAGAAGCCGCCGGAGTGGTCTGGTCGGGAGAATCGACCCTGATGGTGATGTGGAATGGATGCGCGAGCTTTATGGCACGGCAGCAGACCGTGGAGACTCGCGCATCTACGGGCTCGTGTGTGCCGCTGATGGTTCTGTCTACGCCTGCGGTCGCATCGGGCCGGGCGGTCGCGTCATGAGATCTGCAGACACCGCGGACTTGGAAGTGCTGACAAATACAGCAGCTTCCTGCCCTATCGTGGTCAAATACAATGCTAACGGGGCCTTCCAATGGGCACACGTCGTTGATTCCGATGGCGAGTATTTCAGTATCGCTTTGGATACGGACAACAATCCTTGGGTCACTGGTCACCAGACCTCACCCCTCACCGCTGTATTGCGCGAGTTGAACCCCATCACGGGCATCGTCGAATCAGGGATACTTGCAGCCAACGGGCGTGGCACGTCGGTAACCTTCCACGCGACGAATGGCATCGCTTGGCTGATAGCAGACCCAGCCGGACAACTCGAAGTGCTGGATCGTTCGTTCCCAGGCGTTTCTGGCTATCGCGTAGTGCGCCTAGATGCCATGACTCTCGCCCCAGAGTGGGATTTACCCGTGTTTGGAAGTCTCGCGGCCATGCCTGCATCGGATCAAGCAGACATTATCTATGCCACTGACGGCAGACTGTATGCGTCACTCAATTTCATTGAAGAAGATAGGCCCAGGCCGGTTGTTGACTTCGTTGGCCGTGGGCAGCTTTCGATGACTGGACGCAAGCAAGATGGATTGGTCGCTGTCATCGGTGAGATTCCCGAGTTCGGCTCTCAGCCATCGTCGTTACTACTTCCAACAGGTGGCACGGCGACTTTTTCTTCGACCAGCATGGGAGAGATCATCCCTACCTTTCAGTGGTACAAGGGATCCACCGCTTTGCCTGGAAAGACATCCGGCACACTGACTCTGTCTAACGTGAAACTGACGGATGCGGGCAGCTATCTTGTGAAACTAAAGAATGGACGCGACACAGTGATCAGCAACACCGTGCAACTCGGATTGGTGGACTCCACACCCAAAGCCATTACGAAGGCCGCCGGCTCCACGGCCACGATCAGCGCAGTTACTGCTGGAAGCGGCCTATCTTATGCTTGGTTCAACGGAGCCAATCCCGTGACAGACGTGCCGGGACGCATCAGTGGTTCCTCCGGGAGAGTTTTGGTGATCAAGAATCTGTCTGCGATGGATGCTGGCGCTTACCGATGCGTGGTATCATCCATTCATGCTCCCGGCTCCACCGTGGACAGCGGCATCATGACACTCACCGTTACACCTTAGCCGCAGGTCCAAAGTCACGCCCAGCCAAGGCGATCCATCCCATTTAGTGCCAGTTGCTCGGCGTACTCAGGGTCAAATTGGATCATTTCGTTCACCAGTGTCTCCAGTTCCACATCTTCCCGCCAGCGCTTAAATGTCCCAGAGTTAAATGCCACATCTATGGGTGGAAAGAGCATCTGGGGAGCTGCTATGGGGTTTGGAAAGGTGACAAAGATGGACATGATGTGGTTTGGGAGTGGATGAGAGATGCAGAGTGAAGAAGGGCGGCTAAAGAATCTGAACTTGGCCGTTTTTGATGTCGAACTCGCGTTTGGCTAGCGTGCCGTCCTTCACCATTGCCTGGATGGCATTATTGACGACTTGGCGTAGTGCCTCCTGAGGGCTGCAACCAAAAGTTCCAAGTTTGGTGAGGTCTTCGAGGTACACTTTGATCTGCGGCGAGACGGCGATCGTCATCGTGTGTGATTCAAAGGTGTTTGAGGGGCGAGCCAAGGCGATTTAAATAAGGTTATAACCGCGATTTAATTTCCTTTCGGGCTAATCGTCAAGCTGCTGACACAAAAATCTTATTCGCAAATCGCCGATTATTAACAAGTGTGAATAAGTTGGATTGCTTGATTTATAAGGCCTGCAGCGTGTTTGCTTATTGTTGTTAGGAGGCGGGAACTGATTGTTCGCTTGGACATGTGTGCATGATCGATCTAGCTTTCGTTTTCGTTGCTGGATTGCTTTCGCGAGGCCGCCGTGAGCCGAAAGGAATGAAAATGACCCACGACAAGTTTTGCCTAGCTCCAACATCGTATTGGGGAAAGAACCATCAAATTTTTAGTCGATCAATCAACGCAAACTGCCGCATTTCGATCAAAAACTCCAATTTTTGAGAGCTCATCGATCCCAAAAAGTCATTTTTATGGTCAAATCAGCGGCTTTTGACCTTGCCATTTGATCAATCATCGGCACTTTAGGCCACAATCAGCAATTTTTACCCTAGAACTTATGGCGAACGAAAAAATGGACGGCGCACAGGCGCTCATTAAGACCCTTGATGCACTCGGCATTGAGTATGTGTTTGGCTACTCGGGGGGCGCTGCTCTCCCAATGTTCGATGCCCTGGAGACAGTGCAAACCAACATGAAGTTTGTGCTCGTGCGCCACGAGCAAGGAGCCGTTCACATGGCTGACGGCTATGCGCGCGCCACTGGCAAGCCTGCTTGTGTTCTTGTGACCTCTGGGCCAGGTGCAGGCAACACGGTGACTGGTCTCATGACCGCGATGATGGACAGTGTGCCAATGGTGGTGCTTTGCGGACAGACCGTTTCATGGATGCTTGGTAAAGACGCCTTCCAGGAAGCCGACATTTGGAACATCACAGCGCCTGTGGTGAAGCACAATTTCCTGGTGAAGAACACTAACGATCTCCCTCGGATCGGCCGGGAGGCATACCACATCGCCACGACAGGCCGTCCCGGTCCTGTACTGATCGACATCCCCAAAGACATCAGCCAAGCACCCTTCACTGGCTCCATGGATGATCCTATGGATCTTCCTGGTTACCACCCTGAGGTTGCATTCGACATCGACAAAGACAAAATCGCCGAGGCAGCGCGCCTGATCGCAGCGGCCAAGCGTCCAGTTATTCTCGCTGGCCAGGGTGCAATGATTTCGCGCGCTGACAAAGAACTGCGTGAACTCGCCGAGCGTATCGGTTGCCCCGTGACCTCCACTTTGCTTGGGAAGGGTGTCTTTCCTGAAACTCACCCACTTGCGCTCGGTATGCTAGGCATGCACGGCACTGCTTACGCCAATAAGGCTATGGTGGAGTGCGACCTGATCTTCAACATTGGCAGCCGATTCGATGATCGCATCATCGGCAAGCCAGCGATGTTCGGCAAGAACGCCAAGATCATTCACATCGACATTGATCCGTCCGAGCATGGCAAAATGATCAAGCCAGACGTTTCTATCATTGGAGACGCTAAGACCGCGCTTAAGATGCTGCTTCCTCATGTGGAGCGCCTCGATACAAAGGAGTGGCTTGCCACTCTGGACGGCTACAAGAAGAAGTTCCCACTTAACTACAAGATACAAGGTGGACTTCGGATGCAGCAAGTGATCGACAAGCTTTATCAGCTCACTCAAGGCAAAGCGATCGTTACCACTGACGTGGGTCAGCATCAGATGTGGGCTGCTCAGTTCTATAAGTGCGATGAGAGCTATCTCTGGGCCAGTTCCGGTGGTGCTGGCACGATGGGGTTTGGCTTCCCGGCCGCCATCGGTGCCCAACTCGGCTGCCCTGACAAAACGGTGGTGAGCATCTCTGGTGACGGTGGTTTCCAGATGACTTTGTTTGAATTGGCCACTGCCGCCATCCTTAAACTGCCCATCAAGATCCTCGTTCTCAACAACAGTTACCTTGGGATGGTCCGTCAATGGCAAGAACTGTTCTTCGACAATCGTGAGAGCGGCGTGGATCTCGTCGGTAATCCTGACTTTGTGAAGCTCGCCGAGTCCTACGGTATTAAAGGTTGGCATATCCGCCGTCCGGCAGACATCGAGAGAATCCTTCAGCAGGCTCTGGATTACAACGACGGCCCATGCCTGATCGAAGCCGAGTGCATCAAGACAGAGAACGTGTTCCCCATGATCCCAGCGGGAGCCGCCCTTGAGGACATGATGGTCGAGCCGCCGAAACACAAACTGGAGAAGCCTGCTGGATCCACGTGATCCCCGACTGCCAGTTGTCCAACTCATAACCTTGTCTTCAAATGTCCAATCGAACTCCTCCACCCTCCACTGACGTGAAACCCGCCCCAAAAGCGGACATCGTGAATACCCACACGCTGTCTGTCATGGTGAGCAATAAGCCAGGCGTGCTCGGCCGCATTTGCGCTGTTTTCTCCCGCCGTGGCTACAACATCGACTCACTCGTCGTCAGCCAAGGCCGTGACGCCCGCTTCAGCCGCATGACCATTGGAATCAGCGGCGATCCCCAAGGCCTTGAACAAATCATCCTTCAGGTAAATAAACTCATCGACGTTCTTCACTGCACCGAGCACAAGGACAGAGATGCCGTAGTGCGCGAGATGATCCTGATCAAGATCTCCGTAGGTCCCACAGACCGAACGGAGGCGCTTCAAATCATCGAGCATTACGCAGGAAAGACCGTGGACATGCACGAAGACAGCATCATCGCGATGATCGCTGGAAATACCGACAAGATCGATGCCGCCCTGCGAATGTTGAGCAAGTTCGAGATCGTCGAAACCGTGCGGACCGGCAAGGTTGTCATGGCAAGGGGCAATACCGAGACCTGAAATCGCCTATTCCGTCAGGAGCAGGGCGCCATCGGCATCGCGCCGACCGACTTTGTGAAATTTTTCACAAATAGCGGTTGCTGCTGTTCTTGCGGGCGGGATAGTCGAGCCAAAGCCGCATCCCCACGTCCATGGACCTCACTTTCCTGATCGCCTCGGTCGCAAAGATCATCCTCCTCACTTTCATGGTGATCCTGCCCATGGTCGCCTATTCCGTGGTGGCTGAGCGCCGTCTGAGTGCCATCATCCAAGACCGGGTAGGCCCCAACCGTGTGGGCATTCCAGCCACATTGTTCGGTGCCAAGAAAGACTGGCATATTTTTGGCATGGGGGGCCTGCTCCAGCCCATGGCTGACGGGATCAAGTTCCTGCTCAAAGAGGACTTCACCCCAGCTCACGTAAAAAAGTTTTACTATTGGATCGCTCCAGCCCTCACGATGGTCCCCGCACTGCTCACCTGTGCGGTTCTGCCTTTTGGCAGCGAGTTGAACTTTAGTTTTTTTGGCCTAGAGCAGCCGATCAAGGCTGTCATTGCTGATCTCAGTGTGGGTCCGCTCTACACTTTTGCCATCGCCTCTCTTGGCGTCTACGGCATCGTGCTTGCCGGGTGGTCGTCCAATTCCAAGTATCCTTTCCTTGGCGGCGTTCGGAGCAGTTCACAAATGATCAGCTATGAGCTGTCGCTCGGGCTAGCTATCGTTCCGGTGCTCATGATTTACGGGAATCTTAACTTGAGCGAGATGGCGCAGTATCAAGACCAGAACGGCTGGCTACTACTCCCACTGTGGGGCAAGATTTCGATCGGGAAGCTGCTTCTCACGATCCCGATGGCCATTTCCTTCGTGATCTTCACTGTGGCCATGTTTGCCGAAACCAACCGTCTTCCTTTCGACCTCCCAGAGTGCGAGACCGAGCTCGTGGCAGGTTACCACACGGAATACTCCTCAATGAAGTTCGCTTTGTTCTTCCTGGGTGAATACGCAGCGATGATCATCGGCTCAGGGTTGGCCGTTACGTTGTTCTTGGGTGGTTGGAGCATTCCTTTTGCACCTGCCCTCGGACTCGATTACAAGCCGGGAGCGACTCCTCTGTGGCTGGGTCTTCTGCACATCGGCACGTTTTTTGGCAAGGTGATCGGATTTATTCTCTTCTTCATCGTGATCCGATGGTCGTTGCCGCGCTTCCGCTACGATCAGCTCATGAAGCTGGGCTGGTTCGTGATGTTTGAGGTAGCGCTGCTCAATGTGATCCTGACCGCAGGCATCATGTGGGCGTGCAATGCTCTCGGCTGGCTTTAACCACCGATCCGCGCAGAATACCCCCGTGGGAGAGGATCATGCGGCGTGCGCCACATAGGCTCAGTGAGCTTTGGGGGTGACATCTTTGCTCGGGCCTTGAATCTATTCCTTAGGCCACCAAGCCCTTAGAAGACCAGGGTCTCCTGTGTGATTGGGACCTGGGAGTATGCCGGCCCTGCTTTCTGGAGTTCCCGGCCGACTCTGCAAAAAAACGACTTGTGAAATGAACAGCGCGCCGGTTTTTGCGTCTATTCTATGTAATTACCATATTTAATAGCATTTTTTGTTGTTTATGCCACATTTGTGTAGCGGAAAACGCGACTCAATTTCTCCCCCTCTCTCCCGCTTCCAAGACTCATCAACCAATCAGAACATGACACCACGAAAGCTCAAAGACAGCCTGCCCACATCGCCTCAAGCGTTTGTGCGCCGAATGGCCAAATTGGCCGTTCTCGTGTGTGCTGCACTCGGGACAGCGGCCGCACAGACAATCATTGATCAGCCCCAAACCAACAACTACGCCAACTGGGTGTTGCGCGGCAATGCATCCCGAAGCGGATCCGAGCTGATTCTCACACCCGATGCTGGCAGCCAGCTTGGAGTCGTCTGGTACAAAAATGCGTTCCCGATCAGTGGAGATTTCCGGCTTGAGTATGACGTCTATCTTGGAAGCAACAATGGTGGTGCTGATGGGATGGCATTGGTCATCCAAACCACGGGGACCACTGCACAAGGGGCACCTGGAGGAGGTCTTGGAGCGCTCGGAATCACTCCATCGATGGTCTTGAAAATGGATACGTGGTACAACACTGAGATCGGTTACTCCGACCCAGTCAATGCAGACCACCTTTCACTAAATCGTGGAGATGCCACCACTCTAACACCGTGGCCAAATCTGGCAGCAAGCTACTACAGCTTCGGCACGACAAATATCGAGGATGGTGCCTATCACACGATGGTGCTGGACTACGTGGCTTCCACACGCACGCTGAGAGTCTATTGGGACGGCATTCGGCGAATAAGTGCCACAACGACCTTTTCATCCGACTTCCTCGCGGGTGCCACGTCCGCATTCGTCGGGTTCACAGCATCCACAGGCGGGGCGACTAACCTTCAGAAAGTGAAGATCAAAACGCTGACCATCGGATTACCGCCGACCATTGCGGACCCGGACAATGACGGCTACTCCAATGAAATCGACGTGGACGACGATGGTGATGGACTGCTAGACACGCTAGAGGGAACCGGAGATCCAGACGGAGATGGAGTCATTAACTCGCTCGATCTCGACAGCGACAATGACGGGATAAACGATGTGCGAGAATGTCTAATCACGGACGTCAACGGAGATGGGCGTGCCGATGGCATCATTGGCCTGACGGGCATCATCGCAAGTGTCCTGGCAACGCTACCCAATGCCGACAGTGACGGAGTGCCAAATGTTCGCGACCTAGACAGCGACAATGATGGTCTGACCGACCTTTTCGAGAGCGCCGCAGCAGCGGTTAAGGCAGCTGACACCAATGGAGATGGATTTCTAAGCACGGCCGACACGGGTCTTACCGATGCCGATAAAGATGGGATCATGTCCATCGCTGACGGCAGCACCACGGTGGGTGACAACGGCGACCCAGTGCCCACTAACTCCGATCTTGATACGAACCCCAATTACCTGGACCTCGACTCCAATGGCAACGTCACCACGGACCTCGCAGAGGCAGGGTTTCCCTCAGCCACCTTGGATCCAAACGGCAACGGACGCATCGAAAGCCCTCAAAATGCCGATTCGGACAATGATGGCATTGCCAACGGCGTGGATCTTGAGGACGGGCAGTTCGGCTGGCCTGGATTAGATACGGGGGTCACGACTCTTGCGGCGAACGATATCCGCCCGACCTCCGCATCTCTAGGAGCGCAGATCCCCCTGAGCACACGGACAGGAACGCTGTTATTCGACTACGGCACCGATGCCACACTAGCATCCTGCAGTACGACAGGCGGCACATCAGTGGGGTCAGGCACAGGCACCACCACGCTAAGGACATCAGCAAACAGTCTCGACCCCAGCACTGTGTACTATTTTAGAGCCAAAGTGCGATACTCCACGGGGCTGAACGTGAGAGGTAACATCGTTTCGTTCCGCACTACACTTTTGCGTTGGGGACCGGCTGGCTCAGATGCCACGATGGGAGTTCTGGACGCAACGGTGATTCCAAACACGACGAATCCTTCCGTGGTGTTCAGTGATGCAAGCAATCGGAACTTCGACGTGCATCTCACCACCGCAGGCCTCTCAAGAAATGGCATGATCCATGTGCTTGGAGAAGATTCTTGGTGGGTAGAAGGCGCATCGTCCGGCAGCGAGCCTTCACTGGTACAGTTCCGCTTTTACGATGTGGGCACGGGCAATCCACGCGCCATTCAGGGCATCCATTTTCGTTTGGAAGATGCAGAACTTAACGAACAAGTGCTAAACTTCAGTTATTGGACTGCCGCAGGTGTGAAAATCACTGTGCCTTGGAACGCAAGTTTCTTCACTTATTCCCACCCGCCCGAGTTCTCGAATGGCAACATGGCCGTCGAGAATGGCGCACCTCCAGAAGGCACGACACAGGCGGGAAAGTGGATCGACATCGACTTCTCTACCACGGCAATAAGTGGGTTGGAGTTCAGCTTGAAGCGCCGCTCAGTGAGCAATGCGGGCACCATCGTGGTGACGCACCTTGGCGGCGATCCAGGAGCATTTGACTTCAATGGCAACTTCAACCCAATCTCTGTGGACACGGACACTACCGCCTATGGAACAGTCCCAGACTACAGAGCCCAAGCCACACACAGTGCGGGCAATGGCACCATTGTCAGTCAAAGTCCAGCTCCTGGGACGAAATTGCCAGCCGGAGTGCACGACATCACCCTGACGCTCACGACCTCTAGTGGAGAAACCTCGGTGCTCGGCTTCCATTTGACTGTTGTTGACCGCACACCACCGACAATCAAGTCACCCGGAGGCGGATTCAGCCCGCTCACGCTAACCAATGGCGACTTGATCCCAGACTACATGAGCAGCGCATCGTTCTCAGACAATGTCGCTGTAACTCGCATCATCCAACAGCCGCCAGCTGGTAGTATCGCGGTCTCTGGTATAACTACTGTGACCATCTCAGCATATGATGCCCGTAAAAACGTCACCACCACCTCCATTGATGTCGCCGTAAAGACACCAAACCCCGTGCCGGGGGAAGCTCAGATCGTGAGCATCGCCTCCTCAAATAACAGCGCCTCAGCCATGGGGGCGCCAAGTGGAACCTCTTTTACAAAGTTCGGTGTCCCAGCCATTAACGATCAAGAGCATTTGGCATTCATTGGAAACTACACTTCAGGAACCTCAACGGTGGCAGGAATCTTTGCCGGGAGCCCACCTGAGCTTGTTGTCTCGGAAGGCGACCAAGCGCCTGGCACATCAAACGATCTGTTCGCTAAACTTTATGATCCCTGCCTCAATCTCGGCTCTGGAGTGAAGCCCTACATCGCGTTTGTCGCCCGCATAAAGGCCCCAGACGGATCATCCGCGCTCGCCACTACCACGAACACCGGTATCTGGACGAACGTCGGTGGCAAACTCACCCTAGTGGCACGGGCGGGCGACACCGCAGCTCCCGGCACTGTGTTCAAGACCTTCCAGTCCCTGTCACTGGTGGAAGATGAGATTCTGTTCACCGCGATCCTTGGAGGCAGCGCCACAAAAGACAGCGATGTGGCCACCTACCGCTGGTCTGCTGGGGAGGGCATCAGTCAGCTACTTCGTGAAGGTCAGTCCGTCACCTGTGCTGGTGGCACCAACAAACGCGTTGGCAGCTTTCAAATGCTAGGTGCCGTAGCAGGCAGCCCTGGGCATGGTCGTCACCACACAGCGCGCGGCTACACAGCCGTGCGTGTCGTCTGTACCGACAAAACAGTCATCACCTATCAGCTCGACGAGTTAAGCGATAGCCCGCGATTCAACGCAGTGGCGCAATCTGGCTTCCAGCTCATGTCCGGCTTTACTTCCAAGGCACAAGGTGTCCCCGTGATGACGGCTAAAGGTTGTATGGCATTCCATCAGACATTCTCCATGCCCAAAGGCAGCGGCATCACCTCTGCCAACAATACAGGTATTGTGGCGAACATTGCTGGAAAGTGGGAAATGCCTGCGCGCAAAGGCGACCTCGCTGGTGACACCGGCATGAGCTGGACTTCATTTGCCGATCCAGTAGCCAGCGACTCTGGGATGATCGCTTGGTCTGGAGCCATCACCGCAGCGAATACAGCTCGCTCGACAGCAATTGCGTGTGCGGTGTCTGGCGGCACTCCTGTCGTCCTCGCCCGCACCGGAGAAGAGGCTCCGGGTTGCAATGGAGGTGTCTTTCAGACATTCAGTTCCCTTGCGCTTCCAGGAGGGGCCAGCGGGCCAGTATTCACGGCTGCACTCGCCAGCAAAATCGGCAAAACAAGCCCTGGTCCTGGAGGCGTCACAACGGCAAACGACACCGGCCTCTGGGCTGTGAACAGTGCTGGAAAATCGCAGCTTGTCCTCCGTGAAGGAGACGCAGTAACCGGCAAGCGTGTCTCCGCTTTCACGCTCCTCGGTATTGTCCCCGGCAGCCCCGGCCAAGCCCGCAGCTACAACGGCAACGGCGCTTTGGTTGCACGCCTCTACTTTAGCGATAAAACGGAATCGATTGTTATCATTCGCCTGCCTTGATGGGCGGGTTGTTGTCACCCACAGGCCGTCTAGTGAACTGGGCGGCCTGTTTGCGTTTTGGGCCCTCATGGCCGAAAATCCCATGCTCTGGGGCGCAATAACCGCTGGGCGGAAGTGTATCGTTGAGCGTATCTTTTCGTATGCGCATCCTCCTGCCTCTCATCGCATTCTCAGCCAGCACCCTCTCAGGCGCTGTCGACTACCAGAAGCAAATCCAGCCTCTGTGGGACGAGCACTGCACAGACTGCCATGGCTCAGGCGATGCCGATGGTGGTCTCTCGTTAGAAAACTTTGCCGCCTTGCAAAAAGGTGGTGATGCGGGCCAGTCCTTCGAGCCGGGCAAGGCAGATGAGTCCCTCTTGGTGAAGTTTCTCGAAGGCAAAAGCGGTAAAATTGGCAAAAACCAGTTTATGCCGCCAGGCAAGCGCGCCCACCTCTCGCCTCAGCAGACCGCGCTGGTCAAACAATGGATCACAGAAGGTGCCAAAGGGCCTTCCGATTCGACACCCAAAGCACTGCTGTTGCCAAAAGTAACCGCTAAGTCTAACACGAAGCCGATTTATTCTATCGCCACCTCCCCTGATAGCGCAGTCGCCGCTATCGGCCGTTACGGCAGCGTGGAGTTGGTGGACCTCAAACTGCGTCAGTCCAAGGGAATGATCACTGGCATTGCTGGAAAGGCCTCGTCTCTGGTCTTCAGCCAAGACGGAGCACAGCTTTACGTAGCAGCTGGAGAGGCGGGCATCACCGGTACGGCATATCAGCTCCATGTCGCAGACAAAACGATCGTTCGTGAGTTTACTGGCCATCGGGATGCCCTTCATGCCGTGGCGCTGTCTGCGGATGGAACGCGCCTCGCCACTGGCGGATATGATCAGCTGATTAAACTCTGGGACACCGCCTCTGGAAAGGAAGTGACCACACTGAAGGGGCACAACGGTAGCGTAAATGGCCTTAGCTTTCGCCCCGATAGTAAAGTTCTCGCCAGCGCCAGTGCAGACCGCACGATCAAACTTTGGGACACAACCAAGGGCAGTCGTCTTGACACCTTCTCGCAACCAACCAAGGAACAATTTGCAGTGGCTTTCACACCGGACGGCAAAAAAGTGATCGCCGGAGGTGCTGACAATCGCATCCGCATTTGGGAAGTTAGTCCCACAGCCACAGAGGGCTCAAACCCAATTCAAGCGACCCAGTTCGCCCACGAAGGAGCCGTCCTAGCACTCTCCTTTTCTAAGGATGGTAAACTGCTGGCCTCTTCTGCTTCGGACAAGACGATCAAGCTCTGGGACGCCAGCACTTTCAGCGAAAAGTCAATCTTCGAGAAACAGCCAGACTGGGCCGGAGCGATCGCCTGGATCGCGAGTGATCGTCTCGCCACTGCCCGTCAGGACGGAAGTAGCGCCCTTCATACCTTGGGCAAAGCAATAGCAGAACAACTCATCTCTTCCCCGCCGAAACCAATGGCAAAACCAAAGGCAAAAGCTGCCGCCGAGGTCACCAATATCTCTCCGCGTGGCTTTCAAATCTGCAGATCCACTCGTCTCACCCTCGCTGGCAAGAACTTACAGAGTTTGAAGGCGATCAAAACCAGTGACGCTCGCATCACGGCGAAAATCGTTAGCGGCGGACCAACGATGGTCA
This sequence comes from Verrucomicrobiaceae bacterium, assembly GCA_016795485.1. Lineage (GTDB taxonomy): Bacteria > Verrucomicrobiota > Verrucomicrobiia > Verrucomicrobiales > Verrucomicrobiaceae > JAEUHM01. Next base: position 12,812 of record JAEUHM010000013.1, on the reverse strand, counting down.
TTCAAATAGACACTCCCGCTGAGCTTCCACGCGGAGTGTACTCAATTGCGGGTCTGCCACTTCTTGGGGACAACATTCCTCAGTCGAACGCGCCACCTGAAGCGCCTATTCAATCAGGCACCAACTTTTTTGGAGTGCTGCGGGACGTGGGACAACGTGACAACTACCCATTCGACGCGAAAGCTGGTGAAACGATTGTCCTAGACGTCGCGGCGCGCTCTATCGGCTCTAAAGCAGAAACGATTCAGCTTGAAGTCTTCGATGCGTCAGGATCACGCCTCGCATTCAGTCGCGGACTCGACAGCGGCACCGATCCTTTCATCGCATTCAAAGCACCCAAGAGCGGCATCTACACAGCGAGAGTGAGTGAGACAACATTGGATGGCTCGCCAAGTCACCACTACCGTCTCACAGTCGGTCTACTCCCCTACATCACGGGGTGGTGGCCATTGGCGGTGCCTGCTGGAAAAACAACGACGGTGAACTTGATCGGCGTCAATCTGCCAAGCAGCACGATGCAGGTCACCGATGGAAATGTTCCGAGTGAAATCAAAACCTTGCGCTCGCGATACCCGCTGACCATTCCAATCAGCACGATGACAGAAGCCATCGAGGCGGAACCCAATGACGATCTAGCCACCGCACCATCATTCACTGTCCCTGGCGTCATGAATGGCCGTCTTTACAACACAACCGCCACCTCGGATGCAGACCACTTCAAGTTCAGCGCCAAGAAAAACGAACAATGGATCATCGAGACTGCTGCGGCAGTGCACAACGCCCCTACTGACACCAAGATTGAGGTCCTGACGGCCACCGGTCAGCCTGTAGAACGTGTCCGGCTCCGTGCGATGCGTGATACATGGAACAACTTCCGAAGTGTGGACGCCAACAATCCAGACATCCGTCTGGAGTTCTGGACAGAAATGGACCTGAATGACTACGTCTACTTCAATGGCGACGTGATGCGCATCTTCCGCAATCCCCGTGGCCCAGACGCTGGCTTTCTCTTTTACAATAACGGCGGCAAGCGCATCGCATGGTTCGATACGACGGCCACCGGCCACGCACTCGAGGAACCAGCCTACATCGTCCAACCACTCACGCCGGGCGAACAACCCGTTCCGAATGGACTTCCTGTATTCTCTATCCCGTGCGCAAATGACGACGACGGCCAGAGGAAGCTCGGCAGAGATTCCAAACTAACGTTTACGGCTCCAGTCGATGGACACTACGTCATCCGGGTGACCGACTCTCGCGGCTGGAGTGGTGATAGGTTCGCGTATCGCCTTATTGCTCGGAAACCTGTCCCTTCATTCAAAATGCAGTTGCTCGGAATGAATGACACCATCGGTAGGGGCGGAAATAAGGGGGTTTCATTGCGGGCAGAGCGTCTGGATGGCTTTGAAGGAGCTATTACAGTCACGGTTAGCGACGTGCCCCAGGGTTGGCATGTCTCAAGCCCAGTTGTTATTCAAGCGGGACATGTCCTGGCTACTGGATCTTTATCGGTGAGTGAATCAGCACCAGAAACTACAGACTTCAGCAAAATGCGAGTCATCGCCACTGCGATAGTTGAAGGGAGAAAAATCGAACAAGCTATCACTGGGTTCGGGACGCCAAAGATCGGACCTAAACCACGATTTATCGCCAACCTTGAGCCCAGTGTGCAAGATCAACCTGTGAAGCGCGCCAGTTCTACTCCACTTGAAATCACGCTTTCTCCTGGGCAATCCGTTGCCGCGTTTATCCGCGTTGATCGCTTTATGGACAAAGGTCTACTCAACTTCGATATCCACAATCTGCCGTTCGGAGTCATCGTCGACAACATTGGCCTCAACGGAGTGCAAGTACGTGAGGGAGAAGACATCCGCGAGATCTTCCTCACCGCCGCCAAGTGGGTGCCTGAACAAGACCGTCTCATCCACGCCGCAGTGGCTTCCACCCGAAACGAACAAACAAGTGAGGGCCTCGAAACAAGCTACCCCGTCCTGCTCAAAATCCGCAAGCCATCAGCCGTGGTTCAGAAGTGAACTGCAGATGAGCCGAGTAACTTGAGTCAAGGATTTGGCCCTGATTTCTTGGTGGTGAATGTTGCTACAAGCGCGTGGTCATAATCTGGCACCTTGAAGGATATAGAGCCGTCCTTCCGCACGACTTCGACAGGATCACCCGCCATGATAAAGCTTTTTGGCTTGTCACCGCCGACATCTTTAGTCACAAGCAATCCTTTGAAGCTGGTGTTGGATGATGTGCCGTCTGGATTGATGGTAAGCACTGTCAATGGCGATGGTACAGACCACAACCCCATATCATCGCCACTCTCGGTTTTGCCACGCCAACCTTTGTCAGTCTTCGTCCACGTGGCCTGTAGCTTCTGGTCACCATGTTTTGCGGTGACAGTGAACTCCGTTACATCTGCGGGCAATAACAAAGTCAGCAGATAAAATACAAGGTGGATTGGGGAATACATTGCGTCAAATCAGCTCGTGATTGCGGAGAATATGTTGCTTGCCTTTCTCCGTCAGACTTCATAGCCTGACATTTATCTGCTTGTCGAGCAGATTCACTCTCCCAATGTTTTCTCTCTCCCCAGGTGCCTGTTGGCGCATACTTATGTTTAGCACATCACTGCTGACAGCAAGTTGTGCCGCCCGTATCTCACCAAGCAACGCTGTCAATCACGTCCTGATCGTGTGCAATCACAGTGATGCGGCAACAGAAGTGGCGAAACTGATTCGCCGACAAGGATATGTGCCGGTCCAAGAGAGGACAGTTGCCAGTCTTCTGCTGCACGCAGACGTCACAGAGGGACAAAGGTTTTCGTGTGCTCAGTTTACGAGTAAAGAGTATCCGCATTATAGATCTGCTGCTCTGCGGCTCACCGATTTGAACAATAACGTGAAGTGGGCATCTTATGCCAGCCGTGGCGACAACACCGAGCGTGGCGCAGTCTGTGGTGCAGTTCGTGATGCGATTCGTTCTCCCAATCGGGGGCTTGCCGAGCTCGTGATGACCCCATTAGAGGCCATAATCCGCGTAAAACGCTCGATCAAACTGCCGACTTTTCAGTCTCTCGCTTCATACAAGTATCAGGCACAATGAAGTACGCTGCACTTGTCCTCTGTTTGTTGATCGGCCAGTCAGCTAGCGCTGTGGATTGGAGTCCTGCCAAAACACGAGTCATCGTCATCAGTCTCGCCGCCTTTGCGGGTGAAACACCGGGCAACACATCTTTCTCCACTTCGGATCGTTTGGATGATCCGCTCGTCGGGCAGTTCTTAAGCTTGGGCGTGCCTTTGGACAACATGCTCTATCTCAAGGACTCAAGGGCAACCAAAAACACCATCACCAAAGTAGTGCCTTACTTTCTTGGTCTGAGCCAGGAGGATGAGATGCTGATTTTCTATTACAGCAGTCACGGTGGCTACGATCCAAAAACCGGCACACATACTTATTCTGCGTTTGATGGGTCGATCAGCATTGATTGGTTCGTGAAGAGTATCGAGTCAAAGTTCAAAGGTAAGCAGGTCATGCTCTTCTCTGACTGCTGTTTCTCCGGCGGCATGGTGGATCTGGCCAAATCGCGTGGTGAAAGTGGAACCATAGACATCTCCTACGGAGCACTCAGCACCACTGGCTCATGCAACGTGGGCTACAGCGGCTGGCGCTTCACGGATTTATTGCGGCGCGCTTGGTCCGGTGATGTAGCCATGGACTTCGATGAGGATCGCAGTATCAGCTTCCAGGAGTTGTGCATCTTTGCAGAATACTACATGGCCTTTGTTGCAGAAGGCAAGCCCCTGCACGTCACCACTGGCTCATTCCCCTGGGATCTGGCCCTGTCAAAAGTGAGGCGACCAGCTAACAAGAACATTGGGAAACGACTGCTCGCACGTGACGGAAACAGTTGGTATAAAGCCGAGATTGTTGACACGAAAGGGGATCAGATACGAGTCCACTTCACCGACAAAAGTCGGTATGCTAAATACTCATGGATGACTTGGGATGATGTCAAAGCGCTCGAATACGCCATCTACAAACCAGGCACCAGAGTGCTCATCAAAAATGGAGAAGGTAGATGGGTGCCTGGCACAGTGCTGGAGCGCTTCCAAAACATGCACGAGTGCCGCTATGACGGACGCAACTCTCGCTATGACGAATGGATTTCCCCCTCACGCATCAAGCCAAACTGAACCAAGGACACATCAGACCAAACACAACACCATGACCACACGCAATCTTCTCATGCTTCTCGCTGTCGCGCTCGCCGTGCCTATCAGCCTCCTCGCTGCCGACCCCAAAGTTGCCTGGCACTTTGACCTCAAGGATGACGACAACGGTATCCCCAGAGGGAAGCTATTCTTGGACGTAGATGGCAAACGCCAACTCATAAACGACCATGTGACCGGTAACTACCACACGGTGGACAAGGCAGACTACAAGAAGCAAAAAATCCCCACCGAGGCTCTAACCGCTTGCCGCGGCAGTTGGGCGCATGCGATCATGCAGTTCTACGTGGTCAGCAAAGACGGCAAGCTGCAAATCTTCATGCGTGATGAAGATGGAGAGTCGAGATACGTTGGTGAATACGAACTGGTGAAGACCATCCCCCAATAAAGCAATTGTCATGCGACTTGTCCTAGTCCTCGTCCTCTTTCTGGCGTCCTTCCTCACGGGTAGTGCCATGGAGAAACCCTCCTCGCACACCCAAGGAACACCCACAGGAAGACCCTCCGGTCCGATCAATCCGGGAGAATACTGGTGGGCACCTGTTGTCTCACCCACAGGCCCGGTGATGGTGCTGGTGTCGATTCCGAATCAAGTGATGCATGTGTATCGCAATGGCATCCTTGTGGGACGAAGTTCCGTGAGCACTGGTGCCAAAGGTCACAGCACTCCTTCTGGAGTATTCACAATCCTTCAGAAGAAAAAGTCTCACTATTCTTCCAGTTACGCCAATGCGCCCATGCCCCACATGCAGCGGTTGACTTGGACTGGCATCTGCATGCACTCCGGGAACCTCCCAGGCTACCCGGCGAGTCACGGGTGCATCCGAATGCCCTATGATTTCTCCAAGTTGCTCTTTAACCTGACAGCTCAAGGAGGCACCGTGGTCATTGGCGGCACAAAAGCTACTGAACCACACTTTGCATCCAACCCTGGGGTTCTTCTCGCACCAAAGGACTTCACGAACGACATGATCAAGCCACTCCCAGCGGGTGGTTATGATTGGCGTCCCGAGCGGAGTGCTGACGGGCCGGTGACGATCCTAGTGAGCAGCGCTGACAAAGCCATTTATGTCTATCGTAACGGCACGCCCATCGGCACGGCAGCGATTGAGATTGTCGGCAGCGATCCACTGGGCGGCCACGTGTTCTCCATGTTGGAGGGCAGCAGTGAAAAGTGGAGCATTCTGGCGCCCTTCCGCAAAGCCCGGAAATGGTTGGCCGTGGCGAGTGCCTCTGATAATCCGAAGAAGACGGACTTTGATGAACTTGCAGCCCGGGTGGTTGTTCCACCGGAGTTTGCCGCAAAAGTGTACGACCAACTCAGCCCTGGTGCCACCATCGTGGTCACCGACGAGGCCGCCGTCAGGAAAGCCAGCAAAGATTTCTCCATCCTCACCAACTAATCTCACACCAATCACAACTGCATTATGAATACCACCAAATCGATTCTCTCCTCAGCGCTCTTGCTGCTACTTTTGGTTACTGCATCCGCCCAAACGGTGGATGAAGCTTTGCGCGAGCAAGAAGCCAAATATCAAGCCATTCGCACCCGTGCCCTGCCCACTGAACCGGCATCCAAAGTCTGCGAGATCATCGAAGGTTCCAAGTCCCCTAATGGACTTTATGCCTTCGGATACAAAGACGATGAGACGACCTGTTTGGTAGACTTGAAGGCGGACAAAGTCATCGCATGGAGTGCCGTCTGGCACTTGGGTCCTAATCAAAGCTACAACAACAACACGCACGAGGCAGCATGGTCCAAGGACTCCACTCAAGTGGTGCAAATGCAGCAGGGCAATTGGGAAACTCAGAACGCAGAGGCATTCCGCATTACCGATGGCAAGGCCACTTGGCTGGGAGACGTGAGAAAGAGTCTGATTGCAGCCGCTGCGGCCAAGGAAAAGGAGAACCCGAAGTTTGCTGGCGTTCTGACAGTGGAAAAGCCCACTTTCGGCAAAAATGGAACTCTCACTGGCTCTGGGTTTACCCAAGTGCCTAGGGGCGATGAAGATGGGACTAAGTTCACCTTCTCTGGCACCTTCAAGGCAGGCAGCTTCGAAGTGAAGTCGCTATCTGCAAAGTAGATCTCTACTTAATCCACTCGTAACGCACTAGTTCTTCTACCTCGGTGTTGCCATCGGCTTCGGGGATGTTGCGGGATTGCTTCGTCCAGTAGACGCGGCATTTCTTGTCTACGTGCTGGTCGGCTTCTTTGAGCAGCGAATCTATATCTGGGCCAGCTTCCCAGATATAGAGGCTCAAGTCCTCACCCTTCTCCGTGGTCATATTCCAGTGATAGTAGTCGCCTTCCTCAATGCCCTTGAACGTGCCCACCACTTGCGTGACCTTGGGTTGCCCAGTGGGTTCGTCTTCATCATCGACTAAGACGGGGCTTTCATCCTCCTTTTTGAGACTGTCCATCAAGCCAGGTATCCGTGTTGTATTGGAGAGAGCTAGGCGTACGTGGGTCAAAAATAGAGACCCTGAGTTTTTCACTTGTTCCAGAGGCAGTTCCTCATTCTTGACGCCTGAGATGTCAGGCTTTTGATCTGGGGGAAGTGAGGCGGATTTGGCAAAGGCTCCTATGAGCTTCTTGTTGTCAAAGTAGAACCGCTCCTCGGTCACTGAGGTCTTGGCATTCTCGGTAAAGGGCGTGTTGGTTCTCCGCTTCAAGACATACAACAGCTTCCCTTCTTTCATGACGGTCTCGATGGTGAGTTCTCCATGGTCGTCATAGTCGAAGACCCTCGTCTTTGCAGTGAGTCGGTGTTCTGGATGCTGCCAAGTGTGGCGCTCCTGCACATAGCCGCCTTCCTCATCAGACTTTGAAAGGACAAAATGTGGCCAAGCCGCACTCTCGTTCTCCAACGCCTCCACTTCTTTGACGAGAGTCGTGAGTCGATCTGAGGATTCGGCCTGGGCCAGTGGCGTGAAGAGAGCGGTGAACAATATCACACCGGAGAGAAGTTTCATAAGAAGCGAGTAGGTGGTGGTTCTATATTTTGGACAGAAGTAATGGGCTCAACCGAAGTTGCCGGGGCCACCGTGAGAGCCATGCCTGTCTCGCTGCTGTTCAGCAAGCTTAGCTTTGCCCGCAGCGATGAGTTCGGGGCGCACTGTAACGGGTGGATACGGCGTAGTTTGATCCCAGGTCCACTGGTGTTCGCAAAGACGACAGTTGTAGTCGTAAACAGTGCTATTCTTTGCTTTGCGAATGCCATACGTCTCATCGCCACCACAGTTTGGGCACTGGCGCAATACTTTGTCCATCATGGCGACACGGCGCATGACGAAACGTCCAATAAACAACACCAGAAGGATGGCAACGCCCCAAAGGACGTACGATGCAGGATTGAAGTCATTCATAAGTTGGAGAATGGCAGGTTAAGGAACAAATATGCGAGCGCGGAAGTCAATTGGGCCTTCTCCTTTGTATGTGACCGTGCCACTGAAGTCTTTGCCCTCGTTTTCGCTCTTTACTTCAAGACCGACGACGTTTTGGTCGTCACGTCCGCCTAGTTTCCAGGTGCCCGCTTCGTGCCAAGGCTCGGCAGCATCTCCCCAGTGGTTCTCCACTTTATAAGTGTTCTGCTTGACCCGCTTTGCGCGGAAATCTACTGAGCCTTCACCGGCATACGTCATGGTGCCAGTGAGAGTTTGTCCATCGTCATCACTTTTGATGCTGAACTGGACCGCCTTTTGTTCCAACCTGCCTCCAAGGGTCCAGTGTCCGCCTGCCCGCCAAGGCTCGGCAGCATCTCCCCAGCGGTTCTCTACTTCATAGGCATTAAACAATGCCGCACGGACACGGATGGCACCTTCTCCGCTGTAGGTCATCGTGCCTTCTAAAGTTCTCCCGCCATCTTCACTTTTCAGACTCAGCGCCACGACTTCCTGATTGTCCCGATCACCAATGTACCAGGCTCCACCTTCATGCCATGCTCCACCAAACTCATTTTTCACGTAGTAGGTGTGGGGTTCTCCGCTTTCTCCTTTAAAGCCGATGGGGCCTTCCCCCTCATAAGTGACAGTTCCGATCAGCGTTTCCCCGCCGTCATCACTCTTTACCTCCAGGGCTACGATGTTCTGTTCAGAACGGCTGCCCATGACCCAAGAACCGCCGTCTTTCCATGGTGCACTCTCTTCTCCCCATTGGTTGAGCACTTTGTAGTGATTGTCCTCGGCAGGTAAGAGCAATGCTGAGGCGAAGAGAGCAATCAGGGTCTGGATGTATGTTTTCATGCGGAGTGTGATGAAACCCGGTTAACGAAAAGTGGTGGTTTTAGTGCCATTCATGGAGCGCTGAATCTTCCATTGGCCATTGTAAAACTCCTGCACCATCAATGTGACGTAGTAGGTGCCTACGGGCGGGCGGACAAGGTTGGCGTTCTTGGACAAATTACTGTAGAACTGCCTTTCGTTCAGTTGACCCAATCGGCTCTCTGCAATCGGCCAGCCACTAGCACCCGGTTTGAAGGGTGTTCTGCTGGCAAACAACACCAGTTTGATCGTTCCCGTGTTGCCACCGTGATTGAAGGTAAGCTTGCGGAGTTGGATTCTCACGTTGCCAGTCTCGCCATTGATGTTCCAACTCGCGCCCTCAGCGGAGAAGCGATCTTTAGGGGCGACATCAATGTTTCCGTTCTGAGCAAAAACGATTGTGGTGAATATGCACAGGAGTGCACAGGTGATTTGGCGTATGTTCATGTTCGGTTGTGGGTGTGTTTGTTCGTGTTTATTTGTCGAGGGAGGTATTCACAAAGGTTCCGCACAGCCTCACGGTCGTAGTCCTTGGTGGGCTCATCCAGATCGTCGTATGGGACGAGATTGGGGTGCTGCTTCTTCAGATCGTTTCGTTCTGGGGCGTAAGTCCAGCCGGTCATCCAGAGATACGCAGCCCAGCGGGCATGCTCCACACGTGCGAGTGCTTCTACCTCTTCAGTATTCAATCTAGCCCATGCCTCGGAAGTCGCAGATGCCGGATCAAGGCCCACAGCACGGAGTTTGAAGGCAATGTGGTCAGCTTGGGAGCGATTTGCGCCCTTCTGCTCTTCCGTGAGTTCACCCCACTGCCGATAAGTCCCTTTCATCTCGTGTTTCTTTGCCAGGTCCTCATTACCCGCAGCACGCGCGGCGGCGATTTGCTTCCGTGTCTCTGCCAGCCAATTGTCATGGATGATACGAGCGGTGCGATCCAGCGAGTCGCCGATCACAGCCTCGTATCCGCTAGCAGGCTGGCCAGTAGGAAGAAAGGATATGCGCTTCTTGAGTTCACTGCTGGCTTCCACCAAACGGCGGACAGCAGCACCGGGGAGAGTGTCCAGCAGAAACTGTACGTTAAGGTGCGTACTGAGCATTTCATAGAGTTCAAGCGCATGACCGAAGGCCTCGTTGTCATCTTCTGTGCCTGGACAGATGGCAAAACAGTCGTCTGTAGCCAGGGATCTCACCTTTTCTGCCACGACTGAAGAAAATCGCTGCCCCTCCCGCACTGGAAGCGTGTGCAAATAGACGCACTGATCCATGTTAGGATACTTCATGCGTAGTTTGGCTAAATCTGCCTCCGCATTTGGACCTGCGAGGTGAATGTGAGTGCGCTTCTCTTCAGGGAAATGACCCACAAGGGCGTACTCCACCGCGAGTGCCAGCGTGACGCGGGACAGTCCCGGTAAAATCAGATGCGCTTGCCCCGTCTGTGGATTGAGCGGAAAATCCTGTAGGGTCCGCCGAGCTACGTTGCGGTAGTGATTGAATACACGCACCGGCACGCCACCTAGAGAGGCAGTAAGAGCTCGATTGCGTTGGTAGAGATCGCAAAGTGATGCATCACCGCTGTGGAGGAAGATGGAAAGCCCTGTATCCGCGCCTGCTGCTTGTGCGGCAGCTACAGCAATAGCGAGGTTGTCATGATCATCACCGGTAAGAGCCACCAGACGACTGGCTTGCGCGATGCCGGCACGCGTCAATACTCCGCGCTCTGTTGCATCACCTGTTACCACCAAACGACCCTCCTTGGAGATTGATTCTGAGGGATCGATGACCACCACCGCATGGCCGTGATTCTGCAAATCTGCCACCAGCACGCCACCCTTCTCTCCTGCACCACAAACGATGGTATGGCCACGCATTCGTTGAATGCACCAAGCTTGCCACTTTTGTTCGAACACGCTGATAGCCACGCTGAACAAAGCACCCAAAAGCACTGCGGGAGCCAGCCAACGAGCCACGGCTAGCGTCCAAGGCAGAGGCAGTTCCTTACCCGCATCCCAAGGGGAATAGCCCCAGTAGAAGAGCTGCACGGTACGGTAAATGATCGTGTCCAAGCTCAACTCCGGAAAGCAGGAGCGAAAGCCAAAGACTCCTAACGCGAACGCCACGACACCCCCAATTCCCAGGATGCGTCCAAAGTGCGTGCGAAGAATGCGGATCATGGTTAGGGCTTCTCAAGGCTATGGAGGACCAGCTTCGATGATTTCAGCCGTTGCTTTCTCCGCGGCCTCCAGGATTTCTGCGCCTATCTCGAGGAATCCATCACTGGCCGGATCTTCCACCTTCTCCGCATCGTCCTGGGTACGTTTCCAGCCCACAAGCTTGCCACTAAAGAAGTTGAAGGTGTCAGTGGCTTTCTTGACGCCATCCACAGGCACATCCGTGCCTTCACGGATACGGAAGATGGACATCAATACGCCATGCTGATTGAAGTAATAGAAGGTAAACGTACCGTTGGTATCATCAGCAGCATTCCACTCACTTGCTCTTACCATCTTGTCGCCGCTCCACTCGCCTTCAATATAATGGACTCGGCCTGCTTTCACCGGCAAATTGACTTTAGTCGTGGTTAGCTTTCCTGCTTTGGCTCGATCACTGATTTCTTTTCGAAAGTCCGCGTAGGTGGTCATTGCGGGCGCTGCTTCTTTTTCAATTGGTGCGGGCGGTTTGAGACCTTCAACAACCTCTTGATACAATTTGTCGTCTGGCGAGTGCTCTAGCGCCTTGCGGGCAAAAATCGCTGCCTCTTCATTTCGATCAAACTTCTTCATGATGCGGAACAGTCCGAAATAGGCAAAAGAAAGCTGACCCTTAAGCCTGGGGTGATACTTCTCACGGAGATCAATCTCCCTGCGGAAAATGGGCTCAGCTTGCATGTATTCCTTTAGATAAAGGTGACTGCTGCCGATAGCGAAGAGGTCTTCCACAATCTCAACGCTGTCCACGGACAGATTAAGATCGCGAATAGCGAGTGACTTTTGCAACAATGGCAGTCCAGCGCGTCTAAACTCCTCGTCTTTACTCGTGCTAAACTCGTGGCCGATCTGACTCAGTCTTGAGGCGAACTCAACGCTCTCAGCACCCAGCGTTTTGCCGATCGCTTCGAGGCGCATCAGGTGCATATCGATGCACTCCTTTGCCTTGCCTCTACGCTGTAGGCAATTAGCGAGATTCCGAAAGGTTATCCACGTAACCGACTGGCTCGCTCCAAAAACCCGTATCCGGGTTTCCAGCACGCCGCGCAAGAGCTTTTCTGCTTCTCCCAACAATCCTGCATCATCTGAGTCCATCATCACGACGGCCAGGTTCGACTTCGACGCTAAGGTATTATCTGATTCAGCGCCTTCCAACTTCTCGTTAATCATTACGATTCGTCGCGACACTGCAACGGCACCCGGGATGTCCTTCTGTCCTCGCTTGATCTCGACTAAGGCACCGAGAGGAACGATAAGTGTTCCCTCCATTGCGCCCTTCTTTTCCTCGATCAGTGCGACCAGACTCACCAATGACTTTTCTGCCTCTGCGTGTTCTCCAAGACTCGTCAAGAACTCGCTCTGGCGCACGGACATGTTCGCTACCTGGATAGAGTCCGGCCCGTACTGCTTGCGGTATGCGCCAATGACTTTCTTGAAAAGCTGGTCTGCTTCGGCAGCCAGAGCATCACTTTTTTCACTCGCCGCTCGATCACCAAGCGAGACCGCCAAGTTTCTGAGTGCCAGCAAAGTTTCTTCTGCATCAGGTCCGGCCAGCTTCTCGTGTTTGCGGGCGATGGTCTGAAGCATCGCCGTTTCGTCTTCAGCGGAGAGATAAGAACTAAGGCCCCGCATCAAATCCAGGGTCGCTGGGTGGTCTTCACCAAGTTTTGGAGACGTCCTGGCCCACCTAACGGCTTCTGTCCGTAATTTGATTGGTTCATCGTCAAACGGGCTTCTTTTCTTCAGAAGAAAAAGGAGCTTGTGGGTATTAACTGCCCATTCCGCAGGATAGGTTTCTCGGTCCAGCAGAGTCTGAAGCTGCTGCATTGCAACGATAGATTCGTTCTCGTGCCCCACAGCAGTCTCTGCGTCAATAAGCTTGCCCAGTGCGGCGATCAGTTTTCCCTTGTCCTGTCCCGCTGCAGCCACCTCTGCCTTAGCCTCAGCCAACGCCTTCTGCACACCCTTCCGGACGTCCTCCACGCTCTGATTGTTGGCCTTGGCTACGTTCTCCTCGGCCGTTTTCATGATCTCCTCCGCAGTGCCACCAACCGCCTCACGCAAACGCTTCTGCTCTGCCAACAACTGAGCAATAAGATCTCCCTGCTTCTGGATC
>JAEUHM010000012.1 GCA_016795485.1 Verrucomicrobiaceae bacterium | reverse complement strand
ACGGATCTGGATCAGTGGGGTCTTCAAGACCATCGCCATCCCAATCGTAAGGAGTGGAGCCTTCTCCTGCGGTATCGGTGTCCACGGTGTAGTTGCCGTAGAACTCGTTGAAGTCGCTGACCCCATCACCGTCGGTGTCTTCATTGGTGGGTGAAGTGCCCGTGATCTGAACTTCATCCGCATCCGTCACACCATCGTAGTCCGAGTCCGGGTTGTAAGGATCACTGCCAAGCTCAGCTTCCGTGGCGTTAGAAAGGAGATCGCCATCCGAGTCAGTGAGAGCAGGGTCAGGCGGTGGCGGAGGTTCTTCGGCAGGAGGCGGGTCCTCGGGGGTGAGCGCTGGATCAGGGTCTGGAGTGGGCGCACCAGATTCCTCAGGTGGTGGATCTGCCTCCTGACCGTAGCTGAAGTTGGAAACAGGCAGCAGAATCAAACTAGCGATCAGGTATCCGTGCAGCAGCCAAGCCTGACGGGAGAAACGACGGAAGGCAGGGAGGAGGGACTTGCTGCGTGTAATACCGCTGACAGCACCGGCACTAGTTCCAGGTTCCTCGTTTCGTGGCTCGGGTGCATTCATATCGCAGTAGTTCGTTTCGGAGTGACCGTTGACTTTTCTTTGGCGGAGAAACCCGCAAGGGCGCATAAGACGCCGTAGCAAGGCGATGACTGAATGAGAAGACAAAATCCGCTGAAAAATGTCGAGAGTATTCTGCGAGTAATGTGATTTTGTTCTCGAAGCCCCGTAGAATGGGCGAGTGAGTGCGGACAATTGGGTGAAATGCAGTTGTCTCCGGTCTGCTTGGCGCTTTAGGTGCGGGGTGATCGCTTGGTTTGCCAAAAACAGCGTTGCTGCCAATCTGCTGATGCTCGCCGTGATGGTGGCGGGTCTCTGGACGCTTTGGATGGACCGCATCCCTCTGGAGGTGTTTCAAGACGTGGAGTCACGTTACATTTCCGTTCAGGTGCCCTACCCGGCCTCCATCCCAGAGGAATCGGAGGAGACCATTGCGATCAAAATCGAAGAAGCCATTCAGCAAGTGGGCGGCATCAAGCATGTCAACTCCACCGCCAGTTCAAGCGGGGCATCCGTCTCCATTGAGGTGGAGGAAGGTCAGGATGTGCGGCGAGTGATGGAAGACGTCAAAATCTGCGTTGATGCCATCCCCAACTTTCCCGCGCTGTCTGAAAAGCCACGCATCCAAATGGATGACGCTTTTCACTCAGTCATCACGGTCATTCTCAGTGCCGATATGGCTGAGCGCGATCTCAATCGCCTAGCTGAACAGATCCGGGACGACATCTCCAGTCTTGACGGGATTTCTCACGCCGAGATTTCAGGCATTCGTGACTACGAGATCGGAATCGAAGTGCCGGAGGAGATCTTGCGGAAATACAATCTGACGCTGGCACAGATCAGTGACGCGATACGAAACAGCGCACTCGATTTGCCAGCAGGCACGGTGCAAACAGAAGCCGGAGATGTGTCGATCCGCACCAAGGGACGAGCCTACTCAGGCGAGGACTATGCTAAGGTGGTGATCCTAACGCGTCCAGACGGCACCAAGCTCACCTTGGGTGAAATAGCGGCAATCAATGATGGCTTTACCGAGAATCCGCTTGTTGCCAGGCTAGATGGTAGGCGGTGCGTGATGATCACCGTTATGCGGGAAGGCAGGCAGAATGCCATCACGATTGGTGAGTTGGTGAAAGACTACATCGCAAAGACCAATCAGAAGCTTCCCAGTGGCGTGAAGCTGGACTTCTGGAACGACCGGTCAAAGATTGTGAAGGGGCGCATTGAGTTGTTAGTTCAAAACGCAAAGAGTAGCTTCATCTTGGTTATTATCTGTGTGGGCCTGTTTCTGCGCATGGAGGCTGTGATTTGGGTGGTCGTTGGCATGGTCATGTCGTTCCTGGGCGCCTTTGCCTTGATGCCGATGCTGAACATCACCATCAACCTTTCCTCGCTGATGGGATTCATCCTGGTGCTCGGCATTGTGGTGGATGACGCCATCGTGATCAGTGAAAGCGCGGATCAGTTGCGCAAAGAGGGCCGAAATCCGCTGGATGCAGCGATCGAGGGCACCCGCCGTATGGCTGTGCCCATCACCTTTGGGGTTCTTACGACGGTGGTCGCCTTCCTGCCCATGGCGTTCGACAACACGGATTGGGGCTCAATGTTCAAGCCCATCTCGTTGGTGTTCATCACCGTGATGTTGATCGCCCTGCTGGAGACAAAGTTGATCTTGCCCAGTCACCTCGCCCATCCGTTCTTGGGCCGTGCGGGGGATGTGTTGGAGCCGGTGCACCGTGTTTCTGACCGAGCGCTCATGTGGTTCGTAGACACAGTTTACCACCCGTCCATTCGCTGGTGTGTAAAGCACTGCTATCTCATGTTAGCCTTTCTATTTGGCGGCCTCATCCTGATTCTTGGGGCCTACTATGGTGGTCGAATCCCCACGGTTTACTTCCCTAGAGTAGCCAGCGAGCGGATAGAGTGCAGGCTCACGATGTTGGATGGCACGCCCTTTGAGATCACCGAGCGGCACATCAGCCGAATCTACGACA
Organism: Verrucomicrobiaceae bacterium; assembly: GCA_016795485.1. Lineage (GTDB taxonomy): Bacteria > Verrucomicrobiota > Verrucomicrobiia > Verrucomicrobiales > Verrucomicrobiaceae > JAEUHM01. The sequence goes on along the minus strand of JAEUHM010000012.1, from coordinate 79,077 downwards.
TCGCCACCCAAATGCAGAAGGAGTATTCAAAGGATGGCGTCAGCGTAGTGAGGCACATTGTGTCCATGTCGGGCGGCACGCTCTCCTTTGGCAGCAGTTCCACCAAATCAAGCGGGTCCCACGTTGGCAGCGTGGTGATGGAGACGTTTGGGCCGGAAGAGCGCACGATGGAGGTTAATACCGTCGAGATGAGCAACGAGTGGCGCAAACGCATCGGCACCATTGTGGGCGCGGAGGAGTTAACCTTCCGAGCGGAGATCATGCGCGGTGGAGATCCCATTGACGTGCAACTCACGGGCACCGATCCCAAAGAGTTGCTGGCGATGAGTGACAAGGTGAAGGAGAAACTCATGTCCTACCCGGCCATCTTTGACGTCAATGACTCTTTGGACAGTGGCCGCAATGAGATCCAACTCCGACTCAAGCCAGAGGCGCAACAGCTTGGCATCACCGTGGGCGACCTCGCACGTCAGGTAAGGCAAGCTTTCTATGGTGATGAAGTCCAACGCATCCAGCGGGGCAGAAACGAGGTCAAGGTCATGCTCAGGCTCCCCAAGAGTGAGCGACAAAACCTAGCCACACTGGAAACAATGCGCGTGCGTGCCTCTAACGGGCTGGAGGTGCCTTTTGAGCGTGTGGCAGAGGCCAAAGTCGTCAAGAGCTTCACCAGTATCCGGCGTGTGGATCGGCGGCGGGCACTTAACATCACGGGAGACGTGGACAAAAAGACAACGGATGTCGATGCCTTACGGGCAGAGATTACCGCGTTCATGGACAATCTACTCGCATCGCACAGTCACATTCAATGGACGTTCCAAGGTGAAGCGCGGGTGCAGAAAGAGAGTAGCAATCGCATGTTAATGGCCATTCTTCTGGTCCTCGGCGGAATGTACGCCCTCATGGCCATACCATTTAGAAGTTACCTTCAGCCGTTCATTGTACTGCTTGTGGTACCCTTTGGCATCGTTGGTTCGGTCATCGGACATCTTTTTCACGATTTACCTGTCAGCATCATGAGCTTCTTCGGCATTCTAGGGGTGTGCGGCGTGGTGGTGAATGACACGCTGGTGCTGGTGGATGAGATCAACTTCCTCAAAGACGGTGGCATGTCTGTTAGGGAAGCAGTGCAGCAGGGTGGCCGCAGGCGTTTCCGTGCCATCTTCCTCACACAGATCACCACGTTCTTCGGGCTGGTGCCTCTGATCTTTGATGGCACGTGGCTTTCGCACCTCTTCCCATTCTTTTTCAGCAGTGGTGCCCAGAGCACTCACGCGCAGTTTCTCACGCCAGTGTCTGTTGCGATGGGTTACGGTAGCCTATTTGCTACGGTCATTACCCTGTTCCTCGTGCCGCTCTGTTACGTGGCGATGGAGGACTTCAAGGCTCTCTTCGTCGCTAAGCCGTCTATGCCGCCAGAGGAGGCTGCTACGGCTTAGTACAACAAGGCATCACATCGCTTCGTATTGGGAGCATGATTCGTCCATCCATTGTCTTTGCCACTCTAGTGCTGTCCGCAGCATCCCGCCTTGCCGCGCTCACCGTGAACACGGAGTTTGAGGGCGGGAATGCCGATGTGGTGTCCAACACCGCAGATACCGTGCGCATCATGCCACACTTGCATGAAGGACGCGGGTGGCCGTGCTGGTGGTATCTGGAGATTGGGGGTGCAGAAGCAGGCGGTGAGTTGACCCTGGAGGTTCAAGCTCAGAACAAGCCATTTCGCGAGGCCATGGTGCTCGCCAATACTTGGTGCCAGCCCAAGCACGCTTGGATCAGCACGGATGAGGTCACGTGGACACCCACGGAGACCCCTGGAGTGCTCACTTCAGAGAAAATCATGCGCTACCGCATCAAGGCACCCGCAGCGAGCTTTCGCATTGCCTGGGGGCCACCGTTCACGCCTAAACATGCAGCGGCTCTCTTAAATGAGGCAAAGCAGAAGCTCGGTGATCAAGCAGAGCTTTTCGAGTTGGCGCGTACCCGTAGTGACAGGCCAGTGCAAGGCATTCGCATCGGTGCCATGGATGCCCCTCATCAAGTATGGGTGCAAGCGCGGCAGCACGCCTGGGAGGCCGGCGGAAGTCAAGTTGGACGTGGTTTCTTGCAATGGTACACCAGTGATGAAGCTACCTCCATGCGAGCAAACACCTGCATTCATTTCATCCCTATCATGGACGTGGACAACGCATTCCTGGGCGCGGGTGGCAAAGAGGCGATTCCGCGCGATCACAATCGCGACTGGGCCACTCAGCCCATTTACCCAGAAGTGGCCGCAGCTCAGAAGCGCATCCAGGAGATCCAGAGCCGCGTTGGACTGGATGTTTTCATCGATCTCCACAATCCCGGAGCATCGGACCCGATCTTTTTCTTCGGCCCATTCGCCTTTGAGCGGATGAGCACCAGCCAGCAGGCCAACTACAATCGCTGGATCGCTCTTGCGGCCCAGGAGATCACAAAGCCGCATCCCGTTCAGCCCACGTATCGCACCGCGAGCTATGTGAAGACTGAGGAGGAGCGAGGAAGAATGAGCAGTGGGTGGGTCCGCGCCCATACGAGCGACAGCACTTTGTCCGTCACCCTGGAAACCGGCTGGAATAGCCCAAAAATGACGATCGCAGGCTATGGTGAGGTCGGTGCTGGACTCGGCAGGACTTTGCGGGCCTACTTGAAGCCGTAGCCGAATGGCACGAACATCCTTTAACCCACCTGAACAGGTCTTGCCCATGCTTTCCCCTCGCCATCGCGCCCATTTGTGGCACTTCACTCCAATGATTTCTCGGCTGACACTTTTTGCGCTCTGCTTCAGCTCCACTTTGGTGCTCGGGCAGACGCCCGCCGCTGAAGAGAAGCCTAAAGTCGACCCCGCTGCTGCTGCCAAGCGCATCAAAGATCTCGGCAACAACGATTACGAACTCGGCGGCATTCGTTTCAACAGCGCTACACGTGAGATCCGGATTCCCTGTGCTGTGAATATGCAGCAGGGGCAGATTGAGTTTGCGCTCGTTCATGAGACCGGAAAAACCCATGAGAGCATTCTCAAAACCAGCATCAGTCCGGTGGACATGCAGGTCGCGCTGCTGCTGTGCTCCTATGAGCCTGGGCACAATGGCTTGTTCGACCACGAGAAGGACCCCACGGTGAAGAAGAACCTTGAGGAGACCCAAACGAAGACTCCAGGGGCTAATAAAGTTCAGTTGTTTGTGGAGACTGGCAAAGACGCAGAAAAGAAACGCGTGCAGATCCGGGACTGGATCAAGGACAACACGACTGAAAAAGCGCCGACCGACTTTGACCACTGGATTTTCAATGGCTCCATGGTGCAAGAGTCTGGTTTCTCCGCCGCGCTGCACGGAAATCTCGTGGGCATCTACTATGATGTCGCCGCCATCCTGAACTGCCCCACGCCACGCAACCGCAATGACGAAGCCTGGTTTGTCATGGAAGACCTAGTGCCCGCAGTGGATTCGCCCGTTACTTTGATCATCGCTCCAACCAAATAACCACCTGCCATGAAGAACCTCCTCATCGGTACTGCCCTCATCGCTACACTCATCACGAAGAGTTTTGCCCAGAGCACTCTGCCTGCGGCCAATGTCTCCACCAAACAAGAAATCCAGCTCTCCTTTCAGCGAGCACTTGGCTTTCTAAAAACCAAGCAGAACGCCGAAACCGGCGCATGGGGTGATGCAGAGCCAGTCGCATTCACCGCGCTAGTTCTAGCATCCCACATGGCTGATCCAGCCCGCAAGCCATCGGACCCGCTCAGCCCTGAGTTGGAGAAAGGCTATGCTTTCCTCATCAAGAATGTCCAGCCCGATGGCGGCATTTACATCAAGGCGCGTGCCAACTACAACACCGCTCTTGCTCTGATGGCCCTCGTCCTTCATCCAGACCCAAGCAAGTTTGATCAAGCCATTCTGGGTGCCCGCCGCTTCCTCATCAGCCGCCAGATGGATCTTGATGAGAAGGGCAAAGCAGACAATCCCCTGGATGGAGGCATTGGCTATGGAGACGACAAAGGCTTCCATGCCGATCTCTCCAACACGCACTTCACTCTTGAAGCACTGAAGTATGCCGAGGCCTATTTGGCGGATCGTGGTGACGCGCTCAAGAATGAGCCCAAGCTCAACTTTGCAGCCGCTATCGCTTTCATTGAGCGCTGTCAGAATCTGCCGGAGAGCAACAAGCAGCCCTGGGTCAGCACCGATGCCAAAGAGCGCGGAGGCTTCATCTACGGCCCCACGGAGACGCGCGGTCCCAAGTCAGAACCAGATGCCAACGGACGTGTGGCCATGCGCTCCTATGGCAGCATCAGCTATGCAGGCATGCTCAGTTTCATCTATGCTGGCCTCAGCAATGAAGATCCACGAGTGAAAGCAGCGGTCACTTGGCTCAGCGAGAACTTCACGGTCGACGAAAACCCTGCCATGGGTCAGGAAGGCAAGTTCTACTACTTCCACACCATGGCCAAGAGCCTCCGCGCTGCCAAACTGGATGCTCTAAAGACCAAGGACGGCAAAGTCATCGACTGGAAGGGCCAACTTTCCTCCAAACTTCTCAATCTTCAAAAAGCAGACGGCTCCTGGACGAATGAAGCCGGCCGTTGGATGGAGAGTGACCCTGTTTTGGTGACCTCCTACGTGTTGTTAGCGCTCGGCCACGTAAACTCCACTTGGTAAGGCATTAGCGCTCTCCCAGTTAGCCATCCGCCAACTCTTCGGCGGGATAGGTCCATATCTCGCTGAGTGTGGGGTGGTAGTGAGGGATCGCCATGAACTGCTTCACGGTGCTGCGGAAGCTCATGGCCACCACTACCTCATGGATGAGCTCAGTTGCTTCTGGCCCTACCACAGAAGCTCCGAGGATCTCGCCAGTTTCCCGGTGGGCGATCATTTTCACAAACCCATGCTTCACCCCCATGATCATGGATTTGCCATGATCATTGAAAGGGTAGCTCGCTGTCGCAAAGGGAATGCCCTTGGCTGTTAGTTCTGCCTCAGACGCACCAACACCGGCCACTTGCGGATCGCAAAACACCCCAAACAGCGTCAGCCGGTAGTCGATCTCCTCGCTTGGTGCATTGCTTTTGATCAGTGCGGAAGCATTGCGAGCAGCGATCTCACCTTCTTGGATCGCGATGTGAACGACATCCATCGAGTCTACCACGTCTCCCGCCGCAAAGATGTGCGCGGCAGTGGTTTGCATCGTCCCTGACGTTTGGATTTTGCCGTGGTGTACATGTACACCAGCACGCTCTAGTTGCAGCCCGTCCAGGTTTGCCGCTCGGCCCGTAGCTAAAAGCAGCTCGTCGGCGGTGACCATCTTGACTTCTCCTTCATGCTCAAAGGTGATCGTTTTACCCGCAGGCGATTGTTGGACACTCAGAATCTTCGTTCCGCAGTGCACGGAGACGCCGCGATCCACAAACTCCGCTGCCACAGCTTCTCCGCATTCCGTGTCCATGAAGTTCAGCAGTCGGCTACTGCGTTGAATCAGCGTTACCGTTTTGCCCAAAGCCTCAAGGTAATGCGTCATCTCCAGAGCAATCGCACCGCCACCGAGCACGATGAAGGACTTCGGTAGCGACTCGGTATCCAAGATATCGTCACTGGTCCAGAAACCCGTCTCCACCAGACCCGGTATGGGTGGCACACTGACCTTGGAACCCGTGGCGATGCAGGCTGAACGAAACACCACCTCCTCTTGCCCTCCTTCTCGGAGTCGAACCGTTAGCCGATGAGCGTCGGCAAATGCTGCCACACCTCGGATGAGGTCAAACCTCCCATCTTGAAGTTGCCCCTGCCGAAACCCAGCAAAGTCATCAATCAAGACCCGCTTCCTGTCCCGAATGGCTTTCACATTGGCCGCACCAGCATCCGCCTTCAGACCAAAGGCTTCCGCACGGCGAATGACGAGATTGCGGTTCGCAGACTCGATCAAAGCCTTGCTCGGCATGCAACCACGCAGGATGCAGAGTCCGCCCAGCGTCTCCGCACCATCGATCACGGCTGTCCTCAAGCCAGCTGCAGCCGCCGTCCGAGCCGCCGCATAGCCCGCACTCCCACCGCCAATCACCACAAAGTCATATTCCCTGCTCATCGAGCTACCACAGCCAAGACTCGCCTTCCGGGCAAATGGTTATCGCGAGTAAAGCCGTCTCTCCATGCGCCATCGACATCATCAATAACCCCCTCAAGAACATCAATGTGACCCCGAGCACGAAGTAGAGACTCTCTCGGCATGTCATCCAACTCTCGCACCGCTTTTGCGACTCCATTCTTTGTCACCGTCTTGGTGATGGCCTTGACGGGCCTGCTCGTCAGTCTTCAGGGACGCATCCACTGGTGCGCTTGTGGCCACTGGCATCCATGGACCAGCAGTGTGGTGTCTGCCCACAACTCCCAGCATCTGTTTGATCCCTACAGCTTCACGCACATCGCGCATGGGCTGCTCCTGTTTCTTCTCCTTCAGTGGTTGGCACCGCATTGGAGTCTGCTTCGTCGCTACACCATTATCCTGGCCGTGGAAGGCGCATGGGAAGTGTTAGAGAATACCGCCTGGATCATCCATCGCTACCGAGAAGCCACCCTGAGCCTCGGTTATGAAGGAGATAGTGTGCTCAACTCCATGGCAGACGTCCTCTGCTGCGCACTCGGTTTTGGCATCGCGTGGAAGTGGGGCAGAGTGCGCACCGTGGCGCTATTCGCCGCCATGGAACTCGTCCTACTCTTCACCATCCGCGACAACCTCACCCTCAATGTCCTCATGCTCATCTGCCCCGTCGAAAGCATCAAAACCTGGCAAATGGCTGCATGACCTCGCCGCATCCAAGTAAGCGTTGTTTCAAAAGCCCCCTCTTTGCTCTCCGAGTCCTCCGTGCGAACAAGCACAGACAGGTTTCGCACGGAGAGCGCTGAGGTCACGGAGGGTTGGATTCAATGCAAAAGCCCCGTGTTCTCCGAGTCCTCCGTGCGAGGCGAGTGGTGGATTGGCGATGGGGTTTGAGGTTCGGATGCTGCCCATGGCGTGATCCCCCCGGCCTGAAGGGTCGGAAGAGCCCAGCCCAGGGCTGAGCAGAGCGATGCCCTAGGTTGTGTCCCCCCAGCGGTGGTCGTGCCCTGAAGGGGCACAAGAGGGTGCGATCCCTCTCGCGCCCCTTCAGGGCGCAACGCTCTTCGGCGGAACGTGACCCAGGGCATCAGTCGCCAAAGCTCCTTCAGCCCTGGGCTAATCTCTTTGCCCCCTTCAGGGGCACCACAGCCTCGCGCCTAGCGACATCAACCCCGGCCTGAAGGGTCAGAAGAGCCGAGCCCAGGGCTGAGCAGAGCGATGCCCTGGGTTTCGTGCCTCGCGATGGTTGTGCCCTGAAGGGGCACAAGAGGGTGCGATCCCTCTCGCGCCCTTTCAGGGCGCAACGCTCTTCGGCGGAACGTGACCCAGGGCATCAGTCGCCAAGGCTCCTTCAGCCCTGGGCTAATCTCTTTGCCCCCTTCAGGGGCACCACAGCCTCGCGCCTAGCGACATCAACCCCGGCCTGAAGGGTCGGAAGAGCCCAGCCCAGGGCTGAGCGGAGCGATGCCCTGGGTTGTGTACCCCCGCGGTGGTCGTGCCCTGAAGGGGCACAAGAGAGTGCGGACCCTCTCGCGCCCCTTCAGGGCGCAACGCTCTTCGGGGTAACGTGACCCAGGGCATCAGTCGCCAAGGCTCCTTCAGCCCTGGGCTAATCTCTTTGCCCCCTTCAGGGGCAACACCGCCTCGTGCCTGGCGACATCAACCCGGCCCAAAGGGTCGGAAGAGCCCAGCCCAGGGCTGAGCAGAGCGATGCCCTGGGTTACCTCCCCCGCGATGGTCGTGCCCTGAAGGGGCACAAGAAGGTGCGATCCCTCTCGCGCCCCTTCAGGGCGCAGCGCTCTTCGGCGGAACGTGACCCAGGGCATCAGTCGCCAAGGCTCCTTCAGCCCTGGGCTAATCTCTTTGCCCCCTTCAGGGGCACCACAGCCTCGCGCCTGGCGACATCACCCCCGGCCTGAAGGGTCGGAAGAGCCCAGCCCAGGGCTGACCAGAGCGATGCCCTGGGTTGTGTCCCCCCGCGGTGGTCGTGCCCTGAAGGGGCACAAGAGAGTGCGATCCCTCTCGCGCCCCTTCAGGGCGCAACGCTCTTCGGCGGAACGTGACCCAGGGCATCAGTCGCTAAGGCTCCTTCAGCCCTGGGCTAATCTCTTTGCCCCTTTCAGGGGCGGCCTGGGATCGTCTTTGGTGTCTCCGGGGCCATTTTTGGGCCAATTTGACTCAAAATCGCGCTTTTCGGCCCCATTCACCCCAAATTTACGGGTCAGGAACGCGTTACTCGACCTCGAGTATTGCGCTACTCGACCTCGAGCATTGCGCTACTCGACCCCGAACATTGCGTTACTCGACCCCGAACATCGCGTTACTCGACCCCGAACATCGCGTTACTCGACCCCGAACATCGCATTACTCGACCCCGAACATCGCGTTACTCGACCCCGAGCATCGCATTACTCGACCCCGGGCATCGCGTTACTCGATACCGAGCATCGCATTACTCGATCCCGAGCATTGCGTTACTCGACCCCGAGTAGGGGTGTCTTTGGGCTTCAACACCCCGCTGTTCGACCTCAATTAGGCTTAAATGCCGGGTTAATTGACATTCTTTTGCCATCACTCCTCTGCCATTCCTGCCTCCGCGTCCTCCGTGCGAGGCGGGTGGTGGCTTGGGTTTTCGGCTGACTTGATCGTGGATGGATTGCGGGCGTTTGTTTCAACCCATCATCTCTAGCAGGGACTCAGCGCAAGCTTTGGCGAACTCGGGAGAGTTGATCTCGGTGTCGAGTTCCTTGAGCTTCACTTTGGGGCTGAGGTGTTGCTTGATGCTTTGGAAGAGGGCTTGGTCGGCTTCGGGATCGTGGAAGGGCTGGCCCGCGGCACTGATGATGCTGATGGCGCGTAGTGGCAGCAGCACGGTGACGGGGCCGGTGCTGGCGTTGGCTTTCTCAGCGAGGATGCGGCCGAGTTCCGCGCACTCGGCGGGTGTGGTGCGCATGAGGGTGACCTGGGGATTGTGGATGTAGAAGCGTCTGCCTTCAAACTTGGCCGGGATGGTGGCGCGTTCGCCAAAGTTCACCATGTCCAGGCAGCCAGGAGTGATGATGGCGGGCGTGCCAGTGCGTGCAGAGGCGCTGAGTCGATCTGGGCCGGCTCCGAGGATGCCGCCGACGAGTTCATCTGCCCACTCGGTGGTGGTGATGTCGAGTACACCGCTGAACATTCGTGCGTCGATTAGCGACTCCATGATCTTGCCGCCGGTGCCGGTGGCATGAAATACAAGCACCTCGTAACCTTTGGCTTCCAGGACTTCTTTCGCGGCGTTCACACAGGTGGTGGTGTTGCCGAACATGGAAGCGGCGATCAATGGCTTGTCGTCAGCCGGGGGCACTTGCGTTTCTACCATGCCGCAAATGGCACCTGCGGCTCTAGCAAGTAGTACGCGGGAGATGCGGTTCATGCCTGACACGTCCACGATGCTGGGGAACATGACGATGTCTTTGGTGCCGACATAAGGTGCCACGTTTCCTGCTGCTAGGGTGGAGACCATGACTTTCGGGAAGCCGACTGGCAGAGCGCGCATGGCCGCACTGCCGATGGCGGTGCCACCACCGCCTCCCAGGGAGATGATGCCGTCGATCTTGCCTTCCGCATGCAGCTTGCTGACGAGTGCAGCGGCTGAGGATGCCATGGCAGAAACACTCTCACCGCGATCCTTGCGCTCCATGAGCGCGGCGAGATCTACGGCACCTGCGGCAGCGACTTCATGACGGGTGATGTCTGGCTGGATCTGTGGGGCATCGCCTGTGCCGCAATCAATGAGCAAGGTCTGATGACCGCGAGCGCGAATGAGTTCTGCCACGTAGCCGTGCTCGTGGCCTTTGGTGTCGAGGGTTCCTAATACAGCGATGGTCATAGTTTGATGAAGATACGATTGCGATGCATCCACCAGAGGATGAGCCAGAGGATGGCAAGAATGGCCGCGCCATGCAACATGGGCTCCAGGGCTTGGCCCAAGAGCTGAAATGGCGCATGACCGAAGTGCGTGTTGAGCATGGAGCCAAAGAAGTCATGACTGATCCATGAGAGCACATACATGGCGATGGAGTTGGTGCCGATGACGATGAAAAAGAATGCCCACTTGCGCCACTGATGGAGATCGATCACCACGTAAAACGCCGCCATGAGCAGGAAGCACCATCCGCCGCTGAAGAGCGTCCAAGATGGAGTCCAAATCTTCTTCACAGATGGGCAGATGCCGGAGAGATGAAGCGCATAGCCAAGGGCAAGGCATACAGCTGAGGCGATGAGCAAACGTTTCACGATCTGCTGACCATCTTTGAGCCACTGACCTGCAATGAGGCCCAAGATCATCGTTCCGAGTGTAGGGATGAAGCTCAGAGTGGAGTAGCCGCCATCATTTGCGATGAATGCTGAGGAGCGAGGAAAGAGATTGAGAAACCAAGTGTCGAAGGCCCAGGCGGCGTTGGCGTTGAGGTTCCAATGCGAGGCGAATCCGCTGAAGTGGTGCGCCCAACCTGATGTATCTATGCCTTTTCCACTCCAGAGGGCAAAGAACAGCCAGTAGCCGATGAGGACGGCACCAAGGGCGATCCAACGAGCTCGCACGGTGGCTAGGCCGAGTGCGAAGAGCAGGGGATAGCCAAGCCCGATCTGCGAGAGTGTGTCCTCAAAGGTCCAGTAGGTCTGTGGCTCGCCCATCGAACGCAAAACCACGCCCAACATCACTAACAAGAACGCACGCCACAGCGCATGACTCCAGAGCGGAGCGTTCTTTGCCACCCGTGCTGCAATGGAGAATGGCATGGCCACACCCACCATGAAACTGAAGGAAGGCTGAATGAGATCGTGCAAGGAGCAGCCTGTCCACTCCACATGCGAGGTGTGGAACTTGATGGTCTGCCAGAACCAACTGTCGCGAAAGTGCTCTGCGACTTCTGGCAGATGCAGCACCTCTGCGGCCATCAAGAACATGACGAAGCCGCGATAAGCATCCAGTGACTGGAGTCGCACAGGCTTGAGGTCCGCATTCATGAGTGCCATGCCAGCAGGCAGGGAGCGCGCCGTCAAGCCAGCGCTTTGACTTCTGCGGCGGTGAGTTCGCGGATTTGTCCTTTTGGCAGCTCACCGAGCTTCAGCGGACCGATTTGCACGCGGACGAGCCGCAGCACTTCCTGGCCGAGGGACTCTAGTAGCCGACGGATGTGCCGATTTTTACCTTCATCGAGCACGACCTCAAGCCAACAGGTCTTCCCGCCGCTTCGGATCACGCTCACGGATTTGGCGCGGAGATCATCCACGCCTGTGGTCATCCCTTTCAACATCGCATCATCCGCTACGGCATTGATCTGCACGTGATAGACTTTGTCGACATGCGATGAGGGATCTGTGAGGCGCGCGGCCCAATCGTTATCGTTGGTAAGGAGCAAAAGCCCTTCACTGGCTTTATCGAGGCGGCCCACGGCTGATAAATGCGCTTGGCGCTTCGTGTTGGGCAGCAGATCGAAGATGGTTTCGCGCTCCAGCTCGTCTTTGGCCGTGGTGACGTAGCCACGGGGCTTGTTGAGCATTAGATAGAAACGCGCGGCAGCGACAACAGGGCTGCCGTCCACGGCGATGACGTCGGACTCATGTCGTGTAGGAGTGTCTGGATCACGCCGGACACGCCCGTTCAAAGAAACGCGCCCAGCCAGGATCAAACGGTTGGCCTCACTCCTGGAGCAGTAGCCGAGCTTGGAGAGAGCCCTGGCTAGTCCATGGCGTGAGCCTTGCGGCTTCATGCGGCAGCGGGAGTCAGCGCCAGCTCAGGCTTCTTGGCCATGGCGGCAGCGATTCCTGGCCAGCCACCTTCTTTTTGACGCTGGAAGAGGGTCAGATACACCACCACGTTCTCCGCTGGGTAGTCCTTCAGCACTGCGTCGATGGCCTTGGCCGCTTTTGCCTCGCTGATGTCCTCAGGGAACTCACCTTCCACTTCGCCATCTTTGTGCTCCACACCCAAGGCATCCAGGAAGGCAGCAAGCATCGGCTGCTGACCTTTTAGAAGCCACAACTGGAGGACTTGCTCCGCGATGGGGTCGTGGGACTTGAGAGACATTTGCTCAAGAAGCCACTTGTACTGCTCCTCCCTGGACTTGGATTGCAAGAACACGGGCCTCAACTTGCGAGCTTGCGCCAACTGGTTTTGCACCATGCGGAACGCGGCTTTGTGGTTGGTGAAGATGTGGTTGAGAATCTCCTTTTGGAGAGCGGGGCTGATGGCCGTGATGAGCTGGAAGGCTTTCATGAAGAAAAGGGCCGGGAAGTTCTAGGCTCAAACTCCCAGGTGCCAAGCGCAATCTTGCCCGCCGGAGCAAAAGAAGAGACCCCGCCGCCTCACTCGAGGTCAGCGGGGTCTCAACAACCCTATACAATGAACTTTTGTCCTCGCTCGGTGCCCGAGAGGCGGTTTAGCCTGCTCGCGACACGGTCATCGCTGACGACATGAGGATCATAAGCCACGCTCTCCATGATGCAAATCATTTTTTATAATCTTTGCATTTTTGACGCTGTTTTAGATTGATTAAGGGTTTTGTTGTATGGCTCAAGACCCCGGTTATGGCTCACGGATGCCCTGTTCCCCCTGGATTTCCCAACCTCGCCATCGCGCTTTGCTAGCCTTGGCCCTGCTGGCGATCGTGGAAGTGCTCATTTTAGTCAACGGGCCAGATTTAGGAGCCGCAGCCAAGAACATTGAGGCGGCATTGGCGGCAAATGAGCGCCCCAAGTGGGAAGATTTGGCGGACAAGGGCATCGTGCTCGCTGCTTGGGTCAACCTTGGCCTCCTGGCTTTGCTCGCGGCCAGCGTCAAACTTTGGCTGAAGCCCATGAGCGCCGTGGAGAAAGAAATCCCGGCCCCCAAGAGCGTGTGGCAGAGGTGGTGGTTGGTGCCGGTGGCGCTGATCTTTACCGTCTGGTATGGGACGATGTCGTTTGGCTCCAAGAGCCTGTGGTGGGATGAAATCTGGTCACTTCGGCAATGCACCCACGGCACATGGAAAGAGGACGCCAAGGCACCAGATGGAATCAAGTTTTCGCCCACGGACTGGAAGCGTTGTGCGTTCTACTACGGCAAGCCGACCAACCACACTTCACAATCGCTTCTGCAAAAAGCTAGTCTGGAGCTTTGGCGGAAGGTGACGGGGGCACCACGAGAGGCATTCAGCGAGATCGCCGCCAGAGCGCCAGCGTTCCTAGCCTCGGGGGTGGCTGTGGCGTTGCTTTTGCGGGTCGTGGGCATTGCGCGTGGTCTAGTGCTTTTGGGTGCACTGCTTGCGCTGCATCCATGGCATCTGCGCTATGGGGTGGAGGCGCGTGCTTATGCGTTAGTGGTTCCGCTTTGTCTCTCTGGCATTCTGGCGTCACGGCGAGTGATTGCCACAAGAGGCAGGAGTTTGCGAGCGTGGACTTGGCTGTCGCTGAATCAAGCGCTTTGGATTTACACGTTCATTCCCGCCGTGCTGGACGTGGGACTGATGTTTCTACTTACGCTGGTTTGGCTTTGGAAACAGGAGACGAATCGTGCTGACCGGATCGCGGTCATTACCCGCCACGTGGTGGCTCATGTCTTTGCCGCCATGCTATGGATGCAGGCCTTCCTTCCCAATCTGGTGCAGATTCCGCACATCAACGAGCCCGGAAATGCTCCGCAAAAAGCAGACGCGGGCCTATTGCGCACGACGGCGACTCAGTTGCTCTTCGGGATGGAGTGGCATCGACCTCACGAGGGTGCCATTGAGGCGGAGCACCTCACTTCGGTAGTGGAAGTGGCCAGATCTTCTGCTGTGGGCGCGGCTGTGGTGCTGATCGCAGCGGTTGCGGCTATTCTCGGCCTTTATGCGGGTTGGAAACGCACGCCGATCATCGGCTCTTTGCTCTTGGTACCAGTTGGGGCGGCGTTGGTGCATATAACGCTCAGTCGACTGCTAGGGAGCTACTTTTATCCGCGATTCATCATCTCGATGCTGCCGATGGTAGTGGCCGGGTGGGCGTTGTTTCCGCAGATGCTGGCGGACTACACCCAGACTCAAAAGAAGATCGGAATCGCCTTCATGGTGGCTTTCGCGTTTTTCACTGCGCCTCAGCGCGGTGTGTTGAAAGCGGTGTCCTACTCGCCTTACAAAGAAGTGGCGGCTTATCTCGATTCCCAAGCTGACCAACCCGCAGTCGCCATCTTTGGGCTTGGTCGTGAAGCGCTGCCTTCCTACTTCCCCAGGGCGTTTGGCACTTCGGAAGTGAGTGAACTGGAGACGTTCCTCGCCAAAGCGAAGGCTGCATCAAAACGCTCGCTCGTTGTGCTTGGGTATCCGTTTTTCCATCAAGACGTGCTGCCAGACGGTGTGAAGCTGCTCAAAGATCCCAAGCGCTTCAGAGAACTCCAAGCTTGGCCTGGCTTGGAAGCGGACTTCTATTTCAGAGTGTTCGAGGCGCTGCCTTGATCACATCGCAAGCCACTCCTTCATCACGGCGAGGTCGCGCTTGAAAGCGCCGAGGCTTTCTTTGACGAACGCAGGGTCTTTGGCGGCATCGCCCTTCATGTATTCGGTGTGAAGAGATACCGGGCCCGAAAATCCGCGTTGGAGCAGCACTTTGGCCATGTCTTTGCTCACCAAACCGGTGCCCAGCGGAACACCGTCTGCTTTGCCGGGAGACACCCACTTCACGTCTTTGAAGTAGATGGCCTGAATGTGGCTGCCGATGAGTGAAGTGTCGATCGGCCAGCTCAAACCTGCTTCCACGGTGGTGTGGTAAGCGTCAATCGCAAAGCCCCACTGCTGCGGTGTGTATTCCTTCATCAACGACCATGCATCCCAGATCGGAGCGCCGAAGTAGTCTTTGCCGCTGTGGTTCTGAAGCAGAGGTTGGATGCCAATCTCGGTGCAGAGTTGCACCAGATCTTTGATCAATGGCTTCCACTCCGCGAGTTGGGCCTCGATAGGGCGCTTCAGGTCATACTTAAAGTAGAGCATGCGGAATCTTTGCACGCCCAGAGCCTTGGCAGTGCGGAGAACTTGCTCGGTATTCTGCTCTTTGCTCACCTGATTGATGCCTGAGGTGAGGATGGTCATCTCCAGGTTGTTCTTCTTCAGCGCTTCAATGAGCTTGGGAAGGTCTTCAGTGACTTTCTCTGGCTCCACGTGGCCTCCTGGGCGCACAGGAGCCTCAATGCCGTCCAAGCCCACTTCTGCGGCGATGTCCGCAATCTGTTGGTAAGACAGGCCCTGCAGATGTTTGGTGAATGCACAGAGCGTGTGCTTCTTCCCAGGTGCGGCGATGGATTGACCAGTGATCGAAGCAGCTCCGAGAGCGGCTGCTTGGGCGAGAAACTGACGGCGTGTGTTCATAATCAGAGTGAGACGGGTGATTGGTTACTGCGGGAGAGCTTTGCCCTTAGTTTCAGGTCCAAGCCAGACGATAAACAAGCCTAACACGTAAATGAAGCACAAGACGCTGCCTGCTTTGGCAAAGCTTCCGTCAAACGCCTTCATGAGATTGGCCGTTTGCAGCGCTCCGATGGCCGCGATGACGCGTCCAAAGTTGAAGCAGAAGCCTTGGCCAGTGGCGCGCACTTGAGTGGGGAACAGCTCGGGGAAATAAAGCGGGAAGAAGCCATAGAACGATGCGCTGATGCCGCCAATGAGGAATCCGGTGAATAGGAACCAGTTGGAGTAGGAAGTATTGGTCTGGTAAAACAGCAGCGCGGCACCGATCGTTGCAATGCACAAGATGGAGTAAGTGATCCTGCGGCCCAACCAGTCTCCCACTATGGCCGCGAGCATGGTGGCGATGATGGCACCCGTAGCAGTCCAGATTTGTGCCCAATCTTTGGCATGGAGGGCAGGGTTTCCGGCCAGCTCTTCCGCCCATTTTGGTGCCCACTGAACAGCACCCCACGTGCCCATGAGAGCGACACCGGCCAGACCAGCACCGAAGAGCATGCGGCCCATGATGAACTTTTGTGTGTAAACAGACCCAGCCGCTCCAGCGCGCGCGAGGTATTGCCAGACGGGAAACAAGTAGCCAACGAGGGTCATCGCTAGGCCCACGACAGTGATCAGCAACGCAAGTGCTACGTTCATCTTTGGCGCCAGCGGTGACCACACCCATACAACGACGAGAGCTGCCACGCATCCACCCACGACACCGAGCAGATCCTTGGTGGCCCAATGGTCTGTGCTGCCTTTGGCCTTCTCTTCTTCCCATTTCTCGGATTCACCAACAAATAGCTGGATGAAAAACACCAGAGCGGCGGGGACAGCACCGCTCATCATCAGTAGACGCCATCCGTTGTTGGAGAGGAGCGAGTTTACCCAGTCCTTTGACAGTCCGATGGCAAGTAGGGCTGATTCGACGCTTCCAAGGAAGCCCGCAAGGCCCAGGCTGAGAAACCCACCAAGTAAGTAGCCCACGTTTGCAGCCGCGCCGATCAACCCGGCCACAATCGCTCGGGATTTGCCTGGCCAGACTTCGTTTACCAATGCTACTCCGAGTGACCACTCCCCGCCCATGCCGAGGGAGGCAATGAAGCGGAAGATCGCCACCTGCTCGGCAGATTTAGCCACACCACAAAGGCCAGTGAAGATCGCGTAAGTGAAAATGGACAG
Source organism: Verrucomicrobiaceae bacterium (assembly GCA_016795485.1). GTDB lineage: Bacteria > Verrucomicrobiota > Verrucomicrobiia > Verrucomicrobiales > Verrucomicrobiaceae > JAEUHM01. The sequence goes on along the minus strand of JAEUHM010000012.1, from coordinate 62,347 downwards.
CGACATGGCTTTCACGCGGCCAATACGGTCGCCAAGCCAGCCAAAGACCACACCGCCCGTGGCTGCCCCTACCAGGAACATGGCCATGATGACCCCAAACCAGCGGTTCAAGTCATCCGGTGTGCCTCCCACCAGCAGTTCCTTCAGTGCATCGCGCCCGGTGAGGGGAAAGAGACCCATTTCAAACCCGTCGAACATCCAGCCTAGGAAGGCGGCTACGAGGGCGGCGGTGGTGGAGCGTTTGGCAGTGGAGGAAGACATGGCGGACGATTGGAACGCAGCAGAACGTTTGTCGAAAACATTCTCGTTCAGACTCTCTGGTGAAATCTGGTTGAGCAGGGGGCGAGGCTGCATCATGAAAAGCGTGATGGAACCAGTGGCAGGAGTCATTTTGCTCGGAGTGCAGGGCGCAGGAGACGCTCACGGACTGCCGCCGCTATTTTCCCTTCTGGCCATCATGCTGATCAGCGTGGTGCTGGTTTCGCTCCTCTTGCTACGGCTTCAGCAGTCCCTCCTCATTGGCTACTTCATCTGTGGGGTCGCTTTGGCCAATAGCGGTGTGCTAGGCGGAATGAGCAGCACGGGTGTGGAAGCAGCCGTGGCCCAAATGTCTGAGTTTGGCGTGATGCTGCTGATGTTCACCCTGGGGCTGGAGTTCTCACTCAGTGACCTGAAATACCTGAGGCGGCTCGCTTTTACGGGCGGCGGATGGCAGATGGGGCTCTGCATGGTCCCCTGGTTGCTGCTGGGAGCACTTGGGATGATTTCGTGGCCGGCGGCCATCGTGTTGTCTGTGGCTTTGGCCATGAGTTCGACTGCCGTGAGCGTGAAGTCATTTCAGGACATGGAGATGGCTGGCACGCCAAGCGCGCGCATGGCTCTGGCCGTGGCGATCTTTCAGGACCTGTTCATCATCGTCTTTCTGCTGTTCCTCCCGTTGCTCTTGAATGGTAGCGCGGCTGGCGGCGAGCCACTGGCGGGCAGCGTCTTGGGGCTTTTGTGGCGTGGGCTCGCGTTTGTTGCCTTGTCGCTCGTGCTCGCTCGTTATGTGATCCCGCGTCTACTCCATGCTGTGGCGCTGACGCGTAACCGAGAGCTGTTCACACTCACGGTGGTGGGTTTGTGCATCGGTCTTGCGTTTTGTGGTGCCATGCTCGGGCTAAGCCTCGCTCTGGGTGCTTTCGTAGCTGGCTTGGCGGTCAGTGAGTCGATCTACAAACACCGCATCCTCGCGGATGTGATGCCGCTCAAGGATCTGTTCCTCACATTGTTCTTCGTTTCGGTGGGTCTGATGATTGATCTCAAAGTGGCGCTGCCCGCCTGGAAGATGATCCTTGGCTCCACGCTGGGGCTCATGGTGCTGAAGACCGCTTTGATCACGGCGGTGGCGCGGCGGCTTGGCTTAGCGCCCAAGAGTGCATTGCTGGCAGGCATCAGTTTATCCAGTGCGGGCGAGTTTTCCTTGGTGCTCGTGCAGAAAGCCGGTGGATCACGTCTTTGGAGCAGCGAGTTTCAGCAGACACTGCTTGCCAGTGCAGCGCTCTCCATGGCCGTGCTGCCTGCTGCCATGCGAGCAGCCGTTCCGCTCGGCTCTTGGTTAGAAAAACTCGGCTGGCGCAAGGCCTCTACGGCCGCAGTGGTGGAGCCAGTACTGCGGAAGCGCGTTTCGGCCATGGAAGGGCATGCCATCATCTGTGGCTGTGGCCCGGTGGGGCAGAAACTTAACGAAGCGCTGCATGATCAAGGCATCACCACGCTCATTGTGGATCTCAATGCAGACACGATCCGCCGATTGCAGAAGTCCGGGCAGCCGGTGCTCTTTGCAGACGCCGCACACTCCGAAACGTGGGATCTAGCTCGTCTGGAAAAGGCCCGTCTCGTGGCCTTCACTTTCCCAGATGCTACCGTCACGGCTACGGCGCTGGAGATCGTGCGAGAACGTGCTCCTGAGGTTCCTGTGATTGCTCGCGCACGTTTTGGTTCGGATCAAAAGCGTCTCCGGCTTCTTGGCGCGGATGTTGTGGTGCATGATGAAGAGCAAACCAGCAAGGCCGCCGTGGCTAGCGCTGTGCTCTTGTGCAATCCCGAAGGAACGGACCTCAAGGCGGCAGCGAAAGAATCCACTCCTTGAGCAATGCAGCTCCGTCGAGGTCGATTCGGTTCTTTCCGAGCGGCGGCATTTGATGTCCGCCAAGGCTGTCCGTGCGATAGTGTATCAACGAGAGGTCTGGATTGCCCGGTGCGATCAACTTAGCGCCAGCGATATCGAGATCATTGAGCGGATTGCCATTCAGCAGCCCCTGAGAACCCAGAGGCGTGGTCCAACGCCCGTCCCACAGCGCATTCACGCCACCTGGGCGGTGACAATACCCACAGTTGGAGTCCAAGTAGGATCGCGCACGTGCTTCAAGCGTGGCTGCGGTGTTCGAGAGGGCTACCAGCTTGTCCAATCCAGTAATCCCACCCTCGGTCAAAGTCTGGTCAAACAGTCCGACGTTGTTCCATGCACGGATCTGGTTGTCCGTCACCTTGGTGTTCGCAAAGTATGCGTTGCAGTTCATTTGGCGCGAGTTGGGGCCCAAGATCCAGCCTGCATTGGCGGTGTGGCATGCCATGCATGAAGTCTGGCCAGGGAATGTCCAGCGCTGCACGCGCTTTGTTTGGAAGTGAACGGTAGCCTTGGCTCGTTTGCCAGCCTCGTTGGCCGAGCAGACTACACCCCAGAGCATCTCAGCAGGTGCTCCGGCAAGGGTTGTGTTCCCTATTGCCTCCCAATCCACGGCGTTGCGTGCTACGTAGGCCGTGAAGTCATTTCCCGTCCGCTTCAGCCGCAGCCAGACATGTGGATAGGCAGCGCTCATGCCATCTGGAGGTGGAGTAGAAGACATGCTGGCCGCAGAGGTGCTTCTAACATGAAATTGAAATGCTGTGGTCTCCTTGTCCACGTTGTCGGTGGTCATTCCCGCCGAGACTCCGGCACATGCACTGCCCGGCGTGAAGTCACTGCGTGCTATTAAGCCCACCGTGGCCAGAGGAGTCGTCCCACCCACGGAAGGAGCCAGACTTTCCACGCGGACGAAGAAATCAAAGTCGCCCGTTCGCTTCACGTAGTTGAACCGAGCTTGATCGCCGGTGCTGCCGATGCCGCTGCCCGAACCGTTGATCACTAGTTTTGTGCTCGTTTGTGAACTGCTTCCCGCTGGTGACGTCGTACCGCCCAAGTTGTATCCAGCGGGCGTTCCCACACCGCGAATCGTGATCTTGATGTCCTCGAAGGTCGTATCGGTCACTAGTTTGGCGTTCAGACGGTCGGCTTGCCATTTGTAGGTGCCTGCTACGATTCCAGAGGCAGTCTTGGCAATGACGCGTGTCTCCAGTCTTCTCACGGGCGAAGTCGCTACATCGCTCAACCGGAGGTCAAAGTGCTTCACCAACACACTGCCCTCCGGAAAAGTCCACTCACCCGTCTCCGAGAAGCCGATCTTCTTTGTCCACTCCGTCCCGCCGTGAGGGATGGCCATCCAGCGACACTTCAGCGCTCCGTCTGACCAGAATGGATGGTTCAGCGTGTAAGGGATCAGCTTGGTGCTCGGAGTGCGATTGAGCATGTTGCTGAAGAGCTTGGTCTTGGACAGCGTGTTTTGAAGTTGGAAACCCACCCCTGTGTTAGGTGCCAGTTTGAAGATGCCTCCGCCTTCATTGCTCAATCGGCAGAGGTAAAGTTCACCCGCAGCATCCAGCGCGAACGATGAAATACCCAAATAGTTCTGTCCTCGATTCACCCCAGGACCGTTTGGCAGCATCGCGATCAAGTTTTTGCCTGCTGGGTTGGTGGATTCATCAAGCGTCCACACTTTGCCGGACATGTTGTCCGCAAACACATACTTCCCGCCCAAAGTCGCAGCCAGAGCTGCTCCGCGATAAACAAAGCCGCCCATCACTGCGGCTACATTACCATTCTCCGCATGAGCATACGCTAGCTTCGGGTTCTTGCTCAGACTGGGTGAGTAGAGGCCTGTTAGCGGTGCCGTGGGGAAGCCTTGCACTTTGTGCCACTGGAAATTGAGCGGCATACCGGCGGTCACTTCCCCTGGTTCGATCACGTTGATCTCCTCCCTCGCCGTCGGCCCGTAGTCGCCCACGTCACTGATGAAGATGCGGCCAGAAACCGAGTCGTAAGTCATCTCGTCTGGACTCCTGAGCCCGATCACATAAAACTCCTCCAGCGTGTTCGGTTGGCCCACGAGCGGATTGTCGTTCGGTATGTAGTAGTTGGCAGAGTAGCTCCCCGTGTCGTCATCGGGACCGGGCAGTGGCTGTCGGGGGATCGGATGAGAGGTCGTTCCGCCGATCATGTCCACGTCAATCCTGAGCACGCCGCCAAACAGACCGCGATCCACCCGCTGAGCATTCACCGTCTGGTCAAAGTCCTCGCCCACCGTGAGATAGAGGAAGCCATTTGTTGGATGGAAGAACATCCCGCCTCCTTTGTGCCACACCGTCTTGCATTTTTGGTGAATCATTACCAACTCCGTCTCAGGAAGAATGACGCCGCTCTCCGTCACATCGAACCGAGACAGTCGATTCCAACAAACCACATACGGATAACCCGCAGGCCTTGCCGCCGCACTTCCCTTGATGGTGCCCGGTGGATTCCACGTGTACCACAAGTAAACGTGGCGATGAGTCGCATTGCCCAAACTGAACTGCGGGTGATACGCCAGCGCCACGATGCCGCAGTCATCCCAGCCTTGGCAGCGGCTGCTGATGTTGAGCAGAAGCGTGGTGGTAGATGCTGCAGGGTCCTTTGGGAATGCGCGGACCGTGCCCTCACGTTCCCAGACCACCAGCAGATTTGTTCCAGGCATCTGCACCATACCCATGGGGTTTTGGAAAGTGAGATTCGGGAACGCATTCACCGGGACCAGCGGCTCTGGTGGCGTCGATCCAGGAGGTGCCAGCAGGTAACCGTCCATGTAATCCCCCACCTTCGGCCGCGAGGTCATGCCAAACGGCTGCTGAGCGACCCCCGCAGAACCACCTGCCATCATCAAGGCACAGAGCAGCACATGGCAAAGTATAGCGCGGTTTGTCATTTCAGGAGTTAGAGTCGTTATAGACCATTTAAGAGGTCTTTACGATCAAAAATAGCTCCGGGAGGCTCTTGGCGTGGAGATGACCCCCACCCCTTCCTCTTGTATGTGGTGGAGTCGATGACAAGAATGAACCGCTCGGTATCGCCTGCGCTCTCCAGACCACAACGCCGCGATCCCCCTCCTCCTCAGGGAGAGCTCCCATGTGCCAAGGCGCTGTGACTGAGGCCTCGAGTCGGCATTTATGCCGGCTTCATGAAGCCGAGGTCGTTGCTGGGGAATCGGCTGATGTTGGGCAGGATGGCTCCGATCTCGGTTGAGTCGAGGCCATACCACTTGGCGATGGTGGCTGCGTGTTGATCGACGGAGAGGGTAGGTATCCAACGGCCTGTGCCGGTATCGTCGGGGCCATTGATGGCAAAGGTGGGTAGATGGCCGAACATATTGCCACCGTTTACTCTGCCACCGACCACGATGTGGTGGGAACCCCAGCCGTGGTCTGAACCCTGGCTGTTGGTGGGGAAGGTGCGGGAGAAGTCGCTGGCAGTGAACTGGGTGACTTTGTCCTGGAAGCCGATCTGCTCCATGGCGCGCTGGAAGGCGAACATGCAGTTGGCGATGTCTGCGAGGAGTGTGTAGTGGGTGCTGTCGGTGGCGGTGGGGTCGTCGGTGCCGTTGGGGCGGCGGACTTGGGCGGTGTGGGTATCGAAGCCGCCGGTGGAGCAGAAGAAGGTCTGGCGCTTCATGTTAAACCCCGCTGGGCCGGATGCCTGAATGAGCCGGGCGATCATTTTCATCTGATTGCCGAGGCTGGAGGTGGGGAAGGCGGTGTTCCAGACCCAGGTGCCGCCTTGGGCGGCTTCCGCAGTGGCCTGGATGTTGGAGTTGAGGAGGTCGCCGGTGAAGATGGCGTTGTCCAGGACGCTGGCGTATGCCTGGCGCTGGAGATTGGGGTGGGTGAGGGCCATGATGTCGCGCATGGCCTGGACGCGTGCTCCGCTGCCGGTCATGTGGTTGCCTGCAAGGGTGACGGCGCCTGCGGTGGAGACGTGGTACTGGGAGATGAGGTTGCCTACCTGGAGGGTGTTGGCTCCATTGAGGGAGACGGACATGGAGATGTTGCCGGAGGGGTTGGCTGCGGCGTTATAAATGTCTGCCATGCGGCCATACCAGCCGGTGGTGGGTGGCACGTCGGGTATGGAGGTCTGCCACTGAGTGACCTGGTCACTGTGGGAGAAGAGTTGCGGCGGACGGTAGGCAGCAAGGCCGGAGAGATACTGAGCGCGGGTGGTGGGGCGGTTGAGCGTGCCTACGTTCTGTACGATGGCGAGTTTCTTTTCTCCAAAGAGGGTCTGGAGATTGGCACCTGAGGGGTGGAAGCCATAGGTGCGCCCGCCGTGGGTGTGGAGGGGGTCAGTGGGGAGTGGGCCGGTTCTAAGGGGTAGGAGGGAACCCACGGGCAGGGTGAGGTTGCCACGGATGGCGGAGTACTCGGCATGGGTGGTGTTGTCGGTGGGGACGATCCAGTTGTTGGCGTCATTTCCGCCGCCCATGAAGACGCAGACGAGGGCTTTGTAGTCAGTAGGGGTCTGTGCAGCCATGAGGGAGTTCATGAGTTGCATGTCCCGGATGGTACTGGCTCCGGCTCCTGCCCCAGCTAACAAAGCGGTGCGTGTGAGGAAGCTGCGGCGGGTGATGATGTTGGGTGCGTTCATGGTGCGCTGGAGAGTAGGCTTGGATTAACGCTGAATGGTGAAGTCCGGGCTGGTGAGGATTAGATGGATAATGGCGCGGAGGCGATCACGCTTGTTGGTGTCCGTGGGCGCGGCGTTGGTGTAGGGGACGTAGGACACGCGGGCATTGGTGAGGCTCAAGCCGCTGGTGCTGGTGCAATTGACCGGTACGGTGAAGGTATTGGCCCCGGTGACGGTGACGGTGAAGGTGTTGTTCACGGTAGCGCTGAAGGTGCCTCCCGTGACGCCAGAGATGGTGACGGAGTTGCCAGTGGCAAGCCCATGAGGTGTGGAGGTGGTGATGGCGCAGGGGCTACTGACGGGGATAGCGCTGATGGTGCGCTCATACAGCAGGAAGGTCTCTATCAGACTGCGGGCGGAGGCGCTCATCTGGCCAGAACACAGGAGGGTGTTAAGATGATTGATGAGGGTGGGCAGGTTGGCATTGCTGGTCCATGCCTGACCGGTTTGTGGACCGGCACCGAAGACTTCTCCGGGTGTATTGACGTTGGCGTTGGCGTTCACATACCAAGGGCTGAAGTCGAGGACGAGCGCGTGTCCGCCTGACTTAAAGCTGCTGATGCCGTTGGTGTCACCGGGGTTGAGCAGGCCGTTGTAGATGAAGTTGGCCTGACGCACGGAGGTGGTTTCCGCCGTGAGCTGGAACTCAGGGGTGGTGATGCCCTGTGAGGCGAGTGTGCCGGGGAACTTGTAGTCAGGGAGGAAGTAGTTGAACACAGTATCGGCATTGAGCGGTGTCTGGTCCATGTCGGTATCGGTATTGCCCATGGCAAAGGTGCTGGGCTGGCCGCTCATGCTGCCAGAACGAGAGGTAGGCTGAACCACGAGAGGGAACATCCACATGCCGTTGTCAGCGTCGTTGTTCCCGCCGCCTGGGACGGCTGTGGCGGCATCGGTAAGCACAGTGAATGTGTTGGCGTCAGGCACGCTTTCGACTGTGAACGTGCTGTCCAGCGGCATTGGGTTGCCTGCGGTGAAGTTCTGGAAGACTTGGTTTCCGACCACGAGATGGTGATCACAGATTCGACTGGTCATGCGGTCGGTGGTGTCGAACGTGATGCGCCGCTCATTGGGAGCAGGTAAACCCGAGTTGCTGACGGTGTAGGAACCTCGGAACGCGGTGAAACGGACTCTACCGGAGCGTGCAGCAGCATCGCTTGGCACGGTGATGGTGAAGGTGGTTCCAGCTGTGGCGTTGGTACTGTCTGAGGTCAGTGCCGTATAAACGCCATCGGGTATGGCGGTTCCCGTGGGCACTGAAAAGTCCAAGTAGATACTACCGCCAGCGGGCAACCAATGACCGGACCAAGTGATGGTGGCCGTCGTGGCACCGGCTGCTGCTGAGTAGGTGCCGGCTATGCCTTCGGTGGAAGTGCCGTTGGTGGTGCTGATGCCCCCCCATCCAGTGCCATTGATGTAGAACTTGAAGGGATTAGTGGTCGTGGGTGCTGGCGTGGAGAGGACAGTGTAGATGCCATCGGTAGGAGTGGTGTCACCAACGGTCCAGGCAGGTCCTACGAAGTCGATGTGAACGCTGCGTCCACCGACGAGTTTGGGGTTCATGGTGCCAGTATTGACCTCAATGACGTGTGCGCCTGCCGTAGGCTGCGTTGTCGAGGGCTGCACCCAAGTACCAGTGGTGCCAGGAAGTCTGAAGGCTCGTCCCGCTGCTGCTACACGTAGAACGGCCTCACGTTGCTTACCAAACGCAGGCTTGTCGCGCTCTGTGGTGCTACGAGCCTCGTAGTCGAGGAGGATGGCTTTGATAACGGCCTGCATGTTGCCACGAACACCTGTTCCGTCGTTGTTGAAGGCTTGCACGACGCGATAGAGATAATCACGAGAAGGATGGCTGGTGACAAGGCGCTGGATCAACTGACGGCAGATAAAGGGTCCGGTGTTGGGATGGTCAAACAACTGGTTGTGGCTGGCATCCAGTTCCTGACTTGGCAGGTTCTGATAGGCAGCCTGCCCGAAGTGGGTGCTATTGTGCGTGGCATAAGGATCCAGAGGCTGCCCGCCAAGAGTATCTAGACCCGGAAGCACTTCGTTGTTAAGCACGCGCTTGGGTCCGGTGAAGTGACGAGCGGGGACTTCACGCATCTGGCGCATCCAGTTGGTAGGAGCGCTGATGGCGGTGCGGTAGGCACCATCATAGCCGTCTGTCCAGCCAGTGAAGACATGGGCAAATCCAACGATCTCTCTCTGGGTGTAAGTATCAATGGGACGATCCGTGGATGTCAGCATCAGCGTTCCATCTGGCCACATGCGATAGAGACCAATGGAGAAGAGTTGCTTGATCTCGCGAGCGTAGTTTTCATTTGGAATGCGACCCACGGTTAGGTCGGGCTTGTCGTTGTTCCGCATGTCGAGATAGCGACCCATGGCGGGTGTTAGAGTCACATCTTCGAGAATGGTGCGGAAGTTGCCGAAGGCATCAGCATTGAGCTTGTCGTAATAGTAAGAGAGAGCCTCTGCGCGATTGTCCAGGGGGCCCTGTGCGGATACCACGACGATCTCGCTGAGGGCAAAAGCGATCCGTTGGCGCAACTGGTCACTGCCCGTGTTGCTGTTACGCCACCAAGCATTGAAGAACAGGTCCTCAGTGAACTGTCCGCCGCCATTGGCGTCGGATTGTTCCTTTGCCAGCACCTCAGGCAGAGCCTGGCTGGGTGCCTTTGAGAACTGATCTTCGATCCACATCTCATAGCGAGTCTTACCGCCTGTGGGCACGATGGCTTTGAGGGCCTTGATGTCATCCGCGCTAGCGCCAAAGCTAGCCTGGGTGAGGAAGCGCGATACAGCGGCATTGTCGGTGCTGTCATCTGTCCAAGACGGTGCTGCGGGCGGTGCGCTGAAGGTGCGGGAGCCGTTAGCCAGAGTGTAGTTGCCACGAATCTCACCGTTGGGATAAGCCGCCGTGTGAAGATTGATGTAGGCCTTGCCCTGCTTGATTAGCTCTCTGATGTCATCTGTAGTGAGTGTGCCCACTCCGGTGATAGTCCACTTGTGGCTGCCGTAGTTGGGGTCGGCGGGATTGGTGATCAAACCATCGCCATCGGTGACGGGTTCATCGCCATCGTAAATGATCATGCTGGAGTGGGTGAGGAAAGGATCGGCGTGGACGTGCCACTCGGTCTTCTCACCGGTCATGCCTCGGTAAGGAGGCGTCTCAAATCCGGCTTCGTCAAAGCTCACATAGGCGATGGTCTCGGTGTCGTTGACTCGGAGAGTGGCAGTGCCCACGCCGTTGGTGATCGCGCCTGCTTGGGCGAGCATCGTGGCCACGTAGAGTGTTCCTGGAGTTGTTCCGGGGGCTGGCGGTGCGTAGGAGTCCAACACGTAGCCAGGAACGATCTCACTCGGGGCGGTCGTGGGCTCATCAGGCTTGGACCAACTCACCGAAGCACCGTCCGCAGTGCCCGTTCCCGCTTTGTGGAGCAACTCAAAGTAGTAACGCTGACCTTGCTCCAGTGCCATCCATGGAGACTTGGCGGTGCCGTTGGTGATGGAGGCGCGCTTGAAGGCATTGACGGGTTCAGCATCGTTGGAAAGCCAAAACTCAGCAGTATCGGCGCTGTTGAGCCAGAAGTAGTAGTTCCCAGTGGTGGGTGCCGTAATGTAGCCGCGCACACGGGTTCCGTAATCGTCTCCACTGCTGGCGGGCAAGGCCAAGCTGGTGAGTGCGGTGGTGAGATTGGGATTGGTGCCCGTTGGAATACTGGAAATGCTGGTGCCCGCCACTCCCGTCCAGACTTCACGGTCCACCGTTCCCTCTGCTTCCTGCACTTCCAAGTTCAGCACAGAAGTAGAGGTGCCATTCCCGTTGGTGAGGGTGATGACAATCTGATAACTGCCAGCAGAACCCGATGGCGGCGTGCCGCTGATGACGCCGTTGCTGTAGGATAGCCAGGCTGGCAGGCCGGTGACGCTGATCGACGCCCCATTGCTACCAGCGATGGTGTAACTGAACGGACCACCCGCCAGAGCGGAGGCCAAGATGCTGTTGGTATGTGTGGATGGTGCCAGGGGTCCTGTTGACGGGTAGAGGCGCTCAGAAGGAATGACCTGTCGGGGCTGACTAGCGCTGTACCAGAACAATTGACTGCGTGCATAGCCAGTGGCTTCAAAATACTCCAACTCAATGTCGTAGCGGGTCCCGCCAACGACTGGAATGCGGACGTAGCGCTCGTTTCCATAAGCGCTTGTCGTGCCGAGCCAATCACGCATGGGCTTGTTAATGATTTCAATGCTGACGTTGCCACTGCTGGCGACGTGCTTTCCTATTCCATGATTGACAGTGAAACTGGTAGAAGTGACCGCGCTGATGACGAGGTTTTTCGTATCAGAGAAGCTTATCGTCCCGTTGTCTAGGGCGGTGCTGGTGGGGAAGAGATTGGCTCCCACATTGACTGTGAAGGTGCTGCCTGAAACGGCTGTGATGATGTATGGAAGTGAGCCCAGGCTAGTGAGTTTATTGCTTGTAGGGTCCAGGAAGACTTCTTCTCCCACCACAAAACCACCCGAAGCAAGTGCGGCCACACCTGTGTAGTCCACCACCATGTCACCTGTGCTAGGTGTGTAAACATAGGTGGCACCCGCGCCGTAGTTGAGGTTCCCAGAGGTAGGATTGACGCGCACCGTCTCACCGACCACGAAGTTATCGGCCTTGATGACCATACCGGAGAAAGTCACAACCGTATTGCCAGTGACAGGGTCATAGACGTAGGTGGCTCCAGCTTGGTCCGCGCTAGTGTGCGCCTTCAGTTCCTGCACTTGTCCATTGAAGCGGAAGATCGCGTTATCCTCCACATGAACGACAAAGGTGTATTCCTCCGAAAACTGAGGCTGAACCTGACCGCTCCAGCGCACGGAGAATGACTCCGTGTTGATCAAGGCCACATCTGGGGTGCCATAGCCCCAAATGCCGTTGTTACCAGTGGTCACAGCGGCATCGACTCCGATACGGCCCGGTGTGTTGCTGAACGTCGTGTTCGTGTAGATTTTGTTAAAGACCCCGGTCGTGCCGCTGTTGGAGCGATTTTCCAGGAAGCCCGCCCCTGTGCCTGAGTTGGGTAGGTTGGTGCCAGTTATGGCCACAGTGAACGTGTCAGCCGTGGGAACAGTCGCCACGGTGTAGTTGCCGCTGTAACCGTTGAGATCGGAGATGTTAGGCGTGAAAAGGTTTCCGCTGGAGAAGGCCAAAGTTGCAGTATTTCCCACAGACAAACCGTGTGCGGTCAGGGTGATAGTCGCTGTGCCTGTGGTGGTAGTGTTGCGGGTGTAGTTGTAGTTGGCAGTCATCGCCTGCGTATGCGTGAACTGCTCGGCTTGAGGGATGTTCGCAAACGTGCCGCCATTGAGACTCCACTGGAGACGGCAGCGGGCGCTATCAACCGTTTCCACATGCTCAATGCGCATCTTATAACGCTGGGCCGGGCTACCTGGAATGGAAAGCGAGTAAGAACTGCTGACCTTGAAGGTCCCGATCACCTCGTTATCAGCCACTCCGTCTTCTGGACTTCCTGTAGCGCTGGTGTCCCAGCCGTGTTCCAAGACTTGCTCACCTGGATCGAAGGTGCCGCTTAGATCCAAGTCGATAAACAGACGCGCTTTGTCATCTGCATCAAGTTGGAAGCGATAGGAGCCTGATGTTGCGGGCGCCAAATAGGCCTCGTAGGTGGTGGAGTAGTTGTCTGGGACGTTGGTGGCCGTTGTTCCTGCGGCGGCTGCAATGCTAACCGCATTCGGTGTTCCGTAAACGTAGTCAAAGTTGATGTTCTCCGTGCGCTCAATCACTGCAGGGTGAATCGGCTGAATGCTAAAGTTGGAGTTGCCTGTACCGCTGGTGGGCAGTGCTGCCGCCGCGGTAATGCTAACCGTGAAGTTGCTAGCCGTCTTAGCTGTCACAGGATACATCAAGTGATTGTAGAGAGCATTATTCAGGTTGCCGCTCGTGAAGGTAAGCTTCACCTGACTGCTGCCAGGTGTGAGCGCCGCCAGCAGAGTAGCCAGCACTCCCGAGGTGGGCGTCACCACGATGGTGCCTTGAGTGGTCGGAGAGCCACGGGTGAAGTTGTAGCTGGCCGTATCACCAAAGTTAGCCGCATGAGCATAGGTGCTGCTTGAGTGGTCGTAGTAACGTGCGGTCAACCCTGTACCTGAAGCTGTGGTGTTGTTTGAGATAATCACCGTGGCGGACGCCACTGCTATGTCTGGGTCCTCGAAGTCTCCCGTCGTGGTGGTGTTTACGGCAGAGGTCAGGGTAGCCGTCACTGACTCAGTGCCCTCAACGCTAGCATCTTGAATCGGGTTAACATAAATCTGCTTCTCGGTCTCACCAACCACGAAGTTCAGAGTGGATGCTGGAGATGGTGATGCGGTGTAGTCTGCGGGGTCTGCTGCTGTTCCACTCAATCCAAAAGTTACGCTAATGGGAAACAAGGTCCGCGTACGGCTTACGGTGAACCGTCCACTCGTGGGCCCATCTTCCGAAGCGAGCGTCTCTGCGCTCGTCACCGACACCGTATCCTCCACCGACACATCCGCCTCGACTTCAGCACCGTCCAAGATGCCGTCGTTATCGCTGTCGTCATCGCTTGGGTTGAGTCCCAGGCTGATTTCTGCCCAGTTGGAGACCCCATCACCATCGGTGTCTACATCTGAGACCTCCAGTTTGTAAAACTTCCGGGTCCCTGCATCTTTCACGACCGATACGGACTCATTCGGGTTGTCAGCTGCGGGCACATATTCATTTCCAGGTGCAGGTAGAGTCAGTGGCACAAGCGTCGTGAAATCACCGTCGGGAGCATCGTCGCTCATCACCCGATACTTTTTACCTGCCTCAGCATCAAATTTGAAGGTAATCGTATTGCCTGCCAGAGAAACATTCCCAACTGAAATACAGTCATTGGGATTGCGCGGGTCAGTGCCAGCTACGGACTCTACCAAGTTGGTGCAACCATCGCCATCGAGGTCACCTGAGGGTGCAAGGCCCCAACAATTGAAGAGGGCTTGCCACACGTCATCCAGCCCATCCGCTGCACCCTCGCCAGGGCCAGTTGAATAGGAGTCAGTAGTCGCTGATGCCGTTGGCACCATGCAAGCGAGAGCCATGCCAAAGCAGGCGATAAGTTGCTTGCGGACAAGCATCTTGAGTTTTGAAGTCATAAGCAGAAGGGGAGAGAAGTCAGTGAAAGCTTGTGACAAAATGATGAGCTGAACTGCCCATTTTTTTGGCCTTATCCTTGGGATCATATCAATTTTCGGCCCGGATTGTCAAAACCGATCTTGTAGCTCTATGAGGCATTTTCCCTTACGCTCCGAGCGGCAATTTCACCATTCCTTTACATTTTTGTTTATTTTTTGTGTTACGTTTTGAGGCGTTTCGGGTTAAAACTACTGAACGGCCCAATTTTTATTCCACCCGTCATTCCACCATGAAGACAAATATCGGCACTCTCCTCCTGACAGCAGTCGTTGCTCTGCCAGCAATGATTCAGGCACAACCCGTCTACACACCTCCCGTTGGGTTCGTTAGTGTTACGATACCTGCCAACTCTGATGCAGCTATCGGCGCCCCGTTAAGTCGTGCAGATGAGTTCGTGGGTGTTGTAGAAAGCATTTCAAGCAACGTCATCACCCTTGCTGGCACGCCTAACTTCACGGTGAACCAATTTGTTTACGCATCAGGCACCCAGCCCAAAACCTACTTCCTGCGGGTCGATTCCGATACCAAAGAGGGCATGATCCTGAAAGTTGAGTCCAACACTGCCAACTCGGTAACCGTCACGATCCCGGCAGGTGAAAGTCTGGCCGGTATCCTCACCAACGCGGTCGACAACACCGGATCCGCAGTGAGCATCTCCCCCTACTGGACACCATCTACGTTGGTAACCGGCGTTTTGGCTGGAACTCAGATTCTTCGGTATCCAACCAATGTGGCTGGAACCAATTTGGCGACCTCGTCAACTTACACGTTCAATGGAACTAACTGGTTGCAGGGCGTAACTAACGTGAATGACCTCACGTTCAATCCGGGTGAGGGATTCACACTTCGTAACAACTCCACGACAACTCAACAGACCATCTCGATCACCGGAGCAGTTCCAATGACGGGAGTTCGCTCGCGGTTCTACACCCTGGCCGCAAACACCACCCAAGATCAGCGGATATTCTACAACAGCCCGGTTCCTGAAGTGATCGGCAATGTCTTTCCTCCAGCCGCACTTGTAGCCGGCGACCGCCTTCTCGCTTTCAACAATGCTGCAACGGGCAAAAACAAGTCTGCATCGACCACGCTGATCTGGAACGGCACCAATTGGCTTCAGGGCGTTACGGTAGTTACGACCACTTATCAATTGCAGCCTGGCACTTCGTACGTCTTCCGGAAGAACCAGACCGGGGCCAACCCAACATCCGTGGTCTGGAGCGACTTGCAATCCTACCTTCAGTAATTAGTCTCCAACATAACGTTCTCACCTTATGAAACTCGCAAAGCAGCTAATCCTCGCCATCGCTCTACTCGGTGCCACCAGTGCCTCGGCCACAGTCACCATTTCCTTCAATGGAGCATTCTTCAACGGGGTGGTTTCCAATTTATCTAACTCAGCAGGCGTGGCAGGTATCAACGGCATGCGCTGGGGTATTATCGTATCTACGAGTGACAGTGACTTTGCCGGTGCTGGCCCTTCTGCCGCCGGTTCCTATTACGAGTACGCTGCTGGAGCTCAAGTAGCGGGCTTCATGAAAGACTCAGGAGGTGCCCTCACTGACGATTACTTCATCCCCGGGGGATTAACCACGGATACCAGCAGTCTGCTGGAGGGTGACTTCACAACGCCAGGAGGATTCGGTGGCATCGCTGACGACATCAGCAGTCTTGCGCTGTCCGGTGGTATCTCAACCGGCGACAAGTTTGCGCTCGTCTGGTTTGAGTCTGGGACCAACATGGGCGACAAGTATGGCTTCTTTACTCATGCTTCTTGGACAATCCCCTCCGATGGTGCAACCGAAGACTACAGCACTCCATTCCTTGGAGCCGATCCTATCCGCTCAGCAAATCTCACGCTGCAAGGCGTACCCGAGCCCAGCCGTGCAGTTCTTCTGCTCGGTGGTGTTCTTGGACTGGCAATGCGCCGCCGTCGTGTAGCCTGATTCAAGGTTTAGACTTCAATTTTGCGAGAACCCTGGCCTCATCCGCCAGGGTTCTTTGTTTTTGGGCATCTCATGCCAAAACAGGTGCCTCAGGCAGAGGCGGCTCTTGCTCGTAGGCCGTTGGATCCGCCAGACGGGCTTGCAGGAATGCCTCCCGGCGTTCGACACAGGTCCCACAGGTGCCGCAGTGCAGTTCCCTACCCTTGTAGCACGACCATGTCTTCCCGTAGTCGATACCCAACTCACCCCCTGCTCTCGCTATCGCAGTTTTGTCCAATCCGATGAACGGGCGCAGAAGTTCCACCCGCGCATAGGTTCCTTCAGCCATGGCGGAAGCCATCGCCTGCATGAAGGGCTCTCGGCAGTCCGGGTAGATCGCATGGTCTCCAGCATGAGCTGCAATGACGAGCCCATCCGCCCCTCGGGACTCTGCCAACCCACATGCAATCGCTAGCATGATGCCATTCCGAAAAGGTACAACGGTTTTCTTCATGTTCTCCTCGGCATAATGCCCGTCCGGCACCTCCCCACCACTCTGCAACAGGTCCGATGCAAACAACTCGTCAACAAAAGGAAGCCGAATCACCTCATGAGCGACTCCAAGCTGTAGGCAATGCCAAGCGGCCAGCGGAATCTCCCGCGCATTGTGTTTGGAGCCATAATCAAAGCTCACACCGCCCAATACCTCATGCTCCCGCGCTGCTACATGCAGTGCCGTCACAGAATCCATGCCGCCAGAGAGCAATACGAGAACCTTCATCCCGAGAGGAGGTAAACCTTGGCTGCCAATCCTGCAACCAGCGTTCTAGCTAGCCGCAGAAGCCGTTATTCACGAGCACGCCGCCTTTTCGTAGCTCAAGCCAATGCGCGACTATCGAATAGACCGATTGGTAAGATACGGGCCGAGCGCCGCCGGAAGTTGAATGCTGCCGTCAGCCTGCTGATAGGTCTCGATGAGGGCAACGAACAGTCTCGCGAGAGCGGTACCGGATCCATT
Source organism: Verrucomicrobiaceae bacterium (assembly GCA_016795485.1). Taxonomy (GTDB): domain Bacteria; phylum Verrucomicrobiota; class Verrucomicrobiia; order Verrucomicrobiales; family Verrucomicrobiaceae; genus JAEUHM01. The sequence goes on along the minus strand of JAEUHM010000012.1, from coordinate 45,347 downwards.
TAGCGTATGCGGGGTGCGATTCTTCGCGTTCTCGTCTTTGTATCGCAAGTTCATACGTCTGGCTTGGAACTCACCAAAATTGGAGCAACTGGAAACCTCCAAATACGCATTCTGACCGGGTGCCCAGACTTCAATATCGTACGTCTTGCAGCTCCCAAACCCTATATCGCCCGTGCAAAGTTCAATTACACGATAGTGGAGGCCTAGCAGTTTGAGAACCTTCTCTGCATTGGCCGTGAGACTTTCCAATTCATCCATGCTTGTCTCAGGGGTGGTGATCTTGACCAGTTCCACTTTGTCGAACTGATGCATCCGGATCAGCCCACGCGTGCCAACACCAGCTGCACCTGCCTCAGACCTAAAGCAAGGCGTGTAGCCAGCGTACTTCACAGGGAGCGCATCAGCGGCAAGGATCTCTTCCCGATGCAAATTGGTCACGGGCACCTCTGCCGTTGGGATCAGGTAAAGATTGTCACGCTCACACTTGTACTGCTGGTCCTCAAACTTCGGCAATTGCCCGGTGCCGACTAGACACTCTGGCTTCACCAAGTGAGGAACGGCCACTTCATGATAGCCGTGCTCAGTGGTGTGCAGATCCAGGAGAAAATTGATCAATGCGCGCTCCAAGCGTGCCCCCGCCCCTTTATAGACGACAAAAGCACTGCCGGAGATCTTGGTGCCTGCCTCAAAATCCACGATTCCAAGAGAAGTCGTGAGGGCGATGTGGTCCTTCACTTGAAAGTCATACGCAGGCCTTTCTCCCCAACTGCGAATGACTGGGTTGTCATCGCTGCTCGCACCCACGGGGCACGCTTCGTGGGGTAAATTGGGCAACGTGAGCATGAGATCACGCTGCTGTGACTCAGATGCATCTGCGTTGACACCAATCTCATCAATCCGCGCGCCAATGGCGCGCATGGCTGCCTCAATCTCGCTGGTGTCCTCACCACGCTTCTTCGCCATGCCGATCTCTTTGCTCACGCGGTTGCGCTCAGATTGCAGTTGCTGCCTCTCGGTCTCTGCAGAACGACGTTCGCTGTCGATGGCGATAATCTGATCGATCGTAGGGCCATAATCGCCACCGCGTTGGTTCAGGCGGGTTTTGACCTCCTCTGGGTTCTTTCTGATGATTTGGATATCGAGCATGCCGCTCTATGTAGTCGGGAAATCCGTGATGCTCAAATAAAACACCCGGTCCCTCTCGGAACCGGGTGTGGAGATCGCGATAAAGCGAATCAGGCTTTGGGTTAGGCGAACAAGTCGGTGATGGGGTTGCCCTTGTCTCCGACCGTAAACGGACGGTTGGACGGGGACATAACCACTTCGTCCACTGGAAGGCCCATGGCGTAGCCGATGGTGCTCACGAAGTCTTGAACCGTTGCTTGCTTGTCAACGACGTGACGTCCTTCAGCATCGGTAGAACCATAAACGAAACCACCCTTGATACCGCCACCAGCGAACACGGTGGAGTAAGCCACTGGGTAGTGGTCACGACCATCATTTTCATTGATGTCAGGAGTACGTCCGAACTCAGAACCGAGAACAACGAGGGTGGATTCGAGCAAGCCGCGCTCAGCGAGGTCGCTGATGAGAGCAGCAAATGCCTTGTCCATACCGCCACCAGTGGTGGTCATGTTCTGGTCAACGTCATTATGCATGTCCCAGCCGCCTGTCTGGACTTCAATGAAGCGGACTCCGTGTTCCACCAGACGACGAGCAAGCAAGCAGCCTTGGCCGAAGCCACCGTTGCCATATTTCTCACGAGTAGCAGCGTCTTCCTGAGAGATCTGGAAAGCTTTGAGGTCTTCGCTCTTCATGAGGCTGAGGGTCTCATCGTAGAACTCAGAGTAAGCCTTCACATTCGCGTTGGCGGTGTACTTGTTGCGGAAACCAGCGTCGAACTCATTCATCAGCGAGATACGCTGCTGGAATGTAGTCTCAGCGGTGGTTGGACGAATGTTCTGCAAGCCTGTCTGAGCGTTGCTGATCGGAATCGGGCTAAGAGCAGGAGGGAAGAAACCAGCACCAGGATGAGTGCTAGGACCACCGATAGTCACGCTATCAGGAAGGGTCTTGGTAGCACGGCCCAGGAAGTGGGATGCCCACGCACCCATGGAAGGGTGGACGATGGTGCCACGTGGATCGTAACCCGTGTGCATGAGGTAGTTGCCAGCCTCATGAACGCCCGTCTTGGAGCTCATGGAGCGCACAATAGCGAACTTATCTGCGACCTTGGCCATCTCGGTCATGTAGCCGCCGAGCATCATGTCCTCAGCTTTGGTCTTGATCGGATCCTTGGCACCCTTGGTTGCTCCCGTCTTCGGGTCAAAGGTGTCGATGTGGGTCATGCCACCCGACATATAAAGGTAGATCACATGCTTAGCCTTGCCGCCGCCTACTCCTTCGGCGCGAGCCATCTGGGAGGCGACTGGAAGGACGGACACGCCCAGTGCCGCCTTGGCGGTACGGAGCACAAACTCACGGCGCGTGGCCGCATCTAGGCGATTTAGTTCGGATTTCATAGTGAGTGAGAGTTATGTTGGGTTAACGATTGTAGACTTACTTGATTAGAGACTGGTTTATTGGACAAAGATGAACTCGCGGGTGTTGATGAGCGCCCACACGAGGTTGCTGTAGCCTTCTGAGCCACCAGCAACGGTCTTCTTGGCCAGTTCCATTTCTTTGTCACTTGCCTTACGGCTCATGACGCTGAGGAACACGGACTGGATCTTCTCATCGTCAGTCGCAAGCTTCTGCATGTTCGTGAAGATCAAAGAGTTAGAGGAGGTGAGCATGCTCTGTGCGTCTCCGTTCATGAGGCTGAGAACCTGTGGTACCGAACCGCCGTAGCCTGCACCGTCAATCAACAGGCGCTGGCTTTGGCCGAAGTCGGCAAGGAAGTGACCTCCACGCACAGGCTGCTCAAGCTCCGAGGCACGGCGCATTCCTGCACCCACCTGGCTAGAATCAGCCATCATGGTGTCTGACTTCATGTCCTGGTTCATCATCTCCATCGACATTCCTGCCATGTCTCTCATCTTCTCGCCCATCTTGCGGAAAGCCGCGTACTTCATGAGCACGGTCTTGGCGTCCAGCTTCGGATTCTGAAGGTCGAGGTCGATGGACTTGCTGTAGAGATCTTCCTGGGCCTTCGTCTTGGTGAAGTTATCTGGGCTGCCCAAGGTAAGGGTCATGTAGGAGTCCCAAGCTTGCTCGGCGCTCATGCGACGAAGAAGCGGGCCTTGGAAGTAGTAGTGCTCGCCCATGTGCACTTCACCGGTAGTTGCTTCACGCTGATAAGAACGAGTGTTGTAGACGATACGCATGAAGTCTTTCAGGTTGAACTTCACTCGCTTCATTTCACTCGCCAGATGCATGAGCAACTCTGGGTTGGAAGCCTTGGCTGGGTCATCGATGTTGGTGACAGGCTCAGCAATGGCAACTCCGAATGCGCGCTTCCACATGCGGTTGGCGATAGCCATCGCAAAACGTGGGTTCGACGGATCAACCACCCACTTGGCGAAGGCGTTGCGGAGGCCTTCTTCTTTGGAAAGCTTCTGCTTGTAGGCAGGCAGGCTCTTGTCCGACTGAGACCAAGTGATGAACTTCGGCTCGACCGGATCATAAGGCTTGTGATCCTTATACTTGTAGTCGTGTGGAAGCTTCATCATGTTCTCTTGGGTATCCGAGACGACAAAGCGATTGGCTCCCATGAACTGATTGATGCCAGTGCGCTCGCGATCAGCATCACCGCCACCGGCCGTGATCATCTTGTCGATCTCCTCACGCAGCGCCATATCACGCTCACGCTCTTTCTGAGCGGTTTTCAAGCGGCGGGCCTGAGTGCGCATGTCCGTGGTCGTTGCGCCAAAGAATGAGGCCATTTGATAGAACTGGTACTGAGTCCAGTCTGCGAATGGGTGGTCATGGCACTGGGCGCAGGCAACATCCGTACCAAGGAACACCGCGAGAGTGTTCGCCAAGTTGTCCAGAGGCATGCCAATGTCGCGCAGGAGATAGCCAGCAGCGCCTGGAACTTTACCAGGGATAGGATTGCCCTTTGCATCCACGGGCGGGTCCCACATCTTGCCCTTAGCGGTCAGCATCTCGTAAACCATGTTATCCCAGGAGGCATTGGTCTCGCACTGGTGCTTGAGCCAATTGACATAAGGAGTGCCGCGGAGGTTGTTGCCGGTCTGCAGATCCTCACGAACACGAAGCATGTCAGCGAAGTAGTTATACAGGTGAGCGGCATAGCCAGGGTCATCCAACAACTTGTCGATCAACTTGGCGCGCTTCACCGCACCGCTGTTGTCATCAAGGAAGGTCTTTACTTCCTCGTAGTTAGGAATGCGTCCCACGATATCCAAATACACGCGGCGGATGAACTGCTCATCGCTCATCAGAGGGTTGGGAGTAGGAGGATCACGAAGATCCTTCATATTGCCGCCAGTCGCTTTGATCTTGGCATTGTCCGCCACGATCTTCGCCTGTGCTTTTTCCAATCCCTTAGTCACCAAACGGTCAATCGCCTGTGCAGCGGCTCCGATTGTGGCGTTGGTTGCCACATAACCTGGAGCAGGTTTGGCGGTTTTCGCAAACGCCTGATCGTCTGCGGAAAGGTTACTCAGTGCGAACGTGAATGTTCTTCCGTCGTTCGTTTGAAGAGAGATGTTATCTCCTTCGATGCCGAGGAACATAGCCTCGACCTGACGGCCTTGTTTATCCGTCCAAATGCGGCTTGTTTCTTCACCGCGAACAGGACTGAGTCCAAGTGCGATGCAGCCAAGACCTAGCAAGATGGCTTTTTTTGACTTCATTGTTGATGGGTGTGTGGGTTGAGAATGGATTGTGACTCCGCACGCTGAAACGCCCGGAATCGAATCTTGTTAGAAACTTCGTTCATTTTTTCTCTGGAGCAAGTTTCTCATATTTGAGAAGTTTGCCGCTTGAGAATCTGTCCCACGGCCCAGGCGGCGTGTTCGGCCACAAGAGGCTCATCCGAGTGGACCGTCTGTTCGAGCGCTGGCAGGTCATCCGTCGTACCGACATTCCCAAGCACCACACACACATTCCGCAGAAACCGAGTGCGCTTGATCCTTTTGATGGGGCTTTTGGCGAAAAGTTGGCGGAACTGTTCCTCCGTTAAACTCAAATAGTCCCGTAGCGGAGTGTCAAAAACCGCCCGACGAGCCTCAAAAGCCATTTCGCGGGCTTTCTGGGCAAACTTATTCCACGGACAGGCGTCTAGACAATCATCACAGCCATAGAGCCGATCACCAATTGCTGCCCGAAACTCTTCGGGAATGGCTCCTTTGTGCTCAATCGTGAGATACGAAACACAACGCCTAGCATCCAGGCTCCGGGGAGCCGTAATCGCCTGAGTGGGACAAGCCTGAATGCATCGGGTGCAGGTTCCGCAGTGGTCCCGAGCGGAATCATCGGGTGGTAGATCTAGTGTGGTGATGATGCTCGCAAGGAAGAACCACGTCCCCAGACTGCGGTGAATCTGCATCGTGCTCTTGCCGCCCCACCCCAGCCCGGACTCGGACGCAAAATCCCGCTCCAGCACCGGACCCGTGTCTACATAAACCCGCTGTAAGCCCCCGAAGCCCTGCAAAAGCTTATCCAACGCTTGTAGCCAAGGCGTGATCAGATCGTGGTAGTCATCGTTCCAAGCATAGCGAGCCACCCGGAAGTTCGCCTGGGGTCTCTCCGGACCCTGATAGTAGTTCACCGCCAGCATGATGACGGACTTGGCTCCCGGCAATACCAGTTCCGGGTTAGAGCGTCTCTCGGGATCACGGGCCATCCATGCCATGTCGCCGTTTCGGCCCTCCATAATCCAATTGGCAAACTCTTGGCTGTGGCGCGCCTTCCGAGCAGCGGCGATCCGCACATCGGCAAATCCGAGATTTTTCGCGGCCTGCACCAGTTCCGCCTTCACCTCATGAGGTGATTTCATGTGCAAAAATGGAGCCTAGCGGACTCCGCGATGCCGTAGGCGGTCTCTTGCGGCGAGAGATCGTCCGTCCTTATCCTCAAGTCAGCAAGCTTCCGATAGAGGGGACCGCGGACATCCAGCAGCGCTCTGAGTTTCGCTTCTGGATCTTCATTTTGCAAAAGCGGACGGTCATTGCTGCTCGACGTTCTTTTGGCTAGCGTGGAGGGTTCTGCGTTCAACCACACGACATAACCAAGATGCTTCAGTAGGGGTAGATTGTGCGGTTGCGTGACAATGCCACCACCAGTTGCGATCACGTGACCGCGCTTGCCTAACAAACTCAACAGGGCCGCGGTCTCCCTTTTGCGGAAGCCGACCTCGCCCTCGCGTTGAAAAATCGCTGGGATGCTCTGGTGCGCAGTGTCAGACACCAAATGATCCGTGTCGACGACCTGGAATCCGATCTTCTGGGCCACAAGCCTGCCAACGGTGGACTTCCCACAGCCCATGAGGCCAATGACCACGATGTTTGGTGCCCTGGGAATCGATCCCGATGCATCTAAGCACTGTTGGAGAATGCTCGATGCGAGCAATGGATCGCGATCAATAGCATCCATATATCCGGGATATTCAGGCCGCCAGCCAAGAGCACGCAGCTTATTGTTCGACACAGCCTTATGCGTATAAGGTCGCTTTCTCTCGTGGTTTGGCTCTGCCACAGGCGGCATTGGAGCATTAAACTTGGCAGCTAGCAGCGTATAAAGTTCACGCTGCGTCTGCGCGGTGCTGTCGACGACGTTAAATACGCCGGATACGCGATCCTCCACCAGCAGCCGGATAGCTGAAACGGCGTCATCTCGGTGAATCTGGTTGAGCAAGCGTCCCTGGCCATCATTCCCTTCAATCTTGGCTTCTTTTAGCAGCAGATTTTTCAATACCACACTACGCTCTGGGCCATAAATGCCTGCGAGTCTGGCCACAGTGCCATTTTGGGCCAGTACGAACTGCTCTGCTTCCTGGAGGATACGACCCGTCTCGCGTTGTGGCTGGCATGGGGTGTCTTCATCTACCAGCGAGCCATCCACCTGCGTGTAGACCGATGTAGAGGATGTGAAAAGCAAATGCGCACTGGGGAATGTCTCGCGGAGATGGTTTAAGCCTTCGAGAAACACACGCCGATAAGCATCGGGACCACCTCGCGATGAAGAAGCGCAGTGAATGACCGTCTTGACGGGTTCATTTCCCAGTTTGCTCACCGCTGCACCATCCGAAATATCGCAAGCGATAGCACGCCATGGCTTCGTCTCGCTCAACCGCCCTGCCGATTCAGCGCTGTGAGTCACTCCCAGCACTTGATGCCCACGGCCATGCAGGTCATCTGCAAGCGTTTCACCAAGGTATCCACAGCCGACGATTAGAATCATACGAGGTCGGTGATAGAGCCAAAATCAGCATCGAACAGACGCCGATAAGTACGAAAAGCGAAGGAGTCCGTCATGTTGGCCACATAATCGCACACGATTCGCGCAACCGCAGCAGGGTCAGATGCTGCTTCAATCTGCCGCTCAACCTCCACGGGCAGCAAATGCAATCCACTGACATTCGCGGCACTGTAGCGGTCAACCAGCGCGCCAAAGAGTTCCTTCAAAATGCGATCTGCCTTGTGATCCAACTGCTGGAGCGCGGGGTGCAGGAATACCAACTCAAAGGCGATGCGCTTGTTCAGCTTCGTCTGCTTGCGCACAGCAGGATCAATCACCACCTCGAACGCGTGACGATGCGTTAAGTCACTCAAAAAGGAAGACCTTGCCTTCAGAGAAGTCGCCCGGATGCATGCTCCAATCATGCGATTCAGTCGCGCTTCCACTCGTTGCTCCCGGATGGCGTTCAGCAAGAACTCCACGTGAGCGCTCTGCTCCGCATCCAGCGAGTTGTTGGAAGCCCAGCGTTCAAGGTTCTCAATACGGATGAACTTGGCGCGGATTCCATCCGCCAGATCATTGAGAGAGTAAGCGGTATCGTCTGCCCAATCCATAATCTGGCACTCGATACTCCTGAACTCATTGCGAGCTTCCCCTGGGGTAAGCTCGTCTGGAAATGGCCGCCCTGCTGTCACAAACCGCAGCGCTTCTGCCTGGTCATCATAGAGGTAGTGATTTCTCGCTTCAGGCGTCTCATGCAGAAGCGTCTTGTATTTGAGCACCCCATCTAACAATGCTCTGGTGGGATTCATCCCCTCACGCCCTTCACCAAAAATCGTCCTTGTGAGTAGCCGGAGCGTTTGTGCATTACCCTCAAATCCTCCCCTTCCAGCCATGAGTGCATGCAGAGTGCGTTCACCGGCATGACCAAATGGCGGATGGCCCAGATCATGGGACAAGCAGATGCATTCCACGAGGTCTGGATCGATAAAAAAATCGTCGATCAAATGACTATCGGCCATCTTGAGCAGCCAAGCGCAGATGCTGCGGCCTATTTGGGCCACTTCGATCGAGTGCGTCAGTCGCGTTCGATAAAAATCGTACTCTCCGGAGAGAAAAACCTGCGTCTTGCTCTGCAATCGCCGGAATGCAGAGCTGTGAATGACACGATCACGGTCAATCTGAAACTCAGAACGATGCTCGCCCTCCGCGCGCTTCCGCGGAGTCATGGTGGCAATGTCAAAGTCCTGGTAAAACCGATTCAGAGGCATGGAGGCAGCACGCTAACGGCTGCCTCCCTCCTTGCCAAGGAACCTTTGCGGCGACTTATCCGCAAAATCAGTTTCTCCAAGAGACAACATCGTCCTTGGTGTTCACCTTTTTGTCTTCTCCAACGCTATATGCGATCGCTCCCGTGATGAGTTGCTGAGGGGCACCATTGGAGACATCGCGATCCATGTTCGCCACGTCAGGGTTCTGGATCTTGTTGTCGTAGTTAACATCCATCACGACGTAATAAGGCTCGCCCCACATGTCCATGTAGCCATAGCTGCCTTGGTCTCCCGTCAGACCACCCGCGCCATTCTTGGCTGGTGGTGGCTCAATGAAAACGATGCCGCGAGTGTTCATGTTCTGCTCATTCACACCGAGGAGTACTTTGAGCACGCCAGATCCCTGACTCAGCGGAACCGGAGTCTCACTGCTGTAACCGGAAGGCACCGGATAGCGGCTGTATTCGGTCTGGTATGCCTTAATGCCTACCGTAAGGTCCTTCAGCGCGGCTTGAGTGCGAACGCGCTTCACTTTGCCCATCACCACGTTGGCAGCAGGTACCGCCATCGTTGCTAATAGGGCAATGATGCCGATTACGACGAGCATTTCGATCAAAGTAAATCCCCGGCTGGGGGTGAGGGTGAGGCGATGAGATTTCATAGCGGTTTGCTTGGGGGGTTGTCTGACAAAATCGAGACTACCTCAAGGTTCTGCCAGCCGTCAATCCCGCTGGACAAGTTTTCATGGGAGATTGTACTCAGTTTTTCTTCCTTTTCCGGGCAGCGACATCCATTTCGGCGATTTTTCGATGCAACGTCCGCCTACTTATCCCCAAAAGCTCAGCTGCCTCAGTCCGGTTGTTCCCCGCCCGCTGAAGCGCGGCATGAATGAAGCGGCGCTCCATACCCTCAAGGTTGAGATCGTCTGGCAAACTCGGCGGAACGACGGCACCATTTTCAGGGTTCACTCCCTGAGTGGGTGCCAACCGGGGCGCGGCAAGGCCACTGCCTCCCGACAAATAGCCCGGCAGGTGCCTGATCATGATCCGGTTGGTATTGCACATGACCACGCCATGTTCGATAACCGTCCTCAGCTCCCGCACGTTGCCAGGCCAATCATAGTTCATCAAGACAGGCCAAACTTCGTCGCTCAGTGGTTTGTAAGGCTTGCCGTTGGCATCTGCCGCATCTTTGGCAAAATGCTCGGCCAGCAGGGCAATGTCGGACTTGCGCTCCCGCAGCGGTGGCATCTGAACACTCACCACACGCAGCCGCCAGTAGAGGTCTTCCCGGAACTTTCCTTCCTCGACGAGACGGGCGAGATTTTTGTTCGTGGCAGCTACGACACGGACATCAATTTTGATGGGCTTGCTGCTGCCTACCCTCTCGATCGTTTGCTCGCCGAGTGCACGCAGGAGTTTCACCTGAGTTGACGGCTCAATCTCCCCAATCTCATCCAACACAAGAGTGCCACCATCGGCCAATTCAAAGCGTCCGATGCGCTTGTCACTTGCCCCCGTGAACGCTCCTTTTTCGTGGCCAAACAACTCACTTTCCAGCAATTGAGGCGAGAGTGCCGCACAATGCACAATCACTAGCTTGGAAGCTGGACGTCCACTGAGATGGTGAATCGCTCGCGCCACAAGTTCTTTGCCAGTTCCCGTTTCACCTTCGATAAGAACGCTGGCCCGACTTGGTGCCACCTGCTCGATGGTGGAGATGATTGGCTTCATCACCTCTGATTGGCCCAGAATACCCTGAACCGAAAACTTGCGCTCCACCTGTTGCTTGAGCACCACGTTTTCTTTCTCAAGCTTGCGGCTTCGGATCGCTCGCTTCACCAGCAAGTCCACTTCGTCGAGATTGAGCGGTTTGGTGACAAAATGCCACGCTCCACGCCGCATCGCCTCCACCGCAGTATCCACGGAGCCGTAAGCCGTCATCATGATGGCCACCGGTGGCTTGGGCAGCTTCATTGAGTCCTCCAGGACCTTCATCCCGTCGTCCGCACCAAGTCTCAAGTCCGTGAGCAGGACATCCACGTTGTCACTCTTGAGCACTTCAGCGGCTTCTGCTGCAGAAGAGGCTACATACACATCAAACTCATCCTCCAGAGCCGCGCGCAAGCCGTCTCGCGTGTGTTTTTCGTCATCGACGATGAGGATGGTGGCAGGTTCGGTCATCTGGGCTTTGATTTATGCATGTCTGCCTCGCTCCTGCAATGCTCAGACCACAGCCGTCAGCAATGGGCGATTCTGAAAGTGCGCTTCCAGGTTGTCCAACACCAACTGGGCCATCGCACCGCGTGTTTCGCTGGTTGCGCTGCCTACGTGAGGGAGCAAGGCCACGTCTGAGCGCTTCAGCAGAGCCTCTGGGACATGCGGTTCGTTCTCGAACACATCCAATCCCGCTCCACGTATCCCGCCAGTTTCTAGTGCTACGATTAACGCTTGCTCATCGACCACAGGTCCACGCGCGACATTAATAAGAGTGCCGGTGGTACCTAGCGCGGCCAAAACCTCTGACGTGATCAGATGAAACGTCTGTGGCCCCCCTGGGCACGCAACGATCAAGAAGTCACACCAGACGGCGAGTTCGGTGAGATCGTCAAAGTAGCGATGCTCCACATCCTGGCGATGCCTGCCAAAATATCCGATCTGCATATCGAATGCTGCAAGCCGCCGTGCGATCGCCTTGCCGATCCGCCCTAGGCCCACTATGCCGGCACGTTTTCCTGATGCTTTATGGGTCAGTCTGTTGGTTCCTGCTGCCCAGTTCCCGCTATGCAGATCTCGATTGGCTATAATGAGTTGGCGGCTTGTCATCAAAACCAACGCCACCGCGATGTCTGCCACGTCGTCAGTGAGCACATCCGGCGTGTTAGTGACACGCACTCCTCGCTCGGCACATGCCCTCACATCCACACCGTCGTATCCCACGCCATTGATGGCGACAATCTTTGCCGCTGGCAGCCGAGCCAGCAGAGCATCTGTCACGACAGACCCCCCATTTCCCACCACACCACTGATTTGATCTCCCGCGTTCGTCAGAGCCTCTTCGAGTTCATCAGCAGTCCGGCCAAAATGGCAGTGATAATGATTCGTCAACTCAAGCATGAGAAACTCGGCAAGAGGAGCAAGGATCAACAGATGTGGCTTTTCCATGGTTCCAAACTAGCGCGCCGGAGACGCAGGTAAAGCCCACCGAAGCACTACAGCCCCCTGATTTTCCGATTGCGGCCACTGTCCTGCCTGCTACCGACCCAGTCCGATGAGTGACCAGCCCAAGATCCTTTATTGCCGATGCGCCTATGCCCAAGTGGTGCCCCAAGGCGTGAAGGATGAAGTGCTAAGCCGTCTCTGCGACTCGGGCGCGAGTTTTGAATCCGTTGCTGACCTTTGTGAGATGGCAGCCCATCGTGATCCGCGCCTCACAGCGCTCGCTCAAAGTGGCCCGCTCAGAATAGCTGCTTGTTTCCCACGTGTGGTGAAAGGTCTTTTCCAGCAAGCGGGTTCTTCATTACCTGAGGCCTCCACGGAGATTCTCAATATGCGCACTGACTCAGCCGAAACCATCGCAAGCCAACTTCTTCGCACTCCATGATCACTCACGTTCACCGTCCGCTGCGTGTCGTCTTGTATGAAGGCCAGGGAGCCATACCGCTGCCGCCAGAAGCACGCGCTACCGTCATGGCAGCTCTTTTGGATAAAGGCTACACCGTCACTCGAGCCTCGGTGGACGGCACCAAAGGTTTTCCCCATGACGAACGCAGCCTTTTGGTCCTTGGATCATTCCCACAGCAAACTGCGCCTGAGCTAGAGGACGCGAACGGCCAGGTTTCGATCCAGGCACGTGACATCACTGGCATGGACGCAGCAACGGTGGTCTCTCTCGTAGAAAACCAACGCGGAACCACGCCGATGAACCAACCCGGCACCTGGAAGCCGTGGTTTCCGGTCATCGACTACAGCCGCTGCACCAATTGCATGCAGTGCCTCAGCTTTTGCCTCTTTGACGTCTACGGCGTCAGTAAAGACGGCAAAATCCAGGTTCAGAACAACGACAACTGCAAGACAAACTGCCCGGCCTGTTCGCGCGTCTGTCCAGAAGTCGCCATCATGTTCCCCAAATATCAGGCGGGACCAATCAATGGCGATGTCGTGAACGAATCCGATCTCGGGCGCGAGAAAATGAAAGTGGACATCACTTCTCTGCTAGGCGGCGACATTTACGCAGCACTCAAGAATCGCAGCGAGGCCGCAAAAAGCCGCTTCTCCAAAGAGAGGAGTCCAGACAAAGCACTGGATGAGCGCAAAAAATGCCTCACCAAGATGGTCACAGACGGCTTCATTCCCGCCGACGTGCTGGCTTCTCTCCCTTCCCCTGACGAAATCATGCGTAAAGCGGAGGAAGCAAAAGCCCGCGCTCAAGCAGCCCTTGAAGCACAGTAGGCGAGTCGGAAGTGACCGCTCAATCGTTTCTTGAGTCCCCGGCCTTCAGTGCTGCGGCCAGTCCTGTGTGGCGTTTGCGCGTCTCTTGCCGAGTAACAGCGATGCGGAGAGCCTTTGCATCTCCCACGAGGACCACCAGCTTCCTTGCACGAGTCACTCCGGTGTAAAAGAGGCTTCGGTCCAGCATCACGAAGTGCTGCGTGCTCACCGGCATGATCACACACGGAAACTCACTCCCCTGACTTTTGTGAATCGTCAGCGCGTAGGCGAGTTGCAGTTCGTCCAGCTCGCCGGGCTCATAGTTCACCACACGATCACCTTCAAATCGAACTTCGACCCTCAGAGGATCTGTTTCGATCCGAATGAGAATGCCTAGATCGCCATTAAAGACATTCTTGTCGTAGTTGTTGCTCGTTTGAATGACCTTATCTCCCACCCGGAATGTGATGCCAAAGCGATCCAACTCATACTTGAGTTCATTGGGAGGGTTCAGCACTGATTGAATCATGTGATTGAGCGCGTGAGTGCCGAGTGCATTGCGATTCATCGGCGTCAGCACCTGAATATCGGTCACCGGATCAAACCCATATCGTCCTGGCAAACGCTCGTGCACGAGACCTGTGATCGTCTCCACAATCTCTTCAGGCGAACTTGCCTCCAAGAAGAAAAAGTCGCTGTCACGATGAGGCTTGAGGTCCGGAACTTGGCCGCGATTGATCGCGTGAGCGCTGGTGATGATGCGGCTATCAGCAGCTTGGCGGAATATCTCCGTCAGACGCACACAAGGGATGCAACCGCTTGCAATCAGGTCACCCAACACCATTCCTGGGCCCACCGAAGGCAACTGATCCGCGTCACCCACGAGTAAAAGATGTGCTCCATCTGGGAGAGCGCCCAGGAACTGCGCCATCAGCGGCGCATCAATCATACTGCACTCGTCCAACACAAAAAGATCACCCGAGAGCGGTCGCTCGCGATTGCGCCCCCATTGCCCTTCACCTTGATACTCCAACAAACGGTGCAAGGTCCGCGACTCGATGCCCGTACTCTCGCTCATTCGTTTTGCGGCTCGTCCTGTTGGTGCGGCCAGAACAATGCGTGTGCCGTGTGGCTTCAAAACCGTCAGCAGCGTGTTTAGAATCGTCGTCTTGCCCACTCCTGGGCCGCCCGTGATGATGAGCACTCGATTCTGAAGCGCGGCCTCGACACATCGCCGCTGCGATTCGGCCAGTTGCTTGCCTGTCCGCTCTTCCGCTTTGCGAATCGCAGTCGAAACATCAAATGCTGGATAACCCGGAGGCCCGGAATGAATCCGCAGCAATTGGCGAGCGATTCTTTGCTCAGCACCAAATAAATGCGGGAGATAGATCGACTCACCCCTCTTGACGATGAGACCCTCCGCTTCCATTGGCTGCAGAAGTGTTGCTAGCCGATCTCCATCACACTGAAGAGCATCACAAGTTAGTTTTATCAACTCCACCTCCGGCATGAAACAGTGCCCGGCATGAGCGGCTTCCTCCAGGATGTACGTGATACCAGCTTGAAGTCGCTCACGAGACTCTGCCTCAATGCCCATGCGCTTAGCGATCTCGTCCGCTGATTTGAATCCAATCCCACGAATATCTGCAGCTAACCGATATGGATTGCCGCGTATCACATCCAAAGCCTGGTCACCGTAGGTCTTGTAGATCCGCAGTGCCCTTGCGGTGCCAATACCATGCTGATGAAGGAACATCATGATGGCATGAACCGACTTCTGCTTCGTCCAACTCTCCTTAATCTCTCTCCGCCTCTTGGTGCCTATCCCGTCCACCTGCTCCAGGCGAGCCGACTCATTCTCTATGATATCGAACACTTGTGGCCCAAACTTCTCGATGAGCCGCTTGGCATACTTTGGCCCAATCCCGTCGATCAAACCCGAGCCAAGGTATTTGATCATCCCATCTTCGGAATCTGGGGGGCTCAGGCGCAGTGCTTCGGCACGAAACTGGCGTCCATGATTACGGTCTTGCTCCCAGACTCCAGTCGCATCGAACCGCTCACCAGCCACAACCCGCGGTGCCTTCCCCACAAGTGTCTCCTCGCCACGCTTACCATCCGGAATAACCTTCAGCACACAATACCCCGTCTCCTCCGTGTGAAACGTCACACGGACGACCGAACCCCTGAGAGTCTGGACGGTGCTTTCGGCCATGATTGTTAGTGTGGTGAGTTTTGAGGTTGGGCTAAAGACTTCATTCACTTCTCAGTTACTCCACACGGTGTTCCACTGCACGCTCAAACCTATCCGGGCAACGATATCGTACGGGAACCAAGCCAGTGAATATTTCTCTTGGCAGTTGCGCTGTTTCCTGGTGTCCTAACATGCTCTCTCACCTTTCACTCCTGATGAAAACGACTTTCCTCCTGAGCCTCATTCCCGCAGCGCTGCTCTCCCTCGCCTCATGCAACACCGCCTCCGAAGTTAGCGGTCCACTTGCCGTAAGGTCCACTCGCTTTCTGTTCAAGCCACTCGGTGTGAAGCTGCACAATCGACTCGAGACGACCTCCACCGCTCTGGGCGACCCACATGGCACCAAGAAGGGGCAGCGCTTTCAAAATGAACCCACTCTTCTTCATCTAGCCGCCAACGAGTTCTATTTTGAACAGAGCACCAATCAGCCATTCGCATTCACGTCCCATTTAGTGACGCGCAACCACAAGCCATGGACGATTAAGCCAATGTCGATGCTCACCACGGGAGCCACCGTGCCCAGGATGTTCTGGAGCGTAAAAGGCTTTGGTGCCATGGACTTTGCCAAGTCTGCAGTGATTCACGACTGGCTCTTCGAGGCTCATCACCGTTGGTGTATCGCCTATTACACCGCTGACTCATCAGAAGCTTCTTCTCGTAGGCTATCGCATCAGACTCTACGCGAGCTAAAGGATTATGCCGATCCAGCACTCCAGAAGAACCTCCTAGACGCGTTGGCGAAAGGCACTCTCAAAAATGTCTCGGCCTCCGAACAAAAGAGGCTCCACACCGAAATCAAATCGGGCCACACACTCAGCATCGTAGAAGCAGCCGACATCATGATGGAATGCATCGACTGGGAGATGTGCCAGTGTGAGGCGTTTGTGAAGCGACTCGAGGAGCTAGTCAAATCCAAGAAAACCGAGGCGGGTAGGACCCTCAGTGACGGCGAGATCTACGGCATCCAGGCTATCATTAAGGACCTAAAGCACGTGACCCACAGTTCCATCACGCTGGCTCAGTGGCACTGGTCCATCCGTAGTTTCGTCGCCAAGAAATATTGGAACTCCGAGCGAGGCGGTGCCAAAGCCGGACACGCCAGCAGTGACCTGACCATCTCCGCACTGAAGGAGTCTGGACTCTTCAAGCGGGCTCAGGAAAGCGGTTACCTCTCTGCCAACGCAATCTCTCGCCTCAGTTCGCCGTCCAGCACGTACGAGACCATTGCTGCTCCTACCCGAGTGAGAGCGTATGAGGCACTGAGTCGTGAAGCAGAGGCCGTGAAGAGCAACGCCGAGTCGGTCTCGGTGCTGGTTCCCACTGGCGACGAGAGAACCATGCGCGTCCAGGCAAAGACAATCTACTGATTAGCTTTGGATTGATCTCTCCACTGTCTGAGGCCGTCACTGGCCAGATAGGACGCCTTTTGCCCTCTCGGATTTCCAGTTGCGCGGCCCTTTCCTTTCCGGCAAGTAGACGGCCCCGAAAACCCGTTCCTCATTCTTTCACATGAACACCGAAATCCTCGCAAAAGCAGCCAATCAAGCCCGTGGCCTGGCCATGGACGCCGTCCACAAGTGCAACTCTGGCCACCTGGGCCTGCCGCTTGGTGCTGCGGAGGTCGGTGCGGCTCTTTTTGGCGAACTTCTTCAGTGTGACCCCGCCGATCCGAAGTGGATCAACCGTGATCGTTTCATTCTCAGTGCTGGTCACGGCTCGATGTTCATCTACAGCTGGCTGCACCTCGCAGGTTATGCTGTGAGCATTGATGACGTGTCCAAGTTCCGCGTTTTGCACTCCATCACACCCGGTCACCCCGAGTTTCATGAAACCCCAGGCGTGGAGTGCACCACAGGTCCTCTCGGCCAAGGCGTGGGCAACGCCGTGGGCTATGCGCTCTCCGGCAAAATGGCCGCGGCTAAATACAACACCGCCGAGCACCAGATCATTGACCACCACGTCATCGCCCTTGCCGGTGACGGCTGCCTTCAGGAAGGCGTGGCGCTGGAAAGCATCAGCTTTGCCGCCCACAATCAGTTGGACAACCTCATCCTGATTTATGACTCCAACGATGTGACTCTTGATGCCATGGCAGATGTGACTCAGAGCGAGAACACCGCCGCCAAGTTCAAAGCCATCGGCTGGGATGTCGTCCAGGTCGACGGGCATGATTTTGCTCAGATCGAAAAAGCCATCAAGCGCGCCAAGAAGACCGACAACGGCAAGCCAAAGCTCATCATCGCCAAGACCATCATCGCCAAAGGCATTCCGGAAGTCGCCGGCACCGCCAAAGGCCACGGAGAAGGCGGAGCCAAGTTCATTGACGCCGCACGCGCAGGACTGGGCCTCCCCGCTGATCAGCATTTCTTTGTTAGCGACGATGTGAAGTCCTACTTTGCCGATCTCAAAGCCAAGCGCGGCCGCATCCACAAGCGTTGGAAGAAGACCTTCGCTGCTTGGGAAGCTGCCAATCCCGAAAAGGCCAAGGAACTGGACAACGCCCTGAATGACGTCATCCCAGCGGACCTGATTGACACCATTCCTGCCTTCCCAGCTGAAGGAAAGTCCGCCACCCGCAACAGCGGTGGTGACGTGATCCAGGCCGTGGCCGCCGCAGTGCCGCACTTTATCACCGGAAGTGCCGACCTCTTTGGTTCCACCAAGAACTACATCAAAAACGGCGGCGACTACTCCGCCAAGAACCCAACAGGTCGCAACATCTGGTTCGGCATCCGCGAGCACTCCATGGGAGCCATCTCCAACGGCATCGCTTACGACGGTCTCTTCCGCATCAGCAACGCCACCTTCCTGGTGTTTGCCGACTACTGCCGCCCCAGCATTCGCCTTGCCGCACTGGCCAAGCTGCCCGTCACCTACATCTTCACTCACGACTCCGTGGGCGTTGGTGAAGACGGCCCCACCCACCAACCGGTGGAAACCGTGAGCGGTCTGCGCGTCATCCCCAATCTCGATGTCATCCGCCCCGCTGATGCCGAGGAAAGCGCCGGAGCCTTTGTCGCCGCTCTTGAGCGCAAAGACGGCCCCACGCTCTTCAGCTTCAGCCGTCAGGACCTCCCCATCATGGGCTTCATCAGCGCCAAGGAGCGTCGTGAAGGGGTGCTTAAAGGCGCTTACATCGCCGTGAAGGAAACCACAGATTTGGAAACCATCCTCCTTGCCTCCGGCAGTGAAGTTCAGTGGGCCGTAGAAGCCGCCAAACAGCTCGGTGCAGGCACCCGCGTTGTCAGCGTGCCCTGCATGGAGCGCTTTGACCGTCAGTCGGACGAATACAAAGCTGAAGTCCTCCCAGCCAGCTGCACCAAGCGCATCGCCATTGAAGCCGGTGTCACCGCCCTGTGGTGGAAATACGTCGGTCTCTCCGGCAAGGTCATCGGCATCGACCGCTTCGGCATGAGCGCCCCTGGCAACACCGTCTTCAAAGAACTCGGCATCACGGCAGAGGCTGTCGTTGCAGCGGCGAAGTAGTGAATCAAGGACGGCACCGTCCAGTCATCTCTTCCACTCTTGGGAAAGGCAGGTCGATCTCGGCCTGCCTTTTCTTTTGTCTCCAAAGACCCTTGGAACGATTGGGCCACAATCGTCGTTTGGCTCTGTGCAATGATTCCACGTTTAATCACCACCATCGCGCTTATCTCCGGCTCCGTTTTTGCTGAGGCACCGCGGATTGACTCCATTCACTCGGCCATGGAGAAGGCCATCGCTCAAAAGCAGGCCGCAGGGATTGTCACGCTTGCCATGAAGGATGGAAAAATCATCCACCACGATGCCGCAGGCTTTGCCAACGTAGCCAAACAAGCGCCGATGCAGAAAGACTCGCTGTTTTGGATCGCGAGCATGACCAAATCGGTGAGCATCACCACCATCATGACGCTGGTGGATGAAGGAAAGCTCTCCTTGGACGAGCCTGCGTCAAAGTGGATGCCCAGTTTGGGCAAAGTGAAGCTGCAAAACGGCCAACCGCCCGCGCGCCCAATCACGCTGCGTGATTTGACGTCCCACACGGGGGGTATCGCGTTTCCTCCACGAAAGCCGACTGATGGAGCCATCTCCTTGAAGGCTTATGCCGAGTCGTTGGTGAAGGCACCTCTGGCCTTTGAGCCCGGCAGTGCCTACGAGTACGGTTTTGGCATCACGATAGCCGGGCGCATCGCGGAGATCGTCAGTGGAAAGAAGTTCGAGCAACTCGTCGACGAGCGCATCTGCCAGCCACTAGGCATGAAGAACACGACGTTTCATCCCAATGAAGCCCAGCGAGCAAGGATCGCTCAGACTTACAAGATGGATGACGAAACCAACCAACTCGTGCCGGGCTACAATCCGTTCGTCACAAGCGATGTGACCGTCACGCACATGACAGAGCCCGCAGGCGGGCTCTTCAGTACGGCGGAGGACATGGGCAAGTTCTACCAAATGATCCTGAATGGCGGAACGTGGGAAGGAAAACAGATCGTGAGCAAAGCAAGCATCGCCGAGATGACGAAGCCACATCACGCCGGTGGCAAAGAGCTGAACTATGGCCTCTGCTGGTTCGTGAACATTGAAGCGCAACGTCCGGCTCCCATGATGCCCGTGGGCAGCTACGGTCACGGCGGTGCCTTTGCCACCAATGGCTGGGTAGACGCTAAGAATGGACTTATCACCGTCTTCATGGTGCAAAACGTCCTCGTCCCCAATAGCAACCAGCCACGCGACACGTTTCATCGCCTCATCAACGAATCCCTCGGCATCCCCACGCCAGAACTGCCCGCCAAAAACAAGTAAATGCGGATTAAGTCTCGCCACAGGCTAGAAGAAGCGGCAAGCTAGCTCGCATGAAGGGAAACAGGATCGTCTGGACTGTTTTGGTATGCCTGCTCGTAGCCATCTGGCTGGGCTTTCAGCTTGCCACGCCCGTTGCTGTCGAAACACCACTGCCTCCAAAGAACCGGCAATCTGAGTCAATAGATCCTCAGACCAATCCGCCCGCTCCCGCACCTGAACTTTCTGCGACATCACGCCTGCCCGAGCGCATGCCAGAACCAAAGTCAGGCGAGAAATCCGGCGGCGAGATGCTGGAGGAGTGGCTCTCCCAACCTGAAAGCACGGATGCGGCGGGACTACGCATTATGCAGAACTTTTTACTGCTTCCAGAGAAGGATCACGCAGCAGCGATGAGGCATCTCGTCAACATGGTGCGTGATCCCAGCATCAGCGGGCTGGAGCGCATTCTTTTGGACTCAAGGACCAGCTTGGAGGCCAAAGAGATGCTGTTTGAAGACATCAAAATCCGACCAGACGCCGTGAAGTTCCCCATTTTCCTCAAACTGATGCAACACCCCGAGCACCCCAGTTCCCAGGACGCACGGGAAATACTGACGAACGTGATAGGCCGAGACTGGGGGGCGGATTATGCGCGTTGGGAAAAGGAAATCGAACGAGTGCTGAAGGACTAGCGGAACTCAGTTTCCACCGCCGGCAGCTACGATATTGCCCCCACCACCGGCTACGATATTGCCGCCGCCGCCAGCCACGATATTGCCCCCTCCACCGGCGACAATATTTCCTCCACCGCCAGCTACGATGGCAGCACCGTCCTGACCAATAAGGGCGGCACCGTCTTGGCCGATCAAGCCTGCTCCATCAGAGGACACAACTCCAGCGCCGTCAGAGGACACCACAGCGGCACCATCCTGACCAATAAGGGCGGCACCGTCTTGGCCGATCAAGCCGGCCGCCCCACCAGCGAGTACCGCGCCCGGAGTTCCAGGTGTAGGCCCAGCTAGCATGGCACTTCCCGCACGATTGCCCTTCACAACGCGTGGGGCATTTGGGTTGATCAGTAAGCCTCCCATGTTGGCAACGGGTGCAGTGAACCATGCAGGAAGGGCGGGGTCTGGACCGGGTATAACGAACTTTGGGTTAGAACTTAGGATCGGGAAATCAGTGAAATCCGCACTGCCAGGTTGGATGAGATTGAGACCACGGCAACAAATCACATCAGCGAGTCCCTTGCGGATGAGGCTGTCAGCTGGGACATCGAGATCACGGAGGATCTTATTAACATGCACATGTTGGGAAGGGTAGCCGGGGGGGTTCACCAATTGGAAGCCATTCGGGGCACCTGGACCGGCAAAAACTCGAAAACCGCTCGTCTGGGCAAGGACGCGGACGATGGTTTCACTGTTGGACACGATGCCCTTGGTATTGTCGTCCAAGACCATCGCACGATTCCCCCCCAGCGGTATGATGATGATGCCGTTTTGGAGTTGCAGGTAGTCAGCACCTCCGATGGTGATGCCATGGGATTTCTCGTTGAGAGCGAAGTTGGTCTTCAAGGTGGAGACGATGGCGTCGTTGTTCTTGACGAGACCGCCTTGGAGCCAGCGTTGAGTGATTTCGCTGGACTGAGTATCCACATCGCCAGTTCGGATGGCTACGGCGAGCGGCCCCGGAGACTTGATAAAAGTCTTCAGATTGCCTACCGTGAGGCGACAACTGTCATCGTCGATGCGGCTGCCAGCGAAGTCCTTCCTTACTTTAACAGTGAGTGTCACGGCTCCTCCTTCGGAGCCATTCAGAAGTGGAATGCTCCAAGTCACCTTACGGGTGTTCGGGTCGTAGTCGCCCGTGAAATTGCCGAACTCGTTTAAATCAAGGGGAGGAGTCAGGATATAGTTACTGATTCTCTTTGTAGAGGATACATAGTCACAACCTTCTGGGACTTTCATCTCAACCCTGCCGGAGACCTCTGCGTTATCTGTCAAGTTGCCCCAGAAGATGACATAGGTGATCTGATCCTCCTTGGTGACGGACATCCGGGCGGCACGGCCCACGAATACTTTGCCGTCGGCCTCAGAGTTGGAAATGGTGTCGATCTTGATCTGGCTGGAAGTCTTGGTGAGATTGGTGCCCATCATATTGCACTTGATGATCAGGGGCTCTTTGGTGTGTCCGTACTCGTCTTGTAATGCATTGGGCGCTGGATCAGCCAGGACATCTGGGTCAAACCCAAGTTTGACAATGGGCCAGCAGAAAGTGCGGGTGCCTAGAGGGAAGGTGATGCGGCAGGGACCTTTCCCACCGGGCTTGTTTGGAGGGTTGTCCGGGGTCACATGAGTGAGCTTCTCTGCCGGGGTGGGATTGGGTTTCCAATTAACCACATTGGCACCAGCCTTGTCTTTGACGACAGCGTCCTGCACGATGTAGCCGACAGGGATGTCCATGGTGACTTCGAGATTTGAGAACGCTCCGTTGCCCTGGATGTCCACCGGCATGGCAGCGCAAAAGCTAGCTGTGGCAGACAGGTTCGTTTTCGAAATGCTGCGGGAATGGCGAGTTTTAAGTGGCGAGAAGGATGGAGGTGGGTCAGCTATTGCCGCTGCGGCTCCCACGTGGCCGTATGGGCGGATGAACTGTCCAACGGCTGGCTTCACCACCTTCACCACAACAGCCTCTGGCCCGCCGCTAACGGGAAAATACAGCTCGTCACAGTTGAGGTAGTAGCCGTTGTAGTAGGTGTAGAAAAGGCCGTTCGTCACGCCGTTTACCCCGCCCCACAGACTGGTGGCCGTGCCCCCGACATCGAGCGTGCATTGGGCCTGATAGAAGAAGCGATGGCTTTCGCCCGCAGGCACTGTGCCGGCGTGAAGATCAAAGCTGCGGATCTTCCTGATGTCGGGAGCGAGTTCATCCAGCAGCCCGTTACCATTGATGTCGGTGAAGGGCTCGCCAGGATCAAAAGCAAAGTTGCCGTTGCTATCGGTGTAGGTCTCGGTGCCGCGGGGGAGAATGCCGCCGTCGCCGTCATAAAAGCGGGAGAAAGCCAGGCTCTCCACCAGCTTCCGATCTTTCGCTACGAAACCTTGGAAAATCATTCCACTGGGGATGTAGTCATGCACCTTCACGTTGGTGGCAGCCACATTGCCGTAGTTGGAGTAATGCAAACAATAGGTGATGCTGCCGTTTTTGAGCACGTTGAATGGTGTATCGCCCGCACCAGGTTCCCGTGGTTGGACGGGATAGACGACGGTATTCGGATCACCGTCAGCCGGCACTTCCGGCAGGGAGTAGTTCCGTTGTCCACGCACGGTCTTCGTGAGCTGCAAAGACGGCTCGGGCTGCGGATTGCTGTTGTTGATCTCCACTGCCGTCCCATCCGCCGCTTCTTTTGGCAGGAGGTTGAAGGGATTGATGATGCTGCCGTCGCTCCTGCGCGGGTAGGCAAAGAAGGTTTTTCCAGAACTGTACACGACGTTGAAGTTGTCCAGATTGGCATTGATGGGCGTCTGTACCCCACCTGGTGTCCAAAAGGTAGGCGTATCCGTGCCAACTCTAACGGTGAACATCAGAGTCCTCCGTGGGCGCAATCCTGA
The DNA here is from genome assembly GCA_016795485.1 of Verrucomicrobiaceae bacterium. GTDB lineage: Bacteria > Verrucomicrobiota > Verrucomicrobiia > Verrucomicrobiales > Verrucomicrobiaceae > JAEUHM01. The sequence goes on along the minus strand of JAEUHM010000012.1, from coordinate 21,655 downwards.
ACGCAAAGGTGCGCCAGGAATGGTGCCCAAGTTCCATTGCAGCAGCCTCGTGAGCTTGCCAGTGTCATAGAAATAGGCCGGAGACGATGTCTCCGTGAGGCCCACGATGGGCTGTGGTGAGTCTATGAAGTTGCCTGAGCCGTCATTGGCCCGAGCGCTGACGAGATTCGTTCCCGGTGGGATGAGCGAGACGACTCGGCAAGAGGTGGCATCATTGACCGAGCAGTTCTCCACGACCAGCGTGTACTCGATCTCTTCTCCAGGACTTGCTCCATTCGGCTTGTTGGAACTAGCGATGACCTTCAGTGAGGGGCGAATCTCCGTTTCGACGGCGGGCAGGGTGCGCTTCCGGCCCGCGGGCCGCAGAGCATACATGCTTTTGTTTATAACCGTTCCTGGTGGTTTTTCGCGCACCTCGACGTTGACGAAGACTTCCTTGTTGGCTCCTGGAGCAAGCGAGAGCACGTTGAACTCGATCTTTGACTCGCCAGGGCTGAAGGTGCTAGGGGTTTCTGGATCGTTAACGGAACCACCGTCGATCTTACTCCCCGCTGGGGTGCTGCTCATACCGACCTTGGTGTCGGTGATGGTCTGATGGCCTTTGTTGGTGACCTTCATGCGGTAGGTGATGTACTCACCAAAATGCGCCGTCCGCCCGGTGATGTCTGTGTCTGACTGCACACTGACCAAGTCAAAACTGATCGGTTCATCCACCGTGACCTTGGGCATGTAGTCACTACCCGTGAAGGCCCCTGCCTTGGCGGTGAGCTTGGGCCGGATGACAATCACGGGTTTGGCGGTGCTGTTGATGGTCACCTTGAACGTCTTCGTCACAACGGAGAGTCCGGGTAAGGTCTCCGTCCAGCGTAGAAACTTGGAAGTGCCAGATGGCACTTCGGTACCTCCTCCGTTGTCAGTGATGGTCACTTCCTTCGGCAATAGCGCATCGAACACCGCATTGTTCAGCGGATTGGCGGTGTTGTTGATGACTGTCAGGGAGTAATCAATCGTAGCTGTCGGATAAGCGAAGTACTCCAGTTGATCGTTAGCACCCTCGGAGCCATCGGGGTCATTCGTGGTGGTGGCACCGCCAATGATGGCAAGCTGTCCCGTATTCTTGGGTTTGTAACTGACCAAGTCCCAGCGCGAAGTGTCTGAGCCACCAAAAGCAATGGCGATGCTGTTCACCTCCGAACTGGACCGGTATTTGCCCTTGGCCAGGCGGCTCGGCCCGCTTTCTCCAGGGGGAAGCAGTGGCTTGTAGTTGATCTCATCCAACTCCGGCACGCCCGTGCCATCATCCAGCGTGGTGAGGAAGTTGGCGGTATCCAGAAGCGGGGTGAAGCGGATGATCTTGACGCTGTTGTCGTAGTAGTTGGTGAACAGCATCTCAGGGAAGCGATCATTCGTCATCTCCATGAGCATCACATCCGAGGGAAACTCCTCCAAAGTCATCTGCGAGACAGGACTTTGCCCCAGCATGACAGTCGTGTGAGGACGGATGCCTGAAGTCCCGCGATTTTCATACAAACGCCAGTGCTGCTGAGTGCGTCCGTCATTAGAGTCTAGCGGATTGGTGTATAGTATCTCACTGAAAACGGTTATGATGTCCGGCCTTCCGTCACCGGTCACATCTCCTATGGTTAGCGCTTTCACTGGTGCGGAAATGAGCGGGATGGTCGGATCGTTCATGCTGCCGTTTCCAAGACCCGTGGCGATGGTCTGTGGCTGATAGTTCGCGTCCACTTCGCCATCACCTGCAAGGACTGTGCCCTTGTTCTTGAACACGATCATCTGGTTGTTCGCTGCATCCACCGCCACGACATCCAGCTTGCCATCGCCATTCATATCACCCACTGCCACCTTGCCCGGAGTCGTTCCTGGTGGTGCTGGGACGCCGTTTGACGAGTCATACTGCCAGCTTGCGTTGGCGATCAGCCACCCCACACGCGGATTAGCACTGCCGTCCTCTCCGGTCACGATGATGTCGAGCTTCCCATCGCCATTCACGTCACCTACAGCTATGTTTTTGAATATCGTGATGCCCGTGCCTGCGGTGTTGATCGTCTGCGCGCCAAACTGGACCACCCCGCTGCCATCCAGACCGTCGTTGTGATACACCGTGAGCGCTCCACCTGCGACAATCGCCAAATCCGCCCTCGAATCGGTATCAAAGTCAGCGCTCGCAGAGTCCTCGATCGTATTTGCTGGCAAAGTGAAACTCACATCACTCTTCGTCGGCTGTCCGTTGATCTGGCGGCGTACCATGATGTTTCCAGTGGCACGATCTACCTGCACAAGGTCATCGCCTGTGCCAACACCATCGAAGCGCCCGATAAACAGCCCCCTCACACTCGCTGCGGAACCCGAATAGGACTCTCCGGCCGTGACCGTGGGCACCAGATTGACCTTGGTGCTGTATGGGAACGGGGCCTGGAAAAAGCGCTTCTGCACAGGGGAAAGGTTCCTGGCCGCATCTCGTGCCCGGATCTCGATCACGCAGGAGGTGCAGGTAAAACCCAGGACAAAGGGCTCGCCGCGCTTCCAAGGCATCCACTGCCAGGGGTTGCTAGCTGGGATTGTGGAGGTGTTCAGCGCACTGCGGAAGACGATCGCATCCATGGCCAACCCGGTCTCATCCTGCGGGTCCAGCAGCATTTTGAAATTGGACCGCGTGCCCGCCCTCTCAATCCAGGTGTGGGTAATGTCCAACGTGGGCGGTGTGGTGTCCACGGCGCTCACGAATGACGTGAGCGCGATGAGGATGAGCGTCAGATAGGTTTTCATGGGCAGAGAAGATGGCTCACACGTTGCATTACCGGTGAAAGCCGGTTTGTTTCCAAAAAAGTGACGGATTTGGGGAGATTGGTGGCGATCAGATCCCGCTGCCAATGTTTTACGCCACCTTGCATTGGACAAGCAATCCCTATTTTCACGGCAACTGGCGGCTCGGCTCGCCCCGGCTCCTCACCTGGAAACAGCCAAACCCTCTTCCAGCCCCTTGCTAGCCCGTTGGCTGCCTTTCGAGGCATTTTTGGGCCATTTCGGGCCTTTTCGGGCCTTTTGGCCCAATTTACGGCAGGTACAGGATGATTCTGCACCGCTGCAGAATGGTTCTGCGCCTTTGCAGAACCATTTTGCGACACGACAGAATCATTTTGCGCCTTTGCAAAACCATTCTGCGACACGACAGAATCATTCTGCGCCTTTGCAAAACCATTCTGCGACACGACAGAATCATTTTGCGCCGCTGCAGAATCATTCTGCGCTTTTGCAGAACCATTCTGCGACACGACAGAATCATTTTGCACCGCTGCAGAATCATTCTGCGCCTTTGCAGAACCATTCTGCGACACGACAGAATCATTCTGCACCGCTACAGAATCATTCTGCGCCTTTGCAAAACCATTCTGCGCGCCCTCTATTTGGCCTAGCAGGGCTTCTGGGAGGCGTAACTTGTCTCCGGGAGAAACCGCTCCATGTTCAGCGGCAGACGCCAAAAATGGCCGAGACTTCCCACAACTCTGACTTCCCATTGACGCGCTGGACCCTCATCCGCAGGGTGCAGCACGGCGGCGAGCGAGAGTCGGCCCAAGCCCTGGACCAGCTCTGCCGCAGCTACTGGTACCCGATCTACGCCTATGCACGCCGCCACGGATTCCGTGCCGAAGATGCCGAAGACCTCACTCAAGTGTTTTTCCAGAACCTCGTCAGCTACGAGTCTCTGCAGGCCGTGACTCAGGAGAAAGGAAAACTCCGCAGTTTCATGCTCGCTATGCTCAAGCGCATCATCAGCAAGCAAGTTCGACATGATAGCGCTTACAAAAGAGGAGGAATGAGGGCTGCCACTCTATCCTTTGAAGAACTCAACGCCGAAGAGCGCTACATCGCCGAACCGCTGGGCGGAGAGGATGCCGATGCGATTTTTGACAAAGCCTGGGCACATGAAGTGCTCGCTGCCGCAGAGTCAAGACTCCGTGACGACTACGCCAAGGCAGACAACGCGGAGGCCTTTGATGACTTGAGAGAGTTCCTCCCTCTCGGCGAAAACGCTACTCCTTATGCCTCTGCCGCAAAAAAGCTCGGCATCACCGAGGCCACTTTGCGCCTGCAAATCCACCGCATGAGGAAGCGGTATGCAAAGCTCATTGAACAAGTCATTGCGGAAACGGTGAGCGATCCAACTGAAGTCAAAGCCGAACTGGAGCAGTTGATGAGCATCGTGGGGAAGTAATCAGCGGTTAATGACGCATTCTGGCATCAGCTTCTGTAGTTCCGCGATGCCTTGAGGTGTCACACTAGTGCCTCCGAGGCCCAGAGATCTCAGCTTAACCAATGGGGCTAACTGTTTCACATCCTCATCTGTTATCCGATGAGCACCCACGATGGATAAGGTCTCAAGGTTAGAGAAAGCCGCTGCGGCCGTGATGCCGTGACGATCAAAATCCGGACATTCGTTGATACTGAGGGACACAAGCTTGCGCTTTTCCTTCAAATGCTCAAGCCCAGACCCTGTCAGGCCATGCCAGCCTTCTAGCCGCAGTTGGCTGAGGTTAGACATGGAGCTGAGATGCACCAGTTCGTCATCCGAAAGGGGCAGGGCTCCTCCCTTAGCTGCCTTTATCACCAAAGTGCCAAGCCTCTTGAGCCCACCCAAATAGCGAAACAACTCGGCACTGTCAGTGCTGTAAATACGCAGATCGTAGAGCTGTGTCTGGCGTGAGAGGGTCTGCAGATAGCGCCGCGCGGTATCGTTGATCTGAAGTTGCCCAATGCGCACGCGGGTCAATATCAAGGGTCCAGCTGGAACATCCAACAGACGGCGAAAGTTGCGGTTTGATCCCTCGATCATGAAGTCCGGCACTTCGTGTTCGTTGTGGTTGGGTTCGGTGGAGCGCGGCAAGCTGAGTAGCCACGAGAGGAAGGCTCTTACCTCGGCCTCACTACCCACTGGAGGATTACCAGAATGCTCCCACTCCACCAGATAGCCACAGCGTTCAGAGTAATGCACCGGTGTCCAGGCAGAGAGGCCAGCGTCACCCCCGTTGTCATGCTGACGCAAACGAGGCACGCGTGCTGTCGGCCACTTCTCCAGCGACCAGCAGGCGTATTCAAAGGGCTCGTCTGTGACCCACCGCCACGTTTTATCTGGCTCCACAGGCAACCCCCCGATCCACCAGCCTCTGTTCTTCAGAGGTGGCTTGCCTTCATACCTCAGTAGCGGAGAGAACTGTTTCCAAGCCCACTCGTTCTCCTCCGCGCTGGTCAAAGTAGCCAGATGCCCTCCCAGACTAAGTGCATTGGCCTGTGCCTGAACCCAAGTAAATGCACCCGGAAAGTATTGATAGCGATGTCCGCGAAACACGGCTGATGAATCCTCCGGCGTCTGATCTTTGAGCATCCAGAGTGATCCACCTGCCACTAACATCAACAACGTGGAAGAGACCCACACCCATATTTGCTTAGCAGGATGAGTCACGATCTGCCGATCTGAGGCAAGGATCAGGCCCGTGCTCTCCTGCATCACCACAAGCATCTCCCGCACGGACTGAAAGCGATCCTCGCGATCCTGTTCCAGCGCTTTACAGATCAACTCATCAAACCGTGCGTCCAAATCCGGCACCCGCTCTGATGGAAGCTTGAACATGCCGCGTGGGATCACGCCCGTGAGCATCTGGTAAAGCATCACGCCCAGCGAATACACATCCGCACGGTGATCCGCATCGCCACCATGCACAAAAACCTCGGGTGCTGCAAAGTCATGCGAGCCCATGGATGTGCTGGTCGCGGTAACGCCCACCGTCCCCGGTGTAATGATCTTCGCCAAACCAAAGTCAGCCACTTTTACCTCGCCGTTCGCTTTGATTAGCACGTTCGCCGGTTTGATATCGCGATGCACGACGCCCTCGCCATGCGCATACACCAGCGCCTCAGCCACCGCGCGGAAAATGCGCACCGCTTCATGCACCGGCAGCGCACCGCGTTGCTCGATCACCTTAGCCAAGTCCGTGCCATCGATGAACTCCATGACGAAGAACAACTGCCCGTCCCCCGTCTCACCAAAGTCATACACCGGCACGATTCCCGGATGCGAGAGTCTGGCCATCGTGCGCGCCTCCTGCTTGAAGCGCTCTTTGAAGTCGATGTCATCGCGGATCAGTTCTCGCGGCAACAACTTGATGGCCACAACCCGATCCAGCGAAACCTGCCGCGCCTTGTAAACAACACCCATCCCGCCGCGCCCGACTAGGTCGAGCACTTCGTAGCCTGGAAGAATGTCATGCTGGTCGGGAGAGATCATCGCATCACGATCTATAGCATACCGAACCAAAGTTTGCTGGCAATGCCTTGTCAGGATCAGCCGAAGGGGTGAACGAATGGCCTTGCGGAGGTCGTTTGACCAAGGAATGCGAGCTCTCTCCGCTGCAATTATTGTTTCATGCACTAGCCTGCCAGCACGTGATATCCACGTAGGCAAAGATGTGCCCACGATTGACGCCGCCATCAAACTGTCGGCAGCGGGGGACACGATTCATCTGGAGCCGAAGGTGTACTCGGAATACGCGGGCTTTTACATGAAGAAAGGCGAGCCTGGTAAGCCAATTACCTTGGACGGCCACGGCGCAACTTTGGAGGGAAGTGATCCGCTTGATGTCAAACAGTGGCGCGCGGTCTCTCCTGGATTGTTTGCGAATGATGACCTGATGCCGGGACTGAGTGATGCGGTGATCGGGCGCTGGTTTTTCCTGTTTGATGGCCACATGCAACACATGGGCCGCACCTCGAAGGGCAAACAAGCACCGCTAAAAAAGCCTGAAGAACTTCAACCCGGTGAGTGGACCTTTGTTAAGGATCCAAGCCGAGAAAAACCACCTTCACGTGCCATCTTCGGTACTTTCTACATCAAGATCGAAGAGGGGAAAGACCTAACGAAAGCAAACATTCGCGCCCCGATGAGAAGTGCGGGTGTTCAGTTTGGCGGCGACAATGCACATCTAGTGATCCGCAATCTAACGGCCACTCATCCATACAACGATGGCTTCAATATTCACGGTGACTGCCGCGACGTGGTGTTTGAAGACATTCGCGCCATTGAATGCGGAGACGATGGCATCAGCGCTCACGAAACGGCTGAGTATAGCGTCGATGGCTTCGTGAGCATCGGCAACAGCACTGGCATCTGTGACACCGTAGCCGCAAGGACGAGCTACAACCGCGTCTTCATTGCCGACTGCATCGGCTACGACTTGTTTTTCCTAGACGATGGTCGCTACAAGCTCACGAACGCCGTGATCTACTCCAAAGCTCAGAATCCCTTCACCGTCACGGGGCGCGAAGATAAGCGCTGTGAACTGGATTTGGACAACGTGCTCTTCCGTAGGCTGGTGGAGCCGAGAACGGCGCTGATCGCAGCAACAGCGGTCGTGCGTGCGAAACGCATCACGTTAGAGAACATCAACTTTGATGCACGGGGAGAGCTAAAACACGAAAACCCTGACGTTGGCGCTGATGTCGTCGACCTGATGAAACTTGTGCCTCACGACTATCGCCCATGAAGATACTTTGCTTTGTCTACTTCACGCTGGGTTTGGTCCATGCTGTCGATCAGACCATTCTCTTCGTGGATGATCATGACATCCTCTTCCGGGCAGGCACTCAGCGCATTTTGGAGAAACCTGTACGACATGCGGCAAATCCCCTCATCACCGAGGATAAGCCATGGGAAATGGCAATCGCTTGGACGAGCGTGCATCGCGACAAGTCTACTGGACGCTATCAGTTGTGGTATCAGGCTTATGCTGGAAGCCGTGCTAAGCTGAAGACGCATGAGTGTGTGGTGTGCTATGCAGAGTCAGCGGACGGGATTACATTCACCAAGCCGAACCTCGGGCTGTTCGCGTTTAACGAAGAGGAGAACACCAACATTGTGCTCATCGGAAGCGGTGTTTATGGCGACCGTTATTGCAACAGTGTGATTGTCGATCCGAAAGAGCCAGACGCATCCAAGCGCTACAAGATGCTCTACTACGACTGGGCAAAGTCAAAGGAAGGTGAGGTCATCGCGGGACTACACATTGCATTTTCTCCAGATGGCATTCGGTGGACAAAACACTCCAAAGCACCCCTCTACAGCACTGCTTTTGGCGGCAAGAAGTTACAGCCTCCTTTTAGCGGGCAGAACCCATACTCGGAGACGAAGCTCTCTGGTGATCGTGTAAAGAGGCAACTCTTGCGACCTATCAGCATGTCTGACGCCGCAGACCCTGTATTTGATCCAAAACGGAAGCTTTGGGCGATCTACGGGAAAGCGTGGATTCCTGGCCCGGATGGTGGTCTCGCCTGGAAACACGGAATGGGACGCGTAGAAAGTGGTGATCTATTGCACTGGAGCAAACCCCAGATCGTTTGTTTTCCTGACGAACAAGACGGCGCACTGGAGTTCCACACTTCTCCTGTATTCTTCCGGCATAACCGCTACTTCAGTCTCAATCAGATCCTCAATCGGCCAGGTGGTGGCACCATGGACATCGAGTTGATGATCAGCCGGGACGGTCTCGACTGGCAGCGTCCCTTTAGAAAAGACCTGTGGTTACAACGCAGTCCAGAGGGTCACTTTGACAGTGGCACAATCGCTACCAACTCGGATATCATCATCGACGGCCGCGAGATGCGCTTCTACTACGGTGCTTACAGTAGCGGTGCGATCGGTGGTGGCACCAACATCACTGGCGATCAGCAAAAAAGCGGTGTCGGCATGGTCTCCCTCCCACTGGATCGGTTTGCAGGCATCCGCAGCCAACCAGAGCCTGCGACTGCAAAGGTGAAGTTGCCGCCGGACATCGGACAGATCACTTTGAAGTCGATCAGTCTCTCAGGCCGAACCGACCTTTACGTCAATGCAAATGCACTGGGAGGCACAGTCTGGTGCGATATCCTGGACGAGGACGGCTATCGAATCCCTGGCTTTGACAAGGCCAACTGCACGCCGCTAAAAAAGGATACCACCCGTTTCAGGCTAACTTGGAAGGGGAAGAAACTCTCAGATTTACCTGCGGGCATGTATCTCATCCGCATTCATCTTCAAAGTGCGGCGGTCTATGCCATCACACTGCACTAAGCCCTCAGCCATGAGATTCTTTGCTCTCTTAGCTCTGTCGTTTACGTTCGTCACCGGACAGGAAAGGCATGCGCCGATGCACCGGCTGACGTGGGAGGAGTATGCGGGCACGCTGGCGCATTGGCGGAAAGCCTATCCAAAGGTCGCCACGCTCGAATCACGTGGTTTGAGCGGTCAGAACATGCCGGTGTATCTGCTGAAGATCACCGATCCGACAGTCAAGAGCACGGACAAGCAGGTGTGCCTCGTCACCACGCTGCACAGCGGGCCGGAGCGCACGGGCACAACGGGTGCGATGGCCTTTGCGGAGTGGTGCCTGAGCGATGACCCGCTCGCGGTGGAGACGCGGAAACGTCAGATCGTGCTCATCATGCCCTGCGTGAATCCGCTGGCGATGTTTTACACGGATCGCTTTCGCAACGAGCACGGCGTCGATCCTTACACGGGCACAGGACGCGTGGGGAAGATCTGGGATGTGAAGTCACTGACGATCAACAAGCCAGAACAGGCCCCGGAGCTCGCGGCAGTGCTCTCGGTCATCGATGAATACCAGCCGGAGGTGCATGCGGACCTGCATGGCACCGGTTTGCAGGAGTATGCGCCGGATCAACTCGGCTCGCGTCGCATGTATCAGGGCCAGATCATGACGGAAGTGACTGGCGGTGCCTATTCGAACTACGCGCTGCGCCCGTGGGACTGGCGGGTAACGGAGGCGATGATCGCCGCAGGCAAAGAGGCTGGCTTCCCTTCGGATCGTTTTGAAGCGGATGCGCAGCGCACGTTTTGGGGGCCGGAGCTGGCACCGCTGGGCAAAAAGCTCTGGCACGGCATGCCGCTCTTTTATTCGGCGCACTATGGCTACGCGAAGTATCACACGATGGTCATCACGCAGGAGGTGGCGTGGGAGCAGAGCCTCGTGGCGCGGATGAAGGGCCTCATGAAGATAGGTAACGAAGCGTGGCAGGATGAAAAGGTGACGGGTTATCCCGTGAATCGTCTGCGGCACTTCGTCGGGCATTTTGTCACCGCGTATGGTCGGAATGCGACGGAGCGTCGTGCGAGTCGCGTGGAGCTGTGGAACCAGCAGAGCGAGTTCGCGCTCGGCTTTCTCTATCCGCAGACGGTGGGCCGCGAGAGCTTCGTGGTGGCCACGACGGCGGCGGCGAAGCAAAAGATCGCCGCGAAGGAATTTCCCGAAGCGGTGAAGAAGTTCATCGAAGCCGGTCCCGAACTCAAAGTGGCGATGGAGGTGCCAAACGAGCAACTGCTGGCCGCGACGACGGATGCGACGATCACGAAGGGCATCGGTTTCCGCATGCGTCTGCCGTATCGAGCACCGACGAAGCTCGATGTGCGACTCAACGGTCACGCGCTGAAGCCTGTCGCGGCGGATGGCTACGAAAGCTGGTTCGCGGATGGCTTCACGCAGGTGCAGGTGAACGTGCCGCCGCAGAAGCTTGCAGTGGACGGCCTTTACTTCATCACCTGCGCCTACCAACCCGATGAGCAGCGCCTGAACGGCTGGATGCCGCCCGTCGAGGTGCGCAAGCTTTACGCCACGGACAAAGCCGATGCCACGCCAGCGACTTTCGTCGATGTGGCGTATGGCCCGCACTTTCGGCAGACGATGGACGTGTGGCTGGCGAAGTCGGAGAAACCCTCGCCGGTGGTGTTTTACATCCACGGCGGCGGCTGGGGGGCGCAGGACAAGACGGACATTCATCAGCATCTCGATGTGCGGGCGTTTCTCGATGTCGGCATCTCCGTGGCGTCGATCAACTACCGCTTTCTTGCCGATGCGAACGCCGCAAAGGTCACGCCACCGCTGCAATGGCCGCTTCATGATGCTGCGCGGGCTTTGCAGCATCTGCGTTCAAAAGCCGCCGAGTGGCATCTCGATAAAACCCGCATCGCCGCCTGCGGTGTGAGCGCCGGTGGCTGCTCCAGCCTCTGGCTGGCGATGCACGATGACATGGCCGACGCGAAGTCCGCCGATGCCATCGCCCGCGAGTCCACTCGCGTGATTTTTACCGCGACGAAGGCTCCGCAGCCCTCGCTCGACCCGAAACAGCTCGTCGAATGGATTCCGAACAGCGAATACGGCGGCCATGCCTTCGGCTACGTGGGCAAAACGCGAAAAGAGACCTTCGCGCCCTTCCTCGCCAACCGTGACAAGCACCTCGCCGACCTCCGCGAGTGGTCGCCGATGTCTCACGCGAGCGCTGATGATCCTCCCGCCGTCATTTTGACCACCAAAGAGGACAAACCACCGATCAAAGGCGAATCTCAAAAGGATCCGACACACAGCGTGTTGCTCGGTTTGATGCTTCAGGATACGCTGACGCCTCTTGGCGTGAAATGCGAGGTGCGGCATCCGTTGGATGGAAAACCAGAGACGACGATGCAGGAGGTGCTGATGAGGGGGCTGCAGTCGAACGCCTCCAAATGAGAAGCCCAGTATACTGCCAAGAATCAAAAACCTTCGATCCTTGCCAGAATGTCGGAACAAAATCTACATTCTGGTAAATATCGAAATAATTTACTCCAGCCCATCGGCAGAATTTTGTTCCTCAACTGGCACCCATGAAACTTTTTCGCTACTTCAATGCCAAAGGTGGATTGGCAACCCTCAGAAGTCGAACTCTGCGCTTTGCGAGCCCTTTGGCGTTTAATGATCCTTTTGAAATGACCCCACTTATCGAGCGGCCTTCTGATGAGCTGCTTCTGGGCCGCTTGCTGGCCGATCACATTGTGGAAGATTATTTCCTGAAGGTGGGAAGCAAAAAAGGGCTTTCACGAGAGGAAAGCTCTCATGAGTATCATTCGGTCGAACTGCCACGAAGATTTCAAAAGCTCGAGACTTCAGAAGGTTGGAACAACAGAGCCGTGAAAATGAGATGGGAAATGGTGGGGAAAATAGCCGAGGGGTTTAGAATACTCTGCTGCTCGCACCGAAACGATTCAATTTTGATGTGGTCTCATTATGCGGAGCAACACAAAGGCTTGGTGATTGAATTTGAAACGAGCGAAATATTAGAGGGCATAGATTTAACACCAGAAGCGTATGAGGTGCGCTATCGCAGCAATCCAGCATCTATTCCTGGATTACATGCAGACGTGAACTCTTTTGAGGAAGGGCTACTGCGCGTGCTGACAACAAAGGCGCTCGAGTGGAGCTACGAAGAAGAGGTTCGCATTAGGGTGCCTTCCCTCGATGGTTTAGACAAAGAGGTCCCTCTTGATCTGAGTTTTGATCCTGAGGGAGTGAAGAGCGTACTCGTGGGCTGCTACGATCACCCAGAGGAAAAAACATATGACGCCATCGAAGAGATGGCAAAGCAGCCTGACTATAAGCACGTGATCTTTAAGAGGGCCTACTTAGACTCGAACGCCTTCAAGCTCAGATTCGTCGACAAACCAACGACATGAAAGTCCACATGACGACCATCATCTCACTAGTTGCGGCTTGTTTCGCGCATTCGCAAGACAGCATGTCCGGCATCTGGATGATGGGGCAGTCGTTGTGTGATGGGTCCGAGTCGCTGCCGGTGGTGAGTGAGAAGGGGAGTGCTTGGGGCAATCTGATGTTTCAGCGCGGGGTGCGGACGTGGCTGGCGAAGGACAACTCGGCGACGCCGGAGAAGCGGGGCGCGGAGTTGTTCGAGTTCGTGCCGCTGCGGGCGACGGTGAATGGCGGACTCGGTGAGACGGTGGCGAATGGGATGGCGGATCATCTTTCTTCACGGCAGCAGGGCCCTGCGCATTACCTCGTCGCATGCGCGGGACAGGGCGGACGGCAGATTCAGGAGCTATCGAGTGCGGATCTGTCGGTGGATGAACGCACGCCGGAGGCGAAGAAGCATGGTGGTGGCTACTACAAGACGAGTTTGGATGATGCGCGGCGGGCGAAGGCGCTGAGGCCGGATTTCCGCATCGAGGCGCTCTACTGGATGCAGGGCGAGGGCAATGGCGGAGCGAAGGGTGGCCTTGTGCCGACGCGTTGGGATGCGGAGATGCCGCGTGCGGAGGGCTTGAAGTGGTATCGCGATCAACTCATCGCGTATCGAAAGCAGTGGTCGGCGGATTTGTGTGCGATCACGGGGCAAAAGGGCGAGTTGCCGATGTTTACGTATCAAACGCTCGGTCCAGCAGGTGAGGCGCAGCTCATGGCGACGGATGCGGATGAAGCGATTCACATGGTAGGGCCGCACTATGCGGTGCCGAGTGCTTTGAACAGCCTCTACCCGCCGAATCGTCACGGCGATGCCATTCACCTCGCCGCCGATGGCGAGCGCTGGTGGGGCGAGCAGGTGGGGAAGGTCATGCATCGTGTTTTGCATGAAAAGGAGGCCTGGCAGCCGCTGCGGCCGCGTGCGGCAAAGCTCGACGCCTCGCGTGACGGCCTCGTGATCGAGTTCACAGTGCCAAGGCCGCCATTGGTGATCGATACGCGTTTTCTCCCGAGGCAGGAATCGGTGGTGGAAGGTGGCTTCAGCACTTTGGCGGGCTTTCGTGTACATGGCGTCACGCTGACGGCGGTCGAGCTGGCATCGCCGACGAGTGTGAGGCTTCGTTTTGCCAAGCCGTTGCCTGCGGGTGAAACATGTCGCGTGAGCTATGGCTATCCGTTCGCGGCGGCGCTGGGGACCATCGTGGCGATTCGAGGTGAGGAACTGGTTTTGACACGGAGCTTTACGAAGGAGTTGAAGCCGTTGCTGGATGAAGGCGCGTTCTTTGTGGCCAGTTCGGGCACGCGGGTGCCGGTGCGCTCAGTGAGGGATGAGAACGGCGTGAGCGTGCTGCGTTTCGAGGCGCGGGAGCTGCGCAATGGCGTGCCGTTTGAGGTCGGGCAGGCGGTGACTGCCCAGCGGGCGTTCAGCTACGGCAATGTGAGGGACTCGGACCCCGAGCGTGCAGTTTATACCTTTGGCGATGCCAGCTACGGCACACGGGCGGGACAGGCGTATCCGTTGTGGAACTGGTGCGTGCTGTTCTCGGACTTGGAAGTGATGGAGCCATAAAGGTTCATGGCCCATCTTTCTGATGCTCCAGCACGATGCGGAAGCCGATGTTTGGAAGTCGTATGTTGTTGTTCGGAACGGGACGGCGGTGGCGGAAACTTACGGTCTCTGGGGAACCGTCGTGGAAGTCTGGACCGAGGAGGATGGCTTGGAAGTCGAGCGATGGGGCGAGGATGCCGGACCTGTCACGCAGCACCCATTCGGAGACATTTCCTGAGATGTCGTGGAGACCATGTGGCTCTGCGGGAAATGAGCCAACCGGGGCGAGGCGCGGGAAGGCATCTCGCTCCGTGAACGTGGGCCAGCGGGGATTCCAGTGGTCATCTCGGGCTTCGGGGCCGGCTACATTGCCAGAGCGGGGCTCTGCGTCTTCCCCACCACAGGCGATGAGCCACTCTGCGGCGGTCGGCAGACGGTAGCACTGACCAGGGGCGAGACGGCCCTCATTCTGCTCCTTCCAGGTTAGCCACTGACAGAAGCGGTCGGCATCCCGAGCCAGCAGAAAGCAGGCTGGATGATCTGGCGTGACTGGAAACCCAGGGTCAGCCCAACTGCCTCCCAACGTAAGCCGCCCGCCCGGTCCAAGAATCTGAATGTTGAAGTTCTTTCGGTCGCGTTCCGCTTGTTCCACGCGGTAGCTGGAGGCGATGAGCGCCCTCTCTGCTCCAATGAAAGGTTCCACGTCACGCCGTCTCGTTTCCCAGATGGAAAACAGCACCGAAGTCCCTTCCACCGGAACGAACTTCATACCGAGACTGTTTTGCCACGGCGCATCAGTGGTGGCAGATGACGGGGGAGAAAAAACTTGCGGCGGTGGCGGTTGGTTGCGCGCTCGCTGCCACGTGGCACCACCTACAACGAGTGTAGAAGAAAAGACAAGCGCGGCCGCAGTAATGAAGGACCGTTTCAACCACGACTGACGCTTGGCACCATCCAGATGTTGCTGCCAGGCTCGTGTGGCAGCCTCTCGCAGGGTTTCGACACTCCCAGTCCGTTGCGCTGGATCAGCCTCCAGCGCGCTCGCGATGACTCCATCAAACGTCGGCGGCAGTTCGGCCAGCTTCGATGCGGGCGTGTAGTTGCCCATCGGCATCTGGCCTGTGAGCAAATGGTAAAGCAGCACACCGAGCGCATAAACATCTTGCGGTGGCCCTGCGGGATCGCGCGAGATCATTCGCTCAGGAGCCAAGTAGTAAGCAGTGCCAAACTGATCTGTGGTGGCGGTGAGCGCGCCGATGGTGGACGCGCTGCCTTCTTTCGCGAGGCCGAAGTCTGCGAGTTTCACCTCGTCTTCACCCGTGATGAGGATGTTGGCGGGCTTGATGTCGCGATGGGCGATGCCCTGCTCATGCGCGTGCTCGACGGCGGAGCACACCTTGGTGAAGATGCTGATGGCGCGTTGTTTTTCCAGCCTGCCCGCACGCATGAGGCGACCGAGATCGCAGCCTTCGGCCAGTTCCATGACGATGCAGAGCCGGCCATCGTCGGACTCGCAGGTTTCCAGCACACGGACGATGTTGGGGTGGTCGAGTCGCTTCAGCGCATCCGCTTCTGCCTCAAATCGGGCGCTCATCAGTGGATCGCGGGACCACGCACCCTCCAGCACCTTGATTGCAGCGAGTTGTTCGGTTTCAAAACTCTGTGCGCGATACACTCGCCCCATGCCGCCCGCTCCGATGATGCCGGTGATCTGCCAGCCCGGGACCTGTGGCCAGGCGTGGTCATCGGCCTCGTGGTGGCTGGATGAAAAAAGCCAGCCACTTGCTTCATCCAATGCGCCACTGGCAAAACACGCAGCGCAAACCCCACCCAGCGCTTCGGCGGGCATGGCTGAGCCGCACTTGGGGCAGGGCTGGTCAGGAGCGGGGTTCATGAGCCAGGGTGCGGACAAGGTAGCGGGTCTCCTCTTCCAACTCGGAGTCGCTGGTGCCGTGGGCCATGGTGGCGGCGACCTCGGCGCGGAGAAACTCAGCCAGCCGCCGCCTGAGGCGATGCACTTCAATGCGTATCTGTTTTTCGTTCACGCCAAACATTGCACCGATGTCGGCATAACGTTGCAGTTCATCTCCGAGGGTGAGCGCTGGCTTGAGTGCGGAAAAGAGCGCGGCTTTTCCTCTGCGCGCACAACTGGCCTCCAATGCCTGCATAGCGCGCTCGCAGATGGTGAGCGCCCATGCCTGGTCAAACAGCGCGTCCGACACGGAAGCGGGCGCAGGCATGTGGTCCACATCATCCAGAGAGATAGTGTTCTGGCCGCCTCCGCGCTTCTTTGCGCCAGCATCTCTATGCAGGTTGAAGAGGTAGTGCCGCGCGGCCGCCTTCAAGTAGTGACGCAGCATGCCCTTGGAACGGTCAATCTGAGCCAGCCCGTCTTGGGCCATCAGTTTGGTCATGATCTCCTGCGCTCCGTCCTCCGCATCTTGATCACTGAGGCCGAGCGAGCGCAAGAACCTGGCCACTGGGGGCCAGTAGGCACCACAGAGCTGCTCGCGTGCCACCTCTGTCTCCGATGCTGCGAGCACCAACGTCCACGCGGTGGGCGGAAAGATGCGGTCTGCGGATGCTTGGGTGTCGGGCATGGTTTTCGCCACACACGATCCTTCATCCGCTGAATCCGGCAACTTTCTTCACTCTTTTTGCAACGCTGGCGCGGGACCTGTTCACTGCGGCATGACCCCCTTTTTTGCATCATGCGCCTACCTGCCATCACCTGCTGCCTGATCGTCTGCTCCGCGCATCTGCTTGGCGCTCCCGCGGACTTCAATGCCGTGTCCGGCTATGGCACGATTCTGGAAAAGCTGTCACCCACCATCAATGAAGTCACCATCGAGGCCATCACGCTTGCCAGTGAGACGACGGAGCCGGATGGCCGGAAGCGCCTGTCTTTCACCGCCAGCCTTCACAACACAGGAGAGGGCTACTTTGAGGGCGCGCAGATCCGTTTTGACAAGCCAACCACTCCACCCTCACCGGAGTGGCCGATCGAGATCGTGAACGACGCGGTGGTGATGCCTGATCTTGAGCCTAGCGGCACGGTGACGCTGCCACAGCCGATCGTGCTGCTGGCTCCGGCGGCCGATGCTAACGCAGTGAAGAACGCAGTGCTCGCCGGGCAGCATCTGTATGCGCGAGCCACGGAGTTGTATCAGTTCCGCCTGCCGCCGAGTCCGATTGATGATGCCACCAATGACGCGTTTGATCACGCTACATCGAATCTGCTCAACGACGACATCTCACTCTACTTCGAGCAGATGACGCCGTTTCTCCAGGCGCTGCAGCCCGGCACATTGCTGATGGAGACCATCATGACCGATAGCGTGACTCGCACCTACGATGGCTTCAACAACCTCACCGGTTTGGCGAAGCACGTCTCGACCATGAAGCGCTGGGGACCGCCCGACTTTGGCAGATTGCGCACGGAGCGAATGGTGGAAGTGGAGTCAGTGACGCTGGAGCAGGACGGCAAGGTAAAGGTGCATGGGAAGCAGTGGGGTGGTCAGGAGCTGGACCTCAGCGATGTGCTGCATCTCATCCCCTCTCTCCAGACGAATAGACGTGTGCGTGGATTTTTTGACAATCTCCGAACTGGAACGTTGCTCATGGAGGCCATCGACTTGGTGGATGCGGGCAACAGCGAGGGACGCGATCCCTTTGACCCGCCCGTGGGAAACACGTTCTACACCTCGTCCGAGACCGAGGAGCGCGCGATAACAGCGGCAGAACTGCGGGATAGGGCACTTTTAAGGCATCCTGCATTGTCCGACCTCAAGGGCTTTTTCTCCCTGCACATGCCGATCAATGAAATGGAGATCATCAAGGGTGTGACGGTGGATGGCGAGGTGTCGCTGCAAGGGGCAAAGGTAGGCCTGATGGTGCGCATGAAGAATCTAGCACCCAAGTTCATCATGGTGCGCATGGGCAATGAACTGGAAGTGAACCTGCGTGCCACCATCCGCCCTGGAGCGGACAACACGGGTAGCCTCTCGTTTGAGAAAGAGAAGGTGCTCACTGACATCGCACTGGCGACTTTCTACTTCAATGTCGGCGGTGTGCCGGTGGAGATCCAGCCTCGCTTCAAGGCTCTTGTGGGCATCAGCGCCAATGTCAGCACGCAGGTGGTGCTGCCGTTTACTGGATCATTCGAGATCGGCACGGATTACTACTGGGATCTCACCGCACCGCCAGGACAGCAGTTTCATCAGGAGGACTTCAAGGATTTCCGTCCGCTGGCTCTCAGCAAGCCTCAGCTTGCCGACTCGCTCTCGCTCAATGTGGATGCTTGGGCAGAGGCGCAGTTCTCGCTGATCATCAACAAGACCATCGGCCCCTACATCGGCCCCAAGGCGAACTTTAACTTCCAGCTCCGTCCACTCGACAATCCCTGGTGGAGCACCTCAGGCAATGTGAGCTGCAAGGCGGGCTTCCAGATCCGCATGTTAGGCTACGAGATCACGGATCCGGCGATTCATGAGTTTGACGGCCCTGAGTTGTTCAACACAGGCGCTGGTGGCCCAGTCCAACGCGGCAGCGGTGCGGGCCAGCCGCCACCCGGACCCTATGAACCCGTGGAGGGCGAGAACGTGCGCTGGGCCAAGACGCTGCAATGGAACAACAGCGGCCCCACGCCCTACACCGCCGACATTGCGCCCGTGACGGGAGCACCGGAAGAAGTCTTCCTCGTGGCACCGAATGCGTTCGAGGTATCGCCGCCCGTGGTGAAGCTCGATACCAAGGGCAACGTCGTGTGGGCAAAAGGCGCTGCGTTCATGAGTCCTAGAAAACTCGCACCCACTCCCGACGGCGGCGTCATCAGCTACAGCGCTGCGGGTGGTGATACGCTCGCGCTTGTGCGTCACGCACCCAACGGTGATGTGCTTTGGGTCCAAGGCGTGGTGCCAGTGAACGATGATGTGGCACAGTCTCACCGCATCTACTCCGTGGGCGGTGTGGTGGTCAAGCCAACCACTCCAGGGCACTTTGAGATCCTCGTGGGTGGCTCGCTCAACAACAATGCCGCCGCCTTTGACGATGATCCTTTCTTTTTGAAGTTCGACGACACGGGCGCACTGCTCTCTAGCACCCGCTACGCCTCTACCAACATGCTGGAGACCGTGAGAGACGCTATCTTGCTCAATGACGGCAAGCTTCTGCTCGCGGGTGAAGCCCGTGGCAACTCCGATGGCACGCCGATCAACTCCGGTGCCGAGTGGGGTGGCTGGCTCATGAAAATCAACCCCGACACCAACCAAGTTTTATGGAGCATCCGCAGCAAGCCCGCCATCAGTTGGAACAAAGTCACCGAGAGCCCGGATGGCATCATCTTCACGGCGGGCAACTTCCTACCCATCGTCACCGCCGACATTCCCGCCATGACGGTTGGCGCTTACAACGCCAATGGAAGCATCGAGCGTCTCATCAGCCTTGCTGAGCCACCCATCACACCTTCTTCCTTTCTCGACTCGGACGACAAAGGCGTGATGAACTACGCGCTGGCAAAAGAGTGGCTGGAGGACTCCGGCTTCACTCCCTATGATCAACTTTTGAGCCTCGCCTGGACGCCCAGCGGCTTGCTAGTCACAGGCTACACCGGGAATGGCAACGACACCGCGCCCATGAGCATCCTGCTCACCGAGAAGCTCGGTGTCCGCTGGATGGTCACGCATGAAGGCGATGGCCTGCCGGACTCCACGCTGGATGTGCTTCCCACCAACGAAGGCATTTACACCGTTGGCGTCTCCAACTCGTTCGGAAGCGTGGCAGGACTCGGCATCCTTCAAATCGCCAAGCAACCCTACGAGGGCAGTGTGCCTTATCACAAGTCTACGCACGCCATCGTGAAGTATCTGCAACCCACGGTTTATAATCTTCTCGTCGGCTCGTGGGGCATCCACATGCCTCATCCGCAGGTCGGTTATGAGGAAACCGAGAGCTTCAATGACCGTTACACTCCCATGCCTCTGGCCACTGTGGCCGCACCACCGCTGCCGCAGCCCTGGAACTACAACGACGTCACCGGCGTCATCCAACGAAGGCTCGATCATGGCAACCCCAACGCCCCCATGACCTTCACGCAGTGGGTGGACTACATGCAACTGCCTGCAGGCACCGCGCCAGAGGACGACTTCGATCATGACGAAGTGAGCAATCAGATGGAGTATCTCTTTGGCGGCAATCCTTATCAGCCAGATCCGCCACTACCGCAGTTGCTGAACATCTCGGAGCGCCCCGACGGCGGCATCAGGCTCCACACATTCAGAGGCATCTCCTCACTTGGCACCGTCACCCCCGTCTTCACCACCACCGCCCTCAGCACCAGCCCCTGGCTTCCGCTGGGAGAGGTGCCAGCCGACTGGCAACAAGAGCCATCTCTCTTCACCGACCCCGACAACACCCAACGCCTCTTCTTGGACCTAGCCCCAGACCCCGCCACACGCAGGTTCTACCGAATGCTGTTGGATTAGCGTCCCGCCATTGGGCTGGGAGACTGGAGGTAAGAAGATGGGTGGTAAGAACATTTTCCTGGCATCAATGTTCTTACCTATTGGCATTGGAGTTGTCGGCTCGGGTGTTTCCCATGGCAGGCTGCTCGTGCTTTGACAGCGGTTCTGCGATGCCGTGGTTTCCTGGAATCTTGGGCGCTGCTGAATGATTGAGAAAGTGGTGTTATGCAACGTGCATCACCTGACCCCGCCATTTTGATGTTCGGCCTCCTTCTACTCTGGAAGTCGAGCGCGCCAGTAGTCCTGTTGCCGCTTGTGGTGGGCCACTGCATAGATCGTCACCGTCAAAGCTGGTTCATCCAAGTGGTAAAACAGATAGTAGGGGTAACGCTTGAGGCGAAAGATCCGAATCCCCCCACCGACTGGCTGAAATCGGGTGGGATCTTTAGCGATGGACACCAGTGCCGCCCGCATAGCAGCAACAAGCTTCTGACCACATCCAAAGCGATCCTCTGCATACTGGGCCGCTTCCTCGTATTCGATCAGCGCTTCCGACTCAAAACGAATCGTCATTCCCTTATTCGAAGAGACCTCATCACCTGCTCGTGAGCATCCTCTTCTGCTATCAGCGCTGACGTGCCGCCCTGCACCGCCTGCATCCTACGCCTTACAATGCCAAGCTGATGATCGAGAAAGTCCTGGGATGGCTCAGAACGCTCAAGCAAAGCCTCGACCAATTCGGTGCGGGATTCTGACGGCAAGAGAAGGGCTTCCTCCAGCAGATGGGCTACGGCTGAACTCATGGCAGCACAGTATTGCACTTCCCACGGTGCGCAACAGCTTCGGACGGTCCCGTTCAATCCCGCTCTTCAGGACCGTAGGTGCTGGCTCGATGGAGCCCAAGAGCAATTCCCTCAACCTCTCGCAGCAATCCAGCCTTTATTGTTCGCCTTTGACGTGCCGTTCATGTATTCGCGACTATCGCCCAGCCAGTCAAAATGACTGCAAGGCCTCCAAATAACCACAGTCTATTGCGAAGCAGCAAACTGGAGATACTTCCTTCGCCATCGCCTCCG
>JAEUHM010000003.1 GCA_016795485.1 Verrucomicrobiaceae bacterium | reverse complement strand
GCCGATGGCGCGGTCATTTCACGCGCTGGAAATGTGACGCTCACCGCCGATGCCATCGCCACCGATGGAGCCATCACCAGCGTGGCCTTTTACGATGGTGCCACGCTCCTCGGCACGGACACTTCACTCCCTTACTCCATCACTCCACCCCTCTCCGGCGGCCCGCACTACCTCAAAGCCATCGCCACCGATGCGAACGGCCTCTCTCGCACCAGCTTCGTGAATCGAGTCGATGTCGCGTATCCGCCGACAGCGAATGCAGCCTCGCTCAGCACCCCGCAGGCCGCCCCCATCGACATCGACCTCCACACGCTCATCAGCGATGTCGAAACGCCGCTCACCAGCCTCAAGCTCGCGCTCGGCAGCGCCAGCAATGGCACGGTCGTGATGCTTCCTGATGGTCACACCGCCCGTTTCACGCCCGCCGCAGGTTACAGCGGCCCCGCCAGCTTCAGCTACACCGTCACCGACACCACCCGCGATGAACGCACCGTGCTGAACTACGCGTTTCAAAGTAGCGACGTCACCGACAGCAGCGGCCAGGGCCGTGATGGCACGCTGAACGTGCAAGGCACTGGAACGTCGAGTTTCGCCTCCGATTCACCTCTTTCGAGTTACGTCACAAGCCTCGCCCTCACTGAAAACAGCACTGCAGGAGCCGTGCGGCTCGAGCGCATGCTCAACACCAGCGAACTCGATCTCGCCACGGCTGACTGGACCCTCGCTGGCTGGTTCAAACGCAGCACCGCCACCAATCAGGATGTCATCATGCAGCTTGGCAGTTCCGGCAGTTTCGGCCCCAGCGCCCTCACGCTTGCCTTCTATGGCACTGGCAGCACGCTTGAACTGCGGAACTTTACCAGCGCCAACACGCAAGACATCGGTTTGAGCAAAACCAACGTCGCCACCGGCACTTGGAATCACTTCGCCGTCGTCCGCAGCGGCAGCGTGATCAGTTGGTATCACAACGGCGTGCTCGTCGGCAGTGACAACGCCTTCGCGCTCGCCATCACAAACAGCCAACCCGTGAAGTTCGGCGGATCTGGAGCAACCACCGTGCTCGACCGCTGGCTGAACGGCTCACTCGCTGATTTGGCCGTCTTTGACGCTGCCTTGGCACCTGCGGACATCACCAAGCTTACCACCACGCCGGTGCAGTGGCTTGGCGGTCAAAACGCTGGTGCTACCATCAGCATCCAAGTCGGCACACCCATCGAAGCATGGCGTTATTCCCAATTCGGCACCACGAGCACCGTCGGCATCTACGCCGACACCGCCGACAAGGACAACGACGGCCTCGCCAACCTCCTCGAATACGCCTGCGCCACCAATCCCAACACCAGCACCCCGCCGCCTCAGTCCGCCACTCGCAACGGGGCCAACTTCGACTTCATCTACACGAAGAACAAATCCGCCACCGATGTGACCTACACGGTCGAGTGGAGCGATACGCTTGGCAACGATTGGAGTGCTTCAGGCATCGGTGCCCCCAGCGTGCTTAGCGACAACGGCTCCACCCAGCAAATCAAAGTCACTGTCCCTGCCGGCAGCGGCGTGTCGAAGCGCTTCGTGCATCTGAAGGTCACGAGACCGTAGAAGAAACTTCGCATCCCCGACGGTTATCATGAAACTCATTTTGATGATCTGGCTGATGCTGGTCTCGTGGTCCTTGGCTGCGG
This sequence comes from Verrucomicrobiaceae bacterium, assembly GCA_016795485.1. Classification (GTDB taxonomy): domain Bacteria; phylum Verrucomicrobiota; class Verrucomicrobiia; order Verrucomicrobiales; family Verrucomicrobiaceae; genus JAEUHM01. The sequence goes on along the minus strand of JAEUHM010000003.1, from coordinate 215,667 downwards.
GGCCGAATGTGATTGTGATCCTCGCGGATGACATCGGGTATGGAGACCTCGCTTGTTATGGCTCGAAGGTGATTGCGACGCCGAGGCTGGATCGCATGGCGGAGGAAGGGGTGAGGTTCACGGATTTCTACGTCGCGTCGGCGTTTTGCAGTCCATCGCGGGCTGCCTTGCTGACGGGGAGGCTGCCGGCGCGGTGCGGGGTGCCGTATGTGCTGTTTCCGAGCGAGCACACCGGCCTGCCGCCGGAGGAAATGACCATCGCGGAGGTCTTGAAGCCTGCGGGCTATGCCACGGCCTGCGTGGGGAAGTGGCATCTCGGCTGGCGGAGCGAGATGAGGCCTCGTGCGCAGGGTTTTGATGAAACCTTCGGCCTGCTGCACACGAACGACGTCACCGAGTGGAAGGTGGGCGAGGCCTTTCATCAACTCAGCACCTTCGAGCCGCTGCAATTGCGCGAGGGCGACCGCGTGGTCGAGTCGCCGGTGGATCTGGCAATGGTGACGCAGCGCTACACGGAGCGGGCGCTGGATTTCATCCGTCGGCATCGCGAGCAGCCGTTCTTTCTCTACCTGGCGCACACGATGCCGCACATCGCGCAATACGCGTCGCGCGCGTTTGCCGGCAAATCGAAGGACGGCGTGTTTGGCGATTGCGTGGAGGAGATCGATTCGAGCACCGGACGCATCCTCGATCTGCTGCGCGAGTTGAAGCTCGATGAACGCACACTCGTGATCTTCACCTCCGACAACGGCGCGGGCATCCGCAGCGCCAAGGGGAAGGCTGACGAGCGTTTCCCCGGTCGCTCGATGCATGGCAGCAACGGCCCGCTGCGTGGCGGCAAAGGCTCGACCTTTGAAGGCGGCGTGCGCGTGCCCTGTCTCGCATGGTGGCCGAAAACGATTCCCGCAGGTCACGTGGACGCGACGCCGTGGTCAGCCCTCGATTTGATGCCGACCGTGGCCGCGATGGCGCAGGTGAAAGCTCCCGAAGTGGACGGAATCGACGTCACCGACGTTTTGAAAGGCCCATCGACCCGCGATGAGCCACGCATGCTGTTTCACTACTTCGGCGTGCAGCTTCAAGCCGTGCGCGAAGACCGCTGGAAGCTGTTTTTGCCGATTGAGGAGCTTCCAAAGACTCGCGTGCCGAGTTTGTGGTTTGAGCATCAACCGGGCCTTTTTGAGCGTCAGCATCGTTTGTGGCCCCAAGCCACGCTTTACGACCTTTTGGACGATATCAGCGAAAAACACGACGTCGCCGCCGAGCATCCCGATGTCGTCGCCGCAATGCTGAAAAAGGCGCAGGCCTTCGATGAAGCCTTCCAAAAGCAGATCCCCGCCGTGAAATACCTCCCAGGCCCCAAGCCGCCCGCGGTGGGCCAGATTCGCACGAAGGCGGACGAGGTGAGCGAGTGGCTCAAGCTATCAAAGTAGTGTGGTGCAGTCCTCTGGACTGCGTCAGCCAAACCTCACCACGGGCACGTCTGCCCATGAAGCCGCTGGAAAGCAAGACGCCGGACATCCAGGCTCGATTGAGCCCCGACCTCACGTTCGATGCTGCTCATGACCAGCTCACGTGCCGTCGCCATCATGTCGAGGCTCATCAATAAACGTTCCGCAGGCGTCTTGCGCATCATCGCGTCAAACAACCGCCGGTTGATCTTCGGCGGCGTGTCTTTCACGGCAAAACCCGTGTCAGCATATCAGTCAGGGTAGCTTCGGCTGATCATGTGAGTGGATACGCCTCATCGCAGCCGGTGGCAATCGCCCCAGCCGTCATTGCCTGAGGGCTGCAAGTAGCCTTGGCATCCCCAACGTCTATGCCGAGAATGGCGTTTTTTCTGGCTCCAGCATCGGCTTTACCGCTGCCCGACTTCACCAGAGCAGCGACACCCCGTAGGCTTGGAAGTGGGGATCACAACTCACCAGCGTCAGCCCCTCGCACTGCGCTTGGCAGATCATGAGTCGGTCGAATGGGTCGCCGTGATGGCGGGGCAGCGCGATCAGGTCTCGGTAATGCTGAACCGTCGGCGTCAGCATCTGAAAGCCATTCGCATCGCACACGCCAGGAAAGATGACTTCATAGTCGGTCTTCAGGCTGAGTTTGCCCAGTGACATCTTGATCGCCATCTCCCAAGGCACCGCATGGCTGATGAACCGCTCATTGCTCTCGTCCTCCATCGCCGCCCGAGCTGCACTGCTCAGCGCTGAATTGCCATCAAAGAACCAAATCAGAGCATGGGTGTCGATGAGCAGGCGCATCACATATAATCCTTGAAGTCTTCCAGTGGCTCATCGAAATCCGCCGCCATCGTGATCTTCCCGCGCAAACAGCCGAAGCCCTTCATTCCCGCGTTGGCCTGAGAGTTTACCGCCTGACTCACCGGCTCCAGTTCTGCCTTCACGCGAATCGGCAACGAGCGCCACGCTGCAGGCACCGGCAAGTGCAGGGTGCCATCGGCACTTGGTTCAAAGATCGCTGTGATCGTGCTCATGGGGTGAGTTTAACCGACTGGCACCACTGGGCAAGACGTGAATCGCTGTCTAGGATGCCTCGCCCTCCCTCAATTCCTTCATCGTCTCGGCCGTCGTCGCCCAAGGGCCACGCGGAGCCTTCTGCCTCGCTGCGGCGATCATTTGCCGATAGTCCGCAAGGCTCGGCACCGGAGTAGCAGGCGGCACTTCGGAGATCGCGAGATTCACGCGAGAGCCTTTGGGAAACTGCCAAAGCATGTTTGCCACGACGGCCGTCATGTCGTCTTCGAGGTCGAGGGTTGGTGTAGGGGACGGCTGGGGCTATTTCAACCGTTGACTCAAGGGCCGTCTTCAAATGAGTCCAGAGGACTCAGACACGGTTGTTTTGGGCTCTGGAAGGGCAAAATCGGCTCAAAATGGCCCAAAAAGCGGGTTTTTGGCCTTGGCGGCGCGGTTTTGCCAATTGGAAATGCGGGCTTTCCAATTGGAAAGGTCAGCTTTCCAACTGGAAAGGCGGTGCTTCCAAGTGACGGCGTGGCGTTTCCAATTGGCGGTGGCGTGTTTCCAATTGGTAACGGGACCTTTCCAAGTGGAAAGGGCACGGTGTGAGTTGGTAGGGAGGTTTTTCCAATGGGTGATGGGAGTTTTCCAATTGGCAGCGAGAGGTTTCCAACCGGAGACGACAACTTTCCAACTGGAGAGCGGAGCTTGCCAATTGGCTGGGAGAGCTTTCCAATTGGAAAGGACGTGCTGCCAATTGACGGCGGCGTCTTTCCAATTGGTAACGGCGCGTTTCCAACCTGCTGGAGCGGGGGGTGCTCTGGCGCTGAATCTTTACCGGAGGGTGGGCTGATGGAGGCGTGACGGCAGCGGTCTAGGCGCATTTGACCGCGTTGGACGACTTTTCGGGTATAGACGCTTTCGAGCGGTTTCGGTAAGATTGTGGCCGTGTCGCGCGCGCCCCGCGAGTCGTGCATTCCTTCAACCGTCTCGTTTTATGTCTCGTGCTTCGTTTCTGCGTCTTGCTGTCGTCTTCCTGATTCTGTCGGCAGCAGTGCTTTGGTGGAGGGCGGATTCGACGCCAAGCGGTTCTCCAACGACCGATGTTAGCCATGGTGCTGCACCATCATCGCAGCGGCCTGCGGCGGTATTGTCTCAGGCCCATGAGCGACCTGTGAGCCAGCCGCCGAGGGATATTCCCGAGGAACCGGACGCGAAGGAAGTGGTGCGAGCGCTGCGGCAGGATATGCGGTGGGAGGCGGTGATGCTCGAGCCGACATTTGCGGGATTTCGGACGTGGACGAGGGAGTTTACCAAGGCCAAAACCGACGATGAGAAGGCCGATTTAATGGCCCAGGGGCTGGAACTGGCCCAACAGCGGCGAAACGAACTCGCTGACCTGATCGACAAGGATCCGAAACGGGCCTTGGAGCTGGCTGTGCCGGTGGCGGTGCGCCGGACGCTTCCTGCGGACGTCGTGGCACTGCTGGAGGAGCCGGTGAGGGGGCGGGGTGATTTGTTTGTGGTCGCCGCAGTGGCGGTGGAGGGGCAAAAACTCGGGATGAGGCCCGTGCAGCGCAGCGTGACGATGAAGGATGGTCGCGAATTTGAAGCCTTCACCTACGGCCTGCGTGAGCAGGTGCCGACACGGCAAAACATCGCCATCCAAGGGATCGCGGTGGATGGCAAACTGGCGCTGACGGAGCTGCCGGGCCGCATTTTGGAGCCGGTAGAGGTGGCGGACTTGAATGCGAAGAATGAGGTGTGTCCGACTTCGGGCGTGGTGACGAGCACCACGAACGAGGAGGTCGTGGTGGATTGGGATGGGACGGAGCCGACGTTTTTCTGCGGTCCCCGGCATGCGCTGGATGAGTTGATGGTGGCAGCTTCAGGAGATGCAGCCGCGAGCAGCGGCGGGACCGCTCAAAGCGCGGCCACTGAGGGCACGAAGAAGCTCCTGATCATCCGCGTCGATTTCCCGGACTTTGCCGGCCAGGTGGTGAACGACGCGACGCTGACAACGCTCATCAGCAACATGTCCACCCATTGGCAGGAGATGTCGTTTGGAAAGACGACTTGGACGCTGCTTGGAGCAGGTTCTGACATCACGCCCACGCTTCGGCTGCCGAATGGTCATGCGAGCTACACGAGTTTTGGCACGATGCTTACCGCAGCACGCGCCGCCGCCCTTGCGGCTGGCTACAACTACCAAAACTACACCCACGAGGTGGTCGTCACGGGCAGCAAGCCTTCCGTGAGTTTTGGCGGGATTGCCTATGTCGGGGCACGCGGTTCATGGCTGGCGAACTCGCAATGGAATCTCGGCGTGTGCAGCCATGAGGTGGGGCACAATTTTGGAATGCTCCACTCGGGCTTCTGGGACACGGATGATGGCACGGTGATCGGGAGCGGCTCTGCGGTGGAGTATGGCAATCCCTTCGACCACATGGGCGGTGCGAGCAGTTCGATGGACGCGCACTTTGGGGCGCGGCAGAAGAATTTCCTCGACTGGATCGTGGACGCCGACGTGGTGAAGATCACCGCGGATGGCACCACCACCACTCGTATCCGCGCCTTTGACCGGTCGGCGGCAGCAGGCGACAAGGCCATTGCCGTGGATCGTCCGGGGACGACCGATGACTACTGGATCGAGTATCGTCAGGACTATGCGGACACGAACCAGTGGATGCGTGACGGCGTGATCTTGAACTGGGGCGATTTGACGATCAACAACGACAAGCCGGTGCTGCTCGACAACACGCCGGGAACCAGCAGCAAGGATGACTGCTCGGTGCTGATCGGGCGGACGTTTTCAGATGCGACGGCAGGCATTCACATCACGCCGGTGCTGCGTGGTGCTGATCCCGATGGCACGACGTGGATCGATGTGACGGTGAACCGCGGCGCGTTCACAGGCAATTTGAAGCCGACAGTGACGATGTCTGCGACAAACTTGAACCCGGCGGTCAGCGCGAGCGTGACCTTCACAGCGACGGCGACGGACCCGAACGGCGACACGCTCGGGTATCATTGGGACTGGGGTGACGGCACCTTCACCGCCAACAACAGCAGCACGGCATCGAAGAGCTGGAGCAGCTCCGGTGTGCGCACGGTGCGCTGCTATGTCACAGACATGAAGGGCCTGACGACGACGGGGCAGGTGCTCGTGCAAGTGGGCACCAGCACGACGTTTTTCATCCAGGGCACCGTCAGGACCACCGCGGGCGCGTTGGTCGAAAACGTGGTGGTCAGAGCGGACGCCACGCACTCCGACACGACGGACAGCGAGGGCTACTACGCGATCACGGGGCTGAATGCGGGCAGTTACACCATGACCGCGACGAAGACCGGCCTCTCCATCCTGCCGGACGCCGCTTACTTCACGAATCCGGTCGTCGTGGGGCCGAGCAAGCTAAACATGGACTTCACCGCGCCTCCCGGCTCGCCGTATTTTGCCACGATGAAGGCAGGTTTGCTCGATCAGGGCTCCAACACGGGTGCCGTGATCTTGCCAGTGCTCGATGCGGACACACCGATCACCAGCCTCACGCTCACGGGGACCTCGTCGAACACCGCTGTGATTCCCGATGCGAGCATCACTTTCGGCACGGTGGGCACAACGGTGCGCACGGTGACGGCGGCAGCTGCGAGCAGCACGGTGAGCGGACCGGTGAACATCACCATCACCGCAACCGATCCGGAAGGCGGCACAAACAGCTACGTGTGGCCCGTGACAGTGAATGCGAAGCCGGTGAACTCGGTGACGACCAAAACGACACCGGAGAACACGCCGATCGACATCGATTTGCGCACCTTTGTGGCGGACGATCTCACTATTGACGACCAGATCGGCTTTGAGCTGCAGCGTGCCCGCGATGGCGTGGTGACGCTGCTGCCGGATGGACACACCGCCCGCTTCACACCCGCGCCAAACTACAACGGCGCAGCGTCCTTCCGAATGATCACACGCGACCAGTCGCTCGGGCCGCGTCTGCTTTTCCTCTACGATTTCGAGCCGCCGGATGTCTTCACGGATGCCAAGAGCACGGACCAGTCGAACTTCAACCGCACTGGAACGCTCGAAACCGGCGGCGTGGGTGGCGAGTATGCCTACACGCCGGATGTGCCGCCGGTCATGGCTCCGTGGAGCACGCAATCGCTCAGTGTGACGGAGGCTGGGACCGGAGGTGCGCGTCTGCGGCGCACACTCACGGCCACGGACATTGATTACAATGACGCCGACTGGTCCTTCTCCACTTGGGTGAACCGTGCCACGAATGACACGGAGGATTTTGTGATGCATCTCGGCAGCGGCGATGGTCACGGCACGGAGGCGGAGCTGGAGCTCTTCTTCTCCGCAGGCAGCAACACACTGCGTCTGCAAAAATGGGGCTCCGCGCTGGAAAAAGAGATCGTCGGCCCCAATTTGAACATCGGAGAGTGGCATCACATCACGCTCACCTATGACCGCACGGCCACGGACACCGGCACCTTCGCGCTTTATGTCGATGGTTTCGCCTATGGCAGTGTCACCGCCGTGGCGATGAATGTCAGCCAGACTGCCTCGCTCAAAATCGGCGGGCATAACAGCACCACGGCAAGCCTGGATCGCTGGTTCAATGGACAGATCGAGGACGCCCAGTTCCAAAGCGGGATCAACAGCCGCGCCGAAATCTGGGGCCTGGCTCGCTTCAGTTCCAGGCATTACAATGGCCTGAACGTGGCATCGACCGTGAACATCACCGTCACCGGCACGAACCAACCGCCTGCGATCACGGCAGTGCCGGATGTTTACCTGCCCGTCAGCGGTGCCTCGGGCCCTGTCGCGTTCACTTTGTCGGATGCGGAGACGGAGGCACGCAATGTCACCGTCACCGCTGCGTCGTCGAATACCGCGCTGCTGCCGGTCTCCGGCATCACGTTCAGTGCAGCACCCGTTTGGACGAGCAGCGACATCGGCGCAGTGGGTGCCGCGGGATCGCTGACGGAGGATCACGGCACTTTCATCATCGGTGGCGCGGGCGCGGACATCGGGCCTGCGGCAGGTGACGAGTTCCGCTGGATGCGCCAGGATTTCACCGGCGATGCCGAGATCATCGCACGCGTCGCGAGCATGGATCACACAAATCAAGACTCGAAGGCCGGCGTGATGATGCGTGACTCGACGACGGCCACATCGCCCTACGCGCTGGCCTGCGTCACGCCGAGCGGCGGTGTTTCCTTCCAGTATCGCGCCACGGAATCCACGCTCGCCGTCGTCAAAGCCACGATCAATGCCGTGGCCGCGCCGTGCTGGCTCCGCCTCGTGCGCAGCGGCTCCAATTTCACCGCCTTTTATGCCATCGACACTGATGGCGTGTCCGGTCCATGGCTGCCCATCGGCACCGCGCAAGCGATCACCTTTCCCGCCACAACCAATCAGATCGGCCTCGCCGTCACCAGCAAGGTGGACGCCAGTGTTTGCACCGCTGTTTTTGGCAATCTCGGAGGCACGGTGAAGCTTGGTGGCGAGCGCACGGTCACCCTCGCTCCCACCGCGGCCATGTCTGGCACTGCCGTGGTCACCCTGACGGCGAACGACGGCACGGCGACTGCCACGGACACCTTCAATGTGGTCGTCGATGGCGCACCGCCAAGCACCACGGTTTGGAGCGCGACGACGACTGGCAGCACGCTCAATTGGAGCTCAGGCGCGAATTGGACAGGAGGCGTGCCGCCACCTAGCAGCCGATTCTCCACCGCGGAGTTCTTCACCGGCCAGACCTTCACGGCTGGCACGATCACCTCGAACAACGACACCTCCCTCGGCCATGCGCTGAATGTGCTCACGCTCGGCGGCACCGGGCCGACGACTGGCACATCGACGATTTCCATCACGGGCAATTCGATTTTGCTCCGCCGCGAGACCTCGCTCCTCCCGGCGATCAATCTCACGGCGACCAACGGCACGGGGCTGACTTACAATGTGAGCGCTCCGATCACTCTCGACGACGACACCACCGCGCAGGGCACTGGAACCGCCACGTTCATTTTGAGTGGTGGAGTCGGTGGAGCTGGCGCTCTCGCCAAGACGGGATCAAGCAAGCTGATCCTCGCCGGCGACAGCACTTATTCCGGCACTACCACGATTAGCACGGGCACTCTACAAATCGGCAACGATAGCGCGACAGGCACGCTGGCTCCAGGTGACGTGACCAACAACGCCTCGCTGCGTTTTGATCGCACAGGCACATTGCTAGTGCCCGCCAACATCACCGGCACCGGCACACTCACCATCGACTGCCCGATCAATGCAGGCACCGTCGTTCTTAGCGGAACGAATTCGTTCACCGGCGGCATCACCGTTTCGTCCGGCGCATTGCGGATCACCAACAGCAGCGCGCTGGGAACGACAGCGACGAACAAGACTATCACGTTGAGCGCGGGCACCGCCGGGAATTGCCAACTGTTTCTCGACGGCAGCGGTGGTGATATCGACATTCCGGCCGGCATTCGTTACACCACCAGCAATCCAACTGGCACGATTTTCAGCGAGGCCGGTAACAACATCCTGCGTGGCAACATCACCTGCGCTGCCGGTGGCGGAAACACAAAGATCACTGTCGTAGCCGGCACGCTCACCCTTGAGGGCACGGTGTCTCCCAACACGACCGGGCGCACTTTCGTCCTCGGCGGCGCGGGCACAGGATTCTGCAATGGCGTCATCAGCAGCGGAATCGCCACGCGGTCGCTTGCCGTGACCAAAGCTGACGCGGGCACCTGGACCCTTTCGGGGGCGAACACCTACTCAGGCACCACGACGGTCAGCGCAGGAACACTGCTGCTGGGGAATGCGAGTGCGCTTGGCAACGGCGGCTCCACGATTGGCAATGCCAACGGCGGCACCACGGTCACGGCAGGAGCCACACTCGACCTCAACGGGCAGCAGGGCATCAACGAGAGGATCACCGTGAACGGCACCGGCGTCGGTGGGGTCGGCGGACTCGTCAATAACAGTGCCACAGGAGCGAGCATCGCAGGCGGCGTCGTATCTTCGATCTCCACCACCGCAGGCGGCACACACAGCACCGTGCCAGTGGTTACCATCACCGGGACTGGCTCAGGAGCGACTGCGACCGCCACACTTGGCGTCACCGCCGCGAGCTTCACCATCAACGGAGGCACCACCGTCTATTCCGCCGCGCCCACGGTCGCGATCAGCGGCGGTGGAGGCAGCGGAGCCGCTGCCACGGCCGTTCTCTCAGGCGGCACCACAGGCACCGTGACAGGTATCACCATCACCACCGCAAACGCAGGCACCGGCTTCATCTCCGCGCCAACCATCACCTTTTCCGGCGGCACCGTCACCACCTCAGGCACCAATCCCACCGGCACCGGCAATGCCACGAATTTCATTGTCAGTGCCATCACCGTCACGAATCCAGGCAGCGGCTATACCAGCCCGCCGACAGTATCTTTTGGCAGCGGCACAGGCACCACGGCGACCGCCAATCTCTCCACCGTCATCCTTGGCGCGGCGACGACCATCGGCGGCAGTGGCGACATCACCATCGACTCAGGCGTGAGCGGCAACTTCGCCCTCACCAAAGCCGGTGCGGGCACTCTGACCCTCAACGGCACCAGCAGCAACACCAGCTCCACCACGATCAACTCGGGCACGCTTCGCGGTGAGGGAAGTTTCGCGGGCAATTTGGTCATCAACGGCGGCACCCATGCACCCGGCAACTCGCCAGGCATTGCCACGACCAGTAGCAACTACACCCTCGCAGCCGCCGCAACCCTCCAAATCGAAATCAACGGCACCTCACCCGGCACGCAGCATGATCAAGTCGGTGTCGCTGGCACGGTCACCCTCGCTGGCGTGCTCGATCTGATCGCCGCACCCGCTCTCGCCACCAACTCGACCTTCACCATCATCAACAACACCAGCGCAGGCGCGGTGAGCGGCACTTTTGCCAGCAAACCGCAGAACGCCGAGTTCTACGAGGATGGCCAGTGGTGGCGCATCAGCTACACCGGCGGCACCGGGAATGATGTCGTTCTCACCCGCCTCACGCCAACGGCCTGGCAAACTTGGCAGAGCACCACTTTCGGTAACAACACCAACAATCCCGCTATATCAGGCAACACCGCCGACAACGACAACGACGGCGTGGTGAACTTGATGGAATATGCCACGAAGATGAATCCCGCCGCGAGCGATGTTACTCCGCTGTCCGCGACGAAGAACGGGAGCGGGATCGACTTCATCTACACCAAAAACAAAGCCGCCACCGACGTGACCTACACGATCGAGTGGAGCGACACGCTTAGTAACGACTGGAGCACCTCTGGCGTCAGCGCCCCCACTGTCCTCAGCGACAACGGCATCACCCAGCAAATCAAAGTCACGGTGCCTGCTGGCATTGGCGTGATAAGGCGATTTGTGCACCTCAAGGTGACCAAGCCGTGAAGCCGGTTGCCGCTTGGCAACTTGAGCACCATCGAGCAGCGCACGGGAAGAAGTTTCGTCCTTTGGAACGGAAAAATCGGTCCAAAATAGCCTGAAAAGCGCGGTTTTGCCAAGGGGAAGCGGCGGTACTCCAATCAGCCGGAGGACGGTGTGTCCTGGCGCGGTGGAACGGCGGCAATGGAGGCGAATCGCGGCGGTATTTTGGGGGCTGGTGAGGGGTGAAATCAAACTTTCCCTGACTTATTGACAAGGTTGGGGTGCCGTGTAGGATGCCCGCCCCTCCGAGCAGGAGGCAGCAGGTCATGGCAAACACACAAGTTATTCTCAAAGAGAAAATCAAAGGACTCGGCGCCGAAGCCGATGTCGTGAAGGTGAAGCGTGGTTACGCCCGCAACTTCTTGGTTCCAGCAGGAAAGGCGTTTGAAGCCACCAAGGGTAATCTTCGTCACATCGAGAACCTCAAGAAAATCCGCGCCAAGCGTGAGGCGGATGAACTCGCCGATGCAGAAAAGACAGCCAGCAAGCTCAAGAAGGTGAAGCTCAAGCTCACTCTCGCTACGGGTGCAGCAGGCAAGGCGTTTGGCTCGATCACGACCATCGACATTGCTAAGGCTCTGGAAGAGCAGGCCAAGATCACCTTGGATCGTCACCAGATCCTTCTGGAGAAGCCTATCAAGACAACCGGTAAACACGAAGTGAGCGTGAAACTCCTCGCCGACGTGAGCTGCTTCATCCGTGTGGATGTGGCCGCCGAAGGTGCGCCTGACGGTGCCGAAGAAGACGCGGAAGGCTAATCCCGGTTCTCAACCATTCCCAAACCCCTCGAACGATCACCCCGCACGCTTCACGGCTGCGGGGTGTTTTTTTTTGCCTGCGCGTTGGTTTTGGATGAGGGGCAATGATTTTGACCTTGTGGCCATTAGTTGTTGCTCTCGGCTTAGGAATCGAAGTAAAACAGCCGGCCTCACGTTTTGTCGTTGCTGCAAGATGATGAGCGACCTCTCGTTTTTGTCTTTCCTCATGACTCGTTCTGTATTCGTCACTGCACTCTTATCCCTCGGGCTTCTCTACTCCGCCAAAGCTGAACTTCCTGCTTCTACGAAAGTGGGTGAGTTTCATGCTGGTTGTCAGGCTTATTCATTCCGGCTGTTCACCGTGGTGGAGGCCCTGGAAAAGATTGCTGCGGCAGGTGGTAAGACGGTGGAGTTCTTTCCTGGCCAAAAGCTATCCAAAGACAACGAGGCAAAGTTTGATCACAACAGCACGCCTGAGATGCGGCAGATCGTAAAGGACCGTCTGAAGGCCCTCGGATTGACCGCTTATGGCTACGGCGTGGTAAAGCTGAACAACAATGAAGCCGAGCAGCGTCAGATTTTTGATTTCGCCAAGGACATGGGCGTCCAAGTGGTCGTAAGCGAGCCAGCCGAGGACTCCTTCGACCTGATCGAGAAGATCGTGAAGGAATACGACATCAAGATGGCGATCCATAATCACCCGAAGCGCCCGCTAGACCGTGCCTATCGCTATTGGGACCCTGAGTATGTGCTGAGCGTGGTGAAGGATCGCGATGCGCGGATGGGAGCCTGTGCTGACCTGGGACACTGGGTGCGTTCCGGCGTGAAGCCCGTGGATGCCATCCGCATCCTAAAGGGGCGTATCTTTGACTCTCACGTGAAGGACTTGACGGAGTTCGGCAACCCCAAAGCGCATGACATGATCTGGGGGACTGGCCAAACGGACATCCCTGCCGCTCTGAATGCCTTTGCAGAAGGAGGATTCTACGGTCCACTGCACGCCGAGTATGAGCACAACTGGGAGACGAATGTCGATGACATCACCCAGTGCCTGACCTGGCTCAAGAACTTCAAAATCACCAAAGCTACCAAGTAAAACCTAACCAACCTTTCCACACCCACATGAACCCGAACGCAAATACTACCAATCGCCGCCAGTTCCTTGGAACCACCATCGGGGCTGCCGGACTTGCCGCCATGCCCTCCTGGACTCGCGCCCAGGGCGCCAACAGTGACATCCGTGTCGCCGTCGTTGGCGTCAACGGACGAGGCAACGGCCATATCTCCCAGCTCAAGAAAATCAAAGGAGTCCGTATTGTCGCCCTTTGCGATGTCGACCAGGTCGTCCTGGACAAGCGGATCGCTGAGAACACGAAGGACGGCAGCTACATCAAGTCGTATCGTGATTATCGCGACCTTGTGAAGGACCCAGAAGTGGATGCGATCACGATCGCTACCCCAAACCACAGCCACGTGCTTATCGCCATGACCGGCATTGCCGCTGGCAAGCATGTCTACGTGGAGAAGCCTGTGTGCCACAACCCCATCGAAGGTCGCAAGCTGGTGGAAGCCGCTGCCAAGCGCCCTAACCTCATCGTGCAGCACGGCATGCAACGCCGCTCTGACCTTGGCTGGGCAGAAGTGATGGAGTTCATCAAGTCTGGCCAGTTTGGCAAAGTGACGCTCTCTCGTGCACTCAACTACAAGATGCGTAAGCCGATTGGCAAAGTAGCCTCTCCTGTAGCTGCCAAAGATGGCGTCGTGGCTGGTGACTTCCGCGACACAGGCGGCAAGCCTCAGAAGGTGAATGTGGACTACAACCTGTGGTCAGCTCCTCGCCCAGCGACCGCATTCAATCGCGAGCAGTTCCACTATGACTGGCACTGGCAGTGGGCCTACGGCAATGGTGACATCGGCAACCAAGGACCTCACCAGCTCGACGTGGCACGTTGGGCACTCGGTAATCCTGAACACCTACCTAAGCGCGTGATGAGCTTCGGGAATCGCTACGGACTCTCCGACGATGGCCAGACACCGAACAATCAATTGGCATTCTACGAGTTCGAGGGTGCTGCACCGATGCTGATGGACAACCGCGGTCTACCCGCCAAGGACATGGACTGGAAGGGTCGCATGCCTTACTACCAAGGCATTCAAATCGGCAACGTGATCCACTGTGAGGGTGGTATCATTGCCGAAACGAAGGCCACGGACAAAGACGGCAAGCTGGCCAAGAAGTTCGAGATCCTTGATGGCCCTGACCACATGAAGAACTTCATCAACAGCATCCGTGCTGGGAAGTTGGTCAACGAGAACTGCCACATCAGCCACGGCTACCACGCAGCTTGTCTGGCACACATGGCCAACTACTCGTGGCGTGTAGGCCAAACCAAGAGCGCGGACGAGATCCGCGAGATGCTCAAGGCGGACGCCATGGCGACAGAGACCTACCAAAACTTTATGGAGAACCTCACCGCCAACAAGATCGACTTGGCAAAAGACCAAACGATCGTTGGTCCATGGCTGAACTTTGATCCTGTAGCTGAACGCTTCGTGGGCGATTTCGCCGCCGAGGCGAACAAGCTGATGGAAGAAGAGTATGCCGCAGGATTTGAACTCCCAGTGATCAGCTAAGTCACTGATACGAGATTGTGAACCCGAGCTGACGCGTTGCGTTGGCTCGGGTTTTCTTTTTTGGCTACGGTACGCGATGGAAAGGCGTGCAATTGCCTTCCTAGAACGTTACACTTTAGCCGTGTCTGCTATTTCCCCCTCAATCGACGCCAACCATGCCAAAGCACGTATCGACGCACTTGCTGGTGCAGTAGGGCAGATCATTTTGGGCAAAGAAGAAACGATACGCCTGGCCGTGACGACCCTGCTGGCGAGAGGTCACCTGCTTTTCGAAGACCTTCCGGGCGTGGGCAAGACGACACTGGCCCAATCTCTGGCACGCACGCTTGGACTTCAGTTCCGTCGGGTTCAGTTTACCAGCGACCTGCTCCCAGCGGACATCATTGGCGCGTCCATCTTTGACAAGACGACCTCTTCTTTTGTCTTCAAGCCCGGTCCACTCTTCACTCAGGTGCTGCTGGCGGATGAGATCAACCGTGCGACTCCAAAGACGCAGTCCGCTCTGTTAGAGGCGATGGAAGAAGGCCAAGTGTCTGCCGACGGTGAAAGTCATCAACTGCCATCGCCCTTTTTCGTCATCGCCACACAGAATCCTATCTCGTCCTCGGGCACGTTTCACCTACCTGAGAGTCAGTTGGATCGATTTCTGATGCGGTTGCAGCTTGGGAAGCCCGGTCGAGAGGCCGAACGTGCTTTGTTGATGGGTGAAGATCGCAGAGAACTGCTCGCTGGTCTCCAAGCGGTGCTGAGTCCTGGCGAACTTGTTTCTTTGCAGGCACTTGCCAGAAATGTTCACGCCTCCCCTGCCCTGCTCGACTACGTTCAAGACCTTCTGGATGCGAGTCGGCAACACGGCCATGGTTTGTCACCAAGAGCAGGGCTCGCAATACTCGCTGCTGCCCGCGCCTGGGCTTTAAGCCAAGGCCGCACCATGGTGGTGCCTGAAGATATTCAGGCTACAGCGCCATTTGTCATCGCGCATCGTCTGGACCACTGCGTGGAGGGTACTTCCGGTGCTGATTTGGCTCGCCTAGTGTTGGAGACGACCGCTGTGCCGTGAAAACGAGGTTCAATCGCCACACGGTCTCTTTGGCAGCAATCCTGCTGACCATGTGGTATGCCGGGGCTGCTCAACAGAACGGTGCAGCCTACTTGTTGGCGTTCTGCATCGGCTCTGTGATGCTCGTTTCCTGGTTGCATGCACGGCAGCATTTGGCTGGGCTAAGTGTGGAGGCTGGATCATTACCGCCAGTGCGTGAGGGTGAACGGCTGTCATTACCGCTAACAATCCGCAGTGCGAACGTCATCGCGGCAACCGGCATTGAAATCTCATCTCCCCAAGCATCCCATCCAGTGTTTGTGGAGCAAGTGAGGAATGATGCTCCTGCACGATTGAATCTTCAAATGAGGCCTGACCGTCCAGGCTCAAATGCCAAGATCACGGTGGTCATTCGCAGTCGCTACCCCCTTGGATTCTTCACCACTGAGAAACTGGTGCAGATCGACAAGCCACACCTTATTCATCCTAAGCCCAATGGTGACCGGCCCTTGCCCACTTCAAAACCAGTCGCACCCCATGCACAATCTCAGCAAACTCTAGCGCCTGCGGGCCGCATAGGTGTCGGTGACGACTTCAACGGAGTGCGCGCATGGGCACCTGGTGATTCTTTAAGGCATGTGGATTGGAAGGCCGTTGCACGTGGACGCCCCATGATGGTGAAAGAGTTCACCGGAGGTGAAGCGGAGGAGATAGCGCTCAAGTGGCACCAACTCGAAGGCAACGACGAGTCCAAGGCGAGTCAGATAGCGAAGTGGATCGACGAAGCGGAGTCGCTTGGGTTAAACTACAGTCTCAGTTTGCCCACGGAAAAGCTAAAGTCTGGCGCGGGGAAAGATCATCGACGTCGTTGTCTCGATGCACTCGCCAGATGCATCAGCCAATCGACAACCGCGAGCCAAGTTCAGAATAAAACTCGCTCGCATGCACCCACGTTGGAGACATCCGTGCGCGCTCCAGGAAGACCATTGCTGATGCTGGCGATCACAGCCATTTTGCTTGCTCTGCCCTTGATAGGAAGTGTGCCCCACGGAGGTCCAGTCATCTTTTTCTCGGCACTTCTGATCCGCTGGTGGGCAGGACAGAAGGTCCATGTGAGCGTGCTTTGGAAAGTTCTACTCATCGCAGCAGGCCTAACCATGGTCTGGGGGCAAACGGGCACATTGAGAGGGCTGGAGCAAGGGATTGCCTTCATGCTCATGCTCACAGGAGCCAAGGTTCTGGAATCCAGGACTCCAAGGGATCTCCAGGTGCTAGCGTTGCTGGAGTGGTTTCTGTGCCTGTGCGCACTCGTGCTGGAACAGAACCTGGGGCGCACACTTTACATTGCCTTTGTAACATGGCTGATCCTTCTCGCGCTCGTCCGGATGCGTCGTGGCACCGCAGGGCTAAAGCCACCCATCACGACCACACTTGTGCTGAGTGCCCAGGCTCTGCCACTCATCGTTCTCTTGTTCTTTGTCTTCCCACGAGGCACGGCAGGCCTCGTCACCTCCCTCACCCGGAGTCTGCAACACGAGAGTGGCCTGTCAGAAGATCTCAATCCTGGCCACATCGCAAAAGTAGCTGCATCGGATGCACCTGCATTTCGTGTGACGATCACTCAGGGCAACGTTCAGCCAAATGAACTCTACTGGCGCTGCTTTACTTTGATCAACTGTGATGGCCTTGCTTGGCAACGTGGTCCGCTGGCAGGCACTCACAGTCGATCACAAGGCTCGGGAAATAGAATCCGGCAACTCATCTCGTTAGAACCCCATGGTGGCACTTGGTTACCTGCACTCGACCGTCCAGTGCAGTTCACTCGCTGGGGACGAGATTACTCCATTGAGACGCTCGACCGCACTCTGAAAGCTGAAAGCCCGATTCGATTCGCCAAGCGCTACGAGATCGAATCCGACCCAAGCATTGGTGCAGAGGACCTCTCGTATTTCATGCGCGTGGCCTGCTTGCGCGTGCCAACCAATATCAGCAGCAACGTGCAGTCTTTGGTCGAAGAGTGGAAGCGCACCTCGAAGAATGATGAACAGATCGTTCAAGCTTCTTTGAAGCACTATCGCACCGGTGGCTTCAACTACACCCTCCAACCTGGCGAGTATCGATCCAACACGCTGGATGAGTTCCTCTTTGAACGAAAACTTGGGTTCTGCGAGCATTTTGCAGCGTCTTTCGCCACATTGATGCGAGTAGCGGGCATTCCCGCACGGCTCGTGATCGGTTTTCAGGGTGGTGAACCATTTGGCGACTACTACATGGTGCGGCAATACAACGCTCATGCGTGGGCAGAAGTGTACTTGGAAAAGAAAGGTTGGGTCCGCATCGATCCGACAGCGGAACTCGCTCCAGCAAGGCTCACACCCGACTTCCGCAGCATCATGGAAGAGAGTTTCGCGGGAGGCTTCAACATTCCGCGAAACACTTGGTGGGGACGGGCCATTCTGGAGGCACGAATGCGCTGGGACAACCTCAACTATCAATGGTTCAGCAACGTGGTTCAGTTCAACGAAGACGAACAGTTCTTGATGTTCGACAAGTGGGGCCTCGGAGACATCATGCGGCTAGCTACCTTCTCGTTCTGCGCAATCGTCGTCTTTGTGATCGTGCTCTGGCTTTGGCTGCGGCGTAAAGCCAGAACCGCAGATCCAGCTGTCAGGTTATGGGAACAGGTTTGTGCGAGAATGGCTAAACACGGGTTTTCGCGTGCGCCGAGTGAGGGTCCATTGAGTTTTGGAAAGCGCGTTCCTCAGATCGCAGATTTTGCCAAGCTTTACACCGAGCACCGCTACGGCCCAGAACCGATTGCGCTCGACCGACTCCGCAAGACCGCCAAAGATTGCCTTTCTGCGCTCTGACTCACGGACGCATCAAGAACTCATCGAGATTCATTACGACGTTGGCCACTGTTGTCCACGCAGCAAGTTCTACGGCATCAGCACCCTTTGGTAGCGGTCCCAGCGGGTCTGTGGCCAGTTTCAGCGCGTCAGACGTGTTTGTCTTGTAGCGCTCCAAACTGCTCTGATAGAGCTCAGTCAAGGTTTCAACCTCAGACTTGGTCGGAAGCCGGGCAAGGCAAAGTTCAACCATCCGATTCACCCGACCGCCTACGTCTTTGCCTTCGTTGACGACACGTCTTGCCAAGGCCTGCTGGCATTCGACAAAAACGGGGTCATTCAACGTCACAAAAGCCTGTAATGGCGTGTTAGTTCTCCCACGTCTGAGCATGCACACCTCACGATTTCCTGCATCGAAGGTCATGAAACTCGCATACGGTGCATTGCGACGAACTTCCGTGTAGAGACTCCGCCGCCGCCGATCTTCCCCCTCACTGGGAGCCCAGTCATTCCCTCGACCAAAGGCAGTACTCAGGCCCATATTGGGCGCTAGCGGCCTGACCGCAGGGCCATACATCTTCGGGCTCAACAAGCCAGAGACAGCGAGTGCCTGATCTCGCAAAAGTTCACCCGTGGGACGAAAACGCGGTCCGCGAGCCAAGAGCCGATTCTCAGGGTCACGTTCCTGCAAAGAATCACTCACTTTAGCCACCTGCTGATACGCAGTGCTTGTGACCATGAGCCGGACCATGTGTTTGAAATCCCAACCGGACTCCATGAACTCAGCCGCCAGCCAATCCAGCAGTTGTGGATGAAAGGGCAACTCGCCTTGGGAGCCAAACTCTTCACTCGTGCGGACAATCCCCACGCCAAAGATCTGCTCCCACATGCGATTCATAATCACTCGTGCGGTGAGTGGGTTATCTCGACTAACCAGCCACTTGGCCAGAGCCAGACGATCCACTTTGGTGCCTGAGGGCAAAGGGTTGAACGCGGAAGGCGTGCGCGGCTCCACTTTGTCACCGAGCGCCTGCCAGTTACCCCTCAACTGAACCTGTGTGACGCGCTTGGCCTTTTCTTCCAGTTCTTTCATGATCGGGACAGTCACAGGTCTGAGCGAGTCGAACTCCCTTTTCAATTTCGCGAGTTGATCACGCAAGCTCTTGGAACCAGGTGAAGCGTTTTTGACGTAGAAGGTCTCCAACTCACGGCGCTGTTTCGGCGTTCTCTTTTCAGGCGCTGTTGCGAGAGCCTCAATCACAGCCTTCGGTTCTGGCTTCAGCTTAGTGAGTTCAGGATGCTTGGCCGCTGCCCATGCATCAAATCCTTCAAGCCAAGGTGCCTCCACTTTGTTCAACCGAGCCTCCAGAGAAGCGACTTCCTTACTCACGCCCTCTTTCTTCTCCTTGATGCCCGGTTTCCAAATCTCCAGCAGTGGAGACTCATCTTTTTTGTCGGCATCAGCACTTTGGTTCAGAATGGCAAAAAACTGGTAATACTCGTTGATGGAGATTGGGTCGTATTTGTGGGTGTGGCACTGGGCACACGCCATACTTGTGCCCATCCACACCGCCATGGTCGTGTTCACCCGATCAATGATCGCGGCATTGCGGAACTCCTCATCACTCGTGCCACCTTCGTTTTGAGTCATCGTGTTCCGATGAAACGCTGTGGCGATAATCTGATCCTCCGTGGGATTAGGAAGCATGTCGCCAGCGATTTGCTCGATGGTGAACCGATCAAACGGCATGTTGTCATTCAATGCGCGGATCACCCAATCCCGGTAAGCCCATATCTCACGTGGTTGATCGCTCGGGTAACCGGAACTGTCGGCATAGCGGGCCAGATCCAACCAAAGGCGAGCCCAGTGCTCCCCAAAAGTCGGTTTGGCCAATAAACGCGACACGGCAGAGTCGATACCGCCAGACTTTAAGTCATCCACGTCTGGCGGCAGGCCAGTGAGATCAAGGGCGAGACGACGAACCAGCGTCTGAAGGCTTGCACGCGGTGAGAACCCGAGCTTCTCACTCTTTAATCGCTCCTTAATGAACGCATCGATTGGATGTTTTTCGCCGTTAGCAGGCACAATGGGCCGTTTCACTCGCTGATAACTCCAGTGACCTCCCCACGGAGCCCCTTCCTGAATCCACTGACGGAGTAGTGCGATCTCGCTAGGGCTGATCTTTTTGTGAAGCTTGGGCGGGGGCATCACTTCGTCAGGGTCCGTCGACAATATCCGTTGGATCAGTGCACTTTGATCCGGCTTGCCAGGGACAACCGCAGTCACACCATCTCGGTGAGCCTTAGCAGAAACTTCTTCATCCAAACGCAAACCACCCTCGCGCTTCTTTTCGTCGGGGCCGTGACAAAAAAAGCAGTTCTCCGACAGGATAGGGCGCACCTGGGTGGAAAAATCCACCGCTGCGTGACAAAGCCAGGGTGTCAGGGTGAACAGTAAAACGGAGCGCGACATCTGGATAGTATTACGCATGCACGGACGGATTCTTGACCCTGTCGCCGTCTGTTTTCAGCCCGAAGAAGGGAGAAAACCATCCAAGCTGACGTAGTGAGATCATGCTCCGCGTTGTTCTGTTTCTGCTCGCCTCCCTGCCCCTAGTGGGCAATGCCATAGATGTGGGTGTCGCCTCGATCGACATCACGCCAGACTATCCAGTCAGACTCAGCGGCTACGGCAACCGCCGGGACGTCAACAAAGGTGTGCTACAACACATTTATGCCAAAGCCCTAGCGATAGGGTCTGACGCAGAGAGTCCCGCCGTGATCGTGACCGTCGACAATTGCGGAGTTCCCCGCTCGATGCGTAATGCAGTCGTCAAGGCTCTGAATGGTGCTGTAAAGGACGAGAACTTCACCATTTGCTCGAGCCACACGCACTGCGCCCCCATGCTGATGGGCATCCTTCCAAATCTCTTTGGAATGGACATACCATCCGAGCACCTACCGGCCATCGAGCGATACACTAACGAACTCCAGCAACACATCATTGCGGCTGTTCAGACCGCTTTGAAAAATCGCCAACCCTCGCAATTGGCTTGGGCGGTAGGGAGTGTCGGATTTGCAGCCAATCGCCGATCATTCCCCACTAAGCCCGTAGATCACGACTTGCCGGTGCTCCGAGTGACAGACACTAGCGGAAAAGTGCGGGCCATTCTGACCAACTATGCGTGCCATTGCACAACAATTGGGATCGACGAGATCCACGGTGACTGGGCCGGATGCGCCCAGGAGGCTCTTCAGCGCGAGTTTCCTGACGCCATTGCCCTGACAGCAATCGGGTGCGGGGCCGATCAGAACCCGAACCCTCGTCGCACCATGGAATTGGTCAAAAAGTATGGCGAAGACCTCGCCGCAGAAGCAAAGCGACTTGTCCAAGGTGAAATGACGCCCCTTAACGGGCCGGTCACGTGTCGGGCGACGGACATCAAACTTAAGTTTGCCACCCTTCCAACACTCGAAGAATGGAAGGCACTCTCTGAATCAAAAACACCTTCCATCGCCTACCATGCACAGAAGAATCTAAAGCGACTGGCAAGCGGTGAGACGATCCCCACAGAACTAGACTACCTAGTCCAAAACTGGACGGTCGGAGACGGTCTGGCGCTGGTTTTTCTGCCGGGAGAAGTCACCGTAGACTACTCACTACGCATTAAGCGCGAGTTCGACAAGGGCCGTATCTGGGTTAGCGCCTACAGCAACGATGTACCTTGCTACGTCCCGTCTCGTCGAGTCCTGGAGGAAGGTGGATATGAAGGTGCTGGTGCCATGGTTTACTATGACCGCCCGACGAAGTTCGCGGATGATGTCGAGGAACGTATTTTGCGTGCTGTGCATCAAGTCACACCAGCCGAGTTCAAGGCAAGTAAGTAGCAAGATGGCAGCCACCCACAAAACCGATCAAGCCGACCCATCTCCTCTCCTTGCCTGTGACGAATGTGGCTGCCCTGACGCGGTAGAAGTAGCCGAGCGCAAGCTGTGCGCGGAGTGCCTTCAGAAATGTGGCTCGTGCTGTGGCATAGATCCCGACTGAACACCGGCACGAAGTCAGTCTTTTGGTTGCAGTTCGGCGATTCTGGCCATGACTTCATCTGCAATCTGCTGATAAGCCGCTTTACCGGTGCCTTGATAAAGCGAAGGATCGCAAACCCATGGTTTACCAAAAACCACGCGAATCGAAGCAGGCTGTGGGAGCTTGTGTTTCCGTGAAAGCGCCTCGAAGGAGCCAAAAATCCGAACGGGCACAACTGGCACCTCAGCTTTCGCGATCAGCATTCCGACCCCAGGTTCACTTGTCTGCAAAGTTCCGTCAGGGGATCGCGTCCCTTCTGGGAAAATCAGTACTTTCTTGCCCTCTTTGAGCCGTCGGAAGACAGTTTTGAGACTACCGGGATCGGGCTTATCTTTGTCCACCGGTATGGTTTGCCAACGAGTGAGCAACCAGTTGGAGAACTTAAAGCGGAACAATGTTTTGCGGGCAAAAAAGATGATGTCTTCGTCCAAAGTCGCTCCTACGAAAGGCGGGTCGAGATAGCTGACGTGATTGCACGCGAGAAGGGCTGGTCCGTGGAATTGGACATTCTCCAACCCATGCGCTTGCAGGCCAAAAAAACCACGAGAGAGCTCACGAAAGAACCTGTGTCCAGCCCAGTAAGGAAGGTTCATCGCCGCCAACTTTCGTTACGTGAATGAGACTCCACGCTGTGTGAGTGCTTCACAGGCAGCATCTACGACCTCATTCAGGCCAATTTCCGAGCTATCAATAACCACCGCACCATCAGGAATCACCAACGGTGCTGTCTTCCGAGTGCTGTCGATCTTGTCTCTTAAGCCAACTGAGTCAGCGTGACCTTGGACAGCACGACGTCGGGCACGCACTTCCTCCGAGGCATCAATGTAGAGTTTCAAAGGGGTAGCAGGAAACACCACCGAGCCAATGTCACGCCCTTCCATGACGACTGGACCTCGCTTGGCCAACGCCCGCTGCTCAGCAACGAGTCGCTCACGAACCTCTGGCACTTGGGCCACGTAGGACACGGAGCGATTTACTTCCTCGCTGTTTAGCACCTCATCTGACGGACAATCATGGTCAATCACGGTCACCACCTTGTTTCCATCTTGCACTTCCAGGCTCAGGGGCACCTCGGCGGCCAAAATGCCTATAGCTGGCGAATCCGAAAGACTCAATCCACGACTCAAAACGCAGTGCGTCATGGCTCGATACATGTTTCCCGTATTCACATACGTCCAACCTAGCCGCGCTGCGATTTTCCGGGCCACACTGCTCTTGCCGGAGGCAGCAGGTCCATCTATGGCGATGACAGGATGCGTCTCACTCATGTCATTCAGTCTGAGACATCTTCCGCAGCCAAAGTATCGATCCCGAGCTTTTTGGGGATGCGCGCGATCACTGGGATGGGTGGCTTGTTGGACTTGGAGTTAGAAAAAAAAAGGTCCAGATGCTTCTCGAAGCCAGGGTACGAAGTAGAGATGCACTCAGTATCATTGATGATCGTGGTGCCCTCTGCGAACATGCCTGCAATGGCGAACGCCATGGCAATGCGGTGATCACCAAAGCTGTCGATACTAGCTCCGTTCAAGGTTGCACCACCCTCGATCTCCATGCCGTCTTCAAACTCGGTAACAGTGACACCCATCCGACGGAGGTTGTCTGCCACAGCGGCGATACGATCTGTCTCTTTGACTCGAAGCTCTGCTGCGTCACGAATGCGCGTGTTGCCGCGGGCGAGAGCACCCGCAACTGCGAGAATAGGCAACTCATCAATCACATTCGGTATCTCAGCGCCACCGATGACCGTGCAATTGAGTTCACCGCCCTTGACCACCACGTTTCCACGAGGTTCACCATTCGACTCTCTCTCTGAAGAAGTGATTTGTGCACCCATCCGCAACAAAACGTCGATGATGCCCGTCCGCGTTGGATTGAGCCCGACGTTCTTGAGCGTGATTTGCGCCCCTGGAGTGGCCGCAGCGGCCACCATCCAAAACGCGGCACTGGAAATGTCCCCCGGCACCACAATGTCCACCGGCTGAGGCTCTTGCCCACCGTAGACGCTGACGGTTTCGCCATCGCGGAGCCACTTGATGCCAAAGTGTGTCATTAGACGCTCTGTGTGGTTCCGCGTGGGGACAGGCTCAACCACACTGGTCTTTCCAGGTGCGAACAAGCCAGCCAGAAGCACAGCGCTCTTCACCTGAGCGCTCGCCATCGGTAGACGGTACGTGATTGGCTGCAAATCGCCGCCGCTGATTTGAAGTGGTGCGCAAATCTTGTCACCCTGACCTGTGACTTTAGCCCCCATGAGGCTCAGCGGGTCAGCGATACGACGCATTGGCCGCTTGGACAGTGATTCATCCCCAACCAGCGTAGTCGTAAATGGCTGTCCAGCGAGGATGCCCGCAAGCAAGCGCGTCGTTGTACCAGAGTTGCCGCAGTCGATTGGATTCGCTGGGGCTTTCAGCTTCATGCCGTGACCGACAATGGCTAGGGTGACAGGACCGATGCCTTCAGCCTCCTCCAGGATATCTACCTCTGCGCCCAGAGCCTCCATCGCTTTCACGGTGCATAGACAGTCTTCGCTTGGAAGGAATCCACTAATGACCGTGCGACCATTGGCCATACCCGCAAACATTGCCGAGCGATGACTGATACTCTTGTCACCAGGGACGGTGATCTCAGGGGGGATACAACGAAGTTTGCGAACTTTAAATGAGGCCATGGACGGGGTTAACGGGCTGCCGGGACGTGCTTGCGGAGGGATCGCGCGGCATCAAGGTAACGGCGGAGAGCTTCTTCGTCCAGCCGCCGTAGGATTTCAACCAGCTCTGTGATTTGGGACGAAACATCGTGCAATGCAGCAAGAACTTGATCACGATTCTCGAGGAGGATGCCGGCCCACATGCCTGGGTCACCTCCAGCAATCCGAGTCGCATCCCGAAATCCATTGCCAGTGCACTCTGCGGCAGTCGGATCTGCGGCAAGAGCTGCACGAACGACAGCTGAAGCGACAGCATGTGGAAGATGGCTAATGCGCGCTATCTTGCGGTCGTGCTCCTCAGCACTCATACGCAACGTTTTACAGCCAAGCCGTAGCCAAAAGGTTTCTAGCCGTTCGATGTCTGCGGGCGCATTTGATTCGTCCGGTGTCAGAATGCAAACAGCGCGCTGAAACAAATCTGCCCTTGCAGCTTTGAACCCCGTCTGCTCAGACCCGGCCATGGGATGACTGCCAAGGTATGGGACATCGCTACGGCTCAATGCCTCACGTATGGGGCGCACCAGACTGCCTTTGACACTGCCAACATCGGTAACCAGCGTACCAGGCCTGAGGTAGGGAGCGAGCTGCGAACACAAGCTGGCCATGATGCCAACAGGCGTAGCAAGCACGACCATCTCTGCGTCACGAGTCGCCTTCTCCAAGTCATTGGTGAGCAAGTCGGCAGCTCCTGTTGCCTCCTGGAGCGCAGCATCTCGCCGAGCCCACAGACGAACGTCCACCGCAGCGCCAAAATCAGATTTTAATGCCAGCGCCAATGACCCGCCCAAGAGGCCGGGGCCCAAAATGGCAACGGAGTCTGGGAAACGGGCTGCGGCGTCCATGTGGTTGGTAATCAAAACGAAGACGGGCGCGCGGAAGAAGGCCGCGCGCCCGCAAGATCAATCAATAGCGATTTTCAGCGCGATTAGGGAACAAGAAATATTTTGTCGGTATACGGACACCGCACTTTTTTGCCAGGAGCAATGCCCTGCACGTCCACAATACCAGCAGTCTTGTCATACGGACTCAAGACAAAGCCTGGCTTTCCGGGAACTTTGATTCCGAACGGAAGTTGATCGCTTGCCGGGGTAGGAGACGGAGTGGGAGCAGGTGCTGGAGTCTGCGGTTGAGTCGCAGTTGGATTCCCAGCAGTGGGGTTCGGCGGCGGTGTTGTACCGTCCGATGGTGGCACGCTGTTGGGAGGTTGCACTGTAGCAGGATCCCCTGGAGGTGGCGGCGGCGAGTAGAGAGCGTTCGGGTCCCGAGGCTCTGCTGGATTTTGCGGCGCGAGGTTCTCACCACCTTCAAGATAGCGATTTCCAGAGCCCTGCGGCGGCTGATCTAGGTTTCGACCGCGCGGTGGAGGTGCTGGAGGATATGAACCACAGCTGTCCAATAGCACAGTGGCCAAGGATGCGAGGGTGAGGGTTCTGAGGATATGCAGTTTCATGAGGAGAGGGCGTCTCAAGCGGTCACACGCATGGGCATGAGCACGTAAAGGAAGGTATTGCCAACGCGAATGACCCCTGGGCTGATTTCATCAATCAAATTGAGGGAGATTTCATCCGTCGTCAGGTTACGCAACGGAGCCATCAGATACTCCGGGTTGAAAGCGATGGTCATGTTCGGCCCCTTGTACGGAATCGCGAGACTCTCACGTGCCTCACCGATATCCTGGGATGCAGCCACGATCTCTACATTGCCTTGGGTGAAAATAAGCTTCACAGAGTTAGACTTCTCACTGGCAAGCAGCGACACACGAGAAACTGAACGCAGGAAGCTTTCACGCTCGATGCTGATTCGCTCTTTCGGATCACCGGGGATGACTTGGCGGTAGTTGGGGTAATTGCCCTCAATCAATTTGGTGACCAGCAATCCATTACCCATGTCGAAACCGGCCTGACTGCCGGTTACTTTGATGGTGACTTCACCCTCGTCTCCCAAAATGCGCTGAAGCTCATTCACTGCCTTGGTGGGCACGATAAACTCGATCTCATGACTTTGAGGGAACTCCATCTCGTGCTCCACCATCGCCAACCGACGTCCGTCGGTGGCTACCATCGTCAAAAGGTTGTCCTTGAAGGCAAACAGGATGCCATTGAGCACATAGCGGGTCTCATCCGTGGAGATGGAGTATGCTGTGCGGCGCAAGCAGTCGCGCAGATCGGCCTGCTTCATGGTGAACTCAGAGCCACCATCAAACCTTGGCAGAGGCGGGAACTCCTCGCTCGTGAGGCCGAGTAGTTTGAAAGTACTGGGACCACTCTGGATGCTCGCGACATTCTTTTCATCCACCGTGACATGGACCTCATCAGCAGGAAGTTCACGGATGATCGTGGCAAGCCTTCTGGCAGGTAGGGTCGTTGCGCCAGATGCTTCCACATCGGCAGCCACAGTTCCACTTACGCCTACATCTAAGTCGGTCGTCGTGAGTTCCAAGACGCCAGGTTTCGCCTTGAGCAGCACGTTGGAGAGGATGGCCAGCGTTGTGCGCGCACTAACGACGTGCTGCACTTGTTGAATCGCGTCCAGGAATGCCTGCTTGCTGATTGTAAACTTCATAAAGTCGGATCAATCTGCTTTCTTAGCGGGTTGCCACCATTCAGCAAGGATATTGAGAAAAAAAGGCGCACGAACCCAAGATATGTGGGTCCGAACGCCTAGCATGGTCGCAAGCACCTAAGGAGCTGGAGATGAAATGCGAGCCTTCAGCTCTGCAATCATATTCCTGAAGCCGTCCTCCACTTCCATGCGCCCGGTAACGACCTTAACGGCGTGGATCACGGTGCCATGGTCGCGCCCACCAAACGCTTTACCCACCTCTACAAGTGAGATTTTGGTCATCTCACGGGTAAGATACATAGCCACTTGGCGACCTTCGGCGATCATTTTGGGACGTCCCCGCCCCAATAGCTCGGACATCCGGATATCGTACCGCTCTGCCACCATGCGCTGGATGCGGTCAATGTTAACCGAGTGACTGCTGTCTTGATCCGCCACATCTTTGAGCATTTGATCAAGCAAGTCCTCAGTAACCTGAGTGTCGTGAATCGAAATGTGAGCCGCGACACGCATCAGCGCGCCCTCGAGCCGCCGCACATCAGATCGGACCCGCTGAGCAATGTATTCCAAGACCCAAGGTTCAAGGTTCAACTCCGAATCAGACGCTTTCCAACGGAGGATAGCCACACGCGTCTCATAGTCCGGAACCTGAATCTCAGTGGTTAGCCCCCAATCAAAGCGGGAGACCAAACGGTCCTCAAGACCCTTGATGTCCTTGGGAGCGCGGTCACTGGCTAGCACGACCTGCTTGGTGTTGTTGAACAAATCGTTGAACGTGTGGAAGAACTCCTCTTGGGTACTGTCCTTCTCTGCAAAGAAGTGCACATCATCAATGAGCAGGACATCTACCTTGCGGTATTTCTGTCGGAAAGTAGCTAACGACTGGCGGCGAATGGCTTCGACAAACTCATTGGTGAACATCTCGGACGTGACATACCGAACCACTGCCTTCTTTTTCCGAAACATCACTTCCCGACCGATGGCCTGGAGCAAATGCGTCTTGCCAAGACCTGAGGCTCCGTAGAAAAATAACGGATTGTAAACCCGCCCCGGCTTCTCGGCCACGGCACGTGCAACAGCAGCTGCATATGAGGTTCCTGGACCCGTGATGTAGTTTTCAAAAGTGAACTTGGGATTGATCCCCGCCTCGGCAAGGCTGGATGGCGCACGCACTGACTCAGCCACCACTTTGGAAGCTGCCTCCCGATTCGATGCCTCCCCACCCTGACGTCGATATGCAAGCGCCATTTCCTTCTCGTCCGCAGAAGAGTCACGTTCAGACGCAGTCCTGATCTCAACGGGTCGGACAGAACCGATAACCTCTTTCACGGCTTCATTGAGTGCGTTCATATAGTTCTTTTCGATCCAGAGTTGATAGATCGGTGCCGGGACGGTGATAATGACGCCCGTGCGAGCATCATGTTCGGCATTCATATTGGCAAACCAACGGTCATACTCTCTACCAACTCGGACCTTTAGGGCCTGAACGAGGGAGGTGAGAAACGAGTCAAGGTTAGCATGAGTGAGGGAGGTATGCTGAGGCTGGCTATCTGGGTCTTGTGTGAAGTTAGAATCGTTTGAGGGAGCGGCCATTGAGATGTTGGTTGAGGAGGATCAGAAGAAAATCGGCAGAGTGGTTGAGCGACGAAAAGCCTGCATCGGTGCCAAACATTGGCTTTTCGTTTTTCAAAAAACTCTACTCTGGTGTATGACGAAATTGTGACTCTGGACAAGAGAATCTTCTCAAGTTTTTGAAATTGTTTTTGTAACTCACCTTCTTTCAAAA
Organism: Verrucomicrobiaceae bacterium; assembly: GCA_016795485.1. Classification (GTDB taxonomy): domain Bacteria; phylum Verrucomicrobiota; class Verrucomicrobiia; order Verrucomicrobiales; family Verrucomicrobiaceae; genus JAEUHM01. The sequence goes on along the minus strand of JAEUHM010000003.1, from coordinate 186,283 downwards.
AAACATTTCTTGTCGGCGACATTTTTGTGCGGTTTTCATGTTCCTCGCATAAGAATATCATGCTTCGTTGATCCCACCGTGAGTTCATCGCCATCAGACATCACTTTACCCATCAGCAGACTTCGTATGCTCCTTCAGCAACGGCTCGACACGATCTCTAATCATACGTTGCGAGACCTAGACCCATCAACGCACCTCGCGGAACTTCAGCGTGTATCGGAGGAGCTTGATGAGTTCAAAAACAAATGGTCGATGCAGCTTGATCCCCGCCTGAGGCATTTTTTGACCAGCGCTAGTTTCACAAAAGCCTTGGAGTGGATCGACCAGCATCAAGATTCTACAGATCACTAAAGATTTTTCTTCGCAGTTTGCCAAGCTTCAGTCAGCTTGGACTAACAAATCACACCCACAATCACATGAATTGGTATTACGCTCTCAACGGACAACAACAAGGCCCTGTCAACGAAGCAGAGCTCCAGCGACTTCTGCAAGTCGGCACCATCAATCTCAATACTCTCGTCTGGCGTGAAGGACTTCCCGACTGGCAGCCAATGTCGAGCGCAATGCCAGCTTCATCATCAGGCGCCCCCACGCCTCCGCCCACCCCTGAATCCAACTTGACCGAAGTGGCTGGCGTTCAGTTCAACGTTGAAAACAAGGATGTCTACGTCCAGCAAATGAGAGAAGGCGTGCTCAGCAACACGAACCAAGAGTATGCGGGATTCTGGATCAGGGTTGTGGCCAAGTTGATCGATGGAATCGTGCAAAACATTATCTTCTATGGGGCGATGTTCATTCTCAGCCTTGTGGGAATCGACTTTATGTCGAGTCTTCAATCGATCGGACCCATGGAGGGCGATCCTTCTCCAGAACAGATGGCCAAGTTTTTCACTGCAATCGGGCTAATGAGCGCGGTAGGCTTTGGGTTTCAGATTTTCTACAATGGCATCATGGTTGGCAAATATGGAGCAACCGTGGGCAAGATGGCGCTCCGCCTCAAAGTGGTCAACGCAGACAACTCACCCATCACCATGGGCAAAGCTTTTGGAAGAGCATTTGCGGATATTGTGACGAACTTTACCTGCTTGATCGGGTATGTCATCGCAGCCTTCGATCTACAAAAGCGCGCCCTTCACGACCACATTGCCTCTACACGTGTAATCGTCAGTCGATAGGCAAGACAGACGCTCCGACAGGATGAGTTCGTTGCGCACAGCTCACTGCGCTAGCTGCAATGCAGCAGGTCTCCCTGTCGCTGAGGGCAACGGGCAGTTGCTACAAGTCGCTTGCTCCCGGTGTGGCAAGGTAAACGACGTGCTGCCATTCCCCGCGTTGTTCAACCCCGCAACAGGCAAACCGCCCAGTCTCACCGATGATCCTCCGGGAGAAGGTGAATCTGCATGTTTCTACTCGCCGCAACGGAAGGCCACCAAAGAATGTAGTCACTGTGGCGTGCTCGTCTCAGACGCTTGGGCGGCCGCATGGGGAAGCAAAACCGTTTGCCTCAAATGCCTCGAACACCTGCGATCCGATGCCAAAAATGTCGACTTCCAATCAAAAAGGCTGTTGTGGGACAACATCATCCTCACACTGGCCATTTTGCCGATTCTTTTCTACCCCGCACTGGTCATAACGGCTCCCGCAGCGCTCATCCTGGGGTTCTGGCACTGGAACTCACCCCGCAGCCTGATTCCGCGCACAAGGATCAGACTTATTATCGGCATGGTCATCGCATTGCTGCAAATAGCGGCCATTGGTTTCCTGATCTACTTTTTGGCTACTAGATAAATGAAGAAGGCCTTTGATCAGTATCGATGGATTACCGGCAGCACACGAGCTGGAGGAACGGTCTGGGAAGGTCCAGATCATTTCCTGTTTATCGAAACCCAGGCGTTCATCGCTCGTGTCTCAGAAAGCTACCGAAGGATCGACTTTCGTAATGTGCAGGCGATCTCCATCGCCAAGACGCAGCATCGCCTTTGGTACAACGTGGTTGGGGTTTTACTTCTGGGTTTGGGCGGCTGGATTTCTGCTACAGCGGTGTCAGACGACAACTCCGCGCTCCACTTCTTCGGATTTTTGTTCGGAGTGCCAGGATTGATCGTATTGGCTGCCAACTGGATCAAGGGACCAACCGTAAGGGCCAAGGTGCTGACAGCCGTTCAAGTCATGACCGTCCGGGGGATCAAACGGCAAAAGGCCGCCCTCAAACTGGTTTCTCGAGCTGCCGAGCTTTGTATGATTCATCAGGGTGAACTGCCAAAGACAGCCCAAGAACCGAGTGGAGCCACACCTGCCGTTGCTATTCCGCTGCAAGGCACCAAAACAAAACTCCCATTCGCAGGCTCTAAATCAGTAACGAGTGCTAGCGTTGCATTAATCGCAGCTGGTGGCCTTCAGGGGCTAGACAGTATCAGTTCCATTACCGCCGTGACAGTAATCAGCGGCGTGATGATCACGATTGCCGGGATGCTTTGCATTGCCGGGTTGGGGCGCAATCGTGATCGCGCACTCCCATCCGCCATTCTCGGGAGCCTGTGGACTGGTGTGTTTTTGACCACCGCTGTGGGGATAGGCATGTACATCCTCCTGAACGTGTCTCACTTTCAAACGATCGGTGAAGTCGGCAGCAGTGCTCGTGTCTTCTCTGGTTTTGACATTCAGTCCTTCGATGAAATGGCCAAGATTGGATACCCTGAATGGCCGCGTGTAGCCACCGCGATGGTCGTCTCTGGGGTGATCTTGATTTTCTGCGGTCTAATCGCATTGCCAGCGGCGATCAGAGCTCGGCGTCTCTTCCACGGGCACCCGTCTGCATGAGAAACGTTGCTTGAGCTTGCTAAGCAAAATTGTAGCCTCCTCCAGTGCCTGCCACCATTGAGTTCCAAGGATTGAGATCAGCAACGGACAACCATTGCAGAAATCACCCCGCTCGTGAAGCCGCCGCTCGCTGCACAGGATGTGGTCTGCGTTTCTGTAGGGAATGCGTGACACCCGTGGAGCGGAGGATGTTATGCGCGTCCTGCTTTACCAGCCTCACGGCTCCCAAGAAGAAGCCAAAGCGCGATTGGTTTCTTCTAACCACATCTCTCCAGCTTGGAATTGGCTTAATCATCATCTGGATGACCATCTTCCTAGTCGGTCGTATTCTATTGTCGATTCCCGAGTCGTTTCATGAAGGTTCTGTGTGGGAGGCACTCGGTAACCGATGAGCGCAACAACTCGTCAAGATCAGCGCACCGTTTTACAAATCATCGAAGAAGCGACAAGCCTGCTAAGATCCACACCACCATCCGCCTGGGCGTGGTATTTCTCCGGCACACTTTTGTTCGTCTGTGTGCTTCTTCATTTCTGGAATGACATGAGCCGTGGCGCTGGCGCGGAGAACAGGCTCCCTTCTAGTTCGCTGCTTCTGGCACTAACCTATGTCTTCATGAAAGTGTGCCACGCCATGTTCGGCGATCACTTGATGAGACAACTAAAGGGAGACAACTCCCCTGCTCCTCTGCCATTCCGATCCAAGCTACGGCTGATCACTTCACAGGCTCTAGTTCATGCATCCATGCCATGGATTTTGCCACTCTCCCTAGCCGCAATGCTGCCGTTTGGATGGGCTTATGCGTCTTTCCACAACGCTTCAATACTGTCAGTGCAGATTCTGCGGGATGGCGGACGCACACGTGACGTCGTTCGGTCGGCACTTGCCCAGAGCCACTTCAGACAAGGCCAAAACCATGGGGTCATGATTGCGCTCTTGTGCTTCTCAGTAGCAGTGTGGATGAACTTGTTCTTCGGCTTGATGCTAATCGCGGTGCTTGGCAGTTCCTTCACGGGCAGCACTAATGCAATTGCTCTAAACCCTTGGATACTGCTCGGCACGAGCATTCTTGCGGCAACCATTTGCGGCACCTACGTGGTTTGTGCCCCCATCGTAAAGGCCGTGTACGCCCTCCGGTGTTTTTACAGCCAGTCGCGTAAAACTGGAGAGGATTTGCTCATCGGATTCAAAACTGCCTCAGCTCGGGCCGTTTGTGTCATCGGACTCGGGTTTCTGGCGACTTCAGGAGCTCCAGCAATAGCCCAAAAACCAGTGTCGCCTCAGCAATTGGAGGAGAGCATTCAATCCGTACTCCAAACCGATGCCTTCCAATGGAAACTACCACGTGAGGCTAACAAAAAAGAGGAGCGCGGCTGGATTGCCGACTTTATCGATGCGATCGAGTCCATGGCAGTCGATACAATGAGGACTGTCGGACGCTGGCTTGACCGGACGATTGGAGATTGGCTCGACAGAATCTTCCGCGGTCGGCAGATTTCACTCGACGGAGACATGGAGGATCTTGGCACCGGGCGCGCTTCTACCATTCAGACGGTTTTGTGGACGGCGCTCGCGATCTTGGGTGTAGCATTGTTGGTCGTGCTTTACCGTCAATGGCGAAAAATGCCCCCAGCACCAGCTAAAGCGCCAATCGCCGTGCCAGAGATCAATTTGGAGAGCGATGCCGTGGTTGCCACGCAGCTTCCCGAACTGGAATGGCTGCGGCTAGCCCAAGAGAAAGCGGCGATTGGCGATTATCGGCTCGCGATGCGCGCTTTGTTCCTCGCGACACTTGCGCACCTCGGTGAACGCAAGCTCATCGCTGTATCACGTTGGAAATCAAATGGTGACTATCGCCGCGAACTGCGCTTCCGCTCCCGCTCCGCCAGCCAAGTTCATGAGGCTTTTGACCAGACCGTGAGCATGTTCGACTGGGCTTGGTATGGCTGGCATGAAGTGACTGCGGATCTCCTGGAGCGATTCTCAGCAAACCACAAAACAATCATCAACGATGGCACAGCCAGCTAACGTAGCTCCAGCAAGCCCATGGAGACGGCAGATGGCTCTCGTCGTGCTCGTAGGAGCCATTGCAGGATCCATTTGGTACTTGTACCAAATGATGAGTATCAGGCTCGATTCAGGCGAGATGTATCCTCAGTACAGTTCGCTACGGACAGATCCACTCGGCACCAGAGCTCTCTATGAATCCCTCCAGCGCATTCCCGGCCTAACAGTGGAACGTAACTTCCGTCCACCTCACCGCATCGAAAGCCATCCAGGGCAAGCCATGCTGTTTGCAGGATTGCCAGCATTTGAGTTCTCAGAGGACGACAAGGGCCTAGCTGACGAAATACAGCGCATTGTGGCGGATGGAACTCGAATGATTGTGACGATGCCATCACTTCACGGAAGCACGATACCGTGGGAGAACATCAATCGTTCCAGGAGTGGTCACCGAAAAAGCAGTGCTAAATCAGATGCCAACGATAAAAAGACCGAGCCCAAGGTAAAGAATAGTTCCGGTTTCAACCTCTTCACGGTTTACCCGCAAAATGCCATTGTAATGGATAAGGAGGGCGTTCCGATCATGCCCTCGCCTAACTCACCTCTCGTCGGCTTGGATTTGCCTTCCTGGCACAGCATCTATTCGCTCAGCACCGAGGATCCGCGCTCGAAAGACACAAAGGATTCGGAATCCGCTCCATCAGAAACATCGCCATGGAAGGTCATCGCTACCGCTCTGGGAGAACCTGTCATCATGGAGCGTAAAGCGGGTCTTGGCTCAGTCGTTGTTTGCACGGACCGCTACTTCCTCAGCAATGAGGCGCTTTGGAGCGATCCTAACCCAGCATTTCTCTCGTGGCTCATCGGCCCATGCTCCAAGGTTGTATTTGAAGAGACCCATCTCGGCTCCATGGTCGGCGAGGATGAGGGAATCATGTCTTTGGCTCGACGCTACCACATGCACGGCTTGTTTTTTGGTTGTCTTGCACTGTTCGGATTGATTATTTGGCGGGGAGTTTCCACTTTGATTCCCCATGATCCTTCGGTCGATCTTGGCCACTGGAAGGGAGATGCCGTAGCGGGGATGAGCGCGGCATCAGGACTTGAGGCTCTCTTGCGACGTGGAATCCCGTTCAAGCAACTTTTGCGCCGTGCCTTCAGCATCTGGCAAAGTACTGCTAGCGCGTCTACCCGAGTTCCCACCGACAGGATTGCTCGGGCTAACAGTGAACTAGACACCTCATTGGGCCGCAGCGCATCCTTTAATCACTTCCCTAAGATCTACCAGCAGATCCGCGACACTCTCCATCCATCCCGCAAACCCTGATCATGACTGCCAGCATTCCTGAACTCCAACAAACGCTCCAACTTGCTCGCCAAGAGATCGCAAAGGTCATCATCGGCCAGCAATCTGTTATCGATCATGCGTTGATCGCCATTTTCACTCGGAATCATGTCCTCTTTGAAGGTGTTCCCGGAGTGGGAAAGACTCTTCTTGTCAGGACTTTGGCACAAGTTCTCGGAGTGGATTTCTCGCGTATCCAATTTACCCCAGACCTCATGCCTGCTGACATCACAGGCACCAGTGTCTTCAATTTGAAGGATAATGAGTTCAAACTGGTGAAAGGCCCGGTGTTCACCAGTTTCCTTCTTGCAGACGAAATCAACCGAGCCCCTGCCAAGACTCAGTCCGCTTTGCTTCAGGCTATGCAGGAGCGTCTTGTCTCCATCGACACGGAAACCCACGCACTTCCAGATAGCTTCACCGTTTTTGCAACTCAGAACCCTGTAGAGTACGAGGGCACCTATCCCTTACCCGAAGCTCAAAAAGACCGCTTCATGTTCAAACTAAAGGTGGACTATCCCACGCGCGATGAAGAACTCGACCTCGCCACAAGGCTTCTTGGCGCAAGCGCTCCAGAGCGAGTCCTCTCTGCAGGCCAGGTCCAGGCCGTCCTCACGGCAGATCGCATCGGTGCGATGCAAGCGGCCTTGGAGCAAGTAACCGTCAGGGACGAACTCCTAGCTTACGTAGTGGACCTCGTGCGTGCTACCCGACAGCATGAGGCGGTACTCGTTGGCTCTGGCCCCCGCGCTACCATTGCCCTCGTCCAAGCGAGTCGCGCTTTTGCGGTGCTGGACCAGCGAGACTTTGTGAGTCCCGATGACATCAGGAGTCTGGCTGAACCCGTGCTCGGCCATCGTCTCATTCTGCGCCCTGAGTTTGAGATTGAGGGACTCACGATCTCTGAGCTCATCCAGCGTATCCTCCAACAAGTGCCCGTTCCACGCTAATCGGCCGCACACTGGCTGAAAATGCGGTCGTCCAAGCTTCGTTTGTATTCCTGTGATGAACCAACTTCAGGAACTCGCTCTCCAGCAGACACGCCGACAGTTTTTTGGCCGTGTCGGGCTTCGTGCTGGCAATATTGCCCTCGCCTCGCTGCTAGGTTCTGAACTTGCCGCCAATGCCGCTGGTGCGGTACATGCGCCGATTCATGATCTGCCGCATTTCGCACCCAAGGCAAAGCGGTTGATCTACCTCCACATGAATGGTGGCCCATCTCAGTTGGACATGTGGGACTACAAGCCTCAACTGAAGGCTCATTTTGACAAGGACCTTCCTGATTCTATCCGCAACGGCCAGCGTATCACGACGATGACGAGCGGACAGGCACGACTGCCCGTTGCACCGAGTATGTTCAAGTTTGCTCAGCACGGCAAATCTGGCCGCTGGATCAGCGAACTGCTGCCTCACACTTCAAAGATTGTGGACGAGCTCGCTGTCATTAAGACCGTTCACACTTCTGCCATCAATCATGACCCTGCGTGCACGTTCGTGATGACTGGTAGTGAGGTTCCCGGTAAAGCGAGCCTTGGCTCCTGGCTTTCCTACGGTCTCGGAAGCGCTAGCAATGATCTACCATCGTTCGTCGTGCTTACACCGCGCTGGTCGTCAGGAGCAGCAGCTCAAGCACTGTTCACTCGCATGTGGAGCAGCGGTTTCCTTCCTACCAAGCACACTGGGGTGGCTCTCCGTTCGTCCGGTGATCCCGTCCTCTACCTCCAGAATCCTCCCGGAGTCGATCGCTCAGATCGCCGCACGATGCTGGATGCTTTGGGTCGCCTCAATCACATCAATCACGCGAAAGTGGCCGATCCAGAAATCTTAACACGCATCTCACAATACGAGATGGCATTTCGCATGCAGGCCAGTGTGCCGGATCTCGTTGATCTAACGTCGGAGTCAAAAGACACGTTAGAAATGTACGGCCCTGAGGCCACTACACCAGGCACTTTCGCTCACAGCACTCTCCTTGCCCGAAGAATGGTCGAGCGCGGAGTGCGGGTAGTTCAGATCCTTCATCGCGGATGGGACCAGCACGGCAATCTGCCTCGCGATATCGCATCTCAGTGCAAAGACACAGACCAGCCTTGTGCAGCACTCATCAAGGACCTCAAGGACCGCGGAATGTTGGACGACACCCTGGTCGTTTGGGGGGGCGAGTTCGGGCGTACAGTTTACTCGCAAGGCACTCTCACAAATACCAACTACGGTCGCGATCACCACCCTCGCTGCTTCACCATGTGGCTCGCCGGGGGCGGCGTAAAGGGCGGCGTCATTCATGGCGAGACGGACGACTTTAGTTACAATGTAGTGAGCGACCCGGTTCACATCAATGAAGTCAATGCTACTATCCTGCACCTCATGGGCGTAGACCACCGGCGCTTCTCGTTCAAGTTCCAGGGCCTCGACCAGCGCCTGACGGGCGTAGAAGACATGCATGTCGTCAAATCGGTTCTGACTTGACCATTTGGGTTCCCGAGACCACAAATCCACGTTCGCTGCTCCGCCCAGCGCTCACCTTAACCCTAACCACATTCACCCCCTCTATGATCAAATATCTTGTGACTTCCCTCGCTGCGGTCGCCGTAATGGCCGGTGCTAGCAATGGACAAACCCCAGATGGTAAAGTCGACTTCGAAAAGCAGATCCTCCCGATCTTCAAAGAGCGCTGCTTCGAGTGCCATCAGAAAGAATACACCGACAAGAATGGCAAAGTGAAAAAGCCGAAAGGTAAGTTCCGCATGGACGGAGCCGCCGTGATGATGAAAGGCGGCAGTGAGGGTAGCGATGTTGTCCCAGGTGACGCCGCCAAGAGCAGCGTTTACACCTCCACCACCCTTCCCGCTGATGACGATCTGGCTATGCCTCCAAAAGGTGATCGTCTCACTAAAGATCAGCAAGAGTTGATCAAGAAATGGATCACCGAAGGTGCCAACTTCGGCGCTTGGAAGGGCGAAGAGTAATCTAGCACGTCATCCACCCGTTTTCAAAAACCGTAGGTTCACCCGAACCTGCGGTTTTTCTTTTAACACCTTCTTAACGCCTCTTACACTTGCCTTCACTGGCACCCGCAGCTCTGCCACGGAGCCTGCGGGCGTCATGAAAGACAACGACTCGCACGGCCTCCACAAGCTCTCCACCACCACGCTCGTCATTGCGGCGCTCGGCGTGGTGTTTGGGGACATCGGCACCTCGCCGATCTACACGTTGAAGGAGTGCTTCAGCCCGCACAGCCCGCATCACATCGCCACCACGCATGAGAACATCCTCGGCGTCGTCTCGTTGGTGCTGTGGTCGCTGATTTTGCTCATCTGCGTCAAATACCTCGTCTTCATCCTGCGGGCGGATAACAAAGGCGAGGGCGGCGTGCTCTCGCTGATGGCTCTCGCCACGCATCGCATGGGTGAAACGATGAAACGCCGCGCTCTCGCGGTGCTGCTGGGCTTGTTTGGTGCGGCGTTGCTGTTTGGCGATGGCATCATCACGCCCGCCATCTCCGTTTTGAGCGCCGTGGAAGGTCTCAAAGATGGCGGATTGCTCGGCGCGGCTCCGACGGATGCCTTGGCGGCTGAAGCATGGAACCAGCAGATGCAGTGGCTCATCATGGGCATCACGATCGTCATCCTCATCGTGCTGTTTTCGGTGCAGTTTCTCGGCACCGCCAAAGTGGGCCGCTTTTTCGGTCCGATCACCGGTTTGTGGTTCGTGAGCCTCGCCGTGCTCGGTGTGTCGCAACTCCTGCGCGGGCCTGAAATCCTCGCCGCGTTCAATCCTTGGCATGGCTGGCACTTTTTGACCACCGGCGGCCACGCGGGCTTCGTCATCCTCGGCAGCGTCTTCCTCGCCGTGACCGGTGGTGAGGCCTTGTATGCCGACATGGGCCACTTCGGTGCCGGACCGATCCGCCGCGGCTGGTTCATGCTCGTTTTGCCAGCTCTCGCGCTCAATTACCTCGGCCAGGGCGCTCTGTTGATGAAGCAGCCCGAGCTCGCTCACGCGCCGTTTTTCCAAATGGCTCCAAGTTGGGCCACGCTGCCGCTCGTGCTGCTTGCCACCGCCGCCACTGTCATCGCGTCGCAGGCGCTCATCACCGGCACCTACTCGCTCACGCTCAGCGCCGTGCAGCTCGGCTACCTGCCGCGCATCAACATCCGCCACACCTCCGAGCATGCCCGCGGCCAGATCTACATCCCGATGGTGAACTGGGCGCTCATGCTCGCCTGCCTCGCGCTCGTTTTTGCCTTCCGCACCTCGTCCAATCTCGCCGCCGCGTATGGCGTAGCCGTCACGATGACCATGCTCATCACCACGATCCTCTTTTACTTCGCCGCGCGGCATCTGTGGAAGTGGAGCATGCTCAAAGCACTGCCGCTGTGCGCAGTGTTCGCTTCGATCGAGATCGCCTTCATCAGTGCCAACCTCGTGAAGTTCTTCGACGGCGGCTGGTTCCCGCTCGCCGTAGGCGCGGCCATCTTCATTCTCATGACCACCTGGGCCACCGGTCGCAAGCTCGTGCGGGCCTCCATGGATCGCAGCGCCATCTCGCAGGAGATGCTCATCGAGAGTCTCGCCTCCGGCAAAGTCGTGAAAGTGCCCGGCACGGCCATTTTCATGACCAGCACCGCCGGACGCACGCCCGTGGCGCTGCTGCACAGCCTGAAGCACTACCAGGCCATCCATCAACGCGTCATCTTCATGACCCTCACCACCGAGGACGAGCCCTGGGTGCCACCGAGCCGCCGAGTGGAGGTCGAAAAGCTCGGTGAAAATTTCTGGCGCATCACCGGCCGCTCCGGCTTCATGCAAACGCCGAACGTCCCGCGCCTGCTGCGCCAGTGCTCGAACCACGACCTCGAAGTCGATCCGGAAAAGTCCACCTTCTTCCTCGGCCGCGAAATCATCATCCCCAGCGCCCGTCCCGGCATGGCCCGCTGGCGCGAGCACCTCTTCTCCCTCGCCAGCAAACTCGCCCAACAACCCGCGACGTATTTCCAAATCCCCGTGGGCCGCGTGATCGAGTTGGGACAGCAGGTGGAGATCTAGCTGCGGGATTCCCATCACAGCACTGCACAAATTAACAGCCTGTCACTATCCTGATCAAAAGCCGGGCTTGAAGTCACCACATCTACAACAGTCGTAAGTGACGCGACACGGGTGTTACTCGTCAAAGATGGCATATCTCGGGGTGAAAAAGCCTCTCTTTGCATTGTCCGCACGCGCTGGGTGTGCTAGAAAGACCGCCCCCTTAATGCGACTTTTTTTTATCCTGCTGTCCAAAGAGCTGCGAGCGTTTTTCGTCTCGCCAGTCGCTTACGTTGTGTTGGCGTTGGTAACGGCTTTGAACGGATTTTCGTTTCGTGCTGCTCTCGCGAAACTTGAGGGCGAGCCGAGTGATGGCTCGATTGTCTCTTGGACATTTTATTCTTGGTGGTTCTGGCTTTCTTATTTCTTCATCTTCCCGCTGCTCACGATGCGACTGTTCTCGGAAGAAAAGAAGCTTGGCACGCTTGAGACTTTGCTTACAGCTCCTGTTAGGGCCGGACAGGTGATTCTAGCAAAGTACTCTGCCGCGGTGATCTTCTACTGCCTCCTCTGGCTTCCAAGCTATGGTAACTTTCGGTTTGTCGATTGGTTGACTGCCGGTCAGATCGACATCCCCAAAGGCCCACTTCTTGGCAGTTATGTGATCTTGTTATTCATGGGCATGTTTAACCTTGCGATAGGCTTATTCACCTCTGCTCTGACGTCCAATCAGATCGTTGCAGCCGTAATGTCATTCACCATGTGCCTCATGCACTTCTTGCTGGGCGTGTTCGTTCAGGTTGGTCGCAATGTACCGCCGGCCTTGGCTGACATTGTGCAGTATGTTTCTTCTTCAGAGCACATTCGGACATTTACCAGTGGTCTGGTCGATTCCCGTCCTCTGGTTTACTATGGGAGTCTCACATTGCTGTTTCTGGCACTGACGCACCAGGTGGTGGAGTTCCGCAGATGGAGGGCATAGCAACAACCATGGCCGGAAACTCTCCCACTCCTCGTAGCGTGCCGACTCGTCTTGGCATCGCCGTAAATGTTATCCTCCAACTAGCACTTGCGATCGTGATTTTTGGCGGGATCAACGTGTTAAGTCATCGTTACTACTCTCGAAAAGATTTGAGTCCGGCAGGGACCTCCACTCTGAGTTCGTCGACGACAAGCTACCTGAGAAAACTGAGTAAAGAGGTGGAGATCATGGTCATCATGGCGCGCACTTCGTCCTTGTACGATTACGTGGTGTCGCTGACGGAGGAATATCGGCGTCACGGCAAAAAGCTGATCAAGGTCGATTACTTAGATCCAACGCTGGATATCGAGCGCACAGAGCAGGTTAAGGCAGCATCTGGCCTGACGTTGCAAAAGACGGGCATATTGCTGAAAGCACTTGGCCGCACACGTTACATCAATGAGGATGAACTCGTTATTGCCACACCGGGTCCCGACAAAGAGCGGCCTAACATTTTTTTACGTGGAGAAGACGCCATTACCTCCGCACTAGATGGTCTTCTAACAGGTGGTGAACGTAAGTTTTACCTCGTTGCGGGCAAAGGTGCGCGTCCAGAAGCTGATTTTGATACGGTCCTCAACTCCTTGAATGAACTTGGCAAGCAGCAGAACTTCAAGAGCGAGCCCATTCAACTTGGGAGCATCTCTGCGGTTCCTGATGATGGGCATGGATTGATCTTTGCTGGCTTGCGGTATGACCTATCGGAAGCTGAAGAGCGTGTCGTCCGCGACTACTGGGAACGCCGCCGCAGCGGAATGTTATTCTTGCTCGACCCCCAATCGAAAACTCCCCGTTTAGACCGCTTTTTGTCATCGGTTGGGGTCACACCACGAGGAGACCGCGTGCTGTACGCTGAGAGCACTGCTTCAGGCCCGAAAAAACAGCTGTCTGTCGAAGCTGGCTACTCTTCGGAAGCCGTGCTGACCCGTGCTCTGAGAGATGCGACAACGACACTCGCAGGACAGACGCAGTCGCTCGATTTGCGTTTGGATGATGCTAGTCTGCGAGAGGCTTCTGTCACTGTTGTGCCTCTAATGGCTGCCCGTGATCGCTACTGGGGTGAACTCAACTTCTTGGATGAACTGCCCGCTCCAGATGAAGGTGACATCACGCCTCCGGTGTATCTTGCTGCATCAGCTGAAAGAGGTGCCATTACCGATAAACGCCTCCAGATTGAAACCTCTCGACTTGTAGTCGTGGGAAATGCCACTCTGCTAGATCCTCGGACGCTTCTTGAGCCCAACCAGGACTTCGTTGCTGCTTCACTCAACTGGATGATAAGTCGCGAACGGATGATAGGCATCACTCCCAAGCCTCGACCGCTTTTTCGTGTGCAACTCAGCTCCAATCAACGCGATCTTGTGTTTTGGGTCACCGCCATACTCGGACCTGTGGCGATTCTTGCCGTTGGCATGTTGATTTGGGTATCCCGCCGAGCGTCATGAACTTAAGAACGACGTTGCTTCTGCTAATGCTGGCCGGTGCGGTCGTGTTTGCCGTGCTTCGGTTGGAAAAATGGGCCGTTCCCACCACGGTCAAGGAGCAACAAAGACGTGCTCCGCTCAAGTTTGACCCAACTCAGGCAGATGAAGTTCAACTTGTGTCCGCTACTGCAACCACAAGTCTCAAAGTGCGAGAACTCTTCTGGCGCGTTGGTGCACCCGTAGATGATGTGGCAGACACAGATCGCGTGACAGAGCTTCTCAAAGCTTTGTCGGAGGCTGAGTGGCTTGAGGAGCTTGATCAAAGCGTGATGTCGGCCTCAGCTTGGGAAATGACGGGGTTGGGAGAGTCGGCAGTGCACATGAAGGTGCTGGGAGCTGGGATATTGCTAGCGGAGTGCTGGGTGGGACACGATGCAGCCCTGGAAGGCGCCTGTTACATTTCGTTGCCGCAGATTGGTCGTCGTGAACGAAAACATTTCGTCGCTCGGACTAAGCTTTCCTCCATGCTCAAAGCACCCGCCGAGCAATGGAGGGACCGCACGCTGGTTCACATGCCTGCATCTGGCGTCTCGTCTATCACTGTGCAAAATGGAGTAAGCTTCATTGAGATGCACCGCGAGAAACCAAGCGCGCCTTGGCAGATAACGAAGCCGATGAAGACCCGCGGTCACACTGACCGAATCAATCAGTTTCTCGGGGCCTTGGTGGGGCTAAAGATTCAAGAAATCAGTCAGGGTGAGTCTAGTTCCACTCCTGTTGCATCCAATCAGATCAAAATCGCTCTCCACAGCCCAGCACTGCCAAAACCCATTGAAGTCACGCTTGATCCGCTTGCGGATCAGGCAACCCCGCCACAGACAACTGCACGCGCTTCCCACCGGAAGGGCTCATTCAAAGTCTCCCACGAACACTTGTCGGTTCTCTGGAAGCGCCTGAATGATCTTCGGGACAACCACCTAGTGCGAATCAATGCTGACCGAGTGACCGGACTGAAGATTGAGAGCAACGCGCTTGCCTCAGTCACTTTGCGGAAGAATGCAGACTTTTGGCAGGTCCAGCGCCACGGAGCATGGATACCAGCTAATGCTGACCGAGTTTCACGATTGCTGACTCAGCTCAATGAGCACGAGATCATTGCGTTCGCCTCAGACTCAGCATCTTCTCTCGAACCCTTTGGATTGGCCCAGCCCTTTTTGAAGATGGGCTGGAGCGAGGGCTCTACTCCAAGTAATGAAGCAGTCACTTCGAGTTCCCAAGGTGGGTTTGCAGTTCAGCCTGAGATCAAGTTTTTGCAGGAACTGCTGTTCGGTGCTGGCCCTGATGGAAAATGGTATGCCAAGAACGCCGACGAACCGTTTGTCTACCAAATCAGCCCACAGTTGATCAACGCCTTTCCGAGAGACGCCGCGCCTTGGAAGTCGCTTTATCCAGCACGCTTTACCCAGTTCGCGCTTAAGCAGATCAGTATTGCTTTGGGCGCCAACCCGCCCGTGATTCTGGATTACGACCCAACGACTGCCACTTGGAAGGGCTCGTTAGCGGGGCGGGACATCAGTGCCTTAATCGACCGGGTTAAAGCGGATACAATGGCGTCAAGGATGGCCGGACTGCGCGCTGATGAATGGCTTCAGGATCGGTCCGCTGCCGCCCAGGCGCTTCAGCAACCAGAGCTGACGATTCGGATCACCGTGCTTGAGGATCCAACTGCCCCGGCCGGAAAAACAAAGGTGCTAGAATACAACTTCGCACCAACCCAACCAGGTGTCGAAACCCCGATCTACTACGGCCGTCTTGGCGCTGAGCCGGACATGTTCGTCATCATGCGAGACCAACTTCTGCGCGCTGTTGCGTCAGTATTGAAACAGCCAGCGAGTGCAGTACAAAAATAAACCCTGCACTCACCGAAGCGAGTGCAGGGTCAGAGTTTAGCTCTGAGGTGTCTCCATTACAGAGAGCTCTTCAGAGAGGAAGAAGGAACGAAGCGGACGGTCTTGGAAGCCTTGATTTTCATGGCTTCACCGGTCTTCGGGTTACGGCCAGTACGAGCGGCGCGCTGCACCTTCTTGAAGGTGCCGAAGCCGATCAACTGAACGCTGCCGCCCTTCACGCCTTTGGAGATAGCGGTAAGTACGGCGTCAAGTGCGTCACCAGCGGCGCGCTTGGAAGTTTCGCCGCCGAGGATTTTCTGCACGGATTCAATGAGCTCTGCCTTGTTCATCTTAGTATGATCTTAGTTGGTTTGTTGGTGGTGTTCTGTGTCTTTGCGCCTGCCGAACATTTTAGATGACCGACGGGCAGACGCGATTTAGCTAAGGAATCAGGAGTGCGTCAATCACAAAACACAGATTTTTAGCGGAATCCAGCCCCATGACCCAGCCAAACACTAGCATTTATGAGGGTTCGCCCGGAGCGTATCTCACTGATTTTCAGCCAATTGTGTCTCCCACGGCATTCATTGCTCCCGGTGCGTGTGTGATTGGTGCGGTCACTCTCGGAGATGAATCAAGCGTGTGGTATGGGGCCGTCATACGAGGGGACATTCAACGGATCGTTGTGGGCGCGCAGGCAAATGTCCAGGATGGAGCCGTTCTCCACGTGGCGGACGATTATCCCTGCATCCTTGAGGACCAAGTTTCTGTTGGTCACCGCGCAGTGGTGCATGCTTGCACCATTGGAGCGGGCACTCTCGTTGGCATGGGAGCGATAGTCATGGATGGCTGTGAGATTGGTGAAGAGTGCGTGATTGGAGCTGGTGCGGTCGTCACCAAGGGCACCAAGGTGCCTCCTGGCAGCCTTGTCATCGGCAGCCCTGGGCGCGTCATTCGCTCACTATCCAACGAGGAGCGTTTAGGCTGCCGCAAGCTCGCGCTCAAATACGTTGCGCTCGCCAAGCGCTATCGAGCTACTCCATCGGAGCGGATTGCTTGCTCCACTGGATGGCCATAGGTCCCAAATCGTTGAATACGCGAGTTTTTTAGCAGCGGAGTTGCCTTGTCGGGTGGCCCGGTGATAGTCGCGTCAGCAATTGCGATGAACAATCAGGTGCAACAGGTACAAGTGCGTGCGGTAATCCCGCTCGATGGAAGCTATGCGTTGTTTCTCGGCAACGCTCAGAAGACTTTCGTCATCTACATCGACGAGCAGGTAGGCGTTGCCATCTCCATGTTCATGAGATCCACCCCAAAGGAGCGACCCCTGACCCACGATCTTCTTGCTACGGTGATGATGGCCTTCGGAGCCAAAGTTGAGCGTGTCGTGATCAATGACATGAATGGCAAGGTCTTCTACGCACGATTGATCCTTGCTGCGGAGAACCAACTCCATAGCAAGAAGCTCATTGAGTTGGACGCCCGCCCCAGTGACAGCATCGCTATGGCCGTGCAGCAAAATGCACCAATCTACGTGGCTGACACCGTATGGAATGAAGTTCCTGACGTGACCAACGCTCTGGAGGAGATAGAGGCCCGTACTGCTCAATCTCAATCCGACACCGATGGCGATGATCATGACGATTTAGAAGGACTCTTCAGCGAAGACGACGAAGATGAGGATGAAGATGACGATTTTGAAGACGAGGACGACTTCGATGATGATGATGACGAAGAAGACGACTTCGACGACGAGGATGACGACGATGAGGAAGGAGAGGACAATGGTGGCTCACGCCGCAGTTGACTCTACTCTTCACGCCTGCGGGACGCACTAACGCTTTGCAGGTTGGCTGGCACCCACTAGCTGACTCGGGTCCACGGCTGAAGCCACATCTCCAAAAAACAGGGGATCGAAGTCATCCGCGTAAGCCACCTTCTCTGCTGGCGGCCAGAATAATGCTCCCTGAATCGCCGCCACCACACCTTCGGCACAAGCTCGGGCACTCTGCAGTAGGTCAGCATCCAAGGTGGTCCATTCATCGAGACCCAAATCCGCTTTCGATCGACCGAGCGTAACATGGGCCGATATCATCGGTTGCCCAAGAGACTTGGTTTCAAGCGCAAGTAAGTACAACGGAAGTTGAAGGTCGGTCCATCGCCAAACCTCATCTCCAAGGTTCACTAAACTCCATGCCGGATAGCTACCTGGGTCTTCAGTCTTTTTGATTCGGGTCAGATGATACTCAGCGACGGAGCGTCTTGCCTTCTTCTGCGCGTTGTAGGCTGAAGATGTCTTGAAGTCGATCAATCGTAACCCGCGTTGAGGGTGTTCTTCAATGCGATCGACTTTTCCCGTAATGGTCATGGCCCCGATCTTCCATGGCGAGTCATGGCCCAGTTTCCTCTCCACGTCGACGATCCTCCACCCTGCCCTTCTCTCAGCGACCTCCATTGCCGCCCACCAACTGAGGCGCTGACGTGCAGACTCCCGTTGAATCATCACCGGAACAGTGAGGCGACTCCCATAAACTTCCCGCAATCGCTCATCCAAAGCCGCATGGAAGAACTCGCGGATCACGTTCTCGTCATCGGAGACTTTGGCGTGGGAATCTCGTCCAAACTGCTCGAGGACGTGATGAATCAATGATCCATAGTCCATGGCATCCATCTCAGTGAGCCCTACATCAACCGAAGACATCCCCAAGCCGTGTTTCAGATAAAACCGGAACGGACAAGCGAGGTAATCTCTGAACTGTGTTACACGCAGGCGATCAAAGACAGGCGCATCGCTTTCGAGAGCTCTAGGCTTCAGCCGCCATGCCAACGTCCAAGGCATCGGGTCACCCGTACGATCCGGCTTCTCAAATAGATCAAGAGTTCGCTGTGCCAACTGTCTCTCGTTGCACTGGAAAAGCAACCTTGATGGCCGCAATGGCTCATCGCCAGCAGTTACACGACCAAAAACAAGATCGACTCTTCCTCCAGCAGCCTTCCTCCATGCCACCACGCTAGTGAGGAGACATGCATCGCGTGCAAATCGTGAATCATTGTGCCTCAAGCCGAGGTACTTCCGCAAGGAATCTGGCAGAAACGGGTGTCCTTGAATCACGTCCGGAACCTTGCCCTCATTCATCCCAGTGATGATCAAATGGGGAGCATCTTCCCAGAGAAGTTCCAACCAGCCTTGAAGGTCGACATCTCCTGCACCGCGCTCTGTGTGATAAGAATCGCTGTCCAGTGCGCGCAAAATGACCTCAAGGCGCTGCGTACTCGTCAGCCCTCCAGGAAAGCGATCTGCCAAAGGCCCGTCCACCGTCTCAAGCAGCGTCTCAATTTCATCAGCAATCGCCTTGAATACCGCACCTTCAGCGTGCTCGCCTCGGAACTTCCGATCTGCAAAAATGGTTCCTAGCCACTGCATTAGCGCATCACCGAACGGCCCTTCCTCTAATTGACCCAGTTCCTCATTGACCCACCCAAGCGCTTCAGGGAGATGACGGATGTCCTTGCCATCTTGCTGCACCGCTGGCCAAAGTTCAAGGGCGTCATCGAGGGTGTCCGGCAGGCAGGTGGAAGCAAGTTCATCCAAGTCCCTGAGCAATTGGGCGCTCGTTGTTTTTCCGAAAATAGCAGGGCGCAAGTGCTTCAGCGCATCGAAGACATCAGGAACATGAAGGAACTCTGTCACAGTGCCAAAACTGCGAGAAGTGCTCATCTGGTGGATCAGCCTGAGCACATGAACCACCCCGTGGGTTGCATAGGGCTTACCAGCAGGGTCAAAAGTCTCCGTTCCACTACCGGCTAGCGCCTTTTCCAGCGGCGCGATGACCTCGCTATCTGCCACACCTATTCCCGCCATCTCTCCTGGCCGCTCGTACGCTGCGAGCAAGTTCAGAACTACTCCGGCTTGCTCCGTTGGATTGCTTCTCACGTGGATGGCCACCAGCGGTGACTCCAGTTCAATCTCACGATGGCCCCATCTCTCGGGCAATGGTCGTCCCCAGACGTCGAAAAGGTCTGCAACTCCTTGTTCTGGTGCAAACACACATACTTCCACCTCAACGCGCGAGGAAAGACGTTCAAGAGCTGCCACTGCTAGGCCAGAAGGGTCCAGCACGCATGCTACAACTACCCTTTTGACTTCTGCAGGCATCTCGCCGTTTGCAGCGGCCATTCGGCGAGCCTCCTGCCAATCTTCAAGTCCGTGCTCCCGGACAGAAGCGAGGCAACGGGACTCCAACTCACCAAGTTCCTGCCACCGCTCGGGTTCTTTGTCCGTGTTAGCGACCATTCTTGCCACGTCTCGCATGCTCAGGCCGCTTTCGTTGAGCGTCTCCCGGACCTCCAACAGGTCGGCAGCCGCTTTCGATGCCCAGGCAAAGTTTCGTTCCACTGGATCCACCGGAAATACTTCACGAAGATCATTGAGATCGAGTGACATCAGTTCTCCTGCCCAAATGAGAAGAGTTTCCTCTGGACTGGCAGTCCTGAGTTCAGGGAGACGTGCAGGTGAACTCAGGAAGTCTGGCGTCACGGTTAGCGGTGGCAGCACCGCTGCCTCGTGTTTTGCCGCGTGTATGGCTAGCGCTTCACGCAGCCGGCGACTGGCGTTCCGTGTCGGCACTATCACCATCGTGTCCGAGAGGTCCAAGGCTCCTTTCCCATCCCAGCGAGTTGCAAGGTGCTTGGCGAGAAGCGGCACCAACGCACCACCCCAACCAAGAAACGTGGTCTTCACGCATGCTACGGAAATGCGGTCAATTGCGTTGGGAATTGCGGGCGAGGGAGGGGCCATCAGACTCATAAACTAGAGACTGAAGCTGGTTTTGTCGAACACCGGGGATTGAAATCCACGCCACCATCCTCTTATTGAGCCTTTTTGCCTCAAGATCACCATGCTATTCGATACCCACTGTCACTTGGCCAACTCACGCTTGAATGATGATCTGCCAGCAGTTCTGGAGCGTGCGAATGCGGCAGGTGTGCAGTCCATTTTGGTGCCTGCAACCACCTTAGAGGATGCGCTACAGGTACTTGCCATTCACGATGCGTATCCTTGGGTGCTTCCTGCCGTTGGGATTCATCCATGCGATGCGGATAGCGTTCAGGCTGAGTCCAATGATTGGCTGGCTCGTCTTGAGAGCGTGGCTAGGCGACCGTCGGTGTCTGCTATTGGTGAGATCGGACTCGACTTCTTTCATCCCCCACCGCAGGGCTTTACGCATGAGGCGTGGAGCACCCAGCAGCACCTCGTTGTTCGTGCACAGCTTGAGTTGGCTGTCGCGATCAATCTAAACGTCATCATCCACACGCGAAATAGTCATGACGAAATGCTGGCCGTCATCAAGCCATTCACCGGACGTCTACGTGCTGTGTTTCACTGCTTCTCTGGCACTCTGGATCAGGCCAAGGCGTTGATTGATCTCGGACATCTGGTTTCATTTACTGGCAATGTCACATTCCCTAACGCGCCGATCATTCAAGAAACGGCAGCATCTTTGCCTGATGGAACCTTCATGCTTGAGACGGATGCGCCATTTCTTGCCCCCTTGCCTCATCGAGGCAAGCGCAACGAACCAGCCTTTGTTCGGCACGTTGCTGAAAAGATTGCACAGCTTCGAGGTGCCGACCTTGAACAAGTGGCAGCATCAACGACTGCCACCGCCAAAGCATTCTTCAAAATCCCCGCACCTTCAGCCCTTGCTCAATAGCTTCTGAGCTCGGCACTCGTCACAGATGTCATCGCCGTCTGCCGTGACACGAAATCCAAGTGAAGGGTGATCATTGCTCGTTTTTCCGCACACGGAGCACGTATGAAGTGCTTCAGACTCGTCCAACTGTGCGGCCTGAAACTTCATTCGTCGAGAGTTGGTTGCAGCTTTCCGCCCTGCATTCTTGATGAATCCTGGGAGGAAAACGATGAAGAAGTTGATGAGCCCAAACACAATGGCTAACCGCAGTTCTGGATTGCCGAGCAACTGAAAAAACATAGCCCCCGCAGTCAGCGCGGCCACCCACTTCATCTTTAGCGGCACAATCATGTAAAGCATGATCTCATGGTTAGGATAGTAACTCGCAAAGGCGAACAGCACGCTCGACCAGAGAATCCATCCATGATCTGGAATGGGCGACAGAAAGCCCCCGATAGCACTGAAGAAGAGACCGCTCAGAATGTACAGGTTCACTTTGAACGCTCCCCACTCCGCTTCGAGGCCATCATTCAGCATCCACATGAAAAACACTCCGAAGAGCACCCAAATGATCCCAAAGCTCCCAGGCAACAGCGCATAAGAAAACAGGCGCCATACTTCGCCACTGAGAATCGCCTCGCGATCAAACACGAGCAATGCCAAGTAATCTGGCACCAACATGATCAGCAGCCAGTTGAGTAGTTGTGCCAGGGCAAATACCCGTATCAGACCGGGGATGGCAAAGTGGCCAAATCTGGCCTCAAGTTTGTCGATGACGGACATGGGTGCGGTTAGTTGCTCTTGGAGAGGATACGAATGATCTCGCTTATCGTCTGTGGCTCATTCGTGCAACTGTGACCATAGGGAACGATCAACTCCGACTCTGCTCCGTCTAGATGAGAGCTCCAGTATGGCACAAAGCCATCGGAGCTTTTCTCGCCACCGCCTTTGCCACGGTCACCGATAATGCTGTGGAATGGCACCTGAATCTTCCGTTTGTCGATCGCCTCAAAATACGGATGCCCTGGTGACAGCATATCTACACTGCGCAATCCAAGCGAGTGGAACCTGAGAAGTGCGGGATTCAGAAGGCTCGGATCTCGAGTAAGGATGGTGGTAGCGATGTCAGCCAGCCTGCCAGGCAGTTTGATCAGACGAACAAGCCAGCGCACTGGCTGTAAATCGGCAATCTTGCTCCCTCGGTGCGGCACGGCAATGAAGATAACTCGCTTAACACTAGGTTGAGTGTTAAATGTCAGCGCGCGCTGTAGTTGTTTCTCCTGCTCATCGGGTAGCAAGTTCAACTCATTAACTGGCACGGAAAAGAACGCCTTCCAGAGTTCATCCCCTGAGTCAATCACTTGCAGTCTGCTGAGCAAGCCGCCCATGCTATGGCCCACAAGGATCATTCGCTTCAGATCGGGATTTTTGCCTTCCGGGTCCCAAGTTTTGAGGTAGGCTTGAATGCTCTCGCGCAACCTCGCAGCGGATGACAGGACGGGCAGCCCAGACGGATAGAGAAACAGAAGCGGGATGTATTTTTCTCGTAGCTCGGGTTGATAGAGCATCTCGTTCACTGCATTTCGCCAAATGGCTGGGCTGGAGTCGAGACCATGAACAAACACGACCGGAATCTGTCCCGGACGGACCGCATTGATACCAAACAGACCCACGTCCTCAGAGCGCTTGTCGGGTCGAAGTAGGCCTTTCAGTCCATTCTCCAGGATATAGCGGTCGCGCAGATTGGCTTCTACCGCACAAGTGACGTCCCACGCGACCTTAACTCTCTTTTTTCCCACGTTCACCTCACGGTGGTCCATGGTATTCACCAATCGTAAGCGCACACTCCGGACGTCGTCCCCTTCCCGATCGACGGTGAAGTCAAACAAGGCGGTGCCAGGGACGTAAAGGGCATTACCGGGCCTGAATGAGCGGGCCTCGCGAATGGTTTTCACATCCTTGTTCACCAGAATGAGCGGAACACCAGCACCCGAGCCCTTGTTGTGGTGCAGGTAGTCATCGGTCTCAAAACAAGTCACTGGATAGAGCTGGTCGAAAACCGACGGCGACCACTCCGGCTTGCCTTGCTCCCCGAAGTCCTTCACATCAAAGGAGATGTCCCAATCCTGCACAACACCCCGCACACGCAACGGTCGATTCCACTCGCGGAGAGACACTTTCTCCTGCAAGCGGAGCAACACTCTGCTGGTCAGTTCTTGATCCAGTTTGTCCCTGGTAGCACTCAGAGCTTCCAATGCGTGATCCAGCCGTCGGTCTTTGATGGTTCCGCCTGGTTGGGCGGTAAGACCTACCTTAGCCGTCTTAACTCTTGGAGTGCGAGTGCTTGTGCATGACGCCAACACCGGCAAGAGGAGCAGGAGCGCTCCCTTGGCGAGTCTGGGCATCATGCAATCTCAGCAGGCTTTGGTTTACGCTGATGCGAGAACTTTCTCCACGCCTGTGACGATCTCGCGGATCCGATAAGCCAGACCGTCCGTCTTCGTCACCGAAGAAATGTGAGGCATCGCATAAGCCGCACGCAGCAACATGGCCAACTGGCCATAACCATACATTCCGCAGTCATTGATCTCTACGACGATGACATGCTTGTAGTTCTTGAAGGTCTCCTCAAGACCCGCAGGCAGAGGATGCAGGTGACGCATCGCCATGCAGCCTACTTTGTGTCCTTCGGAACGCAGACGATCTGTGCTCTCACGCACTGGACCAGTGGTGGATCCCCATGCGACGATAAGAACATCACCAGCGGCATCACCATGGATTGCAGGAACAGGCAACTCCTTTGATAGCTCGATCAGCTTGTTGCGGCGCTTGGCCGTCATGCTGGTGTGCATCTTGGGGCTACCGGATGGATGGCCCCACTCATCGTGCTCCAGACCGGTCACGATCGGATACTTTCCGCTAGCCATCTTCGCCCCTGGAGGTGCATGACGTGTGATAGCATCGAGCGGATAAGGCTTGAAGTCTGCAGGACGAGTCGCGAGGTCGAGTTCAGGCTCGATCCAGTTCTTGTCGAGATCAGGCTCCTCAAACGCCTCGATTCGGGACGAGATCGCTTGGTCGCTCAAAATGATTACTGGGCAGGAATACTTGCGGGCCATCTTACAGGCCTCGATTGCGATGTAGAAGCAGTCTTCCACATCCGATGGAGCTACGACAATGCGTGGGCAGTCACCGTGTGAACCGTAGATGGCCTGAAGCAGATCCGATTGCTCCATGGAAGTTGGCAGACCTGTGGAAGGGCCACCCCGCTGCACGTTAACAACGATCAATGGCAACTCGGCCATGGAAGCATAGCTGAGTGCCTCCATTTTGAGGCTCAGACCAGGGCCAGAACTTCCAGTCATGGAGAGGTGCCCTGCAAACGCTGCTCCGATGGCCATAGAGACAGCCGCAAGTTCATCTTCAGCCTGCACGAATAGGCCACCATACTTCGGAAGCTCCGTCCGCAGGGCTTCCATGACGGATGACCATGGGGTGATTGGATAAGCGGCACCGTAGCGCACACCGCCGGCCAGAAGACCGAGAGTAAGCATCTGGTTACCGTCAGAAGAGATACGTGGACGAGCGCCCTTGGCTTCACCGGGGCTGAAGGCAAACTTCTGAAGATCGCCGACGTGGTAGGCAAATCCTGCATCAAACGCCTGCATCGCAGCACGGAGCACGCTGTCGTCTTTCTTGCCGAACTGACGCTGGAGAATGCCAACCACCTTGTCTTTGTCCAAGTTAAACGCCGCGCAAACGAGTCCTAGGACGAAGATGTTCTTGCCTCGATCACGAGCAGTTCCGCCAGTAGCCTCAATCGTTGCCGTGGTGAACGGTACACCCACGTGAGTGATACCACGCTCGTGCTTGAACTCGGTCACTTCGCCACTGTCGTAAATGCAAATGCCACCGTCACGCACTGCGGAAATGTGATCGTTGTAGCTGTGCTGATAGAACACGACGAGCACATCGGCTTGGTCACCTGCATGGACGACTTCTCCTGAGCCAAGGTGCACCTGGAAGATCGAAGGCCCGCCTGAGATGGTGGAGGGAATCGTCATATAAGTCATGACGTCCTGAGCGGTGCGGCCGGCGAGACGGGCGAGGATGCCGCCTACGGACTGAATCCCGTCCTGGGAGTTTCCGGCGAATCGAATGATGGCATTACGGAGGGTAGTTGCTGGGGCTGTTGGCATTGGGGTCGTTGGATGAGTGGGGAGTAAGTGTAAAAGGAGTGCGGCTAGTGGGCCATTTGACGTCCGTCGTATCCGTCAGTGTAGCCTTCCTGGAAATAAGACTCGTAGCCGCGCCCAAATCGTTCATACGCACGCCGGTAGTCTCTGGGATACCCATACTGGCGGTCTTTTGCGCCGATCTCGTATCCACTGCGATATTCCTGGCTCAGGTGCGGCAAATAATCACTTTGTGCTGGCGGCCGAGGCTGTTGAGAAGTTTGGGGCGGCGGGGTGTATGGCTGTCCAGGATACTGCTGTGGACCTTGTGCGTATGCACCTTGCTGTTGGGGCTGCCCATACCCTTGTGGTGCGTAGGCCCCCGTGTTTCCGTAGCCTTGTTGTTGGCCATAGCCGTAAGGCGCTTGGCCCTGTGCGGGATAGCCTTGTTGCGGATAACCCTGTTGGGGGTAGGGCTGCCCATACGGGTCCATTGGCGCACAGTTTGACAGCAGCATCGTGATGCTGAATGCGGCTAAAGCTCGTGCGTGGCTCATGGGGTTTGGTGGGCGGGTAATGCAACGCATTCTGGCCATAGGTCAAGCGTCTTGCTTGGCAATTGTGAGAGTTTTAGACTTCCGTCGGACCTGTAGCCCCCCAGGCAGATTGACCCGGGCTGGCGTCTCTTCCGTCAGGAGGCCCAAGACCGCCTCCACCTCAGCCATTCCTACCCCTGGCACAGATGAGGTCCGCAGCCAGTTAAGCACCACCCGCCGCTGGATGGCGCGCGGCTGCTTTTTGAGTTCACTGCACTTTAGCGTTCCTCCTCCGGTGTCAGCACACGCTTCTCGCGCTTCCATTGCCAGCACATTGAGCGCATCATCATCTTCTCGAGCCAGTTCAGCCAAGCTCACTAGCCTCGTCACCGTGTCGCGCTGCATGATCTCACTCAGCAGCGGCAGCGCCTCATGCCGCAGCCGATTGCGCGTGTAGTCAGAGCTGGCGTTGGATGCATCCTCCCGCCAGTTGATCTTCCCAGCCTTGGCGTAGTCCTCGATCTCAGACCTTCTCACGCCCAAAAATGGCCGCACCAGCTTGAGCCCGCCTTCTAGTTGGTTCATGAACCGCATCCCGGCCATCCCGGTTACCCCTGTACCTCGCAACACATTCATGAGCACCGTCTCGGCTTGATCATCTGCATGGTGCGCCAGAAAAACTTTGTCCGCTCCATGTTCCTCCGCGCACATCTCAAAGTATTGATAGCGCAAGACCCTGGCAGACAGTTCCACAGAGAGTTTGTTCTCCGCCGCGTATCCGGCAACGTCCACCTCAGCCACATCCAGCGTGAAATTGAGCTTCTCGGCCAGTCTCCTGACGAAATACTCGTCCTTCTCCGCCTCTTTGGGCCGCAACTGGTGGTTCAGATGGCACACGATCAGGTTTTTGAATCCGATTTCCTTGAGCACGTGCAGAAGCACCACCGAGTCCACTCCACCGGACACCCCTACCAAAGAGGTGGCTGAGCGATCAAACCCGAAGAGTTGTTCCCTGACCCCTTGCAGCATTAGAGTTCCAACTGGATGCCCAACTCGATGACCTGTCTCGGCGGTAGCTCGAAGTATCCCGTAGCAGGACGCGCCAGTCTTGAGAAGAAAGTGAAGATCTTCTTCCGCCATGCCGCCATCTTGCCGGGGCCGGTGGTGAGCAGCAGTTCCCTGCTCTGGTAAAACGAGATACCTTGGGGCTTAACAGTCGTCTGTGTTCCCAATGCCCGCACTAAGTCCGCGAAAACATCCGGCGTGTCGGCAAACCCGTAGCTCAGCGTCACCCTCCAGAACTCATCGTAGATCTCTTCAATCACGGCTCGGTCCTCTGGCGTCACCCGTGCATCTTCCTCAAACTTCACGGTAAGCAGCACCACTTGCTTATGCAGTGCCTTGTTGTGCTTCAGGTGATGGAGCAGGCAGAGCGGAAGACCCTCCGCGCTTGCGCTCATGAACACGGCCGTGCCAGGAACGCGAATGATGCTGTTGGACTTCATTTCGTTTACCAAGAAGTCCGTGGGCAGTCTGCCACGCAGCATTGCGTCTCGCAGAATGACCCGACCGTCACTCCAGGTCTTCATGAGCACCCACATGAACAGGCCCACGGCCAGCGGGAACCACGCTCCGTCAAAAAACTTCACAAACCCTCCTGCAAGGTATCCGCTCTCCAGGGTCAGGAACACCAGAACTGGCAGTCCGGCCTTCCAGACTGGCCACTTCCACACCGAAATGGCTACCAGGAAGAACATGATGCTTGTCAAAAACATATCCAGA
This sequence comes from Verrucomicrobiaceae bacterium, assembly GCA_016795485.1. Classification (GTDB taxonomy): domain Bacteria; phylum Verrucomicrobiota; class Verrucomicrobiia; order Verrucomicrobiales; family Verrucomicrobiaceae; genus JAEUHM01. The sequence goes on along the minus strand of JAEUHM010000003.1, from coordinate 158,571 downwards.
GCCACGGACAGCCCGTAAGCCGCAGCAAGCGCACTCGAAGACTTGAAGGACATCACCAGAGCTACACAGGCGATCATCAGTGCGTAGTTCACCTGCGGCATGTAGATTTGACCCCGAACATCCGCCGATGTGTGCACGATCCGTAAGCGCGGCAAGTAGCCCAGTTGCACCGCTTGCTGCGTCAGGCTGAACACTCCGGTGATCATCGCCTGGGACGCAATGATAGTAGCCGCAGTCGCCAGCAGGATCACGGGAATCAGCAGCGGTTTAGGTGCCAAATTGAAGAAGTGGTGGAAACCTGGCTGCAGCGAGCCCTCTACATCACTGAGCACCAGCGCGCCTTGGCCCATGTAGTTGAGCAGCAAGGCAGGAAACACCACGATGTACCATGCTTTGAGCAGCGGCGGACGGCCAAAGTGGCCAATGTCCGCGTACATCGCCTCACACCCCGTGACAGCCAGCAGCACCATGCCCATCAGCACCACGCTTTCATGACCGTGATGAATGAGGAAATCGAGGCCCAGGATAGGATTGAACGCAGCGAACACCGCCGGGTGCTTGCCGATGTTGATCAAACCCAGCACCGCCAGCGTCAGGAACCACAGCATCATGATGGGGCCAAACGCCACCCCAATCTTTGCAGTGCCGAACCGCTGCACGGCGAACAGCACCACTAGAATAGCCACTGCTACGGGCACGACATACTCACCCAGAGCTGGGTTTACCCCCTTGAGTCCTTCCACCGCAGAAAGCACCGAGATCGCCGGAGTGATCATCCCGTCTCCGTAAAGCAGTCCCGCTCCAAACATCGCCGCTAGCGCAATAAACAGCACCCAGCCTGGACCCGAGTGGCCAAACCGGGAGCGAAACAGCGTCAGCAGTGAGAACATGCCGCCCTCCCCCTTGTTCGTCGCCTTCGTCACAAACGTGAGATACTTCAGGCAAACCATGATCACGAGTGACCAAACCATGAGCGAGATCGGCCCCAATACATCCAGGGGGATTCCCGGGCGCGGATTCGCGTGGGTGAGCGCCTCTCTGAGTGCGTACAGCGGGCTGGTGCCGATGTCTCCAAAAACCACTCCCAAGGCCAGCAGGGCCAGGGACCAATTGTTTTCCTTGTTGTGTTCTGACATTTGAAAACCCTGGAGAACTCCAGAGCCCGTGTTGTCGGGACAGAACGCCTTACGCCAAACCCGCCCCCTTGCAAGTCCCGGTTTCGGGGCCCCATTTCGCTCCACCTCAAGTCCGCTAAGTTTCTCTTCCATCGTCAGACCGTCTCGCCAATGTCTCCGGCCCGCATTGATGACCCTCGTTGAACGGCTCCGCTTACTCGACCCCGCAGACCTTTGGAACCTCGCTCCAAAATCAGTCTTGATGCACGCCGCTGGCTTACTCTCCACCGGGGAGCCTGTCGCCTGGGGTTGGACGGGCCAGCAGTTGGAGGCTGAGTTCCCCCTCCGGCTAGACACCCTCGTTTGTCGCCTCAGACTGAACCAGCAGAAGCTTGACGCCGTCTGCGATTGCAGCAAACCCCAGCCTTGTCAGCATCACATCGCCGTTCTGATGCTAGTCGTCCACCTGCTGAAGGACTTCAATGCCTTTGGCCGCTACCCCAACCGCGTGCTGGCGGAGAAACTCAAACTCGTCCTCACTGCTGGGTCCCACGGAAGCCAATCAGCACCGCCAACTCCCACCTTGCCGCCGCAGAAGCACCTGTTTCTCAACCCAAAGGCCCAGCAAGTCATCTCCTACCGCGTCTCATTTGCCCCAAATGCAGAGAACGTCGTCGCTACGGCCCCATCAGCCGTTTCCTCCTTCACCTCGGCCTGGACGCATACCCTGGAGGAAGAAGATCGCTTTTGGGCCTGGTTCACTGGGCCAGCCAAGAAGTTGCCAGTCTTCATAGGCCTGGAACCCGGTCCCGTGGAAGTCAAAGGCAAGGGCCGCCATGACTACGATGGGCGGCTGCTCTTTGACCTGGTGGGGGATGTAATCACCATCCGTCGTCGTCTCTTCCTGGACGGCCAGCCCGTAGAGGGGCGCTGGCACGAAGTCGGCCTGGGGTTTGTGTTCTTGGAGTCATCCAAGGCCCTCGCGAGAGTCCAGCCCCAGTGTTCTTGGCACCGTCTGCCTGATTTGCTAAAGGCACTCACGGTCAACGAACTGGGCTCCCGTCCGAAGCCGCTCTATACACTTGAGGACCGTATCGTAAAGGTTCCCAGAGCAGCCTGGAATGCGGCGGGCATCTCCTGGAGCCCCCACGGATGCGACTTTGCGGTGAATGGCGCGCCCTCCCTGCCCCAGGCAGCCACAGAGGCCCAGCCATCCATCAATCTTGTCCCCTCCAGCCCTCCCGGCACGCTCCAAGTCGAAGTCTGCGTCAAGCAAGAGGACATCCTACTCCCAGGCATCCAGTCCCTCATCCCCGTGGAGCGCTTGGTGCACTCCATCTACCCAGACCCCTCCCTTCTCGGCTCCGGCCAGCGCTCCACCGAGGTCATGGGCGCCATTTATCGCTGCTGGCTTTGCCAAGAACCCCATGAGGCCGCTGCCATCCTGGAGGACATCAGGCAGTCCAACTCCTTCAAGAACCTCCACCAACGACGTGCCGCAGCCAACATCGTTGACGAGATTGGAGTCAGTCCCGCATGGCAGCAGGAACCGCCAGACACGTCCGTCTTGCTCGTGCTGAGCAGCGGCCAGTGGGCCTTGGCCCGTGACGGCATTCAGCAAGCCGCCATCGCCACTGCACTCGTCCATGAAGTACTCGGGGCCTCATATGGCTGCCACTGGCGAGAATACTTCCCTGCCAGCCCCCTCATCGCCGAGTTTTCCGTCCAGGGAGCCACCGCTCTTCAGCACCTAGAGAAGCTCATGCTCGCCTGCCAAGCCAGGGGCATCCGCCTCACCTATGCCTCCAATCTCATCTCCCTCTCCAAGCTCAGCCTCAGTGTCCGCGCTCTCACCGGCAAGAAGATCGACTTCTTTGAGCTCAAGCCCGAGGTGCGCTCTGGCCAAGAACTCATCCCCCAAGAACGCTGGGACCAAATCATCAACACCGGCGTCTATCTCGACGAAAACGGCACCCTCCGCGTCATCGACATCGAGTCCATCAGCGCCCTAGCCCGAGTGAAGCGAGTCATTGCAGTCCAAGCCGGCGAGGCAGACGACGAGCAGGAACTCCTCCAAATCCCCCGTCTGCGCATTCTGGACTGGCTCTCCCTCCGCAAGCACGGCGTCCACTGCGATATACCCCAGGAAGACCAAGCCCTCCTAGAGTCCCTCCTCCAATTTGATCAATTGCAGCGAGAGCCCCTGCCATCCGTAAAGGCCACCCTCCGGCCCTACCAGCACGACGGCTACTCCTGGCTCGCATTCCTCTACCGGCACGGGTTCGGTGCCTGCCTTGCCGACGACATGGGACTTGGCAAGACCCTGCAAACCATCACCCTCCTCGCCGCCATCAAAGAAGGCATCGTCCAGCCCCTCTCCCAGACCGATGGCAAGCCCCGGCCCCACCTTCTCGTCTTGCCGCCCACCCTACTCTTCAACTGGCAGTCAGAGATCCGCACCTTCTACCCCTCGCTCTACGTCCATCCTTACACCGGCAAAGGACGCAGCCTCACCGGCATTCGGGAAGGAGTCGTCCTCACCACCTACGACCTCGTCCGCCGAGACATCGACCTGCTCAAAAACAAAGAGTTCGACTGCATCATCTTCGACGAAGCCCAGGCCGTCAAAAACGCCCTCGGAGAGCGCGCCCGCGCCATGCGCCAGCTCAACGGCCGCTTCAAGCTCTGCCTCACCGGCACCCCCTTGGAGAACCACGCCGGTGAATACTTCAGCATCATCGACCTCGCCCTCCCCGGCCTCCTCGGAGACCGCAAAGACTTCCTCAGCAGCCTCCGCAACGACGCTGGCGTCTTCGACATCCTCGACCGCGCCAAACCCTTCGTTCTCCGCCGCACCAAAGAGAAAATCCTCAAAGAACTGCCCCCAAAAATCGAAAGCGACATCCACCTCGAGCTCACCGAAGAGCAGAAGCAATACTACACCCGCGCCGTGGGAGAAGTCCGCCAGGAAGTCCTCGCCGCCTACAAGGACAAAACCGCCCAACAGGCAGGCATCGTAGCACTCGCCGCCCTCACACGACTCCGTCAAATCTGCGTCTCCCCCGCCCTCCTAGACCCCAACAACACCGAGTGCTCACCCAAGATCGGCTACCTCTGCGGCCAGCTCGAGGAAATCGTCTCCGAAGGACACGCCGCCCTCGTCTTCAGCCAGTTCACCCGCGCCCTAGACCACCTAGAACACCATCTTCGAGACACCGGCATCGCCTTCCAGCGCCTCGACGGCTCCACCCCCACCGACAACCGCCGCAAACTCGTAGAAAACTTCCAGAAACAAACCGGACCCGCAGTCTTCCTCATCAGCCTGCGAGCAGGCGGTGCAGGCCTCAACCTCACCCGCGCCAGCTACGTCTTCCACCTCGACCCCTGGTGGAACCCCGCCGTAGAAAACCAAGCCAGCGACCGCGCCCACCGCATGGGGCAACAGAACACCGTCTTCATTCAGCGCCTCCTCATGCTCAACACCATCGAGGAGAAAATCATGCAACTCAAAGTCCGCAAACGCGCCCTCTTTGACCAAGTCATGCAAGGCACCATCACCTCCACCGAAGGCACCGGAACACTCATGACCAAAGACGACTTCAAGTACCTCCTAGAAGGCTAACCCACAAGCCACACCCAGTGCCATGAAGGCTCGCTCAAGCATCCACTTCAAGGCTTTGGCAACTCCAGCACCACCCGGATCGCACTAGGCAAGTCCTTCTCCGTAGTCTTACCCATATCCAACTCCCTGCGGGAAGAAGAAAGCAAGTCATCTCTCGCCGCATTCCCCCACATCGAGCCCCGGAGGAACCGTCTGGTTTGCAGCTTGTCATACCAGCCATCACACCACGCCATCAGATTGCCGCTCATGTCATGCAAGCCAAGCTTGTTAGCCGGAAAAGCACCCGTGAGCGAAATAGCATACTCCCCATCTCGGTAACCCGGAATATGAGGTCCGCCCTCGTGTCCGTTCTTCTTGCAGAAGTCACGATAAGCTTCATCGCAGTAGTTGGCATAACCATTGGGTGGGGGCCAACTGCTGCCCCAAGGATAGACTCCTTTAAGTTTGCCATCGAGCTCCTCGGGCACCGCAGTAGCAGATTCCAGGGTAGCAATCCCGATCGCAAAACTCCACTCTCGGTCGGTGGGTAACCGATAGACGAGCGATTCCTTCTTGCTCAGCCACTCGCAGAAGCCCTTTGCCTGATCGTAGCTCACCTCATTGGCAGGGACTCCGGGGCCGCCAAGACCACCATCCGCCGCTGTCAGGCTAGGTGTCTCGGCTGCATAAAGATCAAACTGGACCACATCCACCAGCTTTGTCGCAAACAGCACCTGAGTTCCCGGCACCGGCACAAACTTCATGCCAAGACTGTTCACAAAAGGGCTTTCTTTGGTGGCTGCAGCGGGTGATGTCGGCCCACTCGTCTTGCTAAGCTCATGTGACTTCACATAACTGACGTCCGCCTCACTCAAACTGGCGAGCTTCGTGTTAATCGTCCGCCCATCGGTTGCCTTGATCGTGACCGAGTCACCGGAAACCGCCACTAGCTCCCCCTGGATGGATGAGCCAGCGGTGCTGGTAAAGGTGTGTATTTCACAAAACGCAGATGTCGGCATCAGCGCTGCGGCAGCTATTGCAGCCATGGCTTTGGATTTAAGTTTCATGTTAGACCGTAAAGCTTCAGTGGATGCCTCGGACAGGAAATGAGTCAGGGCACTTGCAACAGAAGAACCCCCAACACCCCGAACAGGGCCATCACCGACTCAAAACGAAGCGACCATGCCACCCTTAACAAGTTTTAGGCGACCACCACCACTCCACCCCCCATCGGTAACCGTCTGGAGCCCCCACATCGGGTCCAAACCCAGCTTGAGCTAGTCGGCAGCTGCTCAGAGCTATCCCCCAGCTTCTGGGGGCAGCTCCAGTGTTTTGCGGGGCGCTTTTAGAGCGTTTCGGGGCGTTCCATCCCCTCCACGGGGCGTTTTTGAAGCTTTTTGGGGCGCGCCCCATTTTCCTTGGGTTGTACCCCACGATTCTTCAAAACCTTCTGAAAAATCGCGGGGCGCGCCTCCAGTTCCGCGGGTATTTTCCGATCATTTGCGGGGCGTTCCCCGCGCATCCCGAGAAACTCCCCGCTTTTTCCGGGGTGTTCCCAAAAACTTCGGGAGCCACACCCCAAATCCCACGGGGCACGCCCCAAAAAGCCCGGGCAGACTCACGCGTCTCTGGAGGCACAGCCCCACCGCCAAAAGAAAATACTGGCGCATCCTGGGGCGCTACCCGCGAAACTTCAGAAGCATCTGGAAAGTTATTGCCACCTCCCCGTGAACAAAGAGGTGCGCCCCATCAACCCGGAGGTACGCCCCGTAGAGTTCATCCAGCGCTACCTGCAACCCATCCCTACCAAAAAATCCCTCACCAAAGCATCCAACTCACGCCGCAAACGCAAGACCAACACAAAACACACAAGTCAGGCCGACAATGCTCAGCCCCAAAGCCGGGCACTTTCAACCGTGACCGTAGTTGCTGGCTCGATGAAACCCAAAAGCAACAAACTCAACCCCTCGCAGCAATACGGCCTTTATTGTTCGGCCTTGGTTGGTTAGCGCAGTGCATAATGGTTCCAGTAGTCGTTGAGTCGCGAAATATCGACCGGGTCAACCTCTGCTGTCACGAGCATGTTCCAATCATCGGGACTTATGGAATCGATATCGCACTGACCGGCACCCTCCTCATCATCCAAAGTCACGCATCTGCCATCATCCAATGTGACCAAAAACATGTTGTGTCCCCATGTAAGCGCCCTGATGCCCGTGAGCTTTGGGTGCTGAATATCGGTGATACGCAGCTTGAGCGAGAGAGAGAGCATGAGCGTGTTCTCGCCATAACGCTTCGTGTAGCCCATCCCATCACTCAGAAAGATGTTATCAACACCTGCGGACTCCAAAGCAGTCGCCAAACGCCTGCTAACACGAAGAAAGACTCTATAGAATGCCCAAATGTCTCGATACAGCGGCTGGTCGGAGGCATACCAGGAGGGCAGCCAAGCGCATCGAATCGTCCGCCTGCCAAGCATCCGCGGAAGGGTATCCACCGCATCGCTTGGAGACCGCCACACCGCTGTGCGGTGAGCCTCAAGACCATTTAGCAATACAGGCGCGTCTAGCATGAACGAATAATGGGTGGCTCCCTGATATGGGCCGAGACTTTATGGCTGCGGTCCAGCCAGCGCAAGCTGGTTGAACGGTGCAGCACGACTGATTGAAAAAGGCGTGGTGTGCTGGCCGCTTATGAGCCGAACGGAGTGAGACAGAAAAGCCAACGGCCTTCCCGCCAGGGTGAACGCGGCAGCGTTCATCAATCGCGGGCTGCTTCTGGAGAAACCTATCCGCATGTTCGGGGAAGGACGTGGAGTCCCGATCCGGCGAACCAAGTAAAGTGCAATCAACACACCACATATGAAGATGAGCAAAGAACTATTGTATTTGGGCCCCGATGTCCATTCTAAACCCTAGTTCAGCAGTGGAGCCGCTATCGCGACATGGCAGTGTTCAACCGCGACCGTAGTTGCTGGCTCGATGAAGCCCAAAAGCAACAACCTCAACCCCTCGCAGCAATACGGTCTTTATTGTTCGCCTTTGGTGGTTCGTGGTGTCAAAGGTAAACTTGGGTTACTTCAAATGTCCCATTCCTGCCTGATATAAAAGATCACGCAGTAACTCTGATGCGTTCTTGGTCGGAATAACGTGCCTGCGCTCAAACAAGATCTCTTTCGGGTTATCCTTGTCCACGATCATCGCACGAAAGTAGTGAAATCCCCTCACAGGGTCTTTCTCGGGAGCGGTTGTCCACCCATCCCTAAACTCAGGTAGACTGTCCATCGCACTCCAAAGCGTTCGAAAAAACTCTTGAGTTATCGGATGATTAGTGCGCTTCGTCGTGCCTCCAGCGATGGTCGACCAAACCGCATCAGCAACGCCTGCTGTCATGTGAATAGTGGCACAGAACGCAGCCAGCGGACTAATGGTGCCGTAGGTAATGACAAACGCTGAACCCTCCGAAGGGAGCGGTGGCATAGGAGGGCGGAATAGCTTACTGAGAAAACCCATGGCGTTGGACTTTGTTTCTTGGGCGAACAGTCTAATTAGTGTGAGGCGATATCACTGCCGAGTGATATTTCTGGGACTGTTTCATGGTGAATCATGGTGGTGAGGGCTTGTTCTGTCAAGGTTGGGCGCTTTTGCGTGGATGTCGGTAGTCATGAGGCTTTTGTGAGAATACGCCTATCTTGATCAATCGATATTGCTCTGATATTTTGATCGGATTAACAGCCTTGGGGTGGAGTGGTGGAGGTTTGTTCTTTGTTCCTGGTGCTTGATTCTTGACGGGATGGCAGAAGAATGGTGGCAGTAGAATGTTAGGGGAAGACAGCAGACTGCCAGACATCAGACACCAGACCTGAGTGAAGGTGTGATTCAACGTCTGAGACGGAGAGGGGTGTTGTGTTTGGATTTCAGTCTTCCGTCTTCCGTCTTCTTCGCACTGGGCAGGAGATGATGTTGATTGGACTGCCACGACGGCTGGGTGAGGACACCTCGCCCTACCTCCCAGGGGACGTTGGCGGTGGTTTGCGGTTGTTGGGGGCGTGGGGTGGGCTGTTGGTTATTGGGATGAAGGGAGTTCTTTGGCCTGCTGTGACGGCTCGGTGAGGACACCTCGCCCTACCCTTCAGACTCATCGCTCAACCACTGCAAACCACTGCAAACCACTGCAAACAAGGTTCCTGGCGGGTTGGATGTTTTGACTTGTTCTTCCGCAGTATTTGGTAAACTAGCGGGGTCATTTACTCGAACATCGCTATCGGTCATGAAGGCTTCGTCACGCACGGCTGGAGCTGGGCGTTTGGGCCCGGTGGTGGCGGCGGGCAGACTTAGCAGCGCACTCCGGGCTGAAGCGCGGGCAGATCTCCAAGGTGCTCAGTGTGCAGAGCTTCCCCGACACGGTGTTCTGGCTGAAGGTCGCGCGGGCTTTCGATCTGGAGATCGATGCGTTTGACCGTTTGGTGCTGGCCTGGGAGCAAGCCGAGATTCCACGATCGTGACATCGACGAGCATCGGGTCTGGGTTGAATCTCTGCCCATGAACCCGCTGCTGGCAGCAATCGTCTCCGCGCTACCCCTCTCCATGGGGCTAACGGACCACGTCGCCCCCACGGCACTATCCTTCCAGTCTGGCTCACAATCCTTCCAGTCTGATCAGCCAGGATGGGCGGAGACACTGATTTTCTCAGCCCTTTTGCGCTCTGCCGCTTCCCCCAACCCAACCTACAACCACCAACCATGGCGACGACTCCTCTCACCTGGGACGGAACCAGCCCACAAGGCATGCCCTTGCGCTGGGATTCCAGCCTGACCTGGGACTGGTCTGTGCCGCAACCCATACCCACCAAAATGTCACAACTCCGCGTTCTCCTAGACTTCACCCAATCCACGGATCATGCCGTGGAGGAAAGGGCGACCAACGTCCACACCAAACTCTATGCGCCACCTGCGAGCACGAGTTTCCCCAACCCGCCCGTGTTGGCAGCGGCTCTCATGACCGCCATTACCAACTTTAGCGCCGCCATGGCCGCAACCGAGCAAGGCGGTACGCAGGCGACTGCTAACAAGAATAGCATGAAGGAGGCACTGATCGCCATCTTGCGAAAACTAGCCAACTACGTGCAAGAGAACCACGGCAACGACCTGGCGGTGCTGCTGTCCAGCGGGTTCGATGCAGCGAGCACGAACAGTGCTTCTGTGCCGCTGGTCACTCCAACCATCGCGGACATCGTGCCAGCACAATCGGGTCAACTGAAGCTGCGTGTGCCTGCGGTGAAGAACGCACGCAACTACGATGTGCGCTATGCGCTGCTAGATGCCAACGGCGCACCAGGCCCCTGGGTGGAGGTGAACAACTCCCTCAGCACGCGTGATCTCGTGATCTCCGGCCTCACCCCTGGTGCCATGTATGCCTTCCAAGTCCGCGCCATCGGCGGCAGTACCCGCGAGTCTGACTGGAGCAATACGGTCAGCGCTAGGGCGATGTAGGGGAGTTTGCGGTGGGTTTTTTAGACATCAGATGATCAGACATCAGATGCCAGACCTGAGAGCGGGGGTCGTTCTTGGTTCTTTGTTCTTGGTTGTTGGGGTGAAGGGAGTCTTTTGGCCTGCTGTGACGGCTCGGTGAGGACACCTCGCCCTACCCTTCAGAGGGGGAGTTTGCCGTCGTTTGCGATTGTTGGCGGTGGTTTACGGTTGTTGGGGTGAAGGGAGTCTTTTGGCCTGCTGTGACGGCTCGGTGAGGACACCTCGCCCTACCCTTCCGGACCCGCCGCTTCGCCACCGTCAACCACCGTCAACTACCGTCAACCACTGCTCAACCACTGCTCAACCACTGCTCAACCACTGCAAACCAACATTAACCACCACCAACCATGTCCTTCGATCCTTCCTTACCCGCAGATAACTCGCCGCTTTCGTCTTCTGTGATGAGAGACCAACTCAATGGCGTGAATGAGGGGAGCAGCGCGAATACCAATGCTGTCTCTACTCTAAGCATGAACGCAGACGCGAACTATGATCAGAATCAGATGCAGGCGGTGATTCAGAAGATCGACGAGATCTTGCTGACGATGAGACGTTAGGGCCTGGGGTGGGTAATGCCGCTGATTTTGGGTCGCGCGGAGGGGAACGTGAGGGAATGCAATCTTCAGCGCGTTTGGAGCGTAGTCTTGCGCGTGGAGAAGAGTTTCAGCAGACGAGAGATTTTGGCACGCACGGGACAGGGGTTTGGCACTCTGGCTCTGGGTGCCTTACAGGCTGAGGAGTCTGCTCATCGCTCGCAGATCGTTTCGCCAAAAGCTAAGCGGGTGATCCAACTGTTCATGGGAGGTGCGGCGAGTCACCTGGACTTGTTTGACTTCAAACCTGCTCTGGTGAAGCACCATGGCGAGGAGTCGAACTTTGGGGAGACGGTGGAGGCATTTCAAAACGGACTGGGACCATGGAAGAAGCCGGTGTGGGAGTTCCGTCCATACGGTGCGTCAGGCAAGATGCTCAGTGATGCGGTAGCACCGCTGGGCGCGTGTGTGGATGACATGGCGTTCGTCCACAACATGGTGGGCAAGACGGGTGTGCACTCCCAGGGCACGCTGCTGCAGGCGACCGGGTTCAATTTGCCTGGCTTCCCTGGTGCTGGCTGCTGGGTGAGCTATGCACTGGGTTCATTGAGCGATAATCTGCCGACGTTTGTGGTGCTGCCGGATCACCGTGGCTTTGCCTCCAACGGACCGAAGAACTGGGACTCGGCTTTTCTGCCGTCTCAGCACGCAGGAACGATCATTTATCCTGGGGCGGAGAACCCCATCTCGGATTTGTTTCCGCACAAGAATGGACGTTACATCACCCGCCGGGCTGACGCGCAAGGTTTTGAGCTTCTGGAGAAGCTAAACGCTAAGCACGCTTCTCTACGTCAGGATGACTCCAGGCTAGAAAGCCGGATCAAGAGCTATGAACTTGCGGCCAAGATGCAAATGGCCGCACCCGAAGCACTGGATATCGCCAAGGAGCCAGAAGCGCTGAAGCGTCTGTATGGCATCCAAGAGCACAGAAAGGTTTGGCCCACTGAGATCAATGCCGAGGAGGAGGCGGACTACATGGGACGTAAGTGTCTGGCGGCAAGACGTCTGCTAGAGCGCGGAGTGCGGTTTGTGCAGATCTGGAGCGGCAACGATAATGGCTTCCCTCGGAGAAACTGGGACAGCCATGAGGACGTGGAGCGTGATCACGGTCCGCTGGCCTGGGGAATGGCGCGTGCGGTGTCTGCTTTGATCCTAGATCTGAAACAGCGCGGCTTGCTGGACGAAACGATCATCCTGTGGACCACGGAGTTCGGTCGTATGCCAAGTACGCAAGGTGGCAAGGGGCGCGACCATAACCCTTACGTGTTCACTAACTGGCTGTGCGGCGGTGGCATCAAAGGAGGGGTGATAGCGGGCGAAAGTGACCAGTGGGGCTACAAGCCACTGGATAGAGCTAATCCAACCACGTGCTACGACATCCACGCGACGATGCTGCACCTGCTAGGCATCGACCATGAGAAACTGACCTGGCGGAGCAATGGAATCGACCGTCGGTTAACGGACGTGCACGGACATGTCATCAAGGATCTGCTGGCTTAACGAGCACGTCCTTGATGCCAACCTCTCCATCGAACGCGATGAAATTGGCTTGAGACTTCTTCTGCGCAAGAAGGGGATGAGTGGCCTTGGCGCTCGTTCCAGCAAAGTCTGCGGTCATTTGCTCGCCCTTGAAGGTGAGTCGGAGCGTCTGCCAGTCGGATGCCTTGTATTTCACCCGTGACTTGGCCAAAGGCAGTGTCTTGTCGGCTGACTCGCCTTGAGATGGGTTCTTGGCTACTTCCAGATGGGCCCGTGAGATGACAATGCGAAAGCTGCCAGTATTGCCTTCCGTGTGAATGCGCAAAGAGTGACGATCCGCCTCACCTAGCATGATCTTACACTCCAAGACACCATCTTTGAGTGCTATCGGCCCAGTAAGCGGCATCCCTTTGGCAGAGGCTTTGCCAAACATGGCTCCATCTCTCGGTGCCCACCCTGCCCCACGATACTTGGTGATGTCCACGGGCTCAGCGCCTTCAAGAGGCGGAAGTGTATTCAGTGCAGAAGGAGGCTTAGCACCGAGAGGAGGCATTTCTCGGCTATAGCCTCCATCTCGGTAGCGATTGAGCAGAGCTTCAAGCTCAGTCACAACTCCCTGCTGCTGCGTGGAGATGTCCGTGGTCTCGGCAAGATCGCCTGCGAGATCAAACAGTTGGCGCTTAAACTGCGCGGCACGTGCTTTCTTTGAAGTCGGCTTAACATCATCTGCAGGCACACCTTCGATCCACTTATGCATTCCCTTGCGAATGGCGAAGTTCCCATCTGCACTGTGGACAATGAGGTCCGGGCGCAACGGTCTTGTGTATTCCTGCCCAAGCCAAGCTTTTGAAACGTCATGACTATCTTCCGCGCCTTGGCTAGCCGGGGGTAGTTTGCAACCCGTGACCGCAGCAATGCTGGCCAAGGTATCGACAATGCTCACCGTTTCATCACACACGGTCTTAGCGGGCACTGCCCCAGGCCAGCGGATGATGTATGGCACGCGGAAGCCGCCCTCCCAAACATCATGCTTGCCGCCACGGAAGGGGCCCACGGGCTTGAGTCCGGCATTTTGTGCGGTCGTCTGCACCAGATTGGTGTTCTCTGGCTTGTTAACGCCCCCGTTGTCACTGGAGAAGAGGACAAGAGTGTTTTTGGCAAAGCCCTTCTTGTCCAAGACCTCCATCACTCTGCCCACACTGAGGTCCAGATCACTTATGAAGTCACAAAAGGGACCACCTTTGCTCTTTCCAGCCGTGTGTTTGGATGGCGTGATGGGATTGTGCACGGCAACGGGAGTGAAGTAGACGAAGAACGGCTTGTCGGAGGACTGCTGGTCAATCCAGCCGCAAATCTTATCTGTCAGAGTCTCCATCACGTTCTCATCGACACGCTTCGGTGCATTGAGCTCCAGATTCTTCACTTGCTTGCCCTTCTGCTGTCCCATCGTGAAGTAGGGAGCGCTTGGGGTGGAGGGACTGGCTTTGTCCAGGCCGTAGACCCAGTGGTTCTCGACATAGACGCCCGAGAGATCGCCATGATTGGCCGGAACGCCGAAGTGATAATCAAAACCGATCTCTAGCGGACCGGGCTTGAGCTCCTGGGTGAAGTCACAACGTTCAGCACTGCCATACCCAAGGTGCCACTTGCCCACTGCTGCACAGTTGTAGCCCTTCTGCTTGAGCATAGATGCCAAAGTGAGGCGCGTGGTCTCGATATGCAGAGGAGCCGTCGTCCCAAGCACTTCACTAATAAGCGACGTGCGCCAGCAGTAGCGGCCAGTAAGCAACGAATACCTTGTGGGCGAACAGACTGAGGATGTCGTGTTAGCATCGGTGAAGCGACGACCCTCATTTGCCAATCGATCAATGTTTGGAGTGCTCACCAGATCGGGGTTCGCCCCATAGCAGCCGACACTTCCCCAGCCGAGGTCGTCACTGAGGATGACCACGACATTGGGAGAGTCCGCTGCAACTACAGAGGCGGAAAAGAGAGCAAAAAGGACAAGAACACGTGACATGCCGCCACAACGCAGCCAGCAACGATGCCTTGCTAGAAAAGAATGTCCCCGAGTCTTGCAGCTGGAAGTTCATCTGATACAACAGCAGCGTCATGATCCTGGATACCCTGGCCAACGCCACCCGCTACGAGCAGCTCAATTCCCGTTTTTCCAAAGCCTTTACCTTTCTGCGTCAATTGGATGGCACACAAGCGCCCGGACGCTACGACCTTGACGGTGACCAGTGCTTTGCCCTGGTTCAAACTTACGAGACCAAGCCACTAGAGAAGGCATTGTTTGAGGCTCACCGGAAGTACATCGACGTGCAATACCTGCATTCTGGCCAGGAAACGATTCTCTGGGCACCGGTGGCCACGATGCAGGACGAGACTATGCCGTTCTCAGCAGAAAAGGACGCGGCCCTTTGGAAACTCTCCGCACCAAGCACCCCGGTGCACATGAGCGCAGGTCACTTTGCCATCCTCTGGCCAGAAGATGCGCATGCCCCCTGCATCGACTGGGAAAGCACGAGTGACGTCTACAAAGTGGTGATCAAAGTAGCCGTGGAGTAGCCAGCCAAGCGAAACCGCCCGTCACCAAGCGGGGTCACGCACTGGGGGAGGAGCCGTCAGACTGGACCATTTTGCGGGCGATTTTCTCGACTCCGTGCTTGGTGGCGATGTTGCCTCCGGCATCCCGGCCTTTGACGGGGATGGAGTTGAAGGGGAACTTGAGCTCGGTGTTGCGGAGGCGGAAGAGTTCGCTCTTCAGATGCAAGGTCAGCAACTGGCGATCTGAGTCAGCTTCACTCTCATGGCGGGCGAAGTAGACGATAGCACTGCCGGGCTTGCCTTTGTGGAGCTGATATTGTTTGTCGCGCACGATGCCGCCGATCTTGAAGCGTTTGGCCATGATGGGGCCATCGCGACCGTCCCGATAGAGGATGGAGTAGACGGCTTCGTCGTCCTTTTTCCACAGTCCGACGTAGAAGGGGTTCTTTCCGACGAAGAACTTGGGCTGCATCTTGGTGACGGTCATGGTGCCGTCCTTGGAGAAGAAGACGACGTCGTCGAGCGCGGAACATTTGCACACCGGCTCGCCTTCTTTCTTGAGGCCAGTGCCGGCAAAGCCTTCTTTGGCGTTCAAGTAGAGGGTCTCGTTTTGGATGATGACTTCAGCAGCAGCCACGCGCTCAAAGCTGGCGATCTCTGTCTTGCGCTCGCGGCCTTTGCTGTAGGTCTTCTTGAGGTTCTCTAAGTAGCTGATGGTGAAGCGGGTGATGCCCTTGATGTTCTTTTCCACTTGGGCCATCTCCGCTTCGAGCTTGGCGATGTATTCGTCTGCCTCGAAGGAGTTGAACTTGGAGATGCGCTTGATCTTGATCTCGGTGAGACGCGCAACGTCGTCGTCAGTGACTTCTCTCCGCAGGAGGCCAAGGTGAGGCTTGAGGCCTTTCCAGATGGCTGCCATCACGGCTTCCCAGGTCTCGCACTCTTCGATCTTACGGTAGATGCGGTTCTCGATGAATATCTTCTCCAGACTGCTGAAGTGCCACTTCTCCTGAAGTTCACCCAATTGGATCTCGAGTTCCTGCATGAGGACCTCGCGGGTGCGCTCGGCAGCGTGCTTGACGATGTCGTGGACTGAACAGAACCAAGGTTTGTCGTCCTTGATGACGACGGCGTTGGTGGCGATGGAGACCTCGCAGTCGGTAAAGGCGTAAAGGGCCTGGATGGTCTGATCGATGTCGGCTCCCGATGGTAGGGTGATCTCGATGTCGACATGCTCTGCGGTGATGTCTTCTACGCGCGCGATTTTGATTTTGCCCTTCTCGTTGGCAGCCACGATGGACTCGGCGAGCCCACCAGTGGTGGTGCCAAAGGGGATCTGGGTGATGCGGATCTGGTTTTTCTTCTCACCCTCGACGATGCGGGCGCGAACGCGGATACGTCCACCGCGCTGACCTGCATTGTAGTCCGTGGCATCCATAATGCCGCCCTGCTGAAAATCTGGCAGGAGCGTGAACTCCTCACCACGGAGGGAAGAAACACACGCGTCACAAAGCTCGATGAAGTTGTGCGGCAAGATGCGGCAGCTGAGGCCAACGGCGATGCCTTCCACGCCTTGAGCAAGGAGAAGGGGGAACTTTACCGGTAGGGTGACGGGCTCTTTGTTGCGTCCGTCGTAACTGGCAGCCCACTCGGTGATTTTGGGGCTGTAAAGGATGTCATTGGCGAGCTTGGAGAGACGGGCCTCGATGTAACGAGGGGCTGCTGCGTTGTCTCCGGTGAGGATGTTGCCCCAATTCCCTTGGCAGTCGATGAGCAGGTCTTTCTGGCCGAGTTGTACGAGGGCGTCACCGATGGAAGCGTCTCCGTGGGGGTGATACTGCATGGTGTGACCCACGAGGTTGGCCACCTTGTTGTACCGACCATCATCCTTCTCCCAAAGGGTATGCATGATACGGCGCTGCACGGGCTTGAATCCGTCATTGATGTGCGGCACAGCGCGCTCAAGAATCACGTAGCTGGCATAGTCCAGGAACCAATCGGAATAGAGATCATCGACAGGCTTGACTTGAACCGGAGCGTGGGAGGCGAAAAGCGGTCCGCTGGAGGAATCTGCGTTTTTGGACTTCTTGGGCACGGATGACTAGGAATGCTGGTGAGAAAAAGGGCGAGGGAACCCGTTCGCTACAACTTACTGACTCAAAAACCAACTCTTTTCTGCCTACAGCGACTGTGCCGTGAAACGAGGACCGTCAGCCGAGCACTAGCGCCGATCCTTTAGCTCCTTGGTGCGGGAGTCAATTTTGCCGATCTTGTCCGCTGCCGACTTGAGCTTGCTCTCCACCGAATGGATTCGCCGTTCTAGCCAGCGGGTGTGCGCGGCGGAGGCCATGGCTTGGCCAAGGACGGGGTTGGAGGCGTCTCGCATGGCGGCATTGATGATGCGGCTCTCGTAAAACTTGTGCAGATCAAACTCCGCATTCTGAGAGTTGGCCTCGTGACCTGATTTCACTGCCGGACGAAGGTGGTAGTGGGTCAAAATGCGCGGAATCACCACCAAGTCGCTATGGCAAAGGAAGCGGAGGTTAAAGTCCCAGTCTTCTAGCACGGGAAGTGCCTCCGAGTAGCCGCCGATCGCATCAAAAACCTCCCGCCGATAAACAAAGGCATGGATGCAAAAGGCGTTCACGACAGCCACACGGGCTAGAGTGACGTTCTGAAGGTCGTCATTGAGAGGATAGGTCCGCTGGACGTTCAATCCCTCCTCCACAGAGGATTCCTCGATGATCTGGGTCTGGCAAACGATGCCCCCAACGTCGGCTGGCGCTGCATCCAAACCACGAATCATGGTATCAAGAAAGTCCGGTTCCCAAGTGTCATCGTCGTCGAGAACGGTGATGAGCGGACTTGAACTGTGACGGACACCCTCATTGATGGGCACGCCCCTCATTCCAGGCCGGGGATTTTGGAAACGATGTACCTTCACCCGCTCTCCCAACTGGGCCCGTCTGGGTCCCAGAGAGGCCTCCAAACCCTCCTCCGTCCCGCCATTTACAATAACGAGTTCCCAGTCGGCAAAAGTTTGCGCAAGCAAGCTGTCCAGAGTCCGCGCCAGAAGCCGGGGGCGGTCGATGGTACGAGTAATGATGGAAATACGGGCCATGTTGCGGAGGAGTCGGAGAGTAGGCGGCCCGGGAAGGCGCGCCACAGGGAAACTTGTCAGGAGTCCCTGGTGAGGGTAGAATGGCCGTCGTTTCCCGAAATAATCAAGATGTTTGAATCATTACGCCGCGCCCAGCTCTTCCGCGAGGGTTACTCCTGTGGAAGGACGAGACGCAAAAACCAGGACGATGACTTCTGGGATGTCCTCCGCTGCCACCCGTCTGTGACGGGGGTGGTGGCAATGGGATTTGTCATCGGCGTGCTGATCCTTATGCAAGCCAGTGCTGGATGGACTCCAGGAATGGCCTCACCGGGCCTGACGAAGTGGTTCTATGCGGTCGTGCTGTCGGCTGGAATGCTGGTGCACCTGCATCTGACCAACAAGGAGGTGACGAAGGACAATCGCCTCGCTTTGCTGATTTTGGGGACTTTGTTCGGTCATTTAGCCCTAGCCGTAATGGTACAGCGATTTGGGAGTGCCAGAGAGTGGCCTGGCGGCTTTCTGGCAAGCGTCATGCCTCACGCGGTAGCGCCGCTAGTGCTGTCCGTCATTCTAGGGCGTCGGATGGGGATGTTTGCCGCGCTGCATTGCTCGGTTTTGGGTTCGCTGCTGGTGCCAGGGGTGACGTCCATGACTTGGATCAGCACTGGGCTGATTGTCGGAGCGGCTGGGGTGCTCTCAACGCGTCGTGTACGCCGCAGAAACCGATTCTTGATCGCAGGACTTTGCGTGGGAGGAACTGCGGGACTGGTAAGCTTTATATTAGCGTCCCTGGACGGGAGTATCGCCAGCGCGGAACTCGGGCAAATCACGGGAACACCATTTGCTTCCGGCCTACTGACCGGGTTGCTCGCCGGGGGCTTTCTACCAGTGATGGAGTCTGCGTTCGGAGTGACTACCGACATCACTTGGCTGGAACAAGCTGATTTGAATCACCCGCTGATGCGGCGACTGAGTATGGAGGCACCTGGGACCTACCACCACAGCCTCGTGGTGGCTAATCTCGCCGAGGCAGCTGCCGAGGCGATCTCCGCCAACGCAGCTATGTGCCGCGTGTGCGCTTACTTCCACGACATTGGGAAATTGAACAAGCCGGAATACTTCATTGAAAACATGGACCCAGCCCACAATCCGCATGCTGACCTCACGGCACGGATGAGCACTCTGATTCTCGTGGCTCACGTGAAAGATGGCGTCGATCTAGCGATCAAACACAACCTCAACAGCCGGATCATTGATGTCATTGAACAACACCATGGCACATCATTGGCTTGGTATTTCTACCAACAGGCCCTGAATCAAAAGGCAGAGATGCTGCGACTTGTTAAGGAGGAAAAAGCCTCTGAGGACGATATCCCGCAGATTAGTGAAGATGTCTTCCGCTATCCAGGACCCAAACCGCGCTTCAAAGAGTCAGCAATCATAAGTCTGGCAGACGCCGTTGAGAGCGCCTCACGAACGCTGGACAAACCAACGGCTCAAAGGATAGAGCAAATGGTGGATGAGATCGTGCAGACCCGGATGTTTGACGGTCAACTCGACGAGTGTGACCTTACCCTGTCTGAGTTGGCTCGCGTGAAAGCAAGTTTTGTCAAAACTCTCGCCAGCATGATGCACAGCCGGATCAAATATCAGCAGCGAGCAGTCGAGACTCCACCTCAGAGACTAGACACGAGCACGGAGCCCGGAAGTTCAGCAGATGGTGAAGAGATGCCCAACCGGAAGTCCACGCGGCGGAGAACAGCCACAAAGAGTACGCCTGCCGCTTGATTTGAGATCGTGATGCCGGAGATCGAAATCTACGCTCATCATGCCGTGAAGTGGCTAGACGTCGAATGGCTGACGGATCGTGCAAAAGCCGCACTGCCTCAATGCTGGGCACTTCAAAAAGGCGAATCCCCTGCCCTTGCTGAACTTGAGTTGGTGGAGATCTCGGTCGTTTCAGATTCAGCCATCGCCAAGGTCCATGGGGAGTTCATGGATGATCCAACTCCGACAGATGTTATCACTTTCCATCACGGCGAAATCCTAATCAGCGCCGAGACGGCAGAGAAACGGGGGCCCGAGCACGGATTCCAGCCTCAACAGGAACTACTGCTGTATGTGATTCACGGCTTGCTACACCTTGCTGGCTGGGATGATCACGAAGCAGTCGAGCGCTCGGAAATGCATCAGCATCAAGAGTCGGTCCTTAAAGCAGTGCTAGCGCAGTGAAAGGCAGCGTCAGCCGCAGTCACTAAATCATTCTTAACACTTCATCCACCACACGAAGCGCGGCATCTGGTCTACTGACTTTGGCGAGAGCGGTGAGCATCAATTGCAACTGACCCGGACCAGAGAGCCACTGTGCCGCTAGTTTGGCGGTTTCCTGCGGTGATTTGCTAAGCGCCGCCCCACCTGCGTCCACGATCTCCTGAGCATTACCTTCTTCCTGACCAGGAACCACGCAGTCAATGATCGCAGGGACAGCAGCGGCCATGACTTCATGTACGATAGCACCACCAGCTTTGGTAATCACCAAGTCATGCTGGCGCATAAGCACCGGCACCTGTTCCGTCCATCCATGAACGTCAAGCCTTACATGCGAACAGTTATCTACAAACCTACGCATTCGATGATAGAGTCGCCTGTCATGCCTGCCCATCACCACGGTCAGCCGCGTACCCTGTGGAAGACTGCGGTCCAGTTCCCCCAGAGTCTCTTCGACGTGCGAGCCCGGAGTTGATGGAAGATATAGCACTCCCGGAGATGATGGGCGGGCGGGCTTTGGTTCCAGATAATCGAGCCGGACAGGAAAGCCGGTCACGGATATCTTAGAGCCTTCGACACCCTGCCGGACCAATTCCGCAGCTGACTTGGACTCGATAACCGCATAGCGATCACTAGGCGAAAAAACCCAAGTAGGGTGGATGGACAACGCATCTGTCACCACGGTCAGCAAAGGCGGGACCGGAAAGCCATCCTGTCTTAATGCATCCAGCAAACTACTATAGAGCGGATAAGTACTGACAATGGCCTTGGGCCGAAAACGGACAAGATCGTCCTCCAACGGTCCCCGCAGAAGCTCTAACAGCAACGGGTGAAGTGCTTCCTCCGGCCTTTTCTCCAGCCGCCGATAGGCCAACCGCCAGAGCGCCGGACAATGGACGATCACTTCCCGGTAAGCCGCCATGCTTAGCCCAGAAAGCAGAGGCTTTTGCCGCAGTAACCAGTCTTCCATGACCACTGGGACCTTGGGCTGCTGGCGAGACCACGCATCACGGATGCCGCGAGCCGCAGCATTGTGTCCATCGCCAAATCCGGCCGTCAGAATCCAAATCACCCCTCCATGGGTGATGAAAAAAGCAGAAATGACAAACAAAATGCTGGAACATTTCGCAAATATTCTGAAATATAAGGTACCGCTTATATTTTAGAATCATCGTGACCATTGGACTCCCGAGAGCCATCAACGTCCTCGCTCGCTGCTACAACGCCGCCCGCGAGAGTGAGTCCACGCTTGTGCAGTGGGCTGTGCAGATGGTGACTGGTGGTGTAGCTGCGGGACTGGTTCTTGCGATTTTGATATTTTCAGCCAGCGAACCTATGCCGCCTCACGGGCAGACGGACGACTCCCCGGTCAATGTCGCTTCCGTGATCCCGCTACTTTCTGCCGCAGGTGTCGCGGAGTCATCGGCATTTTTTAGAGTGCCTACTGCAGAGACTCCAACCGTAGAAAAGGACGTGCAAAGCCGTTCCGCGCGCTTGGTCCAGGATGAAGCTACTGCTGTCCCCCGCGCTATTCCCATTCGCCCCGCTGAACCCCCGCTCGAGCATGACTTTGAAGCGCCACGCATTCAGTGGACCGCCTTAACACCGTCCATCCGCTCTCAACTTTCTCATGTAATACACCCCGCCCCATTAGGCGCTGAAATGGAAATCATACTCCATGCCGTTTCATCTGATGCGGTGCAGAATAGCAACATTCCCCGTTATCTCATGGATGTGCGGCGGGTCGATGGCAGTAGTTGTGACGCAGTCATTGGGCCTAGTGGGATCAGTATTCTCAATCAAAACACAGTCGAAGGACCATTCGACATCTTGTTGGTAGGAGACTTCAACTCTGCACCGCCCAGTAAAGACATCCTCGAAAAACTGGACGAGATGCTGGATTATTTGGCATTAAGGGCTGGCTCGATCCAAGTTCTACAGCACATGCACAATCAACACAGTGGCTCTACGAGTTGCCTCGGGAAACACTTCCCGATCAGACAAATCGCAACCGCCATTGCAAGCAGCGGGAACTGAGCTAAACATGTCGGCCCAATTTCATGCGCCCGTAGCTCAGCTGGATAGAGCAACGGATTTCTAATCCGTGGGTCGCAGGTTCGAGTCCTGCCGGGCGTGCCACGGAAAATCAAGGGTTCCAGAGCGTTACAAAGATTTTTGCCTGAGACTGATTGGCTTTTGTTGCCAGATAAGCGCCAGATAAGGTAGAGTGATGGCATGAAATCGCCAGATAATGCCAGTCTACGACAAGGGGCCATGATCAAGCGGAGGCAGCGCACGACGACTCTGAAGCTACTGCGGGAGGTTCTACCCTCGGGCAGGGTTCGGTGGCTTCTCTCGGGGCTCTACGTGGCTGGAAAACGGAAGCGGGAATACTTCACGACTGAGGATGCCGGGAAGCGGCGATTGCAGACGTTGGAGATGGCCCGCGTGAATACGGGCACACTGGCGGAACGCATAGCCCGGAAACCAGAACACGCGGCAGACGCGGGCCGGGCGGCTGATTTGCTGGCTCCTTACGAGCTGACGTTGCAGGAGGTAGCGCGGGAGTATGTGGAATGCCGGAAGGCGCTGGACGGCACGGGGCTTGGCTTGCTTGAGGCTGTGAAGGATACGGCGGCAAGGCATCAAGCACGGCGGGCTTCCCTGACTCTGAGGGCGCTTGGCGAGCGGTTCTTGTCCGATCCTGAGACTCTGAAGCTATCCACGGCTTACCGGGCAGATGTGCGGAACCGCTGGCGGCGCTTTGAGGACGACTTCGGGCCGGAGACGCTGGCCTTTGATGTGACGCCGGACAAGCTGAGGCGATGGCTTGCAGGGATGGATGTTTCCGCTATGACGAAGGGGAACTTTCACCGCACGATCTCTGCGGTGTTCAGCTACGCGATTCACGCGGAGTTGGTGACTGACAATCCTTTCCGCAAGGTGAAGAAGCCCACTGTGGAGACGAAGGACGGTGTGGACGTGTTCACACCAGAGCAGATGGCGGCACTTCTAAGGGTGGCCCACAAGAGCTGGCTTCCCGTGCTGGTGATTGGTGGCTTTGCTGGCTTACGGCCCGAGGAACTGCGGCGGCTGGACTGGGAAGAGATCGACCTGGACGGCGGCTTCATTGAAGTGAAGGCAACCAAGAGCAAGACGGGCAAGCGGCGACTGGTAACAATCTCCAAGAACCTCAAGGCATGGCTAGCACCGTATGCGGGACAGACTGGCCGGGTGGCCCAGCCCAACGAGCGGAGGCACCGGCGAGCAGCCATGAAGGCAGTAAAGTTGGACCGCTGGCCTATGGATGTGCTGCGGCACTCGTTCGCTTCCTACCACGTAGCGCTGCACAAGGACTTAAACGAGACAGCGCTGCAACTAGGCCACACGTCCACGAAGATGCTCTTCCAGCACTACCGTGAGGCAGTGAAGCCGGAGGCGGCCCGTCAATGGTGGGCACTGAAGCCGGGCAGCGGACCAACCGCCAAGGTGATCAACTTCAAAACGAACCGGAAACAGGAGGGCGCGGCATGAAGGACAAGAAGAAGCCAACAAGCAAAAGCAGCCAACCGAAGAGAGGAAAGGCAGCAAAACCAATCGCTGAAAGTAAGACAGCGGGGGGAGGGGGTGACACCAAATCAAAATCTGAACCATCCAATTCGGATTCAGCCCCGAAAAAAATATCTGCAAAGGAGCATCAAGTTCGGGCAGCCATCGAAAGCAGAGGGCTTGTCATCTACTACACGCCACCAGCGACAAAGGATAAACCCAGTCCAGAAGAAACAAGGCTTGGAATGGTCCCAGGTGGACCACCAGAGCCTGGGAAAACTCGAAACAAGTGGATGCTTCATCTCATGCGGGCCAGAGACCCGTACTATCCAACCCTGATGCGAGAAGAGTTCCAGCGGCTCGCCATAAGCGTGGATGCCAATGCTGAAGAAGCGGAACACCTTGTAACCCGATACCTCTGCGCACTTGAAGACATTGAGCGGCATTTGGTCAAGCTGTGCACTGAAAGCAGTCTGCCGAGAATAAAGGACCTCATTGCATTCCGTCTGAAATCCTTCTACCACAGAATCAAGTGGGACACCTTTGACAGACAGAAGGAGTTCCGAAAAAAGGCACCCATGTATTCTGATCTCCGCAGCGCGAGCAAGGAGCGGTTCCATGTAACTCAGCAAGACGGCTGGACAAAGCGTAAGACCCTCGAACAACAAACCAGAGAGCTGGCGGCACAAGTGACAGGCAAAAAAGAAAGTACTAAACGTCCAACTCCAGCCGTGAAGGAATGGGTTCACGACAAAATGTGGACGTTGTTGGAACTTGAACACGAGTTGGTGGTTTTCAGGAACACCCTAGAACTGGACGAATCACATTTTGCGAAGGAGCCAAGTGAAGAAGCCACGAAGTTTGCCAAACAGTTTCCGATTCATGAATGGAATTGGCCCGGAGTGAGCTTCCCTGACTTCTGGAAGCAGTGGTTAGACGCTTATTTGCGCAAATGCTGGATCACCAGCCCACCTGAAGGTAAGAAGGCTCAAGCCTCCATTTACCGGAAATCATCGGCTGAGCTTGCAGCTTCTGCGGCAGAGTTCTGGATATGCAACTTGTGGGACTGGGAACCGAGGAACTGCGAGACGGCATCGACCGAAGTATGTATGGCATCCTGCGATGCAGCGAGAGAGTCGCCACAACAATCGTCAAGTGTGAATCCGTGGCTGATTGCCCGGCAATGAGCAATAGCTCTTCGTGTGCCTGCATGGACTTGATATGATCAATTCGAGCCATCTACTGCCAGCAATGCCGCTGGTGGTTCTAAACACAACTAAAGATGGCTACGATACAACACACCAAAAACGGCCCAGCCCGCAAGGCGCTGGTAGAACCCGGCAAGGAGAACCCTGGAGCCGGACAAATCAAACCCAAGAACCCCGAGGTGAAGAAGCGAAAGACGGGCGGGGGCCAACTGCTGAAGACTCCGGCAGAAATGGCCCAGGCTTGCGGCTTCTCCAAGCGCACTCTATCGCGTCTAACCTCTGCCAAAGTGGTTCCGGTGGTCCGCATTGGCAGGCTTTGCTTTTACCGCCCTGAAGCGGTGATGGCGGCCATTCAACGCAACTGTGAACTGCGGGAGGTGGAAGCGTGAACACTATAACCACGAATATCAAGGAAGTCTTCGAGACGGCTTCCCCTGATGTAGCGAACACCTACATGCAGAACGGATGGGCGTTGCTGGGCGTCTTTCAGCAGGCCACTCACATGGACGGAAGCCCGGCGGCATGGCCTAGCTACGTGCTTGGAATGCCCGATCCAACCGCAGCGGCCCACATCTCGGAGATCACAACAGCGTCTGTCAGTCAGGCCGATGGCTTGTTGGCACGAGGCTGGGAGATTCTCCGGACCTACGTTAGCAAAGACGACGACGGCAGCGAGTATCCGTGCTTGCTCTTCGGTAAACGATCAACTGCACCCAAACCAAAGTTCACCGGCAACGGGGTTCACTGAGGAGCAAGACGGAGGAACACCGGCCAGAAGAGAGAAGACGGATCACTTCTTTTTCTTTTCCCGGAGTCTCTGCCCTTTCCCACGCGGTTTTTTCCCGGAGGCGCATCCCCTGCCCTGTCTGTCCTACGCTGGCCCACGCTGGCCCACGCTGGCGCATCGACAGGCCGGGCCGGGTTTCCTCCTCCGGCACAGCAAGAACCGCAGGCACTGAGGGCTTGAGGCACGGCACCGGGCTGGCTCCTCCTCCGGCTTTCTCCCGCAACTGGAGGAACTAACAACACTATGGAACGTGGATTGATTGAGAAAGTGAAGGAACGCTTCACCATAGCGGATGCATGGCACGCGCTTGGCCTGCCAGGAACTCCAGCGAGGAGTTGCCGCATCCCGTGGGCAGAGGACAGGCGGCCTAGCTTTAGTGTCTTTGACGATTGCCGACGATGGTACAGTCACCGCGATGGCGAAGGCGGCGATGTGATCGACTTCGTGAAGGCTGCGGCAGAACTGGACACTGCGGGCGCTGTTCGCTGGTGTGCCTTGCAGGCGGGCCTGAGTGATGCCGGAGCCGATGAAATGCGGCCACCGTTGCGCAAGATGCTTCCCAGGCGGACGATGCCAGAGCGGCCACCGGAGCCATGGCCTACTTTGAGGCTTGGGACACTGGAGGAAAAGGCGGCCCTGGCCCGGTTGAGAGGTTTCACCGTGGGCGGCATAGAGCTGGCAGAGCGGCGCGGGTTGCTACACTTTGGGCGCTATGATGCGGCGGCACCATGGCGGAAGCACTGGCACGGCGCTGGCTTCTGGGCCGTAGCAGATGATGCGCGGCGACTGGTGGAACTGCGGCGGATAGACGGGGCACACTGGCCCGAAAAGGACGGCAGGCCAGCACACCGCAAGGCTCACACCATAGGCCACGGTAAAGACTTCCCGATTGGCATCAAGGAGGCGGAGCCGTTTCCCATCGTGGCACTCGTAGAAGGCGCACCAGATTTAGCGGCGGCGCATGACCTAGCCCTGCAACTGGGAATGGCTGACAAGGTGGCCGTTTGTGCAGTGCTTGGCGCGGGCGTGCAACGGCTGGCGGCGGAGTGTTTGCCCTGCTTCCGTAACAAGCATGTGCGCCTTTATCCCCACACGGATGAACACGGCATGAAGGCGGCCCGGCACTGGGCCACGCAAATCAAAGAGGCGGGCGCTGCCGTGGTGGATGCGTTCGACCTAGCAGGCTTCACCACCACGAAGGGCACACCGGGAAAGGACTTGGCCGACCTCTGCAACGTCCACCCCGACTCACAAAAAGCTAATCCAGAACTCTTGCACGATCTCTTTCCATGAAGACCCCTGAACCGAGCAATCACAAGGCAGAAGAAAAGCAGGCAACTGCACCCAAAAAGCGAGTGATTGACCCAACCGCCACGCTTACGTCACCGGGAGCACCGGCGGCCAATGGCAAGCCCGAGGAAAAGCCACCGTTCCGAGTGTGGACGCTGGGAGAGCTGCGACAACTGAAGATGCCGGACCATATCAATCTGGTGGGAGACTTTCACATCCGCAAAGGTGCCAACACAGTTCTAGTGGGCGGCTGGGGACTGGGTAAATCGTTTGCTTCCCTCTGGCTGGCGACGCTTGGGGCGAAGGGTGAAGGCAACTGGCTGGGCTACAAGGTGCATCGCAAGTTCAAGACGCTGATCATCCAAACAGAAAATGATCAATGGCGGCTCAACATGGACTCGCTGCGGCTGAAGCTTCCCGAAAACTTCAACGAGATGGTGAAGATCGTAGAGTTTGATTTCGGGCAGGCCAACCTGAAGGACGAAAAAGTATTTAACAGTCTGCGGACTATAGTCACAGATGGCGGGTTTGATTTGATCGTCTTCGACCCTTGGAACGCCTTCACAGAAGACAACAACCAAGAGCGCGACGTGAAAGCGGCCATCCGTTTGGTAATGTCACTATGCAGAGGCATGGACCCGGAGAATGCACCTGCAACGATGATCCTCACCCATGTAAAGAAGGGCAGACCCGACGACAATCATCAAGGCAGGCAAAATGCGGAGAAGGCGGCTGGCTCTTATGTGCTGCTCTCCAATGCACGATGCGTGATCAACTACGACCCATTCACCAACGACATCACAGAAAAAAGAGTGATCGTGTATTGCACAAAGAAGAACCTTGGCCGTGATCCGGGCGGAGTGACCGCATGGGAACAGGTGGACGACGGTTTTCAGGAGATTGTAGACTTCGACTATGAGGAATGGAAGCAGGACGCAAAGAGGGTGAAGGAGCCCAAGGCCGCTCTCCGATTGGAGCACCTGCACGAAGCCATGAAGGACGGTCCACTGTTTCGGAAGGAACTGGGCAAGCGGCTGATGCAAATAGCTGGAGTGACAGACTCCACCGTTTCCGATTATCTGAAAAAGGACGGCGGGAAGTGGTTTCACTTGTTCGACATTTCCGCCGGACTGCTTTGGACCCTGAAGCCGGAGTATCGACCAGACGCGGGGCAGGCGGAGGAGGAAGAAGAGGAATGATCCAGCATTTCCTCCGCTCCGGGTTTCCTATGTGTGAGGAGCCGGAGGAGGAAGATTTGAATCAACTGGCAACAACTGGCATCACAGACGGAGGCGAGCCAGAGAATCAACGGCCCAGCGCACGAACGACTTGCGCGGGCCAGAGGATTGCCACCGGCCAGACATGGTAATCTTTCAGCAAGGCATGAAGTGCGGACTGATCAACACCGTAAACCTGCCGATCCGAGCTTACAAGAATGTCACAATCACAAAGCGCGGCTTCTGCGATGATGTAGCTATCGTTCTTCTCCTCGGCTGGGAGCAGACCGGCAGAGCGGATTTCATCGCCAATGCGTTCCACGATGCCATGACCCACGGGCTTCAGGTCCAAGGGCTGAAATCCCCAAGAGAGGAGGGATTGAAGAGCCTTTAACGCGGCAGCGCGGGCCGTGGCGCTAGGGCCGTTGTCCATGAGGTGGGCTAGCTCCTGGAGCACGGTGGGCAAGACCACTAAACGCGGAACCACACGGCGGCGCTTCAGAGCTTCGAGACAATCCCAGCAGGCTTCGACCTCCAAAGCGAGATCAAGAAGCACGTTGGTATCAACGGCGACGAGCGGGGACTTGCTGGCCATTGCCACCGTAAATCAGATTCATGGCCCTACTCATGAGTGCTTCCCGCTCCTCGCTGCCTTGCTCATTGCACAGGGAGCGATTGGCACGGGCCAGCTTCACCCCCTTGGATGGAACGGGAGGCTTCTCAGTAGGAGATGCGGATGGTTTAGAGGAGGGCATGGCGACGGCATAGTGTCCACCTACTGGCGGGAATCTCAACCCCCTTGTTTCAACAACAGGCAGGCACAGGCAGGAACTGGCAAAAGGTGTATTCAAAAAATCACTCGCTGGAGAGGCAACGGAAAACGGCAGCGCGGGGAAGCAAAAGGAGGAAGAAACAGTGTATTCATTAAACCACTTGTTTATTTGAATACACTTGGCATAGTGCGGGACCATGAAACCAGAAGCCAGCAAGAACACCCCTGTTGCAATCCTTGTCCGAGTCTCAACCGCAAAGCAGGAAACAGCCCGTCAGGTTTCCGAACTCAAAGCCCACGCTGAAACTCAAGGCTGGGAGGTGGTGGCCATTTGTGAAGAGCTTGGAGTCTCAGGCCGGGCCAATGAGTCAGACCGCCACGGACTCCAGGAGGTGGAGGAACTGGCCAAAGCCGGGAAGATCAAGAAAGTGCTGGTTCATGAAGTGTCCCGATTGGCAAGGCGGAACTCAATTGTTCACCGCTTTGTGGAAATGCTGGAGGAGCTTGGAGTTTCCCTCTACTGGCACAGCCAGAAGATAGAGACACTGATGGCTTCAGGAAAGCGCAATCCGGCTGCATCCATCATGCTGGCCCTTCTTGCTGAGATGGCGCGAAATGAAACCGAAACCCTCCGGGAGCGTGTTAACAGCGGGCTGGCGGAGGCACGCCGGAAAGGCAAGAAACTTGGCAGGCGCAAAGGCACCTCCTACGATGCAGCCAAGCTGATGGACCTGCACAAGGACATAGTGAAGCGCCTTCAGCAGGGCCACTCAATAAGGGACACCGCACGTTTGGTAAATGGACTGAGTGCCAAGGGATTGCCGATTGGAATTAGCACTGTGCAGCGGGTGAAGGCTGCAATGGGCTCGTAAGGGGCGAAATCCGGGCGCGGGGGGAAAGATGGAGGATGAACGGAACTCCTGCCTAAAGACACAGTTCGGTTCCGGCAAGGCGCACACTAGTTGGAGGGCGGAATCGAAGGGATTCCATTTTGTTGTGACTCAATCAACTCGCCTCAGTGGAGTACCATAAAAAGGTGCAGTGACGATCATTAGTGGAGGCTACCGGCAGCAACAGTAACAAGCGGGTGGAGCAAGGGCACAGTGCAGTAATCACCGACTCCTGAAGAATGGGTTTCACCGGCAGAATCTTATCTGCAATGCGCGGGCAGAACATCGCCAGAAAGGTGACAGATAAGCCCAAAAAACAGTCCATTTCCGTCCATTTCTGACCAGTCGCCCGAAATGCGAAAAACCTAGCCACCGGCGAGGAAAGGCTTGATTTATGGGGCTTGAACGCCATCCTGGCCGATCTAGTAATGCATTCCCGACTGGATTTCTAATCCGTGGGTCGCAGGTTCGAGTCCTGCCGGGCGTGCTCTCTGTATTCCGCGCAAAATCCATGTCTGTTGATGTTAGTTCCGCCCTCGGTGTGTTTGATTCCGGTGTCGGTGGATTGACGGTGGTGAGGGCGCTTCGGGAACTGCTGCCCAATGAGTCGATCATCTATCTCGGGGACACCGCGCGGGTGCCTTATGGCTCAAAATCGCCAGACACCATTCGACGTTTTGCGACTGAAGACACTCAGTTTCTGCTGAATCGACAAGTGAAAGCGGTCGTGGTGGCCTGCAACACTGCCACAGCCCATGCCTTGCCGGACTTACAGCGTTCATTTCGAGTTCCAATCATCGGAGTGGTGGAGCCCGGCGTAGAAGCCACCCTTGAGGCATCCGATTGCGAGCGTGTTGGCATCATTGGCACAGCTGGTACCATCCGGAGTTGCGCTTATCAGCACGCCATTGCCATGCGGCGCCCAGATGTGCGCGTGGAAGCTATCGCCACCCCTCTTCTTGTCCCATTCATTGAGGAAGGCTGGCTGGATCATCCGGCGCTGAAGAGTGTCCTACGTGAGTATTTGAAGCCCATGCTGGCCAAAGGAATCGACACCCTTGTGCTTGGTTGTACCCATTATCCATTGCTGGTTCCAATGCTAAAGAGACTACTGGGGGGAAAGGTCCGCCTCGTAGACAGTGCGTCCACCTGTGCCGCGCACACCAAACGTTGTTTGGAGGAACATTGCTTACTGCGCACAAGCCGCACCAAACCCACCTTGGAGATCCATCTCACCGACTACTCCGAGCAGTTTGAAAACCTTGCCCACAGGTTTTTGGGGGCTGATTTCGGCAAAATCAAGAAGGCGCAGTTGTAGTTGCCTGCCTGAGCTGGCTTGCTTTTTTGCGCAATGACCATTCATCAGCGCATCGTGGAGGACATGAAGTCCGCCATGAAATCAAAGGACACTATAGCCCTCAATGTCGTCCGCAATCTCAAGTCAGCCCTTAAATATGCCGCGATCGAGAAACTCGGTGCCGATGGTGAACTGGGCGAAACGGATGCGATTGCCGTCATTCGCAAGGAGATCAAGAAGCGCCAAGACTCAGTGGCAAGCTACGAGCAAGCGAACCGCCAAGACTTGGCAGACACGGAGAAGGCGGAGATGGCAGTGCTCGAGAAGTATCTTCCTGCTGCCATGTCAGAAGCCGATGTCATTCAGCTGGTCGAAGCCGTTATCGCAGAACTGGGCGCCACGTCTAAAAAGGACATGGGAAAGGTCATGAAGGAGCTTGGCGAAAAAGCAGCGGGACGCGCTGACAATCGCATCTTGTCCGCCGAGGTAAGCAAGCGCCTCAACTAACACTTCGAGTGACAACCGCAGCGATCATCGTGGCAGCTGGCAGCAGCCGCCGCATGGGTTTCAATAAGCTCCTGGCTCCACTTGACGGTGAACCCGTGATTGTGCACACCGTTCGGCAGTTTGAGCGCTGTCCGTGCGTCGATTACATCGTCGTGGTGGGTGGGGATGATGTGGAAGGTGCTATCAAGAGTGCTGGCTTCTCCAAATTGAATGCTGTCGTTGCAGGCGGTGCAGAACGCCATTTTTCCGTGGCTGCAGGATTGGCTGTTCTCCCAGCGAATACCGAGTTGGTGGCTGTGCATGACGGGGGTCGCCCGCTCATTGAGGTTGAACAAATCAGCAAGTGCATCTCAGCTGCCAAATCTCTCGGAGCAGTCTCTTGCGCCCGCCGCGCCACTGAAACCATGAAAGAGTGCGACGAGAGCGGCCAGATCATCGGCTCCATTTCGCGCGAGAGCGCGTGGGTAATGGAAACGCCTCAAGTTTTCCAGCGAGACCTTTTGGAAAAGGCTTCCTCGAAGGTATTGGCAGACGGAAAACTAGTAACGGATGAAGTTTCGGCCTTGCAGCACATCCAAGCGCCAATCTGGGTCGTGGAGAACGCTTCTGCCAATCCTAAGATCACCTTTCCAGGAGATCTTGCCCTTGCTGAGAGTCTGATGGCGAATAGAAAACATTCCTGAGCCAAAGAATCGTCGGTTCGACACGTTTCAGGGGCAGTGACACGGCACAAAACTCCCGATTGCGCCCGCCCCTAGAACCAAGTATCAATCACCAACAATATGAACACCCCCATTTTAGCTGCTTTCGGTCCTCTCGGCACACCCGAGCTGATTATTATCGCGATTCTTGTCCTCGTTCTTTTCGGTGCGAAGAAGCTTCCCACTTTTGCCCGCAGTTTGGGCAAGAGCATGGGCGAGTTTAAGCGTGCCCGTGAAGAGTTTGAGCAAGAGTTACACAAAGCCCAAGATGAAGCAGAGCGTCCCTCGATTGACGCCAATGCCACGCGTTCTGCCTCCAATACGGTTTCCCGTGAGCGAGACCATCAGGACGCCTGATCCCGATTCAATCGCCATGCGCGCCGCTCGGCTTTTTCATACAATCTGGGCGGCCTCGCTGCTGGTCTTTGGCAACTCCATTGCCCAGCAACCCACAGTGCCCGTGGGTGTCTCCGAGGCGGAATCGTTCCGCTTCTGTGCTTATAATGTGAAGAACTGGCTTCTTATGGACCGGAAGTATGGCGAGCGCGTTGAGATCGCCTCCAAACCGGAGAAAGAGAAGGCCAAGGTGGTGGAGATCATCAATAGCATCCACCCGGAGGTGCTTGGACTCTGTGAGATTGGGGGAGAAGCTGATCTGCTAGACATGCAGAAGCGGCTAAAACTCGCAGGCCTTGACTTGCCGCACTACGAAGTCGCAAATGGTGGCGATCCAACTCGCATGCTCGGGCTTCTGAGCAAGTTCCCCATCGTGGAGCGCAACTCACAGCGTAAACTTCAGTATCTCATCGGTGAAGCGGTGTTCCCTATGCAGCGTGGGATACTGGACGTCACTATTGAGGTTAATCCCCAGTTCAAGTTCCGCGCAGTGGGAGTCCATTTGAAGTCGATGCGCGATGTGCCAGAGGCTGATCAAGCTCTGATGCGGCGCAATGAGGCTCATCTCTTGCGCAAACACTTGGATGGGATTCTCACAGCTGACCCAAAAACCAAAGTCGTGGCGTATGGTGACTTCAATGAGCGCCGCCACGAGCCCCCAATTGCCGAGATCATCGGAGACCGTGCCCAGCCAGAACTCCTCATGAGCGATGTATTGCTGAGGGACATTAACGGCGAGGTTTGGACTCATTTTTGGGATACTGCGGATGAGTATGGCCGACTCGACTACTTTTTCATCAGCCCGGAAATGAAGCGGTATGCAGGCTGGAGAAAGTCATTCATCTATTCGTCCAAAGATTTTGACGAAGCCAGCGATCACCGTCCGATCGTGCTCAATATCAACTTGGAACCTTACAACTCAAAAGACGACGAAGCCCCAGAGCCTCCGACAGCTTCAACACCCACAAAGCCGGAGTAAATCAGCGCGTGATGAACGCCTTGATCGCCTCCACACTGGCTTCCTGTGGATACGTCTGCAAAGGAAGTGCCTTGAGCGCCTCAAGTGATGGATGAGTCGCTTCCAAGCCAATCGCCTTGTAGATAACGTCCGGGAACTTGGCAGGATGGGCGGTACTGAGCACCACACTGGTGGTGTCGCTTGGAGCCATGGAACTAAAGGCGGTGGCCGTGTGCGGATCAAGCACGTAGCCCGTGTCGTGGTATACCCTTGAGATGGTTTCCTCGATTCCATGATTATCCATCGCACTCGAGCGGAATACCGTCTCGCGGCTCAAGTCGAGCGATACGGAACGCCCTGCCTTGATCTCGGCCATGAGGTCACGGACACGAGCGGGATTCTCTCCAACGAGGTAATAGAGATATCGCTCAAAATTGGAAGCGGCCTGGATATCCATGCTCGGAGCATGAGATGGACGCAATACTCCTGCCGAGTAAGTCCCGGTGCTGAAGAAACGATGCAGAATGTCATTGTGATTGGTTGCCACGCGGAAGCCGCTCACAGGCAGCCCCATCCGACGTGCCAGCCAACCCGCCAGCACATTACCGAAGTTGCCAGTCGGTACGACAAACTCCACTTTGTCTCGTGCGGCCTCCGGCAAGCGTAACCACGCCCAGATGTAGTAGACGCACTGAGCAAGCACCCTTGCGATGTTAATGGAGTTAACCGCCGAGAGGTTTGTCTGAGAAGCAAACTTGGTGTCACCGAAAATGTCCTTCACAATGCGCTGAGCATCATCAAAAACCCCAGGAACTGGGATGGCGTAAACGTTGGCAGCCCCCGTGCAGGCCATTTGCCGTTCCTGCAAGGGTGCAACTCGTCCTGCTGGGTAGAGAATGAATATGCGGATTCCATCTTGCCCCAAGCAGCCATGAATGGCGGCAGAACCTGTGTCACCGGAGGTAGCTCCCAAAACAGTGAGTTTCTTCCCGCTATGTTCTACCTGGCGCTTGTACAACAAGCCCAGTAACTGGAGCGCAAAGTCCTTGAAGGCTAATGTAGGTCCATGAAACAACTCTAGCACGAAGGTGCGATTCGAAAGCTTCTTGAGCGGTGCAACCAAAGGATCATCAAACTTGGAGTATGCAGCTGCAGTGAGTTTTCTCCATTCATCAGGGCTGATTTCAGGCGCAAACATCTGAAAAAACTCAGCCGCGAGTTCTGGATACGACAGGTTTGCCCATTGACTGAGCTTTTGCGAGATATCGGGCAGTGCAGAGGGCAAAAAGAGACCCTGGTCCGGGGCCAGACCGGCTTCTACTGCAGCACTGAACGTGTGTGGCTCTGTCTGACCACGCGTGGAGATGTATTGCATGACGTGGAGACTTTAGCAGTCACCAAAGCAGATGCCAACTGCACGCGCGGTCTTCACCATCTCGCCTTTGGGGTCCACCGTCCGCAGTTTGGCTACCGCCTCGATGATGGGCACGGATCCCACGTGATACTGCTGGTAAGACACCATGTGCCCGTATTCTTTGGTCTGGATCAACTCGACTGCTTTGACGCCGAAGCGGAGTCCCAGAATACGATCCAATGCTGTGGGTGTGCCACCACGCTGAAGGTGGCCCAGTGTGCAGGCCCGCGTTTCTTTGCCAGTCAGTTCCTGAATCACCTTCGCAACTCGGTCTCCAATACCGCCGAGCAGCACCTGACCTTTGGTTCCCCGATCTTCCTTAGCCACAAGCTCGCCGGTTTCCCAGTGAGCTCCTTCGGCCACAACGACAAGGCTAGAACGGCGATTTGCCGATTCCCGCTCCTTAATGAATCTTGCCAAATGCTCCATTCTGAATGGAATCTCCGGCAGCAAAATAGCATCGGCTCCACCCGCCATCCCTCCATACAAGGCAATCCAACCAGCGTGGCGACCCATTACCTCTAGCACCATCACACGTTTGTGAGATTCAGCCGTTGTGTGCAGACGATCTAAAGCATCCACCACGGCAGAATAGGCAGAATCAAACCCGAAAGTCATCGCAGTGGCAGCCAAGTCATTATCGATGGTTTTTGGCACACCAATGATGTTAATGCCCTGGTCTTGCAGTTGCAGGGCCGTAGTAAGGGAACCGTCACCACCCACGACGATGAGGGCTTCAATGCCCAGGCGTTTCAAATTGGCCTTTGCTTGATCCACCGTGACCTGGGGGACTTGCGAAACACCATTCTCCCCGATCTTGGCCACAAAGTTGCCCTTGTTGGTCGTGCCCAAAATAGTCCCACCGAGTTTCATGATCCCGATGGTGCGGTTTGGATCCAGCACCATATGCCCTTCGTCTCCATCCTTCAGCAGCCCTTCAAATCCCTCTAAGAACCCGATGACCTCCCACCCTAGATTTGCGGCTGTGCTAACAGCTCCGTGGATAACAGCATTGAGACCTGGGCAATCGCCACCGGAGTTAAGAATACCTATGCGCATGATTGGGTGTTTTTAGTCTTGGAGAAATTGAAGAAGTTGAGAACGGTCCGTGATGGGGCGCCCGGCATTTAGCCATTGATCATAAGCGCCCCAGCCCTGCTGTAGCGCTCCCAGGGCCTGCTGTTGAGGGCTGCCAGAGCCAAGCACCACCACTACAAGGCGATGCCTAAACACAATGTTGCTCCCATCTGGCTGCGGAATGAGCGTGGCAGGCTTGTCGGCGGTGATCACTGCACAACCTCCAGACGCCGGCGTTGAAGCGACCTTCATTCCGTCGATGCGCGAGTTGCCTAGCAGGCCATTGGTGTTGTTCACCGTGATGGGCACTCGTGCCTCGCCTCGGTAAATCGTGATCCGCCGACTCTGCTGATTGGTGTAGAAGTGGAACGGTGCCCGAGAAGCCGCATAGATGCCTATCCGCGCAATATCTGCCGCTGTGGAGTAAGGCGTTGGCCTGGAGTTCTCATAACCGTGAGGCGTCACGAACATTGTGTTTCTGCAACCTTCTCGCGCTGCCAAGGCATTCATTTGCGTCACGAACTCTTGCAATGGATCGCCACCTACCTGCTTTCTCCGCAGCAGATCTCCACCCACGAAGTGTCCTAAAGTGATCGCCGCCACATTGTCAGAACTCATCATCGTGGCGTAGAGCAGGTCTCGCAGTGTCACGCGGTCTCCTGTCCTGAGGTCATGCACGCGCTCCCCGGCAATCTGCTCCGCATAAGTGGGGACCGTTGCCAACACGTTGAGTGAAACCTTGGAAGCGTCAGCCCAATCAAGAGCGACCATGGCTGTGGCGATCTTTGCGATTCCGCCGACCGCGCGTTTCTGCGAGATATTGCCTCCCACATGAATCTTCTTGTTGTAGGTGTCCACTACGATGATCGACTGCGCCCCGGCCAGCGGGACAAACGCAGTGATTAGCAAAAAGGATGCCAGACGAGGCAAGACAGCGGTCATGAACAGCGAGAATAGGCAAACGCCCGCCCTCGGCAACCAGAAGAACCCCCTAACCGCGATTCCTCAATAACGAGCCATTTCGGGGTCCACGCAATCTGCCCAGGTATCGATGCCACCTCGAAGACTCTGTGTCCGGGAGTAGCCCTGTTGCCGAAGCCAGGCGGTAGCTCTCATGCTCCGCACGCCGTGGTGACAGTAGACAACAATCCACTGGTCACGGTCAGGGCCTAAGCGCCGCACGGCTTCGTCGACGAAGTTGCTGAGAGGAATGAGTTCAGCCCCATCAATCTTACAGATCGCATACTCGTCAGCTTCACGGCAATCGACCAATCGTGGCTTCACGTCTGAGCTAAGAGCCTGATTGAGGTCATCCCAGTTGATCTCAAGCGCTATGGGCGTGCTCATGGTCTGATGGTCACGGGCGTGCCGATCGAAACATTGTGGAAGAAAGTCTGCGCCATGTGAGCTGGCATGCGGATGCATCCATGAGAAGCCGGGTAGCCCGGCAGAAACCCTTCATGCATCCCGATACCACCGACGATCCGCATGAAATGAGTCATTTTTGCCCCATCGAACCTACAACCTGGAGGAACTGGGTCCTTGGTCACATCAATGTTCGCTTTGATGATGTTTCCCGCTCCATCAACATAGTCACCGTAAAGATTGCTTTTGTGAAACTTGTCCTTCTCCATGATCTTGAAACTACCGGTCTTTGTCGGGTGCTTTGGCTCGCCGCTGGAGATGGCGGAGATACCAGCAAGTTGCCCGCCCTTGTAGAAGTAGGCCTTCTGCTCGCTGAGATCGATGGTTACATTTGCTGGACCAGAAAGCCCATCACCATCCCAGTAGGACACCGTATCAACAATCTGTGCACTCGCTTGCGGGACTTGTGACGGATGAAACGCATCCAGATACTGTGTGCCAGTGCCCGTGGTTGCGGTCGTCCGACATGCAGGCAGGCTCATAGATACGAGGGCTAAACCCAAGGTGACATAACGTTTCATGCGTCCATTCACTCCCATCAGTAGGCCTCCATCTCAAACAAAAATCTCAATTTTCAATGGAGCGGGTGAAGGGAATCGAACCCTCGTATGATGCTTGGGAAGCACCCGCTCTACCATTGAGCTACACCCGCGTGTCTCACGAGATCCGAGAATGAACTCACCACCCTGATTTGTCAATAAAACTGACGCTCACCCACGGGCTGTCAGCCCCTTGCGCCATGCCATAGTCTGCGCTAAGCCACATTAGTGGAACAGGATTACAAGGTAAAGCTGGACATCTTCGAGGGGCCTCTGGACCTCCTTTTGTATCTCATCAAAAAGGATGAGATCGGCATTTATGATGTCTCCATCGAGCGCATCACACGGCAGTATTTGGACTACGTGGATACCTTCAAGATGTTGAACATAGAGCTAGCCTCGGAGTTCATCGTCATGGCGGCTAACCTGATGTACATCAAGAGCCGCGAGTTACTTCCTAAGGTCCAGCAACCTCCAGACGAGGACGCCGAAGAGGATGATCCCCGCTGGGAGCTTATCCGACAGCTCGTCGAATACAAAAAGTTCAAGGACGCAGCTCAGTTTCTCGGACTACAAGAGATCAAGGCCGACGAGTTTTTCGCCGCCAATCCAGAACCACCAGACCTCTCTGAAGCTCCAAAAGTCGCTCAAGCGGGCATATTTGATCTCATCCGTGCATTCCAGAAGGTGCTTCAGCGCTTTGAGAAGACGGATGACATCCGCGAGATCGTGGATGACCGCTACACGGTCGCTGGGAAGATCGACCATCTGTTGGACACCGTCCCGGTTGGTGCCCGCATACCTTTCGAGAGCCTTTTTGCCTCAGCTGCGTCTCGCAGTGAGCTGATCGTGACATTCTTGGCGATCCTTGAACTGACCAAACTCAACCACTTCCAGATTGAGCAAGAGCAGCTTTTGGGAGCCATTGTTGTGATCAGGCCGGAGGCGGCTTGACCACACCACTGATCAAGGGATCACCTCTCCACTGTCACGGAAGAGCCACTTCAGAACGGCTCCATCCTTCACGTGAGCCACTGCAACCGTCTCAAACTTACCAAAGGGCGTCGTCTGCTCATAAGTAAGTTCCACCACCCACACTTGGTTGTTTTCGATTTTCTCACGCTTCACTTCGCCCCAGGCCTTGATGTTATCAGGTTTGATCTCAGTGACCTCTCCCGCTTTCATGCTCGCCAGAAGCCAAGGATAACTCCCGTCAGCATCCTTCGGAGGAGACGGGTCACCCGTCACTTTTGGACCAGACTTGGATTTGGGTTTCGCGGCTTCTGCCTTGGCTAGTTCATACTTGGCTTTGGCTGCTGCTACTTGTTGCTCCACCCACCCATTGTAGGCAGTTGTCACGATCGCTTTGATGTCGCACTCATCGACACCAATTTTCGACCTGAATGGCGATTCAGGCGATGGGGCTACCACGAGCTCAGCACCCTCTTGCGACAAAGCATAGAGCGGATTTCCAGCTGGAATCGTCGTGCCTCCCACTTGGCCCTTCAATTCCACAGCGCGAGTTGCTTTGATCTGACGTGGGAAAACAGTTGGTGGAATAACAGCCCAGTTGTTGGTCCTCTCTTCGATGCTGGGGAATGTGGGAGCCACAAACTCGCCCTCTTTTGGCTTCGGCGGAGGTGGTGGCGGCGGCGGTGCAGGCTTAGGCTCCGGCTTGGGCTCCGGCTTTGGTTCCGGCTTGGGCTCTGGAGCCATCTCTTTGATCGGTTCCACTTTAATCTCCACTTTGGGAGCCTCTACCACAACCGGTGCAGGCGGTGGGGTGGGCTTCATGTCGAGACCAAGCCAAGCGCCGATCTGTGGTTCATAGAAGTAAGCGGCAAAACCGATGCCAACGGCGAGAACTAATGTCAGGAGTGCCTTCATGTGTGGGGTTGGCCGATTATCACTGGCCAAGCAAAAATCTCAAACCTGAAAATCTCAAATCTTCCCGCGGGCGGCCACTCTAGCGGCTCCAAGCACAAAAGAGCACGCTTGCTTGCACAAAAGCGGCACATCTGCGCCCTCTTCAGGATGCGCTGCCACGCCATTGGTCGTCCAGAGCCGCTTCTTGGAACACGATGAGCAAACATCGTTCTGGATGCGTTCCGCTTCTTCATCCGTGATGAGTTTGGTAAAGCGGTACATACCCGTTTGGCGCTCCAAGTAGGGCCGGAGTGCCACGGCTGGGCTAGAACTTGCAGCTAAGCCCAAACTGCCAGGGTAAAGCGCATCCAAGGCAGCGCGGAGTTCATCAAGCGTAGCAGGCATCAGCTTCCACCCACGCACCAAGTTCTTTGCAGCTTTGAGCGGACGAAAATGCCCTTCCCTGTCGAGCCAACCGATCTCACGCGCTGTGCTTAGCAGTTTGGTATCCACTTCTAGACCCTCATCGGCAGTGTGGCGAACATCATATCCATTGTCCATCTTTGTGACCGTCACTTCTCCGATCACGAATGCCCCCTGCTCTGCTTTGCGCGCCAGATAACTAGCGATCTGGGAGCCAACAATCCCCTCACGAGAACCATGCTTTTGATCAAAACTCGCTACTTGGTCGAGAATCACGTCTGCCATCAACGATTCCGTTCCAATGGCGCTGCTGTAAAACAGCCGTCGACTACGCAACTCATGAGGGTTGTGACGAAACACTTCCGACTGGCTTGCCGCCTTGCCCTCGTCTTCCGCGATGCCCATCAGCACAGGAATATCCTGGTAACTGTGAAGTCCATCCGCGATGAAAAACGGCACCACCACCACATTGGGAGCAGAGGTCAGCGTATCCCAGTCCTTCACAAAAGGAGCCTCCTCCATGTAGGCATCCGTCACCTCGGCAAAACCATAGCCCCCCTCCCGGATCAGCTCCACTTGGCTCTTGATCGCAGCAGTGCTGTTGTCGTTCAAGTTCGTGCCATGGCCTACGATCACGAGGCTCGTCTGTTCACGCGGCACGCCAGGAGCTACCTCGCCCGCTCTCTTCAACAGAAGGCGTGTCATGTTTGGATGCACACCTACAGGATCACAATACCGGACGAGTTTCCCATGTACACTGGACTCTGGAGGAGTCACTCCAAGCTCACGAGGCAGCACTTCCTGGCAAAAATAACCTTCACTGATGAAGTGGGGCACCACATAGACCACCTCGCACTCCAACGAATCAAAGACTTCCCGCATGGAAGGCTCTTCTTTCCAAAAGCAGCAAGCCACCTCACGAAACAGTCCACGCCGCCTAATCTCATCTGCGTGACGCCATGTCGGCTCACTTGAATCAGGATTTACCGTGGAGCCATGGCCCACGATCAGGAGCGCGGCATCACGTGTTCCAGGAGTAGAGTTGATCATCCCCGCTATTACGCTCGCCCGATTCCCTGAGGCACAAAAACCACATCCATTCCCGCCGCTCGGGCGCCCTGGATACCACTCTGACCGTCCTCAAACACGAGACAACGTGCAGGGTTCACCCCCAAACGCTCGGCAGCCAGCAGAAACATGTCAGGAGCAGGCTTGCCACGCTTCACATCCTTCGGTGTAATGATCACATCAAACAACGGCAGCAACCCAGTTGCCTCAAGACATCTGCGCACTGTCTCTTCTTCACTCCCGGAGGCTACAGCAATTGGCTTTTTGCCGTGCAACTGCCGTGCTATTTCAGCAACTGGCCTTACTTCTTTGATTTCAGGCAACCGCTCGTAGAAGATCTCCATCTTCACGCGCATTACGCTGTGTGGATCAACATCCGCACCATGTTGCGCATTCAAACTCTTGACCGTATCCACCTCCGAGATCCCAGCTTGAGTGTAGAAAAACTCCTCCGTAAATGCCTCAGCATACGGCGCTTCATGCCGCTTGAAGCTCTCCACCCACGCGACGAAATGCAATGGCATTGAATCCACGAGGGTTCCGTCACAATCAAAGACGTAACCCTCGAAATCTCCTTCTGGAATCTGCAACATGTTCAGCCTCAGCGAATCACTGCTAGCTTAATCCTCGAACTTCTTCACCAGCACAGCGGCATTGTGGCCGCCAAAGCCGAAGGAGTTGCTCAAGGCTGCTTTGATCTTCGCCGGACGCGCCGTGTTGGCCACCACATCGAGATCCACATCTGGATCCTGATTCTCCACGTTGATCGTAGGAGGTGCCACTTGATCGCGAATCGCCATGATCGAGGCTGCAAGTTCAACGCCACCGGCCGCTCCAAGCAAGTGCCCCGTCATCGACTTCGTCGAGGAAACCAGAAGTCCATTCTTGCAGTGGTCACCAAAGGTCCGCTTGATCGCTTTAGTCTCGCAAATGTCACCCACAGGTGTGGAGGTAGCATGCGCGTTGATGTAGTCGATGTCAGTCGTGGTGAGTTTAGCATGACGCAGAGCCATCTCCATGCACTTCATGGCACCGAGCCCTTCGGGATGAGGAGCGGTCAGGTGATAGGCATCAGCAGTAGCTCCATAGCCTGCGAGTTCGCAGTAAATATGAGCACCACGGCGCTTGGCATGCTCCAACTCTTCAAGGACCACTACACCAGCGCCTTCACCCATCACAAAACCATCACGATCCCGATCAAACGGACGTGAAGCCCTCTCTGGATCATCATTGCGCATCGACAAGGCTTTCATGTTGCCAAACCCAGCAAGACCGCAGGGACGAATGGACGCCTCAGCACCACCAGCAACCATTACATCCGCATCGCCAAACTTAATGATCCGCCACGCCTCACCCACGTTATTGTTGGACGTAGCGCATGCCGTCACGATCACCATGTTGGGGCCCATGAATCCATACTCCCCGGCAATCATTCCGCTCGCGATGTTCGTGATCATCATCGGGATGAGGAAAGGTGAAACGCGGGACGGATGCTTCTCCAGAAGCACCTGATACTGTGTTTCGATCGTGCTCAAGCCTCCGATACCACTGCCGACCATTGTTCCCACACGATGAGGGTCTTCAGAATCAGGATTCAAACCCGAATCCTTCACC
This sequence comes from Verrucomicrobiaceae bacterium, assembly GCA_016795485.1. Lineage (GTDB taxonomy): Bacteria > Verrucomicrobiota > Verrucomicrobiia > Verrucomicrobiales > Verrucomicrobiaceae > JAEUHM01. Next base: position 115,334 of record JAEUHM010000003.1, on the reverse strand, counting down.
GCCATCTTTGATGCAGCCATCGCCAGTTGGAAAAACCTATCCGCACGGCGCGCTTCTTTGTGATTGTTAAACCAAGGCGTTGGATCGAAGTCCACTACCTCGCCCGCGATTTTGCAATCGTAGTTGGTGGTATCCATCGACTGAATGCGACGAATACCGCTCTTTCCGGCCAAGATATTCTTCCAGAAATCCTCCAGTGTATTACCGATGGGAGTAAGGACACCGATTCCGGTGACAACGACACGACGTTCAGACATGGATGATAAGTTTAGGGGCTGAGAATGGACCCGCAGAAAACACCATCCCACCCAAGGGGCAACAAAAATCCCGAGGGGCTTCAGAGTCAGCGCTGTGGAAAGGGAAATGAACACTCGGACACCCTCAAATGGCGATTCAGGGTGCCCACATCACAACTCGTTACGATTTCCCGGATTCAGGAACGCAGGGGCATTCAAATAATCGCTGTTCAACCGTTGAACCGGCGCCTTGCCCCAAAAGGACACCCTCTCTTTACGGAGCGCCACATAGTCGACCCCCAATCACTATCGAACGTCAACATACATGCGCCCATTTGGCACTACCCGCGCAATATTAACCCTCGGATTTAAGTGTCACAATGACTCATTCTTTACGCAAGGCATTGATTATCGGTCACTTACGATTCTGGTTCTGTTTATGCACTAGTAGACGGAAAACCAACCACATTTCATGAACGCTGAACGATTTACCGTCAAAACGCAGGAGGCTCTTAATCAGGCGCAGACCTTAGCTACTCAACTGGGACATGCTGAACTGCGGCCCAGTCATGTGCTGGCCTCCATCCTCAAACAGGAGGGCGGGATCGCTCAACCGCTCTTGCAGCGGCTGATGTCTGCTCCAAAATCTCCCGACGCGCTGCTCCAAGCGCTGGACGCGCAACTAGAGCGGCAACCAAAAATCTCTGGTTCAAACTCGTTATCGATTTCCAACGACCTGCGGCAGGTGCTGGCAGAGGCGGAGAAGCAGCAAGCACAGCTCAAGGACGAATATCTGAGCGTCGAGCATCTCATTCTGGCACTGCTGAAAGTGAACAACGACACGAGCGACCTGCTGAAACAGAACGGGCTGACACACGGCGGGGTGCTACAGGCCCTGCAAATGGTGCGGGGAGCCCAGCGGGTGACTGACCAGGACCCTGAGGGCAAATATCAGACCCTTGAAAAATACGGAACGGATCTCACAGCTCGTGCGCGACAGGGCAAGATAGACCCTGTGATCGGCCGGGATGATGAGATCCGCCGAGTGATGCAGGTGCTGTCTCGTAGGTCGAAGAACAACCCGGTGCTCATCGGCGAGCCGGGTGTGGGAAAGACGGCGATCGTGGAGGGCCTTGCACGAAGGATCGTCGCGGGGGATGTGCCGGACTCGCTGAAGGACAAGCGGGTGATCAGCATGGACTTGGGTTCAATGCTGGCGGGCGCGAAGTATCGTGGTGAGTTTGAAGAGAGACTGAAGGCTTTCCTCAAAGAAGTGACTGCTGCAGAAGGACGCATCATCTTGTTTATCGATGAGCTCCACACGATTGTGGGTGCAGGCAAGTCTGAGGGCGCGGTGGACGCTTCCAACTTACTAAAGCCACAATTGGCGCGTGGTGAGTTGCATGCAATCGGGGCTACGACTCTGGACGAGTATCGCAAGTACATCGAGAAAGACGCGGCTCTTGAGCGCAGATTTCAACCGGTGCATGTCGGTGAGCCGAGTGTAGAAGATACGATAGCGATCCTGCGTGGACTGAAGGAACGCTACGAAGTGCACCACGGAGTGCGCATTCAGGACTCCGCTATCATTGCAGCGGCCACTCTGAGTCATCGTTATATTTCGGATCGGTTCCTTCCGGACAAAGCAGTGGACTTGGTGGATGAAGCGGCATCAAGGCTCAAGATTGAGCTCGACTCTCTGCCAACGGAGATCGACGTGATGGAGCGCGAGGTGATGCAGATGGAGATGGAGCGCCAAGTGCTCAAAAAAGAGACTGACGCCGCCTCCAAAGAGCGTCTGGCCAAGCTGGAAAGGGAGATCGCGGAGTTGAAAGAGAAATCCTCTGCCCTGAAGGCTCAATGGCTAAAGGAGAAGGAGTCTGTGCAAGCAGGACGCAAGGTGAAGGAGCAGATCGACGCACTACGCACTGAACTCGAACAAGCACAACGCCGTGGTGACTTTGGCCGTGCAGGGGAGATTCAGTATGGTCTCATCCCTGAGCTTGAGAAGCGACTGAATGAGACGGGTGACCATGCAAAAGGTGGAACCCTTCTTCGAGAGCAGGTCACCGAAGAGGACATAGCCAAAGTGGTAGCGGCGTGGACGGGTATACCAGTCTCACGCTTGCAAGAAGCTGAACGCGCTAGGCTAACGCAGATGGAATCTCGTCTGGGTGAGCGTGTGATCGGTCAGAAGGATGCCATTAAGGCAGTCTCGAACGCTGTCCGCCGCGCACGTGCGGGATTGCAAGATGAGAACAGGCCAATTGGCTCCTTCATGTTCCTGGGACCAACGGGCGTGGGCAAGACGGAGCTTTCAAAGGCACTAGCGGAGTTCTTGTTTGATGACGAGCACGCCATTACTCGCATCGACATGTCAGAGTACATGGAGAAGCACGCGGTGGCGCGCTTGATAGGAGCACCTCCCGGATATGTGGGTTACGAAGAAGGTGGTCAGCTCACTGAGTCTGTCCGCAGGCGTCCCTACTCGGTGGTATTGTTTGACGAAGTAGAGAAAGCTCACCCCGAGGTCTTCAATGTGCTGCTTCAGGTGCTTGATGATGGGCGCATCACTGATGGTCAAGGCCGCACCGTGGACTTCAAGAACACGGTACTGATCATGACGAGCAACATCGGCTCCCAATTCATCTTGGACGTTGAGAACAAAGAACAGCGTGAAGCCCTGGTGAATGAAGCTTTGCGGAAACACTTCCGACCGGAGTTTTTGAATCGGGTGGATGAAACGATCATCTTTGACCGACTGGATGCGACTCAGCTTGATGAGATCGTACACATCCAGCTAAAACGAGTGATCAGTCGTCTGGCCAAGCAAAACATCCATCTGGTGGTGAAGCCAGAAGCTGTACGAATGATCGCCGATCAGGGATTTGACCCCGTATTTGGTGCACGACCGATGAAGCGAGCCATCCAACGTCAACTACTGGACCCACTGAGCATCGCCGTGCTGGATGGAAAGATCGCTGAAGGTCAAACCGTCACAGCATCAGTCAAAGGCGATAAGATCACCTTTGAATACTCCGAATAGTCCAGATGTTGTGCACCGATCGAAACACCGATCTCGACAGGCATTCCTTTAGTGATAAGCGATTCACGCCTTCTCCAGATTGGCAGAAGTTCCTTGCTCCCATTTGAGACCCCAGTCTCGAATACAGCGTAGGACGGGACGAAGTGCCATGCCTTTGTCCGTGAGTTGGTAAGCGAGACGCTTGCTACCGTCAGCCGCAGGGATTTGCTCCACCACGCCGCCATCAAGCAAACGCTCCAAGCGATCACTGAGAATATTGGTTGGGATGCCCTCAGGAGATTCAATGAAGTCTCTGAAGCGCGCGCGGCCCAGGAACAAGTCGCGAATGATCAAAAGCGTCCACTTGTCACCAAATAGGTCAAGCGCACATGCGACCGGACAGGGCGAACGCCGGGCTGTGGGTGGAGTGGACTTGGCTACTGTCTTTTTGGGCATGGTAAATGATAGACAAACAATGCTTGCATTTCAAAAGTCTAGTCACTTGCATTATGCAAGCATTTAGACATATCTACCCTGGTATGAGAAACAACACAAAAACCGTCCTAGAAGCTCCAGGAGCCGGACTGCCACTGATCGAGCTTTGGATTGGTCGCAGCATCTTCCAGTTGAAGAGACGACTGGGTTCAAGACACAGCTTTTGCGCTCAGTTTGAAGCCGAACGAAAGCAAATCAGGCAATCGCTGGCGGCTTGCCCTGAGGACAAGAAAGGCGAGCAAGTTCTCATTCCCCGGCTCCGAGGACTCGAGGATAGCAGCCGCTTCTGGTCGGTGTGGATGACGCTAGAGCATCTGCGAATCACAAACACCGTCTTTGCCTCTGTTATTAAGGGCCTAACCAAAGAGCAAGTGCCAACGAAGCAAGCAAGCACCGCTGACGTGAAGCCCACGGAGTCGGTTGGTGCCGAAGTGGAAGCTGCATTTGAGGCATCATGTGACCACTATCTTGCGATGATTGACTCTATCCCTCATCTCAAGACGTCAGCACGATACGCGCACCCTTGGTTTGGACCACTTGATGGAGAGGGTTGGCATGCCCTTGCCGCCATGCATATGGGCATTCATCGAAGACAACTGGCGCTGATCATCGAAAGGCTCCAGGCTTCTTCTAGAATCTAAGCTAGCACAATCAAGCAGCAGTCCCCTGCCCTGCAGGACGCGATTCGTCGCAAGGATGTGTCCACTGCGTGGGTAAACTAACGTGCAGACCTTTCCGGCATGAGATTTAGCTTCAGCTTCGTATGGCTTATTGCCTTGAGCACCTTTGCAGCCATACCGAGGCCGCAGGATGCACCGCAACCGTTGCCTCCAGAGAGGAGCGCAGAGATGTTCATCGTTCCATCTGGGCTGAAGATTCGTTTACTGGCCTCAGAGCCACTCATCCATGAACCTTCGGGCATTTGCTGGGACGAGCGCGGCCGGGTTTTCGTCTGTGAGTTGCACGGGTACAACGTCGAGGGCCAGTATGACATTGATGCGCTCAACGCGACTGGCCAATTGGACCTTGAGGTGCGCCGTGTTCAAGCATCGACAGAGGCAAAGAAGAGAGCGGAGGCTGACACCTATGGCTCTGTTAAACTACTCTCCGATACCAATGGCGATGGACAGATGGACAAAGCCGTTGTCTGGGCAGACCGACTTCCGCCGTGCTACGGCATTGTGGCAGCGAATGGCGGTCTCATCGTTGCCTGTGCTCCTCACATCGTGTTCCTGAAAGATGCTGACGGCGACAACCTCCCTGAGATTCATGAAAAGCTCTTCACGGGCTTTGCCACGGGCGCTCTGGAGCGTGGAATCAATGCTCCAACCGTTGGCCCAGATGGCTGGATCTATTTGGGAAAAGGATGGTCCACCAAATCACCAATCACTGGTCCACACTTGTCGCTTCCAGTAGTGCTGCCCGACAGCGACTTCCGCATCCGCGCCGACGGAAGCGCAATTGAACCAGTCACCGGCAGCGCCCGAACCATCGGCACCACATTCACGAGTGGCGGAGAGCGATTCGTGACATCAACCACATCACCGGGACTCTTCGTGACTCCTATTGAGTGGCGTTACTTGCAAAGAAACGCTGATGCGGCGGCTCCGCGCTTAGATGAAGCGGCGTCTGACGAAACCCAAGTCTATCCTTTGGCACCGGTTCACCCCTGGCGCATCAAACGCGAGCAACATGCAGACTACTTTGCCTTCTACCGCAAGATCAGCCTCAGTGATGCCGCCGCTTCCGGCTTCTTTACCTCGGCATGCAGTCCACTGGTGTATCAGCATGAAGCGCTACCTGGGTTACATGGCCACTATTTGGTGTGTGAGCCAGCAGCCAGCCTCATCCATCGTGCTCAAATCATTCGTGACGGCACGCGGCTTCGTCTTGAGAGGGTCAAAGGTGAGGAAACCCGCGAGTTCCTCGTGTCACGAGACTCATGGTTTCATCCGGTAAGCCTCACTCAAACGCCTGATGGGGCCATTGCCATCTGTGATTTCTATCGGGAGATCATTGAGGACTATTCAGCGATCCCTCGGCACCTTCAGCAACAGTACGGCGTGATCAATGGACATGATAGAGGACGCATTTGGTTGTTACTTCCCGAAGACGAGTCACGCTTGAGGCCCATGAAGCAAAATCTCTCAGAGGTCGACAAAAAGGTCCTCTCGCTTCGTGCTGCAGACGCAGACCACTTCAATACCATGCCTGAAATTGAGGCTGAACTCCTTGCGACATCATTTGACGATCAAACTCCTCCCCAACTAGCGCTTCAAGCAGCACTGAGTCTCGGGCAGAGCAAATCGCCGTCGGCCTTTGATGCCCTTCGGCGGTTAGCACAGACCCACGGAGACTTACGCTGGATGGATGCGGCCATTGCGAGCTCCGTGCCCAAGCGCGAGCGAGACCTACTGCTTGCGCTTGCCAAAGAACCAGGACGCTCGCTGCCTGTTATGCTCAATCTCGCAGGCGTGATCGCAGCGCGCTCTGAGATGCGCGAGATAGAGACCTGCCTGAAAGAAAAACTCATCACAGGAAAGGTGCGGGAGGTCTTGGTCCTCGGGCTTGAGGAGTCTAAACCGCTTCCAGCAACACCACCTGCAATGACACCCACAGCGCCTACTGGCACGCAGAATGCAACATGGGAAAAACAAGTGCCGCTCGTGATTGCTGAGTTGAAGAACAAACCAACCATCGAAGCGGGAAAGACCCTTTTCACTTCTACGTGCTCTGCATGTCACCGCAGTCACGGAATAGGCGTCAATGTTGGCCCAGATCTCGATGCCGAGTTTCAGCGAGCTCCGGAAACCATACTGCGTGACATTCTCTTCCCTAGTGAAGCGGCTCGCCCAGGCTTTGAGACGATGATGGTGAAAACAAAACGTGGAGAACTGTTGCTTGGCATCTCGGCCTCGGACTCACCCACCAGTCTGACGCTAAGGTTGCCTGGCGGCATCGAACGGACCGTTTTGCGCAAGCACGCAAGCATCAGCACATTGCGAAATGTATCCCTGATGCCCGCCGGCCTTGGCGATGCCATGACTCCAAGACAAATTGCTGACATTATCGCCTTTCTTCGTTCTCGATGAAAACCAGCCTCCTTCTTTTACTCATCTTTGCCACGGCTCAAGGCGCTGAGTTGATCCTGCAAGGTAACCGCCTGCATCTAGGTAGACCAGGTTCATACGAGTGGGACGAGTTCAAGGATCGCAAGGTCGATGGCGAGCGCCTAGAAGTCCATTTCCAGAGCCAACCTAACGTTTCGGAGCATATCTTGCGCATCTGGCAGCACCAAGTGAAACTGAACTGGCCGATCAAACTGAACGGGAAGAAGGTCGGAAATCTCACCAACGCTGAGACTCCGATGGAAAGTGTTCTCGTCCTTCCACCAGGCTCCCTTATCGACGGCGATAACGTGCTGGTCATCGACGCCCCACCCAATCTCGACGACATTGAAGTCGGCCCGCTAATCCTTGAAGATCGGCCACTCAAGTCACTTCTGGGCGAGAGTTCCATCCAGGTCGAAGTCACAGATGAATCATCTGGCTCAGCAGTTCCCTGCCGCCTTACGTTAACTCGATCCGATGGCACGCTACAGCCACTCTTGGCAGGTCCAAGTGGTTCCGTCGCAGCACGAACTGGTGTCGTTTACACCCGTGATGGTCGAGCAATGATCTCTTTACCAGCGCGCGAATACCTACTGCACGCAGGTCGGGGCTTCGAGTGGAGTGTCGCTCGGCAGACTGTAACGACAAAGCTTGGCGAAACGCTAAAAGTTGCTCTCAGCATCAAACGGGAAGTAAATACCCAAGGCTGGATCGCCGCCGACAGTCACATCCACACTTTGACGCACAGTGGCCACGGAGATGCCTCGATTGAAGATCGCATGCTGACCATTGCAGGAGAGGGCATTGAAATGGCCATCTCCACCGATCACAACCACCACACGGATTACGCTCCAATCGCAAAGAGCACCGGAACCGTCTCTGCGTTCACTTCTGTGATTGGTAACGAGGTCACGACGAAGCACGGCCACTTCAACGCCTTCCCGATCCAACCGGGCGCACCGCTTGTCGATGCTACAGAACAAGATTGGGCCAAGCTCATCCCCGCTATTCGCAACACGCCAGGCGTTCAGGTGATCACGCTGAATCATCCACGTGACCTACACAGCGGATTCGTTCCCTTTGGTGGACTGCAGTTCAATCCTTCCACTGGACGGCATCGTGATGCAGAAGCACTCAAGATCGACGCCATCGAAGTCATCACATCCGCAGCAATGCAATCCGATATCCACTTGTTGTACCGGGATTGGTTTGCCCTGCTGAATCGTGGTCACCGGATCGCTGCCATCGGCTCAAGCGACAGTCACGATGTGAATCGTTTCATCCTTGGCCAAGGTCGCACCTACGTAGCAGCCAGCGATAAGGACCCTGCTAACATGGATGCAGATGAAGTCTGGCGCAGTTATCATGAGGGGCGCCTCCTCGTAAGCCTAGGCCTTCTCGTGAACATCAAGGTCGATGACCACTTCGGAGTTGGCGATCTTGCCTCAAACCTAAAACAGAAACTCAAGGTCGAAGTCAGCGTTCATGGCCCCTCATGGGTCCAGGCAGATCATGTCGCGCTCTTTGCCAATGGCATTCCCATCAGAGAAGAAAAGATCCGTGACAACTTCAAGCCGGGCGAGAAAGCAAAGCTTGTGTGGCAGATCGAAAAACCAGCACATGACGTTCATCTCGTCGCTATCGCCTCGGGTCCCGGAGTCACTGAAGCATTCTGGGAGATCCCGAGACCGTATCAGCCTACAAGCAAGATCTTTGTCTCAAGAGTCATTGGGTCCACGAATCCCGTGTGGATTGATGCTGATGGGAATAACCAGTTTGAATCTGCATACGGCATCGCACAGAAGCTCATTCGAGATTCAGGAGATGACCGATCGAAAATCAACCGCACAAAGTTGGACCAGGCCGTTCTCACCCAACTCGACTCCCAGTAGGTCTGAGGTCGCCTCAAGACGAAACTACAGGGAAAAACTCCGTTGCACAGCCAAGTACAGGCCCACGCAAGCGATCATCACCGAAGCAGGCCGCGCTACGAGCGACTGATACCAGTCTCGCGACCACCAAACGGCTGTCAGCGCATAGGCTGCGGCAATCACCGTGAGTTGGCCAAGTTCAATGCCGATATTGAAACTGAACAAGGCTGGAAGTAGCGCACCCACTGCCAACTGACTTGCGTCAAACGAGTGCGCAAAGCCTAACCCGTGAATGAGCCCAAAAAGCACGACCATGGTGGGGCGCCACTTGCTTAGACGCTCGTGAAACAGATTCTCCGCAGCGATAAAGGCAATGGAAAGGCCGATGCCTATCTCCACAAACTTGCTTGGCACCACGACCAGACCCTGATGAGCAAGTCCGAGCGAAAAGGAGTGCGCTAGCGTAAACAGCGTGACCTGAAACAAGAGTGTGTGAAGGTCCCTGGCCACCAGGAATAGCCCAAGGATAAAAAGCACGTGATCCCAACCGTGCGGCACGATGTGCGTGAATCCTTGCTGCACAAACTGGGGCACCACCGCCGTCATAGACGTGGCTGCAGCAAGGAGAAAGGTGAGCGTGCGAGGCATGAAGACTGCTGTCCTTTGCCACGGCGGGCAGTGTTTGTCAAAAACTGACCCAATGATGGCACCACTTGCATTCCTCAACTTCCGGCGCTCGGTTTGCGCCAGTCCTCTATGTCAGCCCCTATTCCTACACGCCTGCGGGCACTTTGGCACAAACTGCCGTTTCCGGAGATGTCCGTTCTGGTTCTGGCGCTGTTTATCATCAAGGAGCAGTTCCCGTTCTCAAACTTCCCTATGTATTCAAATATCAGTGAAGAAGCGGATGTCGTGTATGTCTCGAATCAAAACGACGAGCCGCTCGCCATGAAGTCGCTTTTTCGTACGAGCTCAGGCACCTCAAAGAAGAAGTTCAACACTGAGCTCAAGAAATTGACCAATCCCTCCGGCAGAAACTCGGAAGACGCTACCTTAGAGGAGAGACAAAAGGCAGGCAAAGTGGTGCTGGACGCGCTGATGGCGGACCTAGAGCGTAAGGCTATCCCAGCAGGAACCGTAGCGCTGCGATTCCACCGCCGCACTTTTCGGGCAGGCGATGGTGGAGTTGGGGCCATTCCTTCTGAAATGCTAGCGGAGGTCAATCTATGACCGACTCGATCAATACTTCGAATGGCCGCCCCTGGTGGAAGCCAGTTGCCTTTGACTGGTCACGGCTGGAACTCTTTGTCATGCGCCTCAGTTTCGCCGCACTCGCATTTTGGAATGTGAAGTGGGAGACGCGGAAGTTTCTGGATCAACCGTCTCCAAACGGACTCGCCCACTTCTTTGACCTAACGTGGCTGGGGAAGAACCCACCGGGCATGATGACTCAGGGTTTCGTCATCGCGTTCTTGTTCTTGTATGTCGTTGGCCTCGCCCCAGCAGTCGGTCTGCTGCCGTGGGCATTCTATGCCACATTGATTGGCACGCTAGGTAACTCCCAAGGAGCTATCAATCATAGCTGGCAAATGGTAACCATGATGGGCCTCGCGCAGATGTTCGTTTACGCATGGCCGCGCCGTGGGGCAGGCGTTTTCCTCTGGATCAGACCTGATCACGAGCGCCATCGGCAAGCCGCCTGGGCCGCACTGATCGTGATCGCTGCGAGCTACGTCGTTTGCGGTCTCGTCAAGGTGGTGAACTCGGATGGCATGTGGCTCGTGCGCGCTCCCTGGCTCGCCGTCCAACTTTACAAGACCCACTACTCCCATTTTTACGACACTCTTGAGATGCCACCGCAGTGGCTTCAACAGATCACGGAGACTTTGGTTCAGTATCCAAATCTCGCACGCTTGCTCTTCGGTGGCGGATTGTTCATCGAGCTCGTGGCGTTTGCCATTCTCATCAATCGGAGATGGGCTTTGATCGGCGGTGTGGCCATCATTGCTCTCCACATGAGCATCAGCAAGATCATGAATCTCAACTTTGAGGCCCACATGCTCGCCGCACTCATTTACTTGGTGAATGTGCCAGGAATACATAAGGCGTTTCGACGGAGTTGACAAAGGGCTGCCTCAAGTCGAGCGCAAGCACTCGAACTTATGAAATCAGTCGGTATAGGAATCATTGGCGGCGGCCTCATGGGCCGGGAGATGGCCAGCGCGTTTGGCCGTTGGCTCGCACTCACGGACGTGGATGTTCAACCAAAGTTGGTCGCTGTTGCTGATCTAGTGGAGAGCACCAGAGAATGGTTTCGCCGAGTACCCGAGTGCACCCAGATCACCGCAGATTATCACGAGCTTCTGGCCAATCCTGATGTCGAGGTCGTCTACGTTGCCGTCCCTCACCATCTGCATGAGAAGATCTATCTCGATGTCCTCGCTGCTGGAAAGGATCTCTTTGCCGAGAAGCCTTTCGGCATTGATCTCGCTGCTGCGGAGAACATTTGTGCTGCTGTTGCAAAAAGTGGCCGCTTCGTACGTTGCTCATCCGAGTTTCCGTTCATGCCAGGCGCACAACGTGTGATGAAAGAAGCCGCAAGCGGCAAATGGGGCCGCGTGCTCGACATAGTCTCTGGCTTTCATCATAGCAGCGACCTTGACGCATCCAAAGCAGCAAACTGGAAGCGCCAAAGCAGGACCTGTGGTGAAATCGGTGTGTTAGGTGACCTCGGCATGCATGCCCTTCATATTCCTCTCCGCCTCGGGTGGAAGCCAAACGCCGTTTTTGCTCAGTTACAGAAAGGATACCCGGAGCGCCCTGATGGCAAAGGTGGGGTTGCTTCCTGTGATACCTGGGACAACGCCATGCTGAATGCTTGGACCACCATTGATGGCCATGAAGTGCCCATTCGTTTTGAAATGAGACGCTTAGCACCTGGAGCGACCAATACTTGGTTCATTGAAGTCCGCGGAACCCAAGGTGGCGTCAAGTTCTCTACCTCCGAGCCTAAGTCGCTATGGTTGTTTGAAGGCGGCAAAGAGCAATACTGGAAACGCACCGATCTTGGATTTGATACGCCGTTCAAAACAGTGACCGGTCATATCTTTGAGCCAGGCTTCCCTGACATCATTCAACAAATGTGGGCTGCCTTCCTAACAGAGCGCAACGGCTCTATCAATGGTCGTACTCACTGTGCTACGCCTGAGGAGGCACTGGCCACGCATCGTATCTTCGCCGCAGCGCTTGAGTCACAAAGCAGTTGCTCCGTGATGGCAGTGGCCTGATGCGCTTGAGACTCCGAAGCCGACACCTTCCGGTGATATGATCGCACCCGGGAGACGTTGATTCCCTCATCAACCATCTCAGCATGCGCCCACTCTTCACCTTTGTCTTCCTAAGTGCCCTCGCTCTTGAAGCCAAAGAACCGTTCAAGCCCAATCTTGGTCCGAATCTGCCGACCATCACCGTGACCTGCGGAAACGTGACGCTGCTGCTGCGTCAAGCCTCGCAGTGGACGCCGGGACGCATCGACTATCGCGGCAAAGCGATGACGACGGAGCGCAGTGCTTACGGCACGGTATTCTCGTTCCCGGATTGTGGCTTCATTGGCACCGCGCATCTCGAAAACGAGCCGGAGCCGCTCGAATCGCTCGCGTTCATCCTCGATGGAAAACCGGTCGAAAAGCCTGAGGCCGTGCTGAAGGGCCAAACCTTCCGTTTTGAGCGGAAATCACGTGTTCGCGACTTCGAGCTGACTTGCTTCACCGAGCTGAAAAATGACCGTGTTTACGAAACGACCACGTTTCGCACGCAAAAAGCCGTTCCGCTGAAGCTCGTGTATCATTTCATGCATGCTTGGGCTCCGAGTGTGTCCGCCTTCTGCGCTGGAACGGATGCTGATGCGCCCAAAACGCTCTCCGGACCTCTAAATGACGGCGATGACACCGCGCGGAAGTTTTTCATCAACCAGCGCATCGACTGGATGGCTGTCTTCGAGCCGAAGAGCAGCCAGTTTGGTGTCTCGCGACTGCTTTCGGCTCCGGAGCTAGGTGAACACATCGCCATGATCTGGAACGTGCCGAACTCCTACCGCAAATTTTACCTGAAGTGCTTCAACAACGCCACCGTGCCCGCAGGCTTCGAAGGCACCTGGCGCATGGTGACGGCGTTTGGGGCCAGTGATGCCGCGGGGTGGGAAAAAGCTGCAACAACTCTGGCGTCCGAGCTGCGGAATCCGTAAACTGCGGGCATGAAAACGCCCGCCCTCGTCTTTCTCACTGCTGTCTTCACCGCGCAGGCCGCAGACTTCCAGCTTCACAGCTTTGAGCGCATCCAGCTCACGGATCGCTACTACTCGGAGGGCATCAACGCGGCGGACATCGACGGCGATGGCTATGTAGATGCGATTCACGGGCCGTTTTGGTTCGAGGGGCCTGAGTTCAAGACGAAGAAGCTCATCTACCAGGCCGCGCCGCAGAATCGCGAGGGCTATGCGAACAACTTCTTCTCCTGGCCTTACGACTTCAACAAGGATGGCCTCGTCGATGTGCTCACGGCTGGTTTTCCCGGCACGCCGGCTTTTGTGTATCAAAACCCCGGCAAAGAAGGCCATGAGGCACCTTGGCCGAAGCATCAGGTCTTTGAATGGGTCTCGAACGAGTCGCCGCACTTCACGAATCTCGTCGGCGATGCGGTGCCGGAGCTGGTTTGCACGCGTGACGGCTATTTTGGCTATGTGGAGATCAATCCGGCGAATGGATTGGAGCCGTGGAATTTTTATCCGATCTCCGAACGCATCGCGCCGGAGCGTTTTGGCCACGGTCTCGGCGTGGGCGATGTGAATGGCGACGGGCGGCTCGATGTGCTGATGAAGGACGGTTGGTTCGAGCAGCCGGAAGATCTCACGCAGGGCCTGTGGAAGCTGCACAAGGCCACCTTCGCCCCGCGTGGTGGTGCGGAGATGTTTGCCTACGATGTGGATGGCGATGGCGACAATGATGTGATCACCAGCCTCGCCGCGCATGAGTTTGGCCTGTCGTGGCACGAGCAGACGCCGCAGGGCTTCAAAGAGCACCTCATCATGGGCGAACGCGCCTCGCAGAACCGCTACGGCGTGCTCTTCAGCGAGCTGCACAGCGTTCAGCTCGCTGATGTGGATGGCGATGGCTTGCAGGACATCGTCACCGGCAAAACCTACTGGTCGCATCACAAAAAATCGCCGCTGTGGGATGCGGGCGCGGTGGTTTACTGGTTCAAGCTCGTGCGTGGCAAAGATGGCGTCGATTGGCTGCCGATGAAGGCCGATGGCGAGTCCGGCATCGGCCGCCAGCTCATCATCGAAGACGTGAATGGCGACAAGCTGCCCGACATCCTCGCCGGAGGCATGGTCGGTGCGCATGTGTTGCTGCATCGCGTGCAAAAAGTGAGCGAAGCCGAGTGGAAGGCCGCGCAGCCGACGCCGCTGACAGCGGAAGAACGCGCCGCATTGGTCGCCAAAGAAAAGACTCAGGCCGATGCCGTCGAAAGCGTGCCCGGCGCACTTGAAGGCGAAGCACTCGCCGCCTCCATCAAGGCAAGCGCGGGCGCGGTGAAGCCGCAGAACATGAAAAACTTCCGCGATGGTCGCTGGAGCGGCGGCGCGCAGTTCCTCTGGACCGGCGGCAAGGCGGGCGACCACATCGAGATCACGCTCAACGTCCCCGAGGCCGCCGAGCACACTCTCGAAACCGTTCTCACTCGCGCCCCCGACTTCGCCATCGTGCAATTCACCTTGGATGGCAAAGATCTCGGCTCTCCGGTGGACCTCTATGCTGCCAAAGTCACCACGACCGAAGTGTTGAAGCACTCACTCGGCCAGATCACCGCTGGACCGCATCAACTCGTCATCCGCATCACGGGCACCAATCCCGCCGCCAAGAAGAACCGCTATGTCGGCCTGGATTACGTGCGCTTGATCAAATCTCGCTGAGCACGCCGGTGCTGGCACCGAACTTCTCGAGTTCGATGCCGCTTTGCTGGAGCATGCGGACGTAGAGATTGGAGAGGAAGGTGTTGTTCTGCTTGTCGTGGGCGATGTGGCCCGCGTGTTTGTAACCACCGCCGGCGAGGATGACGGGCAGGTTCATGTTGTCGTGGTTCGACGCGTTGCCGAGGTTGCTAGCGAAGAAGATGGATGAGCGGTCGAGCAGCGTGCTGTCGCCCTCGGTGCTGGCTTTGAGTTTGTCGAGGAACTCGCCAAAGACGCGCATCTCGGCGTCTTCGATGAGCGCGAGCTGCTCGAGTTTGCCGGGGTCCTGGCCGTGATGCGAGGCATCGTGGTGGCCGATGTTCACGCCCTGAATCTCCGGCTTGTCCTGCGACCCGAGCCAGAGCGAGATGGCGCGGGTGCTGTCGGTTTGAAACGCGAGATGCACGAGGTCATACCACTGGCGGCTGCGCTCGACGAGCTGCGCGCTGCTCAGCTCCTGCGGCGGCTTCACGTCGAGCTTCGGCTTGGGCGTGAGCTGCCAGGTTTCGTCCTGTTGCAGCTTCTGCTCGGCCTCGCGGATGGAGGAGACATACAAATCGAGCCGGTCACGGTCCTCGCTGCCGAGTTTGGCGTTCAGGCTGCCGAGTTGGTCGCGCACGTCGTCGAGAATGCTCTGCCCGTCCTTGATGCGGCGCATTTCACGCGCGGTTTCGTCCGCGGTGCCCTGGATGAAGAGCTGTTTGAAGACGCTGCTCACGCGTTGCTCCGCGGGCAGCCGCACGCCACGGCGGTTCCACGCCGCGCTGCCACCACCGATCACGAGCGAGTTAAACCGCGTCTGCCCCGCGAGGTGCGACGCGACTTCTTGATCGAGCGAGATGCTGTTTTTGATGTCGTTTGGCCGGATGAAGTCGGGATGCACGCCCGTGAAGAGCCCGACCTCCGCATAATGCCCCGCGCCGTAGCGATGCGAGAGCCCGGAGAAGACCGTGAAGTCCTCGCGTCGGCTTTGCAGGAACTTCAAGTAGCGGCTGGGCGTGTAGTTCTTGCCCGTATCCGTCGGGAAGAAATTCGGTGCATGCATGCCGAGCGGCCTGCCGACCAGCAGCACGCGTTTCGGCGCTGTGGCTGCCTTTTTCGCCTCCGCGGCGCTCACAGGCAGCATCGCATCGAGAAACGGCAGCCCGATGGCAATGCCGGAGGAGCGCAAAAACGTGCGGCGGTCGAGAATGGGGCGTGGCATGTGCGGAAAACGCGAATCAGTTGGTTTATCTTGTCCGTGGTTTGCTTTGGCTTCGTCTCTGCGAGTCCAGATTCACGCCGCAGATCGACTATGGATCGATGCTGTCTCGCGTGCGAACTACGGTGCAACCTCGCAAGCCGAGGAAACGGGCGAGATTTGTCGCCGCTGCCCTAGCACCGCGCCCCTGATGAGAGACAATACACAGCTTCCCGGTTGCGCGATCCGCTTTGACATCGGCATGGCCCGTGAATCTGCCGCCATGCAGCAATGGCAGCGCGTAGTAACCTCGCACCCGCTTCTGCGGCGGCACATAAACCTCCCAACGGTAGTGGAAGCCCCACAGCTGCTCGGTCAATCGGCGGTCGTAGATGATTGGGTCAAGTGGCGCAATCAAAAGCGGCTCAGGAAAGCTTTCCGCTTCTTCAAGCAGAGGGATATCCTCGCTCAGCAGATGCAGTCGCAACTTGGGAATGCCATCAACGGCCACAGCACAGACTTCGGTGTCCAAAATGGACTTCTCGGTGCCGGTGAGGATCGCAAGCCGACGTTGGCGCAACTTCAACCGAGCTTGCCAAATCGCCGTTTCCTCCACAGAAGGCGTTGGGGCATTAACAATGGCGGGAGGGAGAACTTTTTCTGGCACATCATAATATCTGCGAGTGCCCTCACGCTTTGCGATGAGCACACGACCGTGGAAAAAGAGCTTTTGGAGTGTGCTCTTTGCCACCGTGGTGCTGTCCCAGGCATGAGACTTCGCCTTGCGGGCGCTTTCGATGTCCTGCGAACTAACCGGACCCTCATCTCTCATCCGCTCCAGCAGGGCTGCGGCCAGCCGCTTCTCCGCCGTCGTGAGCTTGCCGGACCACAGACTGTCTGACTTCATGCGCTCCCGCATCTCTCTCTGCAAATGAGGCCATGCCTCTACGGGCATAGCCGCGAGGTTATGAGAGCCAAGCAAGTGATGCTCAAATGCCGTTCGGTCTCCACCTTGATGCAGGTGCGCCATCAAATCATGCTCGCGATAGGCCTTAACCCTGGTCCGCAGGATGTGGTCATGCATTCGTCCGCAGACATTGATCGGATCGATCTGAACAAATCCAAGATGCTCAATGGCTTGTGAGACGCTTGTGAAGCGGCCTCCAAAGCCAGTCGCACGCAGCATGAAGCGGCGAGCAGTATCAATAGAGAGCAACAGAGGAGAAGTTGGCATGGGCAAAAACCGAACGACGGGAACCGACAATGAACTACCACTCAAGGAGCGTCCACTTCGAGTCGTGATTAAGACTCACGGTTCACTTGCTGCGAAACATCCGGCTCTGCACGATTTCATGCACGAGCGTGCGGAGGCCGTGGTTTTTGGTTTTCATCTTGGTGACGATTTGCTCGATGATTTCGCGGTCGGCGAACTGGGGTTCGGCTCCGGTGGCGTAAGTGAGGAGTTTTTGGGCGAGATTGCGGGCGATTTGATCGGGGTCGGCGAGAAGGAGGCGTTTGTAGTCCTCGATGGTGGTGAAGGTTTTGCCATCATGCGTGACGCCGCCTTTTTCGACATCGGGTCCGCGGTAAAAGGCGCGACCGGTGTAGCCGGGAAGCTGCACGATGCCGGCCTGCGTGCGGGCGGAGGCGCGGTAAAAGTCGCGGTAGTTGCCGATGGGGTCAAAGGTCTCAAGCGCAAAGCCGGGCGGGTCGATGAATTGGTGGCAGGAGTTGCAACTGGCGATGTTGCGATGCTTGTCGAGTTGCTGGCGGATGGTGGTGGCACCGCGGATGTCTGGTTCGATGGCGGGCACGTCCGGCGGCGGTGGTGGTGGGGCTTTGCCGATGATGTGCTCCAGCACCCATTTGCCACGCAGCACGGGCGAGGTTGTGGTGCCATCGGCGGTGACTTTCAGCACGCTGCCCATCGTCATCACGCCACCGCGATGCGAGCCTGCAGGGAGATTCACGCGGCGGAACTCGGATTGGGGGACGATGGAGTGGAGTGATGGAGTGGTGGAGGGATGTGGTTTGGCAGAATTGAAGGCCTCCACGATGCCGTAGTGTTCTGCTAGGCGGCGATTGACGAGGGTCCATGACGAATCGACGAACTCGAGCACGCTGCGGTCGTTTTGCAGCACTTCGTTGAAGAAGCGGCGTGTCTCCTCGGGCATGGACCAGAGCAGCGTGCCGTCGAAGTCGCCGTAAAGATTTGGATCGGGGATGGTGGCGTCGATTTTGCGGAGTTCTAGCCACTGGCCGGTGAAGTTCTCGGTGAAGCCGCTTGAGCGTGGTGACTTCAGCAGGCGCTCGGTTTGTTCTTGCAGCACTTCGGGCTTGGTCACGTCTGCGGCGAGCAGTTCGGCATCTGGTGGGAGCGAGGTGAGGAAATAGGAGAGTCGATTGGCCAGTGCATGACGGTCAAGTGCGCCTGGTGACTCGATGAAGAACAGGAAGTGCGGCGAGGTGAGGATGCGCTTGTAGCCGAAGGTCATCGCGTTCACGAAACTCTTGCCCGCATCGAGCTTGGCGATCACGGGATCAATGTAATGGCGTAGCAGCGAGTCCTCGACCGGACGGCGAAAGACACGCGGGATGAAGGCACGCAGCAGTTTTTCCGCGTCTTCCTTTGGTGTGGCGCTAACAGGTTCGAGCGGGTCGTTGAGCCATTGGTAGATGTTGTTCCGTTTGCTCCAGTCCTGCGTTCGTTTGCCTTCTGCTTTGGCTTTGGCGACGGAGCGCGGCATGAGCTCGGCAGTGCCAAACAGCGTGCGATAGGCCTGTGAGGGGAATGGGTCGATGGGGCCTTCGATTTCGAGCCATTCGATGAGAAATCCGGGGCCGGTGTGCTCCTCGATGGGCTTCTTGGTGGCGCGGATGTCCCAGTTGAGCTGGAGTTGAAGCACAAAGGCCTCGCCGGCTTCGAGGGCGATCTCGGTTTCGATCACACGCGGCTCTCCGGGTGGGAAATCGACCGTGTCACGCACCACGGGCGGCTCGCGACCGCGATCTACGGTGCAATACGCGACCGGCACTGGAATGTTAGCCGCGCCGACAGCAGATGCGGACATGCGCACCTTGTAGCGGCCTGCTCCGGGCACGTGCGGAGTGATGACGAGACCGTAGCGGGGGAGTTTGGCGTAGACGACCAGCGCATCGCCCTTGAGCAGGCAACTGCGGGTGAGGGTTTGCTTGAAGTTGTTACCGTTGTCTGTGATTTGACGGCCCGTGCGACGATCTTTGACAGGGAGATGCGGATGAACCGGTATTGCGGATGCCACTGTGACTTCAGCGGCCTCTTGATAGCGTAACAAGTGAGTGGATGAGAGATCGAGCACGTCACTGACATTATCGAACCCGCCCGCGCTGTTTTCTGCGGGCAGTAGGTCTTTGAGCTTCACGTGGGTGCCAACGAGCTCGCGCATGGTGTTTTCATACTCGGTGGCATTCAGACGGCGGACTGGCACGCGGCCCTGCGTGCGTTGTTTCTCCAAAGACGCGGCGTGCAGGGCGTCTCGCAGGATTCTCAGCGATTCATCCCGCAGCGCTTGCGGTGGTTGCTCGGATTTCTTCGGCGGCATCTCACCTGCGGCGATGCGGTCATGCACTTTCACCCACGTGCTGGCGCTCACTTCGCCATCGAGCCGTAGCTTGCCTTTCTGCACATCCTCGCCGTGGCACTCGATGCAGTGCGCGTCGATCAAGGGCCGCACCTTCGGCTCCAAGCCATGAAGGGAGACGGCGGATACGATCCAGAGGACGAGAAGACGGGGCATGAGGGCGAAAGCTACCAAATAGCCGTAAACTGAGCCTTGCGACTATCTACTGCGCTTATAAGACCGGACGTAGGTTCCATCCTTCCGGTAATAACCACGGACGGTTTGAGTCTTGGGCTTGTAAGAGCGCTCGTGGCTTGGAGTTCGAGCCACTTCGGGCACCACCTCTTCCTCTGTATCGGATGGCACGTAGGATCGAGATGCAAAACTACGTGCTGCATAATCTCGGTTAGCATAGGCGCTAACGGGATTAGCTGTTGGTATTGACGAATGAGTCGAGGCGCTAAGATGAAGCTTGTTCTCGTAAAAATCAGCACGGCTCAAAAGAGACGCTGGAACGACTGCTAACCCTGCCTGATGGCGAACACGCAACGTGCCAACTTCAAGTTCGGCTATCGGTGAAACATTTGCAAAAACTCGCCCATCAACCAAGTGGAGGTCTTTCGCCTGAGTATGAGCCAGGCACATAATGACTAACAACGATAAACGCATTCTCTTCATGGATGAACAGCAGATGAGACTACGAGCGCAAATCCGATGATTGCCGCCGCGACCACGACGGCTACGGCCAAGTTGCCTTTTTTTAGTTCCTCCCACTCATCAATCGGAGTGATTCGGGACCAAATGGCGACAAAAATGGTCATGGCCATTGCCATAGCGATGGACCCAGCAAGTGCATAAGCAAAAAACCAGAGGATGTTGTATAAGCCAGTCATGAGGTACGAGGTGAGGGTTGAATGGTGATTCTTCGATGGCTGTCAGACGCTTGGTTTGTTACAAAGGTAAATCCACCAAAGGCAGCAGACGCAGGGTTTCTAACGGCTTGAGTAAGCCAATCCTCAAAAAGTTTTGCCTCACCCGTTTCCAACAAAGCGCGGACGAATGTTCGGAAATAGGTCGTCGCGAGCGCCACTGGCTCGGCGCTGCTGGAAACGACTTCCAGGGTAATGGCCGCTGTTGCGCCAGTTGCACGGTCCTGCAAAAACGTGGCTGTATATTCCCGTGTCGGATCGGTTTTGCGGAACGTCGCGAATGGCTGGTCTCTGATGTCTGCCGTATCCACTCTATGCTCAGACATTGTGAAACCCAGCTTGCCCAGGGCCAATCTGTCGAAAACCTCCGTTGGTGAGGGGAGGGATATTTGGGGCTTTGACGCTGAAGTAACGTTAGTGGTTGGTTCTTCCGCTGGTAACTTTAATCCTGCCGCCGGGCTGAGGTTTGAAACCAAGTTAGACAGATTAGTAGGTTTCTCCGCGACCTCCTCAGACCTGTGATACTTGCGTTCGCTACTGTAGGGTGTTTCACGGTCAGACCGGGATAAGATTGAAGCCAACATCGACGCTCCCAAAACGCCGAAAAAGATCAAGCCACACCCACCCTTCCCCGCTGATGACGTGGACCCGCCGCCAACCGGCCTACTCCAACTTATGGAGGCCCCTTTCCACAACCGAAAGCTCTGTCGGAAACGCCAACTCATGGGGAGCGAATCTGCTGAGAATGCCGTAGGTGGCAACATACAACCTCGATTTTCCCGCTAGGGTATTAGGGTTGATTGCCGACATCTCGCGCATTTCCTCGCCCTCAATCGCACAGGAATTGATTAATCAGAGCGAACCTTTGGTCAGATTAAGTCAAAAAAATGTGTATGCCGTAAAAAGATTCTTGTCATTTGGGCGAGATTTTTTCATGATCTATTTAGCTAGATATGCGTGCGGCATCCAGTTTAGCGTTTGCGGACGACTCATCATTGCTCAAGCACTGGGAGTCTGTGGGAGGGTATTGTTGGATGAAATGGGGTGTGTGGAGGGGTTTAAGGGGTGCATTTTGTGGTTCATGGGGTGATACCTACCTGTTGCGGGGCGATACCCCTGCTCTGCGGGGTGTGCCCCCTAGGTCGTGGGGTGTTTCCCGCGCTTTGCCAGAAGCTTCTGAAGGTTTGCGGGGCGCTCCTCCTGCACCACGGGGATCTCCTGGAGAAAGTTGGGGTGTTTCCCAGCATTTTTGGGGTGTTGCCAAAAACTTGTGGGGCGTTCCCGGAGAAGTGGGGAGGAGCGCCCCAGGCTTTTTGGGGCGTGCCCCAGGGAGTTGGGGGAGTGTGGCGGAAGTTTGGGGGCGATGCCCGCGTGCTGAGGGTATTTTCTGGACGGGTGCGGGGTGCAGCGCGGGGATTTTCAGAAGACTTTGGAATGTTTTTGCCATCACCACCAGGGCCTGGAGGTGCGCCCCATGAAGCCGTTGACTTGGGACGCGATCGATCCTGCTACGGGCCAGCCTTACCGCTGGGATTCACCGAATCTGACGTGGTCTGGCATCCTAGAGCCCGGAGACCCCGGCTATATCCCTCCCCCAAATGCAAACCAGAAACGACAAACCAAACAGAAGCAGATGAAACATAACTCGTATTATCCTAGTCCGGCTCCCCAGCAGATTGTCTGGCTGACGAACTACTCCAACAAGATCGGCGGCTACACCGCCGTGCTTGGTCTAGAAGCACTGAAGGTAGCGGCAACCATAGCGGATGCCCGCTGGCTGGTGTACATCATGGGCAGTTGGCAACCAGCGGCTAAGGCGTGGGCCAAGGCATGCACGGACGCGGTGAAGGAGGCGCAATTTGCTGACAGCGGGGCGCTGATGGTGCTGCCAGTATTTACGCCGCCCCCACTGCCGCCTGCGGATGCTGGCGCTGGACTGCCGGCGGTGGTTCCAGTGAACGCTGGCGCGCTGGATCGAATCTTCAGCTTCGTCCAAGTGATCAAACAATCACCTGGCTACACGGAAGCTATTGCGTCTGACCTGGGTACGACGGGCACGGAGGCGGTGACACCGGACCTGAATACGAGCCGACCTGAACTGACGGTGGAGGTGACGGGACCGAATGTGTTTGTGGGCTGGGGATGGCAGGGGCTCTCGGCTTGGCTGGAGATGCTGCAACTGCAAGTGGACCGTGGCGATGGCCAAGGCTTCCGCGACCTAGCATTCGACAGCACACCTGGCTACCTGGACACGGCACCACACCCTGCCGCACTGACGAAGTGGAAGTATCGCGGCATCTACCGCACGGATGATGCCCAAGTGGGACAATGGAGTCTGCCCGTGGAGGTCGTGGTGGGTGGTTAGGCTGAAGCACAAGCTCCGATCTAGCTCTTGGGGCTCATCGGGGTGTTTAACTTGGGGGATTTGGTTCGCACGGAGGCCTCGGAGGGGGATGGTTTGTTTTCTGCATTTGGTCCTTCGTGGTCTCGGTGCTCTCTGTGCGAAAATCGGCTGCTTTTGGTTCGCACGGAGGACTCGGAGGGCACGGAGGGGGTTGTTTTATGATTCTGGGCCTTCGTGGTCTTCGTGCCCTCCGTGCGAAAATAAGTCAGCTGTTTTTGGGTCGCACGGAGGGCTCGGAGGGCACGGAGGGGGGAGGTTTTATGATTCTGGGCCTTCGTGGTCTTCGTGCTCTCCGTGCGAAAATAAGTCGGCTGCTTTTGGTTCGCACGGAGGACTCGGAGGCACGGAGGGGAGGTGTTACTTTCGTTGGGCGAAGGCTCGGTAGGCGTGGAGCTTGTCGTAGGTGATCTGGCCGCCGAGGGCTTCATGAAGTGGGCCTAGGCGCTCGTGGCCGTGGGTGGCAGCGGCTTCTCGGATGAGGGACTCTTCCGCTTCGGTGTAAAACCTGCGAGGATCTGCCTGAAGGCTGCCGCTAACAATGCCTTGCGCCAAATGCTGGGCGATGGTGCCGCGTGACATGGATCTTTGATCGGCGATCTGTTGCACGCTTTTTCCTTCGATGAAAAGACGGATGCTCTCCATGGCGGAACCATTGACGCCGGACTCGCTCTTCATTTTGGGGGGAGGCGGGGGTGGGGCTTCGTGGGTGAAGGGTTGTGGCTCGTGGGTCTGGAGCCAGTGCTCGATGGTGCCCATGAAGGCGGTGCCGTAGTCGGCTAGTTTTTGACTGCCTACTCCTGGGACGGCGAGGAAGTCGCGGTCGGTGCGCGGATAGGTGCGGCACATGTGGCGGAGGCTGGTATCGCCAAAGATGACATAGGGCGGAACGCCTCGGTCATCGGCCAATTGTTTGCGCAAGGCGCGGAGTTCCGTGAAGAGGGCCTCGTCACAGGCGATGCTGCCAGCTTTGGCGACCTTTGCGGTGCTGGTGCTGCTGGTGCTGCTGGTGCTGGTCTTAGCAACGACCGGGATGCGGGTGAGCATGACCGGGGTGCGATTCATGAGGGTGGCGAGGCCGGTTTTGGAGAGGCTGAGGGTTTGGAAGTTGTCCTGTGATGTCTCGATGAGGCCGAGGCGGATGAGTTGGCGACCAAGGGCGGCCCATTCCTCACGTGGGGTGTCTTTGCCGATGCCGTAGGTGCTGAGTTGATCGTGATACCACTTGCGAATGCGCTCGGTATTGGCTCCGGCGAGGACCTCGACGACGTGATTGAGGCCAGTGGTGAAGCCGCTCTTCTGCTTGATGCGGAAGATGCAACTGAGGAGCTTCTGGGCGTGCGTGGTGGCGTCCCAGGTCTCGCGGGGCTGGAGGCAGATGTCGCAGCCGCCGCAGTTGTCGCCGGGCCACTGCTCACCAAAGTAGTCGAGCAGAGAGACACGGCGACATTCGGTACCTTCAGCAAAGTCTGCCATCATGCGCATCTGCCTAGCGGCGATGTCTGCGGCTTTGGCGTCCGTCATTTCATCGAGGAACTTGAGATTGCGCACGAGATCGCCACGTGAGTAAAGGAGTACGCAGTCGCTTGGTAGGCCATCACGCCCGGCACGACCGGTCTCCTGGTAGTAGCCCTCGATGTTTTTTGGCAGATCGGCGTGAATGACGTAGCGCACGTCTGGTTTATTGATGCCCATGCCGAAGGCGATGGTGGCGCAAACCACGCGCGCCTCATCGCGGATGAAGGCGTCTTGATTGGCAGCGCGCTCGTGGGGCTGAAGTCCGGCATGGTAGGCCACGGCCTTGACACCCTCCGCACAAAGCGCTGCTGCAAGGGACTCGGCGCTTCTGCGCGATTGCACGTAGACGATGCCGGCTTCGTCTGGCCGCTGACGGACGAAGTCATAGACTTGACTGGTGGATTTTGCCTTGGGGAGGATGGTGTAGCTGAGGTTGGGGCGATTGAAGCTGGCGAGGAAGACTTCTGGCTGGCGCAGATGGAGTTGGCGTATGATGTCTGCACGCACTTGTTCCGTAGCCGTGGCGGTGAGTGCGAGGAAGGGCACGCCGGGCAGATGATCTCGCAGTTGGGAGAGCATGCGATACTCCGGACGGAAGTCATGGCCCCACTCGCTGATGCAGTGCGCTTCATCCACGGCGATGGCGGTGACGTTCCATCGCTGGAGGTCGGTGATGAAGTCTGGCTGCATCACGCGCTCTGGTGCGGCATAGAGGAGCTTGTATTGGCCATGCTCCAGGCCACTGCGTCTGCGGGCGGCTTCGATTCCTTCCAAGGAAGAGTTGAGAAAGGTCGCCTGCACCCCGCTGGCCACCAGGGCATCGACTTGGTCCTTCATCAGGGCAATGAGGGGTGAGACAACCAAGGTGATGCCTTCCCGAGCGAGCGCTGGAAGTTGAAAGCAGAGGGACTTCCCTGCTCCGGTGGGCAAGATCGCGACGACATCTCGGCCCGCCAAGGTCGCATGCATGATCTCGCGCTGAAGCGGGCGGAAAGTGTCGTAGCCGAAGGTTTGCTTCAGCAGGGGAGCGAGGTCAGGAATGGGCATCAAGGGGCGGCGAGTTTCGTTGAACCTACAGAATCGGGCAAGAAGAAGTGGGGCGCACGGAGGCCTCGGTCTGCCAGAAGGCACCGAGTAAATGATCGGCTCGTGATTTTCAGTCGATACCAAAGTCTTCAATGAAACGCTTCTCCTCGCTGTAGACTGCCTCAGCGATTCCGGTCTGGTCCAGAACGATCTGTCTCACGCGATCAGCGACTTGGGCTCTGGTGATGGCACTGCCACTGGTATGCAGTTGATCCGTCACAAAGCTCACAACGTCTGATGGGGTGAACATTGTCTCGGCGGCCGAGTCTGGGATGACGATCCCGAACTCCTCCTCGAAGCGAATGACAAGTTCAACGCCGTCCAAGCCCATGGTGGCTGGGTAGACGATGCGCCCATTGTGTCAAGTCCAGGGTATCGTTTACTGTTGTTCGCGAACGAGACGTTGTGTGCTGGCCATACGTGGAGGGCACGGAGGGCCACGAGGGGTTCAACGACAGCCACTTTCGGGGGGCGGTTGGTTGTTGAGTCGCGCTGCTACTTCACGGGAATCTCATTGAGGGTGTAGTAGCCGACGGAATGAAGCAGCGGGTTGCCTGTGGTGGATTTTAGACCGTCTAGGTGTAGCTCGTGGATGTGTCCTTGAATCACGCGATCAAGTTTAAGCCGCACGGACTTTGCGTCTTCTGCGACTTGGGCTGAGGTGATGGCGAGCATCGTCTCGTCGACCTCTGGACCGCCGTATTCCTCTCTATATGGATACGTGAAGGCTCGGACGCTATAACTTGCTGGTGTTCGGGCTGTCTGTGGGTCCACAGGCTGGGTGAACGTGATGGTGAAGCCATCAGGTTCGGCATGAACTTCATGCATCTCGAAGGGGACTTTCCCAGTCCACTCTAGTTTCTCAAAGCAGAACGGCTGCCCGCCGCGAGCGCCCCAACCGCGGTCGCTTCCGCCGGTGTAGAGCACGCCATCGTGGGTCATGCGACCTCCGATCAGTCCGCTTTTGAATCCAGAGCGGAATGGGAACACTACGCCCTGCTTGATGCCATTGATGGTCTCTAAGTAGACCCGGCTGAAGTTGCTGTGACTCTGGTCGGCGATGAACAGTTGTTTGTTAAATGGCCCAAACTTGCCAATGGACTCGTCACAAACGATTGCGGTGGCCGAGTTGCCGATTTTGCCATGCACGAGGTATACTGCGGGCGGCAGAAGTTCTTTGATGCGCTTGCGCTCAAGGACCATGCGGTCGTGATCGCCATCGGGATTCTGCTGACCGCGCTTTCTGCCGTTCTGGAATGCCTCGGGTACTGGGTCCACGGGGCGCTTGCCCATGTTGGGAGCGAGTTCGTACCATTGGTTGCCTCCAGGGTGACCTTGAAAGCTGCCGGGCACGAGGTGCTGGAGGGTGCAGGAGCCGTGCCAAGGGCCTTGGTTGTCGCAATAGTAGACTTCGCCATCAGCATCAAACCCTACTCCGCCGGGAGAGCGAATGCCGGAGCATGTGGGGGTCATTTTACCATCGGGTCCGATGCGCAAGGCCCAACCGCGAAAGGGCACGGCGCTGCTAAATGAACCGGTGAGACACAGCGTTACCCAAAGATCGCCTCGCTTGTCGAAGCGGGAGCCAACGGCGTACTCGTGATAGTCGCCCGAGACGCCCCAGCCGTCGGAGAAGCAGTCAAACACATCCGCGCGCCCGTCACCGTCTTGGTCAGTGATTTTTGTCACCTCGTAGCGGGTGGTGGCATAGAGGGAGCCGTCTTTCCACGCAAGCCCCAGAACTTCATGAAGGCCCGAAGCGAAGAGTTGATAGTCGCACTGGTTCCCTTCCCTGGGATTGGCTAGCCAAATCTCGCCTCGCCTGGTCCCCAGGGCCAATCGTCCATCCGGTAGGAGGTCGATACTGCCTACCTCGAGTGCCGTTCCTGGTGGGGTAGCATAGGTGGTGACCGCGTAGTAGTCGGGTTCAGAAGGGAGGGCGCCAAACGCAGAGGTGGCGAGGAGAAGCAGAAGGGAACGCATGGAAAATAGTAGAGCGATATCAACGACGGCATAAGACGTTCGTTTTCGTCCGGCTTTCAGATGAAGTTGCGACTGGCAGCGCCTGAATGGCTGTGCTAACTGCCCGCTCATGAATCGCCACCGCATTATTCTCTTCACCGTCACTGCCCTGACGGCTCTCCTGGCAAGCTGCACGGCCACCCGGAAGACGTCTGGGAACTACTCGACGACATTCACGCCCAAAGTGACGCAACCGACGAATCGCTCTGCGGTGCGGGTGAAGATCAGCACGGGTGCCCAGCGTATCTACGTGATGGAGGGGAACACGGTACTGCTCGCCTCGCCGTGCTCCGTTGGAACGGCTTCGGACCCGACCCCACAGGGCAGTTTCCGCATCCTGTCCAAGCAATTTGATCGCCGCCGCCAGAGCAGCCCTGGAGCTGGCTATCCTATGACTTATTGGATGTCATTCCACTCGGCATCGTATGGGATGCACTGGGGCTTCGTGAAGCCTTATCCGTGCACCCACGGCTGCGTTCGTCTCCCAATCCGCACTGCCAAGGCGATGTTTGATCTCGTCAGCGTGGGAACCCCCGTCCATGTCGCTCGCAGTCACGCTGAAGATGCCACGGTCGGCGCTCAGATGCCGCTGCTTGACGATACTTACATGCCCGATCCGCCCAATAGCTACATGCTGAGCTCCCAGGTGTTCACGGATGCCCGGAACGGCAAGCTCTACAACTTCTAGCCTCCCCTGCCCCAGATTTCCGACATGAGCGCCGCTCCAACCACCGCACGCAAGGTCAACGTCCGCACTCCCGAGGTCATGGAGCGCGTCCAGGCTCAGGTGGAGACTCATTATCGGTCTGAGATTGTGGAGAAAATCCGCCAAGGCGGAGGTAGCATCACTGTCGGCAACACGACGTTCCGGCTAGCCAAGGACTTTGGGTTTTGTTACGGCGTGGAGCGAGCAATTGATCTCGCTTACGCTGCCAGGAAGGTGTTTGCCGAGCGGAAAGTTTACCTTCTTGGAGAAATCATCCACAATCCAGAGGTCAATCGCCAACTCTCTGAGATGGGTATCATCAGCATCCCGCTGAAGCAGCAGGAAGAAACCATCGCAACGCTTTCGAGTGAGGACGTGGTGATCGTTCCAGCTTTCGGTGCAGAAACGAAGCTGATGAAGCTCATCAGTGAGCGCGGATGTCTGACTGTGGACACCACATGTGGCGACGTGATGTCGGTATGGAAGCGAGTGCGCGGATATGCCAAAGAGGGGGTGACATCCATCATTCACGGCAAGTCTGCTCACGAAGAAACCAGGGCGACTTCCTCACGCGCACTGGGTGATAAGGGTGATGGCCACTACCTTGTGGTGCTTACTTTAGACGATGTCGACTACGTTTGTGATTACATCAGAAACGGTGGCGACAAACAGGCGTTCTTGGACCGGTTTGCTGGTGCCTACTCAGTCAACTTTGACCCGGACCAGCACTTGCGCCGCGTGGGAGTGGCCAACCAAACCACCATGCTGAAGAGCGAGACGGAGGACTTTCAAAGGCGGATTCGTCAGGCGATCATTGATCGTGATGGTCCTGAAGAAGGAGGTAAGAACTACCAGGTGTTCGACACGATTTGTGGAGCAACGCAGGAGCGCCAGGATGCGCTTTTTGGCCTACTGAAGACGCCCTTGGATCTGCTGCTAGTCGTGGGTGGCTACAACTCCTCTAACACCACACACTTGGTGGAGATTGGAGAACAATACCTACCTACCTTCTTCATTCGCAATGCGGAGTGCCTCCGTGACTTGGAAAAGATTGTCCACTTTGATCTTCACCAGAAGGAGGAGATCACTTCATATACCAAGCTTTTTCAGCCTGAGAACTCAGTGACCATTGGCATAACGGCAGGAGCATCCTGCCCAAACAACCTCATTGAAGATACCATTGTCCGTGTGCTGGAACTCCGCGGCGTAGACAAGGGTCAAGTTGACGAGGTACTCAGCGCTTAAGGGCACCAAGAGCCTGCTGCATTCTCAAGCTCCCGTGTTTCTGAGCGCCCCAAATGTAGCGGCCAACGCTTCTTTGAGGAGACTGCTGTCGTTGGAATGGCAGATGAAGCGCGCTCCCTGTCGGATGGCTCGCTGCTGCTGCTCAACCTTGCCAAACCACGATCCTGCCGGGATATGCTTTTTGTCTGCTGCGTCAATGACCTTCCGCACTGCGGAAATGAACTCGGGGTGATCATACTCGTTGGGTATGCCCATGTTGGTCGTCAGGTCGTTTGGGCCGATAAACAACGCACTAACTCCTGGAATGGAACAAATCTCGTCCAGGCGACCCAGTGCAGGCACAGACTCAATCATGGGAATGAATAGAGTATCGGCGCACTTCTCTTCGGTGACATAGTCACGAGTTTTTTCACTGGGCCATTTACCTTCACGGATCACGCGCTCAAGGGCGGCACCCTTCAGGGGGCGATAAACTGCGGCAGCTGCCAGACGCTTGATCTGCTCCACATCTTCAGCATACGGGATGACCACACCATCAAACGAATCACACACTTTTGCTACGTCATCAGGATCCCGACTGTGAGTGCGGGCAAGAGTTGCGATTCCTCGACTAGCTAACGCGTATCTAAGCCCAACGAAATCCGCAATATCCAATGCATTGTGTTCCGCCGTCACGATGACGAAGTCTATGGAGCCGTCAGGAATGAAATCGACGATGGCTGGGACAACAGCATGCTGAATCAAGGTGCCAAAGACCGTTTGGCCCTTAATCAGCTTATCTTTCAAAATCCGGGCGGGTCGTGCAGCAGCGCTCATGATGACGAGGCAGAACGTAGACGATTTAGCGATTCGATCACATGAGCGGCAGAGACAACATCTCGGCACCCAAAAGCGTCTCCCGATCAAACGTGACCAGCTTGAGCGAAGTCACGGCAGCAGACGTGCGATCAAATACAAACAACTGACTGGCAGTTGAAGCACCTAGTTTGGCCGTCCGGTTAAACTGGCAGAGAGCCGAGAACTCGTCTGGAACAAGGTCCACAATCTGCACGGCAGCCTGCAACCTACGCCAGGCGGTCCATGCTTCCGGAGGAGCACGGCGATGACTTAGCGCTGCCTCTACTTCCAGCCGGGTCCACTTCCACATCCATGCACGATCTGACGTGCTCCAAGCCGTTTCAGCAGCATTGGTGTTAGGCCCCAAAAGAAGCAGCGCGAGAATCGCACTCGGGTCCCAGAAAGTCTCAATTGGTGTCTTCTGGTCCATACTAAAGCCCTAGTTGACCGTCTCCTGCTTGGCTAGCGACAATGCTAGGGAGCCTGTCCTCACCGTGATTACCTTCAGCCCAAATCAGGCCCTGGTTCATCAAACGGGACCGCAACCGAGCCACAACCACCTCCTGGGGTGTCCTAACAGCCCGATCAATGGACTGGAGCAATGCTACAGGCTCATCCCTGACACACACTTCCACGTCCTGGCTGGTTTCACGAATCAGCCGCAGATAGTGGGAGAGTTGATCCTTCAGCTCGCCAATTTTCACTCGCATCATGCCCAAACGTAGAGCGGAGAGCGGCTGGTTGTCACCGAAGTTTTAGAGATCAAGCGCCCTGAAGGTCAGATTTCAGTTTGATTTTAAGTTATGGTAATTATAAAATAGCGGTTCCCGAATGTCCCCCTCTCCCTCAAGTCCACAAACGACGGCCCCTAGCCAGCCGACCAGACTTGACGTACCCTCTACCGGCCCACTGGCCCTCATGACTGGGTTTGCAGCGGTATACGGCATAATCTGTCTACTGGGCTTCTTGGCTGTCGTGATCGCAGCCTCATTAGCAGCTCTCTGGCACGGGCATGTGCTCGTTTCGAGCATGGTTTTTGATCAGGGCTTTCGATGGCAGAACGTTGCAGCATTTGCAGCCATGGCGGTAGAGCTTTGGTTCTGCATTCTCCTTTTCCGGCAGATGCTTACGCCCGCGGTAAAGTCGCAAACGCGTCAGGAGTTGCTCACAGCGGATCAACCTCACATCCACGCGCTGATGAAGGATTTGTCGACACGCGTTGGAGCCACACCACCGGCAAGCATCATCGTTGATTCCTCAGCAGAACTTGCCGCGACTCCAGGCCATCTACGCATCGGTCTTTCGACACCAGTGGCACTCAGCATGAACCAATTTGCTGGGTTATTGGCCCATGAGCTAGCTTTCCTCGCCACAGGGCGCGGGGCGAGAGCCTTCCGCGTGATGAATTGGACTGACCATTGGTTTCTGCTTCGAGTCCGACACGACCCGTGGTTGAAAACTTTCTCAAGTCGTAAGGGGAGGCCTATTCAGCGCCTCAGTCGGATACCCATGTGGCTTTCGGTGATGATCGCATCTCTACCGATGAGATTGTTGCACAGCCTCTTCACGCTGGCCTACAAACCAGTGGTTCATGCACAGGTGAGTGCATCCGATAAATGCGCCACCGCCTTGATCGGTGGGCCTCAATATGCAGATGCCCTCACTCTGCGTGCAAGGCTCAGCGCTTTCCGGCAGCAGTGCGAGGATCATTACCACCAGCCCGAAGATCCACTAGCAGTGACCGAGTTGCCCGACAACATTCCGCTCCTCATCGGAAGACGCTATCACCTCTCTGACGTCTCCGCGCTCGTGACTGGGGTGAGAAACCACTGGCTACGTCTTGCACCAGACGATCTGTTTCGCGTCCAAACCGCAAGGGAGGCATCAGACAGCGGTGTGTTTGATTTCAGCGGATCTGCAACTCAGTGTGTGGTCAGTTTTCACGAACAAGCCAGACGAGCAACGCACTTTCACTACCAGAACGACTGGGGTCTCGTCTTGTCGCAGATAAAGATGATCAATGTCGACGAGTGTCTTCATGCAGGGCGTGACTCTAACGAACTGGTGACCACGATGAACCGATACCTCAAAGGCCTTGCGCATCCTGAGCGAGCATTTTGTGGCCTTACCAGAGAACGGCACAATGATTCCGACGATGCGACCCTCAAACGCGAACTCCGGGACTGTCGCAGTTGGCTTGCAAAGTACGGCGATCGCTTGACCACCTCTCTCTCAGAATGGTCGAGAACGTGGAGACTGGTTAGGGCCATAGAAGCCGCGCTTGCTCTCCTGAATGCAGGCATGACTATTCACCGTCAGCAATTTGCCTCCGGCACGACGGAAGGGCTGCGTGAAGAACTCCAAAGACAGATGGACGTCATGGAGAATCTCGAAGGCGTGCTGAAAGATTTTGAATCTCGACTGGAAACACTGATGGCATGCTGCCTAGAGTTGCTCTGGCGCACTCCCGAGTCGGAGCTTCCCGACAAGATTTCGAGCATTCGCAAAACACTTCCACACTGGGTGCTGATCTATGAGGCACTTGGGCTTAATCTCCCAGCCTTGCGAGATCTCATCACCGCCTACCACGCGTTCAACGCACTCGGAGCCGAAGTTTCCGGTCGGGTAGAGTCCGCAGCTTTTCTTATGACCGTCAAAACTCTCGTGCCGCGCATTATGCAGCACTTAGCGAGAGTCACTTCCGCACTACATGATTGGCCGTATCCTTTCGCGACCATTGATGGGCAACGCATGACTCTCGCAGACCACCTCGGGATGACAAAGTTCACCGCAGATGAGCTTGCTGTCTCGTGTGCGAAGTCAATAAGTGGCACCGATCATAAGTTAGCAGGCCAGGAAGTCGGGCGCAAACTGCTCGAGACCGTATCACCCTTCATCGACAACTACCTTGACCTTTACCACCAAGCGTTCGGCTGGGTAACCAAGGCAACTCAATTAGCCGAGTGGCATTTTGTGGACCCCATGATGGCCATGCGCCTCGTCGACAACTTGGAAATAGAGCCAGGAGTGGACGAAACATCCATTCCTGCACTCTCAGCCTAACTCCCTACTTAGGCTTGCGAAAAATCGCGAGATGTCGGTCGACGCTCTTCCCCGGAGCATCACTGAGTCCGCGAGATAGCTCATTCTGTTTGGTCTCAACCAACTCTGCACCCAAATCGGTCAGGGCATCAATCGCAAGCTGATGTTCTTTGTCAAAATAGCTAGTGATGACGAGCAGACCATCATCACTCAGTTTGGCCAGTCCGGTGTCAAAAATCTCCTTCCACACCTCAGACCCGTGCCAGAAGTTTTGGTGTCTCATGAACACGAGATCAAACTCACCCAGTTCCTTATGCGCGCCCAACTGCCTTGCATCTTCAAGCAAAAACTCGGCTCCCAGCTTTGAAGTTCGCTCCCTTGCTTGAAGGATCTCGCGAATCCGAATGTCAGCGCCAACCAACTTCACCTGATCTGCTTCTGTCCCAGCCTTGATGGCAGAGACCAAGGTATCTGCTTCATCGCAACGCCCACAAGCGAGGTTCAAAATGCGCGCTTCGGCTTTTTTCCGGCCCAAACGCGGCGCAACATGGCCGCGCAATAGGGCGTCCAGCTTCTTCATATCTGCTGCGATTGAGGGGTCCAAGCTCATGGTGTCTACGATGTTCGGTAAGGTGGATTGATGCCACTAAAACGGAGTGAATATTTATTCTGCATAGAATACATTTACAAGATACTTGTTCCGACCAGGGTGTTGCCCAGATGGATCAACGCCTTACCAACATTCGACACCTCGCCCTCGATATGGACGGGACGATCTATCGCGGCGGCACTCTATTCCCGTTCACAAATCCTTTCCTCCGATTGCTCGATCAGCTTGGAATCAGCTACTCGTTCCTCACCAACAATTGCTCCAAGTCACTCGATGATTACAAAGCCCATCTTGACTCGCTGGGCGTGAGCGCACGGCGTGAACAGATTTACACGTCGGCCCACGCAACCTTCGAGTATCTCAAGTCCGAGCATGCTGGCCTCCATCGCTTGTTCTTGATAGCCACGCCTAGCCTTACCGCTGAAGTCCAAGCCGCCGGTTTTCAACTCACCGCAGACGATCCTCAAGATGAGCCAGATGCCGTGCTTGTGGCATTTGATATGAGCCTCACTTTTGCATCTCTTTGCCGAGCCGCTTACTGGATCAAGCAAGGGAAACCATTCTTTGCCACGCACCCTGATTTTGTCTGCCCAACCGACCAACCCACTGTCATTGTCGATTGCGGCTCGATTTGTGCAGCGCTCACTGCGGCTACTGGTGTTCGACCCATTGCAGTGCCTGGCAAGCCTGATCCACGAATGTTGCTGGGCCTAGCCAGCCGTCACAGTCTTTCACCCCACGAAATGGCCATGGTCGGAGACCGCATCTACACCGATATCGAGATGGCACGACGTGCAGGCGCGCTTGGAATACTCGTGCTCACTGGCGAGGCAACTCAGCGCGATGTGGACGCTGCCTCCAACCAACCTGACATCGTTGTGAATGATTTAGAGTCACTGGGCCAACTTTTACAATCATGACTCGGACAGCCATTATCACACAGCTACAATCGGAGGTCCTAGATGTCCTCGTGATAGGTGGTGGCATTGTTGGCTCAAGTGTCGCGCGTGATGCTGCGATGCGCGGCTTGAAAGTCGGACTAATTGAACAGCATGACTTTGCATTTGGGACAAGTTCCCGGTCTAGCAGGCTGCTTCACGGTGGCATACGCTACCTGGCCCAAGGACGCGTGGGATTGGTGCATGAGGCGAGCGTTGAGAAGACAGTTCTTCACCGCATTGCACCTCATCTGGCTGGGCCATTGCCGTTCGTTTTTCCGACTTATCGCCAAAATCCGAAATGGAAACTGTGGCAACTCATGATTGGCGTAAAGATCTATGATCTGCTCTGCGGTGGACGCAATCTTGGGCACTCCAGTTGGCTTGATGTCGCTGAGACTCTACGATCAGTTCCCGGTCTCAATCCGGACGGTCTGAAAGGAGCGGTCCGCTACTTTGATGGCTTTACCAATGATGCACGCTTGGTAATCGACACTCTCCGTTCGGCCGCTCGACATGGGGCATTAGTTCTGAATCGCGCAAGATTTGCCAATGCACATCGGGCGGAGATCTGGGAGTGCCAAGTGGAGGCAGACACACCTGTCTTGATTCGCACACGAACAGTCGTTAACGCCACTGGGCCATGGGCACACGGACTGCCCCATAGCGCCGTCAAATTGCGCCTTACCAAGGGTATCCATCTGGTGGTCGATCACTCGCGCCTTCCCGTCACTGACACAGTGGTCATGACCGAAGGGGCTCGCATCCTGTTCGCTATCCCTTGGGGTGAGCGAACGATCGTTGGCACCACAGACACCGACTTCAACGGATCGCTCGACAAAGTGTGCGCTGACGACACCGATGTTCAGTATGTGCTCGGCATTACAAATGCGCACTTTCCGCAGGCCCAACTTCAGGCATCAGACGTCATCAGCACTTGGGCCGGATTGCGACCGCTGATTGCTGATCCAAAAGGTCGCCCGTCGGACATCTCTCGTTCACATGAAATCAAAAGTCCCGAACCCAACTGGTGGGACGTTGCAGGCGGAAAACTGACCACATGTAGACTCATGGCTGAGCAAACAGTGGATCAACTCGTTCGCGGTGCAGAACTGCGTGCGAGCCCATGCGAAACAGCAGAGCAAAGAATAGTCGATGATCCGCAGTACAGTAGTTTGATTCCTCCCACGTTCTGTGAAGACGCGGTCAGGCATTTTTGCCAAAACGAGTGGGCTCAACATCTGGAAGACGTTATGATCCGCAGATCGAGTTGGCATTATTACCACAGAAACGCAGTTACACTCGCAGAACAGGCTTCCCATTGGATGGCATCGGCCCTTGGATGGACGGAACAACAACGAGAAAGTGAACTGCATCGCTATGTCGCAAGCTCATGAGTGCGGCCTTTAGCGATGACCAGTTGCGGCTTGCCGCTCGGCTCTACTACCTGGACGGACTTGGCCAAGCCGACGTAGCTCGTTTTGTAAGGGTTTCTCAAGCCAAAGTCTCCCGCTTACTCTCCACTGCACGTGAACGGGGAATCGTCCGTATTTCCGTTGCCGAGTATGAGCCGAGGGACGTAGGCCTCGAACGACAATTGAAAGAGCAGTTTCGGTTGCAATCCGTGGCCGTAATCAAGACCCTAAATGGCAGCACCGCAGAAGATATCAGGCGTGTCACTGGCCACTTTGGGGCAGAGTTTGTCAGAACTTTGATTCCCGCAGAGTCCACTGTTGCGATAGCAGGTGGAAGAACGATGCGCGAACTCGTATCGATGCTCCCACAGGCCAGTGAGTCTCAGCTTACCGTCATCCAGGCCATGGGAAGCATTGACTCCACCGTAACCGATGTCGATGCCCTAGAACTCGGCAGAACAGTGGCCAAGCGGCTCGCAGCACGCTTTGTGACGATAAACACTCCTGCCTTTGTACCAGATAAGCAGACGCGAGACGCATTCCTTGGCCTCGACCAACTCAAGACTGTTTGGCAGCAGTTTAAGTCGGTTGATGTCGCTCTCATTGGGATTGGAACATTGAGGAACTCCGTTTTCGTCGAGAGAGGAGTGCTTTCGCCAAGCAACCTCGCCTTACTTGCTACCGCAGGAGCTGTAGGTGAGATATTTGGCCGTTTCTTTGACCATCGAGGCCGGGAATGTGTGACTCCATGGCGGGATAGAGTCATTAGCATGAGCCTGGACCAATTGAAAAAGGTGCCGCAGGTCATCGCTGTCGTGTCGGGCAGTGATCGCGCACCTGCATTACTTGCAGCGATACGCGGAGGCTTGGTCAAGTCGCTGGTCGTTGACGACACATGTGCCTCCGCATTGCTTTCCTTATCATGAGAACTAACACAATCCTAACCCTGCTGATCGTGGCGACCTGGCTCCACGGCACTGAACCCATGCGGTCGAGATGGAATGTCACACAACATTGTGAACTACAGGATTTCATTATTCAAAGTCACCGTGGAGCTGGCGAACTTTCGACTGATAATACCATTGAGGCGTTCACACTGGGTTGGCAGCTTCACACCATTCCCGAGGCGGATGTGAACACCACCAAGGACGGAGTCATCATCGCCTTCCACGACAAGGATCTCGCGCGTGTCGTCAAGGATCTGCCGAGCAAATGGAAGGACAAACTCATCAAAGACCTCACCTTCACCGAGTTGCAATCACTGGACGTGGGCGCGTGGAAGGGGCTTGAGTTCACAGGACATCAAATCCCACGCATTCGAGACGTATTTGCCGCCATGCATGGAAAACCTGAACGACGGCTTTACCTGGACATCAAACAAGTGGATTTGAAGCAACTCGCAGAGGAAGTGCGCACTTCTGGAGTGGGTTCTCAAGTTATTCTCGCAGCCCCGAAGCACGAAACGCTGCTCGCATGGCAACACCTTGTTTCCGATGCCCAAACCTTGCTTTGGATGAGCGGTACTGAGAAGACAAAACGCGAGCGCTTCCAACTACTCAAAGAGTCGGGCTTCA
Organism: Verrucomicrobiaceae bacterium; assembly: GCA_016795485.1. Lineage (GTDB taxonomy): Bacteria > Verrucomicrobiota > Verrucomicrobiia > Verrucomicrobiales > Verrucomicrobiaceae > JAEUHM01. Next base: position 77,485 of record JAEUHM010000003.1, on the reverse strand, counting down.
ATGGCATCACGCAGTTGCAAATACACGTTCGTCTTCCCGGAGATCCAGAAGCCAAGGACATTCAAACAGGGGAGCCATTCACGCCGTCTCGCGCCTTCCTGATCGAGGTGGCAGAAGATCTCGGACCTCGTGGCATCGTGTTCCAAACGCTTCCTTACGGTGCCAAAGACCCTTCGATTTACAAAACTCTCCTCGATCTTGGGTTTGCCTCATTCGCCACAGACCACCCAGAAGTCACAAAAGAGGCTGTCTCTGCCTACTACAGCACCAAAAAGTGATGCCGCCGACTTCCCCACTTACAATCGAAGAGGCACTGGCGACAGCAAGGGAGACAAAGCACCTTGTCATTGATGACAATGCTTTAGAGCAGGTCGCGCCACTTTTTTCCTATGTGTTCCCTGGGCGACCCGCGCGGATCATAGCTGACCCGAATACATTTCGAGTTGCTGGTGAGTTCGTTCAGAGCCGCCTTAAGTCAGCAGCGATTCCAGCATTAGATCCATTCATTCTCACGGACCCTCAACTATACGCTGAGACTCGATTCGTGAATCAAGTTGAGGCGGCCTTGACCAACAACAACGCAATCGCGATCGCCGTAGGATCAGGAACGATCAATGACCTAACAAAACTCGCAGCGCACCGGCAATCTCGCCAGTACCTCTGTGTCGCAACAGCGGCCTCGATGGATGGCTACACTGCGTTTGGCGCATCGATTACTGACAGGGGATCAAAGCAGACATTTGATTGCCCTGCTCCAGTTGCAGTTGTCGCTGACCTCGATGTTATGCGCTCTGCACCAACTGAAATGCGGGGGTGGGGCTATGCGGACCTTTTTGCAAAAGTAACCGCCGGAGCAGACTGGATCATCGCAGATGCCCTTGATGTTGAACGAATCGATTCGATGGCGTGGAACGTAGTTCAGGGCCGCCTTCACGATGCACTTCGTGACCCAAACGACTACAGAAGTCTCGTTGAAGGCTTGATGCTCGGAGGTTTTGCGATGCAGGCTACCCGCACTAGCCGACCTGCATCAGGTGCTGAGCACCAGTTCAGCCATCTTTGGGACATGCAGCATCACACGCACAATGGAAAAGCCCCTTCCCACGGCGCAAAAGTGGCTATTGGCACACTAGCAATCACAGCTCTTTACGAAGCGCTGCTAGATATGAATCTCGGCAGCCTTGATATTGAGAAGTGTGTTCACGATTGGCCAAATCTTGATGACTGGATTCATCAAGCCAAAGCCGAGCTCAACGACGACGAACTTGGAACAGTTGCCCAGCGAGAACTCACCGCAAAGCATTCATCCCCTGGCGCACTGCGGACACAACTTCAGCAGTTGATGGAAGTCTGGCCAGAGCTGCAGCAACAACTCAGAGATCAACTCGTCCCGCTAGAAACTCTCAGGGCGCGACTTAAGGCAGCTGGGGCACCAACTACCCCCCAAGAGATTGGCATCTCAAGAGAAAGACTGCGCGCAACCTACCGCTTAGCGTTTTTCATTCGCCGAAGATTCACCGTCTTGGATCTCGCTATGCGTACAGGTCTTCTGAACCAAGCTCTTGATCGACTCTTTGCTGCATGAACTCACTACTCTCTCTTTTTGCTCCACCCGCGCCCGCACCTGCCATGAAAGGCACGCCCGAGGAAGTGCACGCTGCCTTTAAACGGTGGCAGATGCGCATCCTGCTATCCACCATGCTGGGTTACATTCTGTTCTACTTCGTCAGGAAGAACATTAGCTTCGCAATGCCTGGACTTGGTAAAGACATGGGAATCACCAAATCAGACCTTGGACTCTTCCTGACACTGCATGGGGTCATTTATGGAGTCTCACGATTTGTAAATGGAGCTCTGGCCGATAGGACCAATGCACGCATGCTCATGGTTTCGGGCCTGATTCTTTGCGCGTTGATGAATCTGGGATTCGGTTGGAGCGCATCCGTGCTCAGCATGGGGGTCTTCTGGATGCTTAACGGATGGGTGCAAGGTATGGGATTCCCTCCATGTGCCAGACTGATGGCCCATTGGTTTGAGCCACGTGAGCTGGCCACAAAACAATCCATATGGAACACATCACACAGCATCGGCGCGGGCCTTGTGGCTATCCTTTGCGGCTACCTCGCAATGCACAGTTGGCAACTGTGTTTCAGCGTACCTGCGGTCCTCGCCATTATGGGCAGTTTTGTGCTCTGGATGACACTTCGTGACACTCCTCCGTCGCTCGGACTTCCTGAAGTGAAAGGAACAGAGGGAGCCTCGCCACCGGACAGCAACAGTGCCGACCATCGTCATTTTCTGCGCACATCAGTGTTCGGCAACCGATATATCTGGCTACTCGCCCTGGCCAACTTTTTTGTCTACATCGTGCGCTACGGAGTGCTCGATTGGGGTCCCACTTTCTTGAACGAAGCCAAGCATATCGAACTCAAGCTCGCTGGCTGGATGATGGCTGCATTTGAGGGTTCAGGCGTCCTGGGTATGCTCCTCGCAGGCTGGGTTACTGACAAGGTGTTCGGCGGACGCGGAGCGCGAACCTGTGTTTTCTACATGGCTGGTGCGGGCCTAGCCATGCTCGCACTCTGGCAACTTAACCCAGACTCGAGAGCGCTTAACACGATACTCCTTTGTGTTGCAGGGTTCTTCATTTACGGCCCTCAGGCCTTAATTGGAATCGCAGTAGCAAATCTCGCAACCAAACGAGGAGCCGCTACTGCGGCAGGTTTCACTGGCTTAATCGGCTACTTCAGCACCATCTACACGGGATGGGGACTCGGCAAGGTAGTAGAAACCTACGGTTGGAACACCGGCCTTATGACCATTGTCGTAGCCAGCGTCCTCGGCACCCTGCTCTTTCTAGCCACCTGGCCAAGCAACGCCCACGGGTATCGCTTGAATCATGGTGATCACAAAATCGAGTAAGCCTGGGTCATTTCACTCGGCGACACATCTACCGCTGTCCGAGAGTCTTGAGCGCTTCTTCTGCAGCTGCGGCCAGGGCTGGGCTTTCGGCGTGTTGGGCAAGGCGGGCTAGTGCACGTTTTGCTGGCGGATTGCAGACAGAAGCGACTGTTCGCAGCACTTTGTGACCTTGGCCAGCGTGGACAGAGGCTTGCCAGTGCATCATTTCCAAAGCTTCCACGGTGTCCGGCTGTGCCATGCGCGCGATTGCATCGGATATCTCATTGAAGATGGTGTTACCCCTTCCGTAGTTTTCCATCAGTGCTGGTAAAAGGGCTTCCAGTGTAGATGGATCGGACAATTGACGGAGGTGCTTGGCTAACGAAGCGCGTTTGCCCCATTCTGGAGTGTTCTTGATCAGGGCGATGAGTTCGTGAGTGGCCGGAGCACTGTTTTCATCAGCTAGTTGGCTAGCCTTCTGGACGATTGGGTCGATCTTGAGTGGTGGAGCTTCGGTTGTTAGTTGGGTGTGGCCGATCTTAACAGGACTCTCAGCCGTCATTGCAGTCTGTCTCTTTGTCTGGCCGGAAGCCGCAGGAGACGGGGACATACTTTGTCGACTAATGACTGCTGGTGCACTCGTGTTGGCCAAATAGTATCCGCCAACTGCAGCGAGTGCTGCCACCAGCACGAAGCTGGTGGCAGCGATGGTCATGGGCTTGGAGTTCATGATGACTTGTAGCTTGAGTTGAATGCTAGAGTTTGGGCTATTGAATCACGAGGCTGTAAGCGCCGATTTCAGAGGCGTCGTAACCTTCCACGACGAGGTAGTAGGTCCCTGCGGCCAATGTTCTTGTAATCCGAAAGTTGTAGTCGGTGGTGGTGTCGTCGGCTTCGGTGAGATAGGCGCCTGAGCCGTTGTAAAGCGTACCGTAGGTGTCCAGTGCGCCTGTCGTTTTTAGGGTCACTGACCTGGAACTCGTGAGTGTGAACTTAAATACGTCCACATCCGTGCCAGAAGCGATGCTGGCGGGTGTGGTGCTGGGAAAGGCTACGACTGAAGCTGTTGCGAGTGTGTTGCCATGGTCACCGCTGGTGCTACCTCCCTCGCCTGCTCCAGTGAGTGTAACAAGATATGGATTCTCGTCCGTGTCATTGTTTGAGATGCTGAGCGTGGCAGAGATGGGGCCGGACTGCTGGGCCTTAAAGCCAACGATGAAGCTCGTTTTCCCACCAGCAGCTAAGCTTTTGGCGGGCTGCGTGTTGACCGTGAAGCTTCCAGCAGGACTGATGCTGGCACTATTTATGGCAAGGGCACCTTGGCCACGATTGTAGATGGTGATTGTTTTTGTCAGGGCTGTCCCGTTCACCGTTCGTGTTCCGTAGTCGAGGCTGCTCGCATTATGAGCAAGTGCAACCGTGCCGTTCATGACATCGATCTCACCATTTGTTGGCGCACTGGTTAGGACTGCACTCACTCCGTAGCCCCCAGTGGTGCTTGCCGTCTTTCCGCTGACTCTCACAAAGAATGTGGCTCCGGCAGTGAGCGTGCGTGTCAGGCGGAAATTGACTCCACCAGCGCCGTTGTCGTCTGAGGAGAGTAGCGTTCCTGCAGAGTTTAGTAGTTCACCGACGACATCGGTGCTGCCGCTGGAGGTGATTACCAGTGTACCTGCATTCAGCGCTTGAACTCTAAAGACGTCTTTGTCACTGCCGACTTCGAGTTGGCCAGTGGCGCTGCCATTGATAGCTAGTGTGCTCGCGTTGGTCGTTGTATTGCTGTGATCATCGGTTGGTGTCGTTCCGCCGCCACCGATGTAGTTTTGCAGCCACGACTTCACCGAGATAGTGTTGCCGTAGATGCCGTACTCTCCTGGGCGGGCACACCCATTACCAAAACTTACGGTTCCGCCGTGGAGCCACTGGCCGGCTGCATTTTTGACCAGTAGCGGCCCACCGCTGTCGCCTTGGCAGGTGTCGATTCCACCAGATACGCGACCTGCCGCTAGGTGAGATGCTCCAAGGCCAGGGACTGTCTGCCCCGCTATCGCCAGCGAGACGAGTGGCAAATCCACCTGCCGAAGGATCTGAGACCCCGATCCACCTTCAGACGTTGCACCCCAGCCCACTGCACGTGAAGTGATGCCGGCTGCCACTTGAGCCGAAGTTTCCACCAATGGTAAGGTCGAACGCTCTGTAACGGCGCGAGCAAGCTTGAGAAGGCAAAAATCGTAAACCAAGGCTCCCTGACTGTTCTCGCCGTAGTTGGGATGCATGATGACTTGCGACACAGCTACCCGAACTCCCTCAGCTGTATTGCGCAGATCCCGCCCCCCAATCCAAACCTCCACAGATGATGCTGGAGTCCCTTCCATGCAGTGACCTGCGGTGAGCACCCATTGAGGCGCTACTAAGGCAGCACCGCAGAACTGCCCGTTGGAGGGTGATGCGCCCTTCTCGACTAGGGCCGTCATGAATGGGTAAGCTCCAGCAGTGGTATTGGTGCCACCCACGATGCGGGTTTCGGCACTTTGGAGGCAAGTCGCGCCCCCAAGTGCAAGTAGGGTAAACAGAGTTTTCGTTTTCATAGGTTAATGGGTCAATCTGAGTTGGATCAGGACGGCAGGCGGAGTGCCAGACTCGTTCTATGGGTCAGTTCGGGAACGCTAGAGGCCGTGTGACAAAGAAAGTGAACTTTTCTTCCCAATGCCCATTTTTCGGACGTTGCACGGTGGCCCGGATGGCGTTGTGTGTAGGCCCAAGATGACATCCCCTGTGGAAGCCAGCCTCTCTCAAGCACGCTCCGGCATGTTTCCTGCCACGCGCTGGAGTTGCGTGTCGATGCTACGGCGGGACCCAACTTCCCCCGAGGGGCAACGTGCTCTCGGCGATCTTTGCGCTGCCTATTGGTATCCGATCTACTCGTTCGCTAGAAGAAAGGGCCAAAGTGTAGCGGATGCGCAAGACCTTACTCAGAGCTTCTTTGCGCGCATCTTGGGTGGAGGACTCTTTGCCAACGCACGTGAAACGGAGGGCAAAATGCGCTCGTTTCTGCTGACCGCCTTCACTAGGCACATGGCGGACGAATGGGATCGGGCACAAGCTCAAAAGCGCGGAGGCGACGTGGAAGTTTTATCCCTCGACTTTGAAATTGGCGAACAGCGCTTTCTGCATGAGTCGATTCCGGACAAGCAGTCTGTAGATGAGAGTTTTGACCGTGCCTGGGCACGATCTGTTTTGGATCAAGCCGGGAATGCGCTAGAGCGCGAATGTGCTGCATCAGGCAAGGCTGACCTGTTTGCCGCGGTTAGTCCGTTAATCACTGGTTCGGGTGATGTGGAGTCCTATGAGCAGCTCACAAAATCCATCGGAATGAATCTCGAAGCACTGCGGCAGGCCGTTCGGAGACTGCGTCTGAGGTTTCGCGACCTTCTTCGCCAAACCGTTGCTGATACTCTCCACGAGCATGACGGGAAAGCCATCGACGAAGAACTAGTCGCCCTACGAGCAGCACTAAGTCGCTAACACAATGAATCAAACTACGCATTCATGGTTGGACGATGGCCAAGCGCTGTTTGATCTCGGCTTGTCTGATGATGGCCTGACTGCGGGTGATGTGTTGGGCAACTATGAACTCCGACAGAAAGTTGGCGAGGGTGGCCTAGGAGTCGTGTTCCGAGCAGAACAACTTCAGCCAGTGAAGCGGACAGTTGCGTTGAAGTTGATTCGGACAGGGTTTCACTCGCGCAGAGACATCGTTGACCGATTTCATCAGGAAAGAAGGTCATTGGCGAGGATGCAGCATCCCCACATCGCCACTCTATTGGATGCAGGCAACACTGAAGAGGGGATCCCCTACTTTGTGATGGAGTACGTCTCTGGGCAGCCACTGACTTCGTACTGCCAAGAGAAGGGATTGGATTTGGACACTCGATTGGAGCTCTTCACGACTATTTGTGAAGCTGTTCAGCACGCCCACCAAAAGGGAGTTGTTCATCGTGATTTGAAGCCTTCCAACATCCTCATTGCTGAGGTTGATGGGCGGCCCGTGCCAAAGATTATCGACTTCGGCATCGCTCGTGTTCTGAGTGGCGATGGTGAGGCGGAATCAGATGCCATGCGGACAAGAATCGGCGAGCGGCCATCAGGAACATATCCCTACATGAGTCCCGAACAAGCAACGGGAGGTCAAAACGACATTGATACACGCTCTGACGTCTACACGCTGGGGGTGATTCTCTATGAGTTGGTCTCTGGGAAGCTGCCATTGCCTGATGATGTGGTGAAGCGCGCCCACTTTGAGGAGATTGCACGACAGATTCTTGAAGTTGACCCTCCCTTAGCCAGCACGCGAGCAAAGCAGAACAACTCGGTCACGTGCGATTCCTCGCTGATCCAGGGTGAACTCGATTGGATTATCCAGCGGGCGATGGAGAAAGACCCCAATCGCCGGTATACCAGTGCTGCGGCCTTAGCAGATGACTTGCACCGGTTTTTGCATGATGAACCAATCACAGCTAGGCCTCCGGCTGGCCTTTACTTGCTGAAGAAATGGCTCAAACGGCACCGGATCGCAGTGACCGCCGCTTCAGTGATGCTCTTGGGCCTTGTTTCTGGTCTCATTGTGGCGCTGAGTGCCTATAAGAGAGAGGCGGAGGAACGCGCACGGGCGGACGCTGCTAAAGTCGCCGCTGAAAAAAGCGCGATAGAGGCATCTCTTTCACGAGATGCCGCAGTGAAGTCGCGACAAGAGGCCGAGCGTGCAAGAGACGAAGCTATCCAGGCCAGAACTGCCGAAGCGACCGCACGTAATGTGGCTGATGCTGCACGGGCGCGAGGAGAGACACTCATCGCTGACATGCTTTATGATCTTCGGGATCAATTGGAGCCGCATGGACTCACGAGCTTACTGGCGCGAGTATCAGACAGTGCAGAAGCGTATTTTCAGTCACTCCCGCAGAGCAGCGATAACGACCTACAGCGCCGCAATCGCGCTGCCATGCATCAGAACCGGGGCAATATCTTCCTGTCACTAGGGGAAACAGAGTCTGCTTTGGCTCAGTTCGATGCATCGCTCAAACTCATTGCTGAGCGGGCCATCGCTGAACCAAAAGAACTTCCGAGACTTCATGATCTCGCGCTCGCGCATGAGCGTTTGGGGATTGCTCTCGAGCAACTCGGGCGCACTACCGAAGCGCGAAAGCACTATGAAGAAACCAGTAGGGTTCTAGGCCACCTCACCGGTGAAAAAGGGGCATGGGAAAAAGATTTGGCTCTTGCTCATGAGCGCCTTGGAGATCTAGAACTCAAAGAACAGCACTTCGATGAAGCCCGCAGACACTTCGAGGCTGGACTGCGACTCCAAACGTCTCATCGCAAACGCGCCATCTACCTCGAGAGACTTGGAACGCTGGCAGAATCTGCGGGTGATTATGCTACAGCATCTGCCCGGTTCAACGAAGGCTTAGCAGCAATGGCGGAGGAACCTCTGCATGCCGAGGACAGGCATTTGCAAGCCGCGATGGCCACCCTTCATGGCAGACTTTGTGCAGCCCTTCTCAAGACCAAAGCGGATCACGCAGTGATCATGACCCATGCCCAACAAGAACAGGTGCTTTTTGCTCGCTTGCACGAGCACGATCCAGCAAACCGCGAGTGGAAGCTCGGCTTGGGCTTCGGTTGGTTGCACGTAGCAGCATCACATGAAATGGCGGGAGATGCCGCAGCATCCACCGATGGGTTTGCGAGGGCGATAAGCATCTTCAAAACGATGCGAGGAACCGAACGAGAACTCGCAGCCGCACAGGTGCGCCTTTCTGCTGCATTACTCAGAAGTAGGAAACCAGATCAATCCAGGGTGAGCGCCTCCGAAGCTCTGGAGACGCTGAAACTGCTGCCGGACTCACCGGAGTCGGCTGAGTGGCGGAGAACCGCTGCTGAACTGGCCAAGTAACCGCTGTTTATTCAGTGGGAGCACCATCGTCCGCTGGTGGCCCGTCATCCTCAGGAGCATCGTCATCACCCGGATCGGCGTCTTCATCTTCGCCATCGTCGTCGTCCAAGTCATCATCATCTTCGCCGTCGAGGTCATCCATGAAGTCATCATCAGGTTCACCATCGCCATCCAGGTCGTCGATCTCGTCTGCGAGTTCGCGATGAACGACTTCCTCGGTGCGATCTTCTGCTGGATCACCCGAAGCACCGAACGCTCCAGAATCATCCGTTGGCCCACTTCCCCTACCCTCTCCTCGGTCCATGGAACGTTGCTCGCGCTCCTGTGCTTCGACCGCTCGGCTTACAAGATCCTGAGTTGGCAGCGACTCGAGGCCGCGCGCCGACAGCAAGTGAGCGGATTCAATCAGTCGATCCAAATCGACTTCAAGCGGTTCAGGGATCGCGCTCTCGACCGGATCAACGACAAGAACTTGACCAGCACGAAGAGTCACGCGCTCACGGGAAAGAGATTGTAGCGCAATAGACAGACTTCCTTCAATGACGACAATCCTGAGTGCCTTGCCTGGCTCATTGTAGATCTGTGCCGTGCCCTTTACCTTGATCAGGTGTTTGTCCGTCGTCACTTGAAGAGAAGGACGGAAGAAACGCGGCCTGGAGGCAACGACAGCGAGGCCTTTTTGCAGGGTGACTCGATCCTTGCCATCGTCTCGAAGCATCGTCGTCGACCCAGTGCGCACCACCCCATTGGTTAGAGCGAGTTCAGCGCTGCTTTTGGCCGCAGTCATGACCATTGCGCCGTCGACCAGCGCCGTTTGTGCCTTGACGTTAGTCTGGCCGCGAGTGCTCTTAATGACTGCAGCGCCATGGGCCGCAAACGATGACATGGCAATCCATGCGATAAGAAAGAGATTCGTCTTCATCTGAATCAGAAGCGATATTGAAGGTTTACGTAAGCTCCTGCGAGGAGGTTGTTGTAGTCGTAGCGGTCTTGATTGGACAGGTTCCAGGTAAAGGCTGTTGAGGCTCCTACACTTAGCATTTCGGTGAACTCATAGAGCAAGCTTGCCCGTGCTTGGTAACGCCAGTCCTCCCTGCCTGAGTTAGGACTGACTTGATAGCCGCCACGACCGAGAAGGCGGGCGGTCAACTTCTCAGTCAATTTCACCGAGTAACCCACATGAAGCCCATGTTCATGGCGCACCGAAATATCCGGATCAACGGCCAAGTCCGGCTCTGAAATGGCCCCAAGCGTGAACTTGTGGGCATCTCCGATCTTCCAGGACTTAATGAGCCCCACAGTGATAGCGTGGCTCGTAAAGATGCTGTCTCCAAAACCTTCTTCGGTGAGATTGTCGAAGTCGTAGCGTACGAGTGCCGTGGCACCACCCAAGAAGCTGAGACGAGTCGCGATACCTACGTTGAGATTGGTTTTATCAAAGTTCAGCGAGGAAAACCGATCGTAGCGAATGAACTCCTGGCCCAATCCAAACTCCGCTGTCCAGTCAGACGCGATGCGGTTCAAATACCTCACGTTGGCACCTGTTCGGAGAAAAAAGTCTTCTACCTCAGTAGGTGCGAGTGCGACATTGTCTGTAAAGAAGCCCTGCACATCGACCTCAACCCTCCACGGATCAAATGCGGCGCGACTTCTTACCACAACTTGGTCTCCAAACTCGCCATTCGGATCAGGCGCCTTCAACACTGTCCCGGCGGTTGGCCGTGAAGCGCCAAGCGCTGAAGTGGTCCGATCACCGGAGTTGGTGAGCGCCTCACGCGCGATCTCACCCTGGTTAGGGGCATCTTGAGCGCGGGAGAGAGCAAGACTTGAAACAAGGATCAGGGCCGGAAGGCCGAGCTGGGAGAGGTGCATCGGCTTCGTTTTACCATTGAGCGCGAAAATCGACAAGCTACAGATGCCCCCATCCACACAAAACCGACCATTTCCCGACTTGCAGTAGCAGCCGTTGGCGTCCTAGCCGTAGGTTGCGCCCAGACGCCTCAACAAGATACTGGCCCTGTCTACACCATCACTTCAGATCGGCCGCTGAGCATTGGTGAGTTGGCGGATTCAGCCCGTGTCATCGCAAAGTTCCGCGAACTCGACGAGTTTGAACTCGCTGATCTCGAAGAGAGGCTCAGTCGTGTGCTCGAAGGGCTCGTAGCCGTGGAACGGGAAACATTGCAGCAGGCTGAGAATCAACTTGCCCGCAAGCAACGTCGTCCTGCCCGCAAGATCACCCTTTCGGAGGCAAAGAAATCGCTTCTTGATCGTCTCGGCACCGAGCTTGCTTTGCCGATGGTTGCAGGTCAGAACCGCTCGGTTGTCGCTTTTGGCAGAGTAGACGGGGATAATGTTAAGGTCTCAAAAACGGCCTATGAAGTTGATCGTGAGCTCAGCCGTCTCAACACGGGAGCCACCATCACTAATGCTGAAGGACAATCGGTGCCGCTGGTCAAGTAGGGCTCAAGTCTCCTTGTGCTACTTCAGATAAATCATCTGCTTCAAGCTGAACAAAGATTGCGCTAGCGCTGCCCAGGAGTCGAGCTCGCTGCTGATGGCAGTCGCGCGCATGGAGGTAAGCTGACGCTCCAGGTCATCGATTTGCTTTTGCAGTGAAGCAATCCGCGACTGGTCTACTGGCGAAAGCGCATTGATTACGTCTTTGTCGCTAACATTTGACTGCTCCACCTTGCTGCTGCGGCTGATCTCTTGAGCACTCAGTGCACGATCATAAAGACGGGCGCGCAAAATGCGCCCCTTGAGCAAGCGATTGCCCGATGGGCTACCGTGGCGGCAGCCCAGGAGCAACTCGCTCTCGCCAGCCTTGAAGTCGACTCGCGCACTTGCATTAAAAGGCCTCCCATACATGACTCCGTCCCTAAAGCCGGTCGTCTTGCCAGTATTGGTCCAAACGATGGCCACGTGCACGGCTCGCCCTTTTGCTTCGGTTTCTGCCTGACCGCCAAACAGCTCTGAGCGCCGGAAGTGGTCACTCCCAGCCACCCAGCAGCCGCGTTCCTTCTCGGCATAGACCAAGGAATCAAAAACTTCACCCCGCCGATCCTGCAAAGTCATCACGCCACCGCCCTGTTGGTCGAGGCTGTCGAGTTGCACCCAAGCTTCAAACGTCTTTGCGCCTATCGTTTGCGGGAGCGGAACACTTTGGGCAAAGGAAGCGTTACCATCCAAGATCAGAGCACCACCATCCACTCTGGCACCGCCGTGAAGCTTAAGCGGCAGTTTCCCAGAGCGATCATTCGCATTCTCCTCGAAATCCCACTCCGCAAACGGCTCAGGCGCATCGGCTATGACAGCTGCTGGTGACCTCGCAGCGAGTAGCTTAGTGCGGGCAGGGACCATGATCCTTGTTACTTCCTGAGAAAGCCTTGATTGCTCGGCCTTTAGCTTGTCCAAAGTCGCCGCTTGAGTTTGTCGCTCCGTTTCTGCTGTCGTCACGAGAGCAAGTGCTCCAGACTTCTCACTCGCAGAGGGAGAGCGGCCCGTTAGCTCATTCAACATGCGAGCAACGCGCATCTCTGCGGTTGAACAACTCTTGTCAGCCAAAACCCGTGAAGCCCAACTGCGCGCCCAGTCCTTGACTCCGACATCGTTCATCAGCGCCAGAGCCTGTGCTGGCACATTGGTGGCATCCCTGCTGCCGCGAGTCGCTGAAGGCACGGGCGCATCGAAGACGCTGAGCAGTGGATCAAGTCGATTCCTGATGACTTGAACGTAAACACTGCGTCTTGGTGAGTCGCCAGACACAGCCTCTCCCGGAGAGCCATGCTCAAGCTGACCACTCAAGGCAAGCATGGTGTCTCGAACGGCCTCTGCCTCAAGACGCCTCACCTTCCATGCACTCAGATAGAGGTTGTCAGGATCCTTATCGGTCCGGCCTGCTGCACGGGCAAAGGCGTCCGTGAGCACCATCCGTCGAATCATCTGCTTCATTGAGCCGCCTGACTTCTGAAACTCTAGCGCAAGCCAATCAAGCAGCTCCGGGTGTGTGGGAAGCTTTCCAAGTCTGCCAAAGTTATCCACGGTGCTTACTAATCCTTGGCCAAACACGTGATGCCAAAGACGATTCACGATCACGCGGTTCGTCAGTGGGTTGTTCGGATGGTTGATCGCGTTGGCCAACTCCAAACGACCAGTGCCTTTAGTGGCGAATGGCTTTGGATCGATGGCTTCAAGAAATCCACGCGCTACCGGCTGAGCGGGGCGTTTGTGATCCCCTTGAGTAAACAACAGCGCATCACGACCATTGTCTTCAAGGACACCAGGCACACGTGTGGGTGGTCTCAGAGACCGTTCCGCAGCACGATACTGCTCGACTAAACGACCCAGGTTGCCCTCCACGCCATTCGGCAGCTTTCCTTGTTCCAAGAGAAGTTGGATCAATGTTGCCTGTTCGCTCGTCACATCGCCATTCAGCCAGCTTTGAACGGCTAACACAGGATCACCGCCAATCTCAGGATCGGCAGGAACGGAGTCGCCTTGCACGAATCTGACGTCCGATATCGCAAACCATGATCTTGCGTCTAGCTGCGCTTCAGCGGGCCGATCCGCTGCTGTGCCACACTCGATGAAGATGTCATCGCCCTTCCAGTACTCGAGGTCCAGCTTGCGCCAGCGGAACTTACTGTCCTCTGGCTTACTGAGATCGATTGCTTTGTGGATGGTTCCGGTGCGCGGATAGTTCTGCACAATGTAGCGCACACGAGCACCGCCACCGCCAGCACACCGCACCCACAGGGTTCCTCCTTCACACTTCTGAGTCGGTGAGATGGTCACGACTCGCTCCCGATCCGTGATCAAGTCGCTGACCATCCCTGCCGGATAGACTCTTTGGATGATCCGGTCTCCTTCCAATGCCACCGAGAAGTCTCCCGCGCGTGCTTTTGGATGACACCACGTCTCCTGGGTCACAGAACCCATGCTGGCGTCTTTTGCGGGCGTCTTTGGCAGTGTTTTTGCAGCACTTAACCAGCTTTTTCCTATCTCTGAACGAATCTGCTCCTTGATGCTTACCAGCTTGGCTCGCACCTCTTGCTGCGGGAGATTAACATCCAGCACCCCAGGATGCGTGCTGCTGAAGACGCCAAACCATGCGTAGAAGTCGGCTTGGCCCAGGGCATCGAACTTATGATTGTGGCAGCGCGCACAGCTTAGTGTCATTGCCTGAAAGGTCTTGGACACCGTGTCGATCTGATTGTCGGTAAACGTCACCATCTCGTCTAACGAGTCGGTGGGAGAAAAGCCATGAAGCACCATACGCAACTGCGCGATGCCGATAGCCGACTCGTTGATGTTGAGTTCCGTATTGATGCGAGGATTGGGCAGCACATCACCTGCAATCGCCTCTCTCACCATCTGTGGATACGGGACATCCGCATTGAAGGCTCGGATGAGGTAATCCCGGTATCTCCAAGCATACGGAATGGGTGGGTCGCCCTCACTTCCATAACTTTCCGCATAGCGCACCCAATCCATCCAGTGCCTCGCCCACTTCTCACCAAATCGAGGCGATTCGAGCAATCGGTCTACAAGATCCCGAGTTGCCCGTTGCCTATCGGTTTTGCAGGCTTCGAGGTAAGCCTCAGATTCCTCGACTGACGGTGGCAAACCTGTTAGCACGTAATGGAAGCGCCGCATGAGCGTGCCATCATCAGCGCGCGGTGCTGCTTGAAGCCCCTTCTCAGCCAGCTTCTCATTCACGAAGTGATCCATCGAAAGACCATCTGAACGACTCACCTTCGGCGGTTGAAATGCCCACCACTGTTTGCGCCGTTCCAGCACCGCCTTCCAGTCCGTGTCGCGTGTCACTTCCTCTGCTGAGGGCGGTTGGTCGCGCGGATCAACGGCTCCTTCGTTGATCCATCGTTCAAAGTCCCCTAGCACAACTGGATCCAGTTGTGCTCCGTTCTTCGGCATCTTCAGGTCTTCATGGGTGTGACGGATGGTCTGCATGAGCAGACTGGCACTCGCATTACCGGGCAGGATAGCCTCGCCACTGTCGCCCCCAGCCTGCCAGCCGGGACGGGAGTCGAGAAGGAGGCCGCCCTTCTGCTTCCCAGCAGCCGAGTGACACTCGTAGCACTCCTGGGCCAGCACTGGCCGAATCTTCTTCTCAAAAAACTCAACCCTCCCATCCTGGGCGAGCAGTGCAGTAGGCAGAATGAGGACGAACGTTCGAAACAAGATCACGGGGGACTAGAACGCAGCCAGTCGCCTGCGGCTTGCGCTACTTCAGGCTTCTGAGATAAGCCACCAACTGAAGAAGTTCACCCTCTGGCATCACCTGATCCAGCCCCATCGGCATCAAGCTCGTGGTCAATGTCGTGTCGGCCGTGATCGTCTCGTGGGGAACGTTCCTCTCCATTCCAGCAGCATCACAGACGAGCAAACCCTCTGCGGTGTGGCTCTTCACTACCCCGAGGATGCTCTCGCCCTTGGTCGTCTCGATCAAATGCGCTTCGTAGTCCCGCGCGAGTGTGTTGCTGGGAAACAGAATGCTTTCGAGCAAGTCACGCTCGTTCCTTATCGCACCGATGTGGGTCAAATCTGGTCCAATCGCGCGCCCTTTGTCACCTATACGATGGCAGGCGATGCAAGTCCCCTTCCCTGACTCGAACGCGCTCTTCCCCGCCACTGGGTCAGCGTTCGCGGCGAGTTCCGCCAACTCACTCAGACGGCGCTTTCTGCTCTCGATACCCGCCACGCCCTTCTGGTAGGCGGGCAGCAGAATGTTCTCAAAGAGCTCCGTTGGTTTGTCGGCAAGGGCGGTGCGGTAAATGCTTTCTTGCTGACTGATCAGTGCCGGGTTGGCCGCGAGTTGCGTCACCATTTCTCGCAGCAGCGCCTCATCTTTTGAGCCGCGCACAAGGCCCAGCAGTTCCTTCAGTTCCACTGGACCCACCACACGGAAGGCTCGCGCCATCTGGCGCTTCTCTTCATGGGAGAGGCTTGAGTGTGCCAACAAACCCGCAGCTTGGATGCGTGCTGCCGCAGACGCTCCTTGATCCATGAGAATACCCACGACCATGGAGAACACTGGCCCTGAGACATTGCGCTTGGTCATGGAGCCCAGCGCCTTCAGACGCAGCGAGACAGGCAAAGCTGCATTGTCCGCGAGTTTGGCGAGTTCCGCATCGAAGACGGGCAGCTTGAGAGCCTTCACTGCGTCCAACAGCGCGCCATTTGGCTCAGCCAGTTCCTCCGTGAGACGCTTCACCATCGCATCATTTGGCTTGATGCCTCCAGACGCGATGATCTCCAGCGCCCACGAGACCTGTGAGTTCAAAAGGGACGTCACCGCGTTGGTCATGTCATCGGTTGAACCCGCAGCGATGATGGCTGGAGTGAGCGCCGCACGCAGCTCGGCGTTTGTGGCGGCTTTCGGCAGATGATGGCCAATGATGCGCGCCACTTCGGCGATGTCCCATCCCGGTTGAGCGAGTTCGCGACCTGCCACCTGGACCAGTTGCGTATCAGACGAGCCCAGCGCCTTATCCGCAGCAGACAGACCCCACGTAGAACTTCCATCCTTCTCCGCAGCAGCCATTCGCAACGTCCGCCGCTGAAATGCAGTGCTCTGGGATTTCTCATAGGCGTCACGCAATGACCAACCATTGAGTCGCACGGCATGCAGAGCGGCGTGTTCGAGGTGGGCGTCTATCTCGCCCGCCAGCAGTCCGAACAAGAACTCACGGTCTTCGTCTTTGCGATTCTTCGTCTGCGCTATCTCTTCACACCGGTGCAGTTGGTCGTGAGCATTGGTTGATGCCAACGCTGGAGTTTTGGGTGCTGACTTGGTGGCCCGCACGCGATAGATCGCTCCCATCACATCCGGTTTAGCCATGAGCGAGCTTGGGCAGCCGATGCGAAACCATCCACCCGTGTCCAGCAACAACAACGAGCCATCTGGCTGCTCCATCACGTCCGTGAAGTGAATATCCGGACTCTCAAGCTTCAGAAACTCATTCTCCGTCGCTTTGAAGCTTCCGCCGTGGGGCGTTAGTTCCATCCTCACTAACCGCTGCGTGTTGAAGTGAGTCACCATGAACTGAAGTCCGTTGCCAAACTCGCTTCTCGTCCAGAAGCAACTGCCACTCACCGCCACGTGGCCGAAGTTGTACATCACAGGCATCGCTTCCAATGTTCGCGTTTCACCCACGATCGCTTTTAACTGATCACTGCGCTCATAAACGCCGCCGTAGAGCCAGTGCACGATCGTGTCACCCCGAGGCTGCGTGTAATACAAGTTCTGAACTCCCACGACATCGCCCGCAGGAGTGAAATCCACCTCCACCGGATTGTCCCCACAGCCTAGCGCGTGCCAAGCAAGATCACTGCCGTCCGGCTTGCAACTCCAGATGCCGCACGCGAGACCCTCATGCACCACATGGCCACTCGCATCCGTAGCCTTGTGCCCCTTGCGACCATGGCAGAAGTACAACCTACCGTTCTTCGGGTTCAAAAACGGGCCGTGCACATCCGCAGCGTTTCCGGTGTAGTCAAAGCCGCTGACGATCATCTTCCGCTCCTCCGCCACGCCATCTCCGTCTTTGTCTGTTAGTTTCCACAGTCCGGGTGGCGAGCAGACGTAGAGTGAGCCATCCAACCACTGAGCACCCTGCGGGAACGTCATCTTGTCGGCAAAGACAGTGCTCTTCTCATACCATCCATCCTGGTCTGCGTCTTCCAGCATCAGCACCCGGTTGGGCGGGTTTGCTTCCAGTTGAGCCTTGTTCCAGTTCACCCCCACACCATCGCCCACATAGAGCCTGCCCTTGTCATCCAGGCAGCCCATGATGGGGTGATTCACCAGAGGGGCGGCAGCGGCAAGTTCCAGCGTGTAACCTTTTGGCAGCGTGTGTGCGGGCAGAGCAGCGTTAGGCTTGCCAGCAGACACCACGGCTTCTCGCTTGGCAGCAGCAGGGATCTCCGATGTCTTGTCTGGGGGCAGGTCCGCCCCAAGCCCCATGGAGGAAACCAATACGAAAAACAAAGTGCAGCGCATGAGGACTCTACGCCGTCCACCGTGCCGTTCTTTACCCCGCGCGCTTGAGCTTGCCGCTCGCCGTCGTTGGCAGTTGGTCCACCCACTCGATGACGGCTGGCACCTTCCAGCCTGCTAGACGTTGGCGACACCACCTCAAGACATCCTTGCTCTCACGCTCATCACCTTTGGCCATCACCTTGGCTATCGGGATCTCCCCAAACACAGCATGGTCCCTGCCCGTCACCATCGCTCGCGCTACCGACGGATGTTGCTCCATCACCCGCTCGATCTCCTCAGCGAATACCTTCATCCCGCCCACGTTGATCATCGACTTCAGCCGACCCACCAGTTCCACACGACCCGCCTCATCCATCTGCGCCACATCACCCGTGTGAAACCACCCTTCGGAGTCCAGCACCTCGTCTCTCAACGTCCATGGGTCAAGGTAGGCATCAAACATACCGGGACCACGAAACAGCAGTTCACCCGACTCCTCAGACACGCGGCACTCCCAGCCCGGCAGCGGCTTACCAACCGCTGTCGGACAACCTTCTGCATCATCGAGATTCACCAAAGGCAGCCCCGCTTCGATAATGCCCATCGCCTGAGTCAACGGCAGCCCAAACGCCGAGCAAAACGCATCAGCAGTAGCGGAGTCCAAGGCAGCAGCGGTGGAAATCGCCAAGCGGAGCTCACTCCAACCTGCCTTTGCCCCCCCACACGCACCCACCAACTGCCTATAATGAAGCGGGCTGCCATACATCACGGTCGGAGACGTGCGGCGTCCCATCTCTAGCAAGTCAGAGCCCAGGGCCGCCCCTTCAGCAAGAATCGCCGTCCCGCCAAAATACAGATACAACACAATCGACACCGCAAAGTGATGCGCCATAGGCAGCACCCACAGAATCCTATCACCCTCACCGATCTTCAGCGCTTGATTCGCGCAGATGATGCGCTCTCGGAGCGACTCATGACTCAGCACCACTCCCTTGGCTGCACCCGTCGTGCCAGAGCTGAACCGGATGAAGGCTGGATTCAACTCCGTGAACGCCACTTCATCCAATGCCGACTCACCACGCTTCAGCACGCTCAACCATGCCCTCACCGCCCCGTGACTGATTGGATGAGCACCCGGCGGATCGTCACTGGTGATCAGCGCATCCAACGCCGTACGCTGGATCAAGTCCTGCTTCTCAACACATGAAAGCTCCTCTGGCACCGGAACAAAACACGCACCGGCTTGCAGCACCGCCATCGCCAACGGCACATAGTCCACACCACTGGGGAAATGCAGCCCAATCCGCAGCACCCCCTCACGCAAGTCCATGCAACGCGCACGGATTTGGTCAGCCAACTGCCGACTCGCCTCCAAAAGCTCGCCATAACTCAACTGCCGCCCAGCGCACTCCAGCGCCACAGCACGCTGATCAGCACGTTCAGCGATCCAACTCAGGACATTGCCCCGCATGGGATCAGAAACGCCAAGTCAAACCAATCGTGCCACCCAGCGAGTCCAGCCCAGGATTAGGGTCAGACATGCCCCCATTCGACATGTGCTGAAACATCGCAGCCAGCCGCACCTCCATGTGATCATTCACGCCAAACGCCACCCCCAAGCGGCCAAACCAGTTCAGCGTAAGGCTCTGCCCCATCGCACCCGGCACATCCTCCTGGTAGTCCAGCCATCCAAGGCCACCCCCAGCACCTGCAAACACAGACCAAGTCCCCGCTGCATTCCAATACTCCAACGACGGCGAGAACGAGAAGCCCCCATAGATCGTTTCAGGCCCCTCAGCGTAGGCTTGCGCGATCAACGTCACCCGATTTCTCACCAAAAGCCGCGCACCATCATCCAATGACCAACCAAACATCTCCCTACTGCGCCAGGAAAACGACGTCGGCACCAACACATAATCATGAGGAGTATCGCCCCCAATCTTCCCCAGCACACCCGTTTCCAAGTCAAAAAACTGCCGGGCACCAATCTCCCCACCCACAAGCGGAGAACAAGCAGCCAAAAAACCAACGAACGTCAGCAGAGTAAAGAATCGAACCATCGCCAAATAAACCACCGCAAAGCCACGAGGCAAACGGTCATAAGCCCCTTTCAGAGAACAACCCACAGCGTTTGAAGACAGTCAGACAGTCAGACAATGAGACCATCAGACAACCACCCACCTCATTGTCCGATTGTCTCAATGTCTCATTGTCTCCCCTCCCCCCTACCTCCTCGCCGTCAGGATCAACTCATTCAGCTTCTGGATGATGAGCAGCAACTGATTCGGGTCATAGTCCACCTCCGGGTTCATGTCCAAGGTAGTCACCGCATTGGTGTTAGCGCTGGTGTTCTCAATAGCACTCGCCAGAGCCGCATCAGTCCTTGAGCAGTCCTTATTGTGCGTTCCGCCCTCCCCACCTCGGCTAAAGCCTCCACTCCAACTCACCCAAACGCGCGTCGTCCCAAGTTGGAGTGTTCGCTTCAGCCGGCTCTCCGCTTTCCGCTTTCCCAAGATCACCATCACCGTGGACAGCCAATCACAAGAATACTCATTACAACCATTCCGATGGCCAACCAGCGCTGCGCGTGTCTTACCACGGGTGACGAAAACCAAATAAACACCCAAGCAACGGACGAGATCAAATACAGCATAGACGACACAGTCGTCACAACGTGCTGATCACCCAAGTCCATTCAATGCGCCTGTGCTCAAAAAAACTGATTCCGAAGGGAACAGATGCGTGCAAGGCCGGGATCTCAATGGGCACCAACCAGCCATCGAACCGCCGCCATTCCCAACCTCAGTGCGATAATCGCGGGAACAGCCATAACCATAAACACCACAAAGTAAGACGCTGATCTGTGACGATGCCAGCCACGTGCATGAACAAAAATGCCGATCGCCGCTCCGAGACAAGCAGTGGCAATTACCGAGGCAATAAGGCCTGTGCTAGGCCACTTTGCCAAGGCCCACCTGTGGTGGATGGTTGTAGCCTGCCAAATTGGCTGGGACTCGGCCCTTCGCAGTGCCGTTAACGAAGCTTTTTGGTCTAAAATCACTTGTTGATTGAAAAACCTCAATGGTTCAACACCCCACAGAACGACCATCCAAAGGAGGTAGACGGCAACCGGCATGAATACCAAAGAGGTCGCTCCCCAGCAGGCCGCGAATACTTTCTGCTCGAACCTTTCGGTGCCGGTAGACAGGAACCAATGATCCGAGATCTCGCTACCTGTTGCGTTGCTGATAGGTGAATCATTAAGGCTCTGCTGAGCTTGCGGGCCAGCGCACCGATGTTGCGCCATGCTGCCAGGATTATCATTGTCGGGACAACCGAACTCTTCACCACAAATAGGACATGATGGCATCTTGAACGTCGATATCAGATTTTGACAGAAGCTAGCTGGATAAAGCTTCGAAGCAGGCCTATGCGAGATTTAGCTGTTTGAGGACGCATTATTTGACGAGACACTGCCTCATTCTCTGGAATTAGCTTCGTTGTCTAATGCACACAGTCTTCACTTCCCGAACCACAACACCAGCCACACGGTTCTCCGAAAGCAAGACCGCTACCCTGGCATCGGCTGCAGGTGACCTTTCCGCTTCCTCGGCACTTCATGCAGACACCTACTTCATCGGGATAGCTCGCGGTCTGCGCATCACCCAAGTAGGCTCGGTCAAGATAATAGGCGATGACGAATGCAGGCATTCCTGCGAGGATTGCCCATTCATTCGCGCCTTGGCTTGAATTGATAATGCCATACAAGATTCCAAACGGCACGCCCCAAACTATCAGACGAATGATCGACTTCATACTCTGATTGTAATGAGGCATCCCCAGCCATGGCAAGGCCAATATGGCGAACCTTGCAGCACCCCAACGCCCGTCACACCAAGTTGGAGTCTCCGCTTCAGCGACTGTCCGCTTTGCGCTTCCCGCCCTGGACTC
Organism: Verrucomicrobiaceae bacterium; assembly: GCA_016795485.1. Taxonomy (GTDB): domain Bacteria; phylum Verrucomicrobiota; class Verrucomicrobiia; order Verrucomicrobiales; family Verrucomicrobiaceae; genus JAEUHM01. The sequence continues at coordinate 55,676 of JAEUHM010000003.1, read as the reverse complement.
CGAACTAAGTCCCACGTCTCCTGGCTCACAGAGCCAGGCTACACCACCCATCGCTACGAACCACCCTGTGGCCAACTGTAAGCCGTCCCCCCTACCTCCTCGCCGTCAGGATCAACTCATTCAGCTTCTGGATGATCAGCAGCAACTGATTCGGGTCATAGTCCACCTCCGGGTTCATGTCCAAGGTAGTCACCGCATTCGTGTTAGCGCTGGTGTTCTCAATAGCACTCGCCAGAGCCGCGTTAGTCGCTCGCGTCTGGATATCGTCATTCAGCGCATTAAGCTGATCACGCATCACCACACTCTCCAACGGAGAGTGGTCGGCAGGTTGGGAAGGATCGAAGGGCATGGGGAAGAGGGGAGTTGGCGGTGGTTGAGCTATGGTTGAGCAGTTGTTGAGCTATGGTTGAGGGTTGTTGAGCAGTTGTTAGGAGAACCATCGCTAAACAATCGCTCAACGGCGCACCAGCGCCCCTCAACCATTGCAAACGATTCCTACACCATCCTAATCTGTGCGGGATCACTCCAATCACTCACGGTATTCTTTAGGCCTAGCGTGCGGATGCGCACCCACACGATGGCGCCTGCGGTGAGGTCGCTGAGTTGGGCGCGTCCGCCTTGGAAGAAGCCGACACCCTGCCAGGCTGCTTCATTCATGGGGTCTCCGGTGCAGAGTTGGATCTCATTCATGCTGGGGCTGCGGTCCGTCTTGTAGCGGACGACCAGCGTGCCCGTGACCTTCCCGTAACTCAGACGCACGTTAGTGGGTGCAGCAGGTGGGTTTTCATCTGGCGTGTGGTTGGTGTTGTAGGAGGGAAATCCGCTCTCGGTCACGATGACGGGGTCTCCCTCGGCTACATTGTTGACGTGGTTGCCCAGTTTGTTCAGGGCCTCCTCCAAGTTCTCCCGCGCTACCCGGAAGGCCACGGTGGAGGACTTGCTTTTGTCTGCCTTGGCGGCCAGTTTGGTATCGTAGTCGTCAATGAGAGCATCCAGCGCGACGAGCGTGACCGGCAACGTGCCAAAGGTGGCCGCGTTGGCCGTGAGCGCGGTATGGATGGCGCGGGAAACTGGACTGAGGCTGGCTTCGGTATAGTCTCCGAAGTAGGTAACGGCTTTGGTATTCATGAGTTTGGATTTGCGGTTGTTAGACTGCTGCTCATCCCAAGTGGAACCTGAGTCCCAAGTTAGGCCGTTGGTATCCCATCGAAGAGGAGCAGGCATAGGTTTGTGGGTTTGGGGGCTGAAATGGGGGCGAAAAGGCCAAAAAGCATGACCCGATGAGCCAAACGGCTAGCCGGATGAACCAAACGGCTGGCCGGATGAACCAAACGGCTGGCCGGATGAACCAAACGGCTGACCGGATGAACCAAACGGCTGGCCGGATGAACCAAACGGCTAGCCGGATGAACCAAACGGCTAGCCGGATGAACCAAACGGCTGGCCGGATGAGCCAAACGGCTGGCCGGATGAGCCAAACGGCTAGCCGGATGAGCCAAACGGCTAGCCGGATGAGCCAAACGGCTGACCGGATGAACCAAACGGCTAGCCGGATGAGCCAAACGGCTGGCCGGATGAGCCAAACGGCTAGCCGTTTTTGCTGGCGTATCCTGCTTCTGCCCTGCGGTGGCAGGGGCACAGAACTGAGTAGCGCTGGCGTTCATGGGCAGAGCTTCTGCCTAACACGCACCCGAGTCCATCTCAGGATCTTGAGGTTTCGTCAGCGCACCAGTCCTGCACTTTTTGGGCGAACTGCGCCATGGTCAGATGGAACGCCTTGCACACGTTGAGCCAGAACATCGTGGGCGGGAAACACCCCAACTTCAGCACGAGAGCGGTTTGACCAATCTTGTTTCCGGAGAAATACGCTAGGTCGGTGGGTCGCCATTTTAGCTCCTTCATGAGTGTCTGGCACACGATGACCTGTGCGCCCACATACACGTCCACTCCCCTTTCCCTGCAAATCTGAAGGATCCGCTCCACGGAGAGAAAGGACTGGTCAAAACGTGCCTTGGGACCGATGCCCCGTTGCCGTGGCAGACTCGCCGGAGCTGGGCACTGCCCTCGATTCCGCTTGGGAGATGCGCCCTTCCCGCCTGGGCCTCTCCGCCCAGCATCGCCGGGATGAGACGAAGCCTTCATGACCAAATCGATTTAAAGGTAAATGACAAAATCATTTCACCACATTTCCGTTAGGCATGGAAGGGGAAAATGAGGGACCACAGTATTTTGCAAACGTAGGCCAGGCAAAGGTAGGGCGAGGCTGTCCCCAGCCCGCCGCGTTAGGCCAAGGGACTCTGTAGTAATCAGCGGCCCAGCGGAGTCCTGGACCTAACCAAGACGGCGCTCGGAAGACCAAGCCGCCCTACCCGTCGAGGGCCGCTCGTCGGAAGCCTCCGCGGCATCCGCCACGAGTCGCGGTGGTAGGGCGAGGCTGTCCCCAGCCCGCCGCGTTAGGCCAAGGGACTCTGTAGTAATCGGCGGCCCAGCGGAGTCCCGGACCTAACCAAGACGGCGCTCGGAAGACCAAGCCGCCCTACCCGTCGAGGGCCGCTCGTCGGAAGCCTCCGCGGCTTCCGCTACGAGTTAGCGTGGTAGGGCGAGGCTGTCCTCAGCCCGCCGCGTTAGGCCAAGGGGCTCTGTAATAATCAGCGGCCCAGCGGAGTCCTGTGCCCACTGTAGCTTGGGTCTGTGACCCAGGAGGCGAACAACAACCTTCAACACCCAACGCCAGAAACCAAGCCCCACGTCTGCCGTCTCACAGAGACGGCCTACAGCAAGCCCACCGCCCAAACGAAGCCCTGGACCCACTGTAGCTTGGGTCTGTGACCCGGGAGGCGTAGGACCACTTTCAAGGCTTAACGCCAGAAACCAAGCCCCACGTCTGCCGTCTCACAGAGACGGCCTACAGCAAGCCCACCGCCACAACGAAGCCCTGGACCCACTGCAGCTTGGGTCTGTGACCCAGGAGGCGTAGGACTACTTTAAAGGCCCACCGCCAAAAACAAAGCCCCACGTCTGCCGCCTCACAGAGACGGCCTACAACAAGCCCACCGCCACAACGAAGCCCTGGACCCACTGCAGCTTGGGTCTGTGACCCAGGAGGCGTTGGACAACTTTCAAGGCTTAACGCCAAAAACTAAGCCCCACGTCTGCCGCCTCGAAGAGACGGCCTACATCAAGCCCACCGCCATAACGAAGCCCAGGGCCAACTGTAGCTTGGGTCTGTGACCCAGGAGACGTTGGACTACATTCAAGCCCAAGGACAAAAAACCCCGCCCGCCTCTCCCTCACCACTTCAGGATTGACTTTCCCCGCCCAGTAAGAAATCCTCGACACCAGACCCACCCCATCTTGGGCGGCTTTGTGTGCGTCACCTCACTTACTTTCATGAAGAAGGCTCTAGTTCTCAAAACTCTGCTGATCGCTGTCACAGGAACGCTGCTGTTCTCGGTGTCAGCTCAGGCGCAGACGTTTGAGGTGCTGTTCTCGGATAATCAGGGGCGCTACCCCCGCGCTAGCCTCATCCAAGGCACCGATGGTGACTTCTACGGCACCACCGAGCAAGGCGGAACGAGCGGTAACGGCACGGTGTTCAAGATCACCGCCAGCGGCACTCATACCCTGCTGCACAGCTTCAACTCCACGGATGGCATCTCTCCGCGTGCCGGGCTGGTGCAAGGCAGCGATGGCAGCTTCTACGGCACCACCGTCAATGGCGGAGCGAGCGACTACGGCACGGTGTTCAAGATCACCGCCAGCGGCACTCACACCGTCCTGCACAGCTTCAACAACACCAATGGCCGCAATCCCTATGCCGGGCTGGTGCAAGGCAGCGATGGCAGCTTCTACGGCACGACATATCAGGGAGGAGCGAGCGGGGTTGGCACGGTGTTCAAGATCACCGCCAGCGGCACCCACACCGTCCTGCACAGCTTCAACAACACCAATGGCAGCCAGCCATATGCCGGGCTGGTTCAAGGCGGCGATGGCAGCTTCTACGGCACCACCTACTCTGGTGGAGCGAGCAACAACGGCACAGTGTTCAAGATCACCTCCAGCGGCACTCACACCGTCCTGCACAGCTTCAACAACACCAATGGCCGCAATCCCTATGCCGGGCTGGTCTTGGGCAGCGATGGCAGCTTCTACGGCACCACCGTCTCTGGCGGAGCGAGCAACTACGGCACAGTGTTCAAGATCACCGCCAGCGGCACCCACACCGTCCTGCACAGCTTCAACAACACCAATGGCAGCATTCCCCGATCCTTGCTGGTCCAGGGCAGCGATGGCAGCTTCTACGGCACCACCTACTCTGGCGGAGCGAGCGATTACGGCACGGTGTTCAAGATCACCGCCAGCGGCACCCACACGTTGCTGCACAGCTTCAACGACACCAATGGCCGCAATCCCTTGGCCGGGCTGGTGCAGGGCAGCGATGGCAGCTTCTACGGCACCACCGTCTCTGGCGGAGCGAGCGATTACGGCACGGTGTTCAAGATCACCTCCAGCGGCACGCATACATTGCTGCACAGCTTCAACAACACCAATGGCCGCAATCCCTATGCCGGGCTGGTGCAAGGCAGCGATGGCAGCTTCTACGGCACGACATATCAGGGAGGAGCGAGCGACAACGGCACGGTATTCAAGATCACCGCCAGCGGCACGCATACGCTGCTGCACAGCTTCAACGGCACCAATGGCCGCAATCCCTATGCCGGGCTGGTGCAAGGCAGCGACGGCAGCTTCTACGGCACTGCCCAGCAAGGCGGAGCCAGCAACAATGGCACGGTGTTCAAGATCACTGCCAGCGGCACGCACACGGTGCTGCACAGCTTCAACAGCACCAATGGCAGCTCTCCCTATGCCAGGCTGGTGCAAGGCAGCGATGGCAGCTTCTACGGCACCGCTTATGGAGGCGGAGCGAGCGGCTTCGGCACGGTGTTCAAGATCACCGCCAGCGGCACCCACACCCTGCTGCACACTTTCAACAGCACCAATGGCAGCCAGCCTTATGCCGGGCTGGTGCAGGGCAGCGATGGCAGCTTCTACGGCACCACCATTAATGGCGGAGCCAGCAGCTACGGCACGGTGTTCAAGATCACCGCCAGCGGCACGCAAACTTTGCTCTACTCCTTCGATGGCAGTATAGCCGCCTACCCCCGAGGCACCCCCACCTTTGGTAGTGATGGCAACCTCTACGGCACCGCCAACCAGATGGTGATCTGGCGGATGACGTTTGGCACGGCTCCAGTAGCTACCACGCTAGCTGCCAGCAGTACTGGCGGCACCGGGACCACCCTCAACGGCACGGTGAACCCCGGTGGCCTCACCACCACCGCCCAGTTTGAATACGGCACCACCGACAGCTACGGCAGCACCGCCAGCGTCACCCTCTCCCCCGACAACGGCACGTCCAACCAGAACGTAAGCGCCACGCTCTCCTCCCTGACTCCCGGCACCACTTACCACTACCGCCTCAGCGCCAACAACAGCCAGGGCACCAGCAATGGCGATGACATGACCTTCACCACGCTGGACGATGACGCTGATCTGAGCGACCTCACCCTCTCCGCAGGCACGCTGACGCCATCCTTTGCCAGCAATGTGCTGAGCTACACCGCCTCCGTGCCCAGCAACGTCAGCAGCCTCACCCTCACGCCGACTCTGGCAGATACCAACGCCAGCTTCACCGTGAATGGCGCTGCTAATGCACCCCTAGCCCTCAACCACGGCAGCAACGTCATCACCGTGCTCGTCACAGCTGAAGACGGCACCACTGCACAGGCTTACGTCCTCACGGTCACTCGCTCCAGCGACCCCACCTTCACCACGCTGCACTCCAAAGGCGGGGCGGTGCCTAACGCGGGAGTGGTGGGCAGTGGCATCCCGGCAGGGGCGATTTGGAGCAAGCTCGGCATCCCGGCCATCAATGATGCGGGCCAAATAGCGGTGTATGGCGAGTGGGTGGCTGGCAAGCTGAAGGGGGCGGGTATCTTCATTGACGGTGCGCTGGTAGTAGCCAAGGGCGCGGCGGCACCTGGATTGACCAACACGATCATCGGCACGCTGAAGGACCCCATTCTGGGGCCGGATGGCTCGGTGGCAGTCGTAGCGGGTCTGGCTAACGCTCTGAGCACCACGGGTGCTGTGACCACGGCAACGAACTCGGCGCTGTTGTTCGATGCGGATGGCTCTGGCGCTGGCGCGGCAGTGGTGCTGGCTCGCAAGGGCACAGCGGCTCCCGGTGTGGGTGCTGCACTGTGGAAGTCGTTTGACTCAGTTTCGCTCGGTGGGACAGCCGTGGCGATTCTCGGCAAGCTCTCCGGTGCAGGTATCACAACGCTCAATGATCAGTGCCTGTGGATGTATGATCGGGCCACAACGACTACCACGCTGGTCTTGCGTGAGGGCAATCCCTTGTTGGGTTCTACGGTGAAGGTGATCAGCGCTCTGGTAGCTCGTGCCGCTACGGGCCAGGGCGGTGGTGTGCTCTATGATGGGCTTTATGACCAGATCGCCGTGCGGGTCACTTTGACTAACAAGCTTGTGGCGGTGGGCAGGCTGCCGAACTTTGTGCCGTCGGGAGGCGACTACTCTGTGTTCTTTGAGCACATCACCGGGAACGCAGCGCCTGATTATGGTGTGGGTGCCACATGGAAGAGTTTCGGCATTCCAGGGCAGAGCGATGGAAGCGGCCTCCTGGCGTTCGTCGGCACGGTCCAAGGTGGTTCGGCTACGACCGCCAATAACGTAGCGATCTTCACGGGCGACTACGGCAGTTCGCTGTTCGCCGTGAAACGACTGAGCAAAGGCACAGCAGCGGCAGGGATCACGAGCGGAGTATTCGGCGGGTTCAAAGACCCGGTGAACGGCACGGGAGGAGCGTTCGCGTTCGTCGGCAGCACAGCGCTGAACAGCAGTGCAGGAATAGTCTCCACCAACAACGACGGCGTATGGCATCACGATGGCAGCACGCTGAGTTTGGTGGCTCGTGAGGGCGAACAACCTGCTGGCGTGACTGCCGGAGCCAAGTGGAAGGCATTTACCTCGGTAGCAATGCCGCATGGACGCAAGCCATTGTTCTACGCCACGATGACAGTAGGCCAGGGCGGCATCACCACCGCAAGCGACACGGGTATCTGGGCCACAGACAGTCTTGGACAAGTGAAGAAGCTCATCCAAGAAGGAGGCACCTTCGGCAGCAGCACCGTGAAGAGCTTCAAGGCGCTGCTCCCGCTCACCGGAAGCCCTGCTCAGACGAGGAGCTTCAACAACAACGGCGAGGTGGTGATGCAGGTGACGGATGCAGCGGGTGGCACGCATTTGCTGCACGTGGCGGTGCCGTAGAAGATCTCAACGGAGGTTCCGGGGGCTCTCGTGCCCCTTCAGGGCACCTCACGTTGCGGGATGGGGAACCCAGGGCATCGCTACGCTCAGCCCTGGGCTAGGCTCTGCCGACCCTTTGGGCCGGAGCGGGGGGGAGAGTTGGAGTGGTGATGCGTGTTCGGTGGTCGGTAAGGTGGGTATTCGGTGATCGGGTTGCTCTGGGCGTGAGGGGTGATGAAATGGTGTGGTGGTTTGCGGGCTGGATGCCCCCAAGGTGGGGCGGAGATTTTAGTCCAGGGCTTGGCGGAGCCATGCCCTGGGTCTCGGTGTGGCCCATGCGTTGCGGCCTGAAGGGCCGCGAGAGGGATCAGAGTCTCTCGTGCCCCTTCAGGGCACCTCGCGTTGCGTGGATGGGGAACCCAGGGCATCGCTACGCTCAGCCCTGGGCTGGGTTCTGCCGACCCTTTGGGCCGGTGGGGGGGGGGAGAGTTGGAGTGGTGAACGGTGGTCGGGTTGCTCAGGGCCTGGTGACGAGGTGTTTTGCGGGAGGGACGCCCCCAAGGTGGGGCGGAGATTTTAGCCCAGGGCTTGGCGGAGCCATGCCCTGGGTCTCGGTTTGGCCCATGCGGTGCGGCCTGAAGGGCCGCGAGAGGGATCAGAGTCTCTCGTGCCCCTTCAGGGCACCTCGCGTTGCGGGATCGGGAACCCAGGGCATCGCTACGCTCAGCCCTGGGCTGGGCTCTGCCGGCCCTTTGGGCCGGTGGGGGAGACCACCCACGCACCACGCACCACGCACCACGCACCACGCACCACGCACCACGCACCACGCACCACGCACCACGCATCACGCATCACGCATCACGCATCACGCATCACGCATCACGCATCACTCCACCACTCCACCGCTCCACCGCTCCACCGCTCCACCACTCCACCGCTCACCGTTCACCGCCGGCTGACGCTTTCTCTCTGGAATACTGATGTCCGGGGCTGACCGGGACTTGATCCTGGGCCGAAGCCGTGCTTGGAAACGGGTTCCACGCATGAAACGCGCACTCATTACCGGCATCACAGGACAGGACGGCTCTTATCTGGCAGAACTGCTGCTAGAGAAGGGCTATGAGGTCCATGGCATCATCCGCCGGGCCTCTACTTTCAACACGAGCCGGATCGACCACCTTTACCAGGATCCGCACGTGCACAATAATCGGCTGATCTTGCACTACGGCGACCTGACGGATTCTGTGGCTCTGGTAAAGCTGCTGTATGAGCTGAAGCCTGATGAGATTTACAATCTGGGGGCTCAGAGCCATGTGCGGGTGTCGTTTGACGTGCCGGAGAGCACGGGGGACATCGTGGGCTTGGGCACTCAGCGTATCCTGGAGGCGATCCGCGAGACGGGGCTGGTGAAGAAGGTGCGTTTCTACCAGGCGTCGTCTTCTGAGATGTTTGGCAAGGTGCAGGAGGTGCCGCAGACGGAGAAGACTCCGTTCTGGCCGCGCTCTCCGTATGCGTGTGCCAAGGTGTATGCATACTGGCTGACGGTGAACTACCGGGAGAGCTACAACATGCACGCGAGTAACGGTATTTTGTTCAATCACGAGTCTCCGCGCCGTGGTGAGACGTTTGTGACGCGGAAGATCACGCGTGCGGCCACTCGGATCAAGATGGGCCTGCAGGATGCGCTTTACCTGGGGAACATGGATGCCAAGCGGGACTGGGGCTTTGCCAAGGAGTATGTGGAGATGATGTGGCTGATGCTTCAGCAGGACAATCCGGATGACTATGTGGTGGCTACGAATGAGACGCACACGGTGAAGGAGTTCGTGGAGGAGACGTTTGGCTGTCTGGGGCTGGATTGGCAGCAGTATGTGAAGCATGACGCCCGCTATGAGCGGCCTGCGGAAGTGGAGTTGCTGATCGGTGATCCTGCTAAGGCTAAGCGGCAGTTGGGCTGGGAGCCGAAGGTGAAGTTCAAGGAGCTGGTGAAGCTGATGGTGGAGGCTGACTTGAAGTTGGCTGAGCAGGAGGCCCGCTACCGCGCGGCTGATCGTGCAGCCTAGGCTGCGGCTGGCTTGAAGGGGACTTTCTTGATGATTGGGGGGGCCGGAATACTCCGGTTGAACGCTTTCCCGGCACGGGGTAGCTTTCCTGCCCTAAATCTTACATGAAGCTTACGATTATCGGTTCTGGTTACGTCGGTCTCACCACCGGCACTTGTTTTGCAGACGTAGGTCACCAAGTGCTGTGCGTCGATAACGACGAGAGAAAGGTGAAGAGCCTCCAGGAAGGCAAAATCCCGATCTATGAGCCAGGACTGGAGCCGCTGGTGAGGAAGAATGTGGCCGCTAGACGTCTACGCTTCAGCAGTAGCATCGAGGAAGGTGTGGATCACGGCGAGGTGTTGTTCATCGCGGTGCCAACGCCTCCACAGGATGATGGCAGTGTGGACCTGAGCTTCGTGGAGAAGGTGGCACGCGAGATAGCGCAGTATTTGGACAGCTATCGTGTGGTGGTGGACAAGAGCACCGTACCAGTGAAGACGGGCGAGCGCGTGGCTCAAACGATCCGCCGCTATGCCAAGCCGGGCGTGGAGTTTGATGTGGTGTCGAATCCTGAGTTCCTGCGTGAGGGCTCTGCGGTGGAGGACCTGATGAAGCCAGACCGGATCGTGATCGGAGGCAACAGTGATCGTGCCCTAGCGCTGATGCAGAAGGTGTATGAGCCATTTGTGGCTCCGGTGCTGGTGACGGACATCAATAGCGCCGAGTTGATCAAGCACGCGGCTAACAGCTTTCTGGCGCTCAAGATCTCGTATGCGAATGCCCTGAGCGAGATCTGTGAAGTGGCCGGAGCAGATGTACTGAAGGTGGTGGATGGTATTGGCACGGACAAACGCATTGGCCGTGCGTTCCTGAACGCTGGCCTTGGCTACGGCGGCTCCTGCTTCCCAAAGGACATCGCTGCATTCATCGCCATTAGCGAGCAACTTGGTGTGCCCTTTAGCCTGCTGAAGGAAGTGCAGAGCATCAATCAGCGGCAGATCACGCGCTTCCTGGATGCCATCCGCGAGGCACTGTGGGTGCTGAAGGACAAGCAACTGGCCGTGTGGGGCCTAGCATTCAAGTCCAACACGGACGACGTCCGGAGCTCTGTGGCGATAAGCCTCGTGGAGAAACTCGTGGCCGAGGGTGCTAACGTCACAGCCTACGATCCTCAAGCTATGGAGAAGGCGAAAGAACTGCCCGTGGGCAGCAAGATCAAGTTTGCCAACAGCGCCATGGAAGCTGCCGAAGGTGCGGAAGCGCTGATCATCGCCACCGAGTGGCCGGAGTTTGCCGCAGTGGATTTGGCCAAGCTTCGGGAAGTCATTCGCACACCGCTCATCTTTGACGGGCGCAACCTGCTTGATCCAGGAAGTGCGACTAACTTCGGCTTCCAGTATCGCGGCATTGGTCGCGGGATCAACGCCGAACGTACAGCTGAGTAACCGCTGTCTATGCCAAGCGCACGCCACCTAGCAGTCAGCGTTCTCCGTGAGTGGAGCAACGGAAAAGCCTACGCCACTGAACTCATAGACCAAGCAGCCCGACAGGCTGACCTAGCACCGCGCGACACCGCTCTGCTACAAACACTCGTCTACGCCGTACTGAGAAACCTCAGCTTGCTGGACCACTGGTGCGGGCACTTGAGCGGCGGGCGCGATCTCGATCCAGCTTCACGGATGCTCTTGCGTCTGGGTCTGGCGCAACTGCTCATCCTGGACATGCCAGAGCACGCGGTGGTGAATGAGACGGTGAATCTTGCCACACGAGCAAGGGGTTTCATCAATGCGAACCTCCGCAGTGCCATCCGCTCACGGGACGAACTCAAAGCGCAGATCGAGACACTGGAGCCAGCCGTCCGTTGGTCGCACCCCAAGGGAATGGTGGAGCGTCTGATTAAGTTTCTACCCAACGACAAGCTGGAGGCCTTCCTGAACTGGAATCAGCAGCCAGCTCCCGTTTACGTCCGCATCAACCGCCTTCATCCTGATGCGGAAGCAACGCTGAAGAGTCTGCCTGGCATCAAGCCGCACGGTGAGGACTTCTTTCTCTGCGAGCAGACGCCACGGGAGGCGTTGGCCGACGGTAAATGTTACGCGCAAGACCCAAGCACGCTCCTAGCCCCTGCCCTGCTCAACCCTCAAGCTGGCGAAGCCGTGCTGGATGCCTGTGCTGCCCCAGGAGGCAAAACGGCATTCATGGCTCAGCTCATGGGCAATGCAGGAACGATCACCGCCACCGATTCATCGCCCGCAAGGCTCAAGCGGCTCGCCTCCAACTTGGCACGACTGAAGATTACCAACGTCAATGCGAGCTTATGCGACTGGACGGAAGGTGGTCTGGCCGGAAATCCCAAGTTTGATGCCATCCTGCTCGATGTGCCCTGCTCCAACACGGGAGTCATGCGCCGTAGGATCGATGTGCGCTGGAGGCTGAAAGACCAGGACTATAAGACGCTGCCCGCTTCCCAACTCGCCATCACCAAGGCAGTGCTGAAAGCGCTGAAACCCGGAGGCAGGCTCGTCTACAGCACGTGCAGCGTGCTCCCGGAGGAGAATGAAGGCGTCATCCAGAACCTCATCCGAGCGCATCCAGATGTGAGGCTCGTCGAAGAACGCCGGAATGTGCCTCCCAATAATGACATGGATGGTGCATACGCTGCCCTCCTGACCCGAGGATAAGGCGATACGGCGGTCTAGGATTGCCGTGGATGGCAAAAGTAGCCCCAGTCATCACGCGATGGATGAGGTCCGGGGTGGTTCATGTCTGCCGCAGAGGGGCCAAGAGGCAGTGGGGCAGAATGCTTTTGATTCTTCGCCTCTCTGCTCTTCGACCCCTCTTCGGCTAGCTTTTTGGTAAAACTTGGCCTCGATTTGCGTTCTTTTTTCCCGCGACAGTGACCTTGTGCCGCTTACGCTTCGTATCCCTGACCACCTCTTATGACCGCCGCCGAAAAACTCGACAAACAAGTTAGCGAAATCATCAACTGGCATTTCTCGCCTGAAACTGGCTCCCCGTTCTGGCTGAACTGGGCCAAAGAGAACTTCGACCCTCGTGGCAAGGTCAATACTTACGCGGACATCATTGCCAACTTCCCGCACTTCCAGGACGAGTGGCTCCGTGACCTCCAGCCAGAAGTCTGGGTGCCTGCAGCGTTCAAAGGCAAGCCCTACAACATCTTCGAGACCGGCGGCACCACTGGCATGCCCAAACAGCGTATTGGCTGGGAGGACTTCAAGCGCGACTACGAAGAGTTCAGCCATAAGCTGGACGACAAGCATTTCCCTCCGGGTGAAGCATGGATCATGGTAGGCCCAACGGGACCTCGCCGCTTGCGTCTGGCAGTGGAGCATCTCGCAAACTATCGCGGAAGCTCCTGCTACTTCGTGGACCTTGATCCACGTTTCGTGAAGAAGCTCATCAGCAACAAGCAGTTCGACGTTGCCCGTCAATACATGGATCACGTGGTGGATCAAGCAGTGACGGTCATGAAGCACCGCAAGATCTCGGCGATGTTCACCACGCCCAAGCTGCTGGAAGCCATTGCCGAGAAAGTAAACATCTTCGACATCGGCATCCGTGGTGTGTTCTGCGGTGGCACGACGATGTTGCCTCAGTATGTGCGGTTCATCGTGGAGGAAGTGCTAGAGAATCGCATCGGGTTCTACCCAACCTACGGGAACACGTTGATGGGCCTAGCTGCAAGCGTGCCACTCACCCCTGAGGATCAGTTTAGCATCACTTACTACGCGCCTCAGCCGCGCGCCGTGCTTCGTGTGGTTGATCCCAACGAGACCTCCAAAACGGTCGACTACGATAGCTGGGGCCGAGTCGAACTCACAACGCTCACGAAGGAGTTCTTCATGCCTCGCTTCCTGGAGCGTGATGAAGCTCTCCGCCGCAAGCCACGCGCTCCCTATGAGTGGGATGGTGTGGCTGAAGTCCGTCCTTTCGGCGCGATGGAGAAGACCATCGTCGAAGGCGTCTACTAACAGCCAAGAACAACTCCCCTGCCCTCTCCTGCGGGAGAGGGCAAACTTTAGGAGTTTCGCGGAGTGGGACCGTAATCACGATCAAGCTGTCAGCCTCGCGGAAGCGCGATCACGTGATCGCTAGTGCATCCGTCAAAGGAGATGAAGCCTGATGAGGCAGGGCAAGATTGGAGATTGCTTCTGCTTGGCCGCCATGCGCGGCGAGTTCTCGGTGCCAGTCACTGAGCTTATCACCTTCTTCGGTGGATTCGCTTTTCAGCAATCGCCAAGATAGCCGTCACTGTGCTTTCCACGCCTCAAACACTTTGATCATTGAGGCAACACGCTCCGGCTGTTCTGAAGCTAGATCATTCGTTTCAGCCCTATCCTCGCTCAAATCGTAAAGCTGCCATTTCCCCTTCGGCTCGGCCACGAGCTTCCAATTTGCCATTCGCACAGCTTGATGGCCTGACGTTGCCCAACAGAGGCTTTCGTGGCCTTTTCGCAGCTTCCCTTCCAACACTGGTCGTAGAGATTGGCCGTCCATGGTTGCGACAGTGCGGTTGTCGAAGTTCTGCGGCACGTTTTGGCCAGACACATCGAGAACGGTCGCAGTGATGTCTGTGATGTGGCTGAGCTCGGTGCTGATTTGACCCGCTTTGACGACTCCAGGCCACCAAGCGATCAACGGTGAAGAAATGCCGCCTTCGTAGTTGGTCTGCTTGTGAGATCGGAAGGGCGTGTTCGACAACGTGGACCATGCTGGACCTGCGGTGACGAAGGTATCTCCTGGGCCGGGCATGATGTCGGGTTTGTTGCCCACTCGGGTGCGTTTGCCGTCACTACGCCAAGTGAGATTGGGTTTGTCGAGCTGCCCAACGGACTTGTCGGACGCGCCATTGTCGCTCAGGAAGAAAACGAGCGTGTTGGTGTCGCGCACCGCCTGCATCACGCGGCCAACGCTTTGATCGAGGCTGTCGATTTGCGCGGCATACACAGCCATGCGCTCAGCTTCCCAGTCGAGATGCTCTGCCTCGCTCCACGGTTTGGCTTTAGCATCGCGTGCGGCGAGTTGAGTGCTCGCGGGCACGATGCCTTTTTCAATGAGCCGCTTCAGACGCTGTTCTCGCGCGGTATCCCAGCCCAACTCGCGATAAAGCTTCCGATACTTTGCGATGTCGGCCTCCTTGGCATGCAGCGGCCAATGCGGCGCGTAGTGGGACATGTAGAGCAGGAAGGGCTTCGTTTTATCACGATGCTGGAGGAACTCGAGAGTGAAGTCAGTGATCAGATCCGTCTTGTAGCCGCCTTCGGGGATCGAGAAGGGCTTTCCATCGCGATAGAAAGCCGTCGTGCGCACATCAGCGAAGTAATTGCCCGGACCTTGATGCCCCGTGGTGCCAAAGTAGCGATCCACATGGTGTGAAAGGTTCACTGGATCATGCCAATCCTCCGCCGTGAGCATGTCCAACCGACCCACAGCACAAGTTTCATAGCCCGCACGGTTCAGCACCTCGAACATCGTCACGCAATTGCCCTTCAAGAGCCCTGTCCACTGCAACATACCTACACGATGCGGATACTGTCCGGTCATCAAAGCGGCCCTAGATGGCCCACAGAGTGCGCAATTGTAAAACTGCGAGAAGCGCATGCCCTCGGCAGCAAGTTTGTCAAGATTCGGCGTCTGGATCTCGCCGCCATAACAGCCAAGGTCGGAGAAACCCATGTCATCCGCAAGGATGATGACAATGTTGGGGCGAGAATCCTCGGCCACCAGTCGCACCGAAGTAACCAAAAGGGAAAATAGAGCACGTAGGACCACGTGAATGAAACGGCTCAGATCTATTCATCTAACAGATGCAATCACTCCCTGACATCGTCATGCGACATCAGAAAGGTTGACACCATGAAACGCTTTTCAATGATAGGCCGCCGCTGATATATGCCATGAAAAGCAACATTCTCCCAACTTGGTCCACAACTGCCGTCCTTGCATGGGCTTAACTCGCGCACAAGATCGTGAATATTTTTCTCAAACTCTTAAATTTTCGCGTTCTCACCCTCTGCCTGCTCCTTGAGGCCAGCTTCGCTCTGAGCCAAACTTCAACCCTGCACTCTTGGACTGCTAGTGATGGCCGGGTGATCGAGGCGAAGTTTGTCCGACTTGAGGGTGAGTCGGTCGTTATTGAAAAGGACGGCAAAACTTTCGCAGTGCCGTTTTCACGACTTGCCCCGGCCAGCGTGGAGCAGGCGAAGAAGCTGGCGGCACCTCCTTTGTCCCAGAACAGTGAGCCAGCAAAGTTCGCCATGCTGTGGAGCCTGAACGTGGTTCCACTGCGCGATCCCGCAAAGCCTGAGGAGCATGTTTCCTATCGTATGCACGAAGTCAGTGGTGGACGGTTGTTTTGTTCGGGCATCGCGGGAGCATCTGGTATTGCCGTCGCGTTAGTGGATGGCACGTCAGGTAAAGTTCTCTGGCAGAGCATGGTCCCCTTCACTCCGGAGGAGATCGCCGAAGCCGACAACTACCTGGGTTCCGTCAAAGAAACGCCGAGCGGCTTCCTCCTGAGCAGCACTTCTGGCAAAGTGAACTCGTCAGCCAACCCACCCAACAAGGGGCGATTTTATGTTCGTTTGATCGATCCGATTTCTGGCAACCAGAAGGCAATAATCGGGCGGTCATGGAGCGATCCTGAGAAGAACGAAGACGGAGATAGGCCTCCTGGGCTGCAATACCCCGGTGAGTTGATTCAATGCGGCAGCAAGATGGCCCTGATGGGAGTGGGTTATGTGGCAGAGCTAGCCGATGACCTCTCGAGTGTCACACGTCACTGCAAGATTCCCGCAGAGCAATTCCTCGATTATGCAGGGGTTGAGGGCGGTGTGTTGCATAATTCCGGAGTAATTGGAGATCCGAACAAAACCACCCACTTTGCGCCCTTTGGAGGCATCAAGACAGACCTGACTCCACCTCCTTCAGACTGGAAGGCAAAGGTGAAGTCCCCCAACTGGCAAAGCATCGGAAACGTCGCCTTGATCGACCTTGAGGTTGAAGGTGGAACACGGGCTTTGGGGGCCTATGACATAGCGGCAAAGAGTTGGAAATGGAAGTCAGATGCCAACGCGAAGAAATGGGGGCTCACTGGTGTGTCTGGGAAATGGCTAAAGTCCTGGCCTGATCTGCCAGACAAACGCCGGGTCATCCGCATCTGCGATGGCGACACGGGAGCCTTTACCCTGGAGCAAGATGGAAGTTTTGCTGCACTCCATGCAAACGGCCATGTCGTCATTGCCAAGGACGTGGTGGAACGCGGTCAGGGCGTGATGGGAACCACGCAAGACATCAGCCGGTTTGACTGCGCCAATGGACGCAAGCTGTGGACTGTTCCGTCACGCAAGCGCGGCTACTATTACGCTACTGAGATTCTACCCGATGGCCGAGTGCTGCTGGCTGATGTGGAAGCCGACACGCTGAAGCTCGAACTCATAGATGAGAGCAACGGTCAGCCGGCCTCAGTCCATCTTGAATTGACGCCGCCTCCGAGAGGAAGGTTGTCATCCGAGCCCACGGTGCCACCGAGTCCGTATTCGCCACGCGACAGGAACATCCAAATGCATTTCCACAACGGGGTCTGTGTGATCCGCCTGGGTTCATATATGGATCAGGTCGTCTTGGGAGTTTCCATTTCACCACAGAGCCAGAAGTAAGCCTATGCCATGACACTCGCAGTCCTTCACCGTCCCTTACCAAGCCCTCGTGCAGTTGCTCTTTTCGGCATCATCGCGCTTCGGGCGATGCATCCGGGGCACGCACAATCTCCAGACCTCCCCTCCTGGACCGCCAACGATGGCCGCGTGATCCAGGCGAAGTTTGTCAGGCTCGATGGCGAGTCCGTCGTCATCGAGAAAGAAGGGCAGCAGCATGTGGTGCCATTTGCCAAACTGGCACCCGCGAGTGTGGAGCAGGCGAAGAAACTCGGAGGTCAGGATCAGGTCGAAACCAAAGGTGAAGGGACGGCTGAAGCTCCAGCTCCGGCTCCTGATGAGGTTTCACCTTCTTCAGATGACAGTAAGAAAGCTGCTCCGGTTGCTTGGGGTGCCAAAGGCCTGCGGGCTGGCAACACTCTTCTTGATTACGATGGCGGTGTCATCATCTCCACATGGGATGAAACGGGCGCAGGTTTGCTGAAGATCTCATCAGCCAATGGTCAGATCGTCTGGAGTATCGCGCCATCAGAACTCGGGCTGAGTTTTGCGCCCAAAATCCTCCTCGGAAGAGACAACTCCATTTACCTGGCGTCCGGGACTAAAGAGACGCCCGTCGGCACCGATATTGACATCCTCTGTGTGGCTAACGACAAAGGGACCATGCGCTGGAAACAGCGTTATGATGGGGCAGCCAAGGGCACAGACGAACTCGCAAGACCTTCACCACTTGTCCTGGATCGTGACGGCAACCTCGTGGTGGGAGTCACCTGCGGCCCGGTGCGGCAGAGTGGTGACGCGTGGACCAGGAGCACAGTCTTTGTCACCTGCTCGGCGGTGGATGGGCGTGTATTGAGGGAAAGCAAGCCACTGACGGGTGAATCTGGCTCGGTGGAGGCTCACGGGATCGCAAGCACCGAAGAGGGGCATCTGGTGTTCTACAAGAACGACTTTGTGACACAAAAAGTGGTCCGCTACGACTCCGTGGCCGACAAAGTGCTGTGGGAGGCGACCCAAGGTGGCGACGACTTGGGCACGCCAAGTTTGCATGTCGATCAAAACGGTATCGTGACCGTGCCAAATCCAAACATGGGTGGTGAGTTCCGCACACTCTCACTCAAGCCTGAGGGCGATACTGCGTGGGAGGCGAAGATTCCTGAACTAGAGCAGATGGGCTCTCACGTCGTCGTAACGAGGACCACACTCGCTTACTTCGTGGGCAAGAACCCTGGGGGAAGTCTCTTGATCCGGGCGTTCGACCGCAACAAGGGTCGGCAGGCATGGCAAAAGGACGAACTGCTCGCCAAAGAGGTCCATTCAAGTGCCGGGAATGGGTCGCCCGATCTGGCCGCTCTAGTCAATGACAAGGAAAGTCTGTGCGTTGGTTGGGGCCGAACAGTCGCCAACGAACATCAGCCCATGCTTGCCAAGCTCTCAGCCGATGGGGAAGTGCTGTGGGTCCGGCAGTTGGCAAAGCGGACGGTGCCTGTGTGGTGGGGCATGAAAGAGAGTTTGATTCTCGACGCCAAGGGCGATGCCATATTCGTTGCAGAGCGTGCAGAACCCGGATCTACCGAAAAGAAATCAGGCATCTGGACTGTGTCCAAGTTCTCGGGCTCTGATGGGAAGCCTCTTTGGCAGCATGCACGCCATAGCAAGATTCACGACAAAGACATGTCCGCTGAGTCAGGGACTGTGGGCGGCGGCGGATCAGCGTGGAGAGTCCTGACCGACAAGGAGTGCAACACGATTTGCATCAGGAAAATCGAGCCCGCAGGCTTCCTGGCATTCAAGCTGTCATCGGTTCATGGGCGGCTGATGTGGGAAACTCAGATTGGAAAACCCTGATTACACATTTATGCCAGACCATGCTTGTGCCCGCCAATCCCAAACAAATCCCCTTTCACAACACCTCAGACTCTTCACCCATCAAATATCATGAAACGCATCCTCCTCGCTATCTTGATCGCTAATGTCGTGCTCGCACTAGCGCAGTCGCCCGCTCCACAAACGTGGACATCCAGCGATGGCCGCGTGATCCAGGCGAAGTTCATCAAGCTCGATGGTGAGACTGTGATCATCGAGAAAGACGGCACAAGCTTTGCAGTACCCTTTGAGAAGTTGAAGCCGGAGAGTGTGGAGTTGGCAAAGAAGCTTGGTGGGGGAACATCGCAGAACGACTATCAAATATGGAAGACCAGCTTCGGCACTGAGATCGAAGCCCGCTACGATAAGGCTAACGGCAACACCGTGGAAATGATCCAGCGTGATGGCACAGTGCGTCGATCGACTCTAGATTACTTTGACGCTGAAGGGGCCGCCAAGCTCAGCCAACTATCAGGACTGCCACTCCCAGTGCGCAATCCAACGACCTGGTTTGGAAAGACCTTCGAGCAATGTGAGTTGGTTCTGGGCAAGCCTCAGAAAACCGAGGAACCCAACGGTGAATGGCGCTCCTACGCCCGCTACTACAAGTCCGCCAACCCCGCGCTCTCGCGCATCAAGCTCGAGCGTGTGCCTGATGGCAGCATGTCCGGGCCGGTACCGGAGACGGTAAACACCGTGTGGATCTACTTCCCAAAGGGTAAAATCGAAACACTCGGTCAGGCCCTCACCACAGCAGGGCTTTCGACGGACGGTTTGGAAGACGCTGTTCTAAACACCAAGCTACAGCTCTCGGGTTCTGACCTGTTTAAGGGCATCAAGGGAGGGATTCGCGCCATCTGGGCCACTGCGGAAAACACCAAAACACGACCACCACAGTATCAGCACCCTGACGAAGACTCTCTCTTCCTAACAGTCGAGAAGCCAAGACAGGCCAAACCGCCAGTGCCCCTCACTCCGTTCACCTCCGTCCCTCCGGCTGCCCCTCACTCACCCACTGCATTCCTTGGTAAGACCTACGAGGAGTGCGAGAAGGTGCTGGGCGCACCCCTGAAAAGCACCACACCTACTGATGGAGGTCGGCCCGTGTTCAGCCGCGAATACAAGTCGCCTACTCCAGGCATCTCCCGCATCGAGCTGGTGCGCATGCCTGAAGGTGGGATGTCCAACCCACCTCCCGAAACCGTGAACTCGGTCACCTACTACTTCCCGAAGGGTTCCCTGACGACGATGGGGGCCGTCTTCAATAAGCTCGCTTTGGACAGAGCGGGAGTCAGCAATCGCACAAGCTACAAATCAAAAGAAGCCTCGGAAGCTGCGAGAAAGGGCGTCAGATCTTTCTCTCCCTGGGACGAGCCGTTGCCTGTAGATGCCCTTCAAATCAGCCGCTCGGCTCATAAGATTGCTGGCGGACTGGCAGCCTATTTCACACCCGCTGCGGCCAGCCTTGCCACTTCTGCCCCCTATCAGCACCCCGATGAAGATGCGCTCCAAGTGAAACGCGACAGCGAGGACCAACTCTCCCGCGCACAGGCGTTGCCGCCGCTTGTCACGCACGATTCTCCTGAGCTACGGCAGAACGGGGCCTTCGGCTTCCCCCAAGCCGCCGCCAAGATCCTCCGCGACAGCAAGGAGGCCCGCTTTAGCGCATGGAGCAATGCAGACTGGCTCTATGTGCAGGTCGTAGTCTGGGCCGATGATGACGATGCCTTGGGCACCATGGCAGGCAGCGACAAGCCCTCTTGTGATCAGACCTTGCTACTCATTGATGCCGATGCCGATCAGCAGGACACGGCCCAGGTAGATCGCAAATACACACTCGACCCCTTCCCCAACATGCGAGGTATCCACATGCAGACATCCCTTGGGGAGGGCAAAAACACGCTACTTTCCCGTGACTCCAAAGGCCGCGGCTGCATCCGCTTCCTCCCCGCCAACGACGGAAAGAAGATTCGTGTGGACAGCTTCCTCATCCCGCTCTCCGAACTGGGCAGGAAACCCGGTGAAAAAGTGCGCCTCATCGTCAGCGGAACCTCAAAGAAACCCGACTTCGCCTACAACTCCGCGGGCCTCGTCACCAATGGACGGGCGATGTTCTACACCTCCATGCCGAAGCAAACTTATCATGACTTCACTTTGGGAGAGCAGACTGGCAAGATAGAGGCCATAGCGTTGCCCGACGATAGACAAGACAAACAATGACATCAGTCGCGGACAGCTCCACTGCGACCTAGCACGCACTCATCACAATGCAGGTGCAACCACCCGAGGAACTTAGAATCAAGCATACCCGACCGACACGAATAACAGCATCACGAACCTTTGAGAGTCGATTGGCTAAGCTTGGTCGGACCTTTTCTCCAACTACAGATGGCAACTGCTTAGCAAGACGTCATTCACGGATTGCCCACTATGACTTAGCCTCTTATCACCACCCTCAATCTCACACCGATCATCAATACGCCGCACACGAGCATTCCTCCCGCGGCGGCAATGAAAAGCGTGCTCACACTGATCTGCGAATCACGTAGAACGCCGCCGAGGTAGACCGTCACGCCGCCGACAGTGCAGGATAGGAGATTCAATACTCCGTACCCGGTGGCACGATAGCGGCTGTCGGTAACTTGGCAGAGAATGGGCATCAGATTCGCATCCGAAAATGAGCGCATGAGGCCGTAGATCGATAATCCGGCGATGGCGAACGCGAGAACGCTGGTGTTGGCGACCATGAACGTGGCTGGTGAGGCAATGAAAAGACCGATGGCTGGTACTAAGATGCGTGCGCGGTCATTTGTGCGACTCCAACGATCCGCCCAAGCACCACCGATGATTTTTCCGGCAAACATCGCCACCGCGAGGTAACTCGTAGCCGAGATCCCTGCCGCGCCCTGCCCGAGCGAGAACTGCTCTTTGAAATACGTCGGCATCCATCCCGCCACCGCCCATCCTGCGAGCGCAAGCAGGCCCCAAAACGCAAGCAATAGCCAAAACGAGCGATTCGAGAAAAGACTGGAAAGCGCCTCGCCAAGTCGGGGAGATGGAACTTCGACTTTAGCCTCGCACTTCTCAACTGGATCTCGCAACACGAACCAGAGCACCACGGCATATGCCACGCCAAACCAGCCAAAGACATCGAAGGCAAAACGCCAGCCTTGTTTCTCTGACAGCCACCCGCCAAGGCCAGCGAGACCAGTGCCAACACTCAATCCCGTCATGTGAATGCCCGTGGCTAATGAGCGTGTGCTGCCGCGATGATAATCTGCAATCAAAGCTAAGGCAGCGGGCAGATACGCCGCCTCGCTAACACCCATAAGCGCCCTCACGGCGATAAGTTCCTCAAAACTGCGCGCATGGCCGGTAAGCCATGTCAGAAGCGACCAGATGAGCAAACTCAGGACGATGAGGCGACTGCGATTGAAGCGATCTGCCATGAAACCTGCCAGCGGACTGAGCAAACCATACACCCAGAGAAACACCGAAGTCAGCAGCCCAAACTGCGCATCCGACATGGGCACCGCCTGCGTGAGCGAATCCCGCATCGTGGTGATCATGATGCGGTCCAGGTAGTTCAAAGCCGCCACGACCCAGAGCACACCGACGACCAACCACGCACGCGGAAGTTGGTCACTTGGAGAGGCACACACTGAACTCGCCCTGTTCATGCGGTCATTGCTCTACCCACTCTTGTCCGGCAACGAAGACCCTTTTGACCTTCAGGTCTCTGCTCAACAGCAAAAGATCAGCCAGTTTGCCTACAGCAATGCTGCCAGTACGTTTGGAGATTCCGGTCAACTCAGCAGGCGTCAGGCTGGCCATGCGAATCACTTCGGGCAGGGTGGCCGAGGTATCGCGCTTCATCTGCCTGACCATGTGATCCATGCCCATGATACTGCTGGCCAGACTTCCGTTTGGAGCCCAACCCACTTTTCCATCACTTCTGAACCAAGAGCCGTTCTCTCTAGGACCAAACCGATATCGTCCCGGCGGGAGATCCAGCGCACGGTTACTGTCCGTGACCAAGCAAAGTCGACTGGCTCCTTTCATGCGATAGGCAAACTCCAGCAACTCTGGGGCAAGATGACCTCCATCGGCGATCACCTCGGTGCTCATTGTTGAGTTGCCTAACACAAACTCGAGCATACTCCCACGCATAGGCACACCCAGACGAGTCCGCACTGAAGAAACGTTGCTCATAGCACACCAAAAGTGGTCCACGTGCCTCATGCCATTTTTAAAAGCCGCTGCCATCTCGGGCCAGCTAGCATTCGAGTGGCCGCAAGTGATCAAACAGCGCCGCCGACGAGCTTCCCGATAAAACTCGGTGGCACCAGGGAGTTCTGCCGCACATGTTGAAATGCGGACGATCCCTGTTTCAAAGTAACTCAGGTATTCACGAGCAGTCGGCGACCGCCTTCCCTCCACCGAATGACAGCCGACTTTATCTTCTGCAAAGAATGGACCATAAAGATGCACGCCCTCGATTCGTGCCCCATTGCACAGCGCACGCTCTCTTTGAACCGTGATGCTGGCACTGAGCATCGCGTGAATCTCGTTGGTGGACCCAGTGGTCGTTGTTGGAAAGATTGACGTTGTGCCGTGTCGCGCATGAGCACGACACGCCCCACGGACAGCGTCAGCCGAGCCATCCATGAAATCATGACCGTCACCACCATGAACGTGAATGTCGACAAACCCTGGCGAAAGATACCTGCCCTTGCCATCGATGACCTCCACATCCTCGGTGACCTTTGGAGGTTTCTGCGAAACCCAAGTGAGCCTGCCTTTTTGACAAAGCACGAACGCAGATGGCAACAGTCTATCCGGCAGAATGGCTGTTACGTTCGTGAAGAGAATCGGAGGCATGATGTATGAAGAGCGACAATCATGAAAAGTCCAACTCTCTGAATGCCGAGACTAGGGCCGTCGTGATGACGTCATCAGTTACGGTAGTGCTGCGGGATCATATGGCCAAAACGGTGTGAGTTGGTCAGTCGGCAACCATCCACGAAGAGTCTCTTCTCCACTTTGAGCTTCAAGGTAGCTCCAGGTCCCACGTTCTAGCACTTTAAGCAACACACTACCCGTCGGTGCAGCGATCACGCGGCTCGATGTTAGAGATGCCGCACTATGGAGATCTGCGTTATCGGCCATAACGAAGACTAGGTCCTTGATCTCATCATAGGAAGGACGCGCTACGAGTCCGACTGCACCGGCAGCTACTGTACCTAACCCAAAAACGAGAGTCAGGCTGGCCCAAAGAGTCAACGGCGGACGAGCACCGATGATCAAGAAAGTCAGACTAAAGAGTGCCAACCAACCGCCAATGGCCAAAACGAGGAACCACTGATTGCGGCTCAGTGAGAGGCCGTAGTTGAGCAGCGTTTCACTACGTGGTGGCATCAAAACGTTGGTACGTTCGCTCACGTGGCGGAGATTCTGTCGTAACTCAACCCCAGGCGTGGGAAAAAGCATTGCCCGCTGATACCAGATGGCGGCAAGCCCCGGATTGCCTTCACGATAGGCTGCATTTCCCGCCAGTTGGAGCACATCTCGGCTCAGATTGCCGGATTTCACGATATTCTCCGCTGCCTGCCTTGCTCCGACGAAGTTCTGCTTCTCGAGAGCAGCCAATGCGGCTGCATACTGTTCCTCTGGGCTCAATGCGGCTAACAGTGAAGTGTTAACTGAGGACAACAAACCAAGCAGAAGCACAGCCGTCATGGGCGATGC
Source organism: Verrucomicrobiaceae bacterium (assembly GCA_016795485.1). Taxonomy (GTDB): domain Bacteria; phylum Verrucomicrobiota; class Verrucomicrobiia; order Verrucomicrobiales; family Verrucomicrobiaceae; genus JAEUHM01. Next base: position 31,012 of record JAEUHM010000003.1, on the reverse strand, counting down.
CATTTTTCGTGCAGATTTGGATGCCTCTAAAGCCCTAAGCTCGGCGAGAACAGCCGTGCGTTCTTCAGCAGATACAGGTTCGTTGTTCTTGGCCGAAGAAAAGTTCAGAGCTTCATAGCGCTCCATTACACGGCTGCTATCTGTGAGACGATTGGCCAACTGGAGGCACCTCACCGCACGGCGATAAAACTCGCCGCGTTCAAGGCCAGGCGCACTCGCGGCATGAATAGCCTCTCGCCAGGCCTTCTGACGCGCATCAATCTCTGCACGAGAAAACTTTTGCCACGCTGCCCATCCGACGAGAGCGAGAAACGCAAGAGCGAGAACGGAGTTCACCACCACAAAGCGCATGTCTTTGAGGATGGGGGGATGAACGGTGGCCCATGTCGGACTTGCTGGCAGGACCGAAACGATATCCGAGAGATCGGCCTGCGGCGCAGGAGGCTTAACTACCGGAGCGGGTCCGGAGGCAGCGTTGCCTGGAGATTCCACTGCTGCGACAGAGGCGTTAGCAGCAGGCTTGATCACGAGAGTAAGCGGATGACTTCTCAGCGTCTGATAAGTCTTCTTGTCCGGATCAAAATAACTGAACTCAAATGAGGCAGGCTCGGCACCAGCGTCCTCAGGCACTATGACCACGGAATAGCCCACGCGGCGATTGATGAGGTCCGTGGTGTTAGGGTCTTGCTGATCCATTGTGTATCGACGCGCAGGATAAACCTTCCAACCGCGTGAAGTGGCGAGGACGGGAGGCTGGATGGCGTCGAAATTGCCCGTGCCGCCGATGTGCATGTCCACTGGCACAGGATCGCCAACGGTGACTTCACTCACGGAGCTCGTTGCACTAAAATTGAAGGTTCCCACAGCACCGGAGAAAGTCTTGGGCTTTCCTTCCGTGGGTAGCGGCAGCACATTGATGCTGATGGCTGGTGCACCCACGACTTTTTGCCGGCTCTCTCCCATCATGCCGCCGAAGAAGCCAAACTGACCACGACGCATGCCTACATCGACCTCATATCTAAGCTCCACCTTGGCTGGGCCGACCTTGAGTTTGCCAGGGCGCAAAGCCGAGAGTGAACTCCGAAAGTTGAATGTGGCGTATGACACGCCTCCAAGACTTGTGACCGACTGCTCGCCATTCTGAGGAAAGCGTTGAATCGCAAGGCCCTCTTTCTCTACCTCAATCAGCCCGATCCGCTGGAGCGCCGTGCCGCGTGGCATGTAGACGGTAGCCGTCACCGGAACAATCTCCCCTTGGTAGAACTCATTCTTACCCATCAGCAGTCGCAGAAGCGGGCTCTTGGGGTCGGCTGAATCACCCGGCATTTCCTCCCTATCCACTACGGTGACTTCAAGCTCGTTGATCGGAACTACCTGGTCACCCACTTTATAGGGCGTGGGCACAATCTTGTACTTACCGGGTTTAGCGGCAGTAATGGGTACCGATAACTCACGCGTCACGGTCTGGACTCCATTCAGAATGCTGTAGCTCATCCCGCTCGTTGCGTTACCTGCCTGAGTGAGTCCTTCCGGCAGGGTGAGCGAGGGCACCTCATCACCCGCAACGTTTTGCATGGTGATGATGAGCGTGACCACTTCACCCGCAGGAAAAGGATTTTGGCTCACGGTTACAGTGATCCGGGGCTCCTGGGCATGAATCAAGTTGGCTAACAAGCCAAACACTACCAAAAGCAGGGGGCATGAAAAAAAGCACCTCATGGACAAGAACACTCCAACTTACCAATCTTTCTCCGCTGGGGGTTCACGGCGGCGGCGAAACTGTGCCGCCATTTGATCACTATAGGTGCGGATCAAGTCCCGCGCCTGATTCCGACTGAAGCCGGTAGCATCCATCACTTTGTCTTCCAACATTTGCTGGATCTTCTCGATTTCTTCCTTGGTCATTCCAGAGTTTCCCTGGGCCTGAATCTGCCCATCGGGAATGCCTTCCCCCATCTTCTGCTCCTGTCCGTCTTTGCCTTGCTGCCCTTCCTGCTGGTCACCGTCTTTCCCAGTCTGCTGCTGTTGTTGTTGCTCGCCCTCTTTGCCGCCCTGCTGCCCGTTTTGCTGTTGCGGCTCGCCTTGTTCCCCGTTCTTACCTTCTTGTTGTTGGCCATCCTGCCCAGATTGCTGGGGCTGTTTGCCTTGCTGCCCATCCTGAGGTTCTCCGCCCTCTTCGTTTTCGTCCCCTTGCTGCCCGTCCTGCTTCTCCTGCTTGGACTTGTCGCCTTTTTGCTTCTGTTGTTGCTGCTGCTTTTGCTGTTCCATCTGTTCGCGGAGCTTCTTGAGTTGCTCCTCCACATGACGGCGATTGAGCGCCGTTTTGTTGTCGACTTGGATTTTCAAAGCAGCATCATAGTGGCGCAGACTGTCTTCCCATGCCTTGAGCGTAAACTCCGGTTGCTGGGCCAGCGCCTTGCCACCCTCGTCATAAAGGACGCTTGCCATGCCGCGGTGCGACATGCGCTGTAAGGCAGTGTCCGAAGACTGAAGTGCAGCGCTGTAGTTCTCGAGAGCCCGATCGTAGTCTTTCAGTTGGTGAGCGGAAGCCGCTAGGCCATAGGCAAGCTGCTGGCGCTGACTTTCCTGATGCGCTTCTGTCATCTGACGGGCATAAACATCTCTCGCACGCTGAAACTGCTTGCCCTCATAGGCTTCCCTGGCGGCTTCGGTGCCTGTGGCTTCCTTTCCGGACAGCGACACGCTCGCACCAACAAGCCAAATAACAGCGGCTGCCGTGGCGGTGGAGAACTGTGGGATCCGTCCCAGTGGACGAAGAAGAAGCGCACTCATGAGCGCCACAATACCCAGGGCCAACGGCAAATAAAACCGCTGAATAGGCCGAGTTAACTCTTTTTGACCAGCTTCCATGGCCTGGACTGAACTCATGACCTGCTGGATAATCCCGCCCGTCAGGCTCTGTGAGCCTAGAGTGAAATACCGGCCACCTGTGGCTTCCGCCATGTGCCGCAGAAGGCGATCATCCAAACGAGTGCGAACTGCCTGCCCGGTCTGCGGATCCAGCACGACTTGGTCAGTCCCAGGAGCTTCCGGATCTGGAATAAGTGATCCAGCACTAGTACCTACCCCAATGGTAAGGATCGTCACACCTTCACGCTTTGCCTCTTCAAGCACTTTGTCCAAGTCCCGATCTTCGTCCCCACCATCGCTGAAAAGTATCACCCCGTGGTTCTTCGCTTTGGTCTTTTTGAATGCTGTCAGCGCCTCCCGAATGCCTTCACTTGGAACAGATCCACCTCGCGGAATGATCTCCGTGTCAAGCGCATGAAGCGTCTCGATAACTGCCTCGTGATCCGACGTCAGAGGTGCCTGCAAATAGCCACGCCCGGCGTAAGCCACCACCCCAACGCGATAGTCTTCAAGTGTGGTCAAGATGTCTTCTGTAGCCAGCTTAGCCTTCATCAGTCGATTAGGTTGAACGTCATTCGCGAGCATGGATCGGCTTGTGTCGATCACGAACATCAGGTTTTTGCCTTTCTCCGGCCGCTCGATCTTCTGTTTTCCGTAAATTGGTCGTGCGGCAGCGATTAACAAGCATGCGAGAGCAAATATCTGAAGCGCAAACACCACGGTAGAGCGCTTGGCAGAGGCACTTGAGACCAACCATGCTCTCAGTCGACCAGCGACAATCTTTCCAGCTGCCACATTCGCTGCACGCTGGGCGAGAACACGCAGAAGCAGCAGAGCTGGAATGCTCCACAATCCATACAACCAGTCTGGAGACTCAAACTTCATCGGACATCGAAAATGAGGCAGCAGGGCATTGCATTATTCCACAGGTTCATGCAGCAGCAGGCAGGGGTGATGTCCTGAGGAAGACAAGGTGAAGCAAAAATGCCAGGATCAACAGCAATAGGGCCAATCCAACTGGCCAGTGAAAGAGTTCGTCCCGCTCAATGATCTTCTTCACCTTCACTTCTGTGCGCTCTAACTGGTCGATTGTCTTGAAGATGCGATCTAAGGCATCCAGGTCTTGTGCCTTGTAGAAGGCACCGTTCCCAATCTTTGCGACTTCAATCAAAGTCGGCTCGTCAAACTCCTGTCGCCCAGAGTTGATCACCCTGCCATCAGGCGTGTGAATCAGATGATGCCCAGGAGTGCCAATGGCGATTGTGTAAATCCGAATGCCCAAAGTAGCTGCTGCCCGCGCGGCGTCCTGCGGGCTGAGACGACCGGAGTTGTTCGCTCCATCGGTGAGTAGGATGATGACTTTACTTGCGACCTTCTTTTCTTTGTCCAACCGCGCGGCAGCAGACGCGATTCCCGAGCCGATGGCCGTGCCGTCTCCTGTAATCCCCGTCTGCACCCGCTCAATGTTCGACTCGAGCCACTCATGATCCAGCGTCAATGGGCAAGGTAGATAGGGTGCTCCCGCAAATGCAACAATGCCGATGCGATCACTTGTGCGGCCACGAATAAAGTCCCTCATCACTCGTTTTGCCGCTGTGAGACGATCCGACCTCACTCCACCAACAAAGAAGTCTTGGGTGAGCATCGACAAAGAGACATCGACAGTAAGGCAGATCGCAAGGCCCTCCGTTTTGTCCTCATCAAATGACTTCACCCGCTGCGGTCTGGCCATACCAATCATCGCAGCAGCGAGGCTGGCGAGGGAGAGCCCCATGGCTATGCCCCCCCGCCAGGATCTGGCAGGGCGGGCGACATTCATCAGCAGAAACGCAGTCGGAAACATCACCGCAGGTGCCTTTCCCCGCCTGCCGCGCCACCAAGCAACAAAAGGAATGCAAATGAGCCCCACCAGAGCCCAAGGCCATGCAAACTCAATGTCACCAGCCAACTTCATGCGGCATCACCTCCTAACGTGATCTCAGATTCAAGACACTGAATCGCCGTTTCCACCAGCGCCACAGCTTCAGCACTGGTCGCGGGCACTGCCGCATAAGCCAGACGGTCATAAGCTGGGGCCAACGGCTCAAAACGTTCCCGCCACTGCCGGCGGCGAGATGATTCAGAAGCCATCGCTTCCACAGGAAACAACTCTTCCGAGGTGCGATACGGAGCAGGTAGCCCGTAGCGATTAAGGTAATACTCACGCAAAATCTCTGACACGCCGTGGCCGGTCTCCGAGGGAGGAATCGTATCCGTGCGAGACCGGAGTTCGCGCAACTTGCGCAAGGCACTTTGGAGCGGTCTTTTTGGGGCAGTTGCTGAAGCTGGACGCCCCGCCATGAGTTTTCGCCATAGCATCAGGCACGCGAGCAACAAGATCAGTGCCATTAAAGCGATCCACCACCACTCCAACGGCGCTTTAATGACGGGTGGAGGGTCAATCTCCGGAAAAGGCAACGGTGGAGGTCCCTGATCTGGACCTCCAGGGGCTGGGTTGATCAATTGGGCCAGCACCAGCATTACTTTACTTTCCTCCGTGCTTTGAAGTAGGTTCGCAAAGCAGGGATGTAATTGGCTCCAGTGGCCACCGGAATGCTACTCACCCCGCAGCGGCGCAATGCTTTTTGCACCGACTCATCAAACTCTGACAAACGTTGCGCATATATCTCGCGCACTCGAGGGTTTGAAGTGTTGACCACGCACTGAAGTCCTGTTTCAGGGTCCTGCAGAGTCAATCTACCAGCGACTGGCAGTTCCAGTTCTCGCGGATCAGAAACTCGCACTGCGGCTACGTCATGCTTGGTGGCAAGTGCACGCAACGAGTGTTCCCAACTCAAGTTTGGCAAGAGAAAGTCAGAAACGACTACCACCAACGCCCGGTGTGAGATACGCTGCAAGGCGATGTTAAGCGCAGGCGTCAGATCGCTTCCTCTGCTGCGTGGAACGTGGTTAAGAATGTCCCGGGTGATGCGCAGTGCGTGTGAGTGGCCTTTTCGTGCGGGCACATACGCCTCAAGCTGGTCGGAGAACAAAATGAGCCCCACCTTGTCCTGATTGGCACAGGCGCTGAACGCAAAGACTGCGGCGAGTTCGGCGGCGAGCTCACGCTTCGAGTCCTCTTCACTTCCATACTCAGAGGAACCACTCACATCGACGGCCAAAATGACGGTAAGTTCGCGCTCTTCGACGTATTTTCTGACAAATGGATCATTCATCCTGGCAGTAACATTCCAGTCGATAAAACGAACATCATCCCCGGCCTGATACTCACGGAAATCATCGAACTCAATCCCCTGACCCTTGAACTTCGAGTGATACTGGCCGCCAAGGGACTCCTTCACTAGCCCACGAGTCAGCAACTCGATCCGCCGCACCTTTTTCAAGATGCGTGCTAGCCGCTCATCGTTCTCAGTTTCAGTCATCACGGAAGGAAACGGAAAGTCTAACGAGCCGACCAAAGATTGCACTCAATATTGAGCATCTCACGGGTCGGAAAAGTGCCCGTGGCCGCTACTTGGGCAATACCTCGGTAATGAAGGCAGCTTTGGGATCGAAATACTTCCGTGCAGCGGCTTTGACTTGAGCCGGACTGATATTGGCAATGATATCTGGGAGACGGTCAAAATGTTGGAATCCTTGTCCAGTGAGTTCATCCCAAGCACGCGCCTCCGCCATGGGCCCGTTGCCCTGCTGAGCTCGTAACCACTGAGAACGCCACGTGGTGCGGGCACGATCAAGTTCGTCTTTGTGCAGCCCATTCTTGGCCAAGTCGCCGATCTGTTTGAGCATCTCGGCTTTGGCGAGGTCCAGCTTGGCGGGATCAGTGCCGACATAAAAATAAAAGGCACCTCCACCGATGGCCATGAAATGCTGGGTGCCCACGTAGTAGGCTAGCCCCAGCTCCTCTCGAATCCGGTTAAACAGGCGGGAGCCCATGTCAGAGCAGGCTTCATCTATCAAACTCAGCGGATAAGTTTCGTCAGAAGTCAGGGCTGCCGTGCGAAAGCCAATCACCAGCACAGCCTGTTCCTTTTCCATCCGTACCTTCCACGATCCAGCCTTACCTTTGTGGGGCAATAAAACGCTGGTATCCACTCTGCGTGCGCCTTTTGGCAGCTTGCCAAGCGTGCTCTTGATGCCCTTCAGCACTTTCTGGGGGTCAACGTCACCAAAAACCGAGATAACCCCGTTCTGACCAACGACATGGGTCTTCAGATGGTTACGGCAATCAATAGGGCTCAATGAACTGACACTCGCTTCGTGCCCAAGGGCTGTGCGTGCAAATGGCGTGCCAGAGAAAATCTGCCGCCGTGTCTTTCTCAGCGCCACGGTAAGCGGGTCTTCCTGTTCCTCACGGATATTGGCAAGTTGACGTTTCTTCACCGACTCGACAGCAGCCGGGGCCAGCACTGGGGCGGAAGCAAGATCGTGAATGAGGTCCAAAGCAAGGCTCTCATCCCCCCTGACAACCTCAGCAGAGAAAATGAAGCGATGTGCATCGCCTAAGGCACCCAAACTGCCGCCACGATCTTCCAACGCCGCAGCTAAAGCATCTGCCGTGCGAGTCTTCGCGCCACGAAGCAACGTTTGTGCCGTCACCTGAGTGATACCAGCGTTATCCTCTGATTCAGCTAGCACTCCAGCGAGGAAACTGGATCGGACTGACACTAACGGAAGGCGAGCGTTAGCGCCGACAATGACAACAAGTCCATTCGGCAACTCAGTGCGAGTGACCGCCGGTTTCTTCAAGGGGACAATCGCTGAAGTTGCTTTTGCCACCGCACTTTGCTGCGGCTCAACGACCACGGTAGACATCGCCTCAGGCCTCAAATAGCGAGCGGCCGTCTCCTGGATGGCTGCTGGAGTTAGGCTTTCAATGGCTGCGAGGTAGTCCTGGCGATAAGACAGGCTGTGCGCTACAAGCCAGCCTTGTCCTAGCATTGATGCTTGGCCCCTCGTTGTAGCAAGTTGACGATATTGGCCGGCGATGGTCGCACGCACTGCCTTGGCCAGTTCTGCCTTGGTTGGGCCTTTCGCAACCATGGTTGCAATGACTTCCTTCAACCCCTTCTCTGCGCGCTCTGCATCCGCGGGATCACATTCTGCCTCTGCCGAGAAAAGACCACACTCGGCGCAAGACCAGGCACCCGCCCAGACGCTGTGCGCCACAGACTGACGAACTCGGAGCTCACGATAAAGTCGACTGCTGCGGCCGGACGAGAGCAAGAATGCCAAGACCTCCAGTGCGGGCCTATCTGGGGCGGTGTCTCCTGGGATGGGCCAGCCAAGCATCACGCGTGTGATATCCGTGGGAAAAGTTTGGCGAGCATTTCGCGGCGAAAGCTGTGCTGGCTCCGACGGAAGATGCACCGGGTCTCCTGGCTGCCTCTCCCATGCCCCAAACTGCTCTTCAGCGAGTGCAAAGACCTTGTCTGCCTCTACTGCGCCTGTCACCACGACAAAACAGCGATTGGGTGAGTAGTGCCGTTTCACGAAGCGAACTAAATCCGCGTGGCTGATCTGATCAAAGACGGAGCGATGCCCAATGATAGGGTGCCGGAGCGGATGAACCTTAAACGCTGTAGCCTGCAACAGATGCTGAGCCAAAGAACCCGCATCGTCGTGATCCATAGCCATCTCTCTGCGGATCACATCCTTCTCACGTGCAAGCTCTTCTGGGTCGAGCTTTGAATGCTGGACCATATCCGCAAGGATGGAAAGGTAGCCAGGAACGTTTTCGCTCAGTCCCTCAATGTAGTAGACCGTGCGGTTGAATGAAGTGTAGGCATTGACATATCCGCCGAGCGATTGGATCTCCAAGGAGATTTGCTGGGCGCTGCGGCTAGCGGTGCCTTTGAACAACATGTGCTCACACAGGTGCGCCATACCGCCGCCGGACCAATCTTCTTCATGGATGCTGCCAGCACGCACCCACACCTGTACCGATGCGAGTGGATGGTTGTGGTCTTCTTGCACCAGAACGTCCAGTCCGTTGGTGAGAGTGTGAAGCTGTGGATTGGGCATGAAGCAACAGATCAGGCGCGTTTTGCGGATGTAGGAAGGAACGGCTCCGTGAACGCATCTTCAAAGCTGTAACCGTTGTCAAAGTCATCAAGGGAATCACCCTTGGAACGACCAAAGTAACCGACCTCAATGAGGTTGTAGACGATGTTGCCGACATGCAGACCTTTGGTGACACCCCACTGCTCCAATATCGTTAGCGCCATGGGCCCATACTCTTTGAGAGCATGTTCCCTGACACCCTCTAACAGTTCCTGTCCGCTCACGTGTTTCATGTCATCGCCACCGCGGAAACGTTTGACCGCTACTTGAAGCGCATCCCTCACGAAATCGTACGCGGCGGCATGAAATCGTGGATCTAGTTCAATCGATTTTCTAACTGCTTCTTCAAACGTCGGATCTGCCATGGGTGCTACTGACTTCGGGTGGGGGAAGACTGGATGCCACGGGAAGGGGCCACTCGCAAGAGCCCATCTCAAACGATTAGCGGCCGAAAATGCCTCTTCGCTGAGATGGCGGTGGGGTCTGCTGCTGGCGGGTTTTCTGCTCCGCCTCCAACTTGTCGGCATTGTCGCGATAAAACAGCACTCCATTGCGCTTGAAGTTCGAAATCAGGTCTTTGAAATCCTCTTTCAGGACTTCGTCGTTCATCAAAGCGGGCAAAAGTCCCTTCCCTCCCCCTTTACCGAAGGTTTTGGTCAACTCTGCCAAATTGTCAGATGCTCCTTTAAACGACACAAGCGCCTCGTCCAACGACGTCATCACCTTGTCCGCCTTGCCGACCGCCGGATCGAGTTTCTTCAGCGTCTCTCCCAATTGCAATGAGGTCGTCTTCAAAGAACTAGCCGTATCTTTGAAGGAGGCTGCTGCATCCTTAACATCGGCAATGGCTTGTTTAAGATTGTCTGCGTTCTCATCTCCCACGATCTTGTCGGAGACATTCGCAACAGCCTTGTCCAGATTTTCCATGCTCTGGCGAAAGTGCTTCAGCGTATCGTCCGAAAGTGCACCTTCATTGAGGCGGCCAATGGTGCCCTTCAATTCAACCGCTGCGGCCTTGATCTCGACAAGAACCTCGTCCGCTTGTTTCCCCACCTTATCGGCAGTGCTGGTGAGCGCGCTAAGACCGCCACCACTATCCACACTCGATTCACCTACAGCCGTGCCCGGCTCAAAGTAGGATTCGGTCTTTTTGCCAGAAGGTTTGATCTCAATGAATGAGTCACCCAGCAAACCGGCTGTTCCAATGGCAAACTTGGCGTCTTTGGGAATGCGGTTGTCTGCATAGATCTCCATGGGCACGATCACTCCGTTGAACTGCGCGTTCAAAGTGGGCATCCGAGGCACTTTCCCGATCTTTGAACCGCCTAACATGATCGGCGTTCCAACCTTGACCCCACTGGCGTCTGGAAAGGGTGCAGTGATCTCGTATTTCTCCTTCATCAACTCACGGATGGAGCTAAACTTTAGGATCAGGCCAGCGAGAAGCAGCATCCCAACGAACAGGAATAGTCCCACCAGCAGTTCTGTTTTCTTGTCGCGTTCTTCCATGAATAAGGGAGCGGTTGAATAAGTCAGGCGGTAATGCCAGAGCGGCCTTCGATGAAGTCCTGGACTTCTGGATCAGCGCTATTGCGCAGTTCATCAGGGGTGCCTAGAAACCTGATAACACCTCGCTTTAGCATTGCGATGCGGTCAGCGATTTTAAACATGCTCTTCATGTCATGAGTCACAACCAATGACGTGACATTGAAACGTTTTTTTAGGCGGATGATCATCTGATCGATCACATCTGAAACCAGGGGATCGAGACTGGCTGTTGGCTCGTCGTAAAGGATGCACTGTGAATGCCCAACGATCGCTCTGGCGATGCCTGCACGCTTTCTCATGCCACCGGAAAGATTGACGGGAAGTTTGTCGCCATGCTCAGAAAGATCTACCACCGCTAGCGCCTCACGCACTCGTTTGTCCACCTCCCTAGGGTCCCTTACTCCGGCCTCTGTCAGTGGGAAGGCCACATTTTGGTAAACGGTCATGCTGTCAAACAAAGCCGCGTTTTGAAACATCATGCTGACCTTTGCTCGAATAGGGCGCATATCCCGCTCCCGCATTTTCTCGATGTGCTGCCCATCTACGATGACCTCTCCGGAATCTGGCCGCATAAGACCGATCACATGTTTCATCATGACCGTCTTCCCTTCACCACTGGGCCCAATAATCACGAGAGTTTCACCGCGATAGATCTTCAGATCAATCCCACGCAGAATCTGCTGCCATCCAAGCTTCTTTTGGACGCCACGCAGTTCGATGAAGGGTTGGGATTGAAGATTCTCCATGACTCGGATGCCCGTTTAGACGGTGCCCAACGGAAAGAAGTAGTTGAGCAGGATAGAGAGGAAGAAATTGGAAACGAGAAGAGCCAAGGAAGAGATTACAACTGCTCGGGTAGTCCCGTTCCCAACACCTACGGCGCCGTCTTTGGCGATGAGGCCTTGGTGGCACGAGACCAAAGTAATAATGATGCCAAACACGAATCCCTTGATCATGCCCACCGTGAGGTCGGTCATGTCGGTGTGACCGGTGGTGTGCGTCCAAAACCACGGCTCAGGCACGCCATACCCATGCACAGTCACCAAGTAAGAAGCGAAAAGCCCAAAAGTAATGCTTTCGGCGATCAACAGAGGCATGGAAATAAGCATGGCCGCAAAACGAGGCAATACGAGGTAGCCAACCGGATCTACTCCCATCACTCGCAGAGCATCGACCTGCTCAGTGACTTTCATGGTGCCAATATCAGCCGCCATTGCGGCCCCAACTCGCCCGGCCACCATCAACCCCGTCAAAACGGGCCCCAACTCGCGACAAAGGGCAATTGCAACGATGGCACCCACACTCGTCTCAACGCCAAACTCCCTGAACTTGGCGTAGGTTTGAAACGTGAACACCGCCCCAGTAAACGCTCCCGTAACGACCACAACGGTCTGAGAACCGTAGCCAATGGCCACGATCTGACTCGCAATGAGTTTCAACCGCCAAATACCAGAGCGGACGGCGTGAAACAGGTCAGCCACCAGTCCGGCCAACTGGCCAAGATAGTAGAGGGACTCAAGAAACAGCCGGCCAGGGAGACGAAGCAGATTCATGAAGTGAGGGCGTGCGGAATCTCGCACGCCACTACGAAAGCGCAATGGCGCTTTCTAGACATCGAGAAAGGCTCAATCAACGACATCCTCGCTGTCAAAAGCAACCGAAATGACGGCTGACACATCACCCACAAAACGCATGGGTAGGCCTATCGCCTCAAAAATATCTACGATCTGCTGCTGACACAGGTTCGCCGGATCATCGGCTTCAAAATAGACGATTTCATGCCGGGCATCGATCTTATGGCGGATTCCGGGGAGCAAATCCAGTTCGTGAGAAAGCCGCAATATCCCATCTCCATGTCGGAGTCCTGGAGCATACACTTCGATCTCAACAGCGGGCACGATACTGGCGGGTGGGGTCATGATTTTGTTAAAGGGTAATGTGAAAATGCTGGGTCTGACAAGCCTTCAGCGTCCATGAATACGGATTTCTGCCCCCGATTGAATGATATCTGCCCCCTCTGGCTTGGATGAGATGACCTTCCACAATCCCTGGCCGATAATCCAAAACATGGCGGCACCTAACCCTGCAGCGACCGCAAAAAACCGCCGCTGGCCAGTATTCTTCGGGTTGGTGACCCACCACCGAAGACCACAAACCAATATCCAGAGCCCGCTAAGCCCTGCTGCCATGAGATCGCCGAGTGTCATGGTTCAAAGATGCTGGAAATAGCGTTGCAGGCAAGGCCGACTCAATGCAGCATCAACCCATGTTGCAAACATTGAAGAAGAACTGGTATTTCCTTGTGCCCGCAGTGCTCGTTGCGGTGCCCCTGCTTATCACAGTCTACATCTCCACCAAATACAACTACAGTATGGGAGATGCGTGGGTCGTGTTTCAAACATCAACCAAAGCCAAAACCAAGTTCCAGAGTCAGAAATACACAGAGCGTGGATTTGCCAAGGTCCAACCCGGCATGACTGGCCGCGATGTCTTTGAGATTTTGGGTGTTCCTCTCGAGCGCCATGACGACGACACCCGGTGGCACTATTCTCTACCGGTGAGCGGTGCCGGGTATTATCACGAACGGACGATCATCCTGCAACCCGGAACCGGGAAAGTCGCAAGTGTCATCAACAGATACCGAACCCCGGAATCTCCGAAACAGTAGTTGCCCATTCTGTTGGCGCGGTGCCCTGCCTTCAGGATGCTCCGCTATTGTGCTGGCTTCTTCTCACCGTGCGAGTCGGCCGGCTTGGCATCATGGCTATTCTTGGCCTTTTCTCCGTGTCCGTCCGCCGCATGGCCGTGGCTTGGCTGCAACTGGCGCGTTTCGTCAAACGATTGCTTGTCGCATGCTCCAAGGAACAGGGCGGCAGCGAGGGCGAAAAGGGCATAAACAGGCTTTTTCATGTGGGGACCATCATCGTAGCGGCTCATCGGCTCCACGCAAGCATTCGGTGTACGTTAAGGATTCGTCATTTCCACCACACCGGAATGTATCGGGGCGTTGGTCAGTTTTTCTCCCACCAAAGGCACGCGCACAACCTTGAACCAGCCTCGGCCCTTGGTTTGCCCATTCGCTATGACTCCACCGAAGCTCAGTGCTCTTGATACTGCTGGCACACCATCCTTCAGAGCCGCGCTTCCGGTAAATGTGCCGTTGGAAGCATTGATGGTCACCTTTAAGGCTGCCAAATTGGGAGATGCAAACGTGGCCAAGTGAGCACCGTTGATTCTAAACGTGCGGTTGATCGATGCCAGCATTTCAGCGGCGGGCACCGAGGGAATGACAAGCGGATTCCCCTCGATCGCCGTGCCTGTGAACGCCATCTTGGCATTGGTTAAGCCCACAGCGACATCGGGCACGCCCCACAGGAAAGTTGGCGGCGTTGATTTAAGCGGCTTCACATATTCACCTCCGGTTGCACTCATCGTGTTCGCGTTGCCCACACCAAAATCAAACCCCGATGCATAAGTGCGGTCTGATGCATTGATCGGACCGGCTTTGTTCCAAGTCAGAGTCCCATCCACGGTGTTCAATGCAGGAGCCACTTGATCATGGATCTGGACATTCCCTCGGATTGAACCCTTGTTCGAATACAGCATCGCGAAGATGCCAACCTCACCCAGGGGTCCGACGGTCATGCTCGAAGTAGCAGACACGCCGTCTCCAGTCTTTAAGCTGATCGCGACAGTGCCGTCTCCAGCCACCACCATGCTGCCGGTACACGGTCCCTGGGGCGCAATCGCAGCGTCAGTCGCAGTACCCGCAGCCCAAAAGTTGTGGACCCCCAATACACCCGCAACAGGAGATGTCTTGCTGTAGGGAGTCCGCCAAGCTTCCACGGCCCCCATCCAGGCGGCACCTGGTGAGTCAGTCACCTGTCCCGTAAGACGTCCGTTGCTTCTTTGGATCGTAAATGTGAGTTCTACTTTGGGCAACGACCGACCCCGAGACACCGGAACCACAGCCGTAGGGTCCGCACTCGCGTCAGTTATCAAGCGTCCTGTGAACGAATGCGTGTTTTGTGCGATCTGAAGCTTGCCGCTAAATGAACCCGTCTTGCTAATCAGCAAGTTGCTCAGGCGACCACCGGAGTTCCCGCCTCCTTCAATGTGATTCACTCGAGCAAAGAGCCCATCAAACCGACCCTGCACAAGATCTGGAAGCCTAGCGATCGTCAGCAATACGGTCACCTCATCACTCGTACCCGCCGGATTTGTGGCTTTGATTTTGATAGGCAGATTGGTTACATCCACGTTCGGCGTACCACGAATGGTTCCAGTTACTTTGTCATACGTGAGTCCCGATGGCAGGCCAGAAATCACAACACTTGTTGAGCCATTCAGGATGTTTAGCGGAATGTTAACCGCGCGGCTAACAATCAGGTCCGTAGGAAATGCAGCTGTCAATACCTCGGGCTTGAACCTAACGACTACATTCGAAACAGGCGTCATACGTGGAGCCAAAGAATCGACGGTCACTTCACATGAGTAGTCATCTGTGTCGCCAGCTTCGGCACGCAGAATCGTTAGTGTTGCCCTGTCGACACCGCTGATTCTGGCGTTTGGTCCCACTGGATCATTGCTCATAAGGTTACCATTTTTGTGCCATCGATAGCTCACCGTCTGGCCCGTCCCAGTATTTACAGCAGTCGCCAAAGTGAGTGTTTTTCCCACATTAACGATCACATCCCCAGGCGATGGACGAATAACGGCGACCTTCGTTCCTGCAGAAGCCGAACCAGTGACGTTGGCTGCCTTGAGCGTGTAATCTCCACCCTGCCCGAAGGTAATGTCATCACGGCTCAACGTCGACCCCGTTGCTCCAGAGACATTTGTCCCATCCAATGCCCACTGATGAGTGATGACAGGAAATCCGGAACTGGTGGATGTCAGAGTCAAATCTTCACCCTCCATCGCTAGGACATTCCCAGATATTGAGTTGACGGCCACAGGAGGGGCATCTTGCCCGTGGATGGTAATGGTAGCGTCATGAAAAGTTCCAAAGTCACCCGTCACGCGATCTCTCATCACCAGTTTCCACACGCCTAGCGAACTCTCGCCCCAGTGACGAACAGAAGTGAATGTCCAATCATGAAATCCCCTGACCGATGGGTGCAAATAGTCGTCAGGATCAAGGGCATCCTCACCACCGTCATACGGATTGTTGGTTACAAGGTTGCTAATCACTCCTCCTGGAGAAATCAACTGGATATCAAGATCGCCTCGATAGGTATGGCTGATATCAACTCTGATCTCGACCATTTCGACTCTCATGGGGGTGAGGCTTGAGAAGTCGAAGTTCTTCGTCAAACCCGATCCCCCTGCATCAAGAATAGCACCAGAGGTGACATTACTCACCGATCTACTGATTTTCGGACCTAAATTGGTCCATGACTGCGCCAAAGCGGTAGCGGCACCTGCGTTAACCATGCCACCACCGTATTTTTCATTGTGCTTTATTTGGGGTAGATCTGGCTGCCCCCCGGTCCTTGATTTCCACCCTGCATCCGTTGGAGCCACTTTCGTTCCAGACCGAAGCAAAATCTCCTTCACATCGCGCCAACCGAGGTTTGGATTCGCTTTGAGGATTAGAGCGATCACACCAGTGGCAACAGGGCAAGCCGCAGACGTTCCATTAAAGCTGCCTGTGTAATCGCTGGTAGACCCGGTCGTCGTGTAGCCATCTGCCCCAACGAGGTCCGTTGTCGTCACTCCATCCGCAGGTGCGCTTGCGATGAGGTTTGAGCCAAACTCACTATAATAAGCGGGCGCACCCGTCTTTGTGAGCGCCGCAATTGCAAAAGTGTGAATGTTGTTCGCATATGCGTCCTTGTTACTTTGGTCATAAATGTCGCGCCCATTCCCAGCGGCGAATGCGATAATCGTCCCAAGTCCGCCTCTTCCCGTAGCCGCAACATTCGCAAAAGAGGACGTCACCAACGGATCAGCGGTCCCTAGCACCCATGAAGCATCTACAGGTCCCCAAGAGTTATTCTTCACGTGGATAACATCGTTCCGATGATTGAATGCCTGAACCTCCTCAGCTGCGGTCATTGCCCCGGCTGTCAGGCGGATCCCGACAAGATTAGCCTCGGGAGCAACCCCCGCAACGCCCAGGCCATTGTTACCACGGGCCACAGCGAGGCCGGCCACTGCTGTTCCGTGACTGTCGTCGTTTGGGGTGTTGATCGCAGGTCTCGGGTCTGTGTCGCCTCCGACAATGTCCAAATGGAGTGTGGGACTTCGCGTATCGGCATTTCCCGCCAGGTCGGGATGAAATAGCTGAACTCCGTCATCAATAATCCCGATGGTTACTCCTGCACCACGGTTTGTGTCCCACACAGTGCTTACATTTGCGTGATTCGATCCAGCTTGCTTGAGGTGCCACTGCTTGGAAAACAGAGGATCATTAGGAACAAATCTCCTGGAGACCGTCCTAGCTATGAGCGGCCTGGCAGCCGCGATACCTGGAGCTCTTTCCATGGCGGCTGCTGAAGTCAAAGCAGCTCCTGGAAAACGATTGTCATGCCCAAGAACAAAACCCGGTGCATCCCTCATTTCAGCGGCATCCGAAACACCGGCCGCCCGCAAAACACTTGCTGCCTGTGCTGGAGCAGCAGACTCCAGTAGAACTTGATCGGACAAAATGCGTCTCGTCATCTCATTCCGCTCGGCATTGGGTGGATAAAAAACGAGTTGGGCTAGTTTACCCCGGACATAGCCCAGCTTTGTGGCTTCACGAAGCAAAGAAGCTGCATCTGGCTGAGGCGCGATCTTCAACAATCTCTTCGACAGATCATCTTCCTGACGGATATACAACTCATCAAGGGCAACCTTCAACACGCTCACCTTGCCGTTGTCCATTATGCCGAATGGACGTGCCAATATCTGCTCAAGTTGTTGCTGCGGCGTAAGCTTCTCCCATCCATCAATCGCCGCCCAAGGTCGACCGTCTCTGCTACCTGGCGTTTCAGTTTCACGCCCTTTTGTCACCTTCCCCGAAGTCATCGCCTCCTTCTTTGCACGAGCCATTGAACGGATATCAAGTTCACGTTCGTTGGGATCGCTTGTCTGGATATTCGACTGCTCAGCAACGACGCCATCGCTAGTAACATCAACAGAGTCAAACTTGGACGCCTGCTGCTTCCGACCCTCCGCCTGTCTGCCTGGCTTTGTCTGGAATAGCCACCACGCGGCAAGCGTGACGAAAGTGATAACAGTAAATGTCGCTAAGAGCTTACTAATTGAGCGCATGGTTAGTGAAGTTTCTCACACAACCAACTGGTTTAGCAACCCTTCCTTACAAAATCACTAAACAATTTTTGGAAGCACCTCAACCACATCGGCAAGTGTACCGCCGCTTGCAGCCCGAAGCTCGTTACAACGCCCAAAAAGTTCCTCACCTTCTTTGGCCTCCAACAGTTCCGCAAGCCTTCGGTCGATCCTTATCTTAAAGTAACCACGAGGATGAGAAGAATGCGGCACGGCCAGTTTCTCTAAAATAGCACCAAATGGAACCTTGCCCTCTTTGACCAACCGCGATGCGACCTCATCCAATTGATCAAGATGTATACCAATTGCACCGAACTCAACGGCACGACCATCTTGCCTCCTCCTCAGAACAGAAGCTCTCACGTAATAAGGCCCAATTTGTCCTTTGCCGTGCACATCAAGGTCAATCTCACTGCTGTGATAGTCACGTAATCTGGGCGTCATGTCACTGGCATGGACCAGCAACCAACGAGCGTCATCTGGCAACTCCTCGGGTGACACAAAGTCTACCAGTGGCCGCTCGCTACCCAAGCCGTAGAAGAACACCAGTGGTGCCAAGTGCCCTAGCTGTAGATCATCTGACACCTCACGTATAGCGCGCATATTGCTTGTGCTGTGGCAGAAAGAACTCATGACAAAGACGGTCGACTTGAAGCAAACCCTCTCGATTGAGTTCAACAACATCTCCATCGACTCTGCCAAATCCTTCAGATTGGATGTAGGCCAATTGAGGGGCGAACTTCACTAATGGATCATCGCCATATTTGGCGCGATAGTGCGCTGCGTTGACACGTCCCAGCTTTAGTTTGAGTATAAACTCCCTTACGAAACGCTCTTCCTTTGTTGTGGGATAAGCCCTGAAGATCGGAGGGGTCCCCGCATCAACTGCCTGCATGTATGGCCCCACGTCGGCTTGATTCTGATAGTGAACGCCACCGAGGTGCCCAAAAGAAGCCACACCACAGCTAAGAAGGTCCGCTCCGTCCCACAATGAGTCACGGTAGACGAACTTGATGCGATTAGGGTCCTTTACTGCCGTATAGGCGCTTGTGACGGTGTAACCTGCTTTGGTGAACTCATCGAACGCGTAACTCACCCAGGCGCGTTTCGTGGGCCAGTCCGCAACAGGCGCTGTCACCTTGCCCTCGGCTTTCATCTGCTGGTAAATGCCCGTATTGTAAGGTACCTCCATTTGATAAATGGTCAGCGCATCGGGCGCGAGTTCCAGCGCCCGGCCAACCGCGTACCGCCACTTTTCCTCAGTCTCATTCATCATCCCTGCGATCAGGTCGATGTTGATGTGCTCAAAGCCCAGTGATCTCGCGAAACGATAGGCCTTATCCACCTCACCGCTTCGGTGTGCTCGTCCGTTAGACTCCAGGATGTGATCATCGAAGTGCTCAACGCCAAGACTCAGACGGGTGACCCCAATCTCCCGAATGCCTTCGAGCTTCTTCTCACTCAAAGTTCCAGGTTCAGCCTCGAATGCAACTTCCTCGGCTTCATCCCAAGGCACCATGTCCTTCATTCGGGAGGACAGATCCTGCAATTGCGGCACACTCAAATAAGACGGCGTTCCACCACCAAAATAGACGAAATGCGCCTTCCTACCTGCGATATAGGGCTGCCGCGCAAATGTTTCCATCTCCTTCAGACCAGCATTGATGTAAGCCCGGATCTCCGCAGCATTCTTGTCGGTGTAAACTTTGAAGTAACAAAAGTGGCAGCGCTTCCGGCAGAAAGGAATATGAAAGTAGACGCCCAGCGGCACTCCATCGGGTCTCGGCTGTTGCAGTATCTCGGCAACCTTGGGCACGTAGTCCGGCTTCCAAAAAGAAAACGGCGGATAGTTCGAGACGAAGTAGTTCCCAGCCTCAGTAGCCTCGGGTTTCTTCGTGATCAGGGACTCGGTGGGGGCGGACATTTTTGCGATTAAACGATAACGGTGTCATAGTTTCGGTCGTTGCGCCTGTTTAGCAACAAGGTAGCCACTTTCATCTAGAGTTCGTCGGGATGGCTTCATTTTCGCAACACGACCGAATGCTGCTCCGTTCTTGCAGAAATGTCTGGTCAAAACCCTCCTGACACTCTCTAAATGACGCCCACCATGAAAAGCCTTGCCACCGCAGCCCTCATCATCACCGCCACTGCTCAAGTTCACGCTGACTGGCCCAGATGGCGCGGCGCTCTTCATGATGATCACTCCACCTCCACCGGACTTCTAAAGAAGTGGGAGTCCTCAGGCCCCGCAAAACTCTGGTCAAATGAAGACGTGGGACTTGGCTACTCTGGCATCGCAGTGGCAAACGGCGTCATCTATGCCATGGGCCTGCGAGATGCCACCGAGTATGTCATCGCCATCGACGCCAAAACCGGCAAAGAAAAGTGGTCGACAGAGGCAGGGCCCATCTTGACCAACGGTTGGGGGGATGGCCCCCGCTCCACACCCACCGTGGACGGCGGGAAGGTCTATGCAATGAGCGGAAAAGGAACGCTCATTTGTGTCGATGCCACCACCGGCAAATCCATTTGGTCGGTCACCATGGACAGCCTCGGTGGTAAAGTCCCAGGATGGGGCTACACGGAGTCAGTCTTGGTCGACGGAGAGCGCGTGGTCGCCACCCCAGGAGGTTCAAAGGGCACCATGGCAGCTTTCGACAAAAACACTGGCAAGCTCCTCTGGCAGACTGCCGACTGGACAGACCCAGCCCAGTATTCCTCCCCCATTCCTATCGATCACGGCGGTAAGCACCAGTATGTCCAGCTCACCATGCAAAGTGTTGCCGGTGTCGAAGCTGCAACCGGTGCCGTCATCTGGAAAGCACCTTTCCCCGGCAAAACAGCCGTCATTCCCACACCCATCTACCACGACGGACACATTTTCGTTGCAGCAGGTTACGGAGTTGGCTGCAAAATGGTCAAGTTGGACGGCACAACCGCCACCGAAGTCTACTCCAACACCGACATGATTAACCATCACGGCGGAGTGATCCTCCACGATGGCCATCTCTACGGCTACTGCGATGGAAAAGGCTGGACCTGCATGGAGTTCAAAACAGGAACCGTGAAATGGCAGGACAAGAGCCTGGGCAAAGGAGCCGTTCACTTGGCCGATGGCATGCTTTATCTATTAGATGAGGCCAATGGCAATTGCGCACTCATCGAAGCCAGTCCGTCAGGCTACAAAGAGCACGGACGCTTCAAGCTTGAGCCCCAGACCACTCAACGAAATCCCAAAGGCAAAATCTGGGTGCACCCGGTGGTGTCAGACGGAGTTCTCTACCTACGCGATCAAGAACTGCTCCACGCCTACAACGTCAAGGGCTAGACGAAGCGTAAGAAGCTCAATCGGTTAAATTGGGGGCTGGTTTGTTCTCTCAATCCTCCGCCATTTGTAACACCGCTGCGGTCAACACCGTCACTCCTAACTTTAATGTGCAAATACACCCAATCATCACAGGGTGAGCAACTCGAAAGGAACAGTCACTTTACCGCCTCCCAGTCAAAGTCGAGCTTCACGATGGACGCATTCTTCTCGCTGCCACGTTTGTAGGTGATGACGTGAAAGCGCGTGCGGCCGTCCTTTTCGGTCCAATACGACTGCGCGTAGTAACCATCGGCCAGGCGCTGCTTGTTCGCATTGTCGAGCACGGTGTGTTGGGTGATCGCGAGCGTCTCCGGATCGAATTGGAAGAGCGCGAGCTGCATGACGCCTTTTTCGATCCAGTTCCGCCCAAGCAGGTAACTGCCGCCATCGCGTGAAAACAACCTCGGACGGCCGATGTGCGAGGTGATGAAGTCGTGCGCGGCATTCAGATCGGCCTTCTGCAGCACTTTGAACGCCGCATCCGTGCGCAGCAGCCACTGGCGGTTGTCGTAGCCGCGAGCGGTGACGATAAAGCCATCGCCGTGCGGCATGAAGGCGCTTTCGTTGATCGGCGCATGGCCCAGCTCGGCGGTGATGCTGCGCACAAAGCGCCAGGTGAGGCCATTGTCATCGCTGCGGATGACATCGACGGAGCCCGGCTGGCTCTTGGTTTTGAAAACGAGCTTCCCTCCGTCGAGATTCGCGAACGTCATGACCAGCATCCAGGTCGTCGGGCCACGCGTGATCGAATCAAACGCATAGCCATACTCCACGCCATCGACCACGCCCAAGCGCTGCACCGGCCCGAAGGTCTTGCCGCCGTCGTTGGACCTCACCACGGCCAATCCCGTCCGCAGCGAGCCCTGCGCCTCCTGAGCGTCGATGTAGTTCGCCACGTCGCCGTTCGGGAACCGCACCCACTCGCCCATCTGCATGATCTCGCCCTTCACCTCCGCCAGCGTGCCCGTGGAGAGCACTTGGCCCGTCGCCTTCGCCAGCCTCATCAGCTCCTGCGTGGCACCGACATCCGCCGCGTGCGATTTGCCGCGCTTGTAGCTGACCAGCACCTCGTCGCCCAGTTCGATCAAGGTTGGAAACGCAAGGTAGTCATCGCCGGACGCGAGGGTTTGAGCCTCCTCAGCGGAGAGAAGCGAGGCAAACAGAACGAGAGCCGAGATGAAGAGACGTGACATGATCTGCCATCAAACGTCCTCAGTTTACCCGTCCGTGCATCCACGCTGGTGATCAGCTCCAACATCAAAGTCGAGTGGGGTGAAGGAACCTGATGCGCGACGAGCGGCTGCAATTTGGATGCCGCCTACTGCCTTGGGGCTTCACTGTCGTCGTAGTCGCTCCAAGTCACGCTTCAAAGGCAGCCAATACGCCTGATCTTGGAGCCGTTCATGACGCTCTTCATCTTCCATTGCCGATGTTAGCAGATCGTAATCACCCGAGATCGCGTGACGGATCAGGCTCCGGTTTGCTGTTTCTTTCTCGGCAAGTCCTGGGCAGGCATTGGCGAGATCACGCAGGAGTTCAGGCGTGCGGAGTTCCTGGAACCAGAAAGTGAGCTGCTCGGGGCTTGGGTCAGCTTGATTGGCAAAGTAGTTGGCTTCCACCAAGCGACGAATCATCGGCCAGTCCTTGTCTCGCTGGGTTTTCTTGGCCTGCACGAGATCGCCCAAAGACAGGAGATCACACAGCGTGCCGTCGTCCATCACCAGCGTGGTGCGGCGCTGCCAGAGCGTCGGAAAGTCAGTCACGCCTCTCATGCGGGACATCACGTCCACTCTCATGCCTGCGGCTTCCGGGTGACGGCAGCGGAAATGCACGGCGTGGCCGGCATTGAGGTGCTGGAGCAGAAACGGCGGCACGGCGATGACCTCGGCTTCGAGGGCCTGCATGGCCTTCGTGAGCCGTTCGGCGTTTTCCTCGCTGGCGAGGATCGCCAGATCGGTATCCCGGCTAAACTCCGCTGCGCCGTATAACACGCAGGCCTGGCCGCCCATGAGCAGGCACTGGACCTGGTGCTCGCGCATCGAAGAAAGGACTTTGCGTATCGGGTTCGGGATCAAGGGAGCCTCCAAGTGCAAGGTAAGTCTGCCAGAGACGCGAGGTCTCTGTCCAGCGTTGAGCCGGAGTCAGCCGATACCACTCGGCCCACTCCTCGCCCACCAGTTCTTCTGCGCTGATCATGGTGGGGAGTTTAGGCGTCCGTTCGCCGTTCTTCAACCCGTCACTTGGGCGCAAATGCGGCATCGAACTTCTGGGGCGGAAGAATTGCTGGGGGCCACTACCGAGGGGAAGTTCATGCCCGCTTATGGGAATGAACCGCTCACCAATGACTGCCACTGGCAGCCCCGGCAGGACATAGTGGCGATGCAGGTGCTCATCTTCCGTCATCCCCGCCTGCTCTGGGTCTGGCGCGCCGGGCATGGCCCGCTCTCCTTCGGCATCGATGAACTCCGGAAGGTTCTCAAGCCCGTCCTCGGCGAGCTGTCCGAGACCGCCATCTTTGCGGTGGACATCAAGGCATGGAAGGGCGCTGATCTCGAATTCACCGTCGATTCCCAGCCTGATCACACGCCTCTGCTGCGGTGGGAGTCCGCAAGTGATACCTTGCGCGTGTTGTCCGACGGTGCGGTGAAATGAAACAAGGCGAATCATCTGTCAGGCAGTTGCAGCCTGACCCCGTTGCCCCTGACTGCACAATCTGTGAGCAGTTGTCAAAAGACGAACCCTGTCATCTCTTTCACGGTGATGTCAGAGCCGTTTGCTTGGGTTTCCCTGCCCTCGCTTTCTTGAACGGATGCAGTCCTACAAAACTGAATTTGAACCTCGTCCCTTCAGCATGTGAGGTGACCATATGTGAAGGCCCAGCACCATCTCTCAAGAGATTCTGGTCGTTAAACTCGATGCCCAGCAGAATTCCGTCGGTGTTGAAAGATGGAAACCAAGCAAGCTTGCTTAGCTTTTTTGCGACCGTCGTTTCCCACTTTTCCAATCCAACAACGAATCCTTTGACGATCCTGTCGAGATGAATGCGCTTTGTGTGTCTCTCCTTGCCTGCTCTTGGCTTTCCCACATGAACTCGCCCAGGTCTCATGTCCTTGAATAGTCCCAAATCAAAATCGAAGGCGGCACCAAAGTTGTCATGAACCACAGGGCTTGCAGAGCGATGGATGACCTTGTCCCGAGCATCCTGAAGTTTGGTAAACCAGGGACTCCTATACAGCTTCGAAAACTGATCACCGAACGCGTGACTCTTTTCTCGCAGCTTATTTTGAAGATCAGCCATGCTTGGGAAGAATAGCTCCATTTTACCGGTCTTCTTGACAAGCCGTCTGGGAAGATCGTGGAACAGCAGCGCCCACACGACTGCTGCCATAGCGTCCATCGAAGACTTCATTGCAGCGAGACACAAAAAGATCGGCGGACTCACAGTAGTCCAGGTGTGATAGCCTCTCATGTTCGCCACCGACTCATATGCTCTCAATGCAATAGCCTTCAATCTTGCCGAAGAAGCGCATTGCTCCTTGATATATTTCGCAACGTCATGGCTTGGAACGACTCGATGGATGGGGCCATCCCCATAGCCAAGAATGACGGACTTATAGTAGAGAGCTTGCTTCAGTTGGCTGTAGAGGGGCACTTTCTCGTCGTTGACCACACGCCACGCTCGATTGCGTGAATAGGCTAAGGTCCAACGATCAGGAAGCAGAGTTCGCAGCGATCCCTCCCAGTAGGAGTGCTTCATGACCTCAAGCTTCCCGGCATTCGCTGACTCAAACTCGGCACGTTTGGTTTTACATTCGGCGAGGGAGTCAAAACTCTGTTGAGTGAAACTGTCCCAGGTAAACCCATCATCAGGTATCCAATAGCATGTTTTCGCATATCCTTCGGGAGTGAATTCGAAGGAGCCTGCGTCCGGGTATGCAACGCTTGTGAGGATGGGATCGGCCAGGGAGTTCACTTGGATTGATAAGATGCTTCAGGTTGGATCATCGCTGCACCGCAACGCTCCACTCGTCGAGCTTCTGTTTCAGCAGCTCTTTCGAGGGCAGGTAGAGCTGATACTCCTTGGCGTGGATGTTGGCGTCCTTCGGCAGGGTGAGTTCGACGACGGTCTTTTTGGCGGATTTGCAGAGGAGGAGGCCGATAGTGGGGTTTTCATCGGGGAGCTTCACCTCGCGGTCGTAGTAGTTCACATTCACCCCGTGAGATAGCCGCATTCGCTGGCTGGACGGCTTCAATGCGCTGCATCTCATGGGGTGAACCCCGTGAGATAATCGGCGAGCCGAGATTTGATGTAGCGCTTGCCCCAGGCAGTTTTGAGATACTTCTCTCGTTTGGTGGCGTCCTGGCGCGACCAACATGCCTCGTAGTAAACGAGTTCTACCGGCAAGCGCGACTTTGTGGAAG
Source organism: Verrucomicrobiaceae bacterium (assembly GCA_016795485.1). Taxonomy (GTDB): domain Bacteria; phylum Verrucomicrobiota; class Verrucomicrobiia; order Verrucomicrobiales; family Verrucomicrobiaceae; genus JAEUHM01. The sequence goes on along the minus strand of JAEUHM010000003.1, from coordinate 5,463 downwards.
GCACCTTGCCCTGTTCGTGTTCGGCGAAGCGTCGCTTGAGGTCGTTGGTGTAACCGACGTAGAAATTGCCGTCTGCGAGGCTTCGGAGGACATAGACGTAGTGCATGTTCATATCTCACGGGGTAAATCTGCATCTGGCCGAGATCCTGATGCGTCGCTTTGTCGAGCTTGAGGTCGATGATGACGTAGCAACGCAGAAGGCGGTTGTAGAAGACCAAATCGACGAAGTAGTGGTCCTCATCGAAGGTGAAGCGCTTTTGGCGGGCCTCGAAAAGAAAGCCTTTGCCGAGTTCGAGGAGGAAGTGCTCCAGGCGGTCGATGATGGCCTGCTCCAGATCGTTTTCCGAGTAGCCAGCCTTTTCCTCCAGGCCGAGGAACTCCAGCACGAGCGGCTCTTTCAGCAAATCCTCCGGCCTGACGATGATCTGTCCCTCCTTCGCGAGCTTGCGGATGCCTGCCTTGTCCCGGCTGAGCGCAAGGCGCTCGTAAAGACAGGAGGCTTTCTGGCGCTTCAACTCCGGCACCGACCATCCAGCGTTCGTGGCCTCGATCTCGTAGAAGCTGCGTTCGTCCGGGTCTTTGATGGTGAGGAGGACGAGGTAGTGGGTCCAACTGAGGGTGAAAGGGCAGCCTGATTTCCGAGAAGGTTGCTCGGAAATTGGAAATTGCCCAATAGCCTGCTGGGAAATCTTGGCTGGGGGTAATTTCGCAACAGGGTATTGCGAAATTCCTTCCGAACCCAATTTCGCAACAGGCTGTTGCGAAATCTGGACGCGCTCTTGCCAGAACAAAAAGAACTTCCGCATGTATTCGAGATTTCGATGCGAAAAGCCCGAGCCAAACTCCTCCGTCAGCCGCACCGAAAGCTCCTTGAGCAGCTCCGCACCATACGCTGCACGCTTCGCGCCTTTTTGCTCGTGCTGGACGATGCGGCGGCCGATTTCAAAGTTCGTCATCACCTGAAAAGTATCCACGACGCTGGCGACGCCGCGCCGGGCGCTCTGGATAAGCTGGCGCACCTCAGTGAGCAGGCCACTGAGGCTGTCCGGCTTCGTTTTGGCCGGTAAACGCGATTTCTTGGAGGCGGACGGCTTCTTCATAAGACAGCGGGGAGCTTGGTGAGTGCCGCCGGGCTATGCAACGGACAGTTTCAACCGTAGGCCCGCACCTCGACCACTCGCGCATGATCAAGGCCGTTGGTGGCGGTGATGTGAATGCGCAAGGCGGTGGTGGTCATCGTTTCGGGCAAAAAGTGTCTGCGGAGGCGCTGGTGGTTGTTTTGAGCCGTCTCGATGGTTTGCCAGCCAGTCGGCGATTCGACACTGAGTTCATAATCACGCACCGTTTCAGGCTGCGGACGGCCCCAGAGCATTTTTTGCGTGTAGCCGTCGGCTTGCGACAAAGTGAGAAGACGGTGCAAACCGGTGTCGAAGACCAAAACAACCTCGCGGAGTGAAACGGGCGCACTCCAGCGGATTTCGAGCGTGGCGGGCAGTTCGCCGCTGATCCAGCGATGCACGCCGGGCTGCTGGCGAGCATCTGGCAGCTTGCTGACGATGCGTGTCTGGCCGCTGCGGATGTTTTCGGGATTGGTCCCGGCTTGAGAAGACGATGCTGTGATCGCGGCGGCGGTGCGCACGAGATCTTTTGGATCCTCATTCGAAACACCGATGAGATAGCCATCATCGCGCAAAAGCTGCTGCTGGATCGCGTGAACAAGCTTTGCCTCCGCAGCGATGTCCGCAGGCAGCACCTTTTGCCTCAAAGCGAGCGCTGCAGCCGTGCCCACGCCTTGACCGACAACGGCGCACGTCGCCATGACGCGGGTGGAGGCAAAGGCGATGTGCGTGGCGGAGATGTTGCGACCGGCGAACATCAAATTACGCGGGCCGGTGGACACGCAGCAGCGAAGCGGGATGTCGTAGAGATACGGCAAATGATGCTGCGTGCACGGCGGCTCGTTCGGCGCATCGATGCCCTCGGGCGGATGCGTGTCGATGGGCCAGCCGCCGTAGGCGATGGCATCGTGAAAAAACCGCGAGCTGAGCAAATCGCTCTCCGTGAGAATGTGCTGGCCGATGAAGCGGCGGCTCTCGCGTTTGCCCGGCACAAAACCGATCCACTCCAGTGCCCAGTGCGAAGCGTCGATGTCGGAGTGGTTCTTCACAAAGTCCCAAACGCCGAGCGTGATGGCGAGCAGTTCATCGCGGATGCGCTCGTTGTCCTTCAGCGTGTCGAGGCAGCCGCCCCACTCGATCCACCAGTAACCATATTCGAGACCGAGATCGAAACCGCTTTGACCATACGGCCGCAGCTTAAAGTCGTCCGCCGTGAAACGTCGCGCCCACGGCGGTGCCGCGAAGGGCATCGGGCGGTCATGCTTGCGAGCCTGAAACATGATCGACGAGCCCAGCGTCTTCGCATCCGCCTCATCCTGCGCGAGCGATTCGCCGAACTGCGCCTTGCTCTCTCGTCCACGCATGAACGGCGCACCCGCCTCGATGCCGAGCCGGCCATCGCCCGTGCAATCGACGAATGTCTTTGCCCGAATGATGAACGCATCCTCGGTGGACGGACGCTCGGCACGCACCTCGCGGATGATGCCATCCTCGACCACGGAGCTGACAACCGTTGTATTCAAATAGAGCGTGAGGTTCGGCTCACGGCGGCATTTGTCGTAAAGCAGCAGATCCATCAGCGCAGGCGAGCGTTGCGGATTCTGCACCGCGAGATCGAGCCGCAATTCCTCAATGATGCCGCCCTCACGCAGCTCATTTTGCATTTCTTCGCCGCCGCTCAAGCCCGTGGCACCCACGATGTGCATGCGCACCTCACTGCTCGCATTGCCGCCGAGCACACTGCGATCCTGGCAAAGCATCACCCGAGCCCCCAGCCGTGCCGCTGCGAGCGCACAACACACTCCCGCGATGCCACCACCGGCGACGAGCAGGTCGGTTTCGAGGATGTGGGGAGTTACAGGCATGACTCAGTTTCTTTTTTCCAACAGATTCAGGGAGGCCAGCAGATTGTTATGATTGGTTCATGAAAAACCCAATCTGTGGGCTTCCCTGAATCTGCTGGAGAATATTTCAGGGAGCATCTACCGCCGCACGCGCTGCTTTCATGCCGGTGGAGACGCAGCGGAAATCGCTGATCACGTTGAAGAAGCGGAAGCCCATCGCGTGGTAGCTTTTCACCTGCTCCGGGGCACAGGGAATGGCCGCGATCTTGCCGTGGCGTTCGCAGGCGGCGACCACCTTTTCCAAAATGGCCCGCACCTCGGGATCGTCGGTCTTGCCGAACTTTCCGAGACCGAGTGTGAGATCCGCCGGGCCGACAAAGAGCACATCCACGCCTGGAATCGCCGCGATCTCGTCGATGTGCGGCACGACCTCCGGTTCTTCGATTTGCACCGCGAGAAAGTTTTCATCATTGGCTTTCGCCAGATACTCCGCAGGCGGAATGCGGCCGAAATCAGCCTCCGCATGGATGCCATCAAAGCCACGAGCACCGAGCGGCGGGAATTTCATCGCGCGGACGACCTCGCACACCTCGTCAGGATGGCGCACGCGCGGCAGCATGATGCCGCGTGCACCCGCTTCGATGAGTTGAAGCACCTCGGTGTAGTTTGAAGGTCGAATGCGGATCAGCGCATCGGCCCCACCAAGCCGGCAGGCCTGGATGAGCGAGTAAACCATCGCCGCATCGACGCGCTTGTGCTCCAGGCAGATCCAAACGGCATCAAAGCCCGATGACGCGATCATTTCGACCAGTTCGGGATCGGTGTAGCAGGACTTGGCCGTGATGACGGTCTGGCCGGAGCGGATTTTTTGAAGGACGACGGAGGGCTGCATGAGAGATCAGATTTCACTTAGCTGCGGCACCACGCAAGGAGCGCGATACTCGCGAGTGAGCAGCGCATTCGCGGCGGCGTTGTCGAGGAAGGATTCCTTGTCGCCATCGACGCGGAGATGCTGGCCGAGCGTGAGCTGGGTCTTGTCGAGATCGACTCCGGCTTCGGCGAAGTAGTGACGCGTGCGCTCCAGCGTGTCCTGCACGTCCTCGTGGGCTTTGATGTCGCCGAGATGCTTCGAAATGTCGTTCACGGACGATTTGGAGCCGAGGCGATACGAGATGTTCGCGATGTGGCAGAGCGCGGTGCTTTGATGGCCTTCCTCGATGTCGGCGGTGAGGTCGGTGTGCTTGCGGCTGCGGACGGCGCGGAGGAAGTTGGCGAAGTGGTTCTCGGATTTGCCTTCAAAGGCGCGGACGAGGTTGCCCGTCGGATCAAAGAGGCTTGTGTCGGCGATGATGCCCTCGCTGCCGTAGAAGAACCACATCGACTTGATCGTCGGATGAAACGGCGCGGTTTTCAGGCCGCGTGTTTCGGAGACGATGGTCTTGTCGCCGAAGTCGAAGATGCCAACCTGCGAGTTCGGTGTCTCGGCGACATCCGTGTAGCCGAGGCGGCCGCCGTAGCTGAGCACGCTGCGGCCCAGGCCGGTCACGCCGAGGCCCCAGCGGCAGATGTCGAGCGAGTGAACGTTGTTGTTGCCGATCTCCCCGTTGCCGGTGTCCCAGAACCAATGCCAATCATAGTGGAACTTCGGCCGCGTGAGCTTCGTCATCGGCGCAGGGCCGGCCCAGAGGTCGTAATCGCACCTCGGCGGCATCACACACTCCGCCGGGCCGCCGATGCTGCCGCGTCCGCTGTAGATGATGCTCTTCGCCAGCTTCACCTCACCCAGCTTGCCTTCACGCATGAACTTCACTGCTTCCGCCAAAGCACCACGCGAACGATTCTGCGTGCCGGTCTGCGCGATGCGGCCGAGCTTCCGCGCCACCTGCACGATGCGGCGACCTTCCTCGACATTCTGGCTCACCGGTTTCTCGACATACACGTCCTTGCCCGCCTGCATCGCCCAGATCGCAGCCAGCGCATGCCAGTGGTTCGGCGTGGCGATGAAAACGACATCGACGGATTTGTCTTCGAGCACCTTCCGCAAGTCCTGCACCTTCTTCGGCATCGGACGCTTCAACTCGACGAGCAACGCGCCCACCTCATCCGCGCGATCGAGGTCTGGATCGCAGACATACGCCACATCGCAATCCGCCAGCCTCGCAAGCTCCCGTGCATGAGCCTTCCCGCGAATCCCGCAGCCGATGATGGCCGCCGTGATCTTCTCATTCGCCGATACTGGCCCCGGGTCAGCCGCGAGCATGGATTTCGGCAAAGCGACCGCCGCAGCGGCCATGAACGAGTCTTCAAAAAAGCGTCGGCGTGTGGGTGTGACCATGGTAGGGGGTAATACGGAGCCCTGATTCACCTTCTCCCAACGGAGTCCATACCACAGTATATATTCAGCCAAAACTCATTTCCGATGACCTGTTTTGGCTGATTATAAGTTTTTATATCTAGCCAAAACTACTTCCGTGATGCATGTTTTGGCTGAATATGAGAAC
>JAEUHM010000056.1 GCA_016795485.1 Verrucomicrobiaceae bacterium | reverse complement strand
GAAAGCCATTGCTCGACGTCCGAAAGCCATTGCTCGGCGTCCGAAAGCCATTGCTCGGCGTCCGAAAGCCATTGCTCGGCGTCCGAAAGCCATTGCTCGACGTCCGAAAGCCATTGCTCGACGTCCGAAAGCCATTGCTCGGCGTCCGACAGTCGTTGCTTGGCGTCCGACAGTCGTTGCCGGTGGCGGGGAAGCAGTCGAGACGACTGCACCACACTTCCGTCATCCGTCTCACCGTCTCACTGGCCACGGAGGAGGACGGGCCGGGTTTGACAGGGGCGGGTGGGTGTCGCGGTGAACTGAATGGCTGTGGCTAGGCGCGCGTGATGGTCTCGTGCAGGTTGAGAAGAACGCGTGCAATGTGGGTCCATGCGGCGAGCTCAGCTTTGTTGAGCGTGGCGGGGGCGGGTGAAGCGCCGGTCTTGAGCAGGGCTTCTGCGGCTGTGGCGTCTTTCTGGTAGTCGGCTAGGTGACGGGAGAGAAGAGCGGTCAGCGTTTTCATTTCTTCAGGCCGGGCACTGCGTTGCACCGCCTGCTGCATGGCCCAGTGGATGCGGTGTTGGATGTCTCCGGTGCACTCCGTGAGGATGCGCGCGGCAAAGGCGCGTGCGGCCTCTACGTACGTAGGGTCGTTCAATAGCACGAGCGCCTGTTGAGGGATGTTGGAGCGGTTGCGCTCAGCGGTGCATTCCTCACGACTCGGTGCATCGAATGCTAACATGGACGGATGGACAAAGGTGCGCTGCCACCAGGTGTAAAGCCCGCGCCGATACAAGCCATCACCCGTGTCGTTCTGCCACTCACGCACGGGGAAGTTGAGGTTCTCCCAGTATTTCTCTGGTTGATAGGGCTTAACGCTGGGCCCGCCGATCTTTGGCACGAGAAGGCCGGAGATGGCGAGTGCGTTGTCCCGCACGAGCTCTGCTTCCAGGCGAAACGGGCTCTGCCGGGCACAGTAGCGATTGTAGGGGTCAGCGGCAGTGAGTTCTTTGGTAGAGGTGCTGACCTGCCGATAGGCGTGACTGGTGGTGATGAGTTTGACCATGTGCTGCAGGTCCCAACCGCTGTCCATGAACTCGCAGGAGAGCCAATCAAGCAGGAGTGGATTCACAGGAGGTTCGCCCTGAGCACCTAGATCGTCCAAGACCTTGCTGAGCCCGGTGCCGAAGAACTGCTTCCAAAGGCGGTTCATGACATTCCGAGCGGTGAGCGGGTTGTCTTTGGAAACAAGCCACTGGGCGAGGTCTAGGCGAGTCAGGTCACGGCCTTCGATCTTGGCTTTGGGCAGATAACCAGGAAGTGCGGCCTTCACGATTTCGCCACTTTCATCCATCCAGTTGCCACGAGGCAGAATGCGCACGGTGCGCTTGTTGGTGTCACTTATGGAGACGATGCACTTGGGCAGACGGTCGTAGTAGGCCTTTCTGGCGGCTTCCGCCTTAGCCAAGGCATCCCTTTCCTCGCGGTAAAGCTGACTGGCTTTGTTAAAGGCAGCTTCGATGAGCTGGTTTTGCTTTGGATTGCGCTTCTTGGACTTCAGCGCGGCGAGGAGGTCTTTGTCAGCTGCGGTAGGTTTGGTTTTCCCCGACAAGATCTCTGCCTCCCATGCGGCCCGCGCCTTGTTCAACTCTGGCTGGACTTTGGCGACGACTTTCTTTGCTTCAGCAAGTGCTGCGTCCAACTGAGCGAGTTGCTTTTCCTCGTCAGCCGTCGTGATGAGCATCCCGTCCTCTCTGCGGCCCAGGATTGGCTCTTTGATGTCGGCAAAGAACGCGCCCATGGAATAGAAGTCTCGCATGGTGATGGGATCAAACTTGTGGTCATGGCACTGACTGCAACCCGTGGTCTGGCCCATCCATGCATTGCCAACGGCCCTTACGCGATCTGTGAGCATTCTTTGCTCATAGTCCTTGGCTTGAGCGCCGCCTTCCTCTGTCGTTAGCAGCAAGCGATTGAACGCCGAGCCGACTCGGGTTTCCTGATTCGCGTCCGGCATGAGGTCGCCAGCGATCTGCTCGATGGTGAACCGATCAAAGCGCTTGTTGGTGTTGAACGACTTGATGACGTAGTCGCGATAGGGCCAAACGTTGTGCGGATTGTCGCTGTGGTAGCCGATGGTGTCGGCAAAGCGCACCTGATCGAGCCAAGAGATGGCCATGCGCTCTCCGTAATGAGGGTTCTTGAGCACGCGATCCACCAGTTTCGAGAAAGCATCGGGCGAGGAATCCTTCTCGAACTCCCGCACCTCAGCCGGGCTCGGAGGAAGGCCCAAGAGATCAAAGTAAACGCGACGAATGAGCGTGCGAGGATCTGCGAGAGGAGAAGGCTTCAGCCCCAACTGATCGAGTTGCCTTTTCACCAGGAAATCGACCGGATTGAGGCCCGCAGGGATGGCGGTTTTGACTGGCTTCTCGTACGCCCAGTGCTGCTGGTAGGAGGCACCCTGAGCCACCCACTTCTTGAGGATCTCGATCTGCCTTGGCGTGAGCTTTTTGTGGGAATCTGGCGGAGGCATCAAATCGTCCTCGTCGTCCGTGATGATGCGGGCCACGAGTTCACTGGCGTCAGCCTTGCCTGGGACGATTGCTTTGGCCTTTACGGCCTCGTCTCGGATATCGAGACGGAGGTCTGCCTCACGGTGATTGGCGTCTGGGCCGTGGCAGTAGAAGCAGTTGTCGCTCAAAATAGGCCTGACATCGCGATTGAACTCAATGGTTGCCGGAATGGGCGAATCTGCCGCCAAAGCAGCAAAAACTGGCAAAAACTGGGCAAACGTGAGGGTTTTCATAGCGGGAATGAGGTAAATGAATCAGGCGGCCTGATCTATCCACAAGATAGAGCTAGTCTCAAACAAGCACCGGGGAGCAAAGGGGGTACGTACGTGGTTGATTGGACCCATCATGGAAGTCTTCGCTCTCACCGTCTTTGTCAGCCTGATGCTGGCTATTCTCTTTGCCGCGCTGTTCGTGGCCGAGCGGGTACAACCCGACCAGACAACTGTCGAACAAGCCGCGCTCCTGCCGCTGGACGACGAACCCCAATCTCCACCGCACCATGCAAACAACCATAACCTATAATGACCGTGTCGTCCGGCAGTTCCTGCTGGCGTCAGTCGTCTTCGGCGTCGTAGCGATGCTCGTCGGCGTGCTGATCGCAACGCAACTGAACTTCCACCAGCTCAACGCCGCCGAATGGCTTGCCTTTGGCCGTCTGAGGCCGCTGCACACGAATGCCGCCATCTTTGCCTTCGTGGGCAATATGATGTTCGCCGGCATCTACTACTCCACGCAGCGCCTGTGTAAGGCGCGGCTAGCGTCCGATTTCCTGTCTTCCCTGCACTTCTGGGGCTGGCAGGCCATCATTGCTGCTGCCGCGATCACGCTTCCACTCGGATTGACCCGCGGAAAGGAATACGCCGAGCTGATCTGGCCCATTAACATTGCCGTAGCGGTCATCTGGGTGGTGTTTGCCATCAACTTCTTCCTAACTCTGCACCGCAGGAATGAGCCGAGCTTGTATGTCGCTCTCTGGTTCTATATTGCGACGATCATCACGGTGGCGATGCTTTACATCGTCAACCACTTGTCCATTCCGACCTCGCTGACGCACAGCTACCCGATCTTTGCCGGTGTGCAGGATGCTCTCGTGCAGTGGTGGTATGGGCACAACGCCGTGGCGTTCTTCCTGACAACGCCCATCCTCGGCATCATGTATTACTTCCTGCCCAAGGCGGTGAATCGGCCAGTTTACTCCTATCGGCTGTCCATCGTGCACTTCTGGTCGCTGGTGTTCCTTTACATCTGGGCTGGTCCTCACCACCTGCTGAACACTTCACTACCTAAGTGGCTGCAACTCCTGGGCATGTTCTTCAGTCTCATGCTCTGGGCACCTTCCTGGGGCGGAATGTTGAATGGTCTTCTCACGCTTCGTGGAGCCTGGGACAAGCTCCGCACTGACCCCGTGGTGAAGTTCTTCATCGCAGGCATCACCTTTTACGGAATGTCCACGTTCGAGGGTCCACTTTTGTCCATTCGGGCAGTGAACTCGCTGTCCCACTACTCTGACTGGACGATCGGGCACGTGCATAGCGGAGCGCTTGGCTGGAATGGTTTCATGGCAGCGGGTATGTTCTACTGGCTGGCACCTAGGCTGTGGAAAACTCAGCTCCACTCCATCGCCGCAGCCAACTTCCACTTCTGGATCGGCACTGTGGGCATTCTTCTCTACGTGGTGGCCATGTGGATCAGCGGCGTGATGCAAGGCTTGATGCTCAATGCCACAACTCCCGATGGTCTCTCGCTGCAATACCCCGCATTCCTCGATACCCTAACGGCTATCCGTCCACTGATGGCACTCCGTATCGTGGGTGGTGCGATGTATCTGGTGGGCTTCCTCGTGATGTGCTGGAACCTCTTTATGACCATCCGGTCTGGAGTTGCTACGGATGAAACCAAGGAAGTCACGCTGCTGAAGCGGGCTGAGGTGGAGACGATGCCTATCAAGACCACTTTCATCAATGACCCAGTGGCCTACTCACTCGGGGCGCTCTTCCTCTACTGTGGTTGGCTCTTCCTTCCTGCTGGTGCCAACACCGTGGCCCTCATCTGCGGCTGCATCTTCACCTTCATGGCGATCAGTCGGTTCAAGGCAAATCCTCACACCTGGAGCCAATGGTACGAGAGCCTGCTTCACAACTACATCCCCTTCTCCATCCTCGTGGTCGTGGCTGTGGTCATCGGTGGGATGGTTCAGTTGATCCCCACCATCACCTTCAACACCGCCAAGAACGTCGAGGAGCGTCTCCAAAAGGTTTACACGCCCCTGGAGTTAACGGGTCGCGACATCTACGTCAGTGAGGGCTGCTACAACTGCCACTCTCAGATGATTCGCACCATGGTGCCGGACGTCCTGCGATATGGTCCAAAAGAAGACCAAGGCTGGTCCAGGCTCGGTGAGAGCATTTACGACCATCCTTTCCAATGGGGCTCCAAGCGCACAGGCCCAGACCTCGCTCGTGAAGGCGGAACCCGCAACAATCTGTGGCAATACCAGCACTTGATGGACCCACGGGCTCTGTCACCTGGCTCCAACATGCCAACCTACGATCACCTAGCGACGAAGAAGTTCGACCAGAAGACCCTTCCGAAAAAGATCGCCGTGATGACTCAACTCGGCGTGCCCTACCCGCCCATGGATGCCACAGCGATCAAGATCAAAGCGCTTGAGCAAGCGGGTGCGATCATGAAGGACCTTGAGGCCAGTGGCGTCAAAGTCGAGCCTGACACGGAGATCGTAGCTCTCATCGCCTACCTTCAGAAGCTCGGCCAATACGACATCGTGGATCCTACTCCGCCCCCATCCGGCATACCCAACCCAGCCATTCCACGCAATCCGGATCGTATCCGCAGTGCTCAGGCTTCGGCAGCAAACCCTTAACCCACCTGACCTATGTTTCGCCGCGTCCTTTTAGAGAACTGGCACAACGTGGTGCCTTACATTGCCTTTGGCACCACCGCGTTCGTCTTCCTGCTCATGTGCACCAGGGGACTCTTCCTCAAGCGTGAAAAAGCACAGCGCATGTCCAACATCCCACTCGACGACTGACATGAACAAACCATCTAACAACGAACCGCAACTTCGGGAGCACGTCTATGACGGCATTCAGGAGTATGATCAAAAGCTGCCCAACTGGTGGCTCTTTACTCTCTACATCACCATCGTCTGGTTTGTCATTCACTGGGCCGTTTATTACCAGGGTCACGTAGGCCGTACCGATGAGCAACGCCTTGACGATCATCTGAAGGTGATCGCTGACGCACGCGCCAAAGAACTGGAGAACGTCACTGACGACAAGCTCTGGGAACTCTCCCAAGACCCCACCACCGTGGAGGCAGGAAAGCAGACATTCCTCACCACTTGTGCGGCTTGTCACGCGCCTGACCTCAGCGCAACGCTTGCCGGAGCTAAACTACCAGGCCTTCCGCTCAAGGACAAAGAGTGGAAGCACGGCGGCAATCCGTTGGATGTCTTGCACATCGTTCGCAAGGGCGCGCCTGACATCACTAAAGGCATGGTGGCTTGGGAAGGCGCTCTCGGCGTGAAACGCATCACGGAAGTCGTCGCATTCATCATGAGCCATCACAAGAAGGGCGAACCATTCACTCTCGCAGCAGACTCGCCAAAGAAGGCAGGTGCCGCCGCGCCAGCAACCGTGAAGTAAGATGAACCGTCAATCGCCCAACCTCGTCTCGCTAGGCTCCATCAACGAAGATGGCTCCAAGAAGATGCTTCACCCAGCAGACGTGAAGGGACGATTCACCATGGCACGCCGTCTGGTGGCCATGTTGCTCCTCATCATCTATGTCGCACTGCCGTGGATCCCGGTGAATGGGTTCCCGGCGGTGTTCCTAGACGTTGCTGAGAGGCGATTTCACTTCTTTGGCCTCACTCTTGCCACTCAAGACCTCTGGGTTTTCTTCTTCCTGATCACTGGGCTCGGCTTCTCTCTTTTCTACATTACTTCTCTGTTCGGGCGCATCTGGTGTGGCTGGACATGCCCTTACACCGTCTTTCTGGAGCACGTATTCCGCCGCGTGGAGCGCATGATCGACGGGGATGCATCGGCGCGCCGTGCTCTGGACAACGCACCGTGGACCAACGCCAAGATCTTCAAGCGCGTGCTAAAGCACAGCATCTTTCTTCTGCTCGCCGCCATTATTGCTCACGTCTTCCTTAGCTACTTCGTCTCCATCTCCGCGCTGTATGACATGATGAAGCACTCCCCGGAGAATCACATCATCGCCTTCAGCGTGGTGATCTTCCTCACCGGTGCGCTTTACTTTAGCTTCAGTTGGTTTCGGGAGCAGTTCTGCGTCATTCTTTGCCCTTATGGCCGGATGCAGTCGGCTTTGACCGATGATCACTCGATGATCATCGGCTACGACAAAAAGCGCGGTGAGCCTCGCGGCAAGGCGGGCGACCCAAACGCCGGCGACTGCGTCTCGTGCAATCGCTGTGTGCAAGTGTGCCCCACTGGCATTGATATCCGCAACGGACTTCAACTCGAGTGCATCGGCTGTGCTGCCTGTGTGGATGCCTGTGATGACATCATGCACAAAGTGGGGCGCAAGCCCGGGCTCGTCCGCTACGACTCATTCGTTGGTCTTGGCGGCGGTAAAACCAACTACATCCGTCCGCGCACTATTTTCTACACCTTGCTGCTCGCCATTGGTATCAGCGTGTTTTCGTTCAGCGTATCCCGCATGTCCTGGGTGCGTGCCAGTGCCGTGCGGATGACGGGAGCTCCCTTCTATGTAGAGAATGGCCAACTGCGGAACCAGTTCCTCATCCGTGTCATCAACAAGCGCAACTCCACACGCACCTACAAACTCAGCCTGGAGGGGAATCTCCCACCTTCTCTGAAAGCCACCGGCATTGACCTGCCGCTGGAGCTTGCCCCCCTCGGCGAGGAAGTGCGCCCCGTCATCCTCTCCATGCCGCAGGCAGATTACACTGAGACTCTTGAACTCCATGTCGTCGTCACAGATGTGGCAGATGGCACGTCATCAAAAACAAAGCCCATGGAGTTCACTGGTGCACAGGCTGGTAACCAAAATAGCTCTCATGAACCCTTCGACCCCAAAAAATACCTCCAGCAGTGACGCTCCTGGCTTCCTTGGACGCCGTCCTTGGCTGTTAGTCATCGCCGCGTTCGCCCTTCTGTTCGCTGCTTGGACTACTCTTTTCGTTCTGGCTTACAAACATCAGCCGGAAGTCATCCAGATCACGCACTGAACCAAAGGGCTGCTCCGCCATGAACTCCGTAGACTCCATCACCGCTGCCTTCATCGCAGGACTGGTCACCAGTCTACACTGCGTGGGCATGTGTGGGCCGCTGGCGTGTTCTAGCAGCAAAGTAGGCGTCTATCATGGCACCCGCATTGCGGCTTACGGCATCGTTGGCGCTCTTGCGGGCTGGATCGGCACCTTGCCTGTCTGGTGGCTGGAAAAACGCAGTGTTGCAGTGCTTCCGTGGCTCCTGGTGATTGCACTTGCCGTGGTTGGCATCGGGTTAGACGCCTGGATTCCCAAACCCAAGTTCCTCTCGATGCCAATGGCTCGCATTCGCCTGGGTATCACCAAAATGGGAGCCAATGCACGTGCTGCGATGTTAGGCCTTGCCACCCCGCTTCTGCCCTGCGGGCCGCTTTACCTCATGTTCGGTCTGTCGATGGCAAACGGTTCCGCCGCATCAGGCGCGGAGTTTTCCGTGGCTTTTGGTCTAGGCACACTCCCACTGCTTGCGATGGCTCAAATGGGCCTTCAGCGGGCAGGAATCACGCTCTCTCCTGTTGGAATGAAGCGTCTTCAGCGCGGACTCGCGCTCATTGCAGCCGTCACTCTCGCCTGGCGGTTGCGTGGAACTCTCTTTGGCGGGCCTGGAGGCTGTTGTTGTGAATCTGAAGTGTAAACATTGCTCCACACCGATCCCGGCAGCACGCAACGATGAGTTCTGCTGCTCCGGTTGTGCCCACGTGTGGTCTCTCTTGCATGAAACAGGTCTCAGCAGGTTCTACGAGTTGGCAGACTCTTCCCTCGGCCCGGTTTCGCCCCAGGCATTGCGGGAGCAGGACTACGAATGGCTAAAGCCCGAGAACAACTCCATCCGCGTCTCAGTTCAGGGGTTGAGTTGCATGGCTTGCATCTGGTTGATTGAAAACCTCTTCACCCGTGCAGGAGGCGCACGGATCAATGCAGACATTGCTCGCGGCGAGATCACCTTCTACATGGGCGAGTCCCCGGTGGACATGATCGCCTTTGCGCGGCAACTCCAGCAGTTCGGTTATCTGCTTGGACCCGCTAGAGCTGACGGCTCAGACCCGGCCAGCGATCTCGCACGCCGTGCAGGCACCTGTGGTGCCTTTGCCATGAACGCCATGGCCTTCTCCCTCCCAGCTTACTTCGGCATGCCACCGGATTTCAGGTTTGCGCCGTGGTTTGACCTCATCGCAGCTGGATCTGCTACCATGGCCCTGCTCGTGGGCGGCAGCTACTTTGCGAGTCGCTCCATCCAGAGCCTCCGTGGCGGTGTCATCAGCATCGATACTCCTATCACTCTTGGCATTTTTGCCGCCTACATCGGCTCTATTGGCGGATGGATGGCCGGGGTGAGCGGACTCAAGTATTTCGACTTCGTAGCCATGTTCATCTTCCTCATGTTAGGCGGACGTTGGCTCCAACAGGCAGCCGTGGCACGAAATCGCCGCAAACTTCTGCGTGATCCATCGCTGCCTGATGAAACCAAGGCCCGCGAGTTGAAGTCCGGTGAGTTGTTCGAGATCGCTCCCGGCCAGGCGTGTCCCGTGGCGGCAGAACTCGCTCAATCCAGCGCCAGCATCAGCCTAGAGTGGATCAATGGCGAGAGCGAAGCCTGCACACGCTCCATCGGCCAGATGCTACCCTCCGGCGCGCTCAACATCGGCACCAAACCCATCTCTGCCATCGCGCTGGAGACTTGGGAGCGCTCCACGCTCAAGTCCCTCATCGACGCACGACGCGAGGGCGACCACCGAGACCTCGTGCTGGAGAAACTCCTGCGTTACTACCTCATCATCGTCATCCTCGCAGGCGTAGCCGGTGGTCTCACGTGGTGGATTCAGAAAAATGATATCGCCGGAGCCCTCTCGGTCATGATCTCCATCTTCGTGGTGTCTTGTCCGTGTGCATTGGGAGTCGCCATGCCACTCGCAGACGAGCTCGCCGCGTCCAGAGCAGCACAGAGCGGCGTCTTCGTGCGTGCGGTGGGCATCTGGAAGCGCCTCGCCCGCATCCAGCGGGTCATCTTTGATAAAACAGGCACCCTCACGCTGGAGAACCCAGCTTTGGCTAACCCGGAAGCACTTGCGGATCTTGATGCAGAGGCACGCGGCGCTCTGCGTCACCTTGTTAGCGGCAATTTGCACCCGGTAAGCCGGAGTTTGTTTGATGCAATAGGCCCAGGTGCTGATCCTTTTGCGGGAGAAGAAGTCAGTGAGACAGCTGGGCATGGTCTTAGCTTCGGAAAGTGGGCTCTCCGCCGCCCGCAGGACCGCACAAGCGATGCGGAGTTCGTGCGTGATGGCCTAGTCGTGGCTCGTTTGCGTTTCCGCGATGAACTACGACCAGAGTCGGTCGCGGAAGTCGCCCAACTCAAGGCCCGGAAGCATTCCGTCATGATTCTCAGCGGAGATCGCGAAGAGAAAGTGGCTTCCATTGCCACCCAACTCGGCCTCGGCTCAGACGAGTGGAAGCACAGCCTCACTCCAGAAGAGAAAGCAGCCATCGTGGCAGACGGAGATGCCGGACATCGCCCTCGCACGCTCTACATTGGAGACGGAGCCAACGACAGCCTCGCCTTCGATGCCGCAAGTGTCTCCGGCAGTCCAGTGGGAGGCCGCAGTTTCTTGGAACACAAGGCGGACTTCTACTTCCTGGGCCACAGCATGGGATTCGTCACGCGTCTCATTCAACTCGGCGCGCTACACAAGACCGCAGTGCGTCGTGTGTTCGCATTCGCCGTCACCTACAACATCGCCGCCGTAGTCGCTGGCTGGCACGGCATGCTCAGTCCACTCGTAGCAGCCGTGCTCATGCCGCTAAGCTCCGTCGTCACGCTCAGCATCGTGGCGCTGACCTTTGCAGGAGCGAAACGGAAGCAGTTCACGCAACGGGCCGCATCCGGAAGCGACTCCAAGCTCCCCGACTACTCTTTGGGCACGATCACCACGTAGTTCCGCACAGTTCCACGGCAGGAGTCTCCGGAGGTGTTTTCAGACGACCGGAAAACGGTTCCGGAGTCTCGGTATGCCTCGTCGGATCATCGGCAAGGACCTCCGGAGTCTCAGGAGGTGCTGTCGGACGAGCTGAAAGGACTGTCGGAGTCTCCGGGGGTGTTGCCGGACGAGCCGGAAGGACTGCCGGAGTCTCCGTGGGTGCTGTCGGACGAGCCGGAAAGACTGTCGGAGTCTCCGGTGGTGCTGTCGGACGAGCTGGAAGGACTACCGGAGTCTCCGGGGGTGTCGCCGGACAAGCTGGAAGGACTGCCGGAGTCTCCGGAAGTGCTGTCGGACGAGCTGGAAAGGCATCCCGACTTTCCTGTTCCCTTTTCCGGTCGTCCGATTCGAGTCCCGGAGTGAGCTGGAGCCTTTGTAGGACGGGCGATGCAGCTTCCCGAGAGGTGGGACCTGCCCCAGGACGACTTTTGCGGTTTTGCCGCGTTTCGGACGGGAACTAGGGCAGGCAGGAAGGTGCGTTTGGAGGCGTGGATGGCTGTGCTTTAGGCGATGCCTACGTAGTCGATGGCGGCACGGCAGATTTCCCAGAAGGAGCCGGTTTCCAGGGAGGCTCCGCCTACGAGGGCTCCGTCTACGTCTTGTTGGGCGATGAGCTCGGCCATGTTGCTGGGTTTGACTGAGCCGCCGTATTGGATGCGGAGGCGCTGGGCTGTGTCGTCGCCAAACATGTCTGTGAGGACTTTGCGGACGAAGGCGTGGGCTTCTTGTGCCTGGAGGGGGGAGGCGGTGCGGCCGGTGCCGATGGCCCAGACGGGTTCGTAGGCGATGACGCAGTCTTGGACGCGACGTGGGCCGACTTCAGCGAGGGATTCGCGCAACTGGCTTTCGAGGACTTGCTCGATCTTGCCGGCGTCTCGCTCTTCGAGGGTTTCGCCAATGCAGAGGATGGGGTGGAGTCGGGCTTCGAGTGCGGCGAGGACCTTGGCGTTGACGATCTGGCTGGTCTCTCCGTAGAGGGAACGGCGCTCGCTGTGGCCGAGGATGACGTGCTTGGCTCCGCACTCCTTGATCATGCGGGCGCTGATTTCGCCTGTGTAGGCTCCACTGGGGTGCTGGCTCATGTTCTGAGCCGCGAGGTCTACGCGCTCCTCCCGCATGACCATGAGGATGTCGTGGGCCTTGGTGAGGCTGACAAAGGGTGGGGCGATGACGATCTCTACCGCGCACTTTTCTGGCACGAGCCTGGCGAATGGACGGAGGAAGTCCTCTGTCTCTTGAGGCGTCATGTGCATTTTCCAGTTGGCGGCGATAATGGGCTTACGGGTCATGGTCTTTGGGGGCTCGTTTGCGGTGGGTTGCAGTAGTTGGCGGTGGTCGTTGTGGAGGATGAAGGATGGCTAGAGAACTGCTCAGCAGTTGCTCAACCATCGCTCAACCCGCTAGGTCATTTCTCGGCTAAGCAGGTGACGCCTGGGAGGGCTTTGCCTTCGAGGAGCTCAAGGCTGGCTCCGCCTCCGGTGGAGATGAAGGTCATTTTGTCTCCGAGCTTGGCTTTCTTGACGGCTTTGACGCTGTCTCCGCCGCCGATGATGGTTTTGGCTGAGGTGTTGGCGGCTACGGCTTCGGCGATGTCGAAGGTGCCTTTGGCGGCTTCTTTGATTTCAAACACGCCCATGGGGCCGTTCCAGATGACGGTTTTGGCTGCGGCGATGGCCTCGCTGAAGAGCTTGACGGACTCAGGGCCGATGTCGACGCCTTCCCAGCCGTCTGGGATGCTTTCGTTGACGTTGGTGTATTTGGTGTTGCCGAGTTTCTTGGCGTCAAAGTCGAAGGCGTCAGTGATCATGGCGTCCACGGGGATGAGTAGCTTGACGCCACGCTCTTGGGCTTTGTCGAGAGCGGCTTGAGCGATGGGCTCCCACTCTGGTTTGTAGAGGCTTTTGCCGATGGAGATGCCCTGGACGATTTTGCGGAAGGTGTAAGCCATGCCGCCGCCGATGATGATGGTGTCTGCTTTCTCAAGGAGGCGATTGATGACGCCGATTTTGTCGCTGACCTTGGCGCCGCCGAGGATGACGACGAATGGCCGGTCTGGGGTCTCTAGCTCGTCGTTGAGCCAGGTGAGCTCTTTCTCCATCAGGAGGCCGGAGATGGAAGGGAGGTAGTCTGCAATGCCTGCGGTGGAGCTGTGGGCGCGGTGAGCGGAACCAAAGGCGTCGTTGATGAAGGCTTCGGCAAGCTCTGCCATTCCTTTGGCTAGCTCAGGGTCGTTCTTTTCTTCTCCAGCGTGGAAGCGGGTGTTCTCAAGGAGGAGAACATCGCCATTGCCGAGGGCGAGGGCTTTGGCCTTGGCTTCCTCTCCAACGCAGTCGCTGGCGAAAGCCACGGGCTTGCCAATGAGGGCGCTGAGGGCTGGGGCTACAGGGGCAAGGGACTGCTTGGGATCGCGCTGGCCTTTTGGACGGCCAAGGTGGCTGGCGAGGATGATGCGCGCGCCTTTTTCCATGAGGAACTTGATGGTGGGCAGGGTCTCCTGGATGCGAGTGGCGTCGGTGATGACCATCTGGCCGTCTTTTTCCTCAAGCGGCACGTTGAAGTCCACGCGGACGAATACGCGTTTTCCGGTCAGGTCGATGTCACGAATGGTTTTCTTTGGCATGGTCCCGGTCCCTTAGCACAGGGCGTACCCGGTTTGCAGGTGATTTTTGAGTTGGAACCCTGGCGAGGCCGGGTTGAGTAAGGGTATGGCTCACCGCTTTGAATACCCGGACCGCGTCCAGTTCTCTGACACCGACATGGCGGGGATCGTCCACTTCTCCAATTTTTTCCGCTACATGGAGCGCGCAGAGCATGCGTTCTTTAGGTCTCTGGGGCTGGGCATCACGGACGGGGAGGCCGGGCCAGAAGAGCGGGTGGGCTGGCCGCGGGTGCATGCCTCGTGCGACTATTTGCAGCCGCTGTTCTTCGAAGAGGAGTTCGTCACGGAGTTGCTGGTGGAGGAGGTGCGCGGGAAAGTGGTGCGCTACGTGTTCCGGTTCTGGAAGAAGGGGGGGCAACTGGCGGCCGAAGGGCGCATCACGGCTGCGTGTGTGCGAAAAGATCCCGAAAAGAAGCAGATGAAGGCGGTGACGATACCTGACCGGATAAGGGAAAAGCTTCAACCTGCCCCTGCGGAACTGCTGGCGCGTCCGCAAGGACCGTCTAAAGATGGGACTTCAATCCAATAACCAAGTGAGCACGAAAGGAACTACAGGAAAGATGAGCTGGCAGACTTATGCAGTAATGACAATGCTGTTTTGGGGCGTGTATGGAGTGATCATTCACATTGGCCGAGGCCACATGCCCATGGGGCCAGAAACGCCGCACGCTGGAATCAAAACCTTCATCTGGGTGGGGCTGGCCTACCTGGTGGTGGCAGTGGTAGGGGCCTCTCTGGTGCTGAAGGCACGCGGCTCTAACTTTAGCATGACCACGGCTGGCAGTATCTGGAGCTTTGTGGCTGGCTCTGCGGGGGCACTGGGTGCGCTCACACTGGTGCTGGCTCTTGGAGCAGCAGCGGCAACGATGAAATCAGCAGCTCCATCCGCAGTGATGCCCATCGTGTTCGGCGGAGCACCCATCGTGAATGCGATCACGGCGATGATCGTCCACCCACCGGAAGGCGGGCTGAAGGCAGCCCTGCCCCTTCCCTTCCTTGCTGGAATCGTCCTGGCTGCTACTGGCGGCTTCCTGGTGGCGAAATACGCTCCCTCCAATAAAGGAGCGCCTGCTGCCCACGCTCCTGCTGCTCACAAGTAACAATCCTTGGGCAACGAAATCGGGATGCTGCTGCCAGGGCCAGAAAGATACAAAGCCGCCCTCCGTGTGCTTTGGGCGGCCGTGCATCGGTCGGAGAACTTTAACTCCCGGCGGTTGAAGGAAGAAGGGTATATGCACGTGGGCAATCTCATCGCGAGGTGGGATGACATCCCTTTTACCACCAAGGCTGAGCTACAGGCGGATTCAGCCGAGAATCCGCCCTGGGGCACGGTGCTAACTGAGCCACTGGGCAACTACACGCGCTTCTGCCAAACCAGTGGCACCTCTACGGGCCAACCTTTGGCTTGGCTGGACACCCCCAAGTCATGGGAGGCCATGCTGGCGTGCTGGCGGGAGGTGTTTTCGGCAGCAGGTCTGGTAAAAGGTGTCGACCGTGTGTTTCTGGCGTTCTCCTTTGGCCCGTTTCTCGGATTTTGGACGGCGTTTGACGCTGCCGTGCGCGATTACCTCGTCATTCCTGGCGGAGGGCTTTCCAGTGAGGCCCGGATGGCGGCGATTTCACGATACGGCGCGACAGCCCTCTGCTGCACGCCCACCTATGCGCTTCACCTTGGGCAACTGGCCAAGAATACGCAGCATCAGATCCAAAAGATCATCGTAGCAGGCGAACCGGGAGGGAGTCAGCCTAACGTAAGGAAACAGATCGAGGAACTCTGGGGTGCGCGCGTGCTAGACCACCACGGGATGACCGAGGTGGGACCGGTGAGCTTTGAGCGCCTGGACCGCCCAGGTTACCTGGAGGTGATCAGCGATGCTTATTTAACGGAGGTGATTGATCCCCAAACCCTCAAGCCTGCCGAAGAAGGCGAGTTAGTTCTCACCACGCTCAAACGGCATACGGCACCGCTGATACGCTACCGGACCGGTGATTTGGTAAAGGTGAAGATCTTCGAGGAATCCATCTGTCTCGAAGGCGGCATCCTAGCCCGTTGCGATGACATGGTGGTCATTCGTGGTGTGAATGTGTATCCAAGCGCGGTGGACAATCTTGTGCGGTCGATTCCAGCCATTGAAGAGTACCGAGTGATCGTGCACAAAAACAGGCCGATGGATGAACTGGAGATCGAGATCGAGACGACGACCGGCGATCCCACTCCATGTGACGCTCTGGAACAAAAGCTAAAGGAAGTGCTCAATCTCCGCACCAGTGTAAAGACGGTACCGCACGGCACCCTGCCAAAGTACGAGTTCAAGTCTCGCCGGTGGGTGACGAATGAAAACTGATGCCGGGCCAGCTGAGTTTAGCGGCCCAAAGTTGTTAAATAAGCAATTAAGTCCCGCAGTTCCTCACGGGTCATCATGGCGACAAGTCCCTCGGGCATGAGAGAACCGGAGTCGGTGCGAGATTTGATCTCGCCTGCCTTGAGTTGGTGAATGGTGGCCGCAGTGAAGTCACGCAACTGCAATTCACCGTTGGTGTCGCTGATCTTGTAGCCAGTAAGCGTACGTCCATCAGCTGTGGTGACGGTTGTGGCAATGTAGCCTTCTTTGATCTGCCGATTCGGCCAGACAACGGCTTCAATGAGCAGTTCCACCGGCACCCCACGGCCTACAGCGTCCAGTTCTGGGCCAATCGTGCCGCCCGTCTTCGCAATGGCGTGACAAGCGGTGCAGTTGGTCAGTGTAGAGGCAAACACGGACTTACCTTGGGCCGGATTACCACTAGCCTTAACTTCGGAGGCCAGTTGCCCCACCCAATCGGCACTGTAGGCGGGCACTTGACTCGTAGCTCCCAAAATACCGGTCAGAACAGAGGTCAATGCCGCGTCACTCCGTCCGGTGGAAGTCAGCACACGCAGGATGAGCTTGGCCGCATCTGCCGAACATGGCTTGGCCTTGAGCGCATCGACAAAGGACTTCGATGCAGCGTCTACGACGAGCAATGGCGCGATCAAATCCCTCATCACAGCAACGGACCGAATACCATCCAAGGTGGATCTGGCCACTGCAGCAGCCCCAACGGGATCAACGATGGCTAACTTGACGAATGCAGCAGCGCGGAGCTTCTCGGTAGCGGTCTTGCTCTTGATGAGATCACGCAGCCCCACCGCATTCTTTGCGGCCTGCTCCAATCTTGAGGCTTCGGCAGCGGTGAGCCCAACAGTAGACTTGTCTTCTTTGGCCAGACCAAGAGTTAGACCCTGTTTGATGTTATCCGCAAGACTAGCCGAAGCCAGCATGGACTGAGCCTGAGCCTTCACTTCGGCGCTGCCTTCTTTCTTGATGAGGAAGGCAATGTGCGTGGGGGGGATGCCAGCGAAAAACTCTTCACGAAGCGGTTTCCAGCTTTTGGCGGTAGCATGAACGGCCAGCCAGAGTGCTCGCTCAACGTAGCTATCCATTGGCTTATCCAAGACCCGCAGTGCAGTGCGGATGTCGCCAAGCCTAGCAGACGCCAACACACCAGATAGCCGGGAACGCGGGTTCTCCGAGGTGACATTTTTTGCCTCTGCCTCGTAGGAAGCCTTGTCAGGCTCTGGTAGCCCGCTCAAGGATGCCCTATGCTTCTGATATGATGCCCAGCGGCCCGTTCCTTGGTCCAACGGCCTCCCTTTGGCGGTCACACGCCAAATGCGGCCATGAGCTCGATCTCGATTGGGATGGCGGAAGCTGGCTTGGTAGTGACCAATGATGGGGTCATACCAGTCTGCGATGTAGAGTGCGCCTTCTGGGCCAAAACGAATGTCGATGGGGCGGAACGCAACGCTGTCACTGCTGATGAGTGGCTCCTGATCCACAGCCTCGATGCCACTCGGGAACTCGGGATCAGGACGAAGCTTGTGCCGGTAGACCTTGTTTTCAAAGAATCCACCAGAGATGACCTCGCCCTGCATATTGTCTGGCCAGTGCGGGTTACCCGAGATGTCGACACCGCAAAACTTGGTCAATCCCTCCGTCTTGATGCACTGCCCCCCATAGGGCAACTGAAAGCGCTCCAGAAGGAAGTGTGGAATGCCATGCACCTGGGAGTCTTTGGCCGTGTCGTTTCCTCCGCGCACATCCGTCTCTGAGGTGCTGACTTCCATTGGCCGCGACCAATACATGCCAGCAGCCCCAGCGACCATGATGGGTTCTCCTTCGTCAGTGAAGGCAGTGCCCCATGGATTCAATGGCATTCCCGTTGGATAGGCTTCCAGCCGACCACTCTTTGGACGGTATCTCCAAAATCCAGCGCCGTAGAGCTTCACCACACCCCAGGCGGTTACGACCTTGGAGTAACAATGAAGTCCCTGATGCATCACGAGCGAACCATCCGGTGCCCAAATGAAGCTGTTGATGTTCTGATGGGTGTCGCCGGTGCCAAATCCGCTCAGCACCACTTCTCTGCGATCTACTTGATCATCGCCATCATCGTCATGGAACAACCACAGCTTCTCACCCTCACCGACGTAAACGCTATGTCCCTTCGTTCCAACTGATGGCGCTAGCTCCATGCCCATGGGCTGGACCAACCCACCAGCGAAGACCTTCCGCTTATCGGCTCTTCCGTCCTGGTCGGTGTCCTCAAGGATAATGATCTTATCATCCGGCACCTCGCTAGGAGTCGGCTGCGGATACACGCTGGTTTGCAGCACCCAAAGCCGACCTTGCTCGTCCCAACGGATGGCGATGGGATTGGGGATGCCATCGTCTTCACTAGCGAACAGATTAACCTCAAAACCATCCAAGATCTTGAAAGTGGCGAGCTCTGCAGCTGGCGAATGATCTTGCGGCGGTTCACCGACGGATATCCCCTTCTTTTCCTGAGAATAGGCTAACAAGGGCGTGAGGCTGAAAAAAAGTAGAGATTTGCAAC
The DNA here is from genome assembly GCA_016795485.1 of Verrucomicrobiaceae bacterium. Taxonomy (GTDB): domain Bacteria; phylum Verrucomicrobiota; class Verrucomicrobiia; order Verrucomicrobiales; family Verrucomicrobiaceae; genus JAEUHM01. Next base: position 41,739 of record JAEUHM010000056.1, on the reverse strand, counting down.
TCATGGGAGGGCGGGCGTAAGATTCCAGATGGCTTGTTCTTTAGCAGTGATGAGCGTGCGATACTCTTCAAGCTCGCCAGGAAACCATCGAACTTTGGGATCGAGATGATCGCGGCTGCTTGGCTGGGCCGTGCGATCGCCGTAAAGGAAAGCCCAGTTCGATGGACGCCAATAGTTGTGCCACAGACGATTTTTCTCACGAACAAGGGTCAATACTTTCGCGTCGACTGCATCCGACTTGGCCCCGAGAGCTCTAGCGATGAGTTTGGAAACTTCCAAGCAACCTGCATCAGTGAGCGTCACTCCATCTCGTGTCAAACCTCGCATCGATGCACCTGAAAGGTCAATAAACTGACTGCCGGAGAGTTTAGCCAGGGCCTGATTGTACTTTTTCAGAACATCATTCATGTCTGACAAGTCGCGCATGGGAGGTTCCATTTTCTCAAAGGGAAGCGCTCCAATGAAGAGCGTTTGCACCGCCCATGGTTTGGCTTTTTTCACGAAGTCGGCAAGGCCTGCCTCACCATACTCCAGACACTCCTGGCGACCGAACATAGCTAAGATGCGCTTAGGTCGCAGTCGAGCGATCTGATCCTCCAGGGTGCCAAAGTTGAGAGGACGGTCTTGCTTGAAGACAGTATCCCCTTCCCACGCAAGGCAACGAACCGGCTCCTTTGGCATCCACAGAGCCTCCAGATAGCCACTTTCCATGATCGCAACCGCTTCCGAACCCCCGATGACCACCCATCCTTGCGGTTCTTGTACTTTTTGACTGCACTCAATAATCTCAGATCGAGTCAGTGGTCGGTCATAGAGGGATGAGTCCTTGGGAATCTCAGAGATAACCGTCGTCCCAGGCGGAACCGACGTACTGCGAACCTCCACCCCATCGATCCACAAGCCCGACAGCGCTTGGCGTGGATCGCGCTTGATCACGACCGTCAAAACGTGGTCCGACTCCGCTGCGAGTGGTGCTTCCATGAGGCTTCCGGCAACCTCAACGCGTACAGACGAACCCGAAAAACTGAGTTTGAAGCCATCTGACTGGATCTCGGCAGACTGGGGAGATTGTTTGGTCACCTCTACCACAAGACTAAAGTCTTTTAGAGTAGCTGGCGCCTTCACTAGGCCATGGGCCAGATCGTTGGGGGCATTTGACGACAACTGTGCCCAGAGACGGGCGGTGAACAGAACGAAAAGAAGCGTGATTCGCATCATGAAACATTACTGGCATGGCAACGCGGCTCTTGCTTGCGGAAAAGTAGCCTTCGGCTTGGATGCGGCATGAAACTCACCCGCAACATCGAGACACCTGGCCGGATTATTCGGTTGGTGATTGGATTGGCCTGCCTTGCGGTAGCCTGGAGGCTGTGGCCAAACCGTGTCCCAACAACACTTGCAGCAGTGGGCGGTGTGTTCTGCATCTTTCAGGCCCTAAGCGGCTGGTGCTTGGCCCGTGCCTGCGGCATTAAGACGAGATTCTGACCTGATCATGACGAAAGCAGTTATTTTTGACCTGGATGGCACCCTCATTGACTCTTTGGAGGACATCGCCGAATCGATCAATCTGATGCTGGATGCTCGGGGCTTCCCGCGCTGTGAAGTCGAGGCATTCAGGCGAATGGTGGGAGACGGAATGGAGCGGCTGGTTGAGCGCGCACTCCCTGAAGGCCAGCGATCTGCCGAGATGATCAGAGCTTGCACTGAAGAGTATCGGACGATTTACGACAACCATTGGGCGGTAAAAACTCGGCCTTATGACGGCATCGAAGAGCTGCTTGATGATCTCCGCAGGCACGCCCTCAAGATTGGAGTGATTTCAAACAAGCCTCATCGGTTCACGGTGCCGATGTGTGACCATTTTTTCGGTGAAGGCCGATTCGATGTTGTGTTTGGGCAACGGGCCGAGGTGCCGCGCAAGCCTGCACCTGATGCTGGGCTAGAGGTGGCTTCAATCCTGGGATTGGCTCCCGCCGAGTGCGCCTACGTGGGTGACTCTGGAGTGGATATGGAGTTTGCCCGGTCTGCGGGAATGCTTCCGATTGGTGTGAGGTGGGGATTTAGAACCGAAGAGGAACTGCTCGCGGCTGGGGCAAAGTGCCTTGTGGATCAGCCTGCAGATATTTTTAAACGCTGTACACTGAAGAATGAGTGAGCGGCGTTAGGCAGGAGTGGACTGCACCCTGAACTTTGCCTACCGTCCGCCGCTTTCATTCTCTGAGATGCTGGAATCCGACTGGACGCCTCCTGTGGAACCGCCAATCGCGGAGGGAGAGGTGTCGGATGAAGAGAACGTACGACTCATGTTGCGCGTCAAAGAGGGCGATGAAAGTGCATTTGCTCGGTTGGTGGAGATTCACCAGAATGCGGTCATTGGGACAGCGACGAGGATGCTAGGGAATGCAGAAGATGGCCACGATGTGGCGCAGATGGTTTTTTTGAGAGTCTGGAAGTCCGCTTCTCGCTACGAGCCCACGGCAAAGTTCACCACGTGGCTCTATACGATTATGCGCAATCTGGTGTTTAACGAAATGCGCCGCAGAGGTCGGAAACGGGAAATCTCGTTGGACGAACCAACATTGGACGATCAACCGCGGGACCTGCCTGACAACGCCACGGTCGCACCCGACGTGCGTAGTCAGCAGGAAGAACTCGAAGCAGCGATTGATGCTGCCATCGCGGCACTTCCAGAAAAGCAACGGCTGGCCGTGATCATGCGCCGATACCAAGAAACGCCTTATGAGGAGTTGTGCGAGGTGCTGGGGATGTCGTTACCGGCCGTCAAAAGCCTTCTGTTCAGGGCTCGTGCGGAACTCCGCAAACATCTTCAAGCTCACCTCGAAGATGAGCCTGGTTGAAGTTGGAGCTAGGCATCGCATTTCACGCCAACAAACAAAAATGGGCGGCACTGTTAAGCACCGCCCATCGGTATGAAGTTGTTTGGGTTGTGAGCTGTCCTACGGATTGATCACGATCTGGCCCGCAAGGCCGCTGCCGTCCATTTGCTTGGGCAGAGGGCTTTGGAAGTAACCATAGACCTCTCCGGAGCCAGCTTTGCCCACGATGATTCCTTTGATCACACGTTTGGCACCTTTCACTGGCTCAAATGCACCAGCGACGACACCAACAGAACTAAATGCAACTTTGGTGGTCTTGTCAGCAGAGGCGTGAGCGGTTCCTGATAGAGGAATCGTCTTGGTGACTGGAGTGGTCAGGTCGCCGCCACTAAGATCAATTGTAGGAGCGGCACTGAGTCCCAGAGAAGACTTAGTAGACGTCGATTGCTTAGCGCCAACGATGGTAACGGTGAGCCCGGTGTCATATCCCCAAGGATAATAGTGGCCACCGTTCTCAGCACGGTGCCAGCGGAGGTTAGTGCCTTCAAAGTCAGAGCCAGCGAGGTTTGCCATCGTGGCAGTGCCCACCACACAACCAACACGAGCAGCGAAACTTGCGTAGATCGGAATGGTATTGTCCATGCAAAGGAACGTCTTTGATGCATAAGGAGTGCCATCAGCCATGAAGCCTGCAAGTTTGACCGCTCCATCCGCTGCGCCAATCGTCAAGATGCCGTATCCGTTACCTGTGGGGTAGTCTCCTGCTACGAGACTTCCTGAAGGCACCGGCACACCGAACGCCGCATTGTAGGGCACGACCAAAGCGCCTGGAGGCGGATTACCTTTTCCATAGCACCGAGTTGTGGCCACCGTGATCACGCTGACATTTGAGCCTGCACGCCTACGAGTGATGGTGCCGTTAAGTTTGGCCACTGGACCGCTGTTATCGATTGTCAGGTTGTAGATGAAGCCGTCACTGACTGTAGATGAAGTGAAGTTAAGACCAACATTGGACAGGATTCCTGCCATCGGCACTGTCTGCCCATCAAGGAAAGCCTTGCCGGTGAACACGCCCGTGTTTTGAACTACCGTGAAACTGAAAAACCCTGCGTTCTGCTGAACATCGCTGGCCCCCACACCTCGGCCAACACCGGCATAAGTCCCGGCAGTGGTGCTATTGAAGGGTGTTGGAAGGAATGTAGCGGTCACCGATCCACCTACCGCAAAAGTAAATGATGTCGTGACAGAAGAGCCTGTTGGTGTGCCACCCCATGCGCTGAAATAGTAGCCAAGCGCTGGACGGGCAGTAATCGTGTAATTGGTCCCCACAATACCCTGGTAGTTTCCAGGCGTGCCAAGAAGAGCGGGAGAGAAACTGACTGTGCCACCATTTGACGGTATATAGGTAACAGTGATTGGCGAGGCCGCCGCATAAAAGAACGTCCTCGTTGGGCTGCTGGCAGTATTGCCGCTGCCATCGGTGCCAGTGGCGACCACGGTGTTATTTCCAGGAACCAAAGATGCGTGGGGAACCGAGACGGTCCAGTTCTTCACGCCAACTCCAGTGCTAAGAGTCGCATTAATCGCACTCCCGTTGTTCACCGAAATACTAACGTGTGAAACAACTAGGTCTGCGGTTCCACTAACAGTGACGCTTACAGCCTGAGCCACCACAGCATTCTCGGCAGGGGCAGAAACAGAAACCGTGAATGGAACAGGGATGGCTACACCGACAGGGGCGGTGAGTCCCGAAACTGAACCGGGCTGAAGCGCGCCGGTCACCGCATTATAAATAGCAACCGTGCCACCGTTGTAATCAGTCAAGTAAAGTAGACCACTCGACACCGTGAAGTCGTATGGGTCTCCCATGCTGGTAATCAGGTTTGATGTCTCAAGTGCGCCAGTGTCAGCATTGTACACGCTAATGGCCTTCGATACATCGTCGAGCACATACAGCTTGCCACTATCGACATCAATATCGAAAGGTGTGCCGCCTACGTTCGCCGTGTTCATCAATGCACCCGTCGTTGCGTTGAAAATCTTCACCGTTCCAGCAAGGTTGTCTGCCGCATAGACCTTACCGCCAGCTACTGTGATCACATATGTCTCGGCCGAAATTCCTGTGATCAAAGAAGAACTCAACGCAGCTCCAGTGGTGGCGTTGTAGCGTCCAATCCGAAGCTCTGAGTTTCCGTTCTCAAGCACATATAGATCATTGCCAGAGATCGCCATGTCGAAAGGGCTGTCCAATCCCGAGACGAGACTTGCGTTCAATGTTGCACCAGTCGTTGCGTTGTAGCTGCTGATCTTGTTATCGTTGTAACTCAGAACATAAACAGCACCATTGCCCGCTTGGACAGCACCAGGATCATTCAGTCCCGTAATAAAAGAGGCATTGATCGCCGCACCTGTGACAGAGTCGTAAGTGCCTACAGAGCCTGAACCCAAGGTGTCACCATAGTTGGCAACAAACATCGTGGCGGCATCGGCAATGCTGGATGAGAACATTCCCATCGCTGCGATTAATCCGAGCGCCTTTCTGGCAAAGAGTTGGCCCGTGAGCTGCTTGATATTCATAAACTTCGTGGAAGTGGACAGATTAAAGCATGTCTGTGTACTGATTTTTGAATCGGAATGCAATACTTCTTTTTCTTTTTGCTGGGGCAGAAAGCACTAATTATTCTCCGATAGCAAAATAAATACCGCAAAAGCCAATAAGGCTAAAATAGTTACAATAGCCACCTTGATCCAACTGATTGGATACTCGCCTCCGATCTTCCCAGTCGCCCCATTAACTACCACCTGGTAGTTCTTCGAGCCGTAAGTGTAGGTAAGCAGCCAAACTGGGAGCAACACGTGCTTGAAAGTCTGGCCAGCGAACCGGGTCGCCACGTGAAGATTCCGATAGGTGTCACCAGGAACCTGCCGCCCGCAAATATCCTCCATGGTGTCTTCCATTCGAGCTTGGGACGCCATGGCAGCCGACTTGAGATCAATTTGATACTGTTCCACGACCCAGCCCGTCAAGTAACCAGGATCATATGGAACAAGGGCTGAGGTTGTGGGGAAATCGCTGATCTTTTCGAGTAATCCCGAGTGAACACCGCGAGAGGCCGGGATCAGCAAGTCGTCAAAATAGTGCTCAGCTGATCCAGAAGCGGGTGACCAACGAACATGACGCTCTGTTTTACCCTGACTGTCGCGGGTGTAATAGTATTGACCAGAATCGGCGGTCCAATCGGAGTTCGCCTGGGCGTCGAAAGTCCAGTAGGGGAGGTAAATCCCGTGCAAAGTATCGGTGAGTGCTTTTTTTCCGAGCGCATTGGGTGCAAACCAATGACTGCCGTACCATCCGCGGATCTGCTCCCTGACCTGTGTCTCTGGCACCTGGAAGGGTATGACGCTACTCGGCCTGACCGGAGCTTGGGTGTCCTCCATATTAAGGAGGGCTGGTGAACCGCAAAAATCGCAGTTCTGAGATACCCGGGCGGCATCGAAAACGGAAATCGCATGGCACGATTGGCACTTCACGGTCTTCCGTTGCACCTGCCAACCAAAGTCCGACTCCGTCATCGACCGCAGTGCCTCCAGCAGGTCGGTTTCTTTGACGGCTTGAACGTCGGTAGCCAGCTGAACGTCTGCTATCGTTCCGCAGTAAGGGCAGACGAGTGTCCGTTTGGACGGCGTCCACACAGCCTCAGCACCGCAAGCGGTGCAGTTGAACTTCTTCAGCGCTGTGAGGTCCTGGGCCGCCATAGTCAATTAGTTCACCCTCGGGCACGACACCACAACGCTGGGCGGGCGTAGTAAAATACTCGTCCGCCGGAAACGCCGGTCGTGAGACATAATCAAAACGGTAGCTACTTGGCCAGAAACTCGTCCAGCGCGGCTCGGGTGACTCTGTAAGCCGAGCCAATCTTCTTTGCCTTGATGTCACCTGCCTCGATGGCCGAGATAACGTCCTGCTCGGTTACGCCCAAAGCCTGGGCAACTTGGGCGGGATTTAAAATATCTACCGCAGGCGCTGCAGCCGGGGCTGCCGTTCCCGGAAGAGGCGGTGGAGATCCTGCCACAGTTCCCGGATTAAAAGCGCCCTGCTGTATCATCTGATTCGCCATTCCAAAGCCCATCGCGATCTCAGCTGCCGAGCCCGCCACTCCACCTCCACCTTTGGCCATGCCTTCGGCCATCTGGAACTTCACATAGTCATTCAGATTGCCGATGGCGGACATGCTACTGCGTTTGTCGATAGCAGATTCCACCTCTGGCGGAACGCTAGCGTTCTCGAGAATAAAGCTGGTGATCTCGATGCCATATTTAGTCACCGTCTGTGGATTGATCAGCGGCAAAAGAGCCTCGCCCAACTCACTGTAACGAGTCGCCAAATCCAAAACGGGCACCTTGGCCGAAGCCAACGCATCCGTGAACACGCTCACAATGCGGGAACGCATGGTGTCCGCGAACTCATCGAGACGGAAATGATGGTCCGATCCAGCCACTTCCTTCAGGAAGACCTTGGGTTCGACGATCTTGAAGTCAAAAGTGCCGAATGCCCGGACCCGGACGATGCCGAAGTCCTGGTCTCTCATCATGATCGGGTTGCTTGTACCCCACTTATTGCCCGTAAAGAGACGGGTATTGATGAAATAAATGTCAGCCTTGAATGGCGAGTTGAAGCCGTATTTCCAGCCTTTCAGCGTGGAGAGAATCGGAATGTTATCCGTGACCAGGGTGTGCTTTCCAGGCCCGAAAGTATCTCCAAACTGCCCTAGATAAACGAACTGCGCCGTTTGTGACTCACGACAGATGAGTTGCGCGCCATTTTTGATTTCCTTGTCATCATCCGGAAATCTCCAGCTCAGCGTGTCCCGCGAATCGTCCGTCCACTCGATGATTTCGAGAAACTGTCCTTTGAGGTAGTCAATCAGTGCCATGGCGGGCGATGCTAGCCGACTCGGCAGAAAAAACCAGTACAATCCGGATACAGAATCGCAATCGTCACTGAGAACACGTCATTCCCTGAGCGAGAGGAATAAACTTCTACTACAGAGCTCAAACCCCGTGTGCGTGCTGCAACCATCAGTCTACTCTTTAGCATCCTCTGCCTCTGCCGCGCCGATCAGATCGCACCGTCTACCCCCTCTTTCGCTTCTAGGCTCGTCTCTGCGGCTTTGGACCGCACCAAAGTCAGAGTGGTCTATGACCCGGCTTACGTCCGCATCAGCTACCCAGGTGGTGATGTGCCACCCAACACTGGTGTATGCACGGATGAGATCATTCGCTGCTATCGAGCACTTGGTATCGACCTTCAAAAGCTCGTGCATGAGGACATGAAGAAAAACTTCAGCCGCTACCCACAGAACTGGGGGTTGGCTCGGCCAGACACGAACATCGACCACCGACGTGTCCCTAATCTCCAGACGTTCTTCAGACGCCACGGCCAGAGTCTCCCAGTCACACAGAATCCCACCGACTACGCACCCGGTGATCTCATTACCAGCATGGTCTCTGGGAAACTTCCTCACATTGGCATCGTCGTGCCCGCACCGGACGGGAGCGAGCGTCCATGGATTGTTCACAATATTGGTGCAGGCCCAAAACTCGAAGACAGCCTTTTCGCTTGGCCTCTCACAGGGCATTATCGCTTCCACCCTGCATCTCCGTAACCCAGACCCGGAAGTCTACGGGGCCTCCAGATTCGTTTGCTTGTGACTCGGAACTCTTTCTGCTTCATGTCGTGTCCATGGAAGCTCGCCAAAACCCGGCTTCGGGTCTCTTTCCCAGCACCATTTGGAGCATGGTGGCGAATACCCATCATGAAGAAGATGGTGTGGCGCTGCGTGCTCTGGATCGGTTGGCGCGGGCCTATTGGAAGCCGTTGTTTGTCTTTGTAAGGCAACGTGGCACGGACCCGGACAAGGCCGCAGACTTGGTGCAGGGCTTTTTTCATCATCTGCTCTCGCGGGAGGTGCTGGCGGACCTGGAGCAGCGTACCACTCGCTTTCGCTCGTTTCTGTTAGCTTGTTTTTGCAACTGGCTGAGCAATCAACGGCGTGATGCCAACACGGAGCAACGGGGTGGCAAGACGATGGTGCTTCCGCTGGAGGAACTCGCTACAAAAGAAGACGCCGCACTGATACTCGAAGGCATATCTCCTGAGCAGGGCTATGATCGGCATTGGGCGCGGACCTTGTTTGATCACGCACTGGCTCATCTGGATGAGGAGATTGCAGCGCGTGATCAGCGGCGGGAGTTTTTTGTGGAGTTGCGGAAGCGTATGGTGGGTCCGGCGGCACTGCATCCTGACTGGGATGCTTTGGCCCGGCAGTTTGGGATGCAGCATGGAGCTGTTAGGAAGGCTATGCATGATCTGCGGCAGCGTTTTGCCAAACTACTGCGTGAGGAAGTGCGCAAGCTCGTGGCGGATGACTCGGAGGTGGAGGATGAGATACGCTACCTTGTGCATTTGCTCACTCACGCGGGCCGTTGAGCCTGGTTTTGCGTCCCTGGGTAACATCGTCACTTAAACCGTGTGAATCTTCTTTAGCATGAGCATCTCTCCAATTCCCATGACCCATTGTAACGCGTGTGGTGCGCGTCTCGATGGCGATGGGTTGTGCCTTGCCTGCTTCTTTAACCAAGCGCTGAGCATCACAGATGACAGTCCGGCTCTTGATGAACGGCAGACTACGCTTGCTGTGTCCAGCTTGGGCACGCTGCCGTTGCCTTATGACATGGAGGGCTACCGGTTGAAGCGTGAGATTGCACATGGTGGCATGGGCATCGTTTATGAAGCTGAGGACTTGGAGTTGAGGCGCACAGTTGCGTTAAAAATGATCCGGCTGGGTGCTTTTGCACGTCGGGAGGAGATGCAGCGCTTTCTGGCTGAAGCGGAGACGGCTGCCAAGCTCGATCACCCACACATTGTGCCCATTTATGACCTTGGAGAGGCCAAAGGGATGCCGTTCTTCACTATGCGATTGGTGAATGGTGGCTCGCTGGCCGCATGGATGTCTGAGCGACAGGAACCCATGCCCAGTCGTGAGGCAGCCATCTTGTTGAGCAAGGTGGCCCGCGCTGTTCAGCATGCTCACGAGCGCGGTGTGCTTCACCGTGATCTGAAGCCGGGCAATATTTTGATCGACGAACGAGGTGAACCACAGTTGACCGACTTTGGACTCGCCAAGCTCATGGATGAGGACACTGGCCTCACTCGCAGTCTCGCTCATCTCGGCACACCGCATTACATGAGTCCTGAACAGGCGGCGGGCCATACGCATGAAGTGACCACTGCCAGTGATGTGTGGGCGCTCGGCGTGATCTTGTATCAACTGCTCACGCGCCATCTTCCCTTTGCCGGTGAAAGCAGTGTGGCCGTGATGCAGAGGATCGCCACGGTCGAACCTCGTCCGTTTGGCCCGGTCAAGATGGATGCGGATATTTCCACGCTCGTCATGCGTTGTCTGGAGAAGGACCCTTCAAGACGTCCTCCCGGTGCGGGCTTCGTTGCTGATGAGTTGGACCGCTGGCTCTCGGGTGAACCGATTCTTTCCCGCCCCGTGAGTGGTTGGGAATCGTTGCAACGATGGGCGCGGAAGCACTCGACTGCCGCAGCCGCCATCGGAGTGACGACACTCGCCATCGTAGCAGGTGGCAGTTCGGCTCTTTGGCAGTGGAGTCAGGCAGTGCAGGCGCGGGATCAGGCCAGGAAGCAACTCCAGGAGTCCGAAGACCTCACTGACTTGTTAAGCGAGATGGTCAGTGTGTTTGATGACACCGACGGTGGTCCCGTGACGACCAAGGATGAACTGGTGACGGAGTATCTCAAACGTGTGGAAGCTTTTGATGGCGATCCTCGTCGGCAGATCGCGTTGCTTACCAAGACCGGCTCACAACTGAACCGCGGAGACAACCAGCGTTCTCACCGCAGAGCGCTGGAGATCGCACAACAGCATCTTGATCCCAATGATCCGCTGATTTGGAAACTCCGCTGGCGGGTTGTCATGACGGATCCGCTGGGAGGCAAAGGGCATGAGCAGCGAGCCATACCGGAACTGCGTACGGTCTATGAATGGCATCGCGATCACCTGGGTCCTGATGATCCGCAGACAATCCAGACTCTGTTTTCACTGGCCAAGTATCAAATCTTTGTCGGCGGGCATGTTGAGGCATTGTCCATGCTGGAGCAGGTGCGGACTTACATGGAGCAGCATCCCAAAACTCTCCCTGGGATGAACATCGCATTCGAGACCAACTACATGAACGCTCTCTTCATGAATGGTCGGGTGGAAGAAGCACTTAGCTTGGGCAGAGAGAACTGCAAAACCGCACTCGCGGAAGTGGCCCACTCCACCTCTCACATCACAGGCCGAGCGTGTGATGCTCTGGCGAAACTCTGCCAGCGGGCCAAGCTGCCGGAGGAAGCCATTCAATATACGAATGCTGCTCTGAAGGTGTATTGGGACTTTGAAGGACCAGCATCGCCAGATGCCCTTGAGACTCTGGACAGGCTCCTCCGCTTGGAACTGAGAAGAGGAGGCGCACCGGCACAACTCGCCGTGCAGCAAAACGCCGTGCGTGCCTTTGACATGGCGCTGGGTCCGGCAAGGAAGGAAACTCAGCAACAAGTCGCAAACTGTGCGGCCATGTTGGTCGAAATGGGGCGCACGGCGGCGGCAGATGCTCTGTTTCAGCAGTGGCTGAATCGCTTGCGTGGCAGTGATGGCAAACTCGCTCCACAGGCCGCCGAACTCGTGAAACTCCACGCTGCCCATCTCAAAGCCACTGGGCGCTGACAGTTTTTTCAGTCTTTTTTACTTTTAGAGGTAACAAACCATCTCCCAGCGTGTGGATGCCAGATGAACACGGCATCTCATGGCACTCATCCCTCATCGACTTCGGCGATTTTTCTGGCGCACCCTTTTCCTGGCGCTCGGACTCGGCTGTTTCGCCTGGCTCAGTTTCAGAATGGTCACAGACTTCCGCACTCGGCGTCCGCTGGTGCGGCAGGCACCTGCCACTACTCTACCCGCAGCTTCAGTCAGCCCTACACTGACCGCTGAACAAGATGAAAAGGCATGGGAAGTGCAGCGCGCTTTCGCTGCACGTCAGACCGTTGAGACCGGCACGGATGCAGAGGCATTGGAAGCTATTCGCCTGATGGGTGACCTCAGCACGGCGGCAGCGGTGAACACTTTGGAGATGATTGCCGCAGATGCCAACTGGCCTGCTGAGTTGCGGAAGGAAGCCATCCAGTCCTTGCGCCGCATCCACACCAGCAGAGCCGCTCGGGCGCTGGAAAACCTGCTTCCGCATGTGGTGACCGATGAGGAACTGCTCACAGAAACGTATGCCGCGCTTGGTGATCATCCCTGGAACGAAATAGAGGACGTGTTTGAGCCAGTGTTGCGTGAGGGAAGCACTTCCACCTCCACCGTGCGCATTGCAGCGACAGAAGCCCTCTCGCGCTCCACGGCGGAGGCACTTCCTACACTGCATCGTCTTGTTGAAAGTGACTCAGATGCCGATGTGCGTGCGGCAGCAGCCTGGGCCATGTCTTGTGTGCGGGCGGATCAGACCTACGGCCCTGCTTTGGCAGAGCTCGCCAAAAAAGAGCCGGAGATCATGGTCCGCCGCCGTATTTATGAGGCACTGCTCGTGCAGACAGACAATCCCGCAGCGGACATGGCACCGCTCATTCATGCCGAGCAGGACATCTCCGCGAGAGTGGCAGGACTCAATGCCCTTGGTGACTCAGTTGGTCGCTCCATGGATGAAAAGAAGATGGCGGTCTTCGATGCAGAGGACGTGCCCGAGCTGGTTCGCATAGCCCATTCGGAGGAGACGCTCAATCTACGCATGAGAGCCGTGTTTGCCCTCCGTCGTGCAGGCACAGCCGCTGCATTGAACGCACTGACTCAGATTTCCAAGACCCATCCCACTCCGCAAGTCGCACGCGCGGCCTACAACGGAGCCAAGACCACCGCTCTCTGAGCCACTTTCCCGCAGCAACCCAACACCACATCGAACACACCCCACACACCTAATGAGCCTCATCCACCGACTCGCACTCTGCTTATCGTTGTTAGCGGTCACCAGCACCGCACAGGCCCAATCCTGGGCTACCAAATCCACCGGCACCACTCAGACACTCAAGAGCACCTGGTCACTGAACAGCACTAATGCCTGGGCTGTGGGTGCCAATGGTACCATCCTCAAGTGGAACGGTAGCGCCTGGCAGTCACAGGCATCTGGCACCACAGACAGCATCAATGGCGTGTGGGGCACCAGCACCACCAACGTCTGGGCTGTCACTTCCGGCGGAAAAATCCTCCGCTACAACGGCTCCTCCTGGTCCGTGAATGCCACGCCCACCAACTTCAGCCTGAATGCCATTTGGGGAGCGGATGCCAGTAACATCGCCGTCGTAGGTGATGCTGGTGTTTGCTTCTTGTGGAACGGCACCGCATGGAGCGCCGAGAACACCACCACCACGGACAACCTTTATACCGTCTCCGGCACCAGCCTCACGAGCTTACTCGTAGCCGGAGCGAACGGGCAGGCCAGATTGCGCATCATCTTTATTGGTGGTCCCATGTGGTTGACCATTCCTCCTCCAGAGGCCACCGACCCCATCCTCAGCGCCTATGTGATCAACGCCAATACCTTCTATATCGTCACGCCCACCAAAGTCCGCAAGTTTTGGACAGGGGTGCCACAGTGGACAGATGAAGCCACTGGAGTGACCTCGCCCAAAGCCATCTGGGGTATCGATGCTGCCAACGTTTGGGTTGCAGGAGCGGGTGGCAAAGTTGCCCGCTTGACCGGCACCACCTGGACGTTAGAGAACACCGGCAGCACCAAGGAGCACACCGCCATCACCGGCACTGGCACACAAGACCTCTGGGCAGTGGGTCCACTGGGTTCCGCTATCAGATACAGCCCGGCTACCAGTTCCATGTTCGCCTGGACCTTCATTTTCAAGCCAGCAGGTTGCGCCAAGCTACCGTTTGAGGTGGGCACTGCCAAGGGCCTCATTGAGGACACCAATCTCACTGGCAAAGTCACCGTGAACCTCCCTGGGAACTACGTGACATTCACCACGCAGCCAACCCCCGGCTTCACCCTCAGCACCATCTCCTCCCCGGAACTCGGCGGCCTGCTGCACACCACGTTGGCACCCACACCCAAGCTCGATAACGCCAATCCCGCCACCCCAGTCTTCGGTTTCAACGTCAACAACAAGCGCACCCTGGAGTTCGTCAGCACTGGCTCAGCACAGGAGCCAGCAGGCAACTTCGTCATGACCTCTCCGCCAGAAGGCAAAGCAACGCCAGTCAGCTCAGCTACGGGGAACTACAGAGGTGTCATGGGCATTCGCCGAATGGATTTTGATGTGGCCACCGATGAAACAGGGAAGCTCACCGGTGTAGGCACTGTGGAAGGAATGGAAGCCGTCACGCCGGGTACGCCTCCAACAAGCACACCGGACCTGACCCTTGGCGGGGCGATGACCACGCTGAATGGAAAACCCACTGGTGCGGTAACGGGTGCATTCTCCGGTACCATGACAGGTTTCAGCACCAATAAACCAGTCACGGGTTCTATGAACCTGCAGGTGCCCTACGAGCCAGTGGAAACCATGAGCGCCAAGCTCGTGAATAGCACCAGCAAGTTTGGCAAGAGCAGTCTGACACTAACCAACCAGGTTGTTCCTATTCCCAGCCCAGCAGGAGGAGCCACCCGCACCTGGGGCTATTCTCTTGGCATCACGGAGAAGACGGATACGAAGGGCAAGAAATACAAAGCCGCCGTCTGCACCCTCACTCTGCCCACCGGAGACAAAATCCTCTTCCCAGAGAAGCCCGTCACCTTCGCCACCAAGACCGGCTACTCCATCAACTGCAAACTCGGCGTCAAGCTAGACCCCACTGGCAATCCCATCCTCATCTATGACTCCAAGGACAAGCTCATCACCATCCCCAAGACCACGCTTACCTTCACCGGACTCAAGTTCACCAAGTCAGGCGTCAACTGGGTGCCCTCAGCTGGCACGGTCAAATACACCTTCCTTGGCCAGACCGGCACCGGCAACGTCCTCGACTTCGGTATCCAGTAACCCTCGCAGTCAGCCTACCAAAATCATTACCTTATCTTTTCTATGACTACCTTTTCTTTCTGCACCTGGCCCACTCAGCGCGCCTCACTAGCGCTTCTTTTAACGACAGCCACAATCCTGCTTTCGTCATGTGACCCAACCAACCCAGAGGGGCGTCCGCTTAACCCTGGCACTGCGCACAACATCAAGGAAGCTGAAGTCACGGCGTATAATGCTGCGACATTTGCTAGCAGCCAAGCTACCTGGAAAGACGCCGATGGAACTGGTGCCGGGCTGCCCGACACGTCTCAATGCAAACTGACGCTCACGAAGAACACAACATTTAGCGTGTATATCAGCAGAGCGACACTGAAGAACCATCTCACATACACTTATGACAGCTCGTCAGGTGAAGTGTCCGCTGACTACGGGTTTGACTTCTCAGATGACTTTGTGGCTGTCATCGCACGCAATCAGTTGAACTTCGCCGTGTATCTGTCTGACCCAGATGGTCTGCTCAGCAGCGCAATATGTGCAGATGATGGCTTCTTGAACATGGCAAAGGGTTTCCCTGAGGCGGCGGGCATCTTTCCTTTACGTGCTGGTCCTAACCAGATTCCAAAGTCGGGCCTTGGCCGTAATATGACATGGACCACGGGATCGACACCCAAGACCGGCACCATTACCCTTACCATCGTCCGCCGCCCCGACAAATCAAAAGGGGTAAACTACAACGAGGCCATGCCGTCACTGCCATCACCTTTAAGCGGAATAGTAGACCTCTCCATCCCCTTGACTGTCACCATTCAGTAGCTCACGTGGCGGGGCGCGTGCGCGATGCCACGCCCATGCCCTGCCCTTTTGTCTGTCGCGGAGTCGTGACTCTGAGTTGTGTTAATCAGCTGATTGGAACGCAGGCTAATCCAACGCCTGCACGTCGTAGCAACACGCAGCCAGGGCATCGCTCCGCTCAGCCCTGGGCTGTAGTCTGCCGGCCACGTTGGGCCGGTGGCGGGAAGGTGCCCCCAACGGGGCAGAGAGTTTGGTTTATCCGACACTCAAGATTCGGAGGCTTGGGGTTGCCCCCAACGGGGGCAGAGAGTTTAGCCCAGGGCTGAAGGAGGCTTGGCGACTGATGCCCTGGGTTACGGACGTGCCGAAGGGATGCGCCCTGAAGGGTGCGCGAGAGGGAATGCGCGTTCTCGTGCCCTTTCAGAGCACCGGGTGGTTGCCGTCGTGGACCCAGGGCATCGCTCCGCTCAGCCCTGGGCTTTGCTCTGCCGACCCGTTGGGCCGGTCGCGGGAAGGTGCCCCCAATGGGGCCGAGAGTTTGGTTTATCCGACACTCAAGATTCGGAGGCTTGGGATTGCCCCCAACGGGGGCAGAGAGTCTAGCCCAGGGCAGAAGGAGGCTTGGCGACTGATGCCCTGGGTTACGGACGTGTCGAAGAGATGCGCCCTGAAGGGTGCGCGAGAGGGGATGCGCGTTCTCGTGCCCTTTCAGGGCACCGGGTGTTTGCCGTGGTGGACCCAGGGCATCGCTCCGCTCAGCCCTGGGCTGTGCTCTGCCGACCCGTTGGGCCGGTCGCGGGAAGGTGCCCCCAACGGGGCCGAGAGTTTGGTTTATCCGACACTCAAGATTCGGAGGCTTGGGGTTGCCCCCAACGGGGGCAGAGAGTCTAGCCCAGGGCTGAAGGAGGCTTGGCGACTGATGCCCTGGGTTACGGACGTGCCGGAGGGATGCGCCCTGAAGGGTGCGCGAGAGGGAACGCGCGTTCTCGTGCCCTTTCAGAGCACCGTGACGAAGTCACAGGCCGTGGTTCTAGCGAGGACTCACTTGTGGGCTCTTTGATTCTCGCAGCATCTACTTCGTTGATGAAGGTCATCGGCCAGAGCACAGAACTGCTCGTTGCTCGGCTGGTTGCTGATTTTGAAAGTGATGGTGCTTCCGAGCGCGCACGGTTGCGCGAGGCTCAGCTTCACACGTTGTTCTTTACCCAAGAGTCTTTCCACCCGGGTGATTTGATCCAATGCCACTCGGCAAGAGACCGTTCTGCGCTTGATCACCAGAACATTTCCAGCGTCGAATACACGAATGTTAAATAACCAATCGAACCCGCGCCCAATTAGATACATCAGCGTCAACATCACTACCAATCCCATGAGTTGATACGCCACCTGGATCGACCGGAAGTCTTGTTTGGATGTGCTCAACTGCCACACCCAAATGCTGAACACAACGGCATACCCTAGACCGGCGAGCGACCACCAGCGGAATGGTTTCCAAACGCGCTTCATGTGTGGTTCACCGCCCTAGTTTTTGAGCTTTCTCGCCCAGGGTACGCGAGTGGCGTTTTTGTCGCTCTCTCTCCAGTAGTGAAGCTCTTCCTTGTTGGTGGTGGAATGCTTCTGCTCCAGATCCTGCCTTTCCTGAAGGGTCGCCGTCACTGCTTCAGGCAGCACGATGCCGAAGCTCGCGAGCCTCAAATGTAACCATTTGGCTGAGTCATTGCGGGGAGTGCCTTTGTAGCCGCAAAGGTGCCATAGTTCTTGGTTAGACGCGCCACGAGCAACGGCCGAGCGCAACTTTTTGCTCTGCTCGCTCCTTTTGGTTGGGTACACACTCACATGATAGGTGAATGCGCCCATTAGATCGCCTTCTTTTGCATCCTCATGACAACGCAGGCACGACTGCATGGCCCGTATGGCACCGAGTCCTCGGACGACATTGCCAGTCCTTCGGTAGCAGAGCGCGTGGCCACTTTGGAGCTGCTTCAGAGCAGAGCGCTCAAACTCATCAAGAGATCGGGTTGGGACCTTTTGGCCCCCGCGCGTGATGAACTCTCCGCTGTCCTTGGGCAGGACTGCGACTATTTGCGTTTCACGCGTTGACGCTTTCTGGGTCTCGGTTGCCTTTGCGTAATATTGACGGGTCGTCTGCTCTTGGAGAGCATAGACCCTCGGAGCGGGAGAAACGGCGATACCTACGAGATCATAGGTCACCACCGAGTAGTCGCTCTCAGTACCGTCACTCCAAAAACCCAAGGCCGAACGTTCTAACGATCCATGCAGGTTCGGGATCGTGGTCGGAAGGGTTCTGCTAAGACCAAACCCAGGCGCACCGAGGAAGGAGTTCACATTTAGTTCATGGGAGAGGAGAAAGGGTTCCGTCAGGTCATTGACCACCGCGATGGGTTCAGCATCGGGGACATCGACCACAAACTTGCCTGCAAGCACAGCCATCAACACAAGGGCACTCGGAGCGTTCATTCGGTGATGGTAACCTGGAACGCAGGGGTCGTGTCAAGCTTGGTGGTCGTGGGAGGTGAGTGAGTTCTAGCCCCTACCCCCTTTCCATTATTTCGTTTGCCCTTTTGGAAAGGGAAAGCACTTTTCCCTTTATGATCTCGATTTCAGACTTGTCGCCGGAGGCTTTGGAGATGTTGGAGGCTAAGTTGGTGGCGGATTTGGAGGCGGTGCGGCGGGTGAAGGCGGTTTTGCTGGAGCATCGGGCGGTTTTGGCCGGGGTTCCTGGGGTGGCTGCGGCTCCGGTGGCTGTGGTTGAGGCTTCTCCTGTCCCAGTTGACGCTCCGGTGCCGTCGAAACCGCCGTATGTGCCGCCGCCGCAGCTTGATATACGGGAAATCATGGAAGAGGCGCTGTTGGCGATGCCGCCGGAGGGCTTTCGGCTGGGTGAGTTGTCGGATAAACTGCGGAAGATGGGCGGTTATTTGGTCGATGGACGTGTGGTGAAGACTTGTCTGGGCCCTTGGCTGAAGCGGGGACAGGTCGTGGTGCTTCAAACAGCGATTGGCCGGGTAGGGAGTCTTTATCAATGCTTGCTTCCGCGCCCTGAGGTGACGATTCCGGCTGAAAGTTAAAAGGAAATGAACGCCGTTTCGCGGCATTCGGCCTCGTTTTTGTGTCTTTCCGTATCATTTACAGTTCAGAGTGCTCGTTTGACGCCCTTTCAGCACTGTCGCTTGGCATAAACTGCCAGTGGTCTGACATAAACCGCTAGCGTTAAATCATAACGGCACTTCGGTTTATGGAAAACGACCATTGGTTTAGCATAAAACACTGGTCGTTTATGCTAAACCGGCCAACGGATATGGAAAACGTCTCGTGGGAAAGACTATCCGCCTAGTGTTTTATGCAAAAAGGCTGCCGGTTTATGGTAAAAGGCTGGTCATTTATCATAAACTGCTAGCGGTTTATGATAAACCACTAGCAGGAAAGGGAAAAAGGGCAGTGGTTTAGTGAAAATGGCTAGCCGTTTAGGGTGAACCGCTGGTGGTTTATGTCAGACTGGAGTCGGTTTATGGCGAAAAAGGGAGCTTTTGAGGGAAAAGGGAGTGACTTTTGCCCAAAAAGGCGGGCTAATGGGGCGAAATCCTTTGGTAATGGGATGAATGACGCATGGGACGGGGCATTCTTTTTTCAGTCTGTGGTGCAACGTCTGCTCCCTGACGGTTCAGTGAGGGAGGAGGATCCTCAATCCCAAGCTATCGCGCGCCATGAAAACTTGTCTGTTCTACTTTGTGTTCTGCCTGCTCAGTGCGGGTGGGTGTTTGGGCCTTACGGTGAGGGAGTTGTATGGCCCGGCGGGGAGTGGGGAGTTTGGCAGGCATTTGCTGGTGCTGAAGAATGGCAACTTCGTGGTGACAGACCCGCTTTACGATCGTGCGGGTGGCATCACGGATGCGGGGGCGGTGTATTTGTTCCGACCAGACGGGACGCTGATCAATCGTATCCAGGGCAGCACGATCGGGGATAAGGTGGGCTCTGGGGGACTGACTAGCTTGGACTCGGGCAACTTCGTGGTCCGCAGTCCGGACTGGGACAATGGTGGCACGGTGGACGCGGGTGCGGTGACGTTTGGACATGCGGAAACGGGTTTTGACGTTGGTGCGCTCTCTAACGTTACGTCGAGCAACTCCCTGGTGGGTGGAAACACGAATGATTCGGTGGGGTCCGATTACGTGGCGGCGCTCACGAACGGTCACTATCTGGTGCTCTCACCGGGATGGAATGGCACGCGTGGAGCGGTGACGTGGGGGAATGGGTTCTATGGTACCACGGGGGTGGTGAATAGTAGCAACTCGGTGGTGGGCAGCACGGTGGGAGATCAAGTTGAGCTGATTAGCTACCTGGACGGGGGTGCCTGTGCCGTGGGTAGCTACCTCTGGGACAATGGGGGAGTAGTAGATGCAGGAGCGGTGCGAGTGTGCCGGGGAGATGGACCAACTACGGGTGCCATCACTGCGGCTAATGCGCTGGTGGGTAGCACGGCAGGGGATAATGTGGGCTCCAGGGGCGCTAGCAATGTGGGTGAGGGGAACTATGTGGTGTTGAGCCCAAAGTGGCGGAACGGAGGCACCCTGGATGCGGGAGCGGCTACCTGGGTGAGCGGCAGCACAGGGCTGACTGGACCAGTGACGACGGCTAACTCGCTGGTGGGCACCAGTACGGGGGACGCGATAGGATCAGTGTTTGTGCTGCTATCCAACGGCCACTACTTCGTTAGTAGTGGGTCCTGGGACAACGGTGCCACTGCCGATGTGGGCGCGCTGACGTGGTGCAATGGATTCATGGCCACGGTGGGGAGCGTGTCTCCAACTAACTCATGGATTGGTTCCAGTGCGAATGACGCGGTGGGCACTTATCAAGGGTTCGAGGTGGGTGATGGACATTTTGTGTTTAGAAATCCTTTCTGGGATCTCGGCGGGATAGCGGATGTGGGTGCGGTGACGTGGATCAGTGACGTGTCTGGACCCTCCAGTGGTGTGGTGTCTCCTAGCAACTCTTTGCACGGCACCACTGCGGGGGATTTGGTGAGTCGTTTTGGCACCACCGAACGGGTAGCTAACGGTGCGCACTACATCGTGACAAGTAACTACTGGAACAACGGAGCGGTGGCGGATGCTGGCGCGGTGACTTGGTGCGATGGGAACACGGGAAGGACAGGGCCGGTGAGTGCAGACAACTCCCTGGTGGGCACAACGGCGAATGATCAGGTGGGTGTAAGAGCCACCATCCTCAGCAACGGTAACTACGTGATTAACGCTTCATCGTGGGACAATGGCTCGGTCGTGGACGCTGGCGCGGTGACCTGGGGCAACGGGAAGAAGGGGATCAAAGGGCCTGTTTCCGCCGCTAACTCGCTAGTGGGAATGAATGCGAATGACGAGGTGGGAGAGAATGTCCAAGCTGTGTCCACCCATGCGGACCACTATGCGGTGCTGAGTCCTACCTGGCATAGCGATCCGCTGACGAGTGTGGGTGCCGTCACCTGGGTGGATGGGAGTAAAGCGGTGAAGGGCACCATCTCCGCTGCTAACTCACTGATAGGCAGTCAAAATGGAGACGCGGTGGGAAACTACCTTGTGGCGTTCGACCCGGCCGGCAACTACATCGTCAAGAGTCCTTTCTGGAATGGCAACAGAGGAGCTGTGACCTGGGGCAGCAGCAAGACGGGCGTAAAGGGTGTGGTCTCTGCCAGCAACTCCCTGGTAGGTGCGGCCGCTGGAGACAAGCAGGGCAGCGGCTCTGCGTATTTCTTGGATAGCGGTGACTACTTCGTAGCGAGTACACTGTATCAACCAAATGGAGCGCTGACGCTCTGCCGAAGAGACGGCCATACAGTGGGCGTGCCAGATGCATCCAACTCCATTTTCGGCGGGACGACTTCTATCTTTGGGTCTGGGGCATCGATCAGCGTCCAAACGGTGAAGGGCCAATGTTTGCTGGGCAACCCAGCGGAGAACAAGGTCTATTTGCTGGGTGCGTATTTCCCTACCTCACTGTCCAAGACAAGTTACCCTGCTCCAGGTGCCACGGACATCGCCTTCTCCACCATCGGGATGGCATCGGTCAACAATAACGGTGGAGTGATGTTTGATCAGAAGCTGACAGGAGCAGGCGCCAAGTCGGGCAAAAACCATGCGCTGTTCTCCACCGCGCCAGAATCTACCTACCCCGACCTTGTCATGCAAAATGGAGATGCGGTCTTTGTCGGTTATTACGTGGTGCAACCGACTGTTAGCGCTCTGGGCATACCGTTGAACAATCAGCAAGGGCGTGGGCTGTTCCAAGTCACGCTGAAAGGTGGCGGACTCACGAGTAGCAACAACCGGATGCTGATGTTCGACAGCGGTGTCTATGTTGAAAGCATCTTCCGCACAGGGGTGCCCATGCCGGTGCTGAATGCGGCCAAGCTCTCCTCATTCAAAGAACTACTACAGGCTGATGAGGCGGATCTCATCTCCCTAAACTACACGCTGGCCTCTGGCGGCACGCCTGCGGTGAACAGTGGCAACGACAGCGGCATCCTGCCGCTCAATCACGGTGGAGTCGTCATAAACGACAGCGCACGAGAGGGCACGCCTGCCTTTGGCGGTGGTGGGACGATGGGGCAGTTCAACACGAAGGGGGCCGTGGGCTATGAGGTCATGCACTTCTCTGCGACTTTCAAACCTACCGCTGGCACGAGTGCTGAGGCGCTCTTCCGCATGGACTCTAATGGCGACAATGCCGTGCGTGTGGCGCTGGTGGGTGACGCGCCACCGGACATCACAGGTGATCCTGATGTTGCCACAGTGAAGTATTCCAGCTTCACAGGAGTGAGCCAGCAAGTGGGTGGGCTCAGCGAGAACACTCTGTTTAAAGCGATGCTGAAGAATGGCGACAGCGCCCGCAACGAAGGTCTGTGGATGCTGCCGCACAGTGATGTGCCAGGGGATCAGCGGATCATCCGCAAAGGGGATCAGATCACCGGACTGCCTGGGGGTGTGGTGTTGAGCAGCATCCAGCGCTTCTGGCCTGCGGATCAGGATCAAGTCATGATCCTGGGCAAGATCAGCGGCCCTGGAGTGAACGATAACAACAACATGGTGCTACTGCTGCGGCAGGAGGATGGATCACAGCTCGTTTTGATGCGTACGGGTGAAACGAAGGCCGGTCTGGGCAATGCCAAGGTGAAAACCATCTCCGCCGTGGAGGTGGTGAGCGGTTCCGGCACGTATGCAGTGCTCACCACGCTGTCCGATGCACCGTCTAACAGCAATCAAGCCCTGTGGACGGGCTGCACGACCTTCGGCGCGCCCACTCCTGCGGATCAAGCCGCACTGAGGCAGCCCGTAGTGCGTTTGCAAAAAGGAGATCGCTACAGCAGCAGCCAAACCGACAGCGCGGTGATCAAGAGCATCAGCATGAAGCCCTTCCCTGACACCACCGGAGCAGGCAACCGCGGGCTAGGCCGCTGCCAGAGCTTTAACGGAAAAGTAGCGGTGTATTTGCTGATCGACCGCAACGTGACGGAGTTGGTGCTGCTGCCTGCATTGCTAACGCCGACGTGAGGGCAATGGCTAAATCACAACCCAAAGCAGCCTAACTAGAGGTAGTCGGTTAGCTCGTAGAGTTTGGGATCGCGGATGGGGCTGGTGCGGAGGTGGCGGAGTTTTTTGCGCACAGTGTCCCATAAGGCGTCAGCAGCGGCGTGTTCTCCGGCGGCTTCGGGGTCGTGCGCTGCGAGGTGGCCGTATTGCTCTTCGAGTTTGTCGGGGTCTTCGCCTGCTTCGAGGCGTGAGACCATCTCGCGGATGGCTTCGGGTGCTTTGTCGCCCATGAGGTCGGTCATTTTGCGCATGAAGCGGCCAAGTTGCTTGGGGTCGGGATTGGATTCGTCCATGGAACCCATCTCGCGCTCCATGTCGGCCATGAGGGCTTCCAACTTGGTGTCGTCGAGCTGAGAGAAGGGATCGTCAGCAGAGTCGTCTTTGGCTTTGCCAACGATGGCGAAGTTGGAGACGCGACGTTGGAGGAGGAAAGCGGGGTTGTCTGGGCAACGGGGTGTGTGCTGGCGATACGCGAGGGAGCGTGCGAGGAAGGAGTAGAGCTTGTTGTTGTCCGGGCAGTAGAACTCGTAGATGGGCATGGCGGATGCTGGCGGTGAGAAAGGTGTAGCGAGCGGATGGGGCATTGCAGGTGGCAAAATGATGTTATGGTGGAGGGCGAAGGCGATTACTGATGCAGGCTCGTATTTGGATCTCTACTTTCATTGCTCTGGTGCTGATTTGGGCCGGAGTGGCGTTTGTCCGTGCGTATACGGATGGGTATGTGTCGTCTCCTGAGAAGGTGATGGCTCTGATCGAAGAAGCACCGTGGCGAGTGAAGGGTGCGAAGGTAGATACTGCGACGAGACGTCAGCATTTAGAAAAGGTGGCGGAGTCTGCGGCGAAATTGACGTTTGGCCAGCGGACGACGTTGCGGGACGAGCATCAGGAGGATCTGGCGTTCTTCTACATGGATTTGACGGATGCCGAGCGGCAGTGGATGGCAGAGAAGACGGTGGAGCCGTTTTATAAAACGGTGCTGAAGGCGTTCAACGCGATGTCAGTGGAGGAGCGGCGGAAGATGGTGACGAATACGAGGGTGCAGATGCGGAAGGATGGACGTGATATAGGCGGCCTAGAGCGTGTGACGCAGGCGGACCCTAAGTTTTGGGACCGGCTGGCTGAGGAGGGGATCGGGTCGACCTACGAGAATGCTACGTCTGAGGAGAAACTGATGCTGGGGCCGCTGCTGGAGGAACTGCAACGAAGGGTGCAGGGGATCCGGCGCTGAGGTGGTGGAGGCGAAAGCTTGGGGTGCTTTGTAGCGTTGAATGTAGGCTCCCTGACTGAATACTCTTCCCTTCTGTTAATGGCCTTATTTCCTGAAACGCGCTGGCAGGTGCTGGCGGATGCAACCCTCGATGGCGATACCGCCGGGAGGGGGGCTCTAGCGTCTCTTTGCGAACAGTATCGTGCACCGATCTTGGCTTATGTGCTCTCGCGGGGCTACTCTCCGGCTGAGGCGGAGGATATTGTGCAGGATTTCTTCTTGGAGATGGTGTCTGGCCGTGTGTGGCGGCGTGCGGATAAGGACCGTGGCAGGTTCAGGCATTTTCTTCTTGGGTGTCTGAACCGGATGCTGCAAAGCAGGGCGCGTGAGTTGGCTAGGCTGAAGCGCGGTGCTGGGCAGATCACTAGCTTGGAGGTGGTACCGGAGGGTGAGCAACTGGCTGAGGAGGGAGCAGACCGTGCTTCTGCGGAGGAGTTTGACCGGCAGTGGGCGCGCTTCGTGGTGCAGCAGAGCATAGCGATTGTGGAGAAGCGGTTCGCTGCGAGTGGACATGCGCGTCTGTTTGCGGTGCTGAGACGGTTTCTGCCAGGGGCGTCTGGAGAGTATACCGTGAACCAGGGTGCGAAAGAACTGGGGCTAACCGTGGGGACGATGGAGACTTATCTTCATCGGTTACGGGGTGAGTTCAGAGCGGCGTTGAGGGGGAGAATAGCGCCTACGGTGTCTGCGCCCCATGAGGTGGAGGAGGAAGTGCGTTACTTGTCGAAGTTGTTATCCAGTGCAGTCCTCCAGAAGATCAAATGATGCACCTGGTTTGACCCCGTTTGTTTGCAACACGTGCGGTGCAGAACTTCCGGATGCGGATGCCGTGTGTGGTGCGTGTTTGTTTGACTGGGCAGCTACGGATGAGGAGGGGCTGGGCAGTCTGGGAGAGTTTGAGTTGGTGCAGCTGATTGAGCGTGGTGGGATGGGGATTGTGTATCGTGCGCGCCAACTCGACCTGGATCGCGAAGTGGCACTGAAGGTGCTGCCAGGCGCTGCTTTGCTCTCTCCTGAGGCACGCCAGAGGTTCCGCATTGAAGCGGAGACGATGGCGCGGATGAGTCACCCGAACATCCTGCCGGTGTATCAACTGGGCGAGGATGATGAGACGCCATTCTTCTCGATGAAACTGGCGGAGGGTGGGTCTCTAGCTGGGAGATTGAAGGACTACCGGGGAAACTGGAAGGAAATCGCCGGACTCATGATCAAGATCGCAGAGGCGGTGCACTTTGCGTACGAACGTGGAGTGCTGCATCGTGACCTGAAGCCTGGGAACATCCTGTTCGACAGTGGGGGGCAGGTGTATGTGTCGGACTTCGGCCTGGCCAAGGTGTTGGGGATGGATTTGGGCATGACGCAGTCCCGCCATGTGCTGGGCACGCCGTGGTACGCTGCACCTGAACTGGCAGAACGCGGACAGGCCAATGCAACGATAGCGAGCGATGTCTGGGCGCTTGGAGTGGTGTTGTATGAGTTGCTGGCAGGGGCGCGGCCATTCGCGGCGGAGTCTGCTCATGCGCTGCTGGTGCAGATCGTTGAGGAACCACCAGCGGCTCTGCCTGCCGAAGTGCCGCGCGATCTCTCCGTCATCGCGCTCAAAGCACTGGAGAAGGACCCAGGGCGGAGATATGCCAACGCGAAGGAGTTTGCTGACGATCTGAGCAGATGGCTGGCGGGTGAGCCGATTCTGGCCAAGCCCGTAGGCTTTGGCCGCAGGGTTTGGCTGTGGTCGAGGCGAAATCCGACTCTCGCAGCGGTGTCGATCGTCGTGGGGATAGCGATGACGATCTCCGTGGGGCAGTGGCTGTGGAGTCGGGAGCGTCTGGCGCAAGAACGTGACCGCGCGGCGGCAGGTGAGCAGCAGGCAGAAGCCGCGCTCAAGGAATCGCGTCGAGTGAACGCCAGACTACTGCGTCAATCGCCCACGCCTGGAAGAAGAGCAGCGGCCCTGGACTTGCTAACGCAGGCGGGGCCCTCACATGATCTGGCTGAGGCGAGGTCTGAGTGGATCGCCGCGAGTGCTGCGTTTGACTTTGGGAAGCCGCTTGAGTGTCCCATGTGTTTCTCGCCTCCAGACCGGTATCGCCGGGAGTCTGTGTCTTCCAATCTCCGCTGGCTGGTATGTGTTGGGCCGGATAACCGCGTCATCCTGAGGGAAGTGGAGAGCGGCAAGGTGGCCTGGACGCATCCTGTAAACCAGGGTGCGTTTGTTGCAGTGACCGATGTCACTGACGACGGCGGTCGCGTGGCGCTGGGCTTTAATGACCGCAAAGTCGAGGTTTGGGATACAAAAACCGATCGGTTGGTGGCAAGTCAAACGCAGCAACCGTGGGAATGGCTTGAATCGAGAACCTACGGCTATGCCAAGCTGTGGGATCTTCAGGGGAGCACTGGCAAACTTGCCATCGCGCTCGCAGATGGGTCTGTGGAGATTCATTCGGAGCCTGGGGAACCAGTCCTGAGAACATCGCCTGCCGAAGAGCAAGTCATGGCGTTGTCTTGGACTCCAGGAAAAGACAAGGTCGCTGTGTCACGGGCTTACCACAAATCTGCCACCGACATAGAAGTCTGGGATGTGGGCACTTTGAGAAAGGACTGGTCGAGGAGGGTTCCTTTGTATCCATGTTGGAGCATCGGATGGGATTTGACCGGTACGTATGTGGTGGCGTCTACATCAGGAGATGGTGAAGTGGCGGTGGTAGAGGAGAGCGGCATCGCCTCCCTGTGCCAGCCTGCAAGTGTCTCTGTGGAGCGATCTCAGTTCGTCACAGGCACCAACATTGCCTTGTCATTCCAGTCTTCGGGAGAAATCCGTGCTTGGGATTTGGTTTCGGGAGCCACGGTGATGTATCACCCACTGGAGGCCCGACTGATGCAGGTGGGCGGTGATGGACAGGCCATGGTCGTCGTCACCGGGACCGGGAGAGTCTTAAAAATACCGCTGCTTCACCCAGCATTCATTGAGATGTGGCAGCCTGCTTCTCGCGTTACCACGCTCACGACCGGCACGCGGGCACCTTACTCGCTAAAACCAGGACAGCGGCTGCCGTTGCTCGTCACCCGTGGCACGAGCCGTGTTGCGTTGTGGGACACTCGCGTGGGACGAAGCATCGTGGTCTGGTCTGCAGAAGTGAAGACCTCAGACCGAGTGAGCGTGGCTCTGGATGAATCTGATGCTGAAAACAAGGCCACACTCTATGCCTGTTGGGGCGCGGCAGGCATCTGGAAGCGAGAGATCCAGCTTGATGACCAATCTGCGCTTCAAGTGAGCAATCCAGAGAAAGTGGAGAATACTGATGGGCTTGAACTCATCGGCAAACACCCCGATGGCAATGGATTGATTGTCCTCAAGGGTGGGAAGCCCTCTCATCTCGTGCTTTCTGCGAGCGGCGGGGGAGTTGTCGAGTTGCGTGCGTTGCCGATACCTGACTTGCCAGTCAAAACAGATACCACTTACTCGTTCAGCCAGACAGGCCGCTATTTGTTTCACCGCTTTGGTGAAGCCAGGATAGGCGACCTGCTAACGGGAGCCGTGCTGCCCTTGGAGCGGGAGTTTGAGGAACTGAACTTGGTGTTTTCGCCAGATGACAAAAACTTCCTCGCTCAAACGAAGACCGAAATCTTGTTCATGAACATGGCAGAAAGGCGGAGTCTAGGTCGGTTCCCCCGTAGCCAAGGCGCGGGCACCACGCTGGACGAAGTGGCCTTGAGTCCTGACGGTAAACTTGCTGCCGTGGAAGCTGATGGACGGTCGATTGCGCTGCTGGCCCTGCCGGAATGCACCAAACTCCTGGAATTGAAATACACGGACGTGTTGTTCGACATGACGGGCATCACCTTTTCACCGGATGGAGGGAGACTCTACGTGAGCGGAAGGCGGAACGTGCTCATGGTCTGGGAGGTCGCCAAGGTCCAAAAGGAACTCGCTAGGATCGGCCTAGATTGGGGCCTGTAGAACTATTTTCAGAAAAGTGATCAGGGTTTTGGCCGAAACGGCAGATATACATGTGATGCTGAGTGTTTGGTCAGTTGCGCCATATCGATATCCCCATGCCCGTCTGATAAGGGCCAGGGTGGCTATTCCGATTGTGCCTTGACCGGCAGCCGAATGGCCTCACGGAGCCGTTCGGCGCATCCCGGTTGCGACAAAAAACTCGCCCTGCCGCCCCTGAGCTAAACTCAGCGCTGGCACCGGGCTCCCAGGGGATAACTACCCCTCCAGCCCGCAGGGCGAGGGCTCGGCCAGTGAGTGCAAGTGGAGCAGCCAGCTAGAAAAGCCAAGTGCCGATATTGCCACGAGGCCTCTACCGGCTAAAGATTGGATATGCGCATCCTCGCACTCGCGTTTCTTTCCATTCCACTTCTCGCCTCTCAACCAACCTCGCTGAAGGACATCCCGGATACCAATCCAGAAGCTGAAAAAGCTGCTTTTGTTTTGCCTGAAGGGTTTGAGATCAATCTGTTCGCATCGGAACCAATGATTCAGAAGCCAGTGCAGATGAACTGGGACAGTGCGGGTCGGCTTTGGGTCGTCAGCTCGACCACTTACCCACACATCAAGCCCGGAGAGGCTGCTAAAGATCAGGTGGTCGTGCTTGAGGACACCGATAGCGATGGCAAAGCCGACAAGTCGACCGTTTTCACCGATGACCTGCACATCCCCACGGCAGTGATTCCCGGAGATGGCGGATGTTACATCGCCAACAGCACGGAGGTTGTTTTCGCCCGTGACCTGAATGGCGATCTGAAGGCGGATGACAAAAACATCATCTTGAGTGGATTCGGCACGGAGGACACGCACCACCTCTTGCACACCATGCGGTTTGGCCCTGAAGGCATGCTGTATTTCCTTCAGAGCATCTACATCCACAGTCACGTGGAGACCCCTTATGGCGTGCGGCGTTTGCTCGGCGGCGGTGTGTGGGAGTACCGTCCTGAAACCAAGCGTCTCGAAGTCATCAGCAAGGGCCTGATCAACCCCTGGGGCTTTGAGTTTGATCGTTGGGGGCAAAGCTTTGCGGCTGATGGTGCAGGCAGTGAGGGCGTGAACTTCATCTTCCCTGGGTCAGTCTTTGCCACCAGCCCAGGTGCGACTCGTGTTCTCCGCGGTCTCTCGCCGGGCCAGCCAAAACACTGCGGCCAGGAGATCGTCGAAGAACCGCATTTCCCGGATGATTGGCAGGGCAGCATCATCCACTGCGACTTCCGTGGCAATCGTATCAACCGTTTTACGCTCACTCCGAGCGGCAGCAGCTACACCGCCAAGCAAGAGGCGGATGTGCTAGCAAGTAACTATCGAGCCTTTCGCCCCATTGATGTGAAGATCGGACCTGATGGCGCTCTGTACATTGCAGACTGGTATAACCCCATCATTCAGCACGGTGAAGTCGACTTCCGTGATGAACGACGCGACCACGTCCATGGCCGTATCTGGCGTCTGACGGCAAAAGGCCGCCCTCTGGCCGAAAAACCATCGTTCCAGGGCAAATCCGCCGCAGATCTGGTGAGTATGCTGTCGAGTCCACGGAAGTATGTTCGGCATTTCGCTAAGCGCGAGCTACGTGCGCTCGGGGCTGAGAAAGTAGTGCCTGTGATTGACCAGACGACATCAGAGAACCACCTGACCCTGGAACTTGCTTGGGCTCGTGAGTGCGTGAATGCCTTCTCTCCCAAACTTTGGCGCACCCTGTGGAGCAATGCGGATGCTCGAATCCGTGCCGCAGCACTCCGCATCCTGACCCACCGCTGGAAAGAGCTTCCTGAGGCTAACGCTGTTCTGCAAAAAGCCGTCAATGATGAGAATGCTCAAGTTCGCCTATGGGCGCTTTGCCTCGCGGATCAAATGAAGACTCCAGCTTCGTTGGCCAGTGCTCTTGCGGTGCTAGATCATCCTGTGGATGAGTCTATCGACTTCCTCCTTGAGCAGATGTGCCGTCAACAGGCTGACACTTGGCTTCCTGCCTTCAGCAGTGGCAAGCTCAAGCTCGCCAACAACAAACACATGATCTACGCTCTCCGTGCCAGTGGCCGCAGTGAAGCGCTGGTGCCCTTGCTGGCCACCTTCAAGTCAGGCAAACTAACGGATGAAGAGGCTGCTGCCGTGATGTCGGTGGCAGGTGCAACGGCTGATGCGGCTCAAGCTGCTCAGTTGGCTGCATTGGTAAACGATCCAGCAATGTCAGGTCGTGCGGCTGGTATTTTGGACGCGCTCGTAAAGGCCGGAAGCGAGCGCAAGGTCGTTCCTGAAGGCGCTGAAGCATTCATCACCACATGGCTTGCCAGTGCCAAGATCGAAATCGTCCACCGGGCAACGCTGTTGGCCGGAGCATGGAAGGTGGAGAAGGCGCGCGACACGCTGGCGGGTCTGTTGATGAACGAGAAGACGATTCCTCCCGTGCGTGAAGGTGCACTGAATGGACTCACGCGCCTCGGGGGTACGAAGAGTCGCGATTTGTTCGACAAGCTGTTCGCCACGCATCCTTCACTTGCGATTCAGGGATTGGTCGACGTGGGTCCAATCTTAGCTGCTAAGCGAGCTGTGGAGTATTTGGGCAAAGTAACGGACGGAGCGCAAGCTCAGCCGGTGCTAGCAGCCTTTTTGAAGAACAAACAACTTCCCGGCCAGCTAGCTAAGGCCTTGGAAGGTCAAAAGATCAGCGAGGCAGCTGCTATCGAAGGCATTCGCGCTGTGTCGTCACGTGGAGTGAAGGGCCCACTGGAAGACGCGCTGCGTAAAGCCGGCGGTGTGAAGCAAATGGACCAGCAACTCACACCCGAAGCGATGGCCGCGCTCGTCGAGAAGGTCAAAGCATCGGGTAATGCGGGACGTGGTGAGCAGATCTATCGCCGTCAGGCATTGCTTTGCCAAAGCTGCCACGCAATCGGCGATGCTGGCGGAGTGCTAGGTCCCAACTTGGTCAGTATTGGTGCCAGTGCGCCCGTGGATTACCTCATCGAGAGCTTGATCAATCCGAACGCAAAAATCAAAGAGGGCTATCACATGGTCATGGTGACCACGAAAGATAACCAAATCATCAGCGGTGGACTTGTCACCGACGGTGCGGAGGAGTTAGTCATTCGTGATCCAGCCAATCAGATCCGCAAGGTCGCAAAGAGCAATGTGGCATCAAAAGCGATTTCCCCGGCCTCCATGATGCCACCTGGTTTGACCGCTAGTCTGCGTCAGGATGAGTTCATCGACCTCGTTCGGTTCCTTTCCGAGTTAGGACGCGAGGGAGCTTACAAAATCAGTCCCAAGCGCTATGTGCGCAGTTGGAAAGGCATGGGTCCAATGGATCAGGCAACCATTGACCACATTCGCCATGTGGGTCTCCACGCCCTTAATAACAAGGCGGATAAATATCCCTGGCAGCCCATCTACAGCACGGTGGATGGCAAACTGCCCCTCACCGAGTTACCCGTACCAGTGAAGATGTATCCTTGGTTCCCGAAGATCGCCCAGTTTGGCCTCAAGCTCGACTCCCCTGGCAAAGTGAAACTCGCTCTCAGCGAAACCAAGGGCGTTATCATCGTCGTGGACGAAACCCAAGTCCAAGAACTCACCACTCCCCTGGTGCTTGATCTTAAACAAGGCGAACACACCGTCACACTCCTCGTCACCCGCGAAAACGAACCTCTGCAGAATAGCGGCGTCAGCGTGGAGATCGTGGAAGGCGCGGTGTCGGTCTTCTAGCATCTATCCGCAGGATTATTTACGTGAACTGCGGTCTGCCGATAGCGGCGCAATCCAAACAGGGGCCTCTGCGCCCTTAAAACGTGGGTGACTTCTTGTTGGGCACATCGGAACGAAAGTAGGATCTACCCAACTCTACACAGACTAGCCGTTGGATTCGGCATGGAGCCACTAAGCGAGGCCACGAACAAACCTGTTCAAGAAGTCAGGCCTCCACTTTTTCCCACCATAGTCGAGAACGGCAGATCGTGGATGGTGGAGTGTATGAAAACCGAAACCGATTTCAGTGCCGTCGAGGCGGCTGCTTATGAGTGTGCGGTGCAAATGCTTCACAATGGAAGATACATACTGGAACATTTGCATGAGGTAACGATGCCAGCGGACTTACGACGGGAAGTCGAAGCAGTCTCTAACAGCTTTGTCGACACGAAGCACGACGTGATTCATGATCTGTTTGAGATGAGGGAAAATGAACAAGATACTGCTTATGTGATTCAAGTTCTCCAGCGTGTGATCGATTGGCTTTCAGAAACCGTAGCTGAGATGCATGAGGTCGTACAGAAGCTTCATGCGACCGAGGACAGCATATTAGCTTCACTCCTTGTGACTGGGTCTGCCACGTACGTCATGCTTGCATTTGGCCGTGTGAAGAAAGCTGCGGACCTGTGCCAAGTCTTCCGGCTAGAGTAGCTATGTTACGGACTTGATTGCAACAGATGCGCCCAGCGCGTCGTTTCACCGGCCATGATCCGTGTCTCATTCCTTTCAGTCATGTTCATGGTCATCAGCAGCGTTATGGCTGCGGATCGCCCAAACATACTCTTCTTACTCAGCGATGACCATAGTTATCCATATCTCGGATGTTACGGCAATCCAGATGTGAAGACACCCAACTTGGACCGCCTCGCCTCTGAGGGAATGCGGTTCGATAGGATGTTTGTCGCTTGTCCTCAGTGCGTGCCATCTAGGGCTGCTTTGATGACGGGGCGCTCGCCTGTGGCAGTGCGCATGGTGCGCTTCACGTCTCCGCTTCCTGATGATGTGCCTGCAGTTCCTGATCTTTTGCGCAAAGGCGGCTACTTTACCGGCATTGCCGGAAGGAGCTACCATCTTGACGGCCCAACAACGAACGGGCGCCGTGCCGCACCTGAACTTGGTCGTGTGATGGACGAAAAGAACCTCCGCACCTTCAAAGATCGGGCGGATTACGTGGAGAAGAATGGCGGAATGAAGGACTTCGGCGGCAAACTTTCCACATTCCTCGACCTAGCTCCCAAGGAAAAGCCTTGGTTCTTTTGGCTTGGCTTTTCGGATCCACATCACGTGTGGGACACTCAGGGCGAACGTGGTGCGATTGATCCTAGCACGCTCACATTGCCACCGCACTTGCCATATCTCCCAGGGGTCAGGAGCGACCTCGCCAAATACTTGGCCGAGATTGAGCATCTGGATGCAGACGTTCAGACTGTTCTCGATGAACTCAAGAAGCGAGGCATGGACAAGAACACGCTTGTGATCTTCATGGGTGACAACGGTATGGCCATGCCCCATGGCAAAGGTTATCTTACTGACCCGGGCATTCATGTGCCGCTCATCGCTCGTTGGCCTGGTGTGGTGAAACCTGGGACCGTTTCCGCCCATCTTGTGTCTGGAGAAGACTTCGCGCCCACTGTGCTAGAAGCTGCCTCCCTGACTGTGCCCAAGCAGATGAGCGGTGTTAGTCACTTGAAGCTTCTACAAGGTGCTGCGGACTACCAGCCGCGTAAGTTCATCTTTGCCGAGCGTGGTCCGCATGGTGGCGATGGAGGAATGAAACCCGATGTAATGGCAAATACCTTCGATCTCGCACGTTGTGTGCGGTCAGATCGCTACAAGCTCATCTACTCCTGCACGCCCCACGGAGCTGTAGCTCCTGTCGATAGCAAAGATGATCCCAGTTGGAAGGCCATGGTGAAAGCAAACGCCGAAGGGAAGCTCGCTCCCGAACTTGTTGCCCAGTATTTCACCACTCCACGGCCTACCTTCCAGCTATATGACCTCCAGGCAGATCCTGGTGAACTCAAGAACCTCTCAGGTGATCCATCGTTTGAGTCTGTGGAGTTTGAGCTCAAGCGTGCCCTAACAGAGAAGATGGTGCTGGATTGGGACTTCCTTCCCACACCCCTTCGTTGAAGCTTCTGCCCTGTCCGCTTAGCCGAGGCTCCAGCCTTGGCGAGGTTGACGGCGGAGGAAACGCTCCGCCTCCTGACAGTTCGTTGCGGTGTGCTTCACCGCATCCCATTCCAGCTTCTTGCCTGCTCGGTGTGCCACATTACCGAGATGATTGGCAATGGTGAGGGGTCCGGCATACGTTGCAAAAGGGCTCCCCGTTGGAGTTCCATTTCGGATTGCGTTGAGCCACTCCTGGTGCTGTCCCGGTGAGTCCTCGATGTGGATTGTTGGCTTGGGCACCTCTTTGAACTGCTCTTCGGGCAGTAGCTTAAACTTTCCGTAGTCAGAGATCAGCATACCCTTGTCACCCACGAACAAAACGCCGCTGTTGAAGCCGTTAACCACAGGGTTGGAAGTCCAGACGTCGGGCTTTGTCGCTCCTTGGTGCCACCAGACCTTACATGCTGGCATCTCTCCACGTGGTCCATACTCGTAGACCACAGACATGGTGGCTGGAGCAATCTCCGGATGAGGTTCGGGGCCGAACGCCTCGATCGTCTTCGGAGCATCCAACTTCAGCGCCCACCATGGAAGGTCATTCCAGTGGCTGCCCAGGTCAGACATCGTACCATTGCCGAAGTCCCACCAGCGATACCACTTGGGTCCTGGGAAATACACTTCGTTGTAAGGCCGATAAGGAGCTGGGCCAATCCACAAATCCCAGTCCAGATGAGCTGGCGGGGCCATCTCCTCTTTCGGGCGCTCCTCCACATACACCACATCTTTGTTCTTCTCCGCATCCGCTTTGGATTGCCTTCCCCATGCGCGCGAGACACACACATGCACCTCGGTCACCTTGCCTATCGTCCCACCCTGGATGTGCTCCACCACTCGACGGTAATTGGGCATGCCATGGATTTGGGTTCCCATCTGGGTCGGCACACCGGCAGCCTTTGCCGCTTCGATGATCGCTACCGCCTCACCTACATTGTGGGTTAACGGCTTCTCGCAATACACCGGCTTCTTCAACTTGAGCGCTGGCATGGTAGCAAAGGCATGCGTGTGCTCGGTGGTGGACACCACCACGGCATCATAGTCCTTCAGTTCATCATACAGGCGACGGAAATCCTTGAACTTGGCCGCAGTAGGGTGTGCTTCTGCGGCGCGATAAAGGTTCTGCTCATTCACATCACAGAGAGCGGCCACGCTCACCGCCGCATCCTTGGTCGTCTCCTTGAGATTTGACCCGCCGCGGCCACCCACACCGATATAGGCGATGCGCAAAGCACTGGCTGGTGACTTGCTGCTTACAATGGCGGGAAAGCCCAGCACGGATGCTGCGGCGGCGGTCGACTGGCGGATTATCTGGCGGCGGGTCATAGCGGGAGATGCTTACGCCGCCGCATTCCTAAACTTTGCTCCTCTCACCGCAAATGTCAGAGATTGCGCGGCAGCCCAACTGGCCTTTTATTTACCATTCTCCCGCTTATGCGCCGATTTTCTCAAACCCTTGTCACGCTTCTCCTCCTCGCTCTTGCTACATCATGCTCCAGTAGCAAAAAAGGCATGGTGGGTGTGCCGTCCGTGCTGCCGCGGGTTGATCTCCAGGGCTCTCCAGCGACCCCCAGCCACGGCATGTCCACCACGGAGTATCCATTTGCACCCAATGGCGACTACGTTCAGTCCTGGGCCGCAGCAGGTGGCGGTGGTCCCGCTGCTTCCGACTACAAAAGCTGGCGCTCGTCTCATCACGACAGCGGCAGCCGCTCAAGATCGTCGTCTGGCGTTCGCAAGGTGTCTTCGAGTTCCTCAAAGAAGTCCTCTACAACCAAGAAGAAAACGTCCAGTTCCACACGTTACACGGTCAAATCTGGGGACACGCTCTCCGGCATCGCCAGCCGCTTTGGCAGTTCGGTCTCTCGCATCAAGTCAGCCAACGGCCTCAAGAGCGACATGATCCGTGCAGGCCGCACTTTGGTTATTCCTAGATAAGCTCCGGCATAGCCGACCAACCATCCACCAGATATTGCGGCCTCCCGCCGTGATCATTCAGCACAGTCTTCGCTGTGTCGATTCCCAGGAACTTGTAAAGAGTCGCAAACACCTCGCCAAAGTGCACAGGCCGCTCAGTCGGCTCACCGCCCAACCGATCCGTGGCACCGATCATCTGTCCGCGCTTGAAACCACCGCCAGCTAGCAATGCATTACCCACACGCGGCCAGTGATCTCTCCCACCTTGCGCATTCACCGTTGGCGTGCGGCCAAACTCACCCCACGCCACCACAGCAACATCTTTGTCCAGCCCCCGGTCATGCAGATCCTGCACCAGAGCGCTCATTCCTTGGTCAAACAGAGGCAAATGCTTCAGTAGCTGCGGATAGTTGTTATCGTGGAAGTCCCAGCGGCCAAAGTTAAGTGTCACCACCCGCGCACCAGCTTCCACCAGACGCCTCGCCAGCAGAAAATGCTCCAAGTTAAGCGGCGCACCGTCACCATAGTTGTTCGGATCACCCTTCCCATAGCGCTCCCGTGTCTTTGTCGACTCCTTGGACAAATCCAGAGCATCCAGCAGCTTAGAACTCGTCAGCACATTCATCGCCTGCTGAGAAAAGCTATCCATGCTACTCACCATCCCACTCGCATCCACTAACCGCCGATGATCATCAAAGCCCTCCAACAGAGCGCGCCGATCGTTGAGGCGTTCCAGAGAAATCCCGTTCAACTTCAGGTCATCCATCCCAGCGCCATTTGGGCGGAACGCAGCATGAGCCGGACCTACGAACCCAGGTAGTCCGGGCGACCCATAGGGCGGGTGCCCAGCCTTGGGAGCCAGTCCCACAAATCCAGGAATCGCTGCATCTGCTTGGCCTTGGAGCTTGGACACCACCGTGCCCAGAGACGGCCACCCCCCAGGAGGCTGTGGACCACGTGGCGAGCGCCCCGTGTAACAAATAAACGAATCATGAGCCCCATCCAGAGAGCCCACCATTGAGTTGATTGGCACCAACTTATCCATCATCCGGGCAAGCCGTGGCGCGTGTTCAGAGATCCTTATCCCAGGCACATTGGTGCTGATCGGCTTATACGGACCGCGGATCTCGGACGGAGCCTCCATCTTCAAGTCCCACATATCCTGGTGCGGAGGAGCCCCACACAAATAGATCATGATGACACTTTTGAAGCCACGGCCACGCCCAGTCTGCGCCTCCGCCTTCAACAACTCAGGCAAAGACAGCCCACCCATCGCCAAACTACCAATCCGCAAAAAATCCCGGCGGGACACTCCATCGCACAAAGGACGACTCTTTGGACCATAAACAGAAAGCATGAGAACTATCTCCACCTACGCCCCACCCCGCGCCACTCTTGCCAAACTCCGTATCGGCACATCCCATCAAGCACAACTCATGCGATCACTCGCTGGAGACCCGTCTGTTTTGCTATTCCAACGTCTGTGGAGTCCAGCGTCTCTGGGGTCGGGTGTTTCCTGTTGCCAAGTTCGAGTCACCACATTGCCAGTGAGGTTGGTTGCGCACAGGAATGGTTCGGCTTGATTGGTTAGTGCTGTTTTGGGATATGCCCGTTGTGGTGAGGTGTCCGTGGGGTTTGGTAGCCGGTAAGGGTTTGCCTGTGACCATCACAACGCGGCAACAAACGAAAAGAATGGGATAGCTTGAAAAGACTCACCCGTCCCGCCTGCGTCAGGGTAGACCTGTGGACAGTTGGACCCCAGAAAGAAGGCAAAAGAGCTGAAAGAAAGACGCCTTAGATCGCCTGGAAACGTTGTGGAACATAGCCCCCAGCGCCTATAATTACCATCGGTTTGCAACAGAAAACACCTGACCCGAATGGCACTATAGGTGAGCCGAGTGCCGAAGGCAGGCAAGAGACAGACAGCACAATGGATGGGCGGAGCCCAAAGGCACCACGGACGGTGCCTGAGTCAACGTCCAGCGGGCATCTTCGGTGAGGATGCCGTTTGGCAAGATTCCAACCATGCCCCCCCAATTCCACTTACTTCTTTGTCATTTCCCGGATGTTCTTCTCAGAATCGTACTCCACGTTTGGCGAGTCGTTCGGATTCACTGTTGCCGAGATTACAATCGAAGCGGGTTCGCCGCCGTTCATGCGCCGATACGCTGCCATTTCAAAATCAACCGCGGCGTAGAGCTTGCGATTTTTGCTGCGAACATAGAAGCGCACTTTCTGCCGTGTGTTGCCAGTTGGATTCTTGTATTCGCGCACAAGCTTTGGTTGGTAGCCATCCGCTGGAGCGTGAAGCATGAACTCGTCTGTGGTTTCGACGATCTCGGCCCCGTTGCGACCTTCAATCGTTACGCTCCAATCAAAGGGCTTTTCATAGCTCGCTCCTGGCGGGCGAGTGATGCGAACATACAAGTCAGCCGGAGCGTTTGATTGCGCGGTCGGACTCAGCAAGTCGAGATGCGTTTCGAGTGCAGGCGGCTCAAGGAAGATTCGGCTTCCGATTCGATACGTCGGTTCAGCGACTGGACGCTTCACCAAATGGAAGATCACCGGCTCGTTACGGTTGGGTTCGATGAACTCCTTATGCCAGAAGCCTCCGTATTCAAAAGCGCCATCATTCCATGACCTTTTGCTGTGATAACCGTCTTTGCGGACACTCATAACCAAACGCTTGCCTTCAATTCCATTAATCATGAAGAACCCATTTGCATCGGAGGTTATCAATTTGTGACCGACACCATCTCCGCCATTTTTCTCGCTAGTGCCAACCCATTCAAATTGGATTTCCGCGCCTGCAACAGGTCGGTCTTGTTCATCAATCACCTTGCCAAAAAACTCGATGGGCGTTCGCCATTCTGATAACGGATCAATCTTTCGCTTGGCATGATACTCTTTCCAACGTGGGTCAGTCACTCCAAGCATTGGCGTGCGAGCGAAGGGTTGAACAACAGCAGTGCCTTCGTCGGCTGGTTGATTCGGCGCTTTTGCGTTCGGCGCTTTTGGAACTGGATTCGGAGTTGCTGAAGTAGATGTCACCGACCTTCTAGGGCTGGAAAGCCACCAACCGATTGCGACAGCAATCAACGTGAGCAATACAAAGCACGCCGTCTTGGTTGCTGGTTTCATAGCGCCGACTCCTCCAGAAAGTTGAACCCGACATCCATGCTATCGAGAAGCTTGTTGAAGAAGAAGTGAGTCTTCTGGATCGGGCGTTGATACTGACCGCTGTGTTCAGTGCGAATAGTGCCAAACGGGTAACGCAAAGAGCTGTCTTTCAAATCGAAGTTGGTGAAGCCTGTGGTCGCTTGCACGCCGAGTGCCCGAGACTGCGGACGTGAAATGAAAGCCATGACTTCATGGTGATCCGTTACGTTCCTTCCAAAGACATAGCTAGCCCCAGAGTCATCGGAGGATGTGAACTCGATCCGATTCTTTGCTGCACCAGCAGCACTCGAGTTGTGCAAATAGTTCAATAGGTTGTTGGGCTTGTAGTCTGTTTGGTTTCCTTCCCAACTGGTGTTCAAAATATCGTTGAGGGCTCTTCCAGTTGCCAGCGCAAAGTCATTTTCGCTGTGGAAGTTGTGAAAGTTCCCGCTGACCCCATCCATCAAACCTCGGTAGCCGAGATCGGGATTAGCATGGATTGGTGTCGGTTTTGACTGATCTAGGCTCGTAAAAGGGGTGTAGTTGTTGTTCCCTGCATTTGCATCATAGCATCCGCTCGGAATAGCGGCCTCCATCGCCACGTAGCTGTTCATTGAAAGGCCCGACTTGAGGGCTGAAGCCATGACCACATTACCCATGCTGTGCGCACAAAGGTTTTTTGAGCCTTTCGAGATGCCGTCCACATAAGCCTTGAGCGCAGGTCCGTACTTCCACGCCACATACTCACTCTTGTTGTAGTGAGCAGGGAGAAAGCCAAGAAAGTCATCATCCGCGTTGTAGGTAGGCCATGCAAACGTTGCAAAACGTCCTTTGTAACCCTTCCACCATAGGCGCTTGAAAAAAGTCTCGGAGAACGTCCGGCGGTCTGGGTCAGTCATGTTCCAACCGTGAACCATAATGATCGCTTCATTGGTTTCGTCGGGATCTTCAACAAACTGACCACGACCTGGCCAGTCGATGTGTTTATAGCCTGTGATTGGCCGTGGAGGCTCGGCTACAATGTGATCTGGTGGATTCGGATACGGCATGCCCGGTGTACCTTGGGCACTTTCGAACATTTCCTCAACATCCATCAGCTTGAGCCAAACACCTGGACCCTCGGCTTCCGTTGTGTCTGTCTTGATCACCATGCACAGTTGCCCTTGTCCCTTCTGATGCCCTTCAAATAGCAAGAACGAATGGATGCCCGATCGGCCAGCTCCGGTCAATGTATCCGCTGGAAGCCATGCAGTCTGTGAGCCGACAACATCCGCAATCGAATTGGAATACGGGAGCCCAAGTTGAGCGTTGGCTTTGTCCATATTCCACAGGTAATCAGACAATTCGTCAATGCCTGGGGCGACCTTGTAGAGCCGAATCACAGGAACGCCACCCGAAGTGTTCTTCCACTTGAAGCCGAGTTCCCAAGTTCCGTTCTTCACGTTCTCAGCAGCCGTGTCAGGGAGGCTGAGCTTGAGAAGCTGGAAATCTTCCAGATCACGGTAGGTGGTAATGGCGTAATCCTGGCTATCCGATCCGGCGCTCTCCTCTTCTTTGTCCGGTTGGAACAAGTCTGTGTCGTTGTTGATCCAGAACCTCAATGGCTTCGCTTGTGACGCAGTTTCGCGGTTGCCGATGGTTCCATCTCGATTGGCATCGATGGATAAACCAAAGGACGGGGGGTGGATTTGATCTGATCTACCACCGGGGTTATTGAGGTCTGCGACGAAGGCTGGTGCGATTAGAGCTCCTGCGGCTCCGGTAGCTGTGTCTCTGACGATTTGTAGGGGGAGCGGGAATCCGTCCCGCGGAGGGTTGACATAGGTGATGTTGGCCACTTTTGCATACCACGAGTAGCCAGTAGGAGAGCGAAGGTCCTCGACCTTATTCATGTTGGTCCCGTGAAGCTCAAAGTCGATCGTGGCGAGTGGGTAACTTGATTCGGTTGTCTCTGGGATGCCGTTTGGTGTCGTGGGGGACTGCCACTGGGTTGTTGTCCTCCATAGAGGTAGTGAGCGACGAAACGTCACCACTGGTGGGTCAGTCAGCCGAATGGCGGGGAGCTTGACCCATACCGTCGACCATCGACCTCTCACAAAGTCTAACCGACGACCTTCGCTATGCATGAACTGGCTAACACTGCCCCCGATTCCTAACTCGTCCGC